>ONEF01000020.1 GCA_900316795.1 uncultured Bacteroidales bacterium | reverse complement strand
GATCCCAACTACGAGGTGTAAGCGACTATACCTTCTTCATGTATAGAATCTATAAGATCTTTGGATAACTTAAACACGGAACTTTGCAGGTGAGCCAAATAAAGGCCAACACAATCAAGGCTGATTTCTATGTGGAGAATACAGAATACGAAGCTTACTGGACAAAGGATGCTTCCTGGCAATGGTCCCGCACTGAAAAAGATGTTGACTTTGTGAAGAATCCTCTTCCTGCTGCCATCCAGACATACCTTAATACGGAATATGCCGGATGGAAGATAGACGATGTGGATCTGGTCCAGACTTCATCCGACGAATTCTATGAAATCTCACTTGAGATGTCAGGTAAACCAGATACCGTCATTTTCATTCATTCAGACGGCACTCTGGTATAACTTGAAGAGACAGAACCGGCGGTTGCAGTTTCAAAAGTTTTTTATACTTTTGCAACCCAGAATCAACACGGTTAGCGGGGCATAAGCTCCGCTAACTCATTGAATGATTGGTAGAGCTTGTACTCCGTTAATTTTATGGCAAACATCAATAAGAACGGAAAGCTCACCTTCACAGTTATGCCACTTCTTTCAGCCGCCCTATATCTTGGGCAGTTCCTCTCTCCGTTCATAGTAACGCCGCTTGGTTCACTTTGCTTCGGTTCTGAAGACCTGCTCTCCCCCTTCAAAACAGGAGTAATCCTCGGCTTCCTGTATCTGTTCCAGGCCTTCCTGACAAGGAAGAAGCAGGTAGTGGAATAAGACCTTGCCAATTGTATATCATTGAGTATCTTTGCCGGCCTAAAGACAAAGGACTCAATGAAAAACCTGACCAGAGACAGCATAGACTTCGGGACAACCCGTATTCCCCAGCTTTTCAGGGGAATGTTCTACCCTACCCTGCTGTCTATGGTTTTCATGTCTCTGCTCACGGTTGCAGACGGTATCTTTGTGGGGCAGGGCGTTGGCAGCGATGCGCTTGCCGCCATAAACATAGTAGCCCCGCTGTTTCTTTTGACCACAGGACTGTCACTTATGTTCGGCGTGGGTGTGAGCGTTGTAGCAAGCATCCATCTCTCCAAAGGAAACATAAAGGCAGCAAACATCAACATAACCCAGGCTCTGGAAGTAGCATCTGTAGTGATGGGCATAATTGTCTTGCTTATCTGGCTGTTCAAGGAAGGATTCCTCAGGCTGCTGGGATGCAGCGATTCTCTGATGCCTCTTGCCATGGCCTATATGCTCCCTCTCCTGCCGGGCTGCATAATGATGGTTGTAGAAACTGTCGGTTCCTTTATCATAAGACTGGATGCCTCTCCTGTATATGCCTCTCTTGTAGGCATTATTCCGGGGGCCCTGAACATCTTCCTGGACTGGCTGTTCGTTTTCCCTATGCAAATGGGTATAAAAGGTTCTTCTCTTGCCACCACAATTTGCTGTGCTCTAGGTACTGCTATGGTGATGGTGTATATCATATTCCGCTCCAAAACCTTGCACCTCTATGCCCTGAAGCTTACCCGCACAAGTCTTTATCTGACTCTAAGGAACACTGGCTACATGATAAAGAGCGGTTTTTCCTCCCTCCTCGGCGAACTAGCTATGGCATTCACTATGCTGACAGGCAACTATGTAATAATCAAAAACCTGGGAGAAGACGGCGTAGCAGCATTCAGCGTAGCCTGCTACCTATACCCGATAGTGTTTATGGTAAACAATGCCGTAGCCCAGTCTGCCCAGCCTATCATCAGCTTCAACTACGGAGCCGGAAACAAGGAAAGAGTTTCAGAGGCAAAGAGAGTGAGCATACGCACTTCGCTCCTGTGCGGCGTCATAGCCTTTCTTGTACTGGCACTTGGAGCTCATCCACTCGTAGGAATGTTCCTGGACAGAGACAGCATACCTTATGCTATCGCAACTTCAGGGCTGCCGCTGTTTGCCGGCGCCGCAGTGTTCTTCTCTCTCAACATCGCACTCATCGGCTATTACCAAGCCATCGAGAAAAGCATAAGAGCTACAGTGTTCATGATGCTCAGGGGGCTTGTCATCCTGGTTCCTGCCTTCATCTTCCTCCCGATGCTCCTGGGAACTCCCGGCTTCTGGCTGGCCGTTCCTCTTACAGAACTCCTCACCTTCCTGCTGATTCTGCTTATCTGATCCTTATTGCCCAATTCCACCGGCCTGATCCCATCTATCTGATTCCACCGGGCTGATTCCATCTATCTGATTTTTGCCTCGCTTATTCTCTTTCTTACGCATTAAAAACAAGAATATTCTCTATATTTGATGTCAGAGAAGCAATCTCTATATTTGATGTCAGGAGTTAATCATCAATTGAAACAAAAGCATCAACACAATTTGATGCAATATCAAAAGCACAGGACTATGAAAAAGATTTTCAATATTGCCGTAGTGCTGCTGTTCACATCTGCGGCACTGATTCTTATGAGCATGGATACAAAGAAACCTAAACTGAAAGGTACAGTCTGGAAATCTATTGAGAAAGAGTTTGTTGCAGATGCCGGAAATATGACTATCACCCAAACCCTGGAATTCACCTCAGGAAAGGAGGTTACAGTCACAACAAATCGTGTCATGCCACCGCATCCTGCCATGCGGAAGAACCCAGACGGAACAGTATCCACCATACCTGGATGGGAGTCTTCCGATTCCAAGAAAGGCACTTACAAATTCAAGAGCAATATGCTCACCATAACTTTAGAAGACGGGTATCATCTCATATTTTTGTATCGCGATGAAAAATTTGTAGCCCCAAGTGCCCGCAGTCCGCAAAAAACGCAGGAGTTCACATTGCAGTCCGGCATATAGTTGCCCTGCAAGCAAACTATCTAGAACTCTAGCAATTAAACATTTTCCTGTGCAAACAACCAAGCACTGGAAAAGTTATATTATACTAATTATCTGCGATTTACATTGCAGCGCCCTTTCACTGCATATTTTCATAAAAAAATTGAACTTTGTGTAGTTTTCCGTTAGGTTCTGCGTCTAATGGGCAAACAAACAAGACAGGCAATGACAGAAAAAGAATTCTAAAAGATGGTCAGGGAACACAAGGGGACGATTTACACCGTCTGCTACATGTTCTCGCAGGACAAAGAGGAGGTAGCCGACCTCTTCCAGGAGATCCTGATCAACCTATGGAAAGGTTCCGGAACTTTCCGGGGTGAAAGCAGCCTTAACTCCTGGATCTGGAAAGTGAGCCTGAACACCTGCATTTCTTCAGACCGCAAGAAAAGGCGTTTGCCAAAAAGAGAACCGCTGTCTATGAAGACAGACCTGTTTGAAGACCGCGACACAGCTTCCATCCAGGCTAACCTTTTGAAAGACAGGATCTCGAAACTGGGGCCTTTCGACAGGGCCATAGTCCTGCTCTGGCTGGAAAACCTCAGCTATGAAGAAATTGGCCAGATTGTCGGAATCAGCACCAAGAATGTTTCTGTCCGCCTTGTCAGAATCAAAGAACAACTCAAAAAGATGAAGTAAAATGGAAAACACAGACAACATACTCAACGAAATGCAGCAACAGCTCCGCCAGATGAAAGAGAAACTGGAGGGAGAAAACATCATCAACGACAAACTTCTCAGGAACGCTTACAGAAAGACTCTGGGCAGTCTCCAGAGAAAAGCTCTCCGCCAAACGATTATCGAGGTGATTGCCATGCTCCTTTGCCTCAACCTCCTGAGAATGGGCTTTTCAATTCCTTTCGTTATCGCGACAGAAATCATGCTGGCATTCTGCCTTATAGCCACCATCGTGATAAACAACAGGCTTCCTAAAATGGATACTGACCTTGTAACTGCAGCCAAAGGAATTGTACGCTTCAGGAAAGGTTATGCCAACTGGCTCTGGGTAGGCATTCCTCTGCTGACAGTCTGGATGGGAGGAATGTGCTATGAGATAATGAAAAACCAAACCTTCCCATCTGAAGCAAGAGTTCCAATGCTTATAGGACTTGGAGTCGGACTGGTAATAGGAGGAGCCTTGGGCCTGATGATGCGCCACAACATCTTAAGCAAGTCAGACGAAACCATTGCCCAGATAAAAGACCTTACCAGTGACAACTGACGATTCTTAAATCATAACCTATTATCAACGACATGAGGCCTGCCCTGTCCGGCAAGCCTCTTTTTATGTATTTTTGCAAAGCCACATCAAAGACATTGACAATGAAGATTTCTACATACAGACTGATTTTTATGCTGACTGCCATAGTAGGCTGTAGCTTCTCAGCATACGCACAACATAAATCCCTAAACACTGCTCAAGAACAGACTAACGGCTTGGCTTCCACTGATATTCCAACTTCTGCAAGCAAAAAGGAACAGACTACTGCCGCAAGTAGCAAGGGGCAGACAAATGCAACAATAGAGGAACTGATGGCAAAGATGTCTGTCAGGGAGAAAGTTGCCCAGCTCTTCATCTTTGACATTTATCCAAAACCGGACAGCGCAAGGGCAGCTTTTGAGGAGTCTCTTGTCAAGGAATACGGCGCAGGCGGCATAATAGTTATGGACGGCTCCGTGTATGACCTTGCAGAAAGGATGAATTACCTGAGTTCCATTTCCAAGGTCCCTTTGCTTTACACTATTGACGCCGAGTGGGGCGCGGCCATGCGATTCAAGGAATACAAACGCTACCCGATGCAGGAAAGGCTCGGAAAGCTTCCTGATGCTGAAAAGTTTGTCTATAAGATGGGCCGCAACATAGGACGGGAGCTCAGGGACCTTGGCTACCAGGTGAACTTTGCGCCGGTAGTTGACATCAGCCATGACAACGACTATGTAAGACAGAACAAAGCCAAGACTGCAATAGCACCCCGTTCATTCGGGAGCAGTCCTAAAAGAGTTGCCCAACTGGCTTCTGCATACATCAGAGGCATGAAGGAAGAAGGAATCATCGGCTGCGGAAAACACTATCCGGGAATCGGTGACACATACAAAGACACTCACGACGAGATGCCGGTCATAGACCACAGCCTGGCTTTCATGGACAGCGTGGATCTGGTTCCTTACCAGAGACTTATCCAAGAAGGCCTGCCGATGATAATGGTTGGGCACATAAGCAACCCCAACATAGATGCAAGCGGCCTCCCGATGTCCATTTCAAAGCCGTGTATAGAAGGTCTGCTCAGAGGCCACCAGAACTACAAAGGCATCGTGATAACAGACGCCATCGTGATGAAAGGAGTCTCTGAAGGCAGAGATGCAGTTGAAGTTACTGTCCAGGCCTACCGCAGCGGATCCGACATACTTCTGATGCCTGTCGATATCAAAGGCTCCATAGAAGCCATAGCGGACTCTGTTGAAAGAGGCGTTTTCTCACTCGAGGAACTCAATGAAAAAGTTCGCAGAGTTCTGTCTTTGAAGGCAGAAGCTGGTCTTCTGGCCCCGGATTTCAAATCTTCCGCCAGCATAGCGGCCGGAACTTTCAAAAGCCAGGAAGCCCTAAGAAGATATGTTGGAAAGAGAGCCGCAGAAGCCTTGAGAAGAGACCGTAAACTGATCCGCCAGATGGAAAAGGCTGAAAGGAAAAATTCAGAAAAGAAAAAAGAGCGCCACAGCAATCCTCAGCGGATGGAACGCTCCACAATGATTGGCATAGGTGCCGGCATCTCCTTCTGATTCAAGCGCCTACTTCTGGAGGTAGTGCGCCCGCAGCTCTGGAGAAAACTTCTCAATAGCATATCGCAGCATAGTGCGGGGCATTATTGAGGCCCGCTTGTCAAGGAATTTCCTCAGCGACGCCTCATCTTTTTTGCCCGCCTCTCTGAGCAGCCAACCCACAGCCTTCTGAAGCAGATCATGCAGCGGAGCTGATCCTCCTGAAGAAGAGACTGCTGCGGATGCTCCTGAACAAGGGACTGCTGCGGATGCTCCTGAAGCGGAGAAAACAGATTCCGCTGCGGAAGCTCCGGAATAAGAAACATAGGTTGGAGCGGTTGGGGAAAGCAGTAGGTCTGATATGGCATAGGTATCGCTGAGCTCTCCCCTGCGGACAAATGCCATCGTGGAAACAATGCCGATTCTCTTTTCCCAGATGTTCTTGCCGTTTCCGGCCAGATCATACAGCAGAGTGCGGTCCTTGTCCAGAAGCCACTCGCCCAGAAGGCTGTAGCAGGAAAGATCCACAAGGTCCCAGTTGTTGATGCGGTCTGTGTGAGCCAGATAGAAGTCCACGCACCGCCTCTGAAGCTTAAGCCATATATCATCGTTCATTCCGGCTTTGCCATCAGCTTTTCCGCTACCGGCCTGCCAAACAGAGTCAACGGCCGCACATCCTGAAGGCCTGGATTTCCCGGCATTTGAAAAGATCTCCACAAGGCAGAGCAACCCGGCAAGACGCACCTCATGATAAGGGCTGAGAAGACACTCTTCAAGATTCCCGAAAGAGACATCCTTCCAACATTCCTTGACAACGGCCCGCGTCACAGGAACCTTGATCCCCAGGAACTTGTCACCTTCACCATACTGCCCTGGCCCTGTCTTGAAAAAACGCATAAGTCCCTCCACCTGGCTCTCGTCGCGGCATTCAAGCATCCTTTCTAATAGAGCATTAAAAGCCATATCCTGATTACCATCAACTAATTGACATCGTTCTCAAGATCCTTTATCTTGGATGCAGGAACTCCGCCCACAAGACAGTTGTCCGGAATATCATCGTTAACCACCGCACCTGCAGCAATGACAACATTGTTGCCGATGGTAACTCCCGGCAGGATGGTCACGTTTCCGCCAATCCACACATCGTTGCCGATTCTGACAGGCTTTGCCTCTGCCATATACTCTCTGCGACCTTTAGGGGAAAGAGGATGACCTACAGTGGTTATCAGCGTATTGGGTCCTATCATCACGTTGTTGCCGATGTAAACTTCCCGTATGTCCAGGACAGTGAGGTTGAAGTTTCCCGTGAAATCATCGCCGATGAAGATGTTCTTTCCACAGTCGCATCCGAAAGTCTTGGAAATCCATACTCTCTCGCCCACAGCCCCAAGCATCTTCCGAAGGCACTTGTACTGAGCTTCGTAGTCTGTTCCGTCTATGGTGTTGTACTCCTCGCACCATTTTATGGCCTGGCTCTTTCTGGCTATCATTTCCGCATCCGCATAGCAGTACGGCAGCCCGGCGTTCAGTTTTTCCAATTCTGTCATGATATGGCAAATTTACAATTTCTTCAGCAAGCAGAAAAAGCCCCTATTGTGTATCTTTGCTGAAAGATTTACACACAAATATGAAAAGTATAAGATTATTGCTCCCGCTGATGGCAGCTGCAGCTCTGGTTGGAGTTTCTTGTTCCCACAAGCACCTGACGTCTGAAACACCTGAAACGCCAGACATCCCAGTCACCCCTAAAAACTACAAGCCGGTAATGGGCAATTATTCTGAAATCAGCACAACCTGCAAGGAGATTTCCGGCCTTTGCCTTGCCCCTGACGGAGACGGTTTCCTTGGCGCTTCAGACGAAAACGGCATAAACCACATCACTTGGAACGGCAAGACAACAGACTTCTACACAGGCCATTTCGACTGCGAAGGCGTTACAATAGACCCCAAGACCAAAGATGTCTATTATATCGTTGAGAACAAGCAGGAAGTGCATCGTCTTGTAGCGCCTGACTACAAGAAAGACGAACTGATTTATGTGGTTGAAGATGTCGGTTATGGAACAAACGACGGACTTGAAGGCATCACCTGGTACAAAGATGGCACCCTGCTTATCGGCAACCAAAAGAAGCCGGTGGTCCTGATCACTTATTCCATAGGAAAAGGAGAAACCGGCCGGAAGGACCTTGCTGGAAGCAGCCTCAACGAAATCGCCGACCTTTGCTATGATCCTGTCAGGAATGTGCTCTGGATAGCAGACAGCAAAAGCCGCACTATCAACCTCTGCACCATAGATGGAGAAGTGCTTGCAAGCTACAGCGTTTCCTTCATAGATAACGGCGAGGGTATTTATGTGGACCACGCCCACAGCTGCATCTGGGTCTGCGACGATACCACATCAAAGATCTACAAGATCAGCTTCACCAACCTTTAGACATATGCTTGAATGTACTTGGTCGTACACAAAACTACCGGCCGTGCACACTTTTCCCGCCTAAATGTGCTTGGCCGTACACTAAACGACCGACCTTGCACACTTTCAAAATGAAGTACTCCCGCCGTTACAATCAGTGTATCAGCGGGAGTGCCGTATTATTCCTATAAATCAACCCTGGGGATTTAAACCCTGGGGATTCTCAGCCTTTCGGGATCTGAAGATATTGCTTGAGAGTCTCCACATACTCGGCGAAGGCGATCCGGCCCTTGTCGGTGATTCGGCATAGAGTACAGGTCTTCTTTCCCTTGAAAGTCTTCTCCACCTCGATGTACCCCGCAGCGGAAAGTTTGTCCAGTTGAACGCTCAGGTTTCCGGCCGTAGCTCCGGTCTGGGACTTGATATAGACAAAGTCCGCTTCAACCACGCCAATCAGTATGCTCATAACCGCAAGCCTCAGCTCCGAATGGAGCAGCGGATCAAGAGGCTTGAACATTTTCTGTTTCTCTTCCATAATACCAAGATGTTTAGCGTTTCTTGCAAATGTCTGATTTTGTTGTTTTTAGTCACTTGAGGGGGTAGCTGCAAGGCATACTCTCCTTTGCTCAATTTACTAAATATCAACTATTTAGAAAGAACGCTCCCGTTCTTAACCTTGTTCTGGAGGATAAGTCCCGGGACTACAAGCCCTAAGACTCCAAGGATTGCGAATACCAATATCTGTGCAGGACCGTTTACTACCAGAGCTACAACTACAGAAATTGCAGTAGCGACAACCAGGCAGGCCACAACGGACTTCATCTTCATGACTACTCCGGAGATAACTCCGCAAAGTCCCATCATCAACGAAATTACAAGAGTAAGGTCTACGTGGATGCTGGCTTCCGGATTACAGGCTCTCATAATAAAGTATGCAACCCAGATCATCAGATAGAGGCCAGTTGTAAAGAATCCGAACCACATCCAGGTCTTACCCAGAATCCTGGATACTTCATTCTTTGGAGCCTTCTCGCTGTTCTTTGACATGAATATGGTGCAGATGAAACCTATAATACTCATCGCGAACCAAAGAAGATTCCAGACAGGGCTACCGGTCTTTGACCAGAGGAAGTAAATAACTACAGAGGTAACAGCCACCAGGCATCCCCAAAGGATAAGAGGTCTGCCGGAATTTTTGGCGATTGTCATTCTGTTGCGCTCCATTGTCTCTGCGATTATTTTCAGAGAGCTTTCGGTTGTAAGGTTCTTAGTTTCCATTGTAAAATCTTTTAACATTGTTTAACACTTTTTGTTTTTCTGCTCCCCGATTGCGCACTCGGTCAGCATCAATCACACTGCAAATGTAAACCAGTTTATTTTATAAACCAAATTATTTTATAAAATGTGTGGAAATTTATGGGAAAAACTATCGTTTTTAGGGAATAAATTGTATTTTTGTAGGGTAATAAAATTATAGACTTAGGGGATAAAAATTATGGACAAGATTAAGAAAGTGCTGCTTTTTACAGAAAACAACGAGTCTTTCGAGCTGGATTACCAGCAGTTCAGGGAAAAGCTCGCATCCGATATTCTGAACTCTATCGATTCCTCTATAGATCAGATTATTAAGACTGAGGAGAAAACCCCGGAACCTGAAGAATGCGCACCTAAGAAGAACCTTAAGACAAGAGACAAGATATTGCTTCTTATCGCTGAGAACAAGCACATTACAGCGAAGGCTCTTGCACAGAGAGTCTGCGTCACGGAAAAGGCCATTGAAAAACAGCTGGCCAATCTCAAGGCAGAAGGTATAATCAAGCGCCAGGGCTGCAACAAAGGCGGCCATTGGCTTATTATAAAAGGAGAATAACTATGGCACACGATCACGAACATATACACGAACATCACCATCATCACGAGGAAAGGGGGCTGAAAGGAAAACTTGTTGTCATAATCGCGACAGTCATTCTGCTGGTTGCGGCTGTAATAATTGAAAAAAAGTGCAATCTCAAGACCTGGCAACTGCTTCTGGTTTATCTTGTTCCATATCTTCTAACAGGGTGGGAAACGCTGAAAGAGGCCGTTGAAGGGCTGGTTCACGGAGATGCTTTCAACGAGCATTTTCTGATGTCTATCGCGACCATTGGTGCGCTTTGCATAGGATTTCTGCCGGGAGCTGAAACCCAGTTTCCGGAGGCGGTCTTCGTGATGCTGTTCTTCCAGGTTGGAGAGTTGTTCGAAGGATATGCAGAGGGCAAGAGCAAGGAAAGCATTTCTCACCTGATGGATATCCGCCCTGACAAGGCCAACGTGGAAAGAGAGGGGAACCTTCTGGAAGTAAGCCCGGAAGAAGTTAAAGTCGGGGAAGTGATAGTTATCCGTCCGGGAGAGAAAGTTCCTCTGGACGGGCGGATCATAGAAGGAGCCACATCGCTGAATACGGTGGCTCTTACCGGAGAGAGCGTACCAAGGGAAGCAGGTGCGGGAGACGAGGTTATTTCCGGATGCGTGAACCTGTCCGGGGCGATAAAGGTCCGCACCACAAAGAACTTCAAGGAAAGCACCGCATCCAAGATAATAGACCTGGTGGAGAATGCCGCTGAAAAGAAGTCCAGGAGCGAGACGTTCATCACCCGCTTTGCCAGGATATACACCCCTATCGTGGTTTGCGCGGCTGTCTTGCTGGCTTTCCTGCCGCCACTTCTATCCGGCAGTTTCTCAGAGAGTTTCCCTACCTGGCTATACAGGGCTCTGATGTTTCTGGTGGTCAGCTGCCCGTGTGCACTTGTCATAAGCGTTCCGCTGACTTTCTTCGGAGGAATCGGCGGAGCTTCAAGAAAGGGAATCCTCATCAAGGGAGCCAGCTATATGGACATCCTCTCCAAGGTCAAGACCGTGGTATTTGACAAGACCGGAACCCTCACACAGGGAAAGTTTGCTGTAGAAGCCGTGCATCCTGATACCTGCAAAGACAGCTCGCATTCGCAGGAATGCCACCAGGGCCACGGTTCAGACTCGAAGCGTCTGCTGCACCTGGCCGCCCACGTGGAGCATTTCTCCACCCACCCTATCGCGGGAGCGCTAAGAGATGCCTTTCCGCAGGAAGCCACAGACGGATGCCAGGTCTCTGAGATTGAGGAGATTGCCGGAAAAGGTGCAAAAGCCAGAATCGGAAACGACATTGTTTATGCCGGAAACGAAAAACTCATGGAATCCATCGGGGTGAAATGGCATCCTTGCCATCACGCCGGCACTATTATCCACATTGCAGTCAACGGAGACTATTCCGGCCACATAGTCATCAATGACCAGATGAAAGAAGACAGCGCCAAGGCAATTTCCGACCTGAGATCTATGGGCATAACAGATACCGTGATGCTTACCGGAGACCGGGAGGAGGTTGCAAGGCAGATCGCCGGGAAGCTGAATCTATCTGAATACCATTCAGAACTTATGCCGGCAGACAAGGTGAGAATCGTTGAACAGCTTCTGGAAAAAGGAACTCTGGCATTTGTGGGAGACGGCATCAACGACGCCCCTGTCCTTGCCAGGGCAGATGTAGGCATCGCGATGGGAGCCCTTGGAAGCGACGCAGCCATTGAAGCCGCAGACGTGGTGCTGATGGATGACAAGCCTTCAAGGATCGCCACTGCCATAAAGATTGCAAGACACACACTTTCAATAGCCAGGCAGAACATCTGGTTTGCAATTGGAGTAAAGGTTGCCGTACTGATTCTGGCCACATTGGGTATAGCCACGATGTGGATGGCGGTGTTTGCAGACGTGGGAGTTACGGTTCTGGCGGTGCTCAACGCGATGCGCGCACTCCGTGTCCGTTAAGTTAAATGGTGTGGTGAGAACTTCTGAAAAGAATTTCCTTATTATCAAGAATCCAGTTAATCACATTGTTCATCGGCGACAGGAATGACTCTCCGAGTCTTGTCAGACTGTATTCCACTCTGGGAGGAACTTCCGGATAAACTTTCCGGCTCACAAGGTTATACCGTTCCAGGTCTTTAAGGGTCTGGGACAGCATTTTCCGCGAAACATCCGGCATGTCTTTCTGGAAATCACGGAAGCGGCAGACTCCATATTTTTGCATGGAAACCATTGCAAGCACAGACCATTTGTCCCCTATTTGAGAGAGAACATCGCGGACGGGGCAAAAACTTTCAAATTTCTTCATCGTACAACCAGTTGAATATCATTAATTGTAACTTTCCGGTAACTATTGAACCAAATGGTGCCGTATTGCAAATAAGGCTGCCGGCAACTATATTTGCACTACAAAAGTAACAAAGTAACTAATAGAAACAATACTGATTATGAAAAAGATTGAGAAGATTGCAGAAGGCAAAAACTTTGCAGCGGTAAACGCCGGCAGTTGGAATGAGATCCAGGACTATGAACTTCCTATGGGACCAAATGTCCTCAAGGGGAAAGTGTTTGTCGGCCCTGAAATCGGTTTGACCGGAAGCGAACTGTCTTTCCAGACCCTTGTACCAGGTCAGGACAGCGGTTTCCTCCATACCCACAAGACTCACGAAGAGATTTACATCATCCTCAGAGGAAAGGGTGAGTACCAGGTTGACGGACAGATTTTCCCAGTCTGCGAAGGCAGCGTTGTAAGAGTGTCTCCAGAAGGTAAACGCGCCCTCAAGAACAACGGCACTGAGAACCTGACAATGCTATGCATCCAGTACAAGGCCAACAGCTTCACGGATGCCGACAACCCTATGGCAGACGGAAACATTCTCCAGGAACTTCTGAAATGGTAATCTCCCCTACCGGTTGCACTTCCTAAGTCAGTCCGCAAAAAGTGCAACAAATACGGAAAAATCTGCAACTGACATACTGGTAATTTAGCGTATCTTTGAAATTGCGTAAAAGCAATTCTCCCAGAGATACGCTTTTGTTTTAGACCAGTGTGAAACAACATAAAACATTATATCATGAAAAGAATTTTTCTCGCAATCGCAGCAATGACAATGGTTTTGTCAGCCTGCGGACAGAACAAGAAAACAGAACAGACACAGAACACACAGGAGGAAAAACAGATGAAGACACTCGTAGCTTATTTCTCAGCGACCGGTACAACCAAAGCTCTGGCTGAGAAGGTTGCCGCTGCAACCGGCGGTGACCTTTACGAAATCAAACCTGAAGTCGCATATACGGCAGAAGACCTTGACTGGACCGTAAAGACATCCCGCAGCAGCGTGGAGATGGCGGACAAGACCTCCCGTCCTGCAATCGTGAAAGACCTTGAGAATATACAGGACTACGGAACCGTTTATATCGGTTTCCCTGTATGGTGGTACACAGCCCCTACCATCATCAACACTTTCATTGAGGCCTACGACCTCTCAGGAAAGACCGTCATATTCTTTGCAACTTCCGGCGGAAGCACCGTTGACAAGGCCAACGCTGAGTTCAAGTCTGCTTATCCTTCCCTGAACTGGAAAGACGGAAAGGTTCTCAACAGGGCATCCGACGAAGATGTGAAGGCTTGGGTTGAATCTTTATGAAGGCAGAACATGCAGACACTGAAACTCACAGAAGATTGGGACAAGACTTTTCCCAAGAGCGATCTTGTTGACCATTGCAAAGTTACTTTCCATAACCGCTACGGGATTACACTCGCAGCAGACATGTATGTACCAAAGAACGCGGAAGGAAAGCTTTCGGCCATTGCGGTCAGCGGACCGTTCGGGGCTGTAAAGGAGCAGTCTTCCGGCCTTTACGCCCAGCACATGGCGGAAAGAGGATTTCTGACCATTGCCTTTGACCCTTCATACACAGGAGAAAGCGGCGGAGAGCCAAGACGTGTGGCTTCCGGAGACATCAACACGGAAGACTTCTGCGCTGCAGTGGATTTTCTCTCCACCAACGAAAAAGTTGATCCTGAAAGGATTGGCATTATCGGCATCTGCGGGTTTGGCGGAATGGCCATAAATGCAGCCGCCCTTGACACCCGTATCAAGGCCACTGTCGCCTCCACGATGTACGATATGAGCCGCGTGGCAAGGGAAGGCTATTTTGGTTCCCAAGACAATGAAGAAGCCCGCCACAGCCAGAGGGAAGCATGGAGCAAACAACGCACGGAAGACTACAAATCAGGAACTTATGCAAGAGCCGGCGGAGTAATAGACCCTCTTCCTGATGACGCTCCTTGGTTTGTCAAAGACTACCATTCTTACTACAAATGCCCAAGGGGATATCACCCTAGAAGCGGCAACTCCACAGACGGATGGAATGTCACCGGAACAATATCCCTGATAAACCAGCCTCTTCTAGACATGGCTTCTGAGATCCGCAACCCGGTACTCATCATCCACGGAGAAAAGGCCCACAGCCGCTACTTCGGAGAAGGCGCATTTGAAAAGATGACCGGCGTGAATCCAGAAGGCAAAAGCACAGTGGCAGGCAACAAGGAATTCTATGTGATACCCGGAGCCACCCACGTGGATCTGTATGACGATGTTGCCGGTGTGATTCCTTACGACAAGATGGAAGAATTCTTCAAAACAAATCTGAAGTAACATGAGATATTGCCTTAGTCTTCTGGCCATTATCCTGTTCACGGCATGTTCCTCAGCAAGCCATCCAACTTCAAGTCCTGAGGATAATCCTAAGGAACAGGAGTCCCAGCCAAAAACTAATATTACAGGAAAACTGAAAATCACTGTAGGAAGCAAAAGCGCTACCGCATCTTTTGAGCAGAATTCCTCTTCAGAGGCTTTTGTTGCAAAACTGAAAGCCAACCCTGTCACTGTAAATATGACAGATTACGGGAACTTTGAAAAAGTGGGTTCTCTGGGTTTTACCCTGCCAAGAAACGACAAGCCCATTACCACATCTGCCGGAGACATCATATTGTACAATGGCAGTCAGATTACTATTTATTATGACAACAATTCATATAGTCTGACTAAACTCGCCCACATGGACAACATGACAAAGGCACAAGTCAAGGAGTTTCTTGGAGAAGGCAACGTAACTGTCACTTTTTCTTATCTCAACCAATAATGACTTCAACCGAGTCCTTTAGTTTCATGAAACTTATATTCAAGAAATTTTATACAATAACAGCAGCTTTCCTGTTTTTTTCCGGAAGTGTTGCTTACTCTCAAAACAATATGGCATTAGACAATACCCAAAAATATCTCTCGGCGATAGCTGCCTTGGAGGCAAAGGGTGACATCAAAGGCCTCAGCGATGCACTTAACCGGGGATTTGACAACGGCCTTACAATAAGCAAGGCGAAAGAGGCCCTTTCCCACCTTTACGCATACACCGGCTTCCCTCGTTCCCTGAACGCACTCGGATGCCTGCAGCAGGTAATCGCAGACAGAAAGGCAAAAGGTCTTGCAACTGAGCCCGGCAAAGAGGCAGATCCGCTGCCGTCGGATTATGATGCTCTCAAGCAGGGAACAGCAGTCCAGACAAAACTTTCCGGTGCCCCGTTCAACTACACATTCGCCCCGGCAACAGACTACTATCTGAAAGCTCATCTTTTCGGAGACATCTTTGCACGCAACAACCTCAGTTATCCTGAAAGAGAGATTGTGACCGTAAGCGCCATATCCAGCCTGCCGGGATGCGAGCCTCAGCTCAAGGCTCACATCAACGGTGCCCGGAACATGGGGGTCACTGACGAGCAGATCCACGCGCTGCCTGCTGTAGTCGAGGAATTTGCAGGATGCCAGGAGGGCAAAAGACTGCGCAAGGCCATCGCAGAGGTATATGGAGAACCGGTAGAGGAAAACTGCTGCGGCAAGCACATCCAGGAGGTGGACTTTTCAGTTTGGCCCAAGGGAAACCCTAATACTGCATACGCCCAGTATTTCATCGGCAACAGCTACCTTGCTGACATGGGTGGCGGAATAGTAAACGTCACCTTTGAGCCGGGATGCCGCAACAACTGGCACATCCACCACAAACAGGTACAGGTTCTTGTGTGCGTTGCCGGAAGAGGATGGTACCAGGAATGGGGAAAAGAGCCCGTTGAAATGACTCCGGGAACCATAATCGCCATACCTGCAGAAGCAAAGCACTGGCACGGAGCAGCCCGTGGAAGCTGGTTCCAGCACCTTACCTACCACAAAGATGTCAAAGAAGGTGCATCCAACGAGTGGCTCGAACCTGTGGGCGACGACATCTATCCCAAGGAGTAGAAGCCGTGCAAACACCACGCACATATTCTATTCCAGAGAAACTGGGACTCAAAACAATAACAACAAACGCCAAACAACTGCTATACAATGATACACGACTTTATCTACGACATCCCGGTAAGGGTTTACTTCGGAAAAGACCAGCTCAGTAATCTAGGTCCTGAACTCAAGAAATGGGGCAAGAGAGTGCTCCTGACATACGGTGGCGGTTCCATCAAACGCATCGGGTTATACGACAAAGTGTTAAAAGAAATAAAAGAGGCCGGCCTCGAGGTTCATGAGCTTTCCGGAATCGAGCCTAATCCGAGAATTGCATCGGTGAGGAAAGGAGCCCAAATGTGCAAAGACCTCAAGATAGACGTGCTGCTGGCAGTGGGCGGCGGTTCCACCATAGACGCCACCAAATTCATGGCAGCCGGAGCGCTTGTTGACTTTGACCCTTGGGACTTCTTCGATATGAAAAAGAGGGTTCCGGTTGAAAAGGCTCTGCCTATTGTAAGCATACTGACGCTTTCCGCCACTGGAAGCGAGATGGACTGCGGCGGAGTGATAAGCAACCCTGAAACCAACGACAAGATAGGATGCATGTGCCCTCCTATGCTGCCTAAGGCTTCTTTCCTGGATCCTACCAACACCTATACAGTAAGCCCTTACCAGACAGCTTGCGGAGCGGCAGACATGCTGAGCCACATCTTTGAGGTTTACTTCATCATGGACCAGGACCTCTACATGCTGGACTGCTTCATGGAAGGACTGATGAAGACCATCATAAAGTATGCTCCCGTCGCAATGAAAGAGCCTGAGAACTACGAGGCAAGGGCCAACCTGATGTGGACTTCTTCCTGGGCTATCAACGGCTTCATAGACGGCGGCAAACGCCAGGCCTGGAGCTGCCACCCTATGGAGCACCAGCTTTCCGCCTACTACGATATAACCCACGGCCTCGGCCTTGCCATCCTCACTCCGCGATGGATGGAGTATTGCCTGGATGAAACCACAGTTTCAAAATTCAGACAGTTTGGGGTAAACGTCTTTGGCATAGACTCATCCCTTGCACCTATGGATATTGCCCGCAAGGCAATTAAACTCCTCGGCGATTTCCTTTTCGGAACCCTTGGTCTCAAGAGTACTCTCACAGATCTGGGTATAGACAGCACCCATTTTGCCGAAATGGCTGATAAGGCCGTAAACGGAGGGACACTGCCAGGTTTCAAGCCTCTCGTAAAGAAAGATGTGGAGGCCATCTACAGTATGTGTCTGAAAGACTAAACGAAGGAGTCGAGACAAAGAGCCGTGGCAAACAAAATACCACGGCTTTTACTATATTTGCACATTATGCTGACCACCTTTTTGCTTATAATTGCTTTAGTGCTTTTGCTGAGCATCTGGCTCAACAACCTCTCTCTGCGAATAGGAGTTCCTGCTTTGCTGGCATTCCTGCTGCTCGGCTTGTTTTTGGGCAACAGCGGTGTCATACCTATAGAAGTGGACAACTTTGACCTCGTGCAGAACGTATGCACCACCGCCTTGATCTTTATAATGTTCTACGGCGGTTTCGGCACAAGATGGAGCGCGGTGAAGGGCGTTGTTGTAGAAGCGGGTCTTTTGGCATCTTTTGGGGTAGTCTTAACAGCTGTGGGCACAGGTCTTCTCTGCCATTACGTACTGAAGTGGCCCTGGGAACAAAGCATGGTTCTGGGAGCTGTGGTAAGCTCTACAGATGCTGCATCCGTATTCTCAATCCTGCGTTCAAAAAGACTTGGCCTCAAGAACAACACGGCACCTATGCTGGAGGTAGAAAGCGGAAGCAACGACCCTATGGCCAACATACTTACACTGGGCATGCTTTCCTTCTTCAAAGGAACCGCCTCTGCCGGAAACCTTGCAGTCATGCTCTTTATGCAGATTGGAATCGGTGTTCTGGCCGGCTTCGGAATAGCATACCTTGCCACCAAGGCCCTGCAAAAGGTCAACATGAGGGGTAGTGGTTATTCCTGCCTGTTCATATCGGCTGTTGCCATTGCCGCATACGCTCTTCCGGATTTGTTTGGAGGAAACGGTTACCTGAGCGTTTACATAGTAGGAATGATTTTAGGGAACGAAGACTTCAAGGAAAAGAAGCCTATAGTCAATTTCTTTGACGGAATAAACGAGCTGATGCAGGTACTTACCTTCTTCCTCATAGGCGCCTTGGTAGATCCTAAGGAACTTCCTAATGACATCGTTCCTGCCCTGATGGTTTTTGCCTTCCTGCTTATTGCTGTCCGTCCTGCCGCCATATTCAGCATACTGACACCTTTCCGCAAGTACAGTTTCAGGCAGATGGCGTTCATTTCATTTGTAGGCTTGAGAGGTGCTTCAGCCATCGTATTTGCCATAATGTGCGTCAGCGGTGTTGGAAACAACCCTGTTTCCCGTCACCTGTTCAACATAGTGTTCATACTGGTTTTGATTTCCATTGCCCTACAAGGCTCATTGCTACCTTTGATGGCCAAATGGCTGAACATGATAGACCGCCACAACAATGTGCTGAAAACTTTCACGGACTATTCTGAAGACAGTTCCATGCAGTTCAGCCTGATTGAAATCCCTGAAGACAGCACTATGGCCAACCGCAAAGTGAAAGACCTTCACCTGCCAAAAGATGTCTTGATAGCCTTGATCTTGAGAGGGAAGGAAGAAATAATCGCACGTGGAGACACCATCATACTTCCTGGGGACAAAGCGATAATAGTAACGCGCGCCTACCAGGGAACCGAGGCCATCTTCCTGGAAAAAACCGTAAAACACGGAAGCCGCAGGGTTGGAAAGAGGATTGCTGATGTTCCCGGCTCAGGTATAATAATCCTCGTCCACAGAGGAAAGGAAACAATCATTCCTAACGGTAACACTATCCTCCACGAAGGAGATCATCTTGTACTGCTCAGATAAGAGCTGAAAAAACAAGACTTCATCCCAGCTGCAATCCGGCCGCATCGCTGAGTAAAACTGAGATTTACTGCATCTGACGGAAAAGAATCTTCTGGTCCGGAATTAGGTCCTGGAGAGGAGAAAGGTCCGTCTGGCTGAAATGATATGGAATCAGGACGGCCGGGCGTATCATTCTTGAAGCATTTGCGCACTGCTCAACCGTCATCGTAAACGGTTGGTTGACAGGAAGAAGAGCCACATCTATATCTTTCAGGCCTGCCATTTCAGGAACGTCTTCGGTATCTCCGGCAATGTAAATCCTGAATCCGTCTATAGTCAGGACATATCCGTTCCCGTTGCCTTTCGGATGGAACTTTTCTCTGCCCGGTGTCGTATTGTATGCAGGAACCGCTTCCAGGAGAATTCCTTCAGGAAGTTCCAGAGACTGCCCGTTTCCGACAACTTCTCCGCGACCAATCATATTGGCACTGGTCTGGTTGAGAATCAGGCGTGTATCTTCTTTAGACAAAACGGTGATGGTAGAATCTTCAAGATGATCGCGATGTTCGTGGGTGACAAGAATGACATCAGCCTTAGGGAACTCGGCAGCATAGTCAGTGTGTTTACCGAATTCTCCTACAGGATCCACCTGGATGGAAAGGCCGGCATACTCAATCTCCACACTGCCGTGCTTTATCAAGGTAAGCCAGACCGGTTTCCCGCTGTCTGTCGTAAACTGCTCAACCTCATACTTGTCTCCGAAAAGCTTCTTCCCGGCTACATAGGTTGAGACTGGCATCCGGGCATTCTGCCATGCCATAAACCCTCCTTTCAAGTTGTAAATCTTGTAGCCGGCAGAAGACAGCAGACGGGCAGCTCCAGCGCTTCTCTTTCCGCTACGGCAATACACAGCCAAAGGCTTGTCAACAGGATAAGCTGCCTTCACTTCATCCAGGAACGATGACGAGAAAAAGTCCATGTTTACGGCACCTGCTATATGTCCCTCAGCAAATTCCTTGGCAGTCCTCACATCAACCAGCGCTACCCCGTTTCCCTCCAGAAGCTGGGCAAACTCAGCGACATCCATATCTGTGTACTTTGAACCCGAACATGAAAAAATGCTCATAAGCATCGGGATAATGGAAAAACTCATAATCTTGCTCATATCATTCAATATAAAGTGTGTTCCCTTGTGCCGGCTATCCCAGTATAGATTGCAGAGCCGTCCTGAACTCAGGATGCATACTCCTTGTATTGTTCTCGAACACTATTCCTCACCTTCAGCAGCTTCCAGACCAGCCTGCCGGGCGGTCACTATTCCTCCGTTAGGCTTGTGTATAACCTTGATACGAGGATCCTTGCCGGCATAAAGATCACAAATGGCAGCACAATGATCTGGCGATCCGTCATCCACAACAATAATCTGGAGATTCTTCCAGCTCTGCTTGATGAGGCTTTCCAGGCAAGCACCTATGTATCTCTCGATTCCGTAAACCGGAACCACCACGCTTACAAGCGGATGATTGTCTGCTCTCTTATCTGTCATAATAAACAACAACTCGTCAGTTACAAAAATAACGATAATTGAATTAAAGATGTGCCTTTTGCTGCCAATAATTGGCAATCTTGGAAATTACCTTTGCCGCTGAAAACAAATCCAGTATATTTGAAACCTGTATGAGAGACTTTGCGGCTATTGATTTTGAAACGGCAAACAGCGAGCGCACCAGCGTGTGCAGCGTAGGTGTTGTCATTGTCAGAGAAAACCTGATAAAAGACACGTTCTATTCACTCATACAACCTGAACCAAACTATTACAACTGGTTCTGCACACAGATACACGGCCTTTGCAGAGAAGACACAGAACAAGCTCCCGTATTCCCAAAGGTCTGGAAAGAGGTTGAAAAGCTGATCCGCCTCAGCGATGAAGATGCCCGGCGTCTGGGCTCCCCTTATCTACCCCTTGTGGCCCACAACAAGGCCTTTGACGAGAATTGCCTGAAAGCAGTTTTCAGCTGCTACGAGATGGACTATCCGGAATACCGGTTCTACTGTACTCTCATGGCTTCGAGAAGAGTTTTCCGCAACGCTCCGGATCACAGGCTGGACACCATCTCCGAGTTATGCGGTTACACCCTGAAAAACCACCACCACGCGCTTGCAGACGCCGAAGCCTGCGCCTGGATAGCCCGGGAAATACTTTAGCCAAAGGAACTCCGCGATGAAATAATCTCGAACATAAAGGCGATGTCAGAAATCTACGGCATTTGACCATTCAAAACAAGTTGTTTCCAAACAGTTCTTGCAAGCCGGTTAACAAATAACTAATTTTGAACACAACATTAAAAGTGACAGATATGATTAAGATCGGAGACAAAATGCCTGAATTCGAGGTTCTGGACCAGGACGGCAACACTGTAAAATCAGAAGACTTCATCGGTAACGGGAAGAAGACCATCATATACTTCTACCCGAAAGACAACACATCCGGATGCACCGCGGAGGCCTGCAGTTTCAGAGACAACTACGCGGCTCTTTCCAAAGCCGGGTACAATGTTGTAGGCGTGAGCAAAGACAGCCCCAAAGCCCACACAGGCTTCAAATCCAAGTACGAACTTCCGTTTACGCTTCTGGCAGACACCACTACCAAGATGCTTCAGGACTTCGGAGCCTGGGGAGAGAAGAAAATGTATGGCAAAACCACTATGGGCACCCTCAGGAGAACCTTCATCTTCAGCGATAAAGGCATCCTTGAGCGCATCATAGAAAAGGTGGACACCAAAAACGCAGCCGCCCAGATCCTCAACCAATAGTCATCTCTGAAGAAAAAGTCGATGAAAAAGCTTTTCAAGATATTACTTCTTCTCTGCTTAATCGGCATCGCGATTGTTGTCTGGTGCAGCCACATTGTTGAAAAAAGCTCCAGGGGCAAGATATTCAACAATGTAAGCGACATTCCCTGCAACGACGTTGGCCTGCTTCTTGGCACCAACCCTATCGGCCGTACTGGAAGACCTAACATATACTATGTTCACCGCATCCAGGCCGTTGTAGACCTCTACAAGGCAGGCAAGATCAAGGTTGTGCTTATTAGCGGCGACAACCACCACAAGTCCTACAACGAACCTGAGTACATGAAAAACGACCTCGTTTCCAAAGGCATTCCTGCCGACTGCATTGTGCTTGACTATGCCGGTTTCCGCACCTTCGATTCCATGATGCGCGCCCAGAAGGTCTTTGGCCAGAACTCCTTTACCATCATCTCCCAGGAATTCCACAACCAGAGAGCTCTCTACATCTGCAAGCACCTTGGCATTGACGCCGTTGCCTTCAACGCCAAAAACACTATCTCCAGATACTGGCGCATCCGCATGTACTTCCGCGAAAAGCTTGCACGTACCAAAGCCGTCCTGGACATCCTGTTTGGCAAAAAGCCCCACTTCCTCGGCGATCCTATCCCAATCACCATCCCGAAGGACACCATCATCCCAAAGGACACAACCATAAAGAAACCCGCTGGAGATAGCACGATGAAGAAACTCACTGCAGACACCACTGCAAAGAAATCTGCCTCAGACACTACAAGCAACTATTCGAAAAAATAGAATAGTTCCGTTATTCAAAGACTATCAGAATGTGCACACACCATTCTCTATGCGGTATTTAAAGAATTTTTAACTACCATATTAGCCAATCCGCTTGCATAGTATGCCTATAACCTATGTGTATTATCTTTCAAAACCTGACAAACCTTTGAAACGCTCTAGAATATTATTTTCGGCCCACTCAATGTAATCTTCGTTAGAATTAGGTCCACAACATAGAATCATAGTTTGCTGGTTATTTTCGCATACTTTAAATGTCAATCCTAATCTAATTGCTTCATCTTTAGGAAGACCAGTAATGTACCATCCATATTGGTCAGAAATACCTAATTGAATCGGATACTTTTTATTTATTATCTCAATCGTCTTTTCTTCTTCTCTTGCGGCATGAGTCCCGAGGTAAAGGTTGTATTTATTCTCGTTTCTTTCTTTAAGGATCAGAGGTAGTAGATACCATGCCACATTACTAGAACCAAATCCTGAACTTTGCAAAATAGCAACTTCTAATGATTTAGCCTGATTGTTAACATAAAAGTACCCATATCTTTCGTTGTGCGAATATGCCTTATATGTGTAATCGCGATATTTTATAACATAATATTTCCAATCTTTCTTGTCTGTAGAAATATCTGCGAGATAATCTTTTATACATTTTTCTAAAAATGATTTCACAGGACATTGTTTGTTGATACTTAATCTATCAAGAATTCCCATTATAACATTTTGTCTCTTTCGCTTTTCGTTCTTAACAAACATTAATCTCCAGCATAAAGGTATGTTTCCCAAAATTCGATATTCCTCATCATTATCCAAATATTGAGAATAGTCATCTATTGTTAAAAGAGCAGATCGAATAAGTTTGTCATTTTCTCTATATAAAGAATCAAAAATATATTCGAATTTATCTAATCTTTTAATTACCCGGTCAATAGCACAAGTGTCGTTTAAATCTAATTCTTGATTATCAGCAAAACCAGATAAAGCCCCCCTTAAGAGATAATGTTCTTCATATTGCCATAATCTCTTCCATTCTTTTAAATATTTATGCTTCTCACATTCTTCCTTCCATTGATTCTTATTAAAAGATGTTTGATAATTTGAATCAAAATCGCCCTTCATAATTTTTTCTACATCCTCCAACAAAGATGGCATTTTTGAATCACGAATCTCGTTGTCACTATTCTCAATAATATTACGAAGATGTCTAATATTAATTTGAATAGAATCTATTTGTTCTGGTGATTTATTAAGTATACTCAAGGCCATATATATACCGTAAAGAAAAAGACAATCACCATTTGAGACGGGTTTTTTATTCAAACAACCCTTATATGAATACTTCCTTTTGTCATCTATTTGAGAAATACCGAGTGTAACATATTCTATAGCTTTATCAATATCTTCATATTTCTTATGAGCAATATAAAAAACATCCATAAAATCATAAAGAAATTTGACAGATTCTAATTTGTCATAAAAAATCTTAATATTTTCTGGACTAAGTTTATTATTATTCTCTAAAATAGGCTGATTATGTCGATAAGAAAGATATCTCTGAACTATTTTCATTAAAAGAATGTATGCTTCATCTATACATTCTAATGAATTCTCTTGCTCTGGCCTTCCTATTGATTCCCATACCAAATCTGTCCACTCATTATCAAATTTTATAGCCAACTCGCATTTAAAAGAAGGGTTGCAGAGTGTTTTTTCTACGTGCTTTAAAAGGTTTGATTTAAAAATCTCGTATTCCGTCAACTTCTTTCCCCTAGAATTCATTTTAACGTATAAGTCATCAGAAAGATGAAATGGACCGAAGTTCAGCAAATAGAAATTCACTAGACAGTCTGGTCTGGTCAATTTGTCCCATAGATCTTTTCGAACATCATTGAAGGTTTCCTCTATTCTCTCCAAGACTACCTGCATCGAACGAATAGAAGGATCTGTATAAAAACTTGGGATAAACCAAGACATGTCTTCTATAGAATCTTTCAATTTCAATCCCTTTGAATCTAAATTATTAACTATGTCAGTATGGTAAGAAATTATAGCACGACAATAATTCTTTGTTGTTTCCCTCGTCGCATAAGTAAACCTGGACAAAATATCGAAATCGCTACTACTGTCAAAAAGGGCAGCGTAATAATACAATAAAAACAAAGTTGTAAGACGTTGCTGACCATCAAGAGGAACATAATTAATGTCTTCTTGAGTGAAACCATAAACAAAGTTTAATGTTAACTCAGACTCTGAATCCTGGCATAAACTATGAGGAAACAATGTCTTCTTTATTTTAGTTAACAGACTGTTTAATACTTTATCAGTATCTTCGGTTAATGCTCCATAAGTATAATCACGTTGAATAGAAGGAATCAGCACATTTTTAGCGTCTTTACCAGAAATCAATTGGTAAAAAGACATCTTTTCTCCAAAATTAATATCTTCCATATGTCTCAATCTAAATCAAATACTTCTTTAATATCCATTCAATCGAAGCCATATATGAGCGTCTATCTCTATATGACCATTCGTATAACTGCTGGTTCTTGCTATAAGCTTTCTGAAAAACATTTAGTGTCCCTATTGGAAAGAACTCTCCAGCGTTACGCATTGCAATAATTTTTATTCGCTTAACAGCAAAAGCAGAATTGCCTAGACTAGCGTTAGGACCAAGTTTAAGAAGAGTCATATTTGAAAGTTGATGAACTGGCTTAAGGTTCTTAATATCGTTATCACTATCTACCTTGCTATAAAGTTCAGTTACATCATCAAATAGCCTTGTTACTGTTTTATGGGTATAATCCTTATCTTTTTCTTCAAACTTAATGGCAGCTCTTTCTAGTCTTTCAATGAGTTCTATTCTATTATTTTCAAATTCTTGAGACAACTTTATGGTCTTGAGTGTTTCAGCATTGTCTTTAGCCCATATTTGCCATTGAACCCTATCATCCTTCGGCAAACACTCTGAGTTTTGGGCATGAATGTGCTCAAGAGTCCAATCTGAAAGATTATTGAATAATTCAAATGGGAAAAATTCTTGAGTATGCATTTTTCTATTCAATTCAACTGAATACAAGAAAAGAAGCTTTCTAATATAGTCGTAGTCCTTTTTATTATTGTAATTTAATGAAGATAATGTACTACCTGAATTCATCTTGAGACTTGCCTTTATTCTACTGTCCAATTCGGTATCAAGTTCCTTTTTCTTATGAGTTGCAGCATACTCCAACAGCTCAATTATAGCTGAATCATCATTGCTAATTGAACTTAAGTATCCTATCTTGTGATAATAGTCTCTATTATCTAACCAGCCACATAATGTAGAGTAATATTGCTCTATCTTTTTCCAGACTTTTGAAGCATTGCTCTTTTCCATCTCATCGTTGAAGAAAATGAAGGTATATAGAGGATCCTTCTTTTCAGGTTGCCCGCCTGAATTTTTTTTCGAGATTATGTCGAAAAGTAATTCAATATTGTTACGCAAATCTTTCGGTTTATTATGCGTAATGAATGATTGCATACGCGAATCCGACAACCGATGCTCCATTTCATCCCATTTTGTTGAAACATAACGTTGTGTATTTACTTTATCTTGAGCAATTAATTTCTTCTGAACATCTTCTTCAACTCCCTTTAGATTAAGGGAACAATCATATTGAGCATTTGTGCTCAAAAAAAGTGATCTTATCAGTTCAGAGCAAGAAAGTTTTACAGAGAGATCGTTAATTTCATTAAAAATATCCCTAGCGTCTTTTTTGCCACAGTCTTCATACCAAATTACCCGAATAGACTTATCCTCTTTTGCTTCATTGTAAAAATTACTCCCAAATACGCTCTTTCTATTTAAATCATCATTAAACCAATCAACTATTGTCTGAGCAGCGTTGTAGATATAAACAGAATCCAAATTGTTAAACCTTTGGAAATTTTCTTCATCAACATAAAAAACATATTTCTTTTTAGCCTGATCATAATAAGCACTTAAACTATCATAGATGCTATCCATTTTAGGCCTCGTATAGTAATGGATACTAAATCTATGACACCCAGGCATATTGTTAATTGCATCGAAAATAGAACAAATAATCCGAATTGTGGTTAATCTTTGTTGTCCATCTATAACCTCATACCAAGTCCCAACAAAACTATCTTGTTTATTGTCCGATTCTGACGGATTACAACACTTCTTTAACACAATCGGTTGAAGGCAATAGAAATCAGCTTTACTAGACCTGTCTTTAAAATAAACCAAAAGATCATCTAGCAATTTTTTGACTTGCTTGCTTTCCCATCTGTACCCTCGTTGATATTCTGGAATTATAAAATTCACATTAAAAAGATCGGGAATCGCTCGTAGTTTCATTACATTTTCATTGTGCGAAGCCTGTAATTCATCTTTCATCTTATCTGAATATTTATCACTAATTAGCATAATAAAGACTAAATAATTATCTTACATTCGATTCTTTAACAAGCATTTTCAAAGGTAGCAAATATATTTTTATTTGTACCCTAATTACACACCAATTGTACCTATCAAAAATACAACCACTTTCACCATCGGGAGGACTCACGGCAAGCATGAGTGTAAGGGCAACAAGCGTAGCATCTGCTATGTATTTGGTGCCATCTGGGCGGTATAGAAGACCGTTGCTATGGAGGAACCAAAGGAAAAGAGTGGCGGTAGTGATGAATTTGAAATTTGCATTATTTGCAAAGTGCTTTTAATTACTGTAGGCTTATGTTTATTTCAGCCCTAAAATTGCGGCAGTAGGCAAAGTCTGTAATGGCGAAGCAAGACTTCTTGATCAAGACTTCAACGGGGCGGATTACCTCCAGGGCGTTCAAATTAGGAGAGGTCCATCTTTTGCAGTTCCAATTGGCAAACGGGCGGGAGAGTTCCATTTCCTCCTCAAAAGACTTATCGTCAACATCCTGGTAACCAATAGACGTCATATTGAAGAGTTTGTTCTGAATAAGCGGTGTAGCGCAAAAGTCATCATCGCTGAATAATTTGTTGTTGAAGATATCCCATAGACAGCAACCATATTCGTTACGCTGCTTCATGCTTTCCGGACAGTTAGCCATATAGACACTTAGCTGGAATATGTGCTGGTTGCCATACTTCGTTTCTTCAATAATTTTGCGGAAAGTATCGTAGGTGCCTTCAAGGAACAGTTTCAAGCTTTCATTGAACTGAAATAATTCAACTGCAAGGCCGAAATCCATTATGCTGTAAGATTCTCTTAAGCCTGTATCAATCAAGTATTTTCTTTTTTCAAGAAGAGACTTGAGCCCAGCGGCCATAAAAGTCTGGTGGTTGTTGAAAGGGTTGCCATCTCCATAAATGCTGAGGATGTCCTGCTCAAGTTTGAGGAGTTCTTTGGTGTCAATCATTTTTTATCGCGATTACTGGGTTGGGTGTGTTTTGGTTTTATTCCGGTTTGGTCCAGAAGCCTGGCTGGTGGTTTTCCCAGCAGAGGGTTTTGGCGTAGTATTCAGAGAGGGTTTCATTAGGATGGTTCTTAATATGAAGGCGCTCAATAACGTAGAGATTTGTGTCATTGGGCCTGAAAATGCTGAAGTCATCTATCAAATATTCCTTTTTGTTGTGTGAATCAAATACTACACAGCGCTTAAGTTCCATTTCAAGGAGTTCAATGAGCTCTTCCTTTTCCAGGCACTTGATACGGTCAACGAGTGATGCAGGCTCGGCTGGCAGAAGAGGTTTGCCGGCGTTCAGCATATAGGTCAGGTAACGGAAAATCGTCCACTGGATTGCTTTCAGCTGGAACCAGTCTTCCTTGCCGATGATGTACTGGTCTATGACTTCGGAGATATGGCCTCCTTCGTTTACAAAGACTCCCAGACGGAGTATTTTCTGCTGCAAGGTCATAGATTCTTGCTCATATCCGAAATTGTCCCAGTATTCCCTGAAAGCCAAATCGGATGGGTTGGGTGCTATTCGTTTCATAATCTTTAAGTATTTGGTTTATTGATTAATATATGTGAATCTAGCTATTTCAGTCGCCCCAAGTCATAAGCCTTTCAGACAGAATCTTCCAGAGCAGCATCCAGGCCTTGTCAAAGCGGAGCTTTTGGGCATCTGACCAAAATGAGATTCCACCGTCGTCGGGGCGTGGAATACGTTTTCTATTACGCATATTTACATAATGGCGGAATTTTCCAGGGTCAGGAATGATTGAACTATCCGTGTTTTTGGAATAATCATTCTTCCCACCTTCTTCTAAAATGATGTCTATCATTCTGATGGCATATTTAATCTGACAGCCATAGTTTGAACCGTTTACAACATATGCCAGATGAGAATTGTATCTTTCCATAGTAATAAGCTTTGCTCTTACGAACTCCAGAAAATATTCATAATCCCAGTCATCGTTGAAAGCTTTTGTCCACTGGCGTTCTGCCCATTCTTTGTGAAACAACATTTGCCGGTACCTTCTTGCGTTATATTTCTTTTTATTAAATGTCATAACTACTGCCTGATTATGTATGAATTACGCTCACCATCTATGTTTACTGAATGCTGATGGGCAATATTTATATCTATCCGGAAATTATTCATTTTGAGCAGGTCTGGAATGGAATAGGACTTATGACAGCACAAGTCGTGGATTGCATGGCATATACATATATCTTTGAATTCCGGCCTGTCCAGAGGAGCTTCAGACCAGGATTTTCCGTCATCCAGAAAATCATCCAGCCCCAATTCTTCTGGAGTCATATCCAAATTGTGGCGCAACACATAGGACGTATTGCAAAAAGCACATTCAGATGTATAAGACTCTTCGTACAAAATATTTAAAATAGCCATAATAATCCAGTACCTTGAACCATACTCATCCGGCTTGTTTTCATCGTAAAGAAAATCACAATCAGCATCCAAGTCATACTTAAGTGTGGCCTCTAAGGTTATATCATCGTCAAAATCAGGATCATACCCGCTCTTCAAAAGGTTTCTATAGAGGTTTAACGCCTTTGAGTGCATTTTCTTTGTGAGATTACAGAGCAGGTCATTAACTTTCCAGAAACGCTCAACCTCTTCCTGGCTGCCTTCAAACATCTCGTTAAGGAGTTCACATCTCTTTTTCAACAAATATTTAAGCTTGTGTTTTGTTTCATCCGTCCAAGAGTCTTGCTCGTCCCAAAAATCTTTCATTTTTGCCGTCTCAAATATTTGTTTCTCAATGCTTTTCAATTCTAATCTACGTTCTTTTTTCATAATGCATAGTTCTTCTCAGCGACAAAGATGCCCCCTCTCTCTGCCATAAACAGGCAGTGTAAAAAAAGAGTAAAAGACTGGTGCTAGTTTTTCTTGGCTATAATTGCTCTGCCTGAATTTAGCAGAGAAATGCATTTCCTTTGCCGCAAATTGATGAACTATGATGGATATTAATAATTATGACATTCAGGCTATCGAGAGAGAAATCATATTGAATTATGAAGACTCTATAGGAGGCTATACTAATCTCAAGTATTTGCTTTCTTTACGAAAAGAGCTGATAAACAGAAGGGTGCTAGCTCATCAGGAAGAGATACTTCCGGATATCATTGCTTTCAACGATGCCCTTACTGAAGCCCTGCGCCAAATGTACGACAAGGCTCAGCGAATCTGGAACAGCATAAAGGACAATAAAGACTTTAGTGAGGAAACAAGGCTTATTGCCAAATGCTTTCTTGGGTATGATTATCCGGAGCTGCATCCGGTTCAGGGAGAAGACAGGCAGAATTTATGGTATGCCCTATGCGACAGCGGCTGGAATCCGTTGTATGAGAACGGTGTAACGCTGCCGGTTTTGACACTGCCAAATGAAAAAGAATCGTTTGAGAGCCTGATAGGTATGGACTGCCCGCCTCCGAACTGGAATGAAGGGCTGGACCGTGAATTGACAAAAGACCTGAATCTTACCAGTGCTTTTCATAATCTTTTTGAACATATGGAATTTGCCATCACAGATTTCATATATGTACGCAATTTCGAGACAGAAATCATCATAGAGGTTTAATCAAATGAGATATTTAGACAAAATCAAACTACCTGATGGAGACAAAGAATGCGATTTTTTGAGGACATTGGTTCGCACTTGTTTTTCATCGCATTACCCGTTTGGGGTACTATCTTCCAAACAGCTGAGCTTGGTGGAGTTTTCAGACATAACCATCTTTTGCGGCAGTAACGGTTCAGGGAAAAGCACGCTTCTGAATATAATTGCAAACAAGCTGGATCTTAATAGATCTGCTCCATTTAACCAATCTACATACTATGATGATTATCTGAAACTCTGCAGAATAAGTGTTGGCCTTGATGAATATGGCAACAAATACAAGCCAAAGGATTTTGGTCAAATCATTACCAGCGACGATATCTTCAAGTATATGATTGAATTGAGAAACAAGAATCAGAATGCTGACAAAAAACGCTGGGATATGCTCACTGAAATACCTCCTCGAAAACGACTTTAAAACGGAAATAACCATTGATAATCAACATGTTACAAAATCACTGCAAAGGTATAAATTTCTCCCCAAACAACCAAAAGAAAACACAGAAAAAATCACAAATCTGCTACATTTTCTTGATACGAGTCACTGTTTGCCAATTTAATGAAGCTACTTTTTATTAAACAACCAAAGATTCTATTTGGTTATATTGTCTATGATTGTTTGGGGCATCTCTTTCATCTTAGTTACTGCGCAAAAACTGTTTCCCATATCTTTTACACTTGCTCCCATATGATAAACATCATCGTCTATTATAAGAAATCTATCATGAATGGCTTTGGAAAATTGGATGTATTCTATCGGGGAATATTGCTTGTTGAATTTCTCAATGTCGGTTTTTATTGTCTGATTATATCTTGAATAAATTGTTGCGGTTACATTCGTGTCTTTTTTTGATAAAATGGATAAGATACGTTCGTCAATATAACCATCTATGAGGACAATGCGCTTCTGTGCATTTCTAATTAAACTGCTTATATAGTTCCAAGCATCAAACTCTTCATTCGTTTTAAATAGTACTTCGCCAGTTTCTTTTCTTTTATTGTTCTCAATTTCAAGAAGCAGTTTTCTAGCGTGATCAACTGATGTTATAAATTTATGATCTTCATAATCTGTAATCATAAAATGCCAGTTAAGATATACCTTGCATTGCTCTTGTATGTCCATAAGTTTAATACTGTAGGTCAGAGCGACAGCTGCCAAGCGACGTGAAAAGGTTATCATTAGTCTCCACCATCCTCCAAGGTATTTGCACATTTGGTCATTTACCTCACATCTGAAAGTTCTATAATGCCCAGCTCCAAGACCATGCTGTGCAAGCCAGAAGAAATCTTCTTCAACTTGTTTCCAGTATTTGATGTCTTGTTCGTATTCGTCGATGAACTGTTTACAAGCCTCTACCTGTTTAGCAGGTTCCAAAAGTTCACCCGTTCGTTCATCGACGGCATCTTCTGAGACACTCTCCCATGATTTCAAATCCTTTTGGCATTCCGCAATGGCGTACTTCCTTTCATCTATCTGCTCTTTTGCATAGAATGCTGCAGCAAATTCCTTGAATGGCTGAAGTAATGATATGATGTAGCGAACTCTATCATCATAGGTAGGGCAATTCTTGAGATTCTCATTAATCTCGTCCATAAGTCCACCATTGGTGTACATTAGCACTCCATCATTGAAGTCCTCATACTCTTCTGCTACATACTCTGGGATAAAAATCTCATGATGCTCTTTCCATCTACCAGACAGAAGTTCCTTTCGTGTTTTGCCACCATCATGCCAATGCGGCCCCATGTTGGGCATGTTGTATTCTATACGCATCCATTCCATACACTCGTATGCCGGTCCGCCCATACGGTAAGCGTCGAGAAATGTATCCTCAATAATTCTATTAGAAGGATGATTTGGAGGGTACAGTTCTCTACGCTTGGAACGTGCAAATTTTAAATAGTTTAGAGAAACACTATTTACTTTCTTCTTATCACATTCTGTAATGTATGCAAACAAAGCTTCAGACGTTTTAATCCATTTCTTTTCTGAAGAAATATGATAACGACAAATGAATTCCCTCTTGAGATCTCTTTCCCAAGCATCATCATCATATTCATGCGCTTTTTCATATTCTTCTAAACGAAACTTGAAATAAGCTTCAAATATGGCTTTTACGCCCATATCGTCTTTATGGTGTAACCAAAAACCAATAAATCCACAGGCAACAATAGGACAAGCAAGTTTACTATCCTCTGTCGTATGTTTAAGGCGAAGCTCACCATTGTCAATGAAGTCGATGAATCGGAAAATACAGTCACCTTTAAGGTCTACGATTTCGCCTGTCTGACCAGTAAGCCAGGCATTGGTGACAATAGTATCATTGGAATACTTTGATATTTTGTTGAGAAGTGTCTCTGTCATAAAGCTATGAGTCTTTATCGAATATTGATTGCAAATATAACATGTTTTTTACAGAAAAGTGAATAAAACGCTAATAAAACGAAAATATTTTCCTGTTTTTAGCGTTTTTTTCGAGAAAATGCCTACATTTGCATTGTATTATATTTATTTTTAAAAAAAAGTTCGCAATGGAACGTAATATCAATCGTATAAAAGTAGTCTTGGTTGATAAGCGTAAGACTAACAAGTGGCTATCAGAACAACTGGGTGTATCTCCGACTACGGTTAGTAAGTGGTGTACTAATGCCGCACAACCGCCACTTGAAACTCTTATAGCAATAGCCAATGCGCTTGAAGTGCCTGTGCAGGAGTTGGTAAGGCAAGAAGAATTCAATCAACAGAAATAAGTCGAAATGACGTACGAAGCAAGAGCAGAGCTAAAGCTTGTTTTGGCTATGCCTTGCAAGAAGGAAGAAGACGAAGTCAAATGATAACAAAAG
>ONEF01000016.1 GCA_900316795.1 uncultured Bacteroidales bacterium | reverse complement strand
AGCATATCCATATACTTGAGTCTATCTTCATAAGTATACTTTTTGTACATAACAAAACCCCGAAAGTTTTTTGTCTAACTTTCGGGGTGCATGTCATTGGCGCCGGTCTTTTTCTTTTTGTCCACTGTCACAGTGGCTGACTGTTAATACACATTGATATTGACGGTCTTGTCGCTGCTACGGTTGTTGCTTCTGGACTCTTCCGCAGGCGCAGGTAATTGAAGCACTACCCTCCAGGCTTCATAGGCTCCCGGGTCATTTTTATATCTGACACTCCTGAATCTGACGACGGAAACGTTTCTTGGCAGAGGCGGGAACTGAACCTTAAAAGTATAGTTTCCCACATCGTAATATTTGTCGTTAGTGAAATTCAACGGCTTCTTTGCCTTGTATACATCTTCCGTATCATCATCAACCAGAGACATTCTGGAAGCGCTTAGAGGTCTTCCTTCAAAGGCATACTGGGTAATGTTATAAGTAAAGTGTACGATAGTATACTCTTTTGTCCTTATGACTTTTGTAACCTTTATATTCTTGTTGTTGGTTGTTTGTCTAGGGTTGTTGTAGGTCTTTGACCCGCTTGAAGACGTCTGCTTATTAGCGTTAGACGCGGTGCTTTTCTTCTGCTGGCCTTGGGACTTCAAGGCAATGTTGCTGATGACAAAAGGATTCTGAACTCCAGCCGCTTCCCTGAATGTCACAGAGGTGGTATTTTTCGGCAGCGGAGGGAACTCGATCTTATACGTGGAGTTTCCGCCTTTGTACTTTGTGCCCCATTTGAAATTCAAGGCATCTGTCGCCTGATACTTCTTGCCTGTGGCATCGTCTTTCAGATAAGGATAGGCATCGATGCAGCTCCACGCGTCTGCGCTACTTGAAGTATACTTCAGATAGACGATCGTGGCATTTGAGGTTCTTTCTACCTTGGTTATCCTGATCCTTTTGTCATTTGGTTTCTGACTCGGGTTGTTATAGGTCTGGGCACTCACGGCCAAAGCCATGAGAAGCCCCGCTGTCAACAAAAAAAACTTTTTCATTTTTCTGGAGATGTTACTTGTCATAAGTGTATTCTACAAAGTACCACTCGCCTTCGTCATATCCGCGGTTTTCGCTTCCTACATTCTTGCCAATGCCTACGAACTCCATTTCCACCTCCTGTCCGGCTTTCTCCTTGCTTTCCTTGATAGCCTGGGCTTTCTTCATGAATTCGTTATAGTCGGCCTCGCTGCGGAAAGCGATGGTTCCGTAAGCTACAGACTCGGCTGTGAGATAGATTACAACTGCATCGTCATCCTTGTCGGTGATCTTTACAGCATGGCCTTCGTTGTCGAGTTCAACCTCGGCACCCTTTCCGAAATAGTATTGCAAGTTGTCCACCTGGGCATCCTTCACCTCTTGCTTGAACGAGTTGAGAGGTTTCATTCCCATAGCGTCGAGCAGTTCCTGTGGAACAGCGTCCCAGTCAGAATTTACCAGAGTCTCAATGCACTCTGGAACAAAGCCCTTGACAATTTCGGTATTGTCCTTAGGCTGGTCAGCGTTCTCAGCGGTTTTAGACTTGCAGGAAATTAAGGCAACTGCCAGAGCGATGATTGAAAGTAAAGCAATCTTTTTCATATTCTTTATGTTTTTGATTGATAATTATTTGTCAATAGTCATAACAACGCGGAAACCGAGGCTTCCGAATACGTATCCAGCGGAATAGCCTCGCCTGGAAACCCTGCAGTCAGGGGCAGAGTCGTCGCAGAAGTTGCCGCCACGGGTTACCAGGCCCGGGGATTCTTCTGCCTCCGCCTTAGGGCTGGTCTGGCTCTCTTCTGAGTAAGGAGCATATTCATCAGAGCAGTATTCATCTACATTGCCGCTCATGTCATAGATACCCAGTTCATTTGGAGCCTTTCCTTTCACTGGATGAGTTCCGCTTTCGGTGTCGCCGCACCAGGCAACATCTTCCACGTTGTCGCTTCCGGCATATTTGAAGCCCTTGCTCCTGTTTCCTCCACGGGCGGCATATTCCCACTCGGCCTCTGTAGGCAGACGGAAATTGCGGCCGGTAAGTTCGCTGAGCCTCTTGGCAAAGAGTTCACAGTCTCCTTCATCTATCATTTCGACAGGCAGGTCAGCTCCGACATTGTCAGAAGGGTTTGATTCCATAACTGCCTCATACAAAGCCTGAGTCACCTCGGTTTCACCGATAAAGTAGTCGGAAAGGGTGACTTCGTGAGCCGGCTTCTCGTTGTCCTGGGCGTCCTCTCCCTGCTCAGGAGTGGCACCCATCGTGAATGTGCCGCCCTTGACAAGGACCATGTTGAAAGAAACGCCGTTTGCCGTTAAGGTGACGACGCTGTCTTTTGCGCTCTGGTCAGCAGCTTCGGTCGAAGCGCCGTTTGACTTGCAGGACAGGATAGCCAAAGGACAAGCCAGCAGAACCAAAAGGGAAAAGAAATTCAGATTCTTCATATAAATGATATTTATTGTACGCAAAGATAATAATATGGTTTGTTTTCCTTGCAAAAAAATGAGGGAGGAGACTATCTCATCCAGCCTTCCACTCTGTACACTTTCTCCATCAATTTCCGTTCCTGTTTTGTGGCGGCATCCCGAAACCACACTTCTATCCTGGCGGCGTAGTAGTCGTCCCAGTCGCCTTCGTAGATGGTGAACTGCTGGTGGTTGACCAGCCTGGTGAACGCTGAGGTGGAATCTGTAGGGACTTTGCTGCGCTCTTCGATCCTGTCAGTTGAAAGCGGAATATTCTCCGTAACCTCATAGCACCTGAGGAAGATTTCTCCGGCGGGCAGGGCCCCGTAACAGAAGTCATATTTGTAAATGCCGCCTTGAACATCATTCCACACAGAGAGCCAGGTGCTGGAGTCAAGACTGTCAACGGCTGCAGTTGAATCTTCAGCGAACGGGAGGTTGCATTCCAGCCCGGATGGAACAGGATGGTCTTTCCCGAATCTGTCAGAGCCATCCCGGCCGAACAGCCAGATAAGAGCAAGAATCAGCAGAATCAGCAAAAGGGGCAGGATGTACAAGTGAGACTTTTTCATACCATACATTTTTAGTTTTAATCGTAACAGAGCACAATATAAGAAAAATAAGTTTTGTACCTTGCACTTTGTTATGCAGAATGTGATATTTGACACGGATGCAAGCAGAGAAGAATATTTGACTCTGTCAGCCTATCTGGCCAAGGTTCAGGGTCTGATAGAAGAGGAAGAAGGGCTTCCCGGGTGGATAGTGTGCGAACTGGCAAAGGTTTCCTGGAGCAGGGGGCACTGCTATCTGGAGCTGGTGGAGAGTGGCCAGGGAGGAAACACGCTGGCTAAAGCCCGGGGAACGATATGGTCTTACAAGGCAAGTGTGCTCAACAACATGTTCCGCCTTGGAACGGGAGATGACCTCAGGGAGGGAATCAAGGTGATGCTTTATGTGCAAGTGCAGTTCTCTCCTGTCTATGGTCTGAGCCTTAATGTGCTGGATCTTAATCCGTCATACACCCTTGGAGATATGGAGGCTCAGCGAAGGGCCGCCTGGCAGCGTCTGCAAAAAGAGGGGCTGACAGAGCGGAACAAGGAACTGGAGGTGCCTGCTCTGCCTTATAGAATAGCTGTTGTAAGTGCTTCAGGAGCTGCTGGATATGGAGATTTTATGAAGCATCTGTCAGACTCGGGAATCAGGTTTGAGGTTGAGCTTTTTGAAGCTGCTGTTCAAGGAGCGGATGCTCCACTGAGTATTGAAACGGCTTTTGCCAGGATTAACGAACGGCCTTTTGATTTTGACGTGGCGGTCTTGATAAGAGGCGGTGGAAGCAACCTCGACCTGGCATGCTTTGACGACTATCTTGTGGCAAGGGCTGTGGCCTTGTGCGATCTTCCCGTGATAAGCGGAGTTGGGCACGAAAGGGACAACCATCTCTGCGACGATGTGGCGAGCGTGAGAGTCAAGACCCCGACCGGCGCAGCGGATTATCTGATAGGGAGGTTCGCCGATGCCTATGAACAGACCATATCTCTCAGGCAGAGGATTGTGGAAGCGTTTTCAGAGATTCTGGAGGACAGTTCGGTTGTCCTGGACAGGTTTTCCATGAGGATATCCAATGCCTTGGGGCGCTTTGTCGAATACCGCTCCGAGGCTTTGAAAGACCTGATACACAGAATAGACTCAGCTGTGAATTTCAGAGTTATCGGCGAGGAGCATGCTCTGGCAATACTCCACCGCAGGGTGGGGGAGGCAGTTGCCCTGAATACGATGCGTCAGGCCAGCAGTCTGGATATGCTTCAGGCCAGGTTTGAAGGAGCAGACCCGACCAGAATTCTGGACAAGGGATACGGCATCATACTCAAAGACGGAAAGAAAGTTACGGACATACTTCAGATAGAGGAAGGAAACCGCATCACGATAATGATGAAAGACGGAAAGGTTACCTTTACTGCCGGAGATGTCTTGAGTGAAAAGAAAGAGGAAGACAATAACAGTTAAAGATATGGAAGAACAGAAAGAAGAACTGACCTACGAGAAGGCAATCGCCGAGTTGGAAACCCTGGTTGAAAGGGTGGAGGAGAAGGACGCGCCGCTGGACAGGATAGAAAAGGACATAAAGAGGGCCATGCAGCTGATAGCTTTCTGCAAGACTCAGCTCAGAGGCTACAAGGAAAGGTTCTCAGCCCTTATGGATGACAGTAATGAAGATAGTGCGGAGGGATGATGAGCGTAGCGGCGACAGGATTTTTTGACGGAGTGCACCTTGGACACCAGAAGGTGGTAAGTGCAGTGTGTTCCAAAGCCCGGGAACTGGGCATTGAAAGCCAGATTGTAACCTTCTGGCCGCATCCGCGCAGTGTGCTTCAGCAGCAGGCTTATGATCTGAGGCTGCTCACTTCTCTTGGAGAGAAGGAGATGATATTCAGGTCCATGGGAATTGACAAGGTTACGGTGCTGGATTTCACCAAGGAGTTCAGCAAACTTTCAACGGAGCAGTTTGTAAGGCAGTATCTAGTTGAAAGATGTGGTGTTACCCATCTGATTATAGGCTATGACCACAAGATCGGTCACGATCCGGCCCAGAGCCAGGAGCAGATGATGCAGATATGCAGAGACTGCGGCTTGGTGGTGTGCCGTCTGGACGAGTTTGCCCAGGACGGGCAGGTAATCAGCTCTACCAAGATACGCCGTGCCTTGGAAGAGGGTGACGTGAGGCTTGCAGAGAAGTTTCTCGGAAGGAAGTACTCCCTCAAAGGCGTGGTTGTCAGCGGGAACCATCTGGGAAGGACCATAGGGTTCCCAACCGCCAACCTTGGGCTGTACGACCCGTTGAAACTGGTGCCCGGCAACGGTGTTTATGCCGTGGATGTATATTTATCCGGAAAAAGGTACAGAGGTATCTGCAACATAGGGACAAGACCTACGGTAAATGCCGGAAAGAATATATCCATAGAAACTCATATACTTGATTTTGACGAAGATATCTATGGACTTGACCTCCACTTGGGTTTTGTGGACAGGATCCGGGACGAGAGGAAATTCTCTGACCTGGGGCAGCTGAAGGCTCAGCTGGAAAAGGACAAGATAGACGCTGTCAGATTTTTTTTGTAAATTTGCATCAGTAATGAACACGAGGAATCCCTCACCGGGGTTCTTCTTAATTTTTTAACTATGGCAAAAGGACAATATGTTACAGAAGAAGGGTTGGCAAAACTCCGCGAAGAGCTGAACGATATGATCACGGTCCAGAGACCTGCCATATCCAGGGCCATCGCTGAGGCAAGAGATAAGGGAGACCTTTCAGAAAATGCTGAATATGACGCTGCAAGAGAGGCGCAGGGGCTTTTGGAACTTAAAATCTCCAAGCTTCAGGACCTGATTGCAAATGCGATAATCATCGATGAGAGCAAGCTAAGCACAGACAAGGTAGGGATGCTTTCCAAGGTTACCGTCAAGAATCTCAAGACAGGAGCAAAGATGGTGTTCACCCTGGTGGGTGAGAGCGAAGCCAACCTTGCACAAGGCAAACTGGCAGCTTCAACTCCTATAGGAAAGGCCCTGTTCGGAAAGAGCAAGGGAGAGGTTGTGGACGTGAACGCCCCGGCAGGAATCATAAAGTTTGAGATATTGGATATTTCTCTTTAGCAAACACTTAAAACTCAAGATAATGGCATCTATTTTCTCAAGGATCATAGCAGGTGAGATACCTTGCTACAAGATAGCCGAAACAGAAAACTACTTTGCTTTTCTGGACATTTCTCCAGTCCAGTTGGGCCACACGCTGGTGGTTCCGAAGGATGAGATGGACTACATCTTCGACTATGAAGAAGACTATTATGCCGGGCTTTGGAAATTTGCAAAGAAGATAGCCGAAGCTCAGAAGAGAGCAATCCCTTGCCGCAAGATAGGAGTGGCGGTCATTGGCCTGGAAGTTCCTCACGCACACATCCATCTTGTTCCTATGAACAACGAGGGAGACCTTGACTTTGCAGCGGAGAAGAAGCTCCATCCTACGGCAGAACAGATGGAGGAAATCGCTGAGAAAATAAGGAAAGAACTATCTGAATAAACCGGCCGGAAGATGAAAAGACAGTTTTTATATATGGCCGCCGTGGCGATTGCTCTTGCTTCCTGCAATGGCAAAAAGGCTTCGATTGATCTTATGCTGGAGGGGGCGGCTGACCGCGATGTCGTCCTGAGCGTATTGAACATCAACAAAGTGGAGGTGGCGGACACACTCAAGACAAATGCTTCCGGAAAGGCTTCCGCAAAGTTTGAACTGCCTTACCAGAGCCCAAACTTCTATTATCTTTCCTATAACGGAATCCAGCTGGCGTCATTGCTGCTGAGTCCTGGGGACCACGTGAAAGTGGAAGTGGATACCAATGGCAGGAACCTGAAGGTCAAAGGCTCAAAGGAGTCTGAACTCCTTCAGCAGATAAACAGGGAAATAGACAAGAGCCAGAAATCTTTCGATTCTCTTTCAGTTCAGATGATAGCCTGCTCGGAAATAGGGGACGTAGAGTCTGTACAGAGAATCAGATATGAACTTGGAAAGCTGTATGTCGCCCAGAAGCAGGCTGCAGTCAAGCATCTTGTTACCCATCCATATTCTTTCACCAACATACGGAACCTCTACAGACAGTTCAACGAGAACTTCCCTATGTTTGCTGAACTTACGGATGGTGTTTACTTCAAGCAGCTGGCAGATTCCCTTAAGGTTGAATATCCTCAGTCTCCGTATGTGAAGGCGCTTGAGAAGGAGGCTTCCGCTTCATTCAACGAAATGGAACTGTCCTACAGGATGAAGGAGACCCCTCAGGCTCTCTTCCCGGAACTTTCAATCACAGACACCAAGTCAGAGGTCAGGAATCTGACTTCTCTGGCCGGAAGACCTTTCATACTTCTTTTCTGGGAGCCGTCAAACAATGAACAGAAAATGTTCAACGCGGAACTGGAAAACATCTACAACCAGTTCAAGGGCAGAGGACTGGAAATCTATTCAGTATGTATAACCACAGACAAGGCTTACTGGCATTCAATTGTAAACCGTTTCCCTTGGATAAACGTATGTGACGGAGACGGAAGCGCTTCATCCAGCCTCAGGCTGTACAATGTCACCAAACTTCCTTGCCTGTATCTGTTCAACAAGAAAGGAGAAATCACAGCCAAAGACGTGTTCGACAAGAACGGTCTGGCCAAGGCGGTATCCGCTATCTGTGTAGAGTAAATTATTTGCCGGTTGAAGTCTTGACTTTAGCTCCGTTCTGGAGGGTCTTGCTTACCGCAGAGAATGGGCCTGTCACAACGATTGTTGAGTCTGACAGGCCTTCTTTTATCTCTATGTTAGCCATATCCTGGATGCCGGTCTTGACCGGAGTGGCAGACACTGTCTGGGTTGACGGATCGTAAGTGAAGACGAAAGCCTTGCCACCCTCCTGGGAAAGGTCGCTGCGGCTGGTTATGGCTGAAACCGGCAGAGCCAGCACATTCTCCACCTTGGTAGTCTGGATCTGGACGGACGCGCTCATTCCCGGGCGGAAAGGAGAGGTTCCTTCAGCCATCAGGTCTGAATAGGATTCAGGGGCTATCCTCACTTTCACCTCAAAGGTTGTAGCCTGGTCCAAAGAGGCTGTGGCGGAACTCTTTGAAGAGTTTGCAACCTCGGTCACAACTCCCCAGAAATCCCTGTCCATATAGGCATCTACGGTTATCTTGGCGCTGTCTCCTGGATTGAGACGGATGATATCGTTTTCGTTGACATCTACCAAGACCTCCATCTCATCAAAGTTCGCAACGCGGAACATTTCAGTTCCAGCCATCTGGGTGGTTCCCACAACCCTTTCTCCAAGTTCTACGGACAGTTTGGAGATAATGCCGTCCATCGGGGAATAAATGGTGGTTTTCAAAAGATTCTCACGGGCTTCCTTGAGTCTGGCTTCTGCGCTGCTTATGTTGAAACGGGCCCCGTCCAGCTGCTGCTGGGCGACATCCCATTCAGCACTTGCATTCTCAAATTCAGCCTTGGATACTGTTTTCAGTTCGTAGAGCTTGGCATATCTCTCATAGTTCTGCTTTGCTCTCAGGGTCTGGGCCTGCTGCTGCTTGTACTGCGCTCTTACAGCGTTAAGAGATGCCATGGCCTGGTCCACCGCAGACAGGTATATGTCTTGCCTGATTTTTATTATGAGGTCTCCTTTCTTTACTGCATCTCCCTCTTTTATATGTAGTTCCACGATCTCGCCGGAAACGTCCGGAGAAATCTTGACTTCAGTTACCGGCTGGATCTTTCCGTTTGCAGGAATGTTTTCCACAATGGTCATACGGCTGGCCTTGGCCGTTTCCACGATAGTCAGCTGGCTTTTCTTGCAGGTCTTGGAAGCAATCATGAGTACCACGATAAGAGCTGCGGCAAGAGCCCACCAGATATTTTTCTTTTTCTTCCCCATTTTATTTTACAAGTTGATGGCTTTTCCTTTGTAGAAGTCCAGGATCTTGAGTTCGAACAGATACTGGTATTTTGCCTGGTAGTAGGCGGATACGGCTTTGAACAAGTTGGTCTTGGCAATGTTGTAGTCTGTGGCGTTCATCATTCCCACGTTGAACTTGTTTTCTGTATATGTAAAAGATTCCTGTATGCTTCTCATGTTTTCCTTGGCTGCCTTCATCCTCTCCCTGGCGTTCCATGCTTCGTTGTAGGCAGTCTGGATTTCCTTGAACAGAGACTGTTTCTGGACTTCCAGAAGAAGTTGGCTGTTCCTGACCGCAAGGCGTGCGTTCCTGGTTCCCATCCTGGCGGCCAAACCGTTGAAGATGGGTATGTTAAGGGAGAATCCGAGAGAAGGGTTCTTGTTATGTTCAAACTGGGTGAAGAAAGCCCCGCTCTGCCCGTCTGTGTAGTAAGATCCGTATCCGGCCTGCACGGAAAGAGAAGGCAGGAGCCTTCCCCAAGCGGCCTTGTAATCAAACTTGCTCTTTTCCAGGCCGTACTCAGCGATTTTTACCTGTGGAAGCCCGAGAGCCTGTTCGTAGATTCCTTCAGCGTTTCCTTCAGGAAGGAGATTCTCGCTCAAAGTGCTGTCAGGGGCTACAACATTGAAAGAGGAAGCCATGTCGGCCGGAAGGTCGAGAAGCTGGATGAGAGTGAGCATATTGGTCCTCACATCTGAAGAGGCGCTTACAAGCTGGCTCTTTTCGTTGGCCAGCTGGGCCTTTACCTCCAGCAGGGTGCTGTAGGCCTGGCTGCCGGCGTCCACGAGCTTGGCGGTACGTTCAACCTGTTCTTCTGTGCTCCGGCAACTCTGCAAGGCTGATTTCTCAATTTCCCGAGAAAGCAGAAGCTGAAGGTAAGCCCTTGTTATCTGGATTGTTATGTCGTTCTTGACTTTCTCAACCTGCTGCTCGGCTATTTTCAGGGAAGTCATGTTGCTCTTGATGGTGTTGGTCTTGGAGAGCCCCTGGAATATGGTGGCGGAGGCGCTCAAGTTGCCGCTTGTTGACATGCTTCTCTTGTTTTTGATGATTTCAAGAGTCTGGAGGTTGACAGACCTTCCCCAGCTCATGCTGTGGCTAAGTCCGGCGTTTACACTTGGGGCGATGTCCCACTTGGACTGATCGGCTATGTTCTGAGCCTGTTCCACCCCGATCTCTTCCATCTTTACCTGGAGATTGTTCTGCCGGGCGTAGTCTATGCACTGCTGTAAAGTCCATGTGCTCTGGGCGTAACAGCCCAGGCAGGTAAATATCACAAGCAATGATGATATGATTGGAAATTTATTCATCGCTACAAATATAGTAATCTGTGGATAATTGTTAAAAAAGAGATGACCAAAGATTTGGTCATCTCCGTTTTTCGGGAAATAAGCTGTCAGAACGGGTATATGTTGGCAAGGGACTGTTCTTTCGGAACGCTTCCCTTCCTCCAGTTCTTTATCATTCTTACAATCATCCCGATACTGTACCCAAGAAGTTCCACGAATTTGGCTACATCAGAATCCTTTCCTCCAATGACCATGAACTGCTCTTCGGCAGTGATTTGCGTGAATCCTTTCATAAGCCTGTCCTCCTAACTTGCAAATGAGTACAGCGGTTTTCCTTCAAGTGCTTTCTTGTATCCCTTGTAGAAGTCTTCACCATAGCTGGCTATCACATCTATCAGGATACCGATAATTTTGGCAATCTTCCTGATTGTTTCAGGGTTGATTCCTCCCGAGACTGAGTACTCGCCGTCATCTATCTCGGCGAATCCTCTGATCATCTGTCTTCTATCGTCCATAATCTTCTGTAATGAGATGGTTCCGGCAAGTCTGGCGCGCCGGATTCCGCCTATAATCAACCGGTTAATTTTATCACTTTATCGCAGATGTGAGCAAATGACTCATCGTGTGAGATCACAATAACGCATTTGCCCATCCTTCTTAATTCCAGCAGCATCCTGGCAAAAGCCTCCCGGCCTTCAATGTCCATATTTGAAGAAGCTTCGTCAAAAACCACAACCGGGGTGTTTGCATACAACGTTCTGGCTATAACAATCATTTGCTTTTCTCCTCCGGAAAGTGAGACTCCTCCGGTTCCGCATCCTGAAAACAGCCCTTTGTCCAACTTCTCACACATGCGGTCCATTCCGGAGAGGGAAGCTGCCCAGGCAACCTTTTCCAGCATGGTATGGTCTATGTTTCTTTCTGACTTCTTGAGAGTCATGGCTATATTGTCAAAGATGGTGGCATTGAAAATATGAAATTTCTGAGGGGCTAAAGAAATAATGCCCCTCCAGCAAGTTGAAGATAAAAAAGATATGTCAATGCCACCGTAGGTCAGGGTTCCCTCTGAGGGCTTGTAGTCTTTTAGCATCAGAGAGATCAATGTGCTTTTCCCGCATCCGTTCGGGCCTTGTATGCCGGTGATTTTTCCGCTTTCGAAGGAGGCGCTGAACCCTTCCAGCAGTTTTCTCCCTCCGGGATACCTGAATGTCACGTTTTTGAATTCAAAAGTTAAGGAGTTCAGGCCGGATAAGGAAACGCCCGAAGTGTTATCCTCCCGGGCCAAAGAGTAGGAGGAAGTGATGTCATAGATTCTGTCGGAAGCCGTAAGAGCTTCGTTCATAAGAGAATCAAAACTTACTAGAGAACTGACAGGAGATATGAAGTATATGCTCAGCGTATAGAAAGATACCAGTTCTCCAAGGCTCAGGTTGCCACAGACTACGCCGGCTCCTCCGACTATCAGAATAAGTGCCATTATTATCTGGGAGATACCGTTTCCCAGCCCTCCTATAGCAGCAGACACTTTCCCGGCCTTGAAAGATTTGTAAACCAGATCAGAATAACTGTCGTTGAAGTTCAGGGTACGGGCATCCACTCCGAAATGCCTGATCGCCTCCTCTCCTTCCATACTGTCTATGACATCGCTCTCAAAGGCTGATGCTGCGGCCATGACTTTTCGGCTCATCTTCCGGTTGATGCGGTCCGCCGCCCCAAGCAGCAGCGCATAAACCGGGATGCAGCAGCAGAGGAGAGCCGCCAGACGGCTGTAAAAGACAAACATAAGGGTAGTTACAACCAGCAAGGTTGTCAGGCAGACAATCAGTGAAACTACCCCCTGGCAGATGAAGGCGCGGATCTTTCCTGTATCGCTGAGTCTGGATTCAAGTTCTCCTTTTGGATAGTCTTTGAAAAACCTGGCATCCATCTTCATTATCCTTCTCATAAAGCCTATGACAAGTGAGGTGTCTATGGATATGCTTCCCTGCAAAAGATACAGGTCTCTCATGTATCCTATAAGAAGTGATACCGGAATCAGAGTCAGTATTATGGCTGAAACAATGGCCAGGGAAGCGGTGTCCGAAGAGGGGAGGATCTTGTCTATCAGGATCTGCAGCAAGAGAGAATTGCAGATTCCGATTCCGGAAAGGGCGATGGAACCTGCTGCAGCCAGAATTATTTCCCTGCGGTGGAAAAACAAAAGCCTTCTGAACCTTGCCAGCTTGCCTTGAGTTTTGTTCTCCCGGCCAATACCGTCTCCTGATGTTACCAGGATTATGTAGCCGCTCCACTTTTTGGCGAAATCTTCCACCCAGGCAGTTGACATACGTTCCATTGCCGGGTCCATTATGCCAAGTTTTCTCTTTCCTGTCTTGAATATAACCACATAATGCATCATTCCTCCATCAGACACAATGTGGGCTATGACCGGACTTTGGACAGAAGAAAGGGCCTGGAGTCTTTCAATTTTATCCTTGAGGCTAAGGGATTTGAAATCTTCTGCCTTGAGAGGCTTGGCACTCAGACCGACGCTTTCCGCGCCGTCACACAGTCCCCTTATGCTTATTCCGTCCTTGCTGCATCCACATTCCCTCCGGAATCGGCTCAGAGGCAGGTTTACACCCCACCAGGCGGCAACGCTGGCAAGGCATGCCGCACCGCAGTCGTAAGAATCTGTCTGCCTTATATGTATTTTCCTGCCCATCCTTCAAAAAAGGGTGCCGGCTAAAAGTCCGTTATCTGATATTAATAAATCCGGCACCCGTGATCATTATGATAACAACACACTCAAAGTGCAAACGCACAGACCGATGCCGGCCAAAATCGTCAGGATATAAAGTATAGAGGATTTTTCCCTTATCCTCAGCGATGCCCATTCGGGGCTTGAGGAAAGGTTTTCAATGAACCTCTCCATTCCCTCATTTTCAGTCGGATGATTGTTCTTTCCCATCGGTCTTTGCGTTTGGCTCTGCAAAGATGGACCCGCCCGATATGGTTTTCAAAACCATTCGGTAAAATTGACGCGGTACAATTCTGGAATTGTAAAAAAACAGGGACTTTTTTTCAGATTACCCCTGTCAGCCAAGTTTTGGGAAGATGTTTTTGACGAAAGGAACCAGTTTGTCTGCAACCATGTTGAGATACCCGTAGGCCTGGCTTTGCTTGAGGACCTGAGGCTCTTCCACGTTCATCTCACGCAGACCGTTCTCTACCAAGGAGGCGAGCGCAACAAGTATCAATGCAACTTTCAGCACACAGAATACAGCTCCCAGGAACTTGTTCAGTCCTCCTAGAATTGTAAGGTTTATCACTTTCTCCAGCCCCTTGCCTATGAGGTGGCAGATGATGATAATCAGTACGATAAGCAGGATGAACGTAACTATCTTGACTGCGGATTCAGAGTCCTCGGCATTTATTATGCCCATTATCCATCCAGATACCGCCGGAGTCAGCTTTGCCGCCCCCCAGATGCCTATCAAGACTCCGAGTATAGAGATAAGCTGTGCGAGGAACCCTTTCCAGATACCCCAGATTATGGCGGCAAGCATCAGTGCCACAACTACAATGTCAATCCAATTCATAGTATAAAGCTTAAACCAATACAAAGATATGCGAAAAAAAACTAAATTTGTTGCCTTAATAAAAACGAGAGAAATTTTATGGGTTTTGCTGAGTACAAGAAATTCGATCCGGTAGAGCTTGGTAAGCAGGTTCTGAAGAAGTGGAAAGAGGAAAAGTGTTTTGAGAATGTGACCAAAGCCAGGGAAGGCGCTCCAAAGTTCGTCTTCTTCGAGGGGCCGCCTTCTGCAAACGGCAAGCCTGGGATCCATCACGTGATGGCCAGGAGCATCAAAGATGCCTATTGCCGTTACAAGACTCAGAGAGGCTTCTTTGTTAACCGCAAGGCCGGTTGGGACACTCATGGCCTGCCGGTGGAGCTCGGAGTGGAGAAGATGCTGGGAATCACCAAGGAAGATATCGGGAAGAAGATTTCTGTTGATGAATACAACATGGCCTGCCGCAAGGAAGTCATGAAATATACAGCTGAATGGGTGTCTCTTACCGAGCAGATTGGCTACTGGGTGGATATGGACAATCCTTACATCACCTATGACAACCGCTATATAGAGACCCTTTGGTACCTTCTCAAAGATCTGTATAACAAGGGGCTGCTCTACAAAGGATATACCATCCAGCCATATTCCCCGGCTGCCGGGACAGGTTTGAGTTCACACGAGCTCAACCAGCCGGGCTGCTATCGCGATGTCAAAGACACAACGGCGACAGTCCAGTTCCAGGTCAGGAAAGACGAAAAGAGCGCTTTCCTTTTCAAGGGAGTTTCTCTGGACGGAGCTATCGCTGAGGACAAGAGCCTTTCAGAGGGTGAACTTTTCTTCATAGCTTGGACCACAACTCCGTGGACCCTGCCTTCCAACGTAGCTCTTTGCGTAGGCCCTAACATCGAATATGTGAGGGTGGCGTCCTTCAACCCTTATTCCGGCAAGCCAGCTGTTTACATCGTTGCCAAGGAGTTGCTCGGCAGCAATTTCAACCCTAAGGCCGCCGGCATTCCGCTCGGCGATTACAAACCTGGAGACAAGCTGGTGCCTTACAAGGTTCTGGACAGCTTCAAGGGCAAAGACCTGGAGGGTGTAAGATACTGCCAGCTCCTGCCTTGGATCCTTCCTGAAGAGAACACGATGAGGGTAATCTGCGGAGACTTTGTCTCTACGGAGGAAGGTACGGGTATCGTGCATATAGCTCCTACGTTCGGAGCGGATGATGACCGTGTGGGCAAGCAGAACAACATAGCTCCGTTCACTCTCAAAGACAAGGAAGGAGTATGGAGGCCGATGGTGGACCGTACCGGAAAGTTCTTCAAGGTGGAAGACCTTGATCCTGAATTTGTGAAAGAAAGGGTTAAGGACGGTTACCTGAAGTTTGCCGGCCGTTATGTGAAGAATGCGTATGACTCTTCCCTTGCTCCTGATGCTGAGACTCTTGACGTTGACATTTGCGTCCAGATGAAGATGGAAGGCAAGGCTTTCAAGATAGAAAAGCATGTCCACTCCTATCCTCATTGCTGGAGGACGGACAAACCTGTCCTGTACTATCCGCTGGACAGCTGGTTCATCAAGGCCACTGCTGTAAGGGACGAGATGATTGAACTCAACAAGCAGATAAACTGGAAGCCTGAGAGCACGGGCTCAGGAAGGTTCGGCAAATGGCTGGAGAACCTCCAGGACTGGAACCTTTCAAGGAGCCGCTACTGGGGAACTCCTCTCCCTATCTGGAGAACGGAAGACAAGAAAGAAGAAAAGTGCATTGGCAGCGTATCTGAGCTTTACGATGAGATTGAAAAGTCTGTAAAGGCTGGCGTGATGCCAAGCAATCTTCTGAAAGACAAAGGGTTTATTCCTGGAGACTTCTCGGATGAAAACTACGGCAAGATAGATATTCACAAGCCATACATAGATGAAGTGGTGCTGGTTTCTGAAAGCGGCAAACCGATGTATCGCGAGAGTGACCTTATCGATGTTTGGTTCGATTCAGGTGCAATGCCTTACGCTCAGGAGTGGCTCAAGGCTCTGGGTACTCCGGAGTTCGGCCAGACGGCAGACTTCATCGCTGAGGGAGTTGACCAGACAAGAGGATGGTTCTATACCCTCCACGCAATCCATACGATGGTATCCCATACACCAGCTTTCAGGACGGTGGTTTCCAACGGACTGGTCCTGGACAAGAAGGGAGAGAAGATGAGCAAGAGGCTCGGCAATGCCGTCGATCCGTTCCAGCAGCTTGAAAAATATGGTGCTGACGCTCTCAGATGGTATATGCTCACCAATGCCCAGCCTTGGGACAACCTCAAGTTTGACGAGGCAGGCGTGGATGAGGTAAGGAGAAAGTTCTTCGGAACCCTGTACAACACCTATTCCTTCTTCGCTCTTTACGGCAACGTGGACAAATTTGATGCGAGGGCCGAGGAAGTTCCTGTAAGCCAGAGACCTGAGATAGACCGCTGGATAATCTCCTATCTGAACTCCCTCATCCGCGATGTCAAGAACTGCTATGACAACTATGATGTCACCACAGCCGGAAGAATGATACAGGAGTTCGTGTGCGACCATCTGAGCAACTGGTATGTAAGGCTCAACCGCAAGAGGTTCTGGGGAGGCACGATGAACCAGGACAAACTCGCTGCCTACCAGACGCTTTATTCTTGCCTGGAGACAGTTGCCATACTGGCTGCCCCTATAGCTCCGTTCTATATGGAGCGCCTGTTCCTGGACCTGAATGCAGTTTCTCACCGTCACAGCGAGCCTTCCGTTCACATGGTGCTTATGCCGGAAGAAGACGAGAGCCTGATAGACAAGGATCTGGAAGAGAGGATGGCGCTTGCCCAGAAGAGCACTTCCATGGTTCTGGCCCTCCGCCGCAAGGTGAACATAAAAGTCCGCCAGCCTCTGGCCAAGATCATGATCCCTGTCATAGACACGAAAGTGCAGGAGCAGCTCCAGAAGGTCCAGAACATAATTCTCAGCGAAGTCAATGTAAAACAGATAGAATATATTACTGATACTGAGGGCCTGATTACCAAAAAGATAAAACCTATGTTCAAAACACTGGGCAAAAAATATGGCCGTCAGATGAAGGAAATATCATCTGCTTTTGCTAACTTTACACAAAGAGATATTTCCCAGATAGAGCGCTCGGAAGAATATGTGATGCATCTTCCCGGTGGGGATGTAGTACTCCAGAAGGGTGACTATGAGATATCTTCAGAGGATATGCCGGGATGGCTCGTGGCAACAGAAGGTACTTTGACACTGGCTCTGGATATCCAGGTTTCCGAAGCTCTGAAGAGAGAAGGAACTGCAAGGGAGTTGGTGAACAGGATACAGAACCTCAGGAAAGACTCAGGGTTCGAGGTTACAGACAGGATCAGTGTGACATTGGAGAGCAAAAAGGATGTCGCTGAGGCACTTTCCGGAGAAAACAACTTCTCGGACTATGTCTGCTCACAGACTCTGGCCAACAACATAACTCTTGCTGAGAGTGGTTCTGCTGCTTTGGACGGAGCTGCTGAAGTGGAATGGGAAGACGGGCAGATGCTCAAGATAAAAGTTGAAAGATAGTTTAACCTGATAAAGAACAAGATTATGGCAACAAAAGTTAAGAAGGCAGCCAAGCCTGCACCAAAGAAAGCTGCTGCGGCTAAGAATACTGTTGCAAAGAAACCGGCGGTAAAGCCTGCGGCAAAGAAAACGGTTGAGAAGAAAGCGGAAGTTAAAAAGCCTGCTACAAAAGTAGTTGCCAAGAAACCCGTAAGCAAGGCACCAGCCAAGAAGGCTGTTGCCAAATCTCCTGCGAAGAAGGTTGTTGCAAAGGCTCCGGCAAAGAAAGTTGCAGCAAAAACTCCTGCAAAGAAAGTTGTTGCAAAGGCTCCGGCAAAGAAGGTTGTTGCAAAGGCTCCTGCAAAGAAAGTTGTTGCAAAGGCTCCTGTAAAGAAGGTTGTTGCAAAGGCTCAGGCAAAGAAAGTTGTGGCAAAGGCTCCTGAAAAGAAAGTTGTGGCAAAGGCTCCTGAAAAGAAAGTTGTGGCAAAGGCTCCGGCCAAGAAGGTAGAGGAAGTAAAGAAAGCCCCTGTTGCTCCGCAGCAAGAGGTCAAGGCTCCTCAGGCAGTTGAACAGCCAAAGGTTCCGACTGTACGCTACAGCGATGAGGATCTTCAGATGTTCAAAAAGCTGATACTCGAAAAACTTGCCAAGGCAAAGGACGAGTATGAAATGCTGAGGGCTGCAGTAACCCATCGTTCAAGCAACGGTGTGGAGGATACTTCCCCATCTTTCCAGGTGATTGAGGAGGGAGCTTTCTCGCTTTCCAAGGAGGAGAGCAGCCAGCTGGCAAACCGCCAGTACAAGTTCATCCAGAACCTGGAGGCCGCTCTTGTAAGAATCGAGAACAAGACTTACGGCATAAGCCGCAAAACCGGAAAACTCATTCCTAAGGCCAGGCTTCTTCTGGTTCCACATGCAACCTTGAATGTGGAAGACAAGGAAAGCAGATAGTTTTTATGAGCCTTAAAGGTAAAAAGTGGACCATAGTCCTGATTGCAGTAGTGCTTCTTGTCATAGACCAGGCTATAAAGTTCTATGTCAAGTTGCACTATTCCTATGGTCAGGGTTTTGAGATGTTCGGCAGCAGCCGCTGGGCCCAGATCCTTTTCATCGAGAACAACGGTATGGCCTTCGGTATGCAGCTTGGCGGGATAGCCGGCAAGATTATCCTGAGCAGCCTGCGTGTCGTGCTGATAGGAATTCTGATCTGGTACATCAACCGCATCGTGAACAGGGGCAGGGCTCCTTGGGGAGTTGTCATAGGTTTTACCCTTGTTCTTGTGGGAGCTGTGGGCAATATGATAGACAGCGCATTCTATGGGCTGATTTTCAGCGAATCCACCTATGGAACTGTGGCAACTATGGTTCCTTTCGGAGAAGGATATGCCCCATTCCTCCAAGGAAAAGTGGTGGATATGTTCTATTTCCCTATGGTTCATTGGACCTGGCCGGAATGGATGCCTTGGGTAGGGGGAGAGCAGTTTGAATTCTTCCGCCCGATTTTCAACTTCGCCGATTCCTGCATAACCTGCGGAGTTATCTATATGATTCTTTTCCAGAGGAAATATTTCGCGAGAAAAGAAGAAGAAAAAAAGCAGGGCTGAAAATCTTTTTTGCGGTTTTGATTAAATCGCTTATATTTGCAGCCCAATTGGAGAGATGGCAGAGTGGTCGATTGCGGCAGTCTTGAAAACTGTTGAGGTGAAAGCCTCCCGGGGTTCGAATCCCTGTCTCTCCGCCAAAAGTGCTAAAAATCAGGCTTCAGGGCCTGATTTTTTTCTTTCTGGGGTCACATCAAAATGGGGATGGGGACAGAACTATTGTACTAGTGAAATTTTTCCAAAAGCATCAGATAGTATCTATGTGGTCTATTTGCATGGGACCACTATAATGTTCTCTGCTTTTTGTATATTTGCAGATGTAATGTTTAATATTTCGAGTCATGGCAGAAGATCAGCAGTATCAGGACAACCAGCAGTATCAGGGTTACCAGAATCAAGGCAGCCAGGATAACAATCAGGGTTATGGTCAGCAGAACTACGGACAGCAAGATAACAACCAGAATTACGGACCTCAGGGCACTAATCAGGGGTATTATCAAGGTCAGCCTCAATACGGCTATCAGCAGGGTGGTTACCAGCAGGGTGGCTACAACCAGTATGGATATCAGCAGCCTCAGCCGGGTGGGCCGAAGCCAAGCAACAACCTGGTATGGGCAATCCTTACAACCATTTTGTGCTGCCTGCCGCTGGGAATCGTTTCAATAGTTTATGCTTCAAAGGTAGATTCTCTCTGGTACACAGGGCAGTACGCTGCAGCAGAGGATGCTTCCCGCAAGGCCGGAAAGTGGGCTATGTGGGCTGCCATCGTGTCAGTGATAGGTATCATTCTGTATTTTGCAGTCATTTTCTTTGTAGCGGCAGGCTCCATCTCTTCTGGAGTGTTTGACCATCTGGCCGACATCTACTAGAAGGGTATGGGCTCAGTTCCCAGAAGATATTGGATTTGGATAATTCCTGCCGTGGTTGTAGCGGCAGGAATCTTTTATTATGTGGTAGATCCGGCCAAGTCCTTTCTTGTGCCCAAGTGCCCGATGAAGATGCTCACGGGGTATGACTGCCCGTCCTGCGGTGCCCAGAGAGCAATTCACGCTTTCCTTCATGGCAGGTTTTTGGAGGCCTTGTCTTATAATCTGTTTTTTATTGTCGCGATTCCTTTTCTTTTGGCTACGGCCTATGCGGTGGTTATGGTAAGAAGGCCTGAACCTTCTGACTTTACCCTTAGGCTTTATGATTTTGTGACAAGCCGTTATACATTGTATTCTTATGTTGCAGTATATATTATCTGGTGGGTTGTACGCAATATTTTGGGATGTTGAGGTTATTTATGCCCGGAAGCAGTGATTTTAATGTTATATTTGCCTTATGCCGAAAACCAGGGACGATATCAAAGATTCCATATCCGGACTTTATGAAGGCCGAAGGGCGTTCTTGTGTTTCTATGCAATGAGATATGTCAACTCCTTCCAGGAGGCTGAAGACATCGTCCAGTCCGTGTTTGAAAAGCTGCTGTCCAGCAACCTGATGCCGGAGAACCTGTCTTCCTTTGATTCTTATGTGATCTCCGCTGTCAGAAACTCGTGCCTGAACTATCTTGCCCAAAAGAAGACCCATGGAAAGTATTCTTCCTATATCCTGAATGAGGAGAGGCCGGATGATGAGGATGGGTTTCTTACCAGCCGCATAGAGGCTGAAGTCTTTTGGGAAATTTTCTCCAAAGTGGAAAAACTTCCGGAGGGCTGCCGCCAGGTTTTCAGGATGAGTTACCTGGAAAACTTTTCAAATCAGGAGATAGCGGAGCGTCTGGGCATATCAGTAAATACCGTAAAAAGCCAGAAGGCAAGGGCAAAGGAACTTTTGAGGGAGTCTTTGAAGGATTTGTTCAGCATAGCGGCTCTTTTGTTCGGGCTATAATTTTTTTCTTTCTTTTCCATCCTTTTTCATCCTCTGCTTGTCTTATTAACAGCAAGGCGTTAATGCCATGCTTTGTTTGTTATGGACAAGATCAATGAAGAAAGGATAAAACAACTCCTTGTCAAGCACCTGATGAATGACCTGGATTCTTCTGAGGCCAGGGAAATAGACGAATGGAGAAAACAGTCTCCGAGTAATGACAATCTTTTCTTGAGGATGTCTGATTCCAGTTATCTGGCAAAGCGATACAGGGATTTTGCACAGGTTGTGGCCTTGGAAACCACCAGGATGGCAGAGAAAAAAAGCAGGTTGCGTTATTGGTTGTGGGGCGGCCTGGCAGTGGCTGCGGCAGCCGTCATCCTGCTTTTTGTGATTCCTTATGCCATGAAGCCTAAGATGTTAACCTTCAGTTCTCCCAACAAGGATATAGCAAGTCTGGTTCTTCCGGACGGGAGCAAGGTGTGGATGAAGGCAGCTTCAACGATTACATATCCTGAAAAATTCAAGACTGAATCCAGGGACATATCCTTTACGGGCGAAGGCTATTTCGAAGTCTCTCATTCGGAAGAGCCTTTTGTGGTACAGGCTGACGGTTTCAAGATCAAGGTTACCGGTACAAAGTTCGACCTTAAATCTTATCGCGATGAAAGCACAGCCCTTACCGCCCTTATAGATGGTGAGGTTTTCATAATTTATGCAGATAGCAGCGGAGTGCAGAGAGAGGAGAAAATGGTTGGCGGAGATCTTTCGGTCTTTGACAAAACATCGCGGAGCAACAATATAGTCAAAGCAAACACTTCCATCTACTCTTCTTGGATAGGAGGCGTGTATTATTTTGAATCTGAAACGGTTGAAAATATTCTCAGGGAGGTTTGCCGCTATTATGGCTTCAACCTTATCATAGACGAGAACGTTATCAAGGACAAGATTCTGTCCGGAAGGCTCAAGATGAGTGAAAGTGCGGACAGCATAATTTTGGCTTTCCAGGAATACTTCCCGGGGCACATTTCTTTTGAATCAAATACCATTATAATCCAATAAATAATCGACCTATGAAAAAAAGAGATTTCAGATCCCTTTTTATGCTTCTGGCCGCTGGTCTTGTCTTCCTGCTTTCCACAGCAGGTGGATATGCCCAGACCAAGAAGGGTTTGTACGATGTTTCAATCAACAGCCTTTCTCTGAAAGAAGCATTGATGAAGGTTTCCACTCAATGTGGTTATTACTTTGTTTACGAGGATGCTGATTTGGCTTCTGCTCCCAAAGTCAACAAGGAGTTCAAGTCCAGCACCATCGAGCAGATTCTCTCTGGATGTCTTGAGGGTACTCAACTGACATTCCAGATTAGCAGGAAGAATGTCTATATCAGGAAGGCTGCCTCCGGGCAGAGTTCCCAGAGCGGACCTTCTTCAAGGACTTCTGCTGCAGCGCAGCAGGGCTATGTTACAGGCGTCGTGTCCGATGTTTCCGGTGAACCGCTTCCCGGAGTTTATGTAAAGGTCAAGGAAGCCTCCAGCGCTGGAGCAGCTACTGACGCTGACGGAAATTACAGGATCAAGGTTGAAGACTTTTCCGCCAATCCTACCCTGGTGTTCACTTTCATAGGGATGCAGGAGCAGGAGATTTCTGTCAACGGCCGCTCCGTGATTGATGTCACCATGAGAGAAGAGTACAACAAGCTTGAGCAGATAGTTGTTGTAGGTTACGGTGCCGTAAAGAAAAAGGACATAGCCGGTTCTGTGCAGAACGTGACTTCCGACCAGATTTCCGAGACCAACAACCCTACCTTTGAGAAAGCTCTCCAGGGAAGGGTTTCCGGAGTCCAGATCATTTCTTCATCCGGTATTCCTGGCGGTTCCGTATCCATCAGCATCCGCGGTAGGGGATCCATCAATGCAGGAACCCAGCCTTTGTACATCGTGGACGGTGTCCAGATGACAAACGGCGGGCAATCTACAAGCGTTGTCGAGAGCGCCAATGTCATGGGCGGTATCAATCCTAACGACATCGAATCCATCACAATCCTCAAAGACGGTGCTTCCGCTTCCATCTACGGAGCACAGGCTGCAAACGGTGTAGTTATCATCACCACCAAGAGAGGTGCAGCAGGCAAGACACGCGTAAGTTTCAGCGCTTCAGTCGGTGCGCAGAAGCTCGCCCGCAAGGTAAAGGTGATGACCGGTCCGCAGTGGGCAGAGTTTGCTCTCGAGGAATACAAGAACTACGATGCTGTTTACGGAACCAATTACTATGAGCAGCATAAAGACCTGTTCAAGAGCTTCGGATGGGGAGATGACGGCTATTCAGCAGCCCAGACCACAGACTGGTACAAGGAGATTTTCCGTACCGCCATTTCCCACAACTATGAGCTGGGAGTCTCCGGAGGAAACGAGAAGACCCGTTTCTACTTCTCAGGAAACTACAACAAGACAGACGGTGTAATCAGGCATACCGGCTACACGAGGGCAACCGGCAGGGTCAACCTGTCTCACGATCTTACCAAATGGTTGAACTTCAGCACAAAGAACACCTTCAGCCGTAACAACTATGACCAGGCTTCTACTGTTGCAGCAGCCAATCCTTCCAGAAGCGCAATGTTCCTCAACCCCGGAGTTTCTCCAAGAGACGAGGACGGCAACTGGATCATGGACCTGCCTTACGGATACCCTCTGTACAACATCCCTCAGATGCTGGAACTCAACGAGTACAATGCAAAGGTCAACAACCTGATAACATCAAATGACCTTACCTTCAAGTTTATGGAAGGGCTTGAGTTCAAGAGCAGCTACAATGTCAACTACACCTGGATAAACGAGCATCAGTACAGCGACCCTCGCACCAGACTCGGAAACCGTCAGGGCGGAGTGGTTACTGCCCACGACACGGACGAGAGCATCTTCCAGACAGATCAGGTTCTGACCTACAACACGGAACTCGGAAGAGACCGTCTGACTGCCACTGCCGGTTTCTCTTACAGAGATTCAAGATTCCATAGCATAACAGCTTCCGCAATCGGAGCCGCTACCCCGGGCCTGCACATGCTTGACAGCGCACCGACACCTCAGGAAACTACAGAAAGCTTCTCGGAAAGCAAACTGGCAGGTTTCTTCGGCAGAGTCAACTATGCATTGAGGGACAAGTACATATTTACAGGAACTCTCCGTTACGACGGATCTTCAAGGTTCGGAAAGGACAACCGCTGGGGATGGTTCCCTTCAATCTCCTTCGCCTGGAGGGCAAAGGAGGAAGACTTCCTGAAGAATGTGGAGTGGCTGAGCGACCTCAAGCTCAGGGCCAGCTATGGTGTTACAGGTAATTCCAGCATAAGCAATTACGGTGCAAGAAGGCTCTATTCAGGAGGATACGCCTACGACGGCATGACCGGTCTGGTTGCTTCTTCAATCGGAAACCCTAAACTTTCCTGGGAAAAGAAGCACTCCAAGAACGTCGGTATCACGGCAGGTTTCTTCAAGGGAAGAATCAGCTTTGATTTTGACGTTTATCGCGATGATACCAAAAACCTGCTCTATTCCAGGAGCATTCCTGTAACTACAGGATTCGGTTCAATATCTTCCAATATGGGTGGTGTTAAGAACGAAGGTTTTGATTTCCAGCTCAACACAAAGAACATCGACCACGAAAACTTCAGGTGGGAGACCAATTTCAACATTTCCTATACAAGGAACGCGATTACCAAGCTTCAGGACGGTCTGGAGCAGATCGGAAGCCTGAAGGTAGGAAAGTCAGTAACAGCTGAGTATATCTACAAATGGGCTGGAGTAAATGCCTCTGACGGACGTCCAATGTACTATGACAAAGATGGTTATATTACCTATAACCCAGACTTGGCAGACAGGTACTGGATAAGTGGAAGAGATCCTAAATGGTATGGAGGTATGCTCAATACCATTACCTGGAAGAACTTCACGCTCTCATTCTTCCTCCAGTTCCAGGCCGGTGCCGTCAAGTACTGGAGCGACAAGACCGTTCTCATCGGCCAGGCAGCGGACAACAACCTCTTCCGTGAGATTTACGAGAGTTACTGGAAAAATCCGGGAGACATAACCTGGGTACCTAAACCGTTCTATAACGGAAGCTATCCTGGCAGCCCGAGGGCATACGACTCCAACACGGATCCAGGTATGAGCCTGATTTATGAAAAGACAGATTTCATCAAGCTCAAGAACATAAACCTCAGCTACGACTTCCCTAAGGCCATGATCCGCAAAATCGGCATTGAGGGACTCCAGCTGTTCGTGAACGCTTATAATATCTGGACAACTACTCCTTACCAGGGTTACGACCCTGAGTCTGTAGGTAATGACAGAGGCCTTTATCCTCAATCCAAGAGCATAAGTTTTGGCCTGAAGCTGAATTTCTAAAACCACAAGGAAATGAAAACAATAAAATACATATCAGTTATACTGCTCCTGACCTTGGGCCTGTATTCCTGTGACTCCCTTCTTGACGTGGAGACCAAACACGCCCTTCCTCAGGAAGACATGGAGAACGAGGACGGAGCAAGGAGCCTGATCATAGGCGTATATGACCGCATGCAGGAACCTACTTTCGCGGGCAGGGACTTTCTCACCCTTCCTGACGTAATGGGTGACAATGTGAAACTCAATCCGGGTGCAACCAGATATACACGTCAGTATCAGTTCACTCCGTACTACAACATAGATATTTGGGACGATGCCTACCGTCAGATAGTTTCCCTGAACGAGGCTCTTTACTACCTTGGCAAACTGGAAGAGACTCCTTCCGTAAAGGCTCTCAAGGGAGAGGCTCTTTTCCTCAGGGCCTATGACTACTTTTACCTTGCCATCATCTACGGCCGTATGCCTGGCCATCTGGTTGACGGATTCGACCTCTGCGTTCCGCTTGTTACCGAACCTTTCTTTAACAACGGAGGAAACATCACTGAAGAGGCTTCTGTGGCCAGGGCTACAGTAGATGAGGTATGGGCACAGATAGTCAAGGATCTCAACGATGCCTTTGAATACATGAACGGCAACGACAAGGGCAACTTCCCTAACAGAGGCTCAGCGATTGCCGCAAAGGCTCTGCTCTCAAGGGTTTATCTCTATATGGGCAGATGGAGCGACTGCGTAACTGCATCTACATACGTGCTCAACAACGCTTCTGTGAAGATCTATTCCGGCAGCCAGTACACCAGCATATTCTCATCAGGAAGCGAAAGCATCTGGCAACTCCATTATACAGAGGCTGAGAATCTTCTTTCTTCATCTTTGCACTCCGCTTACGGAACCAAGGACGACGGAACCAGAGACGATGAGGGTTACGGCAACGGAAAGGGAACAGGCGATGCTGTGCTTTCTGTCACCGACGAGTTTGTGGCTCTTCTCGACCAGGAGAAGGACATCCGCTTCGGAGCCCTCAGAAAGGTTAAGTATTCAGGACTCAAACTCTGGTGGACAATCAAGTTCAACTCCTGGAAGAAGGCTGACCTGTTCGGTCTGGACGATGTTCCGCTGATCAGAATCTCCGAGATGATTCTCAACAGAGCCGAGGCTTACGCTCACCAGAACGATATGACCAAAGCCAGAAATGATATCAACGAGTTCAGGGGAAAGAGAGGCATCGGCGACACTGATGTTCCTGATTCCGGTCTTCTTGACGAGGTGCTTTTGCAGAGAAGGCTCGAGCTCGCTTTCGAGGGCCACAGGTACTTTGACCGCAAGAGACTCGGACTGGATATCCTACGTCCGGAAGGTCTTCCTACAGTTCCTTATTCAGACTACAGGGTAGTTGCCGCCATCGGTACAACTGAACTCGACGTCAACAAGAAACTTGTACAGAATCCGGGTTATTAACAGACAATACCATATCGAGATGAAAACTATATTTTTGAAATCAGCAATACTTTTTGCGGCTGTCCTGGCTCTCTTCTCCTGCCAGAAGGAGGACTGGACCTACAAGGGCCCGCAGTATTTCGAGTTCAGCGCATACGAGAACGGGCAGACCGCCAACAATGGAGTCTATTCCAAAGAAAACGGTGAGATCGGCCTGGACAAGGTTTGCGTTCAGCTTGTAAAGCATTCCGATTCTCCTGTTACCGTGGCTTTCAAGATTGTTCCCGAGGTTTATTTCCTTAAGGACGAGAGCCGTCTGGTTTCAGAGGTTCCTGCCGGAAAGTCAATGGAACAGGTAGATGTACTTGCTTCAACTGCAGAGTACGGAACCGAATATGAAATTGTCAGCGGAGACGGCTGTACCTTCTCATCTTCTTCCATGAGCGGTACCCTGACCATTCCTGCAGGCGAATACTTCGGCTATATAAATGTGGATATGAAGGTAAAGTCCGGAAACAACTTCTATATTGTACTGGTGGATTCACAAGACACCAAGGCAAACAAGCCGGGCTCCATCCTCAATTACCAGCTGATGCCTGACAAGATAGTTTACTTTGAAGAGTCGTTCCTGGAAGAGATTCCTTCTACCTTCACCTTGATAGACAAGGACGGTGACGGTTACTGCTGGGAGTGGTATGACGGTGAGGTTACTTCAGACTCCTGGAAGAGCGGCGGAATAGGCCCTCTGACTCCGGAGAACTACCTTGTAACTCCTGCCATTGAAATCGGCTCCAAGATGAAGACTGCAACCGTAAGCTTTGAAGTACGTGCCAAGTACGACGAGGGATACAAGGTGGTAATATCAACTTCACCGATTACCGAGGCCAACTGCCGTGATGCGGATGTGGCTCTTGACTGGCAGGTTACCGAAGTAAACGACTGGGTTACGGTCAATGTAGATATAAGTGATTACCGCGGCAAGACAGTCTATGTTGCTCTTGTTCACGGTAACTGCACTGACCAGTACTACATCAGGGTAAAGAACCTTTCAGTTTACGGAATATAAAAACAGAGGAAAAGATGATAGATGAAAGACTGAAACAGATTTTCGAAGACCTTACTTCGATAGACGCCACTTCAGGGTACGAGGCTCCGGTGGCGGCCTACATCAAGGAGTTCGTGCAGAGGCTTGGGCACGAATTCGAGATGGACGGGGCTGCATCCCTTTCCGGGGGTAACAGCGGAAATGTTATCGTGAGGATCAAGGGTGGAGGAGACCATTTCCTCGCCTCCCACATGGATACTCCGCGTTCCACTAAAGGATTGGTGCGCAGGTTCCTGGAAGACAGGATCACATCAGACGGCACCACTCCGCTCGGAGTTGACGACAGAGGAGGTCTCTCTTCTATCCTCTACGCCTTGGAAAAAGCGTCGGAAGACGGCAAGCTGGTTCCTTGCACACTGGTTTTTACGGTGTGCGAGGAAACCACCCTTGCCGGTTCCACCTATTACAAGCCGGACGAAGGAATCCGCTACGGCTTCATATTTGACTCGTATATGAGCCCTCCTGCCCTGGTAAGTGAAACCTGCGGGCTTCTGGAGTTTGATTTCACTTTCCGCGGACGCTCTTCCCATGCCGGGATCGCCCCTGAAAAAGGCATCAGCGCTATTCAGGTTGCCTGCGAAGCCATAACCAAGTTCCCTTACGGGAAACTCGGCGACAAAGACACCGGCAACATCGGGAAGATAACCGGCGGCACCGCCACCAATGTTGTCTGCGATGAGGTCAAAGTTTCAGGAGAGATACGCAGCGGAAACCAGGAGGAAGGGGAGAGGCGGTTCAAAAAGGTTGTCGAGGACTTCCGGCAAGTGTGCCAGAAACACGGCGCCACTCTGGAGTACAGCAGCTCCTGGGATTTCACGCCTTACCATATACATCCTGAAGATCTGCCGTACAGGCACTTCGAGAAGGTTGTCAAATCTATGGGCCTGGCTCCTGTTCCTATGAAATCCATGGGCGGAAGCGACGCCAACGCGATGAACAGAAAAGGAATCAAGACAATTAACCTTGGCGTCGGCGCCCAGAATCCTCACGGGAATGACGAGTTCATTCTATATGAAGATTTCACAAGGGCTGCCGAAATAGCCTACGGTCTGATGACCACAACTTTGGAATAGAATAATTTATGAAAAAGATACTTTTGGCCGCAGTGGCTGTCGCCGCTGTTTTGGCTGCTTCATGCAAATGCAACCAGGAAGGGGAGACTCTGGATTTCCTGCCTGAAAACATAACCGCCAAAGGAACTCTGGTGATAGAGGGAGGCGGAGACAGGATAGCTCCTATCCTGAACAAGATCATCGAAAAGGGAGGCGGACCGGAGAACTGCAAGCTTCTTGTAATACCTTTTGCCAGCCAGGTGGAAGATACCGGAGAAAGGCAGGCCGCTGAATTCAGGGCTTTGGGATGCAAGAACGCTGACTTTATCAAGTGTCCTAAAGACTCTATAGACAGTCCTGAGAGCCTGGCCAAGCTGGACGGCGTCACTGCCATCTTCCTTTCCGGAGGAGACCAGAGCCGTCTGAAGGATTACCTCAACGGGACCAAGTTCTTTGACAAGATGCTCCAGATTTACAAAGATGGCGGAGTTATCGGCGGAACAAGTGCCGGAGCTGCCATCCAGAGCCGCATAATGCTTACCGGAAGACAGGTGAACCCTGGTCCTGACGACGAGTCTCCTTATTTCAACGAAATCAAGAGCAACTATGTCGAGACCAAAGAGGGCTTCGGTTTCCTGGACAATATCATCATCGACCAGCATTTCATAGCCCGCCGCCGTCAGGTAAGGCTCATCAACGTGTTGCTTGACAATCCGGGCTATCGCGGAATAGGAATAGATGAAGAGTGCGCGGTAGTTGTGAATCCGGACAACACTATCGAGATAGTAGGTACCGGATGTGCCATGATGTTCGAGCCTTACAAGAAAGGCGAAGACGGCAGCAACGCCCACAGCTTCAAGCTCACGGTTCTCTATCCGGGCGACAAGTATAACATTTAGGTTTGCATTAACACGGAGAATCTTGGGCTGCGTTAGCCCAAGATTCTTTATCTTTGAAACATTATGGCAAAAGCGAGGAAAATACCACATACATTTGTAATCATAGGCTTCGTCCTTCTGCTGTGCGGCTTCCTTACCTGGATAGTTCCGGCAGGAGAATTCGATCATCAGACAGTTACCGTAGAAGGTGTAGAGAAAGACGTCATAGTGGCAGGAAGCTACCATCAGGTAGAGAGCAGCCCGCAGAGCTGGCAGGTTCTTGGCGCTATAGTTGACGGCTTCAAGAGACAGGCTGCCATCATAGCCTTTGTGCTTGTCATCGGCGGGGCGTTCCAGATCCTCAACAGCAGCCGCGCCATTGACTACGGTATCCGTGAGTTCCTGAAAAAAGTGCACAGGCACTGGACTATCATAGTGGCTACTATGATCATATTCAGCATCTTCGGGGCTGTGTTCGGCATGAGCGAAGAGACCATAGCCTTTATCGTGATTTTCATTCCGCTCTCAATCTCGATGGGGTATGACTCCATAACCGGAGTGCTTATGGTGTATGTGGCTGCACACATCGGCTTCAGCGGCGCGGTGTTCAACCCGTTCACAATAGGTATAGCCCAGGGGCTGAGCGGACTTCCTCTGTTCTCAGGCTTCGAGTACAGGCTGGTGGTATGGGTTATCCTCACGCTTCTGATAATTGCTTTCACGCTTTGGTATGCCAACAGGGTCAAGAAGAACCCGCAGCTCAGTCCTACCTACAAAATCGATGAGTATTGGAGAAAGAGAGAGGAGGAGAGCGCCTCAATGGAGTTCAATTCCAAGACTTCATTGAGCGCCTGGATAATCTTCATACTTTCAGCTGCCGTGATAGTTGTTTCCGCGGTGCTTTACCCTAAGACTACAGTCACTTTGGGAGGCAGGGAGGTGACTTTCTTATGTCTTCCTGTCCTTGCTGCCTTGTATGTTATCCTGGGCATCCTCACCCTCAGGAAATCTTATCTTTATTTTATTCTCAGCGTACTTGCCTTTACCATCATATTCCTTGTGGTTGGAGTTCTCGGCTACGGGTGGTACGTAAAGGAAATCTCCGCCCTCTTCCTGGGTATGGGAATAATAGCCGGAGTTGCCATGGGCAGCAGCGCAAACAAGATAGCCAATGAGTTCATAGCCGGATGCAAGGACATCCTCTCCGCAGCCATCATAGTAGGACTTGCCGGCGGCATCATCGAGGTTCTCACTGCCGGAAAGGTTATGGACACCATCCTTTATGGACTTGCAAACACAATGAGCGGAACCAGCCGGGGCGGAACTGTTTCCATAATGTACGGAATCCAGACCGTCCTCAACCTGTTCATCCCTAGCGGAACAGCCAAGGCTGCCCTCACGATGCCTATAATGGCTCCGTTCTCAGATGTGATAGGGCTAAGCCGCCAGGCTACGGTAATGGCATACCAGTTCGGAGACGGTTTCACAAACATGATCACCCCTACATCGGCCGTCCTGATGGGCGTGCTGGGAGTGGCCAGGATACCTTACGAGGTCTGGCTCAAGTGGTTCTGGAAGATACTTCTGGTGTTCATGCTGATAGGACTTCTGCTTCTGATGCCTACCGTTTACATGAATCTAAACGGATTCTAGAATTTACTTTTTGTAGCCAATAAGCTCCACCTCTTTATCGGCCATCGCCAGACTGATTTTCGGGTTGTTGGTCAAGTCTATTTTTGTAAGCTTGTTTCTGTTGCACAACAGCCATTCCAACTTAGGGTTCTTGCTGACATCCAGAGAAGTAAGCTGGTTGCCTTCGCAGTTCAGGGTGACGAGTTCAGGAAGGCTGCTCACATCCAGACTGGTGAGCTGGTTATTGACGCAGTACAGATTGTTCAGGCCGGTGCACTTGCTTACGTCTATGTTGGCAATCTGGTTTGTGGAGAAGGCAAGGTCGGTCAGGCGAGTGCAATTGGTCACATCCAGGCTCGGGATCTGATTGTCGCTGCACTGAAGATTATACAGTTCTGTGTTCTTGGTCACATCCAGGGCAGTAAGCCCGCAGGAAGAGCATATCAGTTCCTTAAGATGAGTATTCTTGCTTACATCCAGGGTGCCGATTTTGTTGCTGGAGCAGTATAATTGCTTGAGCATAGGGTTATGGCTGATATCCAGACTGGTGACCTGGTGATACTCAAGAACCAGAATCTCCAGGTTCGGGAAGTATTCAAGGCCTTTCAAGGACTTCAGCGGCTCGTCATATTCCCATCTTGATTCAGATTCTTCGCTTGCTAAAGGACTGTCAAAAACAAGTTCTGTCACGGCGCCGGCTTCTTCCATTGAAACCTTGCCGTCTTGGTTAGTGTCAAAATTCTTCTTGCAGAGATCGATGAACGAAGGGTCATCCATCTTGGAGCACACATCATCCACTTGAGGGAGTACAAACGCTTCTTCTACAGGTTGTGTATTCTCCTTGTTTTCAGGGTTCTGGTTGTTGTTCCCGCTGTTTTTGCAGGAGAAAGCAAGACTGGTTGATGCAATTATCAACGATGCGATAACAATCTTTTTCATTTTGAGTATCAGTTTAGGGTTGTTTTGATTTTCTGATGGACTGTTTCTGGTAGGCGAGCCTTTCGTCACCGCTTTCCAGATATATGATGCCGCAATAGCTGAACCCGTATTTCAGGATGTTGTGCTGCATTATCTTGTTGTCCCGATGGGTGTCTATCCTTATGTTCGGATCTTTCTCAAAGCACCAGTCCATTATGGACTTGAACACTCCGTGAACATCCGGGAGGCTTCCTATCCTGTGGACCACATGATAGGGAAGGGTATCGTCCAGCCATTGTCCGTCATATATTTTGGCATACGTCGGTTCAGGAGAAGGCACAAAAGCAAAGTATCCCGCAATGTGTCCGCTACCGTTGCTTCCGCTGTCAACGACGACAAACCCGGCGCCTTTTGAAATATCGCTGAGGATTGTCTCATCAGATGGGTAGCCATTGATCCATTGGTTCATGTTGCCGGAAGAACGCATAATCTTCTTGGCTTGAGACAGCACTTCCATAATCTGTGGAAGTTCCTCTTTCCGGGCTACTTTTACGATGCGTTCCATAACGGGCAAATTGATGAGTGTCAGCGAGTTGTAACAGCAGTTCTTTCTATCTGTTCAGCAATGCGACAGGCATAGGTTCTCTTAGTACAGGTATTCTGCGATGAATGTTTTCCGGATCCTTGATGTGGACTTTCCCTAAAATTCCGAACCCGAACTTCACTTTCTTTCCGTCGTCAATGATGTAGCTGGAGCTGAAAAGCCCGTATGAGGTGACAATGAGGTCATTCCTTAAAAAAGGCTCGATGAGCATACGGTTTGTATATTTCAGGCTGGATGCTGAGGAATCATCCACATCTATATTCAACTGTCCCAAAAGATCAGCGTTGACAGCATCTGCAATTGCGTTTTTGTGTGCTTCCCTCCCGGGGCAGGTTATAGCCAGAGCGGCGGCAGCTGCAATCAGCAAGGCAAGTATAGACAGCTTTGTCTTTGAGGATTTTTTCATATAACAAATATAGATAATTTTTTTTCAGCGGAATTTAACCTTTGGGCAAAACAGTCATCTTACTTATGCAAGCGGACAAAGATGAAAGAAAGTTTCACAGACACGGATATCCTGAATATGCTTCTGGATCCTATGCAGAAGGAAAAGGGTTTCAGGCTTCTTATGAAGACCTATGGCAAGGCCCTCTACTGGCATATCAGAAGGATTGTGGTATCTAAAGAAGATGCAGAAGACGCGTTGCAGGAGGCTAGTATAAAGATATTCAGAAGCATCGGGAGCTTTCGGGGAGAATCTAAAATAACATCTTGGATTTACAGGATATGCACAAATGAGGCAATTCAGGTTTTGAGAAAGAAAAGAGGCTTCTTCCAGAGCCTGGATTCCCTGGGGCCCAAGCTGGTCCGGACATTGGAACAGGAAACGGATTTGCCTGCAGACGCAGTTGAAGTTGTTTTCCAGAAAGCGCTCCTCAGCCTTCCTGCCCAACAGCGTATAGTGTTTAATATGAGATATTATGATGAGCTTAGCTATGAGGAGATCGCTGAGATTACAGGAAAGAAAGTAGGAGCGCTAAAGGCAAATTACCACTATGCTCAGCAAAAGGTCCGTAAATGCCTTCAGGAAAATTTCTGAAGATCAGGGCAAAGCATGAGGCCGTCTGACAAAAACGAGAGTGAACAGTTTGTAAATGCAAAAGAGAATAATATAAAAATGAAAGACTTGAAAAACATATCAAAGCGGATGCCTTTCACAGAAAGTGAGGACTATCTGGACAACCTGATTTCTGAAGTTACAGAGAAAGCTGTCAATGAGGGCCATAGAGCGGGAAGTGGTAATATGGGAGACAGAATTGATGAAGCCTTTGGTGGTATCAGGCGCCGGATTTTCTGGCCGGTTGTCTCAGTAGCCGCTGCCGCAGCGGTACTGTTGGTTTTCATATTGGCAGGTAAGGACAGGCAGGAGCCGGAGCCCTCCGTCCAGATTGCACAGGTTACAGAAAGCCCCGTTGATGCATTCCTGGACGGTCTTTCAGATGAAGACCTGATGGAACTCTCAAGTTACGAGACTGAGGACTTGTCCTATTTGGACTATGAAGATTATTAAGTTTCGGACAAAATCAGACAATCAGCATTTAAGTTGAACATAGTTAAATTTTGAGGTTATGAAAAAAAGTTTGTTTTTTATCGCGATGATGCTTGTAGCTTTTACTGCATACGCGCAGGACAAGAAGGACCAGGATCCAAAGGAGAAGTTCTTCCAGGCAAGAGTAAAGGAGATGGTTTTCCGTCTGAAAATCACAGACGAGCAGAAACCGGAATTCGAGAAGGTTTACAAGGCTTATACAGAAGCTGTCCGTCAGGCTGTAGGAGCACAGGAGCGCCCGGTCAGCAGAGCCGAGCGCCCGTCCCGGAAACCAGGTGACAGGACACAGAAAGACAAGAATCAGAAGTCGTCTGCGGACCAGGCTCGCCCTGAGCGCAAGAAACTGACAAAAGAAGAGGCTGTAAAACTTGAGAAAGGAAAAATCGAGAGGCAGCAGAAACTTCAGGAGGTGAAGCTCCAGTACTTGGACGAATTTGCAAAGGTTCTGGAAGCCGACCAGCTGGTACGCCTCTACAGCGTGGAGAACCAGATTCAGCAGAAACTTCACTCCAGGCAGCAGGGCAGAGGAGGCCAGGGTATGAGAGGAGGGCGTCCGAACGGTCCTCGTCCCGGTAATCGTCCGGGTGGCTCCGGTCCGGAGGACGGCGAATAGGGCTTGCCAATCGCTCCAGGCATGGCCCGGTACTCCAATGGGCTATGCAGCGTAAATGTCAATAAATGAATGTTTTGTGTATTTTCCAGTGCTGGTTTCAAAGCGCTGGAAAATACTTATTTATTTCATAATCAGCGATTTGTCTTGCAGCATATATTTTGGTATATTTGCAATTAATATGAAAAGGATTGTAATTGTTTTTTCTCTGTTGTTGTCTTGTGCCGTTTGCGTTGCACAAGTCAAGATCAAGGACGCCAAAGCTCTTCCCTTGAAGGCGGAACTGGTTGCAGATTTCGCGGACTGGACTCCTGACAGTGTCAAGATCAAAGGTTCCACCCAGGGGCTGGCAATGTATAAAAACTATGCGGTTGTGCTCCATGACGGCGGAATGTGCTGCATCTTTGACATAAAGAAAAAGGCTTTGATTGCGGCTTATATGCTTGAAGGAAACACATCGCACTGCAACAATGCTTTCTTCGGGAAGGAAAAGTACTCCAAAGATTCCAAGTTTCCGCTGCTGTATGTTTCTGAGTGCAGGGGCGGACATGCCTGTCTTGTCACTGACATAACGGACAAAGGCGGTAAGATTGTCCAGAAGATATATTACGAGGGGACGGACTATCCTGGCTCAATCGACTGGTGTGCTGATGTCAAAAACGGTTTTATCTACACCTTCGGCGGACGAAACGGGGATTTCAAACTCTTGAAAAAATTCAGGATGCCAAAGCTTTCTGACTCTGATGAGAAGGGCGAAGTCCGTCTCAAAGATTCCGATGTGCTGGATGTCACCAGGATAGATTCGGGGATAAACATCTGGCAGGGAAGCTTTGTTTTGGGTGATTATGCCTTCCTGCCAGACGGCTACGCTCCACACGACAGGCTTTTGCACATCGTGAACATGAAAACCAAAAAGATAGAGCGCACAGAAAACATCAACGCCCTCGTGGACGAACCGGAGGGCATTGACATCCATGGCAGATACGTTTATGTTGTGTTCCATACATCAAGGGAACCACGCCATTCAAAGCTATGGAGATTCACCCTGAAGTGAACCTCCATGATTGTCATCAGTTGAGGCGGAAAACTATAGGGAAGGTGTATTTTACACTCACTTTACGGCCTCTCTGCCTTCCCGGTGACCATTTCGGGGAAGAGCCTATGACTCTTACGGCTTCCTTGTCGAGGGAGGAATCTGCTCCCCTGAGAACTCTGATGTCGCAAACATTCCCGTCTTTGTCAATGGTGAACTGCAAGGTAACCCTTCCCTGTATGCCGTTCTCTATGGCAATTTCCGGATAATGAATGTTGTTGTACACCCATTTGGTGAATTCGTCCGCTTCTTTTCCCATAAACAGAGGTTTTTCCTCAACGATGGCAAACGGGATCTCCGTATCTTCTTCTACATCCTCTTCTATGTTTCTGGGCTCTATGTAAGGGACTATCTTCATTGGAGCAGGATTGTCGTCAGGGCTGATGAAGTCTGTATCTATCTTCACGTCGTTTTCCACAATCTGCAGGTCTTCGCTCATTACCGGTTCCTGGATGGTTTCTGGTGGCGGCGGGGTTTCCTGCTGTGTTACAGGAACGCTCTCGTCTTCCACGAGGTAAACGGTTCCGGCCATCATTTTTGCTACATCTTTGGTAGATGAGTTCCACTCAAAGGAGGCCAGTACAATTGCCAGTGAAGCAATGAGCCCGAGTTCAAAGAACATGGTTCTTTTGTTTTCCAGGCTGGCCCGGTTGGTTTTCTTTGTTTCCATAGTGCTATTTATTTTGAGTTTGAAATGGAAGATCTTTTCTATGGTTTCCCAATGCAAATATCGCGTCTTTTGTTGCCGATATAAATAGTTGTATATCAATAAATTATCAAAATCAAAAATCCTCAATTCCATATCAATTGTTTCTCAATTTTCAATCAATTGTTCTTCAAAAGATCCTCAACGGAATTTGGGATTCTTTTATTTGAGAGGGTTTTGAACAGGTTGCGGATTTTTTTGCTTAAATTTGGAGGTCAATTAAGGGTACAAGATTTGTTGCGGAATGTTTCGCGGACAAAATAAACGGTTATTCCTGGTCAAGAGGGGCAGATTCCTGCTTCTCTTTTTGACGATATCAATATTGTTTTCCGGAGTTGCAGGTTTCAGCCGGGAAACGGATTCGCTGAGTATCCTGATAAATGACATTTCCTCTTCTTATTCTGTTCTTAAAGCCAACCGGATAATGTCTTGGCTTCAAAGGGAAGGCAGTTTGGAAAATCCTGAGCTGTTTTTGGAATCTTCCCCGAAAGAGGAAGTGATGATGAATGTCTTCTACTTTTCCGCAGACTGCCTTTACGCAAACCAGCAGTATGCAAAGTGTGCAGAGTATGCTTCCAAAGCATTGGATTACAGCCTTGAAAGCAAGGACAAGGATTTTCAGGCAGATGCCTTGAGCCTTCTTGCCATAAGCAATATGAGGATGGGCAATTATGACAAGGCAGGCTATTATGCCGAGCAGTGCTATGCTCTTGACCTGGAAAGCGGTGACCATGACAGGATAAGCTCCAGCCTGAATACTCTGGCAGGAATCTATATGTCTGCCAAAAGATATGAAGCAGCTGAAAAATATGTATTGAAGGGTATTGCGGAGTGTGCCAAGACCAAAAACGAAGGAAGGATGGGCATTCTCCTGGGTATGGCTTCCGAGGTATATCATGCTATGGGGAAAAGCGACGTGGCGTTGGAATATGCCCAGAAGGCTTACGATCTGGAAAAGAAAATCGGTCGGGAGCCTCAGGCCATGGTCAGGCTGTCTCAGAGGGCTGCTGCTCTTATAGGCCTTGGCCGTTATGAGGATGCACGCAGGGATCTTCTTGTAGCCATCCCTTATTTCCGAAGCAGCGGCAACCTTCAGTCTCTGGGCATATCCTGCAACAAGATGGGAGGTGTGCTGTATTACCTGAACCAGACAGATGAAGCTGCCAAGTACTATGCTGAGGCTGCCGGCATTTTTGTCACTCTCGGCGATCCTTACAATGAGATGCATTCAAGGAAAGGGCTTTATGAAAGCCTTCTGGAGACAGACGGCAGGGAGGCAAAGCGGCAGCACGATATCTATGACCGTCTTAAAGACTCTCTGTACAACCTTGCCATGGCTGAGAGCCTCAGCCGCTACAACGCTTCTATGGAGAACGATTCTCTCAAGGCTGAAAACATCAGGGCCAGGAAGGCCAAAATTACCATACTGGTGGCAGGAATACTTGCCGCTCTGGTTGTAGCTACATTGGTTTGGCTGGTGATGCTCCACAGGGTGCGCCGCCAGAAAGCTGCCATGGAAGATGCCATCAGAAGGCTCAGAAGCGAATACCTGAACCTCAAGAGCGACTATGAAGGCATCATACAGTCAAGGAATGAGGGGGCGGACAACCCTTCTGAAAACCCTTCCGAGCAAGGAATTGATACTATTAACAAGTCAGACCGCATTTTTTTGGACAAGCTGGCCTCCTATGTCATCTCCAACCTTGAAACCGGCCGTTTGGGAGTGGAGGACATAGCCTCTCACATGTGTCTTTCCAGCGGTCAGCTCAACCGCAAGATGAAGTCCATCACTGGAAACACCACTCAGAATTATGTGCTGAGGCTTCGTCTGGAGCAGGCCAGGATTCTTCTCCAGTCAGACTCAGAAAGCCCGATAGCAGATATCGCCTACCGTTGCGGGTTTGAAGATGCCGCAACTTTCTCCAGGGCGTTCAAGAGAGTTTTTGACTCTACCCCAAGCCAGATGAGAGGATAATTTTCGTTTTTTCTCGGCGATACCCCCTTTTTGCAGGATTTTGACAAGGATTTGCAGGATTTTGCAAATCCTTTGCGTGTTTCTGCCCGTACCTTTGTATCGTCAAAGGTGTGGGTTTTTAGTAGAAAGTAGCACTTCAAACTATGAAAAACATTAAGGGCAGGTCAACGACCTGCCCAATTGTTTTTCATCAACCTTCCTCCAAGTCCAGAGGTCTATCTGTACAGGGAGTTGATTGTCTGGACGGATTTCTGCATCACGGCCTTGACCTGCGGGTCCTGTTCCAGGGCGCAGGCGGCTTCCAGGTCTTTCTTGGCAGTCAGGAGCTCAAATGAGCCGATGTAGGCTGCCGCTGCGCTTCTTACCTCGGGTTCCTTGTCGTACAGGAGCCCGGAAACCCAGGTTTTCATGCTCCAGGACGGATGGTTCATCATCCAGCTGAAGCCTTCCAGCTTTTCTTCCTTTGTCCCGTAAACGAAAGTGCGGTACATTGAGCCTTCCTTGCCGAGGTCTTCGTTTGACATTATCACTTCCTTGTCCAAAGCAGGTGCCTTGTATTCAACAGGCAGTGCCATATCCTCTTTCTGTGCGCACCAGAACAGGATTCTTGGTATCATCCAACCGAAAGAAGCACTTCCTTCAGGATGGCCGATGGAGGTGAACACCCTTCCTTTTCCGTAGTTGTTGCCAAGGAGGAAAGGCTTTCCGGGGCTGATTCCAGCTTGGAAACCTTCTCCGACATGGACATCGCTGAGCATAGTGGCAAATACGGTGTAGTTGCCTGCGGGGCTTTCTGCCAGAACTGCGGAGTCTGCCGGAGCAAGCATAGGGCCGTTTTCAAACATCACGTGTATGGTGTCCAGGTCTGATAGTTCCGGGAAGAGTTTTTTCCCTTCTTCCGTAACACCAAGGGCGCAGAGACCCTGTCCTCTGGAAGAATGGTCCAGGTCAACCACCTGGGCACCGTTCATCCCGAAGCAGGCATAGTCTGGAGTATGGCTCAAGGCGTATGCGCCGGCGCAGATGCAGAGGATTCCTCCACCGTTTTCTGTCCACTTCTTTATTATGTTGATGTTGGTTTCTCCGAGGCTGAATGTGTGCATGCTGCCTCCTCCGCCCGGTATGATGAGGACGTCAAGGCTGTCCAGCACTCCCCAGGCAATGTTCGCGCTGGTTATGTAGCGGATACTGATGCGGCTGTCCAGCCGGGCTGCTTCGTAGGCCTCTGTCATGTTGGTATGGCCGCTTCCCAGCCCGTCCAACATTCCGACCCTCAGGACCGGGGCCGGAGCCTTTTCATTGTTGCAGGCGGCAGTCAGAATAATTCCGCAAAGGATGGCGGAAACAAGTATAAGAGTTCTTTTTTTCATATCGCAGAAGATTATACTTCAAAAATACATCTTTTTTGTAATTTTACGCTCCGTAGGGGCAGGCTTTTGCCTGCCAATTGTTTAAGCTTAAAGACAAAAGTTATTGATATGAAAAGGTATTTGCTTGTTTTATCTGCAGCTTTGGCCTTTTGCCTGGCCGGTTGCGCAGGCAACAAATCTCACTCTGATGTGAAAACAGCGGCAGACACTCTGGCGGTTGTGGACGAAACCGCTGATTCCGGTTTCGGTGACCCTGCTTCGGAAGATGTTGTCAAGAAACTTCCTGCAAACCAGATCAGAAGCGGCTTTGTAGTGATTTCAGAGGCTGTTCCTGATGTGATTCTGGAAATCAGATATTACTCAACCTACAATTTCGTGGGCTCAAGGATAGACGGATATGAGGAGCCTGTCGCTCTTATGACCAAAGAGGCTGCAAAGGCGCTGAAGGCTGTCAGCGATGATGTCAAGGCTCAGGGATACAGGCTGAAGATCTATGACGCTTACCGCCCGGCAAGGGCCGTGGCACATTTCTGCCGTTGGGCGAAAGATGCTGATACTTCAATGAAAAGAGCCTTCTACCCCAACCTTGACAAGGCAAACCTTTTCAAGCAGGATTACATCGCTTCCAAGTCCGGCCACAGCCGTGGCAGCACCGTGGACCTCACTCTGTTTGACATGAAGACCGGCAAGGAAGTGGATATGGGAGGAACATTTGATATGCTTGACCCGTCTGCCCATCCAGACTACAAAGGCATCACTGAGCAGCAGTATGAGAACCGCCAGATTCTCCGTCAGGCAATGATGAGACACGGCTTCAAGCCTCTGTATTCCGAATGGTGGCACTTCACCCTCCGCGATGAACCTTATCCGAACACATACTTTGACTTCCCGGTAAGATTCCACGAGTAACGGGTTACAGATATTTGAGCCATCTGTAAGGCTTCCGCTGGTGAAGGTAGCCCGGGTTGCTCTCGTTGTCGTAGGCTTCCCTTTCGAAGCTGATTCTCCAGTAGGCTTTGCTTGCAGAAAAGCACCTTAGCATCTTTATCAGCCATTCAGTCACATACCACAGGTAGAAAAACACATATAGCATCTCTCTCATCTGAAGGGAGTGGATTCTCTCGTGCAGTACCGTTGAGGGGGTCAAAGTTTTCCCTTTACGGGCAATGAGCACACCGAACAGGTTTATCGCGATGAAATCTTTGCCTATAAAGGGAAACTTGTCTGTATAAAGTATTTTCATTCCTCTACTCTTCCACGGTTATGCGGCAGGAGTTGGTATGGGCCGTATATTCCGGAGCGTAGGCGCACTGGAGGGTTGCAAGGCCTGCTTCGTATTCTCCGGCTCTGGAGGCTCTGTAGTTGACTTCCAGGATATAAGTCCCCTTGCCAAGAGAATAGAAGAAGAAGTTTGTGGAAGCGTCCTTGATTTCTTCGTAGTAGCCTGTGCCGCCTCCCCAGTGGTAGCCTGAAAGCTGAGTCATAGGCTCAAAGCAGGCCGCTCTCATCTCCTTCAGCTGGACAAAGTCCATGGAGCGGTCAACCTTGATGACCATCCTGGCTGTAACTATGTCTCCGACCTTTATCACTGATCCGTTTTTCAGGGCTTCAAGCGTGTAGGATAGGGCTCCGCCATCCTTGTTGCCGGACTCTGAAACTTTGTTGACCTTCTTTACGAAGAGCTCTTTGGTTATGCTCATTTCCTTGCTGCCGTTGTCCTTCACATTGGCTATCTTCTCAAAGAAGGTGGCGTATGCTGCGCCCCAGGCTATGCCGCTGTCTTTCTTTTCTACGGTAATGGTCCTGGCGTCTGTGGTATTGTCGTCAGTGTAGGTTCTCTTGATGTAGTTAAGTCCCGGAACAGGGGCGTTGCCTTCCTCGTCAGGCTTGTTGGTCAAAACACTCTTTCCTGCAAAACTGAGTTCTGCAACTCCCTCGCTTGCAAGCCAGTTCTCTCCCCTTGCAAGCAGGGCGAAGATGGCGTCTGCAGTAAGGGTGGAAGATCCCCACATCTGTGTCTGCTTCTGCTTGAGGAGCCAGATTTTCATCTCCTCAACGGTCTGCATGTCGCCGGCAACCTGGTCGAAGGCCTCGATTGCTGCAACCTGGGCGTTGAGGTTCAGGCTACCCCAGCGGTAAGGGTTTTCGTTGAAGGCAAAGTACATACCCATTTCCTCGGAGCTTGTAAGATGTTCTCTTATAGACTGGATGTACTCATCGGCGAGTTTCTGCCTTCCGTTGGCCTTCAGAACTACTGCTGCCATGCTCTTTTCCTGCATGTCCTGGCTCTTTGGAACTTCGGCTACCTTGTTCAGGAACCAGTTGTACATTATTTTCCTGTTCTTAGGAACAATGTCTGCCGGAGTCTTGCTTTCTGCCTGGGCTTCGAGGGCTACCAGGTAGAGGTACTTGAGGATGAAGTAGGAAACACCCTTGGTCTTGATCTTCTCTTTCATTATCCAGTCGTATTCCTTCTGGGCCTCGTTGTGCATATAGGCAAGTCCCTTGCTGTGCATCTGCTTCCGGGCTCCGTCAAGACTTTCTCCGGTCAGGATCCTGAGCCTGATGTCCTGGGTGAGCACGTATTCCGTAATCCAAGGGCTGGATTCCATTCCTTTGAACCAGGTCCATCCGCCGTCGCTCATCTGGAGCTCGGACAGTTTCTTGAGGGCCTTGTCTTTGGTGTTGCCGATAGACATCACGTCAAAGAGGGTGGAAATCATCATCTTCTGGTCTTCCTCGCTCTTGGCTTCTAATACCCAAGGAGATTCGGAAAGGAGTATGGTTTTCAGTTCCTGGTTCTTCTGGAGGTTGCTCAGCAGGGTTTCCTTGTTCTGTCCGCTCTTCTTCCAGGCCTCATAGACACTCTTGATCTTTGGCTGGGAGTTGGCGATCTTGCTGGCCAGTACATTGGCGTAGAGGGCGTTTGTCCAGCAGATTGCACAGTCATCTTCCGGTTCTGCCATGGATGGCAGGGCCTGAACGGCATACCAGGCAGGGTTACCTGTGAACTCGATTGTCAGAGTCTTCTTTGTAGCGGTAGGGGAATGGTGGTTGAATAGCCTCTCCAGAGAGAACTGCTTTGTCTGGTTGCCTCTGACAGGAAGGGCAACGCTCTCAACCAGTCTGGTCTTGTCGCTGAGAACTGCAAGAGAGTGCTGTTCTCCGTCTGAAAACTCTCCTCCCTCGGCGATTATCCTTACTCCGACAACATCGTAAGCATCCTCTACCGGGAAGCTGAAGCTTACCTTGGAGGTTTTGCCTGCGGCTGCCTGCACCTTCTTGTTTTCTGAGTGGAATACCTTCTCGGTTGCCAAGTCGAAGAGCTCGAACCTTACATTAGCCTCAATGTCCTTGTCTGAGAGGTTTGTAAGGGCGGAAGAAATCGTGGTAATGTCTCCGCTTCTGAGGAAACGAGGCATGTTAGGAGCAATCATGAAGTCTTTCTTGGCCTCGATCTCATCTCTGAGATACCCTGTCATAAGATCCTTGGTGTGGGCCATTGACATGAATCTCCAGCGGGTAAGACTCTCAGGAAGCGTGAAGCTTATAGCCACGTTTCCGTCTTTGTCTGTTACCAGCTGCGGCAGGAAGAACGCTGTCTCGTTGAAGTTCTGCCTGAGCTGAGGACCTTCGTCCTGCGCTTTCTTTTCAGGAGTTCCGCTTTCCTGGTCATTCATTGCAGACTCTGCAGGCTCTTTTTCTTCTGCTGCCAGGCTGCTGACCCCACGTATTCTCATATCCTGCTTGGCAACCGCTCTGTCTTCCAGAGCCACTGCATTGTCTTCGACAGCCATTGTTTCATACAAGACAGCTCCGGATTTGGCACCCAGGGCTCTGGCATAGCCGTATCGGCGACCGCCCAGGATGTTCGGCAGACTGATAAAACAGTCATATTCCAGTTCCGGCACATAAACGCTGCGACCAGGTGAGTAGCTCATCCCGAATGAACCGGAACTTGTGCTGTTCCAGTTTGCATAAGTGATGTGGCGAGGAAAGATGCGGGATATGGTTCCGAGATAGTGGTTTCTTATCTTGTCCAGGGAAGCGTCATACATCAAAGCGAGCACTTCAGCATCTACAGGTTTTCCGTCAGGTCCTGTCACGTTCAGGGTCCACTGTTCTGTCTGTCCCGGTATGAGAGTGTTCCTGAACACGTTCCATTTGAGTTTCAGATTGTAGTTAGGGTATGGTTTTGACACAGTGTATGACTGGTTGAAGAACTTGTCGTTGCGGACCATCCTGAAATAGATGCTTGCCCCGTCATTGTATTCAGGTCTGTAGGTGAAGTCCTTCTCCAGAAGCTTGTCGCTGAGCCGGAAAACCTTGCTCTCGATGTTCTTTCCGTCTGCATATACATCCATATAGATAACGGCATCCTTGTGGGAGGTTCCGAACCATATCTTGTCTGCATCGCGATAAGTCCAGAAATCTGTTCCTTCCAGAGGTTTGCCGTCTTTGACGGAGAACATTGAAAAGTCGGTTTCGCCCTCTGAAGGCTCTCCCTTGTCGTCCTTTGCGGAGTACTCAATGATATATTTTCCTGAAGGCAGGCTCTTCCACTCGTTAATCTTGACCTGTGTGTTGGACTGTACCTTTCCATCCAGGACTTTTCTGTCTTTCTTGCCGTCCTTTGCTGTCCAGAGTGTGTAGGATACCTCCTTGGACAGTTCCGTGCCGTCCAGGTTGGTGACACTCATCCTTAAGAAAATATCCTTTTCCTTGTCTATCCGGGAGGATATGCCGCAGCGGATGACAAGGCTCTTCTTCCCGACATAAACGCTGGTGGAAGTGCTCTGGGTTTCTCCTGCTGCATTGGTAACGTCTATGGTTACCTGATAAGAGCAGTAACTGCTTGAATATCTTTCGTTTTCCTCTTCTTCATCCATAGGGGCGAGAGTTACGGGGATCCTGACTGTTCCATTGTCATCTGTCTTGGCTTCTCCAGTCTCAAGTACGGTTTCATCATCCATCCTCCACCAGCTCCATTTGCGGCGGGTGACGGTGTACTTCACGTCTGCCTGGTCCAGAGGAACTCCGGAGAAGGTCTTGGCATCGGCCTTGACCTGAATCTTGTCCCCGAACTTGTAGCTGCCCTCAATCCTGTCTGCCTTGACTTCAAAGGTAGGTCTCTTATATTCCTCAACGCTGATGGTTCTTCTGGTTTTTCCCTCAACCTCAATGTTGTAAACTCCCATAAGTCCTGAGGCCGGGATCTGGAACGAGGTCTCAAATGAACCGTATCCGTTGGTCTTGACATCTTTTTTGTCAACGGTTTCCCTGTTGTGGTTCTTCAGCAATACTGTGAATTTCTTGCCTTGCAGGACTCTGCCCTGGTCATCCTTCTGAGTGTAATAAATGCCTTTTACATATACGGTCTGCCCCGGCCGGTAGATGGACCTGTCGGTAAGAAGCTGAATTCCTTCTACATCCTCAAAGTCCTGGTATTGGTAACGATATGTGTTGGCAGAAATATCATGCATATATCTGTCATCTCCTAACTCAGCCTTGACATATACGGTGTTACTGAAGTTCTTCATTTCTTCTTCTGTCAGGAAGAAGGTAAGTTTGCCGTCCTTTCCGCTCTTTTTTTCCAGAACCTGTTCCTTTTTGTTGGAGTGGTTCGGATGCTTTGTGAGGATAACCTTGGCGCCTTCTACAGGCTGTCCGCTCATGCGGTCAACGACAATCACTTCCAGATTCCTGTCTTTCCAGTTGTTGGTCATCAGCTTCATCCTTCCCGTCCGCATTATGTTCCAGTTGAAGACGCTTTCCTTTGCAGCCACAGCCTTGCAGGTATAGATACCCGGTTCTGACGGAATCTGGATCTTCACGGTAGTACTTGTGGTCTTGTAGTCAGCAGGTCTTTCCAGGGCATAGGTGGCGGAAGAAACCTCGGTGCATTTTTTCAGGTCTTCATCCTTGAGCTTATAGGTCTGGTTGTCGTTGACGATCTTGTGAAGGCTCTCAGGAATCTTGTAGAAAACTATTTCAACTTTGTCCAGGTTCCTGTGGTTTATGTAAAGGTCTCTGTTCTCTCCGGGATAGGCGAAAGCCGGGAGGGAGAAATTTACATAAGGCTTGAGTATGTTTTCCTTGATTTCCTTCAGATATTTGGTCCTCTTGTAATCCGGACAGTCTTTCAGTCCCAGATTGCAGTATTCCACAGCTTTGGACGGATTCTCCACCTCCAGCAACTTGGCCAGCTCGATGAGTATCTCCACACTGGTATGCGTTGACTTGACTTTGTTTTCTGCCAGAAGGTCTTCCAGCGCCTTTATCTTTTTTTCATTGCTGCCGCTTCCTTCCGTCCTGCGCTCGATCATTTGCATTGAGGACAATATGTATGCGTCGGTGTCGCCGGCCTTTTTGTAGGAGAGGACGGTTTGATCTTCAATCTGGTTTATCCTGTCCTTGACAGCCTTCTTGTCCTTGGCCACCTCAATAGTATTCATCAGGGAAGAGATGGATCTTTGGGTGATTATATGCAGAAGATCGTGATTGAAATACTCTCCTTCCTTATGCTGCTCCACAAACGGAATATACTTGGAATTGTCCGCTTTCCGCAAAGCTTCTATGTCTGACAGAGAGGCGTTCACGTTGTCCAGTACTGTCTTGACCAGTTTGATGCCTCCCCACTGCTCCACATCCGGAGTGTCTTCTCCTCCGTCTATGTTGGTGCGCTGGTTTATCTGCCAGGAGTTGTAGTCCACGTAATTGGAATAGATGGATGCTATGCAGCTGTGCAGCACCATCTTGCTGACAGGATCCTTTTCGTCCTTTGCCCAGCTTTCCAGTTCCTTGAGGTTAGAGTACAAAGTGTCAGGGGTAATGTAGGTCTTGTATTCCACTCTGCTGAACCATGCCTTGAGCAGCTGGCCTTTGTCGCCGTCCTTGCGTGCTTTTGCAATGATTTTGTCACAGATTTCAACAGCAGTTTTCGGGAGGTCTTTCTTGTCGGCTTCCTTCACCTTCTCCCACAGCTGCTTGTATGAAGCATCCTGCCCTGAGGCGCTTCCAAAACCGAATAGTGCCATTATCGCGATGATTAAAGTTAAAAAATGTGTTTTCATGACAAAGACTTTAAGTTGGATAAGCATAACAAATTTAGCAAAAGCTTATTCAAGAATTGTGCAGAATTCTCGTTTTTTTTCTCCGCGATGTCTTTATTGATGAAAAAATGAGGATGAAAAGCGTTGGAGGCGGCTAGTACTTCCTGTTGGGATTCTTTGGAAACCAGCCTTTTTCAACCCTTCTCCTCTGATGGAACACTTCCAGTATGCCCCAGAAACTGGAAAAAGCGGCTACTCCAAGTATAGCGCTCCAGAATATGCTGCCCACAAGACAAGCCCATACGGAGAAGATGATGCCGGCGGCAAGGAAGGCCCACCAGATTTTTACTCCAAAGTAATACTCGCCCTTTATTACCAGAGGGTGATAGCATCCTATAATCAGAAAGGAAATTGCTCCTATAAGTATTCCGTTCCAGTTCATATCGTAAATCGGGATGCAAATATAAGAAGCAATTTTGAAAGGGTAACTATATGGAGTTTTTTTCTCATCTTTGCCGTGCCTTATCCGCATGGCAGATCGGGCTTTTTACCAGTAAACTTGTGTTGTAATGACAAATAAGATGAATATCGCGATAAAGGCAGCCTTGCTGTCTGTTTTTGTTTTTTCTTGCATCTCTGCTTCAGGGCAGGACAATATGCCATACGCCAATCCGGCGGACAGTCAGGAAGATACCATAGCGCAGTACTCTATAGAAGGCCTTTGGGTTGTGGATTCTCCAAAGGAAAGCCGTGTGCTGAGGAACCAGCCTGTATCTTCCTCCATAGTGCAGCGCAAGGCTTTGGAAGACAGCAGAGTATTCTCCATGAAGAACCTTACCGGACTTGTTCCCAACCTCTACATTCCGGATTACGGAACAAAGTACACTTCTTCAATCTATATCAGAGGAATAGGTTCCAGGATAAACTCACCGGCCGTGGGTATCTATGTTGACGGCATCCCTATGTTTGACAAGTCAGGTTTTGACTTTGACTACTCGGACATTGAGAGGGTAGAGGTCCTCAGAGGCCCGCAAGGCACGCTCTATGGCCGCAACACTATGGGTGGCCTGATAAACATCAAGACCAAGAATCCTTTTGACTACAGCGGGACCGACCTTATGCTGAGTGCAGCTACTCATAACGCATATAGGGCATATCTTACTCATTACCATAGGATAAGCGACAAGTTCGCTTTTTCTGCCGGAGGTTTTTACGATTACAGCGGAGGCTTCTACACCAACCAGTTCAACGGCAAGAAGATAGACAAGGGCTCAAGCGCCGGTGGAAGATGGCACGGCATCCTCAGGCCAAACCGGAGCCTGTCTTTTGACCTCAACCTCAGCTACGAGTACAACGACGACGGAGGCTATCCCTACGGTGCTTACGACAAGTCTTCAGGAGAATACTCCGATCCGGACTACAACTACAAGAGCAGTTACCGCCGCAATCTTCTCAATGCAGGGCTCATAACCACATATTCACCTCAGAGCCTGGGAATAACAATACATTCAGCTACAGCGTGGCAGTATCTGAAAGACGATATGAAGATGGATAACGACTATACTCCGGCTGACCGTTTTACAATGAACCAGAAACAGCTGCAGAATACCATCAGCCAGGAGATCATAGTCAAAGGCAAGTGGAATGAGTTCTGGGGCGGAATGGATTTTTCAACCGGAATATCAGGGTTCTACAACTGGAACCGCAACCAGACCCCTATGACATTCGGAAGCGATTTTATAGCCGCGCTTCAGGCTACAATGGATGCAGCTATGGCACGTTCTCCGGTTAAGGTGAAACTTACTGATGAAAAGATGGATATCCCGGGACTTTTCCACCTTCCTTCCAGCGGAGCCGCTCTTTTCCACCAGAGCGTGTTCAACGATATTTTTGGAGCCAAGGGCCTTTCCGCAACCCTTGCAGTGAGGTTCGATTACGAGAAGGTGAAGATAGACTACGCTACTTCATCAGCGATGAACTACCTGATGACTATGCCAGGTGGCAGGACAAGCGAAGGTTCCTACAAGGTTGAATATATAGGCAAGCAATACCAGGAGTCCATGCCTGTTCTTCCGAGAATCGCTCTCAAGTATGACTTCAACGAGCGCAACAACATCTATGTGATGGCCGCAAAAGGCTATCGCGGAGGAGGTTTCAACATCCAGATGCTCAGCGATTATATGCAGACTGATCTTCAGAAGAATGTGGGTACCCTTGAAAATGACGAGACTATCAACGAGGCTCTCAGGTACAAACCGGAATACTCCTGGAACCACGAGATAGGTGGGCACTTCACCACTAAAGACTCCAGATTGTCCCTGGACCTTAGCGCATTCTTCATGAAGGTCAAGGACCAGCAGGTCTCCCGCTTCGTGGAGAGCGGACTGGGCCGTTACACATCCAATGCCGGCAGGAGCCGGAGCTGGGGAGGGGAACTTTCCCTGATTTACAATCCTGTTTATGGTCTTAACCTGTTTGCCGACTACGGCTACACAAACGCCAAGTTCACCCGCAATCTTACCCAGGTATCTGTGACAAAAGACGGAAAAAGAGTTCTGGAAGACCGTGACTTCAAAGACAAGTATGTGCCGTTTGCTCCTGAGCACACTCTTCATCTTGGGGCTTCCTACGGCATTGATTTGACTCAAGGCAGCACACTTACATTCGGGGCTGACTATACCGGGCTGGGCAAGATATACTTCACCGAGGCAAATGACGTTTCCCAGAAATTCTACGGCCTTCTTAACGGCCGGATAACTTTCTCAGCAGGCAAGACTACAGCTTCCAAAAGCGGTTATGCAGGACTGGAGATCTCCCTGTGGTGCAGCAATATCTTGAACAAGGATTACGCGCTGTTCTACTTTGACAGCGGGAACTCAGGCTTCATGCAGAAGGGCAGGGGACGATGGGCCGGACTGGACCTCAGGATCCGGTTCTAGAACAGAGCATTCATAAGAACGTGTAGTGGTCCTATTTTCCGGGACCACTATAGTTTTTACAAATGTAGGCAAAAAAATGCTAAATTTGGGAATTGAACTGAATACTAGCTTGAACTTGATCTTTTATAACCTATAAACTTTTACTTAGATGGCTTACACTGAAGTAACCCGTACCAGCTACGGATCGAGGCTCAAGAACTCCTTGGGCGGAATTTTCATTGGCATTCTGTTGTTTCTTGGCGGTACTGCCCTCCTGTGGTGGAATGAAGGCAGGGCTGTAAAAACAACCAAGATGCTCAAGGATGCAGAGAAAAACTATGTGGAAATGGAAAACATCTCAAAGGTGGATCCGGCCTTTGAAGGGCAACTGGTCCACGCTATGGGACTGGCTACCACAACCGACTCTCTGGCAGACCCTACTTTTAATGTAGGTGCCGTTGCCGTAAAGCTCAACCGCCAGGTGGAGTACTATCAGTGGATTGAACACGCTAAAAGCGAAAAGAAAGACAAGATAGGCGGTGCCCAAGAGACAACTACAACTTACACATATTCAAAAGACTGGAGTTCTTCCCCTGTCAATTCTGCAGAGTTTAAGGATCCTGACTACCAGGGTCGTAACTTCGTTTACAACCAGTTTGAGGAACTGGAGAAGGCAGCCGAGAAAGTCAGCTTCGGAGCTTACAGGCTCAACTCCTCCCAGATATCTTCTTTCCACAACAGCCAGCCTCTGAACGTTACTCTGGACAAGGAAATCCTCACAAGCATTGAGAAGGCCTGCTCAGATGTCAGGAAGGCTAAGGGCCTCAGCGATGTAGTACCTGCTGCAGACTCTGTGAAAGCAACTGCCGAAGAAGAACAGCAGCTCAAATATGCTCACGTCAGCGGCAATGTCCTCTACATCGGCCGCAGCCCTCAGATGCCTGAGATAGGTGACGTGAGGATAACCTTCACCGTTGACCTTCCTGCAAAGGCTTCCATTTTGGCAAAGGTTATGGGGGACACCTTCACAAGCTGGAAGGCAAAGAACGGAAAGATGTTCCAGGCTCTTTACATGGGAGAAAAGAGTGCAGAGGAGATGTTCTCAAGCGAACACGCCACAAACACGATGATTACCTGGCTTCTCAGGATTCTTGGAGTGCTGGTCATAATCGGCGGACTGAGAAGCATCGTAAGCATAGTTCCTACTCTTCTGAAGGTTCTGCCTTTCCTTGGGCAGATCCTGGAGTCCGGACTGGGAGTGGTATGCGGAATCATAGGACTGGCCTGGTCTCTGATAGTAATAGCCTTGGCTTGGTTGTTCTACCGCCCGGTCCTGGGTGTTGCGCTTCTGGTTATTGCCGGATTGCTCATCTACTGGCTGGTATCAAGGTCAAAGAAGAAGAAAGCTGCACAGGCTCCTCAGAATCAGCCAGTGCCTCAAGGTCCGCAGCCTGAAATACAGATGCCTCAGTACCAGCAGCCACAGCAAGATCCTGGACAGACACCACAGCAGCCTCAGATGACCCCTGACCAGCAGAAGGAATTTGAGCAGTGGAAACAGTTCCAGGAATTCAAGAAGATGCAGGACCAGATGAAAAACCAGCAGAACGGCCAGAACTGACGCAGCCGTTGATTTGGCACAAACACAGAAGAAAAGAATACAATCGCTGAAAATATAATTTAATCAGATTCCCATGATAGTTAAGGTAAACAAAGAAGAAGTCAGGATATTCAAGGGTGCTTCTGCAAAGCATGCCATACTGAAGTATATCCTAATGAAGAAGATGGATGCATCTTCTCTTGATTCGATCATGGTGTTTGATAGTAAAGGTCATCAGATTGGTGACGATGCACCTCTCAAGGAAGGACAAAGCATAACTTTCAAAATCTAGAAGAAGATGAAAAGACTGTTTTCTATACTGGTTGTCGCGATATTAGGTCTGGCTCAGAATGTCTTTGCCCAGAACGGAGTCAGGGCGTCTTACAAGACCGACATCAACATCATTTCTGTAAACGATATGCATGCCGCAATTGACAACATGCCAAAGATGGCGGCAATCGTGGACAGCCTCCGGGCCATGGACAAAAGCCTGATGGTCATCAGCGCCGGGGACAACCGCACCGGAAGTCCCGTAAACGATATGTACTCGGATGCCTCCTTCCCTATGATTGCACTTATGAACCAGATGGGGTTCACTTGCTCCGCTTTTGGAAACCACGAATTTGATTCCGGACTGGAAGGGCTTGCAAGGAACATCAACGAGTCTGCCTTCCCTTACATCTGCGCCAACATCTTTGCAGACCCGCAGCTGGGAATCCAGTGCGAACCTTACAAGTTTTTCAATGTCAAAGGAGTGAAAATATGCATATTGGGAGTTGTGGAAGCCGAGTTTAACGGCATACCTTCAACCCATCCGAACAATGTTAAGGGAATAAGGTTCGCTCCGGCTGAAGAAACTATCAGAAAGTACATGTGGCTCAGGGACGAGTGCGATGTTTTCATCTTGCTTTCCCACATCGGATATGACGAGGATGTGGAAGTGGCCAAGAAGTTCCCGGAGTTTGACCTTATCATCGGAGGACATTCCCACACCCAGATTGAGGGTGGAGAGGTCCACAACGGAGTACTCATCACACAGAACGAGAACAAGCTCAAGAAGCTCACCCATACGACACTTGTCGTGGAAAACGGAAAGGTGACCGGGAAAAGCGCAAAGAACATAGATGTTGCCGGTTACACTAAGCAGAATGTTGCTGCCAAATGCCTCGCGGACTTTTTCAGCAGCAATCCTGAATTCAAGAGAGTGCTTGCTCAGGCAGAAACTCCTTTCTCCAGCTACGAGGAACTGGGAATCTTGATGTGCGATGCGCTGAAGGATTTCAGCGGAGCGGACATAGCCTACTGCAACGCAGGAGGAGTGAGGTATGAGGATCATCCGGCAGGAGATTTCACCGTAAATGATGTTCTGCGCCTGGACCCGTTCGGGAACTCGGCTGTAGTTGTTAATGTCACAGGTAAGCAGCTCCGCGATATGCTCATCGCTTGCAAGAGCCAGGACTCTCACGGATTTCCGTTCACCTCCGGCATATCCTGCGAGGTGACATACACGGACAAGCAGCAGAGCGGCGTAAAGGACCTGAAACTGTTCGCTCCGGACGGCAAACCTCTCGATCTCAAAAAGAAATATAAGGTCATAGCCAATTCATACGCCATCATAACCAGCGATGTTCCTGGAGAAGACCAGGGAGAAGACATCAACGCCCTTACTGCCGACATCCTGATGAAATACCTGGAAAAGGTGAAGAAAGTGGATTACAAGGGCCGCAAGTGCCTCAAAGAGATTTATTGATGTCTTGGTTTATTTTGAACAGAACTAACACAAAACTACAATACAATGACTATCCTTTTAATCGTTATCCTGGCTTTGATTCTGATAGTGGGACTTTATATCTACTCCACACAGAGAGGCCTTGTGGATCTTGATGAAAAAGCCAACAACGCCATCAGCCAGATTGCTGTCCAACTCAACTCCAGATGGGATGCTGTGACCGCATTGGTCAAACTTACCGAGCAGTACGCCAAGCACGAGCACGACACTATGCTGGAAACTATAGCCCAAAGGCGGATGCACAGCATAACAACAGCTGATGACATCAACAACCAGCAGACAGTCATAGGCCAGCTGATGGGAAGGCTTATGGCCGTTAGCGAGGCATATCCGCAGCTCCAGGCAGCCGGAGTTTACAAGGAGGCTATGGCTTCTCTGAGAGGCTATGAAGAAAACGTAAGGCTCAGCCGCATGGTCTATAACGACAGCGTCACCAAGATGAACCGAATGGTAAGGCAGTGGCCAAGTTCGTTTGTAGCCAGCATGCTCCACTTCGGCAAGAGAGAATACCTCCAGGCAGACGAAAGCAAGAAAGACTTCCCGCCTGTCGGAGGAAACGGTCCTGCATCTGCACAGGGGAGCGGAGGAGTAAATGCAGACTCCAAGCCTCGCAACCCTATCGGGTTCAAGACCGGAGGGGAGCCTGAAAGCCAGAACTAAACTCTTATGAAAAGGTTTTCCATCGCGATGACAATCCTGCTGCTACTGCTGCCGCTGACGGCAGCAGCTCAGCTGGACATCAAGAAGATAGACATTTCCGTCCTTGTAAGGGACAATGGAGACGCCTCTGTTACCGAGAGACGCACTATGGTCATAACCAACAAGTTGACGGAAGGCTACATCGTGATGGACAATATGGGAGACCTTACCTTATCCGGTTTTGGAGTCAGCGACGAGACAGGACTCGAATATCAGGTCCTGCCAAAATGGAACATCAATGCTTCACGGCAGGAGAAAGCCGGCAAATGCGGCATAGTGGAAAAAGGCCGCGGCAGCTACGAACTTTGCTGGGGCCTGGGAGGCAAAGTGGACGGCAGCAAGGAAAAAGTCTATACCATCAGGTACACGATTGGTTCTCTGGCCAAAGGATATGATGAGGCTGACGGATTCAACCATCAGTTCATCGCTGACCAGATGGACCCTCTCCCTGAAGAGGTGGACATATCCGTGGAAGTGGAAGGAATCCCCATAGACACATCCGTTGCCAGGGGCTGGGGATTCGGCTTCAACGGAGAAACAGCCTTCAAGGACGGAGCCTTCCGTATCCATACAGACAACTACACCTATTCCAGTTCCGCCATTATAATGCTCGCCCTAAGGAAGGAGATTATACACCCACAGGACACAATTCCGCAAAGATTCCAGGATGTTGTGGACAGGGCTCTGGAAGACAGCGATTTCGGAGGAGGAAATGACAGAGAGCAGGAGCCTTGGATATTTGATCCGCTGGCGCAGAAACTCTGCTCGTTTCTTGGAATAGAGAACACTAAAACTGTAGAAAGGGTGTCAGATTCCTTTCTGATGCTCATGTTCGGACTTTTCCTTCTGTTCTGCTTCTACGCCAAAACCATCCTGGAAAAAGTTTTCTACGTGATTTCCCTCAAGCCTCTTTTCATCTTCTTGAGGAAAAGGAGGGCAAGAAAGGTGGCCAGAAGTCTTTCCGGAGGCAGCGGATGGATAAGGACCCTTCCTTTCAACGGTAGCGTATTTGCATCCCAGAAAGCCCTCAACTATCTGTCTTACAAAGGGAAAAATGACCTAAACAACGCTATCGGAGCCTATATCCTCAGGCTTTTCCAGCAAGGCAGACTGGCCTTGACAAACGACCAGGGAAAAGAGACTGTAAGGGTCATTTACGACAAGAATGAACAACCTCCTCAAGAGCCTGACGGAAGAAGAATCAAAAGAGACGTTGAGATGGAGAATATCCTGCACTATATCTTTTTGAGTGCCAGCGGCAAAGACCACATCCTCCAACCAGACGAGCTCAAGATGTGGCTGAGAGCCCACACTCTTTACGCAGGCAAGCTTCTCCGCCTCAATGAAACCGGAACCTACAAGGACAAGACTGAACTCGGAAAACTGGAAGGGTTCAAAAAATTCCTCAAGGACTTCACGCTCATTGATGAAAGAGGTGTTGTTGAGGTTGAACTCTGGGATGAATACCTGGTTTTTGCAACTTTGTTCGGAATGGCGGACCAAGTAATGGCAGACTTCAGGAAAGTGTGCCCGGAATACTTCCAGATGAGCAGGTTTGCAAGGAGTGTGGAAGGAAGCAGGCTGACTTTCTCCTCTACCGTCAGAAACCTTGCAGGCATCACATACTATAGTGCGCGTAAATCTTATGTCGCAGCAGTAAACAATGCCACCTCATCTTCAATCTGGAGCGGAGGAGGCGGAGGCTCCAGAGGAGGCTACGGCGGGCGCTCGTCCTTTGGAGGAGGTGGAGGACATTCCGGTGGCGGCCATGGCGGAGGCGGAAGGTAATACTGCACAATCACAACTTAATTGTAAAGCCACATCTAAAGGCATATCTATTAACAATATAAACACCAGAACTATGAAAATGATCCTGACATTCTCCAGTCTGCTTGCCCTTCTCGGCCTGTGTTCGAGAAATTCATTCGGCATAATAGAAAGCGGCAAAAACGAAAAGCCTGAAGGCAAAGCTGTGTCTTACCAGTACTCCTACAGCGGTACGATGGCCTACCCTATAAACTACTTTGAAGTAAGCACCCTTGAAGACGGCACCATCCAGCTCGGCTATTCCCATGACGACAACGACATCCACCTTGTCAGAGTGCATGAAGACGCACTGAAGAAGATAGAAGAGATGGCAGCAGAGTATAAGCTCCATAAACTTGCAGAATCCTATCGCCCGAGAGCGGAAGTTCTGGACGGCTACGGATGGCATGTGTACATAGGATATGAAAACGGAAGCATTTCTTCCGGAGGAAGCAACGCCTGGCCCAGCGCCAAACTTTATTCCGGTGTAGGTGCAATAAACAACTATCTGGACTCATTGAAAAATGCCGCCACACCGGCAGACAGCCTGGGACTCAAGCACCATCAAGACTACTAAGGACAACACTGCAAGCTTGTTTTGCTTCCTGTCCAAGTTAACGGACGCGGGAATATTTTTTTTAATTTTTTCTTTGGGAGTTTTGTTGTAAATTTGAGCCCTCCAAACGGAATAATTATTAAGATTTAACATTTGATGCATATTATGCAGGAAAATAAAGGCAGAATTTCTCAGATAGTAGGTCCGGTTGTGGATGTGGCTTTCAGTGGTGAGGCTTCTTCACTTCCTTCTATTCACGATGCTCTGGAAGTTGTCCGCCCGGACGGCAGGCTTCTGGTGCTGGAAGTGCAGCAGCATATAGGAGAGGATACCGTAAGATGCGTGGCGATGGACTCTACTGACGGTTTGCGCAGGGGACTGGATGCGGTATGGACCGGCGGACCTATAGCCATGCCGATAGGGAACCAGATAAAGGGCCGCCTTATGAATGTGGTGGGCCAGACCATAGACGGAATGCAGGAGCTCAAGAGGGACAAGACCTATCCGATACACCGTCAGCCGCCAAAGTTCGAGGATCTGACTACCGTAAGGGAAGTGTTGCCTACAGGAATCAAGGTGATAGACCTGATTGAGCCGTACAGCAAGGGAGGAAAGATCGGACTGTTCGGAGGAGCCGGAGTGGGAAAGACGGTGCTAATCATGGAGCTGATCAACAACATTGCAAAGAAGCATAACGGATTCTCAGTGTTTGCCGGAGTCGGTGAAAGGACCCGTGAGGGTAATGACCTTCTCCGCGAAATGATAGAGAGCGGCGTAATCCGCTATGGAGAGGAGTTCAAGAAGGGGATGGAAGAAGGCAAGTGGGACCTTTCCAAAGTAGATTACAAGGAGCTGGAAAAGAGCCAGGCAACTCTGGTGTTCGGTCAGATGAACGAGCCGCCCGGAGCAAGAAGCTCGGTGGCACTTTCAGGTCTTACCATAGCCGAGAGCTTCCGTGATGCAGGAAAGGAAACCGGCCAGAAGAACGATATCCTTCTGTTCGTGGACAACATCTTCCGTTTCACCCAGGCCGGAAGTGAGGTGAGCGCCCTTCTTGGACGTATGCCTTCTGCTGTGGGATACCAGCCTACGCTGGCTTCCGAGATGGGAAGCATGCAGGAGAGGATCACTTCCACCAAATACGGTTCCATCACCTCCGTCCAGGCTGTTTATGTGCCTGCTGACGACTTTACGGATCCGGCTCCTGCAACCACGTTCTCGCATCTGGACGCCACTACCGAGCTGAGCCGTAAGATTGCCTCTTTAGGTATTTATCCGGCAGTGGACCCTCTGACATCCACCTCCAGGATACTGGATCCTCACATTGTGGGGCAGGAGCATTACGATGTTGCCCAGAGAGTAAAGCAGATTCTCCAGAGGAACAAGGAACTCCAGGACATCATATCCATCCTCGGAATGGAGGAACTCAGCGAAGAGGACAAGCTGGTAGTAAACCGCGCCCGCAGAGTTCAGAGGTTCATGAGCCAGCCGTTCACGGTAGCGGAGCAGTTCACCGGAATTCCGGGAGTTATGGTGGATCTGAAAGATACCATCAAAGGCTTCAAGATGATACTGGACGGAGACTGCGACTACCTGCCTGAGCAGGCTTTCATGAGCGTAGGAACTATTGAAGAGGCTATAGAGAAAGGAAAGAAGCTTCTGGCAGCCGCAAACGCGTAGTCCGGAGCCGAACGCTTAACTGAACGTTTAAATGGAATATCTTCACCTTAATATAATATCTCCGGAAAGGAGCCTGTTCAAGGGGGAAGTGTCTGAGGTGACACTCCCCGGAAAAATGGCGCCTTTTACCATCCTTCCCCACCATGCGCCTATAATATCTTCTCTGGAGAAAGGAGTTGTTTCTTTCACGGCCAAAGCAGGAGGAGCGCAGAGCGTGGAAATAGACGGAGGCTTTGTGGAGATGAGCAACGGCAAGGTAACGGTATGTATCTGCTGATGAGGAGGATTTGAGGCAAGATGTATATGGGGGAAAAGGAAAGCAAGATGGATTTGAGAAAGACGAAATATGCTTTTGGAATGTTGGTCAGTATGGCAGCGGTGGCCTGTCTGATACTATGTCTGGCTTATTTTTTCTATGCTCCGGCTTTCTCGTGGAAGATTGGTCTTATGGCCGTTGTGTTCTTTTCCGTATCTTTCTTCGGGATACTGATGTTGGATCATTTTGCAAAGAAAGGAGAAAGAACGCTCATTTCCGGCTATATGGCGGTAAGAGGGATCAAGCTTGTGGTCCTGGTGGCTTTCCTCCTGATATTGTTTATCATAGACAGGGACTCAGCGAAGTGGGTGGCTGCTTCCTTCATCCTTTTTTATATCGCGATGCTGATATTTGATTCGGTTTATTTCACAAAAAAACTCAAGAAGTGATGCGCAGGATATTTTTTATAATCGCGATGGTTATGGCTGGACTCTGTTTTGATCCGGTATCCTGCTTTGCATTGTCTGAGACGGAAGAAGGTGAGGGAGTGAATGTCCAGCACATCATCTTCGAGCACATGCTGGATTCCTATACCTGGCACATCACCAAAGTAGGGGACAAGGACATAGCAGTCTATCTTCCTGTAATACTTTACAGCAATACCAGCGGCTGGCACGTTTTCTCTTCCAGGAGACTTCATGAAAACGGCGGAAGCTATGAGGGCTTCTATCCGGCTCCGGAAGACAGCGCCCACGCCTACAAGTTGATGGAAAAGATGCCGGATGGAAGTTTCGTAAGGCCGGTGGACCTTTCTCTGACAAAAATGGGCCTTGCCATAATAATCAACTCCATAATTCTCCTTCTCCTGTTCCTGCCAGCCGCAAAATGGTACAGGAAACATCGCGGAGACACCAATGCTGTCCCTTCAAAGTATGTGAGCTTTGTGGAGATGCTGGTTGGGATGGTAGAAGACGGTATCATAAAGCCTTGCATCGGTGAGAACTACAAAAAATTCTCGCCTTACCTTCTGACGGCATTCTTCTTTATCTTCACCAGCAACCTTATGAGCCTGCTTCCAATATTCCCTGGAGGTGTAGGTATTACGGCTAACATGAGCATAACCATGTTCCTTGCCCTATGCACTTTCATAGCCGTGAACGTGTTCGGAAGCCGGGAGTACTGGAAAGAGATACTGTGGCCGGATGTTCCGACCTGGCTGAAGGCACCGGTGCCGCTGATGCCGCTGATTGAGCTCATTGGTATTTTCACAAAGCCTATAGCCCTGATGATAAGGCTCTTTGCCAATATGCTCGGAGGCCACATGGCTATGCTGGTTCTCACTGTCCTCATATTCATCGGATTCAGCGCGGGAGCGGCCCTGGGAGGGTCCATGACCTTCATCTCGGTGCTCTTCAACATATTCATGTATGCACTGGAGCTTCTGGTGGCATACATCCAGGCTTATGTGTTCACCCTGCTCAGCGCGGTGTTCATAGGCTCAGCCCAGATACATCACCATAAGAAAGAAGTGAAAACAACAGAAAACAGTGAAATAAAAGAGCAATAGAAAAGAGTGACAATGATTTAAAGTAAGCAGTGGATATGATTGTGCAGCACATGAGCGAAGCGTAGTGCAAACAATACATATCACTGCGAGAAGCAAGATAGAGATTATAAACATTTAAATATTGATACGTTATGTTAACAATTCTTTCAGTAATCCTTGAGTACACAATGGCTTTGGCAGTCAGCAAGGCAGCTGCTGCAATAGGAGCAGGAATCGTAGTGATCGGTGCTGCGTTCGGAATCAGCAAGATCGGTGCAAACGCAATGGACGCTATCGCACGTCAGCCTCAGGCAGCCGGTGACATCCGCAGCGGTATGATCCTTTCCGCAGCCCTTATAGAGGGTGTTGCCCTGATCGCAGTGATCGTATGTATGCTTTCATACTTTGTGCAGCTCGGATAACAAGAGTCTTTAAAGGATAGATTATGTCATTGCTTGTTCCCGACAGCGGATTGTTGTTCTGGATGCTGATATCTTTCGGCGTGGTGTTCTTCATCCTCGCCAAGTTCGCTTTTCCGGTGATAACCAAGTCTGTCGAGGAGAGGAAGAATTACGTTGAAACTTCTTTGAACAGCGCCAAGGAGGCCAAAGAAACCCTGGCCAGGGTGGAAGAGGATTCCAAGGCAGTCATCGCCCAGGCCAACAAGGAACAGGGTAGGCTTCTGAATGAGGCGGCCCAGCAGCGCGACAAGATAATCGCCGCTGCCAAGCAGGAGGCTCAGGCTGAGGCCCAGAAGACTATGGAGGATGCCAAGGCTCAGATCCAGAGAGAAAAGGATGAGGCACTCCTGGCTGTCAGGAGAGAGATGGCGTCACTTTCATGCGACATCGCTGAGAAAGTAATACGCGAGAGACTCTCTGACCAGCAAAGTCAGATGGCCTTGATAGACAAGATGCTCGAAGAAGTTGTAAAAGAGGGTGGAGCTGAGAAATGGACGTAGGAGTACTGGCGGTCAGATATGCCAAGGCTTTGCTCGGATATGCCCGGGAAGAGGGTGTAGCCGGGGAGGTTTACCTGCAGGCAAAGATTCTGCTGGATTGCTTTGCCCAGAATCCTACCCTCACCACCACCTTGGAGGATCCTCTTCTCTCACGGCCGGAAAAGCTTGAACTGCTTTCTTCAGCCCTTACGGGCGAGGAAAAGACCCGGGATGTGATGCGGAAGTTCTTTGCCCTGGTGCTGGAAAAACACAGGGAAGCCTTTCTGAGTTCATCCCTTGTCAACTATCAGGACCTCTACCGCAAGAGCGAGGGTATAGCGGTGGTAAAGATAATTACCGCTGTTCCTCTGGAAAAAGAAATGGAAGACAAGATACTTGCCCGTGTCTCCGGGATGCTGGGCAAGAAGATTGAACTTCAGAAGAGTGTGGACCCTTCAATTGAAGGAGGTTTCATATTCGATATAGACGACTACAGATTAGATGCAAGCGTGGCTGCACAGCTCAGGAAGATACGCCGCAGCCTCATAGACAAGAACAGGAGAATAGTTTAATATGGCATTGAACATCAAAGCAAGTGAAGTTTCCGACGTTTTGCGCAAGCAGTTGGAAGGCATTGAAGACAAGATACAGCTGGACGAGGTGGGAACCGTACTGCAGGTCAGCGACGGAGTTGTACGCATATATGGACTGAGGAACGCTGAAGCCAGTGAACTTCTTGAATTCGAGAACGGTGAGATGGCCGTGGTCATGAACCTTGAGGAGGATAACGTGGGAGCTGTGCTCCTCGGCCCGACAGATAACATCAAGGAAGGTTTCACCGTGCGCAGGACCAAGAGAATCGCATCCATAAGGGTTGGAGAAAGTATGCTCGGAAGGGTTATCAATCCTCTGGGCCAGCCGCTTGACGGCAAAGGAGAGGTCGGAGGCGAGCTCTTTGAGATGCCTCTTGAAAGAAAGGCCCCGGGCGTTGTCTTCCGTCAGCCTGTGAACCAGCCGCTCCAGACCGGCATCAAGGCCATTGACTCCATGATCCCTATCGGAAGAGGCCAGAGAGAGCTCATAATCGGAGACCGCCAGACAGGAAAGACCGCCATTGCGATTGACACTATCATCAACCAGAAGAACGCGATGAGAAAGGGGAAGCCTGTTTACTGTATCTATGTGGCAATAGGGCAGAAAGGTTCGACCGTCGCCTCTCTTGTGGAGACTCTCCGTTCCAGCGGTGCGATGGACTATACGGTAGTGGTTTGCGCTACAGCTGCGGATCCTGCAGCACTCCAGTACTTTGCGCCTTTCGCAGGAGCTGCCATAGGAGAATATTTCAGAGATACCGGAAGAGATGCCCTTGTTGTGTATGATGACCTTTCAAAACAGGCTGTTTCCTACCGTGAAGTATCCCTGATCCTCCGCCGTCCTTCCGGACGAGAAGCTTACCCTGGAGACATCTTCTACCTGCATTCAAGGCTTCTGGAAAGAGCTGCAAAGATCATAGACCAGCAGGAAGTCGCCGAGCAGATGAACGATCTTCCTGCATCCCTGAAGGGAAAAGTCAAGGGTGGAGGTTCACTTACGGCGCTTCCTATTATCGAGACTCAGGAAGGAGATGTATCAGCATACATCCCGACGAATGTGATTTCCATCACTGACGGGCAGATATTCCTGGATACAGACCTGTTCAACCAGGGAAACCGTCCTGCAATCAATGTGGGTATATCCGTTTCCCGTGTTGGCGGCAATGCCCAGATCAAGCCAATGAAGAAGGTTGCTGGAACACTGAAAATAGACCAGGCTCAGTATCAAGAACTTGAAGCGTTCTCCAAGTTCGGTGGCGATATGGACAAAGTTACGGCAATGGCCATAGACAAAGGAAGGAAGAACACCAGGCTTCTTATCCAGCCCCAGTATTCACCGATGAGCGTGGAAGAACAGGTTGCCATACTTTACTGCGGAACCCATGGACTTTTCAAGGATATAGACATATCCCAGGTTCAGGAGTTCGAAAAGGTGTTCCTCAATTCCCTCCGTCTCAACCATCAGGAAGACGTACTGGATCTTCTTTCAAAGGGAGAGTTCAATGATGAGATCACTTCCAAGATCGAGAAGATCGCACAGATGACACTGAACCAGCTTACTGCATGATTCGTTTGTCGGGAGAAGGCAGGCAGGATGTAATTGTATTTAAGACAAGATATATTGAAATAGCATTATGGCATCGCTGAAGGAGATAAAGTCCAGGATAGGTTCTGTTCAGGGGACACGCAAAGTAACCTCTGCTATGAAGATGGTTTCTTCTGCCAAGCTCCATAAAGCACAGGGAATGATAACGTCCATGCTGCCTTACCAGAGTAGTCTGGACAATATAGTTTCCAACTTCCTTTCAGGAGAAACTCCTTTCAATTCACCCTATGTGCTCAAAGCTGAAGACAAGATAGATCCGTCCAAGAAGGTGGCTGTAATAGTGATGTCCTCCAACTCATCACTCTGCGGAGCTTTCAACTACAACGCGATAAGGGAGTTCATGTCTCTGGTCCTGGATCTCAAGGGAGATATGGTAACGGATGAGCAGATAGATGTCTATGCGGTAGGCAAGAAGGTTGAGGATGCTGTAAAGAAGATGGATTTCAAGCCGGTAACTTCTTTGAAGACAGCGGTTGGGGAGTTCACATTCCAGAGTCTTGCCGCCAAACCGGACTACAAGAACGTTTTTGCCCTTGCAGACCACATCCTCAGGCAGTATGCAGAAGGCATCATAGGCAGGGTTTATGTCATTTACCATCATTTCAAATCCTCCGCTTCCCAGAAAATCCGGAGAGACCTCTATCTTCCTTTGGAAATAGCCCAGTACAAAAAAGAGCAGAAAGCTACGGCAGAAGGCTTTCTGAACAACTACATAGTGGAACCTTCTGTGGCTGAGGTCATAGAGTCTCTGATGCCACAGCTTTTGAAGCAGAAACTATATACCTGCCTCACTGATTCTTATGCCAGCGAGCATGCGGCCAGGACCATTGCCATGCAGGTGGCTACGGACAATGCTGATGACCTTATCCAGGAGCTTACGGTCCTCTACAACAAGAGCCGTCAGCAGGCCATAACCGCTGAACTTCTGGATATCGTGGCTGGCAGCGCTCAATAAGGACTGGTTCTTATTGAGCCATTTCACCCTGCTAACTGAGTGAGCACCCCTGATTACTTTAAGTCTGTAGGATTACCTATCTGGAGTACGGTAAGGCTTTTACCGGATTGCTCGGCAGCTTTCAGCTCATTGCCCAAAGGTTCATCCCATTTATGTTGGGACAGAGAGAATTTGGAATGGTGTACTGTAACATAGTGCCTTGCACCAAGATCTTCCATAACGCAGTGAAGCTGATCCGGCAGCGTATGAATATAAGCCCACCTTTTATTGTACTGGCCGTTTTCTATGAATGCCCAGTCGATGCTGTATTTCTGGCCTATCTCCTTGAAATGCTTGCCGTAGCCGCCATCTCCCCCTATATATATGCACTTTGAAGGAGTCTGGAGTACAAAAGAAGCCCACAGTGTGCGGTTCATCTTGAAAGATCTTCCGGAAAAATGCCTGGCGGGAGTGCAATTGAATGTGAACCGCTCCACTTCAAGAGTATCAGTACCTTCCATGTGATGTGGGATATGGCCGTCAAGAGCTTGAGAATAACTTTCTCCCCAGTCAAGTTCTACGACTTTCTCTGGCTTGAACCCCCAATATTCAAGGTGAGAGCCCACGCCCAAAGGAACTATTGTCATCCCTGACTTGTGCTTTAATTTCTTGGCGGCCTTGTAGTCCAGATGGTCGTAATGATCATGTGTGTAAACAAGAAAATCTATGAAAGGGAGGTCGTGGATCCGGAAATAGGAAGTTCCTTTGAATGGCCTGTTGATAAATGAAATAGGGGATCCATGGTAAAATACGGGATCCACAAGTATGGTTTTGCCGCCAATGATGAGCAGATAAGATGAATGCCCGAACCAGATAACCTTGTCTTGACCTTGTCTTACAGCCTTCTCTATTTCTTCCCGGTTTACAGGATATGATTCCAGAGGAGTCTTTGGCTTCAGGCCGTTCTTGCTGCTGAAAATGAAACTCCATAAGACCGACTTTATGCCTTTTCTCTTGGCATTGTCGGTGATTAAAATCGTGGGTTCCAAGTTGGTAAAACCAGTCTTATTGTAGTTTGGACTAGCCTGGCATCTTTCCAGTCTTTTCCCGTGCGGAACTCTGCCCATGCTCACATAGTCGGTGAAAAACAATGCTATGATTGTCAGAATAATTCCAAGAGCTATCAGCATACTTCTTTAATTATCAATCTTCAGTGCAAAATCAATCTTCAGTGCAAAATCATTCTTCAGTGCAAAATCATTCTTCAGTGCAAAATCATTCTCCTACACAAAAATACAAAGATTCTTTCAACTTTTTTCAACGACGGAGGTTTTCAGCTCAGTCCAAAGTGCTCCCTCCGTCCCGGATTTTGGGACAGAAGGCGCATTTTCCCCGCCAGAGTGCTCCCACCGTCCCGTATTTAGGGACAGAGGGCGCGTTTTCCCCGCCAGAGTGCTCCCACCGT
>ONEF01000017.1 GCA_900316795.1 uncultured Bacteroidales bacterium | reverse complement strand
GAGATGAGGAAGGTGAGAGAGATGAGGAAGGTGAGAGAGATGAGGAAGGTGAGAGAGATGAGGAAGGTGAGAGAGATGAGGAAGGTGAGAGAGATGAGGGAGGTGAGAGAGATGAGGGAGTTGAGAGAGTTGAGAGAGTTGAGAGAGTTGAGAGAGTTGAGAGAGTTGAGAGAGTTGAGAGAGTTGAGGGGGATGAGAGGAGGGATTGGGGGAACTTTATTACTTGAAGGTGATGACTTTGATGTATTCGTTGGTCAAACCGCCTTGCCCTCCTTGTGAATCGGCGATAAGAACCAGAGTGTGCCATCCTCCAGGGAGGTCGGGGCCAAGGCACATTCCTTCATAGTTAGCAAGGTTCATGCTGCTGGTTGAGAAGGTAGTTATAAGCTTCTTTGACAGGATGAATGGCTCTGTAGGATTCTTAGATGAAGATTTCTCGGATGATACTGAGGGTTTTGATGGTTCTGAGGGTTCTGAAGGTTTTGAGGGTTCTGAGGGTTTTGAGGGTTCCGACCGTTTTGATTGTTCAGATTGTGTCGCTGAGTGAGATATTACTGATGTTGGTGATGATGTTGGTGGTTCTACTCTGTAGATTTTCATCTTGGAGAAGGAGTTCAGCATCAAGGCCAATGTCCCGCCTTTGGGAACATATACCTCCCGTTCCAGGACAAGGAGAGAACCATCATCAAGAGCTGTCATCGCTGAGACTCCATGCACATAAGCCCTTGCAGCAGCGCCTTCTTCTTCGGTCTTGACGGGCCTGTCCATAACATAGAAATACTGGCCGGCACTCTCGAGATCAGAAGTAAAGCTCTGGATCCTCAACACTGGTCCGCCTGCGCCAAGTTTGTTCATGAAATCTTCAGAAGAATCGGCCTTTAACGGACGTTCCGTAGTTGTCCAGAACTTGTCTGTTATGATATTGTAAGCCAAAGCCTCAAAGCCGTTGTTGGACACCATCTTGGCCTTTGCGAACATATCCGGTACGTTAAGCTGACGCCCAGTAGGCTCACCACCCAGATTGTATTCAACGATGGTTTGGTCACGCTCCGAACTTATGAACAAAGTTCCCTGGAGATCACCAGACTCGGGATTCAACACATCACTGCTACGCCATCCTTGAGTTTTGTCAAGCATCCTATGTCTGAGTCTGTTAGATGGCACAAATACCACACCCTCATTGTCAAGTCCAGAAACCTTTGAGGAAAAAGCGGCTGAAGTGGGAACGGCAGAAGTGGAAAGTGAGGATGAGGAAGATTGGGTAGTGTCAGAAGATGAGGAGGTTGAGGATGGGGAGGAGGGTGCTACATAGGTGATTGATCCCTTGCTGTCTATGGAGATGTCAAAAAACATGAGTCCGCATCCTGGCATCTTGTCATTGACAACGGCAAACTTGGTTCCACCAAGATATGTGATGCCGGAGTAATGTCCTGCCGGAATCTCTTCCGCGAGCGGCATATAAACAGAAGTATGCTTTATCGCTGAGAAAGAATATAATGCCTGCCCGGTTCTGTCCTGAGCGGCACAGGTAGATGGATGTTGCCCAAAACAGCAAAGGACAAGGGAAACAGATACCAATATATTGAATCTCAGAAACATGCTATATACACAACAATATACATATCACACATTACATGACCAGAGCCTCTTCTGGCAAAATGCACTCTAGACTTCAGCAATGCATCTTGCAAACTGAACTATTTACTTCAGTAACGCATCTTGCAAACTGAACTATAGGCTCCAGTAACGCATCTTGCGGATCTTTCCCCTGTAAAGGCCTTTGATGTCCACAAGAAGAGCGTCCGGACCGCTTACCTCTATGAAATCCTTCTCCTTGAGATCCTTGAACTGCTTGTGTGCAACTGCCACAACAACAGCGTCATAGCCTTTGCCAAACTGCGCTGATTTTGTAGTTGCCGGCTTCAGAAGGGATATGCCGTAAACTTTCTTGACCTCTTCAGGATCTGCACAAGGATCATAGACAGTTGTCTTTACACCATAGCTGTGAAGTTCCTCTATTATATTTACTACCTTGGAATTGCGGATGTCTGCCACATCTTCCTTGAAGGTGATTCCGAGGACCAGAACTTTTGCTCCCTTGATTGCTTTTCCGCCTTCAACAAGTGCCTTGACAACTTTCTTTCCTATGTACCCGCCCATTGAGTCGTTGACAAACCGGCCGGCATTGATGACCTTGGTATGGTACTTCAGCTGATGGGCCTTGTGAACCAGGTAGTAAGGGTCCACGCCAATGCAATGCCCACCTACGAGCCCCGGATAGAACTTGAGGAAGTTCCACTTGGTGCCTGCGGCTTCCAGGACATCAAACGTGTTGATTCCCATACGGCCGAAGAGTATGCTGAGCTCGTTCATCAGGGCTATGTTCACATCTCTCTGGGTATTCTCGATTATCTTTGCAGCCTCGGCGACCTTTATGCTCGGAGCCTTGTGGACGCCTGCCTCTATAATAGAGCCATATACCTTTGCAACTCTCTCAAGAGCAGCCTTGTCACAGCCTGAAACAATCTTCATCGTGTTCTTCAGTGTATGCACCTTGTCGCCCGGATTGATTCTCTCCGGAGAGTAGCCAACCTTGAAGTCCTTGCCCATCTTCAGCCCGGAAAGCTTCTCCAGAACAGGTACGCAGTCGTCCTCGGTACAACCTGGATAAACCGTGCTCTCGTAAACGACACAGTCCCCTTTCTTTAGCACCTTGGCAACGGACTCGGTGGCAGACAGAAGTGGCTTCAGGTCCGGCTCGTTGGCACTGTTGACAGGAGTTGGAACTGCCACAACATAGAACGTAGCAGTCTCGATGTCAGAAAGTTCTGAGGTTAATACGATATTCCGTCCGTTGAAGTCGTCTGCAGTCATCTCTCCGCTAGGGTCTATCCCCTTCTTCATCTTTTCAACTTTCGCGCGGCTGATGTCAAAGCCCAACACCTCAAACTTTTTGGCAAATGCCAATGCCAGCGGAAGGCCCACATACCCAAGTCCAACCACAGCAATCTTCTCTTCTTTTTTCTCAGCGATTTTCTTCATATACTTAATTTCTACTCATTCTTTATAGGTACTTCTTACAAAACACCTTATACTTTAGTCCTTCTCAAAATAATACCGCTAACACAAGATGTTTCAAAGTACCGTTCTTAAATAAAAGTTCCTCAAATATACTCAAAACTTGAAAGCCAACATATTCCTATGTCGGTTCCCCGGCAATTCAAGACAGTCTGACAGGATTCCACAACCTTTTCGGCCTTACCTTCCGTCTGCAAGGTCGGTGACTCCATCTGTCAGGCCCTTGAGGGAAAGCTTGAAAGCCATACTTGGGAAGATCCGGCCAATCCTCCAGGCATTGCACAATACCATATATGCCGATATGGCTTTCTTCACAAGGTATGGCTTCTTTTGCCTATAACTAACGTCGCGGTTCTTGCCCATATTGCCGGTGTAGAGAATGTAGTTCAACATTCTTCTGGCTTTACGCTGATACTTGGCGGGTATTCCGCTACTTGAAGATCCTGAAGCATCTGCGCACTCTGATGTGGTAAATTCCGTAAAAGGAACTATACCTGCCGGCATTCCGAGATACATTTCCATCAGTGCAGCAAAAGACTTCCACTGAACCATATAACCTAATTCTTCAAGCTTTGAGCGAAGGAAGTCCATATCAAGTTCATCGCGATAAGTATATAGAAGGCGGGCAAGGTCACATACCTGCTTAAGCCCTATTCCCAAATTGGCAAAGTGCTGGAGAATATGGCAGAAAACATAAAGGACATCCCTGGTAGGTTCAAGAAGCTTGACCGCAGTACTCGATTTGATATCAGGATCAAGGTTAGCGGTTCTGAAGAGGTCGTTCCGGAAGGCCTCCTCTTGGATACGGTCCAGAATCCCGTCTGTTTTCTTGGTAAGGTGAACATGCAGGGTTCCATGGAGTTCCACATACTTCTTCTTGACAATCATCTGAGTGTGCTTGTCCTCCACTCCTTCATCAAATACTTTGGATGCCAGCGGAGAAAGAATCTCCAGGCCCTTGCGGTATTCATCTCCGTTGAGCAGAATGTCCACATCGCCGAGCGGCCTTAGCTGAGGCCTAAGATAGCACTGGGCTACTCCCATTCCCTTCAGCAACACAGGCTTGAGTCCGTTTTTCTGGAGAAAGGCAAACAGTTGGGAGACAAAGCTCGCCATCTTGGTGCTATACTCCTGTGAAGAATACACATTGCGGATTATGGCTTTATTCTGTTCCCGTGTCAAACCATCGGACAAATTTCCTGTAGAAATGTCGATACCATTCCCCACTAAAGGCAACATCGCCTGCTCCCTGGATAGAGAGATAACAACATCCCAGTCAATCTCTGAAGTATAACCTTGGGCCAATCTCTCATTCTCCCAGAGACCGGCAGAAAGCAAAGCCAGGAAGACTTTCACCTCCTGAGACTTGAGATTATATTTCTTTCCTCTAATCTTCATGACAACTTATCTGTGTCTAACAGAAACAACAAAGAATTTAACAAAATTCTTCAGTTTTTGCAGTAGCAACTCCTTCATCCATCTAACGCCAAATACGTTCCACCGTTGAGGATGAGTTGTTATCATAATTGTTTCCGGAAAAAAACAAACACGATTTGATCCGGAAAACGAATAATTTCTGTTCTTTTGCTTCAACGCTTTCAGGATATCTGATGTACTGTGGAACACAAGCCCCGAGTTTTCCCATATCTCCTGAAAACCCGGAATCTTGTCTCTTACACTGACCTTATAGCCATCCCAACGCCGACCAGTGTCTGTCAAATAAAACATTTTGGAAAAGTCCACATCTATATACGGTTCCGCGATGATTCCCAGATCCTTGTATGAATATTTCTTCCACAAATCTCGGTTATCAAACTGAGATCTGGGACTTCCATGCATGCATATCGTGAGTACAGGAGTCAAATCCCTAAACTTTTCAAGATTAGAGACAAAGTCAGCGAAAGCTGCATCAACATTACCGTGACATGTATCCATGCACTCATAATGATAGCCTATTTCATGACCAAGAGCTGCTATTTCTTCTATTACCTTCTCATTCCAGCTGCAAGGCACCGTCCGGAAATAGTATGTTGACTTGACTCCCAAATCCGCTTCCAAACGGGCAAATTGAAGAGAATTAAAAGGGAGCTTGTCAACATCATGTCTAAGAACGACAGTCTTAGACACGGGACCGTTCTCTTTTGTACTCTCGGCCACTCCTGCTGAATATTGACAAAAGGTCACAAAACTGTATCCGCAGTCTTTCAAAGATTGAATCAGAGCCTTGTATTTGTCGGGAGTGAAGTCCATTACCTGAATATGTATTGATAGTCCGGATTATTCTGAATTACATCCTTGCTCGAAGGATAGTTTTCAACGAACCACACAAGGAAAGCTGTCAAGTCTATGTGCTCACTTACAAGAAGCCGTGACTTTTCCGCCCATAACGTTCTGATTTCGTCCTTGTTTCTTTTCAGAATCTCGACACACTTGTTCAAGGCTTTTAGTTGATCTTCATAGGATTCTGAGTATGTGTAGCATATATCATATCTTTTCTTCTGGTCCTCCAAAATACAAGACTTGGTATTGTGGTTTACAACAGACGGCACACCGAGTACAGAAGCCTCTGACGGAATCGTAAGGCTCTCTCCCCACACCAATGATGCAAACGCGATTACTGAATGTAACTGTTCTGGTCTGGTTTTCAGCCTAAACCGTTCCAGTTCCGCAGGAAGTGAGCCTTCAGAAGAAATAAAAACTTTGGCATACCGGCTCAGAGTCTGGATAGCATTGATTTTGTTCTTGGCAGATATGCCGGCATGACCTATATCGTGACTTGCATTCCAGGCAACAAATCTCACAAGAACATACTTTTCATCGGGACTGACATGGAGATCTTCAAGAACCGAAGCATCCGGAGTAAAATATTTAGGATGCAGATACGCCAACTCGTGATAGGCATCATAGTGTATCTCCTTCCTGGATATCACCGGATGTTCATATTTCCCTGTAAGGACAACCTTTGAAAAAGGTTCAAACAGCCTCACCTGCTCCATGTTGAAAGTGTCGTCAAAGGTTATGTGAGGCTTACCGTAAAGCCGTGACGCAATTGCAGCATACGGGCTCCCGTGGCTCAGCAGCACATCGGGCTTGAACCGGAGGCAAACCTTCCACTCCTTCATTACAAATTTCAGGAGCCCCCATATTTTTCCGGTCAAGGATTTGAACTTTTTCCCGAAAGAGACATAATTGAAGCCATTAGTTTCAAGAAGCTGAATTTCAAATTCCTTGTCTCGACAGGTAAAAAGAACGCTGTGCCCGTCTTCAATGAATTTGCGCGCTGCATTCTTGAAAAGATGCACGTGAGCCGGATGTCCTATGTCTATTAAAATGTTCATTAACCTTATACTCTTTATCTTCTGCTTGGCAGGGCGTTCATTTTTTCCGCAGTTTCTTGAAGAAATTACCCTTAAGAACCCTTACGCCAAATTTTCCTGCAATATACAGCAAAGGATTAAATACATGAAGGAATCTGCCGTGTTCCACCATTGTTCCACCAAATTTAGCCTTGAAATCCCTTACTCCGTAATCCTCCCCCGGCTTACCGGCTCCCATCATGTCAAACCTTGGAAAACCATTTTCAGCTGCGTACTTCATGCCGGAATAAGTGGCAAGGGTAGAAGGAAAAACATTTTTGACATGGCCATCCCAGCCGCAAGCAAACCACTCATAAACAGCATATCCTTCAAGGCAGACATTCACTGTTCCGCCAATGACTTTCCCTTGATACTCAACCAGAAAAATCTTCGCATATTCTCTTCCAAGAAGATTTCGGAAAAATTCAAACGGGAAAAGAGGAGTCCTGACCTTAGTTCTGTACAAATCTGAAAGCAAGAGATAAAACTCATTCAATTTGCTTAAAGAAGCCTCGGCAGACTCTGTTTCTGCCAGATTACCAAGATCAACAGCCTTGGCCCCTTCTCTTATCGTATATCTGATATCACGTTTACGGCTCTTGCCTAAATTCCCTTCCATCGTATCCACTGAAGAAGTGTCAATATGAAAATTAAGGTGGGGCTGATATCTGAATCCGCATCTTTCAAAAATAGGCCTGAGGGCTGAATAATCATCAAAATTCCTGGTTTCCAGATAAATAGCTTTTCCTTTCAACTGTTTTACAGCAGCGGAAAGCAGCATCGGAAGAACTGTATTTGAATCTACCTGAACATCCCCGATAAACTTTCTCAAGACAGGCCCCCCGTTTACAATGGCTCTTCGGCTAAGAAAAGACTTCAGAGCTCCTCCATCTTTCTGCACATACCCCATCATCAGGGCAACAAGGACCTCTTCATCTGCAACAGCAAAGACGAACGGTTCCATAAAAGACATCGCCGAATACAGATCATAGCACTGTGGCGTCTGAAAAAAACTTTTCACAGACGCTTCCCTCAGCAAGTCTTCCCAAGATGCCCTGTCAATTTCTTCTATGTTGTCCAAAACTCTAAACATTGCACTGTTTTTCAAAAGTCAGGGTATATCATTTCTCATAATAAAACATTTTGCCGTTCTCCCGTCTGGAGAGTTGCTCAGAATAAGTTACGGACACTTTGCAGTCCTGACCTGAATACTTTTTTATGGTTTCAACGATCAGGACCTCCTCAGAAGGCACAAAGCCCTTATCCTTGACAACATCCACCACGATTTCAAGGGCTCCGGTCTTGAACATCCTGTAACCCTTGATATGCAAATCCTTAAACAGTATGGTAAAACCGGGACAAGTCAGCACATGCCCATTCTCAAGTTCAATGACATCAGATTTACGCCCCACCACATCCTCCAGAACCTGCCCGTTGTGAAAATCATTATAGCCGTCAGCGAGTTTTACTATATCGCCCAAATCATACCGTATGAACGGGAAAACAAGATTAGTCAAATCTGTAACAAGCACCGGTCCTTCATCATGAGTCCGGGATTCCTCATAATTCACCTGGGCTATGCAGTTATAGCCCAACTTGAACCCCCTTTCCCTGTTAAGCCTGAAGCCGATTATGCCGCCATCGTTAGCTCCGTAACCATTCATTATTTGACAATGGAAAGCGTCATATATTGTGCGGTAATACTCGTCAGTCAGCAACTCAGATGTAGGAAAACATGCCTTGACGGAGAAACGGTCCCGGATATTCTCCCTGATTATGTATTTAGCCAACATGTAGATAGAAGAAGCATAACCATATATATAGTGGATATTCTGCCTTGTAATCAGATCCACACATTCGGACAAACGGCTGTCAGACACATCCATTGCGTTGAATGGCACTTTGTTCTTAAGGCTGTAGTACATTTTATGAAGGACGGAAGTCTTGTTGACAGGAAAAATTGAAGCAGACCCCAAAGCCAGATATCTGTCTCCATAGCGATACCCCGTACGTTGCCACATCCACAACATAAAACCGTTGTCAAAGCCCCAGGACTCGTTGTCTTTGACATATCTCAACGGCACACCGCTGCTTCCTCCTGTCGAGCCGTAACTGAAGTGGTATTTTGAACTGTTGTCCAGAAGAATATCATCAAACCTCTCTTTGATTATCTCTTTAGTTAGCGGAGGTATAATTTCAAGATCTTCAAAACATTTAATATCAGATGGTCTAAGCCGCAGCTCGTCAAAAAGACCGCGGTAATACACGGAATGCTCATAAGCCTCACAAACAAGCCTCTGCAGCATCCGAAGCTGCCAATCCTTTATCTGCTCTCCACTCCAGGAACTCATTTTCCGGATCTGGCGATACCAAACAGGCATCCTGGTATGGAACTTCATGTCAGCCACACCTATTATACCCAATGACAGTGCCTGTCTAAAACTTCCCATAATCTTAACATTAAACGTAGTCTATACCGTAAGCCTCCAAAAGCAAAGGTTTCACACTCTCCCATCTGTGCTTGTCCAGTCCACGATATGCCGCCAAAGTCATATTCACTGAAGAACTTCCGCCATTGACAGCCTCCAGCATCTTTCCTGCAAGCATCTCATAATCGCCACTAGGAAACAGCAAACCATTAACCCCATCGCTGATCATATAAGGCACCCCTCCGACATTGCTGGAAATTACCAATAGACCACAGCTGAACGCTTCAAGCAAGGACATAGGCTGGTTGTCTGCCAATGGGGCAGATACCATCACGTCAGCTTTATCCAGCCACTGAATTATCTGTCCATTAGGAATTCTCCCCCTAAATTTGACGCCTTCAATATTCTCTGACATGACAAATTGCTCAAGCTGGTTCCGCATAGACCCGCTTCCCAAGATGTCAAGTGTAGCCTCCGGGAGTTCTTTCTTGACTATGGCAAAAGCCTTAAGTATGCACTGTATGTTATATACAGGTTCCAAAGACCTTATGCTTATGAACCTTGGACTGATCAGGCTCCGCGCTCTAAAAACGCCATCAGGAATGTCTATGATGTTAGGAATCACAGTGTAAGGAAAACCATACTTTTCAAAGACACTCGCCAGATAGCCAGAAAGAACAATATTGACGTCTGTATTGCAAAAAATCCGGCGGCAAAGCTTCGTATGCTTGCTGAAGAATGTATCGGCCTCCCCTCCATGATATGTCAAAATGATTTTCTTGCCAAGCAATCTCCCGGCCCTCACACCGGCAATGGCAGGAAGGAAGCCTCGATGAGAACACGCATGGATGTTGACGATATCATATCTGCTTATCTTGAACAAAAGCCTGGTGTAAGCCCACAAACGTCTGAGCACACCACCGCCAAGAGAAAAGATGTCCGACTTTATGCCCTCCTCCTTCAAATGCTTATGGATAAGCTCAACCTGGCCGGAAATGCCTCCGACCCCTTCCGCGTAATTGGCAACCAGCAAGACCCGTTTTTTACAAACCAATTCTTTCATACTTCGATTTCAGATTTGAAACCTTGTCATCATAGAAGAACCTCAGTATGGCTCCCATTATGAGAAAATTAAAGGCCGGATACATCGTAAGCCATATAGTGCCTGAAAAAGAGGCGACATTGTAAACGGTCCACAGAACAAGGTACGTTACATACAGCTTTCGGGCAAAGAGATTTTCTGTCAGCACACTATTCCTGACAGTCCTGAACAATACCACTAAAAAATACAAGCTCAAAACCAGATAAAACAAGAGCCCTATGAACCCGGACCCATTAAGAATGATTCCAAAATTCGTATGAATCATACGGTCCCCGAAAGCTCCGTTGGCGTATGTTCCCACCGTATGAAAAGTCTCCTGACCGAGTAAAGATACTCCATCGGACTCAAATTCAGACATATCTTCATAGATGGCAATTATTTCTGCAACTCTTGACTCCTCTTCAAGGCTTCTCTGTATCTCGGTTCTGCGGGCCTCAAGCTGGTCCATGAAAGTATCCCAGAACAACACTCCAATCACTATCAGAGCAACAGATATGAGAGCATAATGAGGAAGACTTAGCTTCAGGACGGAGCCGCTGTCAGGAAGTTTTCCGTATTTATGGCTAATCCAGCGAGTGAGCAAAGATATCATTACCAAGGAAAGGACAACACATACAATTACCATCCTTTTCATGCAGATAACGGATATTACGGTCACGACAAGAACCATCAGGATAATGACGAAACGCTTTCCTCCTTTTCTGTAAAAATAGAACATCAGGGGCAAGAGAGTCAGGATGCACACGTTCAGGAACAAAGCGTCGTCAAAAAGGTTCCCCGTTTCCACAGAAGTTTCTCCCTTGTACCTGAGATTACTGCCTCCTAGATGGAATGTGCTGGCAATGATGTAATTCAGCAAATACAACACCAGAAACGCAAATGCAACTCGCATCAAATAATGGTAATCTTTCTCGCGGGTTATCAGATTGAAACCGGCCGGAAAAGCCAGAAGGGCTATTGCATACTTGACAAAAAGCCTCAGCGATTCATAATATGCGCTAGATGTCAAAAGAATGAGTACAAGAAGAAAAAGAAGGAAAAGGTATATAATCAGGAACTTGTTGAAATAAGGATTCTTGAACAGATTCAAAAACACCATATATGCAAAGAAGAGGATGTTGAATCCCAAAACAACAGGCGAGCCTTTCTCTATGACTATGCCGTTAGCCATCATCAACAAATAATAGACGATGAACAAAAAGTACAATATGCCAAGAGACCTTCTCACAGTATCAGTCCGTATTTCTCAGTTTAATATTAACCTTATAATAATGCCTCAGGAAAATGTACAACCCCAAAAGACAGGCAACAGCTGCCGCTATGGCCCTGAATCTCAACTGCATCATATTAGCGGAAAGATATACGCAGGCACAAAGCACGGCCAAAAGCGGTATTTCCCATAAACTATGCAAGGCGATATGGTACCTTAAACGTGTGTAAGACACGAGAATCACATAGCAGACAAGTTCATATATTATGCAGGCATAGCCAATTCCGTAAACGCCGAATCCATTCTTTACCACAATCAGGAAAGCTGAAGCTGCCACTATAGCACAAATGTTGGCTATTGTCACAATAAACGTCTTGTCGTCAATATAAGGGCCAAATCCTCTCAACTCGCACATCATCTGAATAATTCCGGAGATGGCCAACAATCCGGTCAGACGTACGGAATCCAGATAGTCTTCACTGCCTATTATCAAAGTCGCCTCCTTTGCAAAGCAAGCAATCATGCAGCCCATCATGATGGAAGCCAAAGCAACAAGCCCTGATATCCGTTTCATGGAATCCCCTCTGATGAAATCGTTCTTTCTCTCAAAAAGCAAAGGTTTCCAGGCAATTTTAAAAGCCCCGTGTACAATCATGTTTACAGAGGTCAGCCTGATGGCAAAAGCATACAGCCCCACCACAGCAACCGGGTAATAAACAGTGACCAGATGCCTTAACCAAGGCTTCCATATTTCTACCAGGATGCTGCCCAGCAGCAATGGCAAGGCGTATATAAGCATCTTCCAGGCATATTTGAAGGAAAACACCGGCTTGAAGTAATGTCTGGAGACGTAAGAATACATCAGGATAGAAGCCACATTACCGCAAATGTACCCGTACAAAACACCAGGCAGCCCCTTCTTCCAGACAACAACAAACAGTATGGAGAATACCAGTTTTACTGCAATTGATATTATTCCAACCAATACATAAACCTTAGGACGATTGTCGTATCGCGGAATAAAACTGAGAAATGTATTTACGGTAAGGGTAAAGAGCCAAACCATCGCTACGTACAGCAATCCTTCGTGTTCGGTACCAGATAAAAACTTCTCCAGTAAAGGCCGCTTGAAGAGTACAGCCAAAAGCACAACGACAGCTGCGCTTAACAAGGTGACAATCAGCGAAGTGTTAACAATTTTCTTACGGTACTCCAAAGTATCCTCTTCGTAAAAATAGCGCCCCATTGCAGTAGGAACCTCCAAGGAAGCCACTATAAGCAGGAAGAAAACAAGAGCGTCGAACAAATCTATAATTCCATACTGCTCAGGTGTGAACGCCTTGGCATAAATAGGAACCAGCAGGAAGTTCAGGAACTTGCCCACTACAGGAAGGATTCCGTATATAGAAATATTTTTGATGAATTTCCTTAACATAATGTCTGTCCGCTAGCGAAAAAAAGCATAATCATCTCTTTCCGAAGAACTCAGTTTTAAGCCAATAGGCGAATATCGGATCCTGGAAGGCAAGCGTGCCGCCGCTGTTGTCCAGAATGTCTTTTTGCAGAAGAGACTTCTGCGAGCGGGACGCTGCCGTCGCTGAGGAAATCCTGTACTTGTGCATTGTTTCAGCACTTGAGATGGACTTTTCCCCGTTTACCAGAGCCTCCAGGTAACAGGTCTGTTGAAAGGAAAGAGACTCCATCAAGTTTGAAAAGAGCAGACCGAACTGACGGACAAGAGATGAATGAGCTTCATTTACAATTCCTTCCGTACAAACCTTCTGAGTTCTGAGCCAGGAATTCTGAGCTATCTGCTGAGTATAGTAAGGATGATTGTCTGCCAGAAGAACAATCCTGCCGGCTGCCTCGTCATCAATCTTTTTTCCAGTAGCCTCAAACCGCTCTTTGATAAAAGACTGCAGATGAGCACTGTCTATCTTATTCAAGAAAAAGATGTCTCCGAACTTGTAAAAAGGTTTGGAAGCATCGGTGAACACATCCATCATAATATGCCTTTTACTGCCATACAGACAGTAAGCTACATTCTGCTGATGCTGCCAATGAGCCCTCAGCCTCCGCTGGAAATTCAGAGGATCGTCAAACTCAGCGATGTTCTGGAACTCATCAATGCACACTACCAGCTTTATGCCTTTTTCCTTAGCTACCCTCTCAGCTATATCCAGAATCTCATCCGGATTTCTCTTCAGCTCGGTCCAGTCGAAATCCAGGGAAATCTCATTCCTGGGATCAGCTCCCACTGAAATCTTGGGAACAAGGCGTGAAAAGAACTTTTTTGCACTTTCGACAGCCTCGTCCCACTTGCTGGCAGTGGCACGCAAGACACTCTGAGCCAAAAGCGTATAAAACTGTTCTTCTGTCTTGACATTGAAAAGGTCCATAAAGCAGAACCTGTATTCAGGCTGCTCAGACTTTACCGTTTCTGCGGCTTTGTTGACAAGGGAACTCTTGCCCCAGCGTTTTGGAGAAATGATGACGGTGTTTACCAAATCCTTGAAGTTCTCCACAAGATGCCTGGTTTCCAGCTCTCTGTCTGCAAAATTTGGATCTGTTGCTATGCGACCGTAAACAAAAGGAGGTTCCATAGTCGTAGTTTTGAGTTACTCTACAAATATAGTCACTATTATTGCATTTACAAAATATGTAATACAGAAAATGTAATCACAAGAAATGTGAATCACTTGCTACGAACCCCACGGAACAAAATGTTGCCTACAGTGCCCCAAAAATATCTCCAATCCGTTTTGAAAGGGTGCTTGAGGTACGCCTCAATGTACCTGCGTTCACTCTCCTGAACTTCTTCAATGCCTTCAGGCCGTTTGAGCTCATAATAAAATGGTGGCAGGAGTCCGGGTTTGACCTTGATTCTAAGCTCCTGCATCGCTGAAGAATACAAAGAATAGTATTGGCGGGATATAGGCCTTACACCCACGAGTTTCACGTCTCCACGCAGAAGATTGAAAACCATCGGCAGTTCGTCCAGCCAGAACTTCCGCAGAAGTTTCCCGTAACCGGCTACCCGATAGTCATCAGCAAACTTGCCGCTTTTGTCCAGACTGTTATATCTGTAAATGTAACCTTGCAGGTATTCAGAGTACGAGTGCATTGTCCTGAACTTGAAAACAGGTATCAGCTTCCCGCCCTTTCCTACCCGGTGAAGTTTTATTATCGGGCTTCCGGTAGGTTCGTCCTCCCAGATAGGAGCCTTTACCTTGCGGCCTACAACATAGAAGTGCCCGTGATTGAATTGCTCGTCAACAACCTCGAATCCAGCTCTATATAGCCTGCCAAGCACCTCTACTCTATGGTAACAGCGGTTGACTTTTCCGCTAAAGCGTTCATGCAGCCGGTACAACCACCTGGTCATCCTCAGCTTCGGGAAAACCCGGTACCAGAAGTACCAGAAAAAATAAACTATGTTGCGGATTACGGGAGGATTGCATCGCATCACGCTCATCTTGCGGATACCGGAAGTGTTGGTGTGTACCCAAATGTAGCCTTTTTCCGGAAGAGACTCACTGGAGCGGTTGAGAAGGACATTCAGCTCTTCTACCGCATTGAGCCCCACGGTAAGGACAAGAAGAGAGTTTTTTTCCTCAGCGATGCCTGATTCTGCAAGCCGGGCCCCATCCGTCCCGTCAAACACAACAGCATCCTTGACTGCTCCTTGTCCAAGATTGGAATTTATCCACTTGAGAGTATCCGGGACAGTCATATCAGCAGTAGCCTCAAGCAGGCGCTTCAGAGCGGGATTGTCCAGGTCGCTGGTATCAAGATGAGCGCTTCCGTCCGAGCCTGGCTCCGTATAGCCATGCTGACTTGCCTCCTCCTCATACTGATATGAATAACGTGATTTCTTCACTGGCCGAGATATTTTTTCAGTGGAATATCCTCCCGGACGAGACTCAACACCCGCCCGTCTGTGTAGATTACATCAGAAGTGAAGGTAACGGTATATTCATTGATGTCAAAAGACGGGGCAGCCTTGAGCGCGTTCCACACAGAGACCCCTTCAGCCAGATCCACTATAGCCTTGAAAGTGTAGTCATGCCGCCCGGCGTCAAGGACAATCTCAGGGCTGTTCCCGTCAGCAAAAGGCACTCCGTTTCTGGACAGGGTAAGAACCAATCCCTTGATAACAAGAGTGTCACATTCATTGTTGATAGTGGCGTTCACATAGACTTTCACGGACTTGAAGCCACGGGGCCTTACCGAGAACTTGTAGGAGTCAACCGTCACCCCTTCCACATACTGCTGGCCATAGCCGGCCACAAGGCAGGCGCACAGCACAAAAAACAGTAAAAACAACTTATTCATAAGTTTCTCCAGGGGTTTGTTTACTCCAATTGGTTTTCAGGCGAACAAAGATATTAGAAAGATGTAAAACTCCGCCCGGAAACTGCGATTATTTTTCTTAACTTTGGGAAGCTTAAACAAAGAATCTCATGAAAAAACTTATTCTGACTGCTGCTGCAGCGATTGCTGCAGTATTCGTACAAACCACGGTTTCAGCCCAGAACAGCACAGCCCAATCGCAGAGCAACGCAACCTCAGAGCAGGCCGCAGCCTCTAAGCTGAACCTTACAGACACGGAGCTTTACAACGCCATCTGGGCGATGGGGCTGATGTTTCCGGACGGATTTACAATTGACATAAGCACTATGCGCCAGCCTACGGAGGGCCTGGTGGTGTCCTACGCCGCCACCCAGAACAGCTTCGACCGCAAAAGCATCCCGGCAGTGGTAAAGCACGCACGTGAGCATCAGGGCTATGTAGGCGGCTGGTACAACCCAGAGAACGGGAAGTATTACTTTGACTCCAACCGCATCTTCCCGGAAGACAGCCTGGCTGCAGCGGTCCAGTTTGCAAGGGACAACGGCCAGCACACCGTATATATAGCATCCAAGGGAATCAACATCTGGACAAACTACGAGCAGAAAGACATAAGGGTAATCCTGGACTGCGATATGGGTTCCTCCACGGACGACCTTTTCGCCCTGATGATGCTTTACCGCTACATGGACATGAAACGCTGCAACCTTATAGGCGTGATCGTGGACCGCATGGGACGGGCGAACGCGGACATAGTAGATGTGATGAACAACTTCTACGGCTATCCGGACATCCCTATCGGCCTTGAGACCCAAGGAATTGAAAACCCTCACGTGTTCATCACCTATCATAACCTCCCATACGCCCGCTCACGGGACGGAGTGCCGATGTTCAAGCGCACCGTGGGAGACGACGGCACCTATATGGAAAGCTACAAGCTCTACCGCAAGCTGTTGGCGGAATCTCCAGACAAATCGGTGACGATTGCCTCAATAGGCTTCGTGACCTCCCTCTCACGCCTCCTGCAGAGTGGGCCTGATGAGTATTCCCCACTCAACGGGGTTGAACTTGTACGCAAGAAAGTAAAGGAGCTGTACGCTATGGGAGGAGTCTTCGGAGACGCCGTTGAGCCGGACTACAACTTCAAGGCCGCCATCAACTTCTCTCTCAAGTTCTTTGAACTCTGGCCGAAGGATGTGGACATCGTGTTCTCCCCTGGCGAGGTTGGAGATCCTCTGGACTATCGTCCTGAAACCGTCATCAGCGATATGAACTGGACAGACCTCCACCCTATCAAGTGGACTTACCAGTACCTCAACTGCGACACCGGCCAGAAGATGTGGGACCCTCAAGCTGTCATCAACGCCGTGGAAGGAGACGCACTATACAAGCTCTCTCCAAGAGGCTTTGTAACCCTCACCCCTAACGGAGAAACCCTCTTCAAAGCAGACCCTAACGGCAACTGCCGCTACCAGTACCCTGGGGACAAAACCTGGTGCGACCTGGTCCTCAAGTACATCCGCACAATGGCTATCCAACACTAAACCAAAGACTCACAACAGAACATCCTATAAACAATGAAACGCATAATACTGCTTTTCTCAGCGATAATCATCTCTGCCACAGCCTTCTGCCAGAGCGCGGAAAGCTCATCGCCGAGCAAAGACACACCTGCATATATAAAAGAAGGCCTTTCCGACAAAGACCTTGCAACTTACATCTGGGCAATGGGAAAAAGCTACCCAGAAGGATTCACGTTTGACCTCAATACCCTCAGCCACCCGAAAGAAGGGCTATACGTGTCCTACAAGGAAACCCAGAACAGCTTCAGCCGCAAGTCTTTGCGCAAGGTCCTCAAACACGCCCACGCCCACGGAAACATAGTCGGCGGATGGAGGGATCCTGATACCGGCCTCTATTACTTCGACAGCAACCGCCGGTTCCCGGAAGACAGCCTGGCAGCTGCCGTCCAGTTCGCCAGAGACAACGGCCAGCATACCGTATATGACGCAAAAAAAGACATCAACGTCCTCTCCAACTACGAGCAGAAAGACATCCGCATCATATACGACTGCGATATGGGCTCCTCCACGGACGACCTCTTCGCCCTCATGATGCTTTACCGCTATATGGACATGAAGCGCTGCACCCTGCTGGGAGTAATCGTTGACCGTATGGACCGAGCCAACGCAGACGCGGTTGACGTGATGAACAACTACTATGGTTACCCTGACATCCCTATCGGCCTGGAAAAGAGCGGAGTGAAAGACCCTCGCATCTTCATCCCGTACCACAACATGGCCTACGCCCGAAGCACGGACGGCAAGCCTCTTTTCAAACGCAGCGTCGGTGACAAGGGAGACTATCTGGACGGCTACAAGCTCTACCGCAAGATACTCGCCGCCCAGCCTGACAAATCGGTGACAATAGCCTCAGTAGGCTTCGTGACCTGCCTTTCCCAACTCCTCCAGTCCGAACCGGACGAGTATTCCCCTCTTACCGGAGTGGATCTTGTGGCCAAGAAAGTCAAGAACATCTATATGATGGGCGGAGTATTCGGCGATTCCTTTGAGCACGACTACAACTTCACCGCCGCCATAGGCTACTCCCTCAAGTTCTTCGAGCTAATGCCAAAAGACATTGACATGGTGTTCTCACCTGGCGAAGTCGGTGACCCTCTGTACTATAGCGCCGCGGAAGTCATCTCTGACCTCAATTGGACAGACTCTCATCCAATCAAGTGGATCTACCAGTTCCTCCAGGAAGACAAGTTCCAGAAGATGTGGGATCCTCTTGCCGTCATCAACGCCGTTGAAGGAGACGAGGTCTTCTACAAGCTCTCCCCGAGAGGCTTCGTAACCCTCACCCCTACCGGCGAGACCATCTTCAAGGAAGACCCGAACGGAAACGCCCGCTACCAGTACCCTGGCCCTAAAGGCTGGTCAGACTATGTCCTCAAGTACATCCGCCTGATGGCAATCCAGCACTAGGAACAAAAAGGCCAGCGGACTGATTCGCTGGCCTTAACTTATTCATTATAATAGGCTACATGCCTAATCCCATATCCCGTACACCATCCGTGATTAGATTGAGGATGGTTTCAGAATGTGCGCCCAGACAGACTTCCAGAACGCCACAAACCGGTTGTCTGAGTAACAGAGCCTCTGCTTCCAGGCGTTGGCCTGCCAACGACGGTATTTGAACGCCACTCTTTTGAACACATTGCCTTGAGATGCCTTTTCTGCAAACTCCGGGGCAATCATATCCCCAAGGACCCTCTCCTTAAGCTCCCTATCAAAGGAAGGTACAGAACCTCTGCACGATGCAATCTCATTCAAAGCTTCATTTGCCGTTGCAAACATTCCTGCATCAAAACCCAGATCTTCTACGCAAACAGAATTCAGGTAATTGAAGAACTCCAGCATCTTGAACCTCCTCAATGTCTCCACAAGCCATTTCCAGTCAATTTCTGAACTATGCTTCTCCACAAAAAATGCCCAGTCCAGAACATGCCTAAGCGTAATCTCAGTAGAAGCAAAATGGCTTATACAATGTTTAAGCTGGAATAGAGCATGAAGGTTTGCGGATGGAAGGTAAACTCTTGATTTCCCCGCTTCAGGAACCTTCGGCTGGGAACAGTCATATTCAGATAAATCAATGAAATGCGAATCATCCATAGCCATTGCCTTGAAAGACTTCTCCAACTCAGCGTTAGCTTTATAAACATGAACGTTCACAATGTCATAATGATTTTCCACCAGAAAACCATCCATCTGGAAAACTGTATGGTGATGATGACTGTTGTCTATCTTGATGCCCTTCTCCCGGCTCAAGGTTGCATCCGCCTCTCTGAATTGTCCAAACTGCCAAATATCTATGTCGCCACATGGCCTATGGCTTGGAACAGGATAGTTCAGGCTAAGACCATAGCCCTTGAGAATCATCATCTTGAAACCGCGTGAATTATAGTACCCGGCAAGATTCGCTATAGCTCTGCGGTACTGTTCATAGCGCTGCTCATACATTACAACGCTTTCTCCCATCCAGTCCAGTTTCAAGTCCAAGTCCAAGCCCTTCAATGCTTCTGAAGCAACTCTCTGAGTTGTAACAACATCTTCAACCCCAGAAACAGAAGAGCCTGTTTCAGATGCTGAAATCGTCTGAGCAGATTCCATCAGACGCTTGACTCCATCCAAAACAATGGCAGCCAGGCCCTGCTTTGAAGCAAGATTCCTCACGGCGTGCCAGTCAACAGTTTCAGGAATTTCCGCCTTATGCCCGATTCCCAAGCGCACCAAGGACAAGTAAGACCTTATAACTTCCTCGCTCAACGATGATTTACTTTCCATAGCCACAAAACAAAAAGGGGCGCTGACGCCCCTTAAGCCATTAGAACTTTCTCCATACCATCTTGTTGACGATGCCGGTGTAGCTCTGGATGATTTTCACCACCTTGGTGGAAACGTTTTCATCCACATAGTCCGGTACAGGAATGCCGTGGTCTCCAGCTTTATTCATGGAAACCGCTGTATCCACAGCCTGTAGAAGGCTCTTTTCGTCTATGCCGGCAATGAAGAAGCAGCCTTTGTCCAACGCCTCAGGCCTTTCGGTTGAAGTACGAATGCAGACAGCCGGGAAAGGATGCCCTACTGAAGTGAAGAAACTGCTCTCCTCAGGCAGAGTGCCGGAATCAGAAACCACAGCAAAAGCATTCATCTGAAGACAGTTGTAATCGTGAAAGCCCAGGGGTTCATGCTGGATGACGCGTCTGTCCAAAACAAACCTCTTGGCCGGGTCTTCCGCGATGGCAGCAGCCTCAAGCCTCTTCCTGGAACGAGGATGGCAGCTGTAGAGTATCGGCATATCGTATTTCTCAGCCATAGCATTTATCGCTGAGAAAAGGGAAAGGAAATTTTTCTCGGTGTCTATATTTTCTTCGCGATGGGCGGAAAGCAGAATGTATTTCCCTTTCTCAAGATGCAGGCCGGAGTACTTTGGATCCTCGGACAGTTTGGCATTCAGCCTGTTGAATATATCGCTAGCCTCAATTTCAGAGAGGTTGTTGTGGAGGACCTCAGCCATCGGACTGCCTGTCACATAGGTACGCTCTTTAGGAAGGCCGCAGTCTGCCAGATAACGGCGGGCATGCTCGGAATAAGCCAGGTTGACATCGCTGATGATATCCACAATCCTGCGGTTAGTCTCCTCCGGCAGGCATTCATCCTTGCAGCGGTTGCCGGCTTCCATGTGGAAGATAGGGATATGAAGCCTCTTGGCACCGATTACACTCAGGCAGGAGTTGGTATCTCCCAAAACAAGCACGGCATCCGGCTTGACTTCCACCATCAGCTGGTAGCTCTTTGCTATGATGTTACCCATCGTTTCTCCAAGATCAGCCCCTACGGCATCCAGATAAACATCTGGGTCCGCAAGTTTCAAGTCCTTGAAAAACACCCCGTTGAGGTTATAGTCATAGTTCTGGCCCGTATGTGCCAGAAGGCAATCGAAATACTTCCTGCATTTGTTGATTACCGCTGCAAGACGGATAATCTCAGGACGCGTACCTACAATTATCAAGAGCTTGAGCTTGCCGTTATTTGCAAAAGAGACCTTACTGTAATCCATAATATTAATAATCACTTAATCCATCGTATCTTATATATGTAACCGGGTTCCGGTGCTACTATAACATATTGATACTGCTTGTATTTTGACTCGAAAGGTATCGAAGCTAGATATTCCCACCCTGAATCTACATCAGCGTCTATAGGCTTTCTCTCAAAGACCGCATCCTCTGAAAAAGTATCATCTTTATAAGATAATAGAACCTTATACTGCATGATCTTTATTGGAGAATCTAAACGTGTGGAAATAAATGGTTCTGCCTTACCATCATAATCATCATTGTCGGTTCTAATATGAACGACCGTACTTTCATTGTAAGTTAGTGGGGTTTTGAAGTGAATCTCACATTTATCCCATACATTCAAGTCTTCCAGAAATGTAGTATTGCGCAGTTCCTGACTATTAGAAGATAGCTTCGGTTTCTTGGTTCCACTCCATTTAAACTTATAATCAATATGAGTTAATACAGCACGCTTGCACTGAATAAGCCGATACATTTCAAAAACCGATTTTTTGCCATCATCAGATTTAAACTCATAAAAGGAAGATATTTTTTCGTAAGGCTCAGGAAAATTTTGCTTTATTAACCTATTTAATGTAAGTATAACCCCAATAAGGATTACAATCAAAACTACACAAAAAACAAAAAGAGCCACTTTTACTGATTTGTCATCGGACAAAAAAGATAAAAAGAGCCCTAAAATCGAAGAGATAGTAGCAACAACACCAATCCACTTCCAAATACTACCCAAAATCGTTTTCATAAAAATTAAGCGTCAGTTCCCATACTTCTATAGTCAAAATTTGTTATTTATTAACACATAGCAAATATACTAACAAAAATAAATCCAGCAAAAGAAAATGTTTATACTGGTTCAAAGTATGTGTCCGGTTTGGAGGGGTCAAACTGCTCGTTGGCCCACATAAGCGTTACGAGGGGCTCTGTATCAGACAGGTTGATGATGTTGTGCGTGTAGCCAGGAAGCATGTGCACGGCCTGGATCTTCTCCCCGGATACCTTGAACTCCATCACTTCCTCAGCCCCGATCTTGCGTTCCTGGATGAGTGCCGTTCCGCTTACAACAATGAAAAACTCCCACTTGGTGTTGTGCCAGTGCTGCCCTTTGGTGATGCCAGGCTTGGAGACGTTCACGCTGAACTGCCCGCAGTTGAGCGTCTTCAGAAGCTCGGTAAAGCTGCCGCGGTCATCTACGTTCATCTTGAGGTCAAAGGCCGTCTTGGAAGCAGGCAGGTATGAAAGGAAAGTGCTGTAGAGCTTCTTGGCAAAGCTTCCGGAAGGAATCTCAGGCATAACCAGCGTTTTGCGCTGCTCCTCAAATCGCTGAAGAAGATCCACAATCTCTCCAAGTGTAGCCTTATGGGTGACCGGAACATAGCAATACCTCCCCTTCTCTGAAGGGAAAACTCCCAGGCCGTCGAACTCGCACCTGTGCTCTTCTCCACGGAGGCAGGCAATCATCTCATCTACAAGGTCATCTATGTAAAGCAGCTCCAACTCAACGGTCGGGTCATTGACAGTATAAGGCAAATCATTGGCAAAGGCGTTGCAGAACGTGGCCACTGCGCTGTTGTAGTTTGGGCGGCACCACTTTCCGAAGAGGTTCGGGAACCTGTAAACCAATACTTTTGCCCCAGTCTCAATGCCGTAGTTCAGAAACAGGTCCTCACCGGCTTTCTTGCTGCGGCCATACTCCGAGTTGCCGAACCTTCCTGTCAAACTCGCCTGCTGGGATGATGACAGCATCACAGGGCATTTGTTCCCGTGCTTTTTCAAGGCATCCAGCAGAGTGGAAGCAAACCCGAAGTTCCCGGCCATGAACTCAGACTGGTCTTTTGGCCTGTTCACTCCTGCCAGGTTGAACACGAAGTCCGCCTCGGCACACCACCGGTCCAGCTGCTCAGGAGTAGAATCAAGGTCGTACTCAAAGATTTCATCTATGGAAAGAGCAGATTCGGCTCCGCTCACCTCCACTATGGATGGGGATCCCGCACCAGAAATTACAGCTCTTGAACCCTTTGGGCCTATGCCGTAACATCTTGCCTTGCCGTCTCTTATGTTCTTAAGTTGAGCGCAAAGGTTCTTTCCCACAAACCCCTTTGCTCCGGTTATCAATATCTTCATTCTGCTATTTATCCAAGTTCATTTGCATTTACACCTCAAGCGCCATTGTAATTGTCTTACTTCACAATGTTTGGAACTCCGTTGAGCTCGTTCTGTATGTATTCCAGGGAAGCAATCTTGGCCTTGGTTTCTTCCAGATCCAATCGCTGAGTATTGTCAGAATTGAATTCCTCTATAGTTGCCTGCTTGACGTTACCTTCCTTGAAATACTTGTCGTAATTCAGATCTCGGTTATCTGCAGGCACCCTGTAAAAGTTGCCCATATCCTCGGCCTTTGCGCACTCTTCCTTGGTCAGAAGAGTCTCGTACATCTTCTCTCCGTGGCGGATGCCTATTACCTTGATCTCTTTCTTCAAAAGTTCCTTGGCATCAGGCTCTCCGGCAAAGCGGCTCTGAGCGGCAAACAGTTCACATACCGCCTCAGCCTGTGTCCGGATGGTGCAGGCCGGAGCCTTCTGAACCAGAATATCACCGTTCTGCCCGTTCTCAAATGCGAACAGCACCAGATCCACAGCCTCCTCAAGGCTCATAATGAAGCGAGTCATCTTAGGCTCGGTCAGAGTTATCGGGTTACCTTTACGAATCTGGTCTATCCAAAGCGGAATAACAGAACCGCGGGAACACATCACGTTCCCGTACCTTGTGCAGCAGATCTTTGTCTGCCCGCTGTAACGGCTCTTGGCAACTGCAATCTTCTCCTCGATGGCCTTGGTAATGCCCATAGCGTTAATCGGATACGCCGCCTTGTCCGTGGAAAGGCAAATAACGCACTTGACTCCGGCATCTATTGCAGCGTCAAGCGTATTGTCCGTGCCAATCACATTGGTCTTGACAGCTTCCATCGGGAAGAACTCACAACTCGGAACCTGCTTCAGAGCCGCCGCGTGGAACACATAGTCCACACCTTTCATGGCATATTTGAGCGTGCTCTTGTTCCTTACATCGCCGATGTAAAACTTGACTTTGTGCGCCACCTCCGGCATCCTGGTCTGGAAATCGTGCCGCATATCATCCTGCTTCTTCTCATCGCGGGAGAAAATCCTTATTTCCCCGATGTCAGTCCTCAGAAAACGGTTCAACACGGCATTGCCAAAGCTGCCCGTACCACCGGTGATGAGCAGCGTTTTGTCTTTGAAAACACTCATAGTTATGTGTTGCTAAAAAAACTATTTATCAGTCGATATAGTTAAAGTGTGTCGTAGCAGAGGAAGCAGCGTGAATACCCCCTGCAGCACCTCCATTGATTTCATAGCAAAGTCTCAATATCACAGCCCAGGAAGTCCTCCAGGCTCACGCCGCCCGTGCCAACGACAAATGAACGCCATGGATGGAAAGCTTCCACAAAGGCGGGCAGCCCTGAGTTCATCCCTCGACGTCCACTCTTTACCTCTATAGCCGTCACTTCGCCCGCGAAGGCTCGCGCCATTAATAAGACATTCATTCTCCGTTGCAACTTTACTCAAATTGTCTCACAATTTTACTCAAATTGCATCGTAAAATTACTCAATTCTTCACAATCCGACAAACAAATTCAAGATTCCCTACCTTGCTATTGCTCCCTTAATTGTTTCAACGATGTAACGAACATCATCATCCGTGACATACGGACCAGAAGGAAGGCACATTCCTACCTTGAACAGGGCTTCAGAAACGGAACCGCTTTCCTTGCCAAACAATTTACACTTGTTCAGATAAGCCACAGCATCCTTGTAAACCGGCTGCTTGTGCATAGGCTTCCAGAGCGGACGGGCCTCAATCTGAGCTTCATCCAGAACAACCCTGAGAGCCTCTACATTGTCGTTCGGCTGGCAATCGGTCGTAGCTGAGGAAGCCGAATGAACAACTCCGGCAGCGCCACCAACAGCCCCTTTTACGATAGTCTTGTAGGCGTTCTCCTGGCCTTTAATGCGGACTGAAGGGTCTATCGTAATGTTACACAACCAGAAATTGGAGTCATAACGGCTATCCGGATTCCCGTGAACCTTAATGCCAGGCACATCTGCCAGCAGTTCCTCGTACATCTTCTGCACATGTTTATGATGGGCGATATGCTCATCCACAATGGTCATCTGACCACGCCCGATGCCAGCGCAGATGTTACTCATCCTGTAGTTATACCCTATTTTCTCGTGCTGATAGTACGGGTAGCTCTCCCTATACTGGGTGGCGTACATCATTATCTCACGCCACTCGTTTTCATTGGCAGTAACCAAAGCCCCGCCACCGGAAGTGGTTATCATCTTGTTGCCGTTGAAAGACAGGATGCCATACTTGCTGAAAGTACCCAAAACCTGACCTTTCCAGCGAGAACCAAACCCTTCGGCAGCATCCTCAATAACCGGAATGTCATATTTCTCAGCGATAGCCATTATCCTGTCTATCTGGTACGGCATACCGTAAAGAGCCACAGGGATAATTGCCTTAGGCTTCTTGCCCGTTACCTTAATCCTGTCTGCGATAGCCTTGTCAAGCAAGTCAGGATCCATGTTCCAGGAATCTGCCTCAGAGTCAACAAAAACCGGAGTTGCTCCAACGTATCTAACCGGATGAGACGATGCGCAGAAAGTGAAGCTCTGCACGATAACCTCATCGCCGAGACCTATTCCACTGGCCACCAGAGACAGATGCACCGCCGCCGTTCCGGAAGAAAGCGCCACCACCCTCTTGTTCTCTCCGACAAACTCTTCCAGGTCCTTCTCAAAACCGTTCACATTAGGCCCCAATGGAACTACCCAGTTGGTGTCAAACGCTTCTTTTATATAATCCATTTCCTTGCCGCTCATATGAGCAAGGCATAAATATACCTTTTGTTTAGACATCTTCAAAACAGATTAATATCTGCGAAATTAATAAAAAATGAGCTAAAATGAACTACTATTTAGAATAGTACGCCAATTACAAACTCCCAACTATCTCAACGAAATTCCCAATCACATACTCCACATCCTCATTCGTCAGCCTCGTATGCAGCGGCAGCGTCACCTCGTTCTCAAACAGATGATACGCATTAGGATAATCCTTAATGTCAAATCCCAACGCTTTATATGCTGTCATCATCGGCAGCGGTTTATAGTGCACATTGCAGGCGATTCCCCGCTCCGCCATCTTCACAATCACATCCCGGCGCTCCGCATCCGACCTTCCCGTCAGCCGCACGATATACAGATGCCCGCTGCCCGCAAAGTCCTCACCATAATGGTTCAGGTACTTCACCTGATGCTCAGCGTCCAGCCCGGCGTTCAACGCATCAATCGCTGCATCATACCGCCCGATCATCTCGCGCCTGCGCTCCAGCATCCCCTGATAGCGAGACAGCTGCGCCAGACCGATGCCAGCCATAATGTCCGTCATATTACACTTGTACCAAGGACCGATCACGTCATACTCCCACGCCCCCAGCTTCGTCTTCGCCAGCGCATCCTTGTTCTGACCGTGCAGCGAGAACAGTTGCGAAATCCTATAAAGAAGACCATCCCACGTCTCCCCCTCGATGAAAGGCACCGTAGGCATATAGTCCTTCAACTCCGAAGCCTCAACCTTCTCCTCGCCGAACGGCAGATTCCACACCATCGCACCGCCTTCCGCTGTAGTCAGGTTCTTCACCGCGTGGAAGCTGAACGACGAGAAGTCCGCAATCGAGCCAGCCATTTTGCCGTGCCACTGTGCGCCAAACGCGTGCGCATCATCCGCCGCCACGATAATCCGGCCCAACTTCTTCTGGATCGCATTCGCCGGACGGAACAGCCCCTTCTTGGCTTCCACCACCGCAAACACCTTGTCGAAGTCGCACACGATGCCACCCAGGTCCACCGGACAGATCACCTTCGTCCGCTCCGTGATAGCCTCCGCCAGCTTGTCATAGTCCATCTCCACGCAGTCCTCCTGAGAGTCCACCATCACCAGGCGGCAGCCCACGTGCTGCGTCACCGATGCCGAGGCCGTATAGGTATATGCCGGCACAATCACCTCGTCCTCCGGCCCCACGCCCGCAAGGCGCAACGCCATCTCCAGTGCAGCCGTAGCCGAATTCAGGCACACCGCCTTCTTCGTACCCACATAAGCCGCAATCTGCCGTTCAAACTCCTTCGTCTTCGGACCCGTAGTAATCCAACCACTGCGCAGGGCCTCAGCCACCTGCTCAATCTCCGCCTCGCTCATATCCGGCGGCGAGAACGGAACGTTTCTCAATGTCTTGTTCATATTTCTGTAAAAATTCTTGTTTCTGCAAACTGTAAAGAGAGAGTGTATCTGACCCAATACACCACAAGGGTTATACCCTGTCAAGCAACCCCTTATGAAAAAATCACCTCATTGGATTAAGGAAGTTGAGGCTTCGTGCCCCCTATCAGGCTGTCTATGAATTTTGCAAAAGAAGCGCACCGGCCAGAAAGCAGAAGTCTCTCATAATCTTCTACCGTCAGCGTGGATAAAAATGAGAACGATTCCGACCCGTGCTTATGATAATCCTCCCCGCAGGCTTGGTATATCTTCCTCACCAAAGGATAAGGGTGGTACACTGTCTGCTCGAAGTCCTCTGCCATATCAACCCCCAGCTGCCCACACACGCCAGCAAGGTCCTTTCCGTGCTGCAGGACATAATTCTCTATCAGTGCCAGCATCCACGCTTCATACTCCATAATCGCGAAGTGCAGCCTGCAGTCGCTTCCTTCGGGAGCATCAATGACTTCTTGCTGAATAGCGTGCATCTCTTTAATCTTCGCCCGGTCCACTCTGGGCTCGCCACTCATCATTTGCTCGTATGCCTCGCTGAAGACATCCTTCAGGCCGATGATTACATTATACCCACGACCTATCAGCCCCGGTATGTCCTTCCGCAACTTCGACACAACCATATTGTCATTGTTCACATTGACAATCTGATAGTAGTCTGCCGAGGTCTCGTCCCCTTGCTGCGGATAGTTCATACGCTCAAAGATGTCCGCTTTCAGGTTGATGCAGATAAAACCACACCGCCCCGCGTCATAGCCCGAATACTTCTGCAGCACATCTGCCACGAACAACAACTCCGACTGCCCCTCTACATACACCGCATATTTCATTTGCTGCTACGAGCTAAATAGTTATCAATGTAGTCCGACGAGAACAGGTCGAAATTGCTAAGCCCCGTCATACGGAACCGACTGAACAACTCTGGCTGGTTGCTCTGGTTCAAGACCGTCAGTTTGCTGTTCTTCCTTCTCAGTATATGCCACTTCGAAATGTCCACAACATCCATCATAAACGAGTCGTTCGAGCTGGCTATCAGCTGTACGCCCTCTGTCTCACAGGTGTCAAATACATTCTTTCCAAGCAGGGTGGCCCTGTTATAGTCCAGCCCCTCGCCCAGATCGTCAATCAGCAACAGACGGTACCTGTCGCTATTCTTAACATACTCCAGGAAACACAGAATATATAGAACACGTATCATACCGCTCGAAAGCTGGAAATCCATCACGTTACTCTTCACATACCGTTCATTGACCACCACAAACTTCATCTCGCCATTGGCCTTCACCGTCGTCAAATCCATCACCTCATAACCCAGCCTGCGTGCTTCTGCAATCACGTCCTTTTTCCCTTCCTTGGTCAGCGTCTCAACCAGTGTGCTGAAAGGGAGAGGATTCACAACGGGCGAACCGCTTATAAAAACTGTAAGAGGATTGATATTCGAGCACGAGACAAAAACTACCCCCTCTGACCACTCCATCAGTTTTTCCACCTCAGGATAGGCATCGCGGTCTCTTCTCACCTGCACCACCAGCTTCTCCTTGGGCGGATTGATGGTTTCTCCCATAAAGAGCATCTTCTCCTCACTGCGCTTTATCAGGCTCTTTCCGTTCACCGTGAGCTGTTCCGCAGCCACCTTCCCCTGCGCAATTTCAAACTGATAAACCATCCGCCATCCCGCATCCTGAGGATCCGTGAAAGTCAGTTTAGCCTTAAAATCCGACTCACCGAGAACGATAGGCCTCGCCTGCAGGAAGTTGGTTACATTCTGCAACGCCCTGATGGTGCGGGTTTTTCCGGACGCATTCTTCCCAACCAACAGATTGGTGGTTTGGATGGCCCCCATTTCCGTCAGATCCCATCCGCTTGTCTTATAACTAAATGCCGACAGTATCATATCTCAATCCATTTATTCATACAAAGCTCAAATTCACAAACTTTACAATATCTGCAAAGATAACGAATCCAGCCCATAATTATTGTATTCAATTCACCTAAATTTCTTTTTCAAACTGTTTAATCACCTCCACATACTTCCTCGTCCCCACCTCTTTCGTCAGGTTCTCGAGGATGAACGCCCGGGCGTTACGGCCCATCTGCTCGCAGCGGTCGCGGTCGGCCATCAGGCTGCGGACGGCCTCTGCAAACTCCTCCACCTTCCCCGCGTGCGTAAACACCCCGCAGGGTCCGACGGATGCTGAGCCTGCCGAAGCACCCTCAATAATCTCCTTCAGCTCCCCCTCATCGAAGCTCGCGATCACCGGCCTGCCGCACGACATAATCGTCCACGTTTTGCTCGGCATCGCACTGCCCCCCAAGCCCTCCTTGCACGACACCACACAGGCATCGCCCAGCGAGTACACATGGCTCACCCGCTCATACGGCTGCAGCGGCAGCAAACGCACATTCGTCAGCCCCTCCTCCGCAATCCGCCTGCGGATATCCTCCTCCAGTCCCCCCGTCCCGAAGATCACGAACTGCACCCCGTCATCGTCAAACCGCTTTGCCGCGTCCAGAATAATGCGGATATTCTGCGCATTCCCCAGGTTCCCGGCATACACCACCGTGAACGCCTCGCGCGACAGCCCGAACTCCTCATACAGCGGATTCTCCTCTTTCGCCACCGGCTGCACAGCATCGGCATCCACCCAATTATAGATAACCTCTATCTTCTCCTCCGGCACCCCCTTCGCCATAATGTTGCGCTTGAAGTCCTGCGAGATGACGATGATCTTGTCCGCATTGCGGTAGGTGAAGTTCTCTATCACTCGGCCGATTTTCCACAGCAGACCGCCTTTCTTTGCGAGGCCGGTGCCTACGAGCGAGTCGGGGAAGATGTCCTGTAGGTTATACACCATTGGAATATGGTCCCGACGGCATTTCTTCACCAAGCCAGCCATTGCTCCTTGTATGGGAGGCGTGCTGCTGATGAACATCACGTCGCACGAACGCGCATCCTTGGCGAAAACGCCTTTGAAAAACTGGATGAAGGCTGAACAGGTATATCTCAACGCCCGCTGAACAGGATTTTTACCTTCGCTGAACATCCGATACAGATGAACCACTTGATGTCCATCGAAGTTTGTCTCTACGCGGATTTTTTTGTACCGATTGATTTCTTCTTTACTTAGTCCCCTAGATGGAGTAGGAGCATACAAAACCATATCAAAGCCCTCATCAGCAAAGGCTTGATTGCGATTCCTTCCCATATGGGAACTGGCAACTGTACTCCCGTAGTAAGAACTCAAACCAAGTATTTTCATATTTGTTAGCATCAACTAATTAACGCTTGTCCTTCATGGCAAAATGCAGTGTTTATTTCACCACCTATTCAACCACTACTTCAATCATATTGGAGAGGGATAAGAGTGAAACGGAACGCAACTCAAAAACCTATTCAAGGATTACTTATTATCCTTGTTGAACTCATTATATAATGCATCAAAGGTATCCCAGATTATCATCTCTTCTCCCTTATCATTTATAACAGAGACTTCGTCACGTATAGCTTTTAGTCTCTTCATCAAAGATGATTTATCCGGCGCTGACACCATAATTCTTGCAAAAAGCTGATCAAGTGTATTCACGTGTTTGGGAATAATCTCATCGCCCGCATTATAATAGCGAGTAAGATCTATCACACCAGGATATTTAGTCACCACATCAAATCCAGAATAAGAAGCGATTTTCCCAGTCTTAAGCGGGAACGCCATAGTGGAAGCTTCTTTACCTTTGAACGATGCATCTATCATTTCCTCGTCCTGCTTCTCGCACATTATACCTGTTGCTCCATAGTGAATCAACATCTTCAAAGTATTGTTGCCGCTGGTAGCTTCTGTCATATTATAAATCATTCCTCCGCTTACCCGTAGCCCCATCTCATAAATATAAATCTTGTCTCCGTCGGGAATGGCTTGGAAGAAGAAAGCTCCATTCTTTAACCCAATGGAAGTGAAGGCTTTCTCCACGTATGGATCCACTTGTTCCAGAAAGGCCTTACGATACTTGGAAGGATAGAAACTTATCGCAGTAATCAAGCCTCCATTCAGCACATGACGATCTCCAATAGCCTCCAGATGGAAGCGACCATCAACAACTACGTATTTAGCATCAATTGTGACTCCTCCGTTTTCAACATACTTTTCCACCAAGATCTTTCCTGCCTTGGATGCTGCCAAGGCTGCTTCTTTGGCTTTAGCGTATTCTTCCTGATTACGACAAATGCTGATACCACGAGACGAACAACCGTCCACTGGTTTCACAATGACAGGGAAGTCGTTCTCTGTCAGCACATCGTTCACAGAATACTCAGGCACACCGGGCAAACCATACTGCTTGCAGAAATCCTTGAAATGACGTTTGTCCTGACAAATGTCCCATTGCTCTTTTGTACAGTAGAATGGAAGTCCTGCCATCTTACTGACAGTCATCGCATTGACAATATTGAACTCTCCGGGGCCAGTCAAAACGCCATCTATATGCTTCTCTTTGATAAAAGCTAAAAGAGTTTCATAATCGTTTGTGCTTATTACAACGGCTTCATCTGCAAGCTGTTTTGCAGGGCCTTTCTCTGTTTTCTCATCTGCCACATACACGTATGCACCCATTTCTTTAGCGAAACGGGTAACGTGTACACAAGGGGCTGTTCCTCCGAGGATCAGAATTGTCTTTCCTTTAAGACTTTTCATATTTCAAAATTATTATAATTCCACACTCGCCTTCCTTCTACCATAGGCTGGCACGGACCGGGACGAAAAAGGCTTCAATACATTTTTAATCTCTGCTATGCCATATTCCATAAAAACTAAGTCGTAACCTTCTTCCATGATGAATGATGCGTTTCCTTTCATCCGATAATCTATTTCTCGTCAATAACAATCCAACCCCATATTTAAGACAATAATGGATAACTTTATTCAAAAATAAGCTATCTTTGCAACCAAAAATATCAAATATTCATCGATCTATGAAAGCAGAATACGAACAACCGTCAACGCAAGTCTATCTTATTAAGATGGAAGGAGCTCTCTTGCAAGAATCCTTGGGAGAATGGAATGATCCCGACGCAGGACCATGGATTCCATAGTCATTTTTCTCACAGCAATCTCTAAGCGCAGGATATACAACAGACTATCCTGCGCTTTTGTCACAATTCTACACTCGCCCTTCTGGGCTCGAAACAACAGCAAGGCCGCAAGGCCACAATGCGAACACCACTGGCCCGTTGAGGCCCAATCTCTGCGAAAGTCGCCAGCACGCTATGCTTGCCACCAAGCCCAAGAGGGCCGGTCTTGCTCTCGTTCACCTTCTCGGTAATCCGTTTCTCGAAGTCGCTCTGCACGCCAAAATCGCCCTTCGCCATCGCTTCCATCATCAGGCTCGTTGCCTCGAACTGCGAACGACCGATGCCGATAGCCAAGGTACAAGGCGAGCAGCCCAACTGCGAAACGGCAGGGATAGCCCGATTCACAATCTCGTCAATCACCACATCCACACTGTGCTTGTGGAATACCCTTTGGGTGATACCACGAATAGCAGGGCCTCCACCAAGCATCATAATGGTCAGCCGCAGCACATCCTCGTCAACCGGCTTAATCAATATCGGAGATGGTGCCAAAGCACCACTATCCTCATTCAGTCCGCCACTCTGGTCAATGCGGGCATAGTCATCGCCCTTGATGGCCATCGGACGGCCAGGCAACTTGCGTAAGCCCATTGCCACACCTTCCTGTATCTGTTGCAGCAGTTTACCACTCACCTGACGGCCAGGTCCAACTTCCAAAAACAAATGCGGAATGCCCGTGTCGTCACACAACGGGCTACGTCTTTCTTCTGCCACCAACGCATTGTCCAGCACCTGCTGCATCACCCAGCAGGAGATTTCAATCTCCTCATTGGCAATCGCCTTGCGATAAGCCTCTTTCTGATCTTCGCGGAATGTGGAGCCAGCCCTTACCAGGCAGTCTGCCACCTTTTCTTGTATGCTAATCATAAATGCTCCTCCCTTTTGCTGCACCGATAATGGCCTGATATTTCACAACTTTCAGCCGGTTCATCGCCTCCATCCCCAGTTCGGGATAGGCCACTACCTCACGTTCCACGGTCTGACTTTCCAGCAAGGCCGTCACAGGCGGAATCACCGCAAACACGGCATTGTTCTCAGCCAGTTTCTTCACTGTCTCTTTCGAGATTGCTCCCTTGCCCAGGTGCATCTTCACGCCCAGTTTGGACAGCGGCTCGAAAGAGCTCTCAATCTCCACTTTATTACTGGAAGTGGGACCAACCCCGGCAGGGCTGACCGCCGTATGGAATATCACCGCCCCTTGCAGGTCGATGCCCATCTCAGCCAGCTTACCCTCTTCTCCAGCCTTGATTATCTTCGGAAGCACGGCATCACGCCCGGTATAGATATACCCGCTGATGCTCACCACATCGCCCACGTTGAGCTCTCTGATGGCTTCCTCACTGAAAGGTGTTGTCAGTTCTATCATTTCTTACCCATTAAGTTTTCCATCAAAGCCACTTTCTGCGCTTTATGGTCAATATTCAACTTTGGCATATCGCTGCGGATGCCCTGACGCACGTGGACATCAATGAAAAACGGCATCTCTCCACTTCCCTGCTCACGCACAATCTTTTGCAACTCTTCTTTGGTCTCTACCGGATGACCAGGCGTGCGATAGCCGCAAGCCTCTGCAATAGCGGTGAGGTTCACCACATAACCGGCCGACGGTTGCCCGCCAACAGATTCGTTAACTCCGTTGTTCAGCACGATATGCACCATATTACCAGCCTTATAACGGCAGTTAGTAGCCAAAGCTCCCAGATGCATCACCGCTGCTGCATCACCGTCAAAAACAATCACTTTTTGCTCAGGTTTTGCCAGCGCAATACCCAATCCCACAGACGATACATGTCCCATAGAACCCACGTTCTGGAACTCGTGACCCTCATCTACACCGTGAGCCAGCAGCTGCTCGTGGACTTCGCGAGTAGCACGGCCTGTCGTACCAAGATAAACGGCAGCGCTACCCAACACATCAATCACGGCAGCAACAGCTTCCTCGCGGTTCATCAGTGTACTCTCAGGATACACCTGCTTCTTGATCTTCTCGGTCAGAATAGCCTTCTTTGCAATCAATGCCACCGGCGAGGAAATCTCCTTGGCCTTATTCACTGCCCAGGCAAACTTCTCCACCACTGTATCCTCCGCATCCAGGATCTCAAACGGGATATCCATATCATTCATCAGCACAGGAGTCAATTCACCTTGCTTCTTGTGCTGAGCGTGATCGCTGATGGCAGGGTCTCCTCGCCAACCGATGACAAGCACCATCGGGATGCCATACACACAGTCGTGCGTCAGCGACAGCAGCGGATTGGTAGCGTTGCCTATGCCGGAGTTCTGCATATACACCACCGGGATGTTACCAGTCGCCATATAATGGCCGGCAGCAATGCCGATGGCGTTTCCCTCGTTGGCAGCCATCACGTGCTTTCCATCAGGGATATTCTTCACCATATAGAGGCAAAAGTCATTGAGCAGCGAATCGGGTACGCCTGTAAAGAAGTCAACGCCCATCTTGCCCAAAGCATCAAATAATTGCTTTTGATCTACCATATTGTATTAAAATTCGGTTCATTAACTGTTGTTAATTCTTTGAAGATTGCTTCTGCTTTATGTTCTGACAATCCGGCATGAATAGCCATTGAAAGGAACTTAGCATAGTTTTCTGCATCCGAGAGCGGATTTTCAGGTTCCCCCTTCGGGTATTCTACGATCTCGGAATACTGACGGCCATCCTTCATTGTGACTTCGACTATTGCCACACGCTTATCAGGCACAAGTTTACTCAAATCTTCGCTTGGGACAATATCTACTCTATGAGTCAAGTCCAACAAGGTTTTATCAGACACATACGGTTCAGCAAATTCAGCTATTCCGGCTTTACCTGTCGTCAAAGCAACTGCTACGCTGAAAGGAATACTCATTCTTGCAGATGATTCTCCACGGATGTCCTTGAAGTCATGCTTCCCTATAACTCCCTTATAGGTAGTTACTTTAACACGTTCAATCGCTTCTATGTTAAAACCGGAATTCAATCTGATTTTAAAGCATGCTTCAATTTCAGGATGAGTATGACGGCACGATGCATAAGGCTTCTGATAGATCTTCTCCAAATAAAGATAGTCTCTGTCTCCAGTAAGAATATCCTCATTATATGATGAAGACATCATTTTTAGGAAGCCGATATCTCCATCCAATGGTTCTGAAGGTCCTGCAAAGCCAGCTTTAGCCATCATTGCAGACATATAGCCATTCAATGCTGCTTTAGCACAATTGTAGGGTTTCAATTGCGATACATCTTCCAAAACCTTAAGACTACCGCTGGCTGAAATACAAGCAGCCGAGAAGGCATCTTTCACGACGGAATCATCCCAGCCCAACATTACAGCCACACCAACAGCCACACCTAAGGTGCAACATGTCGCTGTAGGGTGATAACCTGCACTGTAATGATACGGTTGCATCGCACTAGCTATCCTAATACTGGTTTCATAGCCACATACAGCACCCCGTAAGAAATCTACCCATTGCACCTTATTCTCTATTGCCAAAGGGATCAAGGCAGAAAACAAAGGTGCACTTGGATGTATAACTCCATATCGCACACCGTCATCCAATTCCAAAAAATGAGCACTTAATCCATTGAGGAAGATGGCATCAGCTAACGAGCAAGTACGATTATGTCCTATTGGTTTAACTGAACCTGTACTTTGCTGTAAATTCAGGATGCGTTCCTCTTTATCAAAGATATCACTTGAGCCTGCCAAAGCCACTCCTACTGTGTCTGCTAAATAGGTGCGAACCAAAGACTCTACATTCGAAGAATATGACATTCTCCGAATCTTGAAAATATTATCTAGAAATCTATCAGTAAGACCCATTATCAAATGAATTTGAAGTAAGCCGGACTGTCAGGCTTTGCTATCTCCCAGGCATCGTCCATTGCATCGAGGATAGACTGTGACAGTTCGCCCTTCTTGGCGGCTTCCAAATTCTGCTCCATCTGCGAAATCTTGGAGGCGCCAAGCAGTATACCGTCGCCCTTTGTCGCATCCAGCATCGAGTGGTTACAGAGCCAACGATAGGCAGCCTCTACCATCGGTATGCCTTCCGCCTCACAGGCCTTGCGAATCTCATCCACGGCATCGAAGTAGCTCTGCTTCCAGTAGCGGTCACGATAGCTCTTCAAGCGAGCAAAACGTCCCGGTTCCGGAGCATCCTCAAAGTGATGGTGCTTACCTGTAAGCATACCACCCGCCAGCGGATTGAAAGCATAGAAGCGCATTCCCAAGGCACGGATGGCCGGGAACAGTTCCTGCTCCACATTCCGGCACAGGGCATTATACATCCCTTGATAGACCGTCGGCTTCGGGCAACCATACTTCTCACACTGATACCATATGTCCACCACCTGCCAGGCAGGATAGTTGCTGAGTCCCAGCTCCTTAATCTTGCCCTTCTCATAGAGTTCAGCAACGGTCTCCAGCGCCTCCCCTATCGGAGTCTTGCCGTCCGGGAAATGGAAATACAGCAAATCCACCTTGTCGCGGTTCATCCGATTGAGCGATTCGTTAAACTCCATCAGGATGCACTCCCTATCCAGCTTGCCCGTGATGCGGGGATGCACTTTGGTGGCCAGATAGTATCCATCCAGATCGGGCAGAATCTCACCCAGGTACTTCTCCGTATCCCCTCCGTTATAGACGTAGGCTGTGTCCAGTTCGTTATTGCCGGTCTTTAGGAACGACTCGGTCATCGTGCGGCTGGCCTCCAGGTCAAGCTGGGGACCGAAATTCATTGTGCCAAGAACTATTTTCATCATACCTCCTTATTCTTTGTGTCCCAGGACAAGGCCCAGTACAGAATCCTCGGTCTTCACCACACCATACACCTCAGCCCGCTTCACAATCTTCTCTGCCCAGCGATGGTGAGGACCTATCTCATTCATCTTGCCCCCTTCCTCGCTCTTGATTACACCGCCGGATGTGTTCAGAATCTGGATGGCATCCTTATACTCTTCTTCCACCACGGTGAACATGCCGTTCACAAACTTGGCGTGGGTGGGATGGATGATGGTCTTGCCCACAAACCCGTTGGCTCGGTCTATCATCACTTCCTTCAGCAGACCGTCGATGGCGGGGTTAACAATATCCTGGCCCTTGATGAGCGCATTGTGGAAGTTGCGCTTGATCAACTCGTCAATGTCATCGTCGTTGTACGCACGGAAATACTCCCATACGGCAGCCGACACACAGTAGTCGCAATAGCGGTTGAAGAAGTTCACCACGTCCGACAAGGCATCCCTCACCGGCATAATGTCGTACACCGTGGAGTTGATACCACGACGCACACCGAAGAGTGACGACATATCCGTACCACCCACACGGATGTTCAGAATCAGATCCTTGTAGGGTTCCAGGATGTTCCGAAGCAGCAACAACTCCTTTGTGCGAAGCTCGCGGAAAGCCACCTCCGTACCTTCCAGGATGGGCATTCCATACAGCACTACCCCCAGCCGGCTGTTCACCTCAACCAAGGTGCGCAGCACATTCAAGGCGTTTGTGCTGTTGAACTTCGGAAAGTTGAAACCGGTTAGCACAGAAGCCTGCTTCTTGGTAATCCTTGAGGCAAAGCTCTTGAACTGTTCCGGGTTTCGGACACGCACGAAGATGAGCGGGATATCATTGATGGTAAGTTTTCCCGCCTCTATCTGGTCGGCGAAGTAATCCATCGTGTCGAGGATGTTCTGCTCTGCAACGGGCAGGTCTTCCTCCTTGATGGCGTCCTCGCAGCACATCACAAACGATGTGACGGGCAGCTCACGGTTAATCACTTTGGCACGGATGTCCTTTGTGCCAGGCATATAAAGCGTAGCTCCCAGGCAATACTGAAGCGTATCGCGATCGGTGTACTTGTTAAATTCTACGGGAGCTTTTACAAAAGCAAAGTCCGGGTTATAGTTATGGTGTCTCATTTACTTCGGTGAAACAATAGCTTCTGGATAATAGGTATCAATCACTCTCTTCACCAAGCATACCTGCTTGGCTCTTTGGCGGGCTTCCTTCTCGGTGGTGTCGTAGCTGTGGTTTGCGGCCACACTGCCGCCAGTCTTCAGATAAACTGGAGCTGCCACACGGATGAAGTCAGGCACCTCGTAGTGACGGATAAAACCACCACTGCTCTTCGGATTCTCTGTGTGCAAGTCAATAGGCACATCGATGGCAGCACGCATTGCAGCTAGCATTTGGATCTGGATATCACGGATCGGGTTGATACTGTTGGCTCCAAGCGTCTCAAGCACATGAGCAGAGCAAGGGTTACCGTGTCCTGAATGAGCAGAAACCTTGAAGTGACAGTCAGCGGGGATATAACCAGCCTTGCGGGCTTCATTCAGCACCCAGAGCAGCCCCTCGTCATAAATCAGGAAGCCACGAACACCAAAGGTTGCGGCACGCTTTATTTCTTCGATACCACGGACAATCTGCTCCTGCCCGCGTAGACGGTAGCCCATGCGCTGACCTTCCTCGGTCTTCACCGATGCGGAGGTATCGGTGGTAGCACGAGGGCCACAAGCCAACACCAGCTGCACCCTCCATTTCTCGGCATACTCCACCATCTTCTTGATCTCATCATCAGTGAGGAACATAATGCCCTTTGTCTGGGTTACGCGATGAATCTGTATGCCATACTCATCAAGAGCCTCCAGCAAAGCCTTCATTGGGCTAGGGCCCTGAATTCCAGGTACCTCAAAGCGGTACTGACCGCCATCCTCAAAACGCTTTTCAGAAGTGGGCAGGTCATACAGGTCACCGCCTGGCATACCGATGCTCTCCAGGAAAGCACGGGTTTCTTTCATTGTGTAGAAGTTCATATCTTGTTACTGTTTAATTGATTACTATCTTGATCCGTTTCATTGCCTCTTCGCAATTCTTTGCCGCCTCATCTGCCGTCGTACCTTGCGCTATCACAAAGCCGATACGGTCGTTGCTACACTCAATGGGGGTAGATTCCTCACCGACGTCCTTTGTAAAGGTTATCTGCTTTACGCCCGGCATCTTCTCCGCATCCTCAACACCCTCGATGCTCTTGATGGTGCCAAAAGGTACTTCGAAGTAGCGGATGGCAGAGCCACAGTGAAGCGTGGGCATTATATCCGGCTCCTCCCCCAGTGCAACATTGATGGTGGCCTTGACCATATCAATACCGGTGCTGAGCGGCACCAGATGCGTCGTGATGTTGTCGCCACCCATACGGGCACCAAGTTCTATCATCACAGGGCCACGGGCCGGAGTCACTTTCATCTCCACGTGGACAGGGCCTTTGTCCAGCCCAAGCGACTTGCAAGCCGCCTCGGCCACCTCGCGTATCTGTCGCTGCGTATCATCGGGCAGACGTGATGGCTGTGTGTGCCCCATCTCTACAAAGTGCGGAGCACCGGTGGTAATCTTGTCGGTAATCTGTAGGATGTTCACCTTGCCCTTTACCACCATCACCTCAACGCTCACCTCCGGGCCATCCAGATATTCCTCCACTATTACCTTGCCGTGACGGCTGGAGGAATGACTGTATTCATAGTTGGCCAGCAGTTCTTCAAAGTCATACACCTTGGCCACGCCGTGACTACCGGCATTGTCCGTCGGCTTGATGATACAAGGGAAGGTCACTTTTCCTTCCAACGCTTTCAAGTCTTCATACGAATCCACATCGAAGTACCAAGGTGACGGCACGCCATACGCCTTGAAGGCCTTAATCATCTCGTATTTGTCCGTGGCTTTGAACGAAATCTCATAGCTGATGCTGTGCAGGTGCAGCTTGTCCGAAGCCTTCGACACACCACGCATTGGCATATCCGTTGCCAATGTCATAATGCCGTCCGGACGGAACTCCTCCGCAGCCCGGAGCACCGCATCCTCATCCATCGTGGAGGCATTGAAAAACTTGTCGGCATACTGGATACCAACGGCCTGCGGATTATAGTCCGCCACCCCCACATACAGCCCCATCTCCTTCGCCTTCAGTATGGCAGGCAACTGGAGCACCGACGCTCCTACTATCATTAAACGCTTCATTGCTCTTTCTTGTAGCTTTGTTCGGTATTTATATTCTTTCTACCTAGGACCGACACCACCGTCTGCCACAGAATCTTCACATCCATCCAGAAGGAAATATGGTCGGCATAGTAGGCATCCCACTTGAACTTCTCGTCCTGTGTGATGCTGTTGCGGAAGTAGGCCTGGGCATAGCCCGTCACACCGGGCTTGACGCTATAGCTCTTGCGGTGGTTTTCGTCCATATCTGCATAACTCTTATCAGCGTGCCAGATCTTCGGCCGGGGCCCCACGAAACTCATATGCCCCAGCAGGATATTGAGAAACTGCGGGAACTCATCGAGGCTGGTCTTGCGAATAATGCGGCCGATAGGAGTCACACGCGGGTCATTGTCGCTATTGAACGTGCTGCCGTCAGGATTCTTCAGGTCGGGACTGTTCACATACATACTCCTCAACTTGAACATCTTGAAAGGTTTGTATCCTTTTCCCGCCCGTTTGGCATTATAAAACACAGGTCCCTTGTCCGTCAGCCAGATAATGGGAGCCAAGACGATAATCTCCAATAGCACAAAGGGCAACAGGATCAGAGCCCCGATGATGTCAAATAGTCTTTTAAAGAAATGCTTATACATATTATTGTTGAATAAGTAAAGGTTCATTCGAGACGCTTCCGTAAGCGCCTTCAAACATAACTTTCAGATATAGCTGCCCGGAGCGGTTGGGCATCTTCAACGTCTTCTGCCCTGCGATCCGCTCTGTATCACCTATTGGCTCCACAACATAACGATTCCCGTGAATATTGGAGATAATCATCGACATTGGTTTCGCATTGACGCTGGAGAAGGACACTACCAAGTCGTCGCCGCTCCTCTGTGCCGAAACCGTAGCGTCAATCACCTCCACCGATGGGTTGTTCCAAGCGGGATTAGACAAGTCGAAAGTGTATATACCCGGAGAGAGTGTCGAAAAGGTCACATCATTCCCGGCAGACACAATGGTTCCTTCTTCTGCCCCATCGCGAACAATCCGAATTTGATGAGATTGCTCATCAAGGTTATTCAATACGATAGTCTCGCCTGCTGCAAATGAAGCACGGTCGCCCCTGCTGCAGCAGATAGGAGAAATGTATGGCTTGCTGTACGGATAATCGTTGAAAGCCATTGATTCAATCTCGGTTATCTTGTCAAGGTCTTTATAGCGGAGAAGCTCCCAGCCGTCTCTTTGCCAACGGGCAGCAATACTTTCACGAGTGTATCTGTAAATATGAGTTCCTCCTCCGCCATATGATTCAAGGATGGAAATGCCAGATACCCTTTCATCATGTTTGAATACGTCAAGAATCAACACGACGTGCTTCTTGTCCTGCAGGAGGATATCGCCCGGCAAAGCTGCATCAATGGACTGCGGATTGACCATCTCAAAACAAGGAAGATTTTTATAACTAGATGTCGTGAATGAATAAGGCAGCCCCAAGACATAATTGACAGCCATACTGCACACTGTACCATAGAAGGAAGAGCAATTGGTCCCGTGATAAGGTGGCTCTTTTACATTCTCTGTATAAAGAACACTCTTTGGATTGAAAACCGCTGTCATAAACGTGTAAAATGACACATATTGCCCGACAAACTTCTCCATCTCTTTGACAGAAGAGTATGGTATCCCATATACAGTCTTACCTCTAGGATAAAATCCACCTTGAGTAGGCATTTCTAGCAAAGGAGTCCACTGGATTTTAGCAATTTGTTCCGCACGTCTGTGCAATTCCACCTCGACAGGAGATATCATAAGCGTATCATCCTCTACTGGACTAACAGAGTCAACCCTACATGCGATGGATATAGTGAGACTTAGTAAAAGACTAATATAATGTAGACGCATCATCAAAAGAACTGAGCTATATGAAACAACATATTGATTGCACCGTAATATCTTCGAACTCTTTATTCTCTTTTCGTGCAAAACTTAGGTAATTCTCGCAGTTTTCCGCCAATGTCTCAAAATTTAAGTTATGGTACCACTTATATAAATCATCCTTAAACTTATCGGTGAATTCGGTTACATAATATCCAACACCTATTGATGTGGCTACTTCACCAACATATGTGTCAGTATTAACCAACACAGGAATGTGCGAGTAGAGAGAGTGGAATAGTTTAATGGAAATGGCCTTTCTGATATTCAGCGTATTATTTCCATATAGATTGTTCATAATGTCGATATTCTCCAGATATTTTGCTGTTTCGGATACCGGGAAACTGTCGTGAAAAACACCGTTTCTGATTCCCTTCGATTCTGCATACTTTTTGAGAACATTCGCTCCAGTTCCATAAAAATGAACTTCATAACGAGGGTCGTTCGCAAAGCAGTCCAGCAATTTTTCGTTACGCTCAAAAAAACGCACATACCCAACAAATCCAATCCTAATTTTCTCATCTTCAGTCCGCATCCGGTCTCGAATTTTCATACCTCTGAGGACTGACAAGTTAAGGCTATTGATGGGATAGTACTTCACACCTTTCGGAAGAAAGTCTAAGAAACCTTTAGACGAAATCGTATTGAAAGAAGAATTGGAAAAGCATCTTTGATACATCCGTCCATATCTGGGTCTATCGTAATACATATTGTCCCGAACATTCAAGCAATATCTACCTTTCAAATGCTTAGACAAGAAGTCGGCAAACAGGAAAATAGCTAAATCGTTCCATACTATAACAAAGTCATACTTATTCTTTTTCAAGACTCTACATGCCCATGGTTTGAACATATAGTACTTTATCTTTTTGATGAAACGGGGAAGTTTTCTATCAATCTTGTTTATGTAACGGTATTTGTGATTGCATTCAATCTCCTCATCTTCACCATACTTATCCATATATATTACATCGTAGGCGACCCCTTCTCTTTTCAAAATATCCGTATAAAGAGATATTAACGACATATGCTTGATATTTACGCAACTCAGTATTGCGACTCTCGCACAACTTTTACTATCATTTATCATATTATGCAGTCTTAAAATTCTTTCGTGAATAATAGTATATGAAGAATAGATATAAAGAATAAGAGACAGTAAATAAGATGGAAATCATCTTGAGAAAACCATTTGCATCAAAGCCATATACCTTAGAGACAAAGAAGCTAATCAGATTAGATGCCAAAAAGAGCAACTGTAATATCAGATCCAACTGTTGTTTTTTTACTATTGTAAATGCAGGAGAAAGGGCAGATGTTATGAACCTTACAGCAAACATAGGCGCCAGAATCTTTATGAAGGTACCGGCAACAGCCCACTCTTTGCCCAAAATAAATGAACACAATGGCTCCGCAAAAAAAAGCAATACAATTAACATCGGTACAGCCACACTAAACAACAAAAAAAATGTTCTTTTAAATGCGTGAGAATAACTGCCTGAATTCGCAAACTCTGATGATGCCTTCTGCATAAATACCTTTGCCACATTACCTCCGATTAATCCCAAAGGAATACCTAGAAGTGTTAAAGATATTGAATACAATCCGACTGTTGACATCCCGAAAAGTTGACCAATAAAGATTGTTATTAATGAATACGAAAGACTGTTAGCCAACAATGCAGGAAGTGAAAAAAAAGCTTGTTTCCAATGCAATTTGGCCACATCACGTATCTTAGACGGTTTCGCCTCTCGTACAGTCTGCAGGTGGGGCTTGAGCGGCTTCAATTGTCTGCTTATACCCATAAACTCGCCAAATACGTAAGGGATAAGCAGACAGATTGAATATGGAAAGATCAATCCAAGAAGAATCGCCAACCCATATTGGGTGCCTCTCCGGAAAACACCAACTGAAGAGATGACCCTATATTCTTTATTCCTATTATTATATGCGGTAAGGACGTTTACAATGGAGTATGCCAGCAGATTAAAGAAAAAGAGTATTGGCCAATAAAAAGGTTTCCCATTGTAGATAAAAATGCCTGTGAATACCAATGATGAAATGATTGTTACCGCAAGTCCTATAAGAAGTGACAATTTAATGAGAGGAAAAACGTGCTTCTCTTCAGAGTCGGTTACGATGGATATATCATACCTAAAATTTACAATCCCCATGAAAATGGAGGAAATTGAAATCAAGTATGAATAAGCCCCCATCGCCTCTTGCGAATATAATCGCGTTAATACAGGAGTGGCTAAGGCTCTAATTGCAGCAGCCAGTACCGACCCTGTCATTAAAACAAGAATAGAACGTAAGAAACCGTTTTTTGATATACTACCAAAGAATCGGATTCTCATAATTGTCTAATCATTTTAGCGGGATTGCCAGCTATTACACAATGACCTTGTGGAAAACTATGCGTTACAACTGATCCTGCGCCTACAACAGTATGAGGTCCTAATGTTACTCCAGGTAAAATCATTGAATTCATTCCCAACCAACATCTTTCACCCAAGACAATATCTTTTCCTGCAACATGCTTTGTAATATCATAAACATCGTGGTTCGAGGTTATGAGACCAACATTGGGTGCGACATAACAATTACGGCCAACGATTATCTTCGCCTGCTGGTTTTGCCAGTAACAACCAGGTGTTTGGAAAACGTGGATATCGTCAACATTGAATTCTATGTTCTTCGCATTTGAGATAATAGTCCTGGGATTAACAGGCCAGGGAATATTTCTATTCGCGCCAAAAAGACGAGAGGATAAACCAATAAAACACCAATACCACCCCATCCTTTTTTTGTCAAAATAATATCCCCGAAGATAACGACTAGCATAGAACAGGGAAAAAAACAATTTTATAGGAAATCGCCAGATTTTACTTAAATTCATTAGGAAGCTCTGTTTTCGATTTATTAAAAAATGCTGCTACCAATACAATTCCACCATTGACAAGAAGCATCCTAGAAGTCAAATTAATGAGTGGAGGAAAAGAGCCAAGGAAACCAAAACTAAATCTCATAAAAAGGAAAGCCCAAATATACGACATCTCAATGGAAGATGTTGTACGCATAGCTCTTTCTAATAACAACATCACAAATACATTAAAACAAGTAAAAATTGGGGCAAGCCCTACACCTAAAAAGGCATAGCCATAACCGACACTGGATAGCAGGTATCCTGTTTCTTCTTCTCCATAACTCAGGGTCAGATTATATAGTTCTGAGGTCAAGGGGTACCCCCTAGGGATAATGTAATTCAGCCCAAATATATTCCGAACAAAATCATAGAACAAGTTATAAAGACTCAAGTGCCCCATATCGGCAAAGGCTAGATTTTTAGAGATAGTATTGGGCCCATAAAAATAAGCATCTAATATACCGGTACTCATTCCAATCCCATGAGCATTACTTAAAGCCTCAGCATAAGTTTCATACAAAAAAGCGTGATACTGCTTATAGAGCGTCATACCTGCAATAACAATGACGGCAACAACTGCTAAAGAACTTGTAACTCTCTTTTTATATATTGGATATACCCCTATCAGCAACCATATACAAGCAAAACCTTTATATAATTGAGAAGTCCTTCGTTCGCCACTTATTATGCTTATCATAACCATGGCTAGAATGATTGAATATGTAACATATTTCTGGGCCAAAGACAACCGATATTTTTTTACGAAATAGGAAGTTAGAAGCAGATAAAAAAAAGTTACTCCTATGGTGATAAGCAACCTTCCCCATCCCCCCTCTTCAATATCTCCACTACGTTCCATATCGCCACCAATACTCTTGAAGCCGAATTCAAAAGTGCTCACAAACTGTCCGCGAGCGACTAATAGTACTAACAGCACTATCAGCACCAAAACAAATAATGAATAGAATGTTTTATTGCCTGCAAGATTTAACGTTTGCCTGATATTATTTTCTTTCTTATTGAAAACAATTAATGCAAGAATACCGCATACTGCCACAAACTCATATAACGAAAGTCCAACGGACATTGTGCTGTATTTGGATAAAGTTGAGCTAACTTCACCTATGTAATATCCATCAATTATTCCATAAACAGGAATAAAGACCATTCTCATAAAGAAAAGTAAATAAACCAATGTCACCGTTATTCTACTAGATGCATTCATGAAACTAATCGGAAACAGAAACATAAAAACCACTGAGAAAACAAACGGTAGCATAGCCAAGACTTTAAAGCCTAACGGCAAAGCGGCTAGGCAATAAACTGCCGCTATGAAACTGATTGCTGAAACTATAATATGAGAATTTTTCATTATCTACACTAAGAAACTGTTTTGAAATGAATGAAAAAAGTTATTATAACGGCATGTAAATAATCTAAAATCAGTAGGTTAATTGAAATAATTTCGTAACTTTATAATTACCAAGTCATTATGAGTTATGAGTCAATATTCAACTAACCTCACTGATAAGCAGTGGCAAGTTATCGAAAAAATCATTAATCCACAAGAAAGACAACGCAAACGTCCACGTCGGGAGATCATGAACACTATTCTTTACATTAACAGAACTGGCTTTCAGTGGCGAATGTTGCCAAGCGACTTTGCTCCCTGTCAGACCGTCTATTACTACTTCCGAAAATGGAAATTGGAGGGCGTCATCGAGAACATCATGGACACCATTCATTCCCTGGTCCGGAGGATAATCGGACGAGAGGAAAGCCCAAGCATGGGAATCATCGATTCTCGCAGCGTCAAAACGTCTCATCATGTGGATTCAGATAGAGGAATTGACGGGAACAAAAAAATCAAAGGGCGCAAGGAACACATTGTGGTTGATACACTTGGCATTCCCATGGCCGTAGCCGTTCATGAAGCCAACCCCCATGACAGCAAGGGAGCTCCTAAGGTTATTGAGAAACTGGAATACAAGTTCCCACGCCTTCGAAAGATAATTGCTGATGGAGGATACCAAGGCTCCCTCGGTGATTGGGTGGCCAAAAAGTTCGGTTGGGTTGTTGAAGTCGTGCTCCGCCCTGATGAATGCCCCAGCAAATTCCAAGTCCTCCCCAAACGATGGATTGTCGAAAGAACCGTTTCCTGGCTGAGAACTTCCGACGGCTCACCATTGACTATAAGTATCTGGCGGAGACCGCTGAGGCAATGGTTCAACTCGCCTGCGTACAGATTTTGCTTAACAAATTTTTCGCGTGATTTCAAAACAGCTTCTGATTATTCGGCAATATTCTCTTATCTTCTAAACACTAAGTTATTCGAGCCATTACATTAGCTCTTTCAACGTCGAGGTAAGAATGTTCTCAAAATCTCCTTTACTACTGTATTCGTAACAAGCACATTGCTTCTGCATTCTATCCTTAAACTCCTCAACATTTTTCACTTCTCCCTGGATAGAGACTTTAGGATCGTGATAAGTCTGGAAAAAAAATCACCTTCTTCCCCATCTGGGCACACTCCTCAACAACAGCAGTGTTATCAGTCCAGTTGCCAATGATTCCTATCACGATATCAGCCCTGTTTAGCCCCTCAGTCTTCGTTGACCACTCCACAGGCATAAACTGTCTTTCCTCACCTTCAGCATTATCCTGATTCCATTTCCGGATAATCTCTTTCGCCAGATGGACCTCTTCCATTGCACCGCTGAGGCTTCCTATCATTACCTTATATACTTTAGCTATGAACATTATTTCGTTTGTCTTTAGTCTGTGGTTATACTATGCTTTGTAATATGTCTCACCAGAAGCCGTGATTCTGCCATCGCGGATAATAGTACCAAGAACACGCCTCACCCTATCCTGGTCATCCGGCTGGATCTGGTTACTCTCATAGATGATATTGCTGTGTCCGGACTTCTTCCCATCTTCCATTGCCCAGTAGGCAATATAAGAGCATACGCCCGTGAAAGTGAACTCCGCTTTCTGCTGGGTTATGTACTCCTCAATGAGATTGCGAAGCTCCGAGTCGAAGTAAGTTAATGATATGTTGTTGGTATCGTTCATTATTGTTGGTATTTATTATAACGAGTCCTGAGCATTTATAAAGTAGCCCGACCAAATGACTTTACAGCTTTGTCTTACCGACAAATCAGAGCGCTATAGGTTATTCTTTGTCTCTGACCAGATTTGAATCTTTCGATAGAACACTATAGGCAAGATTATTCCACTTGACCATCTCATTAAAAGTATAATCTCCAGCCGGCAGTCTTAAAGCAGCATTGAGTCCTTCAAATGTTTTCTCATCGTCATTGCTATAGATTTGCCTTCTGAAGTTTCCACCTATACCTCTCAGTGGTATAGGGAAGAGTTTTAACAAGCTCAATTTATGCTTACCAGGAACATTGTGCCACGATTCACCTTGCAAAGGAAATAGTAGATCGAAAACAGACAAAGCATCATCTATCTCCGCAATAGGTACTCCTGTAATAGAAGACAACAAACTGTATTCCTCCTCTTTATGCGACAAAAGTACAAACCCTCCAAATAAATAAACATATATTTGCCAGAAGAACGGGTAGCGATAAAAGTGAGGTTTTTTCTCTAACTCTGATACTCCTTCCCTCAAATTTTCCGGCAACTGGAATTCCCTCAATCTCTGCAACATACCTGCTAACCCTTCTTGCTTAGGTGTATGCTTTTTCAATAATATGTATTCAACGCACGACTTTATTACAAGTAAGCGGTTCATCAATTCAGCATGCAATGCAATATACAGAGGAGAGAACTTCTGCATTCGATAAAACAGATTATTAAACACCTCTCTTGGAATAGTCAAGCCATCTGTGCTTTCCGGATACCCAAAAACATCATCCTCGTTTATTATTCC
>ONEF01000014.1 GCA_900316795.1 uncultured Bacteroidales bacterium | reverse complement strand
TCCGGTCCCTGATGCATACTGAAACTGGAAGAACATGAACCTCCACCATTTGGAGGGCTCGTGATAGTTGTAGTAGAAGTCCTGGTTTGTGGCATAGAAGCCGGGGACATGACGTGTATTCTCCCCATAGTCGGGGATACCGTTGGTCTCTATGGTGATGCATCCGCCCAGCTCAATGTTCCATCCAGGACCGAGAATCCCGGGCAGTTGGTTAGGAGTGTTGCCGTTGGAGGAGTAGGTGGCTACTATGGGTATGCTGAAGTCCTTGTCTTTATACTCATAGATGGGAACGGAGAGGTTGATGGTTCCAGTGTACATTGAAGGCGAAACCTCTCCCTGCCTGACGAAGTTCCAGGCATCTGTCTGAGGAAGAGAGATGTCGTCGTAGAACTTGAAAGTAGATTGGGCAAACAGGCACGGAGGTAAAATAGCAGTGACTACGAGAATCCGTATTAAAACAATTGGAATGCAAAAGTATCGTTTCATAAGGAAAGTTTTTTCGATTATAAAGATAATGTATCTGGATAAATAATACAATAAAAAGCAGCAAAGAATAATCGATGCTGCTTTTGAGAGAAAGATAATTATGCACTTCGGCTTTATTCAGCCAGGGCTTCATCGTACATCTTGCGGTGAGAGTAGAAGACACCTTCATACTCTTCCTCGATGTCATCAACCATCCAGTCGTCACCGTTGAACTTGAGGGTCAGCCTCACAAGAGTAGGGTTCTCCTGGTCGTCGAAAGCCTTAACTTTAACATAAGCCTTGGCGGTCTGGGCGTTGATGTCCTCTGCCTTGACAAACTCGTATGAAGGGTTGTGGCAGTCCTGGCCCATTACCCAGTGGTCGTGGTCAATATAGAGGTTGCCACTCTCGTTCTGCTTCTTGAGGACTTTTTCCTGAAGATCGAGCAGGTCTTTTGTGAAGAACTTGACGTCAGCATCTTCATACTTGTCCTGAGCGAGGGCGAAACCATACATCTCAGCGATTCTGCCTTCTATATACTCCTGTGTCTGGAGATTTGCAGGGGCTTCGGCGATTACCTCGTTTTCAGGGTCATCAGCCTTGTTCTTGTCGCTCTTGCAGGAGATTGCCGCAATTACAGCAGCTGCACAGAGCAGCAACAGTACTTTTTTCATAGCCTTCAGATTACCAACCGAGAATATGGGCGAACATCAAAGGAGCAACGATTGTAGCATCGCTCTCTACCACGAACTTAGGGCACTCAGGAGAGAGTTTTCCCCAGGTGATCTTCTCGTTAGGAACGGCTCCTGAATATGAACCGTAAGAAGTTGTGGAGTCTGAAATCTGGCAGAAATACTGCCACAGCATTGTGCCCTTCCACTGAAGGTCCTGTTCCATCATAGGAACGCAGCAGATAGGGAAGTCTCCTGCTGTACCGCCGCCGATCTGGAAGAATCCCGTTCCACGGTCGATGCCAGGACGGTTGTTGGCCTTGTACCAGTCAACAAGGTGCATCATAGTCTCGATGCCGCCCTTTACCAGATGAACATCAAATTCTCCCCTGATGCAGTGTGCTGTGAAGATATTTCCGGTAGTGGAGTCTTCCCATGCGGGAACTATTATAGGGATGTTCTTCTCGCAGGCTGCAAGAACCCAGCTATCCTTTGGATCTATCTCATAGTATTGCTCCAGGACACCGCTGCGGATTACCTTGTACATAAACTCGTAAGGGAAAAGCCTCTCTCCCTTTGCGGTTGAATCTTTCCATGCCTCAACCAGATGGCCCTCAAGCCTTCTGAAAGCCTCTTCCTCAGGGATGCAGGTATCGGTGACGCGGTTAAGATGGTTGTCCAGAAGCTCCTGCTCGTCCTGTGGGGTGAGGTCTCTGTAGTGAGGAACTCTCTTGTAGTGTGAGTGAGCTACAAGGTTCATGATGTCCTCTTCAAGGTTGTTTGCTGAGCAGCAAACAATTGCGAACTTGTCCTGACGGATCATCTCTGCCAGGGAAAGTCCGAGTTCAGCAGTACTCATAGCGCCTGCCATTGCAAGCATCATCTTTCCGCCTTCTGCCAGAAGCTGTTCATAAGCCTTGATAGCGTCAACCATAGCGGCTGAGTTGAAATGACGGTAATGGTGGTCAATGAACTGAGTGATAGGTCCTTTTGCCATAATCTAAAATATTTTAAACAATTAACTATACTGTCTGTTGTGTGAAAGCATTGCCCGAGGCGACAGTCCAGCGCACGGACAATGCACAAATTTAATGAAATTTCTCATATTCCCAGATAGGTGTAGTGATCCTATTTTGTGGGACCACTACAATTAATGTGTTAATTACAACATTGCTGCGAGGAAAAATAATGAAAAAATGATTAGATTTGCATCCGTTCGTTTTTAGACATAATTTTGACACAAATGATAACAAAACAGGCAATCGAGGCATTCGGTAGTATCCGTACACCTTTCTATTATTATGACATGGATCTCCTGAAGGAGACTTTGAAGGTTTACACTTCATACACAAAGAAATTCGGCTACAATGCGCATTATGCCATAAAGGCCAACGCTGAACCAAAGATCCTGCAGACAATCTGCAAGGCAGGGCTCGGAGCGGACTGCGTGAGCGGAAACGAAGTGAAAATCGCGATAAAGAACGGCTTTGCGCCATCCAAGATAGTTTATGCCGGAGTAGGCAAGAGCGACCGTGAAATAAAGACCGCCCTGAAGGCCGGAATCTACAGCTTCAACTGCGAGAGCGTGCCTGAGATACAGATTATCAACGATCTGGCTGCAGGAATGGGAGTTACCGCAAGGATATCGCTGAGAGTAAACCCTGATATTGACGCCCATACCCACAAATACATTTCCACCGGAAGGAAGGAGGACAAGTTCGGAATCAGCCCTTGGGAGTTCCAGGCAGTGGCAGACCTTCTGAAAGGCCTCAAGAACGTGAAACTAATAGGACTGCACTTCCATGTGGGAAGCCAGATCCTGGACATGAGCGTGTTCCCTCTGCTTTGCAGGATGGTGGAGCAGCTCCAGAGCTGGTTCATAGAGAGGAACATAAAGATAGAGAACCTGAACCTTGGCGGCGGACTGGGAGTTGATTACCAGAATCCTAACCAGAACCCGATTGCCAACTTCAAAGACTATTTTGAACTCATAAACAAGAACCTCAAGGTAAGGCCAGGCCAGAAGATCCACTTTGAGCCGGGAAGGGCTATTGTTGCACAGTGCGGTCATCTGATTTCCAGGGTGCTGTATGTGAAGATAGGGCAGAAGATGAAGTTCGTGATCCTGGATGCAGGAATGAACGACCTCATCCGTCCGGCCCTCTATCAGGCACATCACGATATAGAGAACCTGGTTTCAACCGGCAAGAAGACAAAGTATGATGTTGTAGGCCCAGTATGCGAAAGTTCAGACAAGTTCGCCCACGGCATCTGGCTGCCTGAGACAAAGAGAGGAGACCTTGTAGCCATTCACACCGCTGGAGCATACGGCCAGGTGATGGCTATGCGCTACAACCAGAAAGACCTTGCAAAGGCCTACTATTCAGACGAAATCGTAAAGTAATATGTTTGAAAATTTAATAGACAGACTAGACCGGTCGTTCCGCCTGCTGAAAGGACAGGGCAGGATTACTGAAGTAAATATATCGGAAACCCTCAAAGACATCCGCAGGGCGCTTATTGAGGCCGACGTGAGCTACAAGGTGGCAAAGAGCTTCTGCGACGATGTAAAGAAAGTGGCTCTTGGTCAGGATGTCATAAAGAGCGTCAAGCCGGGGCAGATGATGGTCAAGATTGTCCACGACGAGCTTGCCCGCCTGATGGGAAGCAGCGCCACGGACATCAGCCTGAAGGGTAATCCTGCAATCGTCTTGGTGGCTGGTCTCCAGGGTTCCGGTAAGACCACATTCTCCGGAAAGCTTGCCAACCAGCTCAAGAACAAGAGGGGAAAGAGGGTTATGCTCGTGGCCGGAGACGTTTACCGTCCTGCTGCAATAGACCAGTTGAAGGTACTGGCAGAAAGCATAGAAGTTCCTGTATATACAGAAGATGGAGTAAAGGATCCGGTGAGAATCGCCGTGAATGCGGTAAAGGAGGCAAGGGCCAAGCAGTACGATGTACTGATCGTGGATACAGCCGGACGACTTGCCGTTGACCAGGAGATGATGAAGGAGATCGGCAACCTCAAGAAAGCCTTGAACCCGAGCGAAATCCTGTTTGTAGTGGATTCCATGACCGGACAGGATGCAGTTGAGACAGCCAAGGCCTTCAACGATGTCCTGGACTTTGACGGAGTTGTACTGACCAAGCTCGACGGCGACACCAGAGGCGGTGCCGCACTCTCCATAAAGGCCGTGGTCAACAAGCCTATAAAGTTCATATCCTCAGGCGAAAAGCTGGATACTCTGGATGTCTTCCATCCTGAACGTATCGCAGACCGTATCCTGGGAATGGGAGATGTTGTAACCCTCGTGGAGAAAGCTCAGGAGCAGATCAATGAGGAAGAAGCCCGCAAACTGAAGAAGAAACTCATCAAGAGCCAGTTTGATTTCAACGACTTCTACCAGCAGATTCAGCAGATCAAGAAGATGGGTAACATCAAGGATCTGGCAAGCATGCTTCCTGGCGTGGGCAAGGCCCTCAAGGACGTGGACATAGACAACAGCTCCTTCAAGGGAGTGGAGGCTATAATCCAGTCCATGACTCCGTTTGAAAAAGAGCATCCGGAAGTGCTCAACGGCAGCAGAAGGAACAGGATTGCCAGCGGTAGCGGCACTTCCATCGCTGAAGTGAACCGCCTTATCAAGCAGTTCGAGCAGACAAAGAAAGTAATGAAGAATGTTGCCGGAGGAGGCCTCAGAAACCGAATGGCCCAGATGCGCAACCTCAGGAACATGGGCAGATAACAACGCAATCAGATGGAATACAAGTTATTGGACGGCAAGGCGGAAAGCGCCGCAATCAGAGCCGAAATCAGGCAGGAAGTTGAACAGATACTTGCAAACGGAGGCCGCAGACCTTCACTCACGGCCATTCTGGTAGGCAACAATCCCGCCAGCAAGACATACGTAGCCAACAAGGAAAAGGCGTGCGCGGACGCTGGATTCACTTCCGACGTTATCCGTCTTCCCGAAGAGACCACGGAAGAAGAACTGCTGAAAATAATACGCAACATCAATGCGGACAGCAACATAGACGGCCTGATCGTCCAGCTTCCTCTCCCTAAGCACATCGACGAGAACAAGGTGATCGCGACTATAGTTCCCGAAAAGGACGTTGACGGATTCCATCCTGTTTCCGCCGGAAAGATGATGCTGGGCCAGGACACCTTCCTTCCGGCTACCCCGATGGGAATAATGACTCTTCTTGAACGCAACAAGATAGAAACCAAGGGCAAGAGCTGCGTTGTCCTGGGAAGAAGCAACATAGTCGGACGTCCGATGGCGAACCTCCTTTCAAGGAAGGGCTATCCCGGAGACTGCACGGTGACCATGTGCCACAGCCGCACAAAGGACATCGCCAAGTACACCAGAGAAGCCGATATCATAGTTGCTGCAATCGGAATCCCTTTCTTTGTCAAGGAAGATATGGTAAAGGAAGGAGCGGTAATTATCGATGTGGGAATCAACTCCATTGAAGACGCTTCCAGAAAGAGCGGATACCGTCTGGTAGGGGATGTGGACTTTGACAATGTCGCCCCTAAATGCAGCTACATAACTCCAGTTCCCGGCGGAGTGGGGCCTATGACAATCGCTTCGCTTCTCCAGAACACACTCAAGGCATACAAAAACCGTAAATAAACAATACAATGAGAACAATTAGACTCTTTTCTGTACTGGCACTGGGCGCCTTAGTCTTCTTTGCCTGCAAATCCAACAACAAAGCTGAAGAGCCAAACAACCAGGCTCAAGCTGAAACTGCACAGACCGAGGCTGCTGCAGCTATTATTGACTCTGCAAAGGTTGCTGCCGGAAAGGCTTTCCTGGAGGGATTCTATAAGGTTTATGATGAAGTATTTGACAAAGACATTGTAAACTACGAGTTCATCAACAGCAATATAACCCCTAAGATGAAACAATGGCTTATGGACTCGTATGATTATGATTGCGAAGGCGAATGCATGGCAATCTGGCTGTTATGCTACAATGGCGGCGGAGATACCGGCGGATTGAAGACACGCACCATCAAACCTGAGGGGGATGCATATTTAGTGTCCTGCACCCATGACCAGGGCGAAAACAAAGAATACCATTACACCATAAAGCTGACTCTTGTCCAGGACGGAGACACTTTCAAGATTGACAGTCTGGAACAAATCGAAGAGCATTACGACGGTTACGACCAATAGTCCAACCGTTTACATCAGCTTCTTGTTGTTGGTCCTGTCCCAAATTTCCCATCCCTTAGGATTTTCAGGGCAAACTCTGGCACAGCGGCCGCAACCGATGCAAAGGTCCTCCTTGAGTTGAGGGCCTTTTATTTTTGAGCCCTTTATATCGGCGACAACTATTGCCTTCCTTGGGCAGGCGTCTATGCAGAGCAGGCAGTCTTCCAGGTTCTTTGCCTTTGATGCTATCTGCTTGTGAACCTTGCAGTTCTTGGATACAAAAACGGCTTTTCTGACTATTCTCTGTTGCTGGTCAGACTCCACCATGTCGTCAACTGACAGGGCGGCGGCTCCTATCTTGTCGAGCATACTTGAACCAACAAAAGCAGCCACAAAAAGACCTGCAGCCTTAAGGGCATCTCTTCTGCCCCGGTTTATATTGTTATTTGCTTTCTTTTCCATTTCTGTGATTCTTCAGTGTTCTTTTCAGCGATGCAAATTTAAGTAAAAGTCATTTCAAAAAACAAGCCAGGATTAGGAAGGTTTTGTTATATTTGGAAAGTGAACGCGGCAAGAAGGATATTCAACTTTTACCGAGACGGCTTCCGGAACATGGATGTCGGGAAGAGTCTTTGGCTGATTGTTATCATAAAGCTGGTCATTATGTTTCTCGTCCTGAGGATATTCTTCTTCAAGCCGGAGCTTTCTTCCTACAAGACGGACAAGGAAAAAGCCGCTCACGTAATAGAAAACCTGACAAAAAACGACTGATATGATTCTTTCTTCTTTAGTGGACGCTTCAAGAATGCAGTTTGCGCTTACGGCAATGTTCCACTGGCTGTTTGTGCCGCTAACATTGGGATTGGGAATCCTGATTGCAATCTTCGAGACAAAGTACTGCCGCACAAATGACGAATCGTGGAAGAAACTCACCCAGTTCTGGAGCCGCATCTTTGCCATAAACTTCGCGTGCGGAGTGGCTACCGGAATAATACTGGAGTTTGAGTTCGGAACCAACTGGAGCAACTATTCCTGGTTTGTGGGAGACATTTTCGGCGCCCCCCTGGCCATTGAGGGCATTTTCGCATTCTTCATGGAAAGCACTTTCTTTGCCGTGATGTACTTCGGATGGGGGAAGGTGAGCAAGGGTTTCCACCTTCTTTCTACCTGGCTTACGGCCATAGGCGCCAACATATCCGCCTACTGGATTCTCACCGCAAACGCCTGGATGCAAAGTCCTTCAGGAGTTGCCTTCAATCCTGCAACCGCCAGGAACGAGATGGTGGACTTCTGGGGTATCGTGTTTTCTTCAACGACTCTGACCAAGTTCTCCCACAGCGTGCTGAGCGGGTTCCTTGTAGCGGCAATAGTAGTGATAGGAATATCCTGCTGGTACCTGAAAAAAGGAAGGAACAAGGATTTTTCAATGAGGAGCATCAAGTATGCTTCCGTCTTCGGCCTGTTTGCTGTCTTCATGCTTATGGTGACAGGCCACAGTTCCGCAGTTACAGTAGCCAGGACGCAGCCTATGAAGCTTGCGGCGATGGAGGGCCTTTACAGAGGAGAAAACGGAACTCCGCTGGTAGGAATAGGGGTTCTGAACCCGAAGAAGCAATACGATAATGACGAGGACCCGTACCTGTTCAACATATCAATACCCAAGGGACTGTCATTCCTGGCCAATATGGATTTTGACAGTTATGTACCTGGCATAAATGACATCATAGAAGGCGGTTACAAGTACAAGGACAAGAACGGGGAGGAAAAGACCGCAATTCCTTTTGCGGAGAAAGTGGACAGGGGGAACATGGCCCGCCGTGCCCTGGCCCTGTACGGGCAGTACAAAGACGATCCTGACACGGCAAAGAGAAACCAGATTCTCTCCCAGGCCAGGCAGTACCTGGACGACAATTTCGAATACTTCGGCTACGGATTCCTCAAAGACCCGAAGGAAAGCATCCCCAACGTCCCTATGACATTCTATTCGTTCAGGATAATGGTTATGCTGGGAGGTTATTTCATACTCTTCCTTCTGGTGTGCTGGTATTTGCTCAAGAAGAAAATCATCGCCGAGAAGAAATGGTTCCTTTTCCTGGCAGTGCTGTCTGTTCCGCTGGTCTATATCTGCGCTGAGGCAGGTTGGGTTGTCGCAGAAGTGGGAAGGCAGCCTTGGACCATACAGGACCTTCTGCCGGTTCAAGCCTCCGTTTCAGGAGTTTCTGCCGGAAACGTCTGGACAACCTTCATAATATTTGCTGTCCTGTTCACCACCCTGCTTGTTGCAGAACTAAGGATAGCCTTCAACCAGATAAAGAAAGGGCCGGAAGGCATAAAATGGAATTAAAGTCTGACATCAAACTGAATATACTATGGCAACATATCATTTTCTGCAACTTTACTGGTGGGCTGTGGTTTCCGTTCTGGGAGCGGCGCTGGTGTTCCTGATGTTTGTCCAGGGAGGGCAGACACTTATTGGCGGAGTAGCCCGCACGGAAGACGAGAAGAAGCTTCTGCTGACTCTCCTGGGCCACAAATGGGAGATCACGTTCACTACTCTCGTAACATTCGGAGGGGCTGCATTCGCATCTTTCCCGCTATTCTACTCCACGAGTTTCGGCGGTGCATACTGGCTTTGGATCATCATCCTGCTGAGCTTTGTCCTGCAAGCGTTTTCATACGAGTTCCGCAGCAAGGAGAAGAACCTTCTGGGAAAGAAAACCTATGAAACCTTCCTTAAACTGAACGGTTTCCTTGGCACAATTCTCATCGGGGTTGCGGTTGCTACATTCATCTCCGGCGGCAACTATGCAATGGACAAACTAAGTGTAACCGTTCCGGCAGCAAACATAGTTTCTTACTGGACAAATGACTACAGAGGCCTGGAACTCATCTTCAAACCTTTCAACCTGCTGCTTGGAATAGTTGTGTTCCTGGCGGCCAGGACTCTCGGAATGTTGTTCGTCTATGGACAATGCTCCAGGATGGAAGGGGATGCGGCTTCTGACATAGCCTCCAGATGCCAGAGCAAACTCAAGGTCACGGCAATTGGCTTCGTGCTTTTCTTCGTGGCTTTTGCAGTCTGCATGTTCCTTTCAACCGGATACAGGGTTGACACTTCTTCAGCATCATTCAACGGAGTGGACGGACCTATCGTTGAAGAAAACTATGCTTACCTCCACAACATGCTATCTCATTGGTGGATAGCAGCAATCTTCCTTGCAGGAACGGTAATTGTTCTCATTGGTTTGGGAAAGACCATCCTCAAAGGGAAACCGTCTTTCTATATGACCGGAGCCGGAGTGTTCCTGGCGGTTCTGGGCATTCTCCTGAACATTGGCTTCGGCGATATGGCGTATTTCCATTCTCTGTACGATGTCCAGAACTCGCTCACCCTTTATAACAGTTCCTCAAGCCTATACACACTGAAAACCATGACCTGGGCATCGTTGGCTGTTCCTTTTGTGATACTCTACATTTCCTATGTATGGAGGAAAATGACATCAACAGAATAACGGTATGGAAGAAACTAAAAAGAAATTCAAGTTGGGCCTTTTGCCCAAAGTGTTAATAGCCATCGCATTGGGTATTGTCTGTTCCCTTTTCTTCCCGATGTGGGCCGCAAGGGCGGTTTCTACTTTCAACTCACTCTTCAGCAGCTTTCTCGGATTTGTAATTCCTCTGCTGATACTTGGCTTGGTAGCTCCGGGCATCGCTGAGATGGGGAAAAGTGCCGGAAGGCTTCTGCTTATAACTGTAGTCCTGGCATACTCTTCCACGGTTTTGGCTGGATATTTCTCCTATTTTACTTGCAGGTTGGTTTATCCGCTTGTGCTGGTCAAGGATCCTGCTTTTGCTCTTGCCTCCATCAGCAGTTCTTCATCAATACTTCCTTTCTTTACAATTGACATGGAACCTGCGTTCGGCGTGATGACAGCATTGATACTTGCATTCGTGCTTGGTTTGGGAGCCGCATACACCCAAAGTGAAACAATTGTAAAGATTCTTGGAGAATTCAGGAGTATAATCAATCTGGCCATCAAGAACGTGTTCATACCTCTGCTGCCATTCTATATATTCGGTATTTTTCTGATTCTCGGAATGGAAGGGCAGGTAGCTCCTGTCCTGAAGCTGTTCTTGAAAGTTATTCTTGTGATTTTTGCCATTCACATAGTTTTCCTGCTGTTACAGTTCATGGTAGCTGGTGCTATAAGCGGAAAGAATCCTTTCAAGGCACTGTGGAACATGATGCCCGCTTATGTCACCGCTCTTGGAACTCAGTCTTCAGCGGCCACGATTCCTGTGACACTGGCCCAGACCAGAAAGAACGGTGTGGACACTGGAGTCTCTTCTTTCACGGTTCCTCTGTGTGCGACAATCCACCTGGCAGGAAGCACGCTGAAGATAGTTGCCTGCGCTTATGCAATAATGTATATGATGGGTATCCCTTGCGGGATAGGGCTTTACACGGGATTCATATTCATGCTGGGAGTGACAATGGTAGCTGCACCGGGAGTTCCGGGCGGCGCTATAATGGCTGCTCTGGCCGTGCTCGAGTCCATTCTGGGATTTGATGCAACTCTTCAGGCCCTCATGATTGCTCTATACATCACGATGGACAGTTTCGGAACTGCCTGCAACGTCACGGGAGACGGGGCTATTGCACTTATTGTTGACCGCATATATTCCCTCAAAGGCAAGAAAGTTTCTGAGGCCTAAAGCTCAAAAACAACAAATCGGCAGCATTTTTCCAGTGTTTTGTCAAAATATTTAGAAGTTTTGGCAAGAAACCTTACACTTTGAGATAAAATGTTATATATTTATGCCTTGAAATGACAATCATTCAAGACAACTACAAATACACTTATGAAAATATCGTCTGTTGAGGATTTGAAGAAAATCCGGGAGAAAGCAAGCATCCTGCTGCGTCCAAGAGAAGAAGCGGACCATCAGGATACTTCTGTTAGCTGCGGCCTTGACAAAGGAACACCGCACATGCAGATTCTGACCTGCGGCGGAACTGGCTGCAAGGCATCGCAGAGTCATAAAATCGCTGAGAATTTCAAGAAACTTATTGAGGAACACAATCTTCAGGACAGGCTGGAAGTCATAACTACCGGCTGTTTCGGCTTCTGCGAGAAAGGCCCTATAGTCAAAATAATACCTGACAACACTTTCTACACCCAGGTCAAACCAGATGATGTAGATGAGATTTTTACCGAACACATCCTTGGAGGAAGAAGGGTTGAAAAGCTCCTGTATGCGGACCCTAAGACCAACAAGTTCGTTACAGACTCCAAGCACATGGATTTCTACCGCAAGCAGGTGAGGATTGCTTTGAGAAACTGCGGAATGATAGATCCTGAAAATATCGAGGAGTACATTGCCAGAGACGGTTATTTCGCCCTCGCAAACTGCCTTTTGAACAGAACCCCGGCAGATGTTGTGGAGCAGATAAAGAAATCAGGTCTCAGAGGAAGGGGCGGCGGAGGATTCCCGACTGGCCTCAAGTGGGAGATTGCAGCCAAAAACAAAGCCGACGAGAAGTATGTGGTCTGCAATGCAGACGAAGGTGACCCAGGAGCTTTCATGGACCGCTCCATCATGGAAGGTGATCCGAACTCCATTGTGGAGGCTATGGAAATATGCGGGTATGCAACAGGTGCAAACCATGGACTGGTCTATATCAGGGCTGAATATCCTCTTGCTGTAGAGAGACTTAAGATAGCTATCCGCCAGGCTCGCGAGCTTGGTCTGCTCGGCGAGAATGTACTTGGTACCGGCTTCTCCTTTGACATTGACATCAGATATGGTGCAGGAGCGTTCGTGTGCGGTGAAGAAACCGCTCTCATCCATTCCATGGAAGGAAAGAGAGGAGAGCCTACACTGAAACCTCCTTTCCCTGCAGAAAGCGGATACAACGGCAAGCCTACCAACGTGAACAATGTTGAAACTTTTGCCAATGTCCCTATCATAATGACCAAAGGTGCAGACTGGTTCGCTTCAATCGGAAGCGAGAAGAGCAAGGGAACAAAGGTTTTCGCCCTTGCCGGAAAAATCAACAACGTAGGTCTTATAGAAGTTCCGATGGGTACCACTCTGCGTGAGGTGATATTCGATATCGGCGGTGGAATCAAAGGCGGAAAGAAATTCAAGGCTGTCCAGACCGGAGGTCCTTCAGGAGGATGCCTTACTGAGAAACATCTCGACACTCCTATAGATTTCGACACTCTTACGGCAGCCGGAAGCATGATGGGATCCGGTGGAATGATAGTGATGGACGAAGACAACTGCATGGTTTCTGTGGCGCGTTTCTATCTGGATTTCATAGTTGAAGAGTCTTGCGGAAAATGCACGCCGTGCAGAATCGGGAACAAGAGGATGTACGAGATCCTTGACAAGATTACGAAAGGGGACGGGACTATGGAAGACCTTAACAAGCTCAAGACCCTTGCAGGTGTGATTAAGGACACAGCTCTTTGCGGACTTGGCCAGACTTCTCCTAACCCTGTCCTTTCCACCCTCAACAACTTCTATGACGAGTACGTTGAGCATGTGAAGGACAAGAAGTGCCGTGCAAAAGAGTGCAAGTCTCTCCTTATGTACACCATCAATCCTGACAAGTGCATCGGATGTCACCTTTGTGCCGTCAACTGCCCGGTAGGGGCTATAGAGGGCACTCCAAGGAAACCGCATGCGATTATGTTCTCAAAGTGCATCAAGTGCGGAATGTGCATGTCCCGCTGCAAGTTCAAAGCTATTTCAGTAAGATAAACAGTTGTATCATGGAACAGAATAACATATCATTGATTATAGATAACCACAAGGTCGTTGTTCCTGAGGGTACAACGATACTTGACGCGGCAAAGACCATTGGAATCAACATACCTACACTCTGTCACATGCACCTTAAAGGTACGTGCGCTGACAACCACCCTGCATCCTGCCGTGTATGCGTGGTGGAAGTAAAGGGAAGAAGGAACCTTGCTCCTTCATGCAGCACCAAATGCACAGAAGGAATGGAGGTAAAGACAAGTTCCATTAGGGTGATAAGGGCAAGGAAGACCGTCATCGAGCTGATGCTCAGCGATCATCCTAACGAGTGCCTTTCCTGCCCTAAGAGCGGAAAGTGCGAGCTTCAGGCTGTGACACAGCATCTGTCCATAAACGAGACGCCTTTCGCAGGCGAACTTTCAATGAGAAAGAAGGAAATGACAGCTTCCATAGTCAGGAACATGGACAAGTGCATATACTGCCGCAGATGCGAAACTATGTGCAATGTATATCAGTCCGTAGGAGCACTCGGAGCTGTCGGGAGAGGTTTCAACACTACAATCGCACCATCCTTCAACCGTATGCTCAAAGACACTGACTGCACATATTGCGGCCAGTGCGTGGCTGTATGTCCGGTAGGGGCCCTGACTGAAAGGACCTACACTGACCAGCTTATAGATGACCTTGAGAATCCTGAGAAGACTGTCATAGTGCAAGTAGCCCCTGCCGTAAGAGTGGCTCTGGGGGAAGAATTCGGGAACAAGCCCGGTACGATTGTAACAGGAAAGATGGTGGCCGCCCTCAAGGACATCGGATTTGACTATGTCTTTGATACTGACTTCAGTGCAGATGCAACCATAATGGAAGAGGGCAGTGAGCTTCTTGAAAGGCTCGGAAGATTCCTGGAAGGAGACAAGAGTGTTCCGATTCCGCTTATGACTTCCTGCTGCCCGGCATGGGTGAACTTCTATGAGCACAATTTCCCTGACTTGCTTCAGTATCCGTCCACGGCACGCTCACCTCAGCAAATGTTCGGAGCCATTGCCAAGAACTACTGGGCCGAAAAGATGAACATCAGCCGTGATAAGCTGGTAGTAGTCTCCGTAATGCCTTGTCTTGCAAAGAAGTTTGAGTGTCAGAGACCTGAATTCTCCACAAACAAGAACCCGGATGTGGACTATTCCATCACGACAAGGGAGCTTGCAACACTGATTCGCAGAGCCAACATCAACTTCGACGCCCTGCCTCACATGTCATTTGACAATCCTCTGGGAGAAAGCACCGGAGCCGCTGCTATCTTCGGATCCACAGGCGGTGTACTTGAGGCCGCACTGAGAACAGCATACGAACTGCACACCCACAAACCTCTTCCAAAGATAGATTTCAAGGAAGTCAGGGGAATAGACAGCGTAAGGACCGCCACAATTGACTTTGACGGCTTTGCACTTAATGTGGCCATTGCGTATGGACTTGGCAACGCCCGCAAGCTTATGGAAGAGATCCGGGCCGGTAAGTGCAAGTATCATGTCATAGAGATCATGGCATGCCCGGGAGGCTGCATCGGAGGAGGAGGACAGCCGCTGCATCACGGTGACTTTGAGATAATCAAAGCCCGCCAGGAGGCTATTTACGAAGAAGACAGGAATATGCCAATCCGCAAGAGCCACGAGAACCCGAGCATCATCAAGATGTACGAGGAATATTTCGGGAAACCTCTCAGCGAAAAGGCCCATGCCCTGCTGCATACCCATTATTCCGACAAGACAATCAAGTATTAACCAGACTTTAAACTACAAAAGATATGGCAGAAAAGTTAAGCAGCTGCGTTGTCGAGAAGATCAAAGCCATCTGTGAAAAGTTCGGCAACAAACCAGGTGAACTTATAAACATACTGCACGAGTCCCAGCACGAGTTGGGATACCTTCCTATTGAAGTGCAGGCTATCATCGCTGAGAAACTCAACATTCCTGTAAACAGGGTTTACGGCGTAGTCACCTTCTACGCGTTCTTCAACATGACACCGAAAGGCAAGCACCCCATTTCTGTATGTATGGGGACCGCCTGCTATGTGCGCGGTTCAGAGAAAGTTCTGGATGAATTCAAGAGAACTCTCGGGATTGATGTGGGAGAAACCACTGCAGACGGAAAGTTTTCTCTGGACTGCCTCAGATGTGTAGGTGCCTGCGGTCTTGCACCTGTTGCCATGATAGGGGACAAGGTTTACGGCCACCTCCAGCTTTCAGACGTGAAAAAGATTATCAGCGAATTCTCAAATGACTGATTGAAAGACCTGAGGAACAGATAAAAAGAGAGGCCGGACTTGTTTTCCGGCCTCTCTTTTTGCACTGGCTGGCAAAAGCGTCACACCGCTTCCGGGCGATTATTTTGCATAGGCTACTGAACGTGACTCTCTGATGACAGTGATCTTCACCTGACCAGGATAAGTCATCTCGTTCTGTATCCTTTTTGCTATTTCTGAAGAAAGGTTCTCGATATCCTTGTCGGAAACCTGGTCGCTTCCAACTATAACCCTGAGTTCCCTTCCAGCCTGGATGGCATAAGTCTTAGTAACTCCAGGATAAGACAGGGCAATGCCCTCCATATCCTTCAGACGCTTGATATAGCTCTCGATGACCTCCCTCCTGGCGCCAGGTCTTGCACCTGATATAGCGTCGGCGACCATTACAAGAGGAGAAATCAGAGACGTCATCTCTATCTCTTCATGGTGAGCTCCGATAGCGTTGCATACATCCGGCTTCTCCTTGTACTTTTCAGCCATCCTCATACCGAGCATAGCGTGTGGAAGTTCAGGATCTTCTTCGCATACCTTTCCGATATCGTGAAGCAAACCGGCTCTCTTGGCAACTTTGGCATTGAGTCCAAGCTCTGAAGCCATTGTAGCACAGATATTAGCAACCTCCCTGGAGTGCTGGAGAAGATTCTGTCCGTAAGAAGAACGGTATTTCATCCTTCCCACCAGTTTCACGAGCTCTATGTTCAGGCCATGGATTCCGAGATCTATGCAAGTACGCTTTCCTGTTTCCAGTATCTCGTCGTCCAGCTGCTTCTTGACTTTCTCCACAACTTCCTCGATTCTGGCCGGGTGGATTCTTCCGTCTGCCACCAGCTGGTGAAGCGCAAGTCTGGCAACCTCCCTTCTGACAGGATCGAAAGCTGAGAGCAGGATAGCCTCAGGTGTGTCGTCAACAACGATTTCCACGCCGGTGGCTGCTTCCAGAGCCCTGATGTTACGGCCCTCTCTTCCGATTATCCTTCCCTTGATCTCGTCATTGTCAATGTTGAACACGGTGACTGCATTCTCAATGGCAATTTCCGGTGCGGTTCTCTGGATAGTGTTGATGACTATTCTTTTGGCCTCTTTTGAAGCACTCAAGCGAGCCTCATCCATAACATCGTTTATGTATGACTGTGCATCAGTCCTGGCCTCAGCCTTCATGGTTTCCATAAGCTGCTTCTTGGCCTCTTCAGCACTCATTCCGGCAATGTTCTCAATCTTCACGATTTCCTGTTGGCGGAGTTTCTCATATTCATCGATTTTCTTGGAGACAAGGTCGGCCTGCAGTTTGAGATTGGTACGTATGGCATCCACCTCCTTTTCCCTGCGGGAAATCTCTGAATTCTGCTGATTGAGCTGAAGCTCACGCTGTTTTAGCTTGTTCTCTGATTCCCTGAGCACGTTGTTCTTGTTGAGGATGTACTGCTCATGTTCGGTTTTTAGCTGGAGGAATTTCTCCTTGGCCTGGAATATCTTCTCTTTTTTGATATCCTCGCCTTCTTTTTCAGCTTCCTGGAGGATTTTTGCCTTCTTGCTCTTCAATATTACAGGGCGTACTATGATGTATGTAAGTAAACATCCTACGACGAAAGCTCCAATTGCAATAAGAATTGTATCCATAATGTTGTGTATATTAAAAAAAGCCGGCAAGAGGGCTGTTCCCGAAAAATCTTAATGAAAAGATTTGGACCCTGTTTCAGACGCTGACTTCCAACGTCCCGCATGCGGAATCCCCCTAAAGGTAACCTAAGCCTGTCATTGTCCGACCTTTTGGGCCCGGGATAGTTTTAGTGTTGATTTTCGCAAAGAGCCTCTTACCGGCTAAAAGTTCATCTGTTGTGCTGGAGATATTCAGCAAGTTGAGAATTGATTTCCTTCAAGGATACCACAGTGTCTTCCACGTCACTCTCTTTCTTCAAAGCTCCCATCACAAGTTTTATCATAACTGCTATCAGAGTCTTGTTGTAATCAGAGGAGATGATTTCCCGGTTCCTCCTGAAGGATTCGATTTCGCCGTTGATAAGGCTCTCGGCTTTCTGCAGAAGCTCCGCCTCGGCAGGGGTGCAGTTGTATTTCAAAGAAATACCGTCTATCACCACAGTCATCTGTATGTTGCTCTTCTTGAGTGCCATATCAATCGTTCAACAAGGAAATGCACTTGTCTATCTCCTTGACAATCTTTCCCAGCTGTCTTTTCGCCTTCTTGTCTGACTTCTCACCGGAAAAGAATGCCTGCTTCAATTCGAAATGCTCCAGTTTTTTCTCCTGTTCTGCTATCTTGTTTTTTGCGTTTAACAATTCAGTTTTGGTTTTGCTCAGCTCGGCCATCAGGTCAGAACGGTCTCTCGACGCCACCTCATACCGCCGGACCAACTCCTGAATCAATTTCTCGAGCTGGTCCAAGGTTTTGTCCGTTTCATTCCTTGTAGCCATAGCAATCGTGCAAATTTAATGAAAAATACCTTAATGTGCGTCACCTCCGTAATAATTGAACCCCTTTCTAGCTCCGCCTACAACGGCATCCCATCTGAGAATTATCCCGATAATGCATATTATACCAATGAGAATCAAAGCCTTCATTGAAGGATCCAACTTATTCCACCAGACCAATATTTTTTTCATGTCTTCTATTTTTCGATTTTAATCCTGGCACCGATGACAGTTATATCCCTTTCATCGCCGAAAACAGGATTGAGTTCCATTTCCACAATTTCAGGAGCGGCCAGGCACAGGGCAGAGACTCTCCTGATCAGTTCATTGAACAAGACCTGGTTGACACCCTCCTGACCTCTGTAACCTTCTATCATAGGATAGGCTTTCAGAGAACGTATCATCTTGTCTGCTTCTGCAGAGGAGACCGGAGCCATACAGTAACTTATGTCATCCATCGCATCTGCAAATATGCCACCCAATGAGCAGGAAATCAGAGGAGCAAAATTAGGTTGCCTCTCTGCCTTGATCTGGAGTTCCGTAACGCTGCTGTCTATCATCGGCTGAAGTATGAAACCCGTGACGCCTTCTATGTTGATCATCCTGCGGTATTCTGAACGAAGAGTATGTTCATCGGTGATGTTGAGGGAAACGCCGTCCACCTCGGTCTTATGCAGAGGCCCGACAACCTTCAGCACTATCGGATAACCGATAGAAATCGCTTCAGAGACGGCCTCCTCCTCCGTAAGAGCCACCATCTGGCGGATGCGGTTAACTCCGCTGGCATCCAGAACCTGCTGGACCATGAAAGGCTGCATCCATCCACTTGGACTCTCATTGATTGTCCTCTTTATCAAATATTTGTCAATAGCGGGTGAAGAACCTTCTTCAGTTGCGGCAGGAGCATTGATCACTTTGGAGAGCGACTCTCCGAAGACAACTTCATCGTTGAAAGTGACTCCACCCTGGTTATGGAACTCACGGATATATTCCTGGTATGAAGATTCAGAGGAAAAGAGAGGATAGAGCGGTTTTACAGTCTGGCGGACTTTCCTGAATATCACATTGGAAACTTCAGAAGAATCGCTCATTTCCTTTTGTCCGAATATGACTACGGTTCCGTCAATGGCCGGATTCTTGTCGTAATCATCGATAAGGGAAGAAATCTGGCCGGCCGTCTTACCGAAGCTGTAATCTTCAAAGAAAAGGTGGGGTACAATGACTTTGTTCTGCTTGAGGACATCAGAAAGCATCACCGCCGGGCCGCCGGCCTGGGCAAGAATGGCAATGGAATTGCCTTCAGGTCTCCCTTTGGACAGAATCGCGACAGTATTGATCAGTTCATCCCTTCCATTCGCCCTTATGATGCCGCATTTTTTGAAAAGAGCGTCTATGAACTTGTTCTGAGAGGCCAGAACACCCACGATGCCGGCTCCTTTGCTTATAAGGGACCGGCATCGGGTAATCATCCTCACAGAATCGGTTATGCGCTCGATATAGATTGCAATCACCTTGTTTTCAGTACCATAACTGCTCCAGTTGTCGTCCATCCATTCCAGAATATCCTCAACGGTCGTCAGTGGAGAATAGCCCACTGAGAAGATGCCTGAGATGTTCAGCCCATATCGCGGAGCAGACTCCACCATATAGGATATTGTCGTCCTCGATGAGGATATGATTTCCACGTTGCCGCCTTTTTTTACGGATGCGTTTGTGTACATACCGCAATAGCTGCCAAGAGCTATTCCGGAAGAATTAGGCCCGATAAGCGTTACTCCAAACTTGCTGCAAATTTCCTTTGTCCTGGAAAGTGCCTGATCTTCAGACATGACGGCAGAAGAGATCTTGTCCGGAAACACAACGATTGCCTTGCAGCTTTTCTTGCTGCACAGCAAGTCTATCTTGGACAGACAATCACCGTCATCCTCGGCGATGAAGGCGAGGTCAGCGTCAGGAATGTCATCCAGACTGCGGTATGACTTTATGCCCTGGACAAAGTCTGATGAGTTTGTCACGGCAAATATATTTCCCGCAAAATTGTTCATCACCAGATTCTTGAGCAGGTTTCCGCCTGGCGTCAACAAATCATTGGAAGCACCGATAACGGCTATTGTTTGTGGTTGTATAAGTTCTTTGGATATCATTTGCATTTTTGTTTATCCACAAAATTAGCAAATCGTACAAACTAATGTGAATAATTTCGTAAATTGTGCCCAAATAGAAAGAAATGGGAAAGATTCTTGTAAAAGACATATACTGTGAAGGTCAGACCGTCTCCATACTCACTGAAGGCCATAGAATATCAAAGATTGCCAGCCATATAGATGTTCCGGAAGACAAGGACACAATCGTCCTTGACGGCAGAGGAAAGGCTGTAATTCCCGGCTTTGCCAATATGCACACACATGCCGCCATGACTATGATGAGGGGCAGCCGGGAAGATGAAAAGCTCCAGAAATGGCTCGAGGATATCTGGGAAATGGAAACCAGACTGGATGAAGAGCTTGTTTACTGGGGGACCAAGCTGGCTTGCATAGAAATGATAAAAACTGGCACCACATTTTTCAACGACCAGTATTTTTTCATAGATGCAGCAGTCACAGCTGCTTTGGAAAGCGGACTGAGAGGAGCTCATTCGTTTGTGTTTCTGGATCTGGGAGACAGGGCTAAAATGTTGGACCAGAGAGACGAATGCGAGCGCAAATATGAAAAGGCCAAGGAATGGAACCCTCTGAACATTTTTGAAATAGGCATCCACGCGCCATATACGGTAAGCGAGGACAACATAATCTGGGCTTGCGATTTTGCACAGCGGCATAACCTGAAAGTCCACATCCACATCGCCGAGACATACCAGGAACTGGAAGACTGCAAAAAGATTCATGGCTGCACGCCTGTAGAATATCTGGACTCTCTGGGCATATTTTCTTCAAACGTGATAGCGGCCCACTGTATATGGCTGAGTGAGAACGATATCAAGATACTTGGAAAAAATCACGTAAACATCGTCCACAACATAAACTCCAACCTCAAGCTGGCGTCAGGATACAAGTTCAAGTTCCAGGAACTCCAGGATGCAGGCGCCAATATATGCCTGGGAACAGACGGAGTGGCCTCCAGCAACAATCTGGATATGCTTGAAGCAATGAAGACCACTGCTCTTGTCCAGAAGGCCTGGAGAAAAGATCCTACTGCCATAGCTCTGAAGCAGCTGATAGCAAGCGCCACAAGAAACGGATACAAGGCCTTTGACTTGGACGGCGGTATCGTTCGCGAGGGAGCCCTGGCGGACTTTTCCATCATAAACATAGACAATTACAGTTTCACCCCGTGCATTAACTTTGACGCGAACCTCGTATATTCTGCGCATTCCGATTGCGTGGAAACTGTTGTATGTAACGGACGTATCGTCATGAAAGACAAGGTAATAGAAGGTGAGCGGGAAGTTCTTGAACAGGTAAGGAAACTATACAGGAAAATAGTCAGATAATCATCTAAAACATAAAGTATATGCTTGAAAGAGAAAAGAGAATTTACGAAGCCGCTGAATATCTCAAGAAAAGAATCGGCAGACTGAAACCGATTGCCGGCATCATCCTTGGCAGCGGACTGGGTTCACTTGCGGACAAGATTGAAAAACCGCTTGTTATCCATTACAGCGAGATTCCAAACTTCCCTGTTTCTACGGCTGTCGGGCACAAAGGCAACCTGATTTTCGGCAAACTGGGCGGAAAGACCGTAATGTGCATGCAGGGCCGTTTCCATTACTATGAGGGTTACACGATGGATCAGGTAACAATCGGTGTCAGGGTAATGAAACTCCTTGGAGTAAAGTATCTTCTGGCTTCCTGCGCATGCGGTGGTCTTAACCCGTCTTTCAAAGTAGGGGACATAATGGCTATCAAAGACCACATCAATCTCCTGCCTAACCCTCTGATCGGACCTAACATGGATTCTTTCGGAACCAGGTTCCCGGACATGAGCCATCCTTATGACGAAGAACTCATAGACAAAGGCAGGAAGATAGCCGCCGCCAACGGTTTTGATCTCCAGAGCGGTGTTTATGTAGCAGGCAGCGGACCTTCTTATGAGACCAAGGCTGAGTACCGCTATATGAGGCTGATAGGAGGAGATGCAGTTGCAATGTCCACTGTACCTGAGGTAATCGTGGCACGGCACTGCGGAATGAAGGTATTCGGAGTGTCTATAATCACAAATGCCTCTGGAGATACCGAAAAGGCTGACTTCGTAAATGACGAGCAGGAGGTGATAAAGGCCGCAGACGCTGCAGTAGTCAAGATGACAGCCTTGTTCACAGGTCTGATCAAGACTCTGAAATGATCAAGTTCCTGTCTCTTTCCAGCGGAAGCAGCGGAAACTGCTATTTCTTCACAGACGGCAAGGTCTCATTCCTGATAGACGCGGGAGTGGGACCTCGCGTTTGTGCAAAGAAGCTCTCTGAAAACGGATTCAGCCTGCGCCAGGTGGATTTCATTCTTGTAACCCACGACCACATTGACCACATCAAGGCTTTGGGGATAATCTCTTCAAAATACTCCAAACCGATCTACACAACAGAAATCCTGAAAAACGCCTTGCTCGGAAGCATTTGCTCACGCGGGCTGTCCGGTGCAAATTTCCATATTCTGGTTCCGGGAAAGGAAGAGACAGTCTGCGGAGTGAAGATAACTTCATTCGAGGTTTCTCACGACGCCACTCAGACTTTGGGGTACTGTCTGGAGTTAGACGGCAAGACAATAACACTTGTCACAGACTGCGGAGCGATGACAGATGAAATACTTACCTATGCCTCCAGGGCAGATGCACTTGTCATCGAGAGCAATTACGACCGGCGCATGTTAGATGACGGGCCATATCCGTTCATCCTTAAAGAAAGGATAAGAAACGGATACGGGCATTTAAGCAACAATCAGACAGCCAAAGCTTTGGAGGATATATTCAAGGTCAGGTCCGGGTCGCTGAGGCATATATTCCTTTGTCATCTCTCGGACAACAACAATACACCTGAGCTTGCGCTTGAAAGCGCTCTGAAGGCATTGGAAAAAGCTGGAGACTCATCCAAGGACACTTTTTTGAATGCCCTTCCTAGAGGAAAAGCATCTCCGGTGTACTATATTTAGGCTTAATTTTTATTAAATTTGCAATAATCACTACTAAAACCATACTCAAATGAAGAAGTATTTAGCAGAAATGTTCGGCACTATGGTGCTGGTTCTAATGGGCTGCGGCGTGGCTGTCAGTCTCAATTGTTCTTCTGACTGTTCAACGGTAGCCAATGCTGCAACCGTAATTGGAACAGCTCTGGCATTCGGTCTTGCTGTAGTTGCAATGGCCTACACGATCGGTGGAGTAAGCGGTTGCCACATCAACCCTGCAATTACCCTTGGTGTTCTCCTCAGTGGCAGGATGAGCGTAAAGGACGGTATCCTCTACATTGTTTTCCAGTGCATAGGTGCCTTCATAGGTTCAGCTCTGCTGTATCTTCTCACAACCAATTCAGGTCTTGTAGGAACTGGAGCCAATGATCTCCAGGCAGGCGTAACTACCCTCGGCGGCCTTCTTGCTGAGATCATATTCACCTGCGTGTTCGTTCTCGTGGTTCTTGGAGCAACTTCCAAGACCAACGGAGCAACCAACAACTTTGCAGGCCTGGCTATCGGCCTTTCGCTTGTACTGGTTCATCTGGTTTGCATCCGCTACACCGGAACATCAGTTAACCCTGCACGTTCACTCGCACCTGCATTCTTCCAGGGCGGCAGCGCACTTTCCAACCTGTGGATCTTTATCGTAGGTCCGTTCGCAGGAGCTATCCTTGCCGCTGGTATCTGGGGCATCATCGCCGGTTGCAACTGCAAGAAAGAGGAAAAGTAAAGAACCGGTTGTCCACTATGGACAACTGACATCAAGAATGGGGATGTCCGCAAAGCGGGCATCCTTTTTTTTCCAATAACTCTCCAAAAGATTTTGTATCTTTACGCGCTGATAACAAGCCACTATGGAACACAAATCTTTGACTATTTTCACCCCAACGTTCAACAGGGTTCATACGCTGCCGCTTTTGTATGAAAGTCTCCGTATCCAGACCTGCAAAGATTTCAGATGGGTGATAGTGGATGACGGTTCCACGGACCGGACATCTTCTGTTGTTGAAAAGTGGATAGAAGAAAAGCTCGTTGACATAGAATACCATTTCCAGGAAAACTCCGGCAAGATGGCAGCCCACAATTTTGCCGTGGACAAGTCAGACACCGAATGGTTCATGTGCCTGGATTCTGATGACCGTCTCGCAGACGAAGATACAGTAGCCGATTGTCTGGATTTTTTCCGCCAGGCAGACAGTGAAGATATTTGCGGAATCATATCTTACAAGAGCTTCGGCTCCGGCCACAATGTTTTCCCGAAAGGCATGGAAAAAGTTCATCTGGAAGAACTTCGCCGAGCCGGCTTCATGGGAGAACTGGTCATGACCATGAAAACCTCCATTCTGAAAAAACACAAGTTTCCGAAGTTCGGAAATGAGAAGTTCGTTACTGATTCTTTCCTATACGAGAGGCTGGACAAAGACTTCTCTTTTGCCTTGATGGACAGGGTTGTACAGATATGCCAATACAATCCGGACGGTTATTCATACAACTACAGGCAGATTCTGTTTTCCAACCCCCAGGGTTACAGGGCTTATCACAACCAGCGCATTGCCCTCGGATTTTCCGGAAAGATAAAAAGCGCTATTTGCTATGACGCCATATCTGTCAGGATGGGCTTCAAGGGCTTTTTTGCTGATGCGGCAGCCCCTTTCTTATATCTTGCAATGCTGCCTGCCGGAGTGGTCAAATACTTGCTTGACAGTTTACACCTTAGAACATTCAGGTCTCTAAGCTGAACCCAGCTGAGCCGTCTTGAAAAAAATATGCCCGAACTTTGCGTATCGGGCATATTGGCCTGTGTTCTTATTTTTAGACCTGAGCTCGGTAAAAAATATCTACTGAGCAGATGTAACCGCAACATAACGTGTAAAATCAAAGAACACGTCCTTGACGATTCCTTCAGAATCCTTGATGGTGACTTTATCTATACTGTCACTGGAAGAGAACTCCTTCTTCACGATGCTGGAGGCCCTGAAATAAGAACTCAATATCTGGAATTCATCCCTTACCGTGTTTACCTTTATGGCATTCTCACGGCTAAGACCGTCTCCGCTGGCCTGGACAATGGCCAGAAGAAGATTGATATACTTCTTCTGATACTGCTGGCCTTCATCTGACTTTTCGAGGACAAAGGCAAGTCCCATCAAGTCAAACAGAATCTGCAGAGATGACGGATCTTTCAGATGCTCCTTCTTAAGAGCGTCATAAGCCTCCGCATATTTCTTGGCGTCTATGAGGGAATCTACAGACTTGTTGACAAAATCAGGCTTGTAGGCATCAGTGAAAGTATAGCCATAATACAAGAGCGTATAGTCATCGGCAGAGAGTTCCTGACCGGCAAAGTAGGAAGAGACAATCTTGTCATATTCAGGACGGCTTTCTGACATGAATCCTCTTACTTCAGAATAAAAGGCGTCATCCTGAGCGAAGAGGCTGCCAAAAGTTAGGATCAATGCCGCTAACGAGATAAATTTCAGCTTGTTCATATATTTAAAGTATAAGTAAATACCGGCAGTAGATACCACTATAGCTGCGGACCTGCAGCTACCAGAGCCTTGCCCTCATCGTTGGTAGTGAACTTGGTGAAGTTCTTGATGAAGCGGCCCGCCAGATCCTTGGCCTTTTCATCCCACTGGCTTGCAGAAGCGTAAGTGTCTCTCGGGTCGAGGATATTTGTTGCGACTCCCGGAAGCTCGGTAGGAACCTCCAAGTTGAAATAAGGGATCTTCTTGGTTGGAGCCTTGTCGATGCTTCCGTCCAGAATGGCGTTGATGATTCCTCTAGTATCCTTGATGGAGATTCTCTTTCCTGTTCCGTTCCATCCGGTGTTAACCAGATAAGCCTTTGCTCCAACGCTTTCCATTCTCTTTACCAGTTCCTGGCCGTACTTGGTAGGATGGAGAGAGAGGAAAGCCGCTCCGAAGCAAGCGGAGAAGGTAGGGGTAGGCTCGGTGATGCCTCTTTCAGTTCCGGCCAGCTTTGCGGTAAATCCTGACAGGAAGTAGTACTTGGTCTGCTCAGGAGTGAGGATTGACACTGGAGGAAGAACTCCGAACGCGTCGGCTGAAAGGAAAATCACCTTCTTTGCTGCAGGAGCCTTGCTGATTGGCTTCACGATGTTGGAAATGTGATAGATAGGGTAGGATACCCTGGTGTTCTCGGTGACACTCTTGTCTGAGAAGTCTATCATTCCCTTCTCATCTACGGTAACATTCTCCAAAAGAGCGTCTCTCTTGATGGCACCGTAGATTTCAGGCTCCGCGTTGCGGTCCAGGTTGATGACCTTTGCGTAGCAGCCACCCTCAAAGTTGAATATACCGTCATCATCCCATCCGTGCTCGTCGTCGCCGATAAGGGCTCTTCTCTCGTCTGTGGAAAGGGTGGTCTTGCCGGTTCCGGAAAGTCCGAAGAAGATAGCGGTCTCGCCTTTCTCGTTGGTGTTGGCTGAGCAGTGCATTGCCGCAATACCCTGAAGAGGGAGCAGATAGTTCATATAGGAGAACAAACCTTTCTTCATCTCGCCACCGTACCAGGTATTGAGAATGATCTGCATTTTCTCAGTGATGTTGAAAACAACAGCTGTCTCGGAGTTAAGGCCAAGTTCCTTGTAGTTCTCAACCTTTGCCTTTGAAGCGGTAAGCACCACAAAATCAGGCTCTCCAAAGTTTGCCAGTTCCTCCTCTGTAGGACGGATGAACATATTGCGTACGAAGTGTGCCTGCCAAGCTACTTCCATAATGAACCTAACTTTGATTCTCGTATTGGCGTTTGCTCCGCAGAAACCGTCCACAACATAGAGCTTCTTGTCAGAAAGCTCTTTGCGTGCAATTTTCTTGAGTTCTTCCCAAGTCTCCTGGCTGCAAGGCTTGTTGTCGTTCTTGTATTCGTCTGAGGTCCACCAGATAGTGTCGCGGCTCTTGTCGTCCATTACCCAGAACTTGTCCTTAGGGCTTCTTCCGGTGTAAACTCCTGTCATAACGTTAACTGCTCCGAGTTCCGTGAGCTGTCCCTTATCGTAACCGGTAAGACCAGGCTGCATCTCCTCCTTGAAAAGAACATCATAAGGTGGATTATAAATGATTTCCTTTACGCCGGTAATACCGTACTTGCTAAGATCAATCTGTGCCATATTTATGTCGTTAAATTTAAAAAACTACTTTTTTGACGCCGCAAAGATAACCTTTTTGGCGGATTGGCGTACATCCGGAAAACTATTTGTCATATACGTAAACCGGCCTTATGCTTAACCCGTAGCAACGGGCGAAATTAGAGACTTCCACTTTCCCTTTGTCAGCGACAAGGCTTTCTGCAGTGGCACAATTTCCCTGGAATAAACCGGAGGACCAGATGCAGCATCTGCGGCCTTCGGTATCAAGGGTAGTTCCAGCCATATCCCCGGCGGCCGGGATGAAGATGCTCCCGTCATTCTTTTTGCTCCTTACTTCATAGCCATTCACATCGTTGAGGGTAGTCCAAGTCCAGGTACAATTGTCTATGAGTTCCTGGATCTCGTTGCTTGTAGGCATTCTCCAGGAACCTCCTTTACTACGTGCCGCATCATCCGAGGCATCCAGAACCAGCCTTCCGTCAATATTGCCATAAGTTGCGGAGTTGACATATTTCTTCAGCTTCACATTGCCCATATCACCGCTCAGCCAGAAGACATAGTATGGCCATCTGTAATCAGACTTCGGCGATGTCTCTCCCCATGAGTAATAATTTCCGTATTCCCAGGCATTATCCGCCCCGAGGTTACATACTGCCCAATCTACAGACAGGCCCAGATCCACAGCGCCCACTACAGGCGGTTCCCTGTGGTCGCTGTCATTCTTGTGGCATCCGGCCGTCAATATAAGGGCGGCTACTATAACAAATATCCTTTTCATTTTCATTCGGCTTTTATAAAAGATTCTCCGTTCCACTCGTAGGTGTTTTTGTCCGGCTCTGCACGCATTTCATAAAACTGCTCGAGCCAATTGCAATGGCCTTTTTCATCAGGCTCCACGTCTCTGCTCCAGGAAAGGGGATGGAGATATGCCTTGACTATGAATTCTTCAGGATGGAATTCATAGGCGACGAAGTCTCCAGGACGGGAATTGAACAGATTCTTAAGTTTTTCCACCATATCTTCCTGCAAAGGAGCGTCCTTGGAATCGCTGAGCAAGTCTGCGAAATCCGGAACAGGAAGAGGGTTCTCAATCTTGGTAAGGACATCGTCATCAAAGAAGTAGAAGGTGTACTCGAATTCTCCGCCCTGGCCTTCTGCCGCCTCCACGTGAGAGTGTACGGTAAAGAAGCCTTCTTCTTTATAAGGATAGCAGAAAACCTGGTCATCGATCATATATCCTTCAGCGCCTTCTTCATCCACCAGTTCAACCGTATATGATAAAGCACTGTTCTCCGGGCAGACATACTCGCCCTTCAAGCCGAGAGACTTTGCAATTGCAAGCCAGGCCTGGTAGGCAGCAGGCTTCACGATTCTAGGAAGATCAGCTCCCGGTTCAGAGGCCGGTTCCTGAATCTGTTCGACAGCCTCAAGCGCAGGCTGAGAGTCATTTTGAGCATTTGTGTTTGAACGGCATCCGAAAGAAACCAGAGCCAACGCCGAAAGAATAAAAAACAGGGTTTTCATGACATTTTATATTGGTGCTGTAAAGATAGTAATTATTAACTTTGCCTGACAGATTTTTGTAACATGAGCAGACTCAAACTTTCAGACACCGCCAAGCAGCTTGCCATTAGCATTGTGGCTACAGTCATATCCATCATCCTGACCTTCGGAGTGGCGCATCTTGTGGACAAGAACCGCCAGAAGGAAAACAGGCGCCAGATATCAATGATGGTCATCCACGACATAGACGAGACCATTTCCAACATAAAAGGCATCCTCAAAAACGAAGAAACAGGCTGGGAGGCCACAAGGTTCTGTCTGGAAAACAAGGGCAACATCAGAGCCATCTCCAGGGATACTCTGGTCAGATTCCTCAATTATATCCTTTCCGACACTTTTGATCCGGCCCTTCAGTTTGACAAGTCCAATGAATCCATCTTCAACAGCAGCCAGGAATCCTGGAACACCCTTAGCGACATGTCTTTCATCCGTAATGTCCAGAAGTGCTATCACCTGCGTGCGATTCTTGAAGACCAGCTGAAAAACTGGGTGTATTTCAAAAGACCTATCAGCGGAGAAGAGAGTTACCAGATACTGATGAACTCAAACTTCCTTTTTGACGAAAGCAGTTTTTACTCTCTGTGTGAAAAATGGCTCAACGATGAAAGGACCAAAATCTATTTGGACAATCTGGAAAACCGCAAGTACCTCCTCAATTATGTTCTCGAGAACTGCATTGGGCTCAACGAGGCCAACAGGTTTTTGATGAATGTCACCGACGAAGACCTGCAGGAGTTTGCCGAGAAGACCCTTGGACAGGTCCGCCGGGTTTCAGAAAAGGAAATCGTGGGCAAATGGGTTTCCATTTCAGGCGACGATTCTTCCATTGAGATGGATTTCAAAGAAGACAGGACAATGACATGTGTCTTGAGTTACAAGGCCTCCAGTTCCCTGTTTTACGGCAAGATCAGCCTGGATGCCATTCATACCGGAAAATGGGAGATCAGGAAAGATTCTCTTATACTCCATCTGGACAATGACAAATTCAGCCTGAAGGCAGATGACAGCAAAATAACCTATAAACCGGAGGTCAAAGATTCCATAGAATCAATTATAAAAGATCTTACTGCCCCTGAAGTTTTCAATAGACAGAAGACTGAGATGTTCCTTGGAGAAGAGAGAGTCGCCTGCACCACAAACATTGACCCTACGGGCAAAAAACTGGAAATCACCACAGAAAAAGGCATGGCCATTCACCTGACAAGATAAATGGAGAAATACAGGGAGATACTGCACAAGTACTGGGGATATGAGTCTTTCAGGCCAGCCCAGGAAAAGTTGATCGGGAGCATCGCTGAGGAAAAGGACACCCTTGCCCTTATGCCGACAGGTGGCGGCAAGAGTATCTGTTTTCAGGTTCCGGCCTTGGCCAAAGAGGGCATCTGCCTTGTCGTCAGCCCTCTGATCGCCCTTATGAAAGACCAGGTGGAGAACCTCAGGAAAAGAGGGATAGGGGCTCTGGCCGTACATTCCGGCATGACACACAAATCCATCGGCATTACATTGGACAATGCGGTCTATGGAGACTACAAGTTCCTGTACGCTTCTCCGGAGCGGCTGTCAACTTCTGCCTTCAGGGAAAGGGTCTCCCAGATGAAAGTTTCCTACCTTGTTGTAGATGAGGCACACTGCATCTCCCAGTGGGGCTATGATTTCCGTCCGGCATACCTGGAAATCATCAAGATAAGGGAAATCTTAGGCAGGAAAGTCCCAGTCATAGCGCTGACGGCAACGGCCACCAAGGAAGTTGCTGATGACATTATGGAAAAGCTCGGTTTCAAGGAACCCAATGTCATAGCCACAGATTTTTCAAGAAGCAACCTTGCATACATAGCCAGAGAATGTGAAGACAAGCTCGGGAATCTCCTTGCGGTATGCACCTCATATCAGGAGAGACTCGGAAGCGGAGCCGGCATCGTATATTGCAGGGAGAGAAAAAGATGCGAGGAGATAGCGTCTTTCCTCAAATCATCCGGTGTGTCCTCTGATTTCTACCACGCGGGCCTCGGCAAGGAAGAGAGAAGCCTCCGTCAGGAAAACTGGATGAAAGGGAAGACCTCAGTCATCGTTTCCACAAACGCCTTCGGGATGGGCATAGACAAGTCTGACGTGAGAGTGGTGGTCCACATGGATATGCCTGATTCCATTGAGGCTTATTTCCAGGAAGCGGGCAGGGCCGGCAGAGACGGCAAGCCTTCCTGGGCCGTGCTCCTCTGGAACCAGACAGACACCAAAAAACTCCGCCAGCTGGTAAACGTCAACTACCCGCCTGTAGAATATATGGCAAAAGTTTACCAGTATGTCTTCAACTATCTGAAAATCGCTTACGGAGACGGGGAGCACTCCATCCGCAAATTCGATCTCATGGAATTCGCCCGGCAGTACAAGCTGAATGCCGTCAGCGCCTACTATGCCATAAAATATCTGGAACAGGAAGATTACTGGGAACTTACGGACGAAATTGACAACCCTTCCAGGATAATGTTCACGGTAGGAAGGGATGACCTCTACGCAATCCAGATGGAAAACAGCGTCATGGACGAGTTTGTGAAATCTCTAATGAGAACCTACACAGGACTGTTCTCCCAGATGGTTAGGATAGATGAGGAGTACATAGCCCGCATCACGATGGACACTCCTGAGAACGTGAGGGCCAAACTCCAGTCTCTTTCCAGACGGAAAATCATACGCTACATTCCTCAACTGAGAACTCCAATGATGATTTTCAAATGCCCGAGATTCCAGGAAAACAACCTATATATCAGTCCAAAGCGCTACAAGGAAAGAAAGGACCAGATGCAGAAGAGAGTTGAGGCAATGATAGACTATGCCACACAGAAAACCACCTGCCGCAGCCGTTATATGATTGAATACTTCTCCCAGCCTGTAATAAAAGACTGCGGGGTCTGCGACATCTGCCTTTCCAACAAGAAACTGTCTGACAGGAAAATAGAAGAGGAAATCATCTCTCTCCTCAATCAATCCAAAAAAAAGAGGATGAGTTTCCTCTCATTCAAGAAGGCTGTACCTCCAACACTTCAGGAAAGATACATAACTGTCCTCCGCGATATGGCTGATAGGGGAATCATCACCGCCGGAGACGACGGCATCTACTTGAATTAAAAAGTCAAATATCTTTGAGCATTAGGTCCAAGCTTCAGGACATTGCCAAAAAACGAGGATGGCTAGATAGACCATTCTAACTATTTGAGAAAGATGTTTTGTTCACTCCATCTTGATATCTTAGGATTGGACACATTAATTATAATATTTATAGTATCACCAACTTTGATATTATTATATGTTTTTTCTGATATAGTTTCTGTAGACGAATAATTCTTTTTTTGAATAGTATATAAATAGTCCATTTGATACCATCCTCTATTTATTCTCTTAAGTATATACTTTTTAGTGATGACGGCTTTCCCTGTTTCAATTTTGTGAGTTAACATATACTGTTTATAGATAGTTGTTATTAAGGGAACAATAAGTATGCAAACTACAAGGATCCACTGAAAATGTTTAGAAAAAAACGAATCTGTTTTTGTTTTAATTGTATTTTTATTTTTGTGTTCCGTCATTATTCTCATTGTTTAATGTAAATATTTTTGCTGTTCCTTCTAAAATTTCTCCGTACAGCAGTGAAACGAGTATTATAGTAATTTATCTTTGAAATAGGTCAATAGTTCATTTAGGTTATGACTTGAACATTTTTGGAAATCAGTAATAGTACAATCGAAGTTAAACCATACCAATGAATTGCTGAATTCTATTGTATTCAGAAATCTTTTACCACTGAGAATGACAGGTGTTTTGTCTTCAACAAATTGTTTCGAATTAATCAAATTTCCCCATGAAATCTTCCATATTTTACTAAATATATCCTTTGAGTGTTTTTTTAAATGTTCAATCGAAACTATTTCATTAACATCTAAGTTGTTGTTTGTTACTCCATTAACAAATAGCAGTGGTAATTTACTTGCTCGCATACAATGGGTTGTGCCATAGAATAGCCCACAATTGTCTTTTAATAAAAGATTAATAGAATTAATTGATAATTCTTTGAAATCAATTATAGATGAATAATCTTCAGATATTGCTAGAGTTAATGTATTAAAAGAATCTCCTGCGGAATAGAGTATGGAAAAAGATATATCAAGAGTCTTGAAATCATTTCTATGAGAACGTTTGTTAAATTCTATAGAAGAATACATTACAGATTTTAAATCCTCAAGACACCTATAATAATCTGATATTTTTTTTTCAGAAAACCTCCCTGTTCTATTTAAAGATTTGTATGAATAGTTTGACGATAAATAGGTTATAGAATAATCTATAGTCTCAAAGAATAAATTCGAGTCATGAAATAACCTGACAATAGAGGATAAGCACGATTGGCTTACTGTGTCAGACATATAAAGTGTTAAAAGTATTATTCTGTTCATTTTTATTCTATTCATTTGGGATGGGAACAGAGAGGTTGATGGTGCCTGTGTACATCGAGGGCGAAACCTCTCCCTGCCTTACGAAGTTCCACGCATCTGTCTGAGGAAGGGAGATGTCGTCGTAGAAATTAAAGGTGGACTGGGCAGAAAGCTGTGCAGAAAACTCTGATAAATAAAGCTCTTGCAAAGAAAACAAAAATGCCAGAAGGATTAATTTATAAAGAAATCGTTTCATAATATGGTTTCAATACATCAAAAATAGACAGATTCTCAAAGACAAGCAAGAATCTTTGCAAAAGAAATTCTGACTATCAGAAAGTCAGGAGGGCCTTGTAGAGTTTCTGGACAGGAAGGCCGATGACAGTATAGACGCTGCCGGTTATGGATTTGATGTTTGAAAGGCCGATCCATTCCTGGATGCCATAGGCTCCGGCCTTGTCGAATGGTTTGAAGTTGTCTACGTAGTACTCAATGTCCTCATCGCTGAGGATGTCGAAGGTTACTTCACAAGTATCTGAAATTATGACAGTTTTCTGTGTTGATCTTATACATAGTCCGGTTACCACATGGTGGGTTCTGCCGGAAAGTTCCCTGAGCATTTTTATGGCTTCAGACTTGTCTTTGGGCTTGCCGAGGATGTCTCCGTCTATGGCAACGATAGTGTCGGAGGTAATGAGAATGTCGCCTGGTTCAAGTTCGCCTTTATAGTGGAGTGACTTCTGCTCGGCGATGTAGGCGGGAATCTCGTCGTATTTCAGAGAGGCTGGATAGGTCTCGTCGTAGTCCTTGATCTGGCCGATGGTGAACTCAAGGCCAAGTTCCCCAAGAAGTTCACGTCTTCTCGGGGAACCGGATGCCAGAATCATTCTTCTTCCTTCAAGATGTTTTGAAAGGGGAGACTGCATTGAATTATCCTTTTGCTTTAATGCTTTCTATTGCTTCTTGTAGATCTTGTTGTACTCCTCGTCTATTGCATGGCGCCAGGCCTGATAGGCGGAAGGGTCGAGGTTCCATTTGCCCTGAGCCTTCATCACTTGTTCTATGAGGTTTCTGACGCAGCCTCTTCCGCCAGGGAATTCTGACACGAAATCACATACAGACTTCACTTCAGCCACGGCATCGGAAGGGCATACGGCAAGACCGCATTTCTGGAGGACGGGGATGTCTGGGAGGTCGTCTCCCACGTATGCAACCTCTTCAGGCTTGAAGTTGTGCCTTTTGCAGAAATCTTCAAAAACAGGGAGCTTGTCCTGGGCGTTCTGGATAACCTCGTGTGCAAGAACAGGGTAGAAGCGTTTGAGGATGGAATCGCTCCGGCCACCGGTAATGATGGCCAGAGTGTATCCGCTCATATAGGCAAGCCTCATTCCCAGGCCGTCCTTGGCGTTGAAAGTGCGGACAAGATCTCCGGTTTCCGGTATGCAGATTATGCTGCCGTCAGTGAACACTCCATCCACGTCAAAGGCAAAGGCCTTGATATTCTTGAGCTTGACCTTGTAGTTACTCATATCCTGGAATTAGTCCTGATAAACGATGTCAAGGTCTGACTTCACGTTCTTGCAGGTGGAGAGGATAGTCTCGCTGTTGCAGTTGTAAATGTAGAAGTGACGCTCGTTGTTCCAAGCCTGTGCCCTTTCTGAGAACACTTCAGCAGAATCGATGAACTTCTCGCAGCGGAGAGAATCCAGAAGAAGGAGGTAGCCCTCGATGATGAAAGCAGCCATCTCGCACATCTTGCGTGCCTGGAAATCAATGTATTCCTCTGGCTTTCCCTCCATCAGGGCAACGGTCTTCTCGTACTGCTCTGTCATTGCAACCAATCTTGCCTTCACTTTCTCAAGTCTTACCTGAGCGTCCGGGCAGGCGGCAGCAACACTGTCGCTGACCTTGATTTCCTGGCTCTCGTACTCGTTGCGGATCATCTCAAGATATGAACCGTTAGTCACATAACGGATGGCTGCAACAGTCTGGAGCTGGGAAGTTCCCTCGTAGATGGTGGTGATTCTCGCGTCGCGGTAGAGTCTCTCGACAGGATACTCTTTCATGTAACCGCTACCGCCGTGAACCTGGATGGCATCGTAGGCGTTCTGGTTGCAGAACTCGGAAGAAGTCATCTTCAAAAGAGGGGTAAGCATGTCCGCATAGCGGGAATACTTCTTGTTTTCCTTCCTTTCTTCAGGAGTGAGCTTTCTCTCAGGAGTTACAAGAGCGTTGAGAGCCTTGTAAATATCCACGCAACGTGAAGTCTCATAGAGGATTGCACGGCTAGCCTGAAGCTTTGCCTTCATCACTGCGAGCATCTCATAGACAGCAGGGAACTCAATGATCTTCTTTCCGAACTGCTCTCTCTCGTTGGCATACTTGAGAGCTTCGCGGTAAGCTGCCTCGCTGATTCCTACACTCTGTGCGCCGACACCAAGACGGGCACCGTTCATAAGGCTCATAACGTATTTGATAAGACCCATCTTGCGGTCTCCGACTATCTTGGCAGGGGCGTTGCGGAACACGAGTTCACAGGTAGGGGAACCGTGGATACCGAGCTTGTTCTCGATTCTTCTGACGGTAACGCCACCCCACTTCTTGTCGTGGACAAAGTATGAAAGCCCGCGAGCGTCTGATGTGCCTTCCTCGCTTCTTGCCAGAACCAGCTTTATGTCAGCGTCTCCGTTGGTGATGAATCTCTTTACGCCGTTGAGCATCCACATCTGCTTTCCCTCGTCCCAGGTGGCTTTGAGCATAACAGCCTGGAGATCAGAACCTGCATCAGGCTCCGTAAGGTCCATTGAGCAAGTCTCTCCCTTGTGGATCCTTGGAAGGAATTCTGCTTTGATTTCCTCGGAAGCGAACTCGGCGATTGTCTCCGCACAATCCTGCAAGCCCCAGATGTTGGCATATCCGGCATCAGCTCTTGCGGTAAGTTCAGCTGCCATCACGTATGGAACCATGGAGAAGTTGAGTCCGTCATACTTGCGTGGAAGAGCGATTCCGTAAACTCCTGCCTGGGTAAGAGCCTCCTGGTTCTTCTTGGTACCCTCTGCATAGGTTACCCTTCCGTCCTTGCATACAGGACCGTCTGCGTCCACCTGCTCTGCATTTGCAGCAAGGATGTCACCGCAAATCTGGCCGATGATATCCATCACGCGGTCATAGGAATCTATAGCGTCTGCAAAATCCTTCGGAGCGTAGTCATACTTTCCGTAGTCTGCATAATTGTTCTCTTTGAGTTCCACGATCCTCTTCATCATAGGATGGGAAAGCTGGAACTTGAGGTCTTGGTTATCTTTGTAAAAATTTGCCATTTTCTGTCCTCCTATTTGCTCTGCTTCTTGTATGAAGCAATCATCTTTGGTACAACTTCATTGAGGTCTCCTATGATGGAGTAGTCCGCTATCTTGTGGATAGGGGCCTGAGGGTCATTGTTTATCGCGATGATAATCTTGCTCTGGTCCATACCGGCGGTATGCTGGATGGCACCGCTGACTCCCACGCAGATAATCAGCTTAGGCCTTACGGTAACACCGGTCTGGCCGATCTGCCTTGCGTTCTCCACGAAGCCGGCATCCACAGCCGCACGGGAAGCTCCAACTTGAGCTCCAAGGGTTTTGGCCAGGTCAAAGACAAGGGAGAAGTTCTCCTTGCTGCCTACGCCGTAACCGCCATCGACGATTATCTGGGCGCCTTTGATGTCTATCTTTCTTTCCTCGATCTCCCTCTTGATGATTTCAACGGCAAAGTCGCTGTCCACCAGAATGGTGGAAACGTCTATGCGGTTGATTTTCCCTTTTACAGGCTCTGCGAGAGGCTCTTTCTTCATCACACCCTCACGCACTGTAGCCATCTGAGGCCTGTGCTCAGGGTTGACGATGGTGGCAATGATGTTTCCGCCGAATGCAGGACGGATCTGATAGAGAAGGTTTGTATATTGCTTGCCGGTCTTGGCATCAGTATGGTTACCGATTTCAAGGCTGGTGCAGTCTGCCGTAAGACCGCTCTTGAGTGCGCTCGATACTCTCGGAGCAAGGTCCCTGCCAACCGTTGTAGCCCCGAAGAGAGCTATCTGAGGTTTTTCTGTATTGAACACTCTCAGAGTGATGGCAGCGTAAGGAAGCGTGCGGAAGTACTCAAGGCAAGGATCATCTGCCAGATGTACAACTTTTGCTCCGTAAGCATAAAGCTCATCTGCAAGCTTTTCTACATTGCTACCGATAAGAAGAGCCTCAACGTCAACGCCAAGTCTTTCTGCAAGACCTCTGGCCTTGGTAAGAAGTTCCAATGAAACATCGCAGATCTTTCCGCCGTCGGTTTCTGCATAAACTATTATATTGTTCATAATGCTTTCCTCCTGTTGTTAACCAATTTCGTGATTTGCCATAAGTTCGCCGATGAGGGAATCAATGTCTGCATCAGAGCCTGAAAGGACCTTGCTTTCCTTAGCCTTGAAAACGATGTTCTCCACCTTCTTCACCTTGGTAGGGGAACCTGCGAATCCGTAGCTTTCAGCATCTCCGCCAACATCGTCAACTGTCCATTCCTGGATTCTCAGATATGGTTTTTCATCAACTGAAATGGCATATTTGCCTTCGTTCAGAGGATCTTTCTCCTCATTTGCAGTTCTGGAATACTTGTACTTGAGCACCATCTTGGCGTTTCTTGGACGGCAAGGAGCTGCGGTAGCATGAACAGTAATCAGACAAGGAAGGGTTGACGTGACAACCTCTATGCCTCTTTCCAGCCTGCGGAGAACGGTTACTTTATTTTCATCAATGTCCTGGATTTCTTCAGCGTAAGTTACCTGAGGCCATCCGAGTTTCTCGGCAACCTGAGGGCCGACCTGTGCGGTATCACCGTCAATGGCCTGCCTTCCGGCAACTATCATGTCTGGAGCCATCTTCTTGATAGCCTGTGAGATTGCGTATGATGTAGCCAAAGTATCGGCACCTGCAAAACGGCGGTCGGTAAGGAGGATTCCTCCATCTGTACCGCGGAAAAGGCCTTCGCGGATAACCTCAGCAGCTCTGAATGGACCCATGGTAAGGATATAAACCTTTGATCCAGGGAACTTGTCCTTTATCCTGAGCGCCTGCTCCAGTGCATTCATGTCTTCAGGGTTGAAAATTGCAGGAAGGGCGGCCCTGTTCACTGTCCCTTCCGGGGTCATCGCATCCTTGCCCACATTCCTGGTATCAGGAACCTGCTTTGCAAGGACTACAATCTTAAATTCTTTGCTCATATCAATAAATTCTAACTATTTACGATTTGTTTCCGGAGGGGTTGAACCCTATGGGAACCTGGGGTTCCGGATTGTGAAGCTCAATCTTGCCGAAATGAGACTCAAACTTGCCGATGTTGTCCGCAAGGGCATCGCGGAGCCTCTTGGCATTTTCCGGAGTCATTATGATTCTTTCAGTTACAACCGCCTTGGGGAATCCTGGCAGTATCTTCAAAAAGTCAAGAACAAACTCATTTGGAGAGTGGGTTATTATGGAAAGGTTGCAGTATGAACCTTTAGCCACTTCGCTGCCGAGTTCTATGTCCAGTTGCTTGTTGTCAGCCATACTTGTATGTTTAGATTTATTAGCTGGCAAATATAATCAAAATAGGGGAAATGACGCCAATTTGCACACCTATATTGATATTTGAAAATAATGAAGTTTAAAATTATTAAATTTGCAGGTTGTGTGGCAAAAAAAACGGACCACACCTGTAAATTTGAAAGATTATGGACATTCCTGCAAAGTACGACCCTTCCTTGACGGAAGACAAATGGTATTCTTATTGGTTAGAGAACAAGATATTCCACTCGGAACCCGATGAAAGGGAACCTTATTCTATTGTGATACCTCCTCCAAACGTCACCGGAGTGCTTCACATGGGGCACATGATGAACAACACCATCCAGGATGTCCTGATCAGAAGAGCCCGCATGACAGGCAAAAACGCCTGCTGGGTTCCCGGCACTGACCACGCTTCCATAGCAACAGAAGCAAAGGTTGTGGCAAGGCTCAAGGAAAGGGGGATAGAGAAATCTTCCCTTACAAGGGAGCAGTTCCTGGAAGAAGCCTGGAAATGGAAGGAAGAGCACGGCGGAATCATACTCAAGCAGCTCCGGAAGTTGGGGGCATCCTGTGACTGGGACCGCACGCGCTTCACCATGGAACCGGAACTTAGCAAGGCCGTTATAAACACCTTCGTGTATTTCTACAAGAAAGGAATGATTTACAGAGGCGTGAGAATGGTCAACTGGGATCCTGTAGGAAAGACCGCAGTCAGCGACGAGGAAGTAATCCACAAGGAGACAAAGAGCAAGCTCTATTACCTGAGATATTTCATCAGCGATGAGGGAAAGGCCACGGACAAGTATATCATCATCGCGACCACTCGTCCTGAAACCATAATGGCGGATGCTGCCGTGTGCATAAATCCTAATGACGAGCGTTACCACCACCTTCGTGGCAAGAAGATACTAATTCCTCTGATAAACAGGGAGATTCCGATTATCGAGGATGATTATGTGACAATGGATTTCGGAACCGGATGCCTCAAGGTCACTCCGGCTCACGACATAAACGACTATGAAATAGGCCTCAGGCACCATCTTCCAGTCCTGGACATCATAGACGATGACGGATGTCTCAACGAAAAGGCCCAGATACTTGTTGGCCAGGAAAGGTTCCAGGCCAGAAAGAACATCGTGAAGATGCTGGAAGAGGCCGGAAACCTTGAGAAGATTGAAGATTACATCTCTCCTGTCGGACACTCAGAAAGAACAGATGCCGTCATTGAGCCTAAGCTCTCCCTGCAGTGGTTCCTGAAGATGGAAGACCTGGCCAAGAAGGCCCTCAAGAGTGTGGAGGACGGCAAAGTAAAACTCATTCCTGACCGCTTCACCAACACTTACCGCCACTGGATGGAGACTGTAAGGGACTGGTGCATATCCCGTCAGCTTTGGTGGGGACAGCAGATTCCGGCATATTATACTCCGGACGGAGACTGCTTTGTAGCCGCCACCAAAGAAGAGGCCTACAAAGAGGCTCTTGAAAAGCATCCTGGACTGAAGCCTGATGAACTGAAGCAGGACGAGGACGTCCTTGACACCTGGTTCTCATCCTGGCTGTGGCCTATGTCTGTGTTTGATCCCCAGAAGCCGGGATTCCCTGACAGGGAGCCTAACAAGGACCTGGCATATTATTTCCCGACCAATGACCTGATAACCGGACCGGATATCCTGTTCTTCTGGGTTGCCAGGATGATTATGGCAGCTGACGAGTTTGCAGGAAAGGAACCGTTCAGCAACGTTTACCTGACCGGTATCGTAAGAGACAAGCTCGGCAGGAAGATGAGCAAGACTCTCGGCAATTCTCCTGATCCGCTGCTCCTTATCAAGCAGTACGGAGCTGATGCCGTGAGAATAGGTATGCTGCTCTGCTCTTCAGCCGGCAACGACATATTCTTTGACGAGAGCCAGGTTGAGCAGGGAAGGAATTTCTGCAACAAGATCTGGAACGCTTTCCGCCTGATAAAGGGCTGGGAAATTGATGAAGAGGCAAAGCCGTCAGAGGCTGCGTCAAAAGCAGTGGAATGGTTCGAAAGCCTCCTTTCAAAATCTATAGAGACCATAGAAGACCACTTCTCCAAGTTCAGGATTTCTGACGCCACGATGACAATCTACAAACTGTTCTGGGATGAATTCTGCGCCTGGTACCTGGAAGCCGTAAAACCTGCATTCGGACAGAAGATAGACAGATATACCTACGACAGGAGCCTGGAATTCTTTGACAGCCTGCTCAAACTCCTGCACCCGTTCATGCCTTTCATAACCGAGGAACTCTGGCAGAATCTTGCCGAAAGGAAGGACGGTGAAACCATAATGCTCCAGACAATGCCTAAAGCCGGCAAGGTCAACGATGACGCCATCTCTGACTTTGAGACAGCTAAAGGATGCGTGGTAAATGTCAGGAACATCCGTCAAAGCAAACAGATTTCTCCTAAGGAAGCCGTTGAACTATATGTGAAGAAACCTTTTGCATCCTCAGCAGCTCCTCTTGTAAAGAAGCTTGCAAACGTTTCAAAGATAGAAGAATGTACAGACTTTCCCGGAACCACTGGAGTCAACTTCATGGTTGGCACAACAGAGTTCTTCGTTCCGGTCCAGGTTGACACCGCTGCCGAGATTGCCAAGACTGAAGCTGAAATCAAACGTTACGAAGGCTTCCTGGCCGGTGTAAGGAAGAAGCTTTCAAACGAAAGGTTCGTCGCCAGCGCACCAAAGGCTGTTGTGGATCTTGAAAGGAAGAAGGAAAGTGACGCTCTCGAAAAACTGAAAGCCCTTAATGAACTCCTACAAAGGCTTAAATAGCAGGCAGGTTGAAGAAAGCCGGATCAAGTATGGCAGCAATGTCCTCACTCCACCCAAGCGAGTTCATTGGCTGCTGCTGTTTTTGGGCAAGTTCAAGGATCCGCTTATCATCATCTTGAGCATAGCTGCAGCTATATCGCTGACAATCACCATTGTTTTCGGCAAGGGCTCCCTGCTGGAAATTGCCGGCATTATCATCGCGATAATACTGGCCACGCTTGTTTCATTCCTCAACGAGAGGAAAGCCGGCAAGGAGTTTGACATACTCAACAAGGTTAGTGACGATGACAAGGTGAAGGTCATCCGCCAGAAGGAAAACGGCGAAAGCCGCGTAATGACCATACCAAAGTCTGAAGTGGTGACAGGGGACTATGTCATTCTTTCTGAAGGAGATGAAATACCAGCTGACGGTACAGTCCTCGAGGCTGTGAACCTCAAAGTTGACGAATCAAGCCTCAACGGAGAAAGCAAGCCTTCTTCCAAGAGAGCTGAAAAGACAACTGGCTACAATACAGCTTATTCTCCCAATAACCTCTATAGAGGAACCATTGTAAGCGAAGGAGAAGGCGTCATGCTGGTGGAAACTGTAGGAGACAAAACCGAAATCGGCAAGACAGCCAGGGCCGCCAGCGAGCATACGGGAGTCCAGACCCCGCTTTCCAGGCAGCTGGCAAAACTTGGGAAGCAGATAGGGTGGGTTGGAATCAGCATCTCCGTCCTGGTTTTTCTGGCTTTATTTGTTTACGAGCTGCATCATAACGATTTGGATTTTTCCTCACCTGACGGGATCAACCGTGTTATCACAATGTTCATGTTGGCTGTAACTCTGATAGTGATGGCGGTTCCTGAAGGCCTTCCAATGAGTATTTCACTGTCTTTGGCTTACAGCATGCGCAAAATGACTGCGCAGAATGCGCTGGTAAGGAAGATGCATGCCTGCGAGACAATGGGCGCAGCAACGGTTATATGCACAGACAAGACCGGCACCCTCACGCAAAACAAGATGAAGGTGGCGGAATGTACACTTCCGCTTTCAGAAGATACGGCACGGGCAATAAGCCTCAACAGCACTGCATTCCTGGACGATGACAAATATATTGGCAACCCTACGGAGGGAGCCATGCTCAAGTTCATCAGCGACAACGGATTTGACTACAGGGCGATAAGAGCGGAGAGGGAAATCCTCGCAAGGATTCCTTTCTCATCTTCCCTCAAATACATGGCATCTGCCGTTTCAGAAGGGAACGGCAAGGAAAGGGTTCTGGTGAAAGGCTCGCCGGAAGTGGTCTTGTCATTCTCCGGTATGCAAGAAAACGAGAAAGCAGCTGAGCTGGAGAAGATATCCTCCTTCCAGAAAAGGGGAATGAGGTGCATTTCGTTTGCTCACAAGTCTATGAATATGGATGGGGCTCTGGAGAGTGAGCTGAAAAACCTTGAATATGACGGATTCATCGCGATAGAAGATCCTGTAAGAGTTGATGTTCCAAAGGCTATAGCGAAATGTGAATCAGCTGGCATCGCGATTAAAATAGTGACTGGAGACAACTCACTTACCGCCATTGAAATAGCGCGCCAGGCAACTCTCTGGAAAGACACAGATACGGTTGAAAAAAACTCCATCACCGGACAGGAGTTTGCATCTCTGGACGATGAACAGGCCAAGAAGCGCATCCCCGACATAAAGGTCATGTCCAGGGCCCGTCCGGAAGACAAAGTCCGTCTTGTCAAACTCCTTGAAAGCATGGGAGAAGTAGTGGCTGTGACTGGTGACGGCACAAACGACGCCCCGGCTCTCAATTATGCCAATGTAGGCTTGAGCATGGGAAGCGGAACCGCTGTGGCTAAGGAAAGCAGTGACATCATAATCCTCGACGACTCATTCTCCACGGTAGTAAATGCGGTGGAGTGGGGCAGGAGCATCTACCATAACATCCAGCGTTTCATATTCTTCCAGCTGAGCGTAAATGTGGCGGCACTGCTTACCGCCATTGCAGGTCCACTGTTCCTCAAAGAGGAATATCCTCTGACAATCACTCAGATTCTGTGGATTAACCTTATTATGGACACCCTGGCTGCACTGGCACTTGCATCTGAACCTAAGGATCCGGCGGTGATGGAGGAAAAGCCGAGAAAACCTGGCGAACCTATCGTGAACCGCTATATCTGGAACAGAATTCTGCTTTGCGGACTCGGGATGTTTGCCGCTGCATTCATATTCATGCTGGTGGACAAACACGCCCCCCATGCAGAAGGCTACGATGTGTTCCTGTCTGTCTTCTTTACCGGATTTGTCCTTATGCAATGGTGGAATCTGCTGAACGCAAGAACTCTGATGACCTCACACGGTCCATTCCATAAGCTTGGAGCCAACAAGAATTTCCTGTTGGTTTTTGCAATTATCCTGATCCTTCAGATAATGATAGTTGAGGTTTTCCCCGGCGAACTGTTCAGGACGACACACCTGACTGCAGTCTGGTGGACCTGGCCCGCACTGCTGGCCGTAACTTCTATGGTTCTGGCAATAGGCCAGGGCCTTAGGCTTATTCACATGAAAAAACAGCAATAAGACATGTTTACTACAGAAACCAGCCTGGAAGTCAGGTACTATGAATGTGACCAGATGGGTATTGTCCACCACTCCAACTATGTGAGATTCTTCGAGTGCGGAAGAAACCAGATGATGAGAGAACTTGGTATTCCTATTGAGCAGATGGAAAAAGAGAACATAATGTTCCCTGTTGTAAGCATAGACATCCATTTCAAACTGCCGTCCAGAATGGGAGACACGCTGAAAGTTTCCACAACACTGACCAAACTTCCAATGGCAAAGCTCATATTTGACCAGAAGATAACCAACCAGAAAGGAGAACTGGTCTGCTTCGGGACGGTTACAGTCGGATTCATCAGCGCCGACAAAAGGATCCCGATAAGGGCACCAAAGTCTTTTGTGGACAAAGTAGCCTCATACTTTCCTGAAAATTGAGAAACTCGCGAAAAAATGTTATTTTTGCCCAGATAGTTTATAAACAAAAAACAAATACCATGAACAGCATTCTTTTATTCGGTTCACTTGGATGGGGAGAAATTCTCATTATCGCTTTTGTTATTCTTCTCCTGTTCGGCGGCAGAAAGATTCCTGAATTGATGAAGGGTATTGGCAAAGGTGTCAAGAGCTTCAAAGACGGGGTGAAAGGAGTTGAAAACGAGATAAAAGACGACGAAGTAAAGGATACTCTGAAAGATATCAAGAAGGATATCCAGAACTAAACTCTCTTCCCCTTGGCTGAGAAGAACATGACATTCTGGGAGCATTTGGATGAGCTGAGGAAGGTTCTCTTCCGTTCAGCTCTCATCCTTTTAGGGGCTGCCCTTGTGTTCTTCATCTTCAAGGAATTCTCCTTTGGTGTCGTGTTCGCGCCCACAGACGACAAGTTTGTCCTCTACAGGTTGGCCGATTATCTGCTTGGTCTTGCCGGCCAGCCTCCACTGGAACCTTTCAAGCTGAAAGTCATAAACATAGATCTCCCGGCCCAGTTTTTCATACACATAAGCACATCTTTCTACTTTGCTTTGGTAGTCTGCACCCCGGTTATCCTCTACCAGCTGTGGACATTCGTAAGGCCGGCCCTCTATCCCAAGGAAAGACGTTCTGTAATCAGGGCTTTCGCTTTTGCCGCCATATTCTTCTATGCCGGGGTACTGGTGGGGTACTTCCTGCTTTTCCCTTTGACACTCAGATTCCTCGGAACTTACCAGGTCATGGAAGAAGTCACCAACCAGATTTCTCTCAAATCCTATATTTCAACTTTCTTCTCCCTGATCCTTATCCTGGGAGTAGTGTTTGAGCTTCCGACACTTGCGGCCTTGCTTTCCAGGCTTGGTCTTCTCTACAAACATACATTGAAGAAATACCGCAAGCATGCCTTTGTCGTGCTGCTGATAATTGCGGCAATCATCACGCCTACCGGAGATCCTTTCACTCTTATGGCAATCGGCCTTCCACTGTACGGGCTGTATGAGATAAGCATTCTGATGTGCCGCAAAAAGAAAACCGGAGATGAAGAGGGGGATGCGGCTGAAATCAAACAATAAAGGATTATGATAACCGTCAATGACCTGACTCTGTCCTGGGGCGCTTTCACGCTTTTAGACCACATCAACATACATATCGGTGACAATGAGAAGATAGGGCTCGTGGGCAAGAACGGTGCCGGCAAGTCAACCCTCCTCAAACTTATCCTCGGCGAAGTTTCCCCGACATCGGGGACCATCACAAAAACAAAAGGGGAGAGGATAGGGTACCTCCCCCAGCAGATGGGGCACGCCAAGGACAAGACGGTGATGGAGGAGACGATGAAAGCCTTCGACTCTCTGTTTTCCCTCCATGCCAGAATCGGCGAAATAACTTCTCAGCTATCTGAAAGAACAGATTATCAGTCAAATTCATACAACAATCTCATCGTTGAACTGAACAATGTCCAGGACAGGATTTCCATGATGGAAAGCGAGCCTCCTGCCAGCCAGGCGGAAAAAGTCCTGACAGGTCTCGGTTTCAGGAGCGATGAGTTCGACAGGCCTACCAGAGAACTTAGCCAAGGCTGGAACATGAGGATTGAACTGGCTAAAATCCTGCTTTCAAAACCGGATTGCCTGCTGCTGGATGAGCCTACAAACCATCTGGACATAGAATCCATCCAGTGGTTTGAAAATTATCTCAAGAATTTCAAAGGTTCTGTCCTGCTCATATCACACGACAGGAAGTTCCTGGACAGCACAACCAGCCGCACAATAGAGATAATGCTCTCCAAAGTCCATGACTACAAAGTCCCTTATTCCAAGTACAAGATACTGAGGAAGGAAAGGATGGAGCAGCAAAGGTCTGCCTATGAGAACCAGCAGAGGATGATAGAAAAGACCGAGGAGTTCATAGAAAGGTTCCGCTACAAGGCTACAAAAAGCAACCAGGTTCAAAGCCGCATCAAGGCGTTGGACAAACTGGAAAGGATAGAAGTGGACCTGGAAGACAAAACCACTCTTACGGTAAAGTTTCCACCGGCTCCACGCAGCGGTCAGGTCGTGTTCAAAAGTGAAGATCTCGCCATCGGATATGGAGAACATATCGTGGCGTCCAAGATCAATGTCACCATAGAAAGGGGAGAAAAGGTGGCATTTGTTGGAAGAAACGGAGAAGGCAAGACCACAATGATGAGAATCCTTATCGGAGAACTTGACAAAAAAGGCGGAACCGTTGAGAACGGTTACAATGTGGTGCTTGGATATTATGCACAAAACCAGGAAGATATACTGGACAAAAACGAGACCGTATATTCAACACTGGAAAATGCCGCTCCGGGAGAGTACCGCCAGAGACTCAGGGACATTCTCGGTGCTTTCCTTTTCAAAGGTGAGGATGTGGACAAGAAAGTCGCCGTCCTCAGCGGAGGGGAAAGAGCCAGACTGGCCATGGCCAAACTGATACTCAAGCCTTACAACCTGCTGTGTCTGGACGAGCCGACCAACCACATGGACATTCAGAGCAAGGATATACTCAAGCAGGCTCTTCAGAAATATGACGGCACACTTGTCATTGTATCACACGACAGAGATTTTCTCAATGGACTGGTGGACAAGGTTTACGAGTTCCGCGACGGAAAGGTGAAAGAGCATCTGGGAGGAATCGTGCCTTATCTGGAACATCTGGAAAAGGACTTGATTGAGACCGTTTCTCCTGCAGTGAAAGAGGAGGCAAAGAAATCTGAAGAAACAGCATCCAAACCAAAGGATTCCCAGATTGCCAGAGCAGAAAGCAAAGAGGAAAGGCGGAGAAGGAAAGAAGTGGAAAAGCTTGAAAACGAAATAGCCGAGCTGGATTTCAAGATTGAGGAAATAGAAATGAAACTATCTTCCCCTGAAAGCCAGCAACAGGTGGAAGAACTCTCAAAAGAATACTCGAGGTTGAAAGACGAGAGAGACCAAAAACTCGACAAATGGATGGAGGCCGCCGGATAGGCTATCTTGACCTTACCAGGAAAAGCAACGCAGCACAAGCAGTTGCCACATTCAAAGATTCACTTCCAGAATAGTCGTCATAGGTTTTTGCATTGCCGTCCCTGTCAAAAGAAGGTATAAGCAAGTGTCTGGAGGAAGGAATCAAGGCAGCCAGATCTTCTGAGATGCCGTTAGACTCGCTTCCCAAGACTATCACTCCCCCCTTTGCTGCCGTTTCAGAAAAGGCAGAACCCTCCAGGACGGAAGTTCCGTCAAGAAAAGTCCCGAAGACAGGAAGGGCCCCAGCTTCCGCTTTGCAGACAACTTCAGAAAGATTGCAGTAACATACCGGAACCCTGAATACAGCTCCCATAGTAGCCTGGACAGTCTTCGGATTATACAGTTCTACACAGTCCCGGCTGCAGAAAACAGCAGATACTCCGAACCAGTCTGCAAGACGAAGAATGGTTCCAAGATTTCCCGGATCACGGACTCCGTCAAGCATCAGGTAAAGCTTGCCTGAAGAAAGCTCCATATCGCTGAGACGATGCTCCTTTTGCCTTACAACAGCAAGGGCGGGGGAGGGGGAGGAAAGAGAAGATATCCTTTCCATTGCCTTTTCCCCGATGTCCTCCCGATAATATACATCCTCCACGACAAAACCGGAATGGAGGGCTTCATTGACCAGTTTTTCCCCCTCCACCACAAACAACGATGTCTCCTGGCGGAACTTCTTTTGCTGCAGAGAGCGTATGAACTTGATTCTTGAAGCGGTAAGTTCCATACTGTCAATAACCTAGAATTTTCAGCATACTCTTGTATGACTGTTCCTTGCTGAAGAGTTTGGTAGTGTAGTCTCCGCTTGGATCCTTGTCTATGATGACATGTTTGGGAGCGGGTATAAGGCAATGCTGTATTCCGCCATAGCCGGCTATTGATTCCTGGTAGGCTCCGGTATGGAAAAATCCGATGTAGAGCGGTTCCGGTTCATGCTTCCCTTTGGTGATCGGAAGGAAAATTGCATTAGAATGGGCTTCTGCATTGTAATAGTCCTCTGAATCACAGGTAAGTCCGCCAAGGAAAACTCGCTGGTACTGCTCCTCCCATTTGTTAATCGGGAGCATGATGAATCTCTTTTTGATTCCCCAGATATCCGGCAGCGTAGTCATGAACGAACTGTCTATCATATACCATCTTTCGCGGTCGTTCTGCTGCTTGACATCAAGGACCTGGAATATGGTAGCCCCGCTTTCTCCGACGGTGAAACTCCCGAACTCTGTGAATATCTCCGGCTCGGGAACGCCACGCATGCCGCATATTGTCTTTATCTGCGATATGACCTCTTCTGTCATATACTCATAGTCGTAATCCTCCACCAGAGAAGATTTGATAGGGAACCCGCCACCTATGTTCAAAGAATCCAGGTCAGGACAAACAGATTTCAGGTCGCAGTAAACATTGACACACTTTGACAATTCGTTCCAATAGTAAGCGTTGTCCTTAATTCCGGTATTGATGAAGAAATGAAGCATCTTCAGGGAGAATTTCTTGCTTTTGGCAATCTTTTCCTTGTAGAATGGAACGATATCTGAATAACGTATCCCCAATCGGGAAGTATAGAATTCAAACTTCGGTTCTTCCTCGGAAGCAATGCGGATACCGATGTTGCAAGGCTTTTCTATCACCTTGTCAAAGTCGTCGAACTCGCCCATGTTGTCAAGGACAGGAATGATGTTCTTCCATCCGTCATTGACTTTGGCTGCAATGTTCTCAATATAAAGATCCTTCTTGTATCCGTTGCAGACAATCAAGATGTTCTTGTCTATAAGTTCCTCTTCATAAAGGGAATCCACCAGGTTGAAATCAAACGCAGAGGATGTTTCAAGATTGATGTCGTTCTTTAAAGCCTCCTGAAGGACAAATGAGAAGTGAGAGCTTTTGGTGCAGTAGCAGTAATGATAGGAACCTTTGTAATCAACCTTGGCCATAGCCACGTTGAACATTCTTTTGGCTCTTTGTATCTGGCTCGAAATCTTAGGCAGATAGGTAATCTTCAAAGGAGTTCCGTATTGGTCTATGACATCCATCATCGGAATATCATGAAAGAAAAGATTGCCGTCTTCCACTTTAAATTCAGCCTGCGGCCAGTCAAAGGTCTGTTCAACCAAATTAATGTACTTGTTCTTCATAACTGCCAATCCAGTTTAGTTAGTTGATAAAAAATCTGGCAATCCAACTCAGTCGGATTTGGAATTGCGCTACAAATATATTCATTATTGGCATTATTTGTCAGTTTTTGAGTATTTTTGGACTGAATATGAAAATGTCTGCAAAAATATTGGCGATATCCATCTTGGTCCTGCTTCATTCCTGCAGCATGATCAGAGTAATTCCCGAAGGCCAGAGTATGCTGGTTTCCAATGAGATAGACTTTAACAGCAAAAAGCCTGACGAGCTGGCAGACATAGACAACTACATAAAGCAGACTCCGAAGAGAGGCATATTCGGTTTCCAGCCTTCAGTCGCCTTGTACAATACCGGAAACCTGACGGGAAAGGGATGGGACAAAATCGCCGAGAAAATGGGGACCCCGCCACTTATATTTGATGCGAACCTTGTGAAAAGCTCTGTGGACAATATGCTGAACCACATGAAATACAAAGGTTTCTACGACTCCAAAATTACCTACGAGATAAGTACCGACAACAAGAAGACAAAGGTCAAATACATCATAACGCCTGGCAAGAGATACATTATAGACACTGTCACTTACAGTATCCCGGATGTGAACATGTATGACATAATGAGTGCCAACCAGGATGAGAGTCTGGTAAAGCAGGGAAAAATACTTTCCGAAGACCTCCTGGAGAAAGAATCAGAAAGGTTGGCTTCCATATACAGGAATTCAGGGTATTACGGTTTTGACAAGGGATACATCTTCTTTACCGGAGACACACTGGCCCATAACGGGAAGAGCCACCTTGACATGGCGGTCAGGAATTATCTTAGGAGCGGAAGTGAAAGGGATTCAAGAGTTCATTCCATATACACATTCGACAAAGTCCTGATATCTACAAGGAGAAACTTCCAGCTGAACAGGAATGTCAGAATTGAGGAGGATTCCGCCAGGATAGCCCGAAGAGATTCCCTGCTTGCGGTCTGGAGAAGCCAGATAGATACAGCCGAATATGGAAACATAAACATCATAGGAATGTCCAGGACAGAGAATCTGGTCAGGAGAAAGGTTCTCAACAGGCTTAACCTCATAACTCCGGGCACGCAGTATGATGAGAGTATCGTTGAAACCACATATTCCAGGTTCTCAAGCCTCAACCTTTTCTCAAGCGTAAACATACAGCAGCAGGAAACGGATTCTTCAAAAGTCCAGACCATGATCACCCTTCAGGCAGGAAACGTCCAGGGATTCAAAGTAGATCTTCAAGGCTCCACAAATTCCAACGGGCTGCTTGGAATCTCTCCTTCACTTTCTTATTTCCACAAGAATCTGTTTCGCGGTGCAGAACTTTTGACCGTCAGCCTGATGGGAGATTTCCAGTTCAAGTTCCACAGCAACATCCACTCTACTGAACTTGGAGTAAACACAACTCTGGACATACCGCGCTTTCTTCTTGCCCCAAGCAGCTGGTTCCGTTCCAAGACTATACCACACACGGAAATAAGCGCCTCTTTCAGCTATCAGACAAGACCGGAATATACCAGAAACATCATATCAGGAAGCTATAACTACAGCTGGAATGTCCACCGCAAACTGTTTTTCAAGATTACGCCTCTGAGAGTAAACATAGTGAGGATGTTCAACATAGATTCCCTGTTCTATGAAATGCTCAGCGATCCTTTCCTGAAAAATTCCTACAGCAACCACTTTGACATCGGAGTAGGGGCAAATCTTTACTATACGACTGACGCGGCTTCAAATCCGAAGGACAATTACTTTTACATCAGATACAGCCTGGATTTGTCCGGCAATGCATTGAGCCTTCTGAACGGATCGCTCAAAAAGAACAGCAAAGGAGAGAGGCTGATCTGGAATTCGCCTTATTCCCAATATGCCAGGACAGAGCTTTCGGCCGTCTATACCATGAAGTTCGGAGCCAACCCGAACCACATGCTTGCGGTCAGAGCCTTGGGTGGGGTTGGCAAAGGTTACGGGAATTCCAAAGTTCTGCCGTTGGAAAAGATGTTCTGGGGCGGAGGAGCATACGATATGAGAGGCTGGCAGCCAAGAACCTTGGGGCCAGGTTATGCGCCAAGAGATTCCGCATTTACCATCCCTAACCAGACCGGAGACATTAAGCTGGAGGCTAATCTCGAATACAGGTTCCCTATAGTTTCAATGTTCAACGGAGCCGTGTTCACGGATGTAGGCAATATCTGGACATTCGACAGAAAAGGGACCACCGCAGAAGAAAAGGCAGATCCTAAGGGCGTTTTCAGAGGGAAGGATTTCTACAAGCATCTGGCATGGGATGTAGGAGCCGGGCTGAGGCTGGACATAAGTTTTGCGGTTATCAGACTGGATATCGGTTTCAAAACATATAACCCGGCCACGTCAGAATGGACGGGACCGGGCAAATGGTTCAAAAAGAACAATTTCGAAATCAGTTTCGGTATCGGATATCCTTTCTAGGAACTACTCGAATTGGAAATATCCGAAGAATTCAGGACGGTGGTAATCAGGTTTTGGAGTTCCCACAGGGTTCCAGGTGAGGTAATGTCTGTTTTTCATCTCATCACCGCACTTGAAAACATTTCCACGCACGGTTGTACCCATGATGCTGGACACGCTCCTTCCCTGAAGTATCAGGTCAAGAGGAATGACTATGATCATGGACCAGCTTACCGGCTTTTCTGACAACCTGTCTCCGAAAGCCTCTGAACCCAAAGTGGAAAAACGCCTGATACGGTCCATCCTTTCCTTTTCAAAATGTCCGCGGTCTTTCTTTGAGTCTCCATATCCTACTATGCCGTGACCGGTGCAGTTCATCTCTATGTTGAAGTAAACTCCCGTCTCATTGACCGGAGCTATGAAGAGCTCCATGCAGTCGTCGGTCCAAGGCCTTGAACCTGAATCAGCTCCGAAAGTGGAACGTATCTCGGTTTCTTTGACCTGATAACGGATGTAGAGGTCGGTGTCGGAATACATGATCTTGAACGATGCCTCCGGAGAGTACGAGCCGTTCCTGTCCGGCCAGTTGACAACATCCACGCTGTTTGACTTCAGCGAAGAGAACTTGGACTCGATTTCAGCCATGTCCGGAACACTGCTGCTGAAAACCACGTGAGCCACTTTGGCAGTCTTGACTTTTTCCATCTTGCGAACTTTTTGTCCTGATGCAGAAAATCCTGCCCAGCCCAGCAGCAAGCAGAGCAGGACAGGATACTTTAACAATCCGGTTCCTTTCATTGGAATTTGTATTTAACGAAGAGTTCTATAGCCTGATATTCAGCCATTCCGAGCTTGTCAAAGATGACAGCCGTGTTATGGTTCCTCTCCTCGGCCCTAAGCCAGAACTCGCGGGCGTCTGAACCTGGGAACAGAGGATAGTCTTTCTGAGACTGGTGACGGAAAATGGCGCTTCTCTTGATCTTTACTTCCTCAGGGCTGAGCGGAACTGCCATTTCTGCCTCAGCGACATCCCATTCCTGCCAAGCGCCTCTGTACATCCAAAGGCGGCAATCCTTGAACCAAGGCTCGTCCTTAAGCTCTTCACATGCCTGAATGACAGCCTGGAAGCATACCCTATGGGTTCCATGAGGATCGGACAGGTCTCCAGCGGCAAAAATCTGGTGAGGCTTGATGCGCTGGAGGAGTTTCTTCACGATGTCAATATCCTTTCTTCCGAGCGGTTTCTTCTTCACGCCTCCTGTCTCGTAGAACGGGAGTGAGAGGAAGTTTACGTGGTCGTCAGGAATTCCGAGGTAACGGCAGGCGCTACGGGCTTCACCACGCCTTATGTATGTCTTGATCCTTCTGACAATCAGAGGGTCTGCCTGCCCCGGATGCTTTTTCTTGAGCTGCTGCTCTATATCCAGGAAAAGCTTCTTTGCCTCAGCTGAATCTATATTGAAGATGTCTGCGCTCTCACGGATGAAGTCCAGGTAACGGATAACGTCGTGGTCAAACACTGCAATGTTTCCGCTGGTCTGGTAAGCGACATGGATGTCGTGGCCGTGCTCCGCAAGACGAGCCAGAGTTCCGCCCATGGAAATAACATCGTCATCAGGATGAGGGGAGAACACCACGACTCTCTTAGGATATGGAAGCGCCCTTTCTGGACGGGTAGAATCGTCTGTGTTAGGTTTTCCGCCCGGCCACCCGCTGATTATATGCTGGAGATCGTTGAAAACCTTTATGTTGATCTGGCTGGCAGGTCCTTTTTCAGTAACCAGGTCACTCATTCCGTTGTCGTTGTAGTCTCTGTCCGTAAGCTTGAGGATAGGCTTGTCAAGCTTCTTGCAAAGCCAGAAAACAGACTTGCGGATAAGGTAAGGAGTCCACTCAACCTTGTCTGTCAGCCAAGGAGTTTCCACTCTTGTCAGATTGAAGGAAGCAGCCTTGTCTATCATAATGTGGGCGTTGCCGTGTTCCTGGAGATAGGATGCAGGAACCATCTTGGTAACTTCTCCCTCCACGATTTTCTTGATCTTAGGCGCACTTCCCTCGCCCCATGCCAGATAATATATCTTCCTGGCTTCCAGAATAGTTGCAATACCCATCGTTATTGCGTAATAAGGAACGTCGTCAACACCGAAGAACTCGCTGGCGGCAGAAACCCTGGTAGTATAATTGAGGTTTATCTTCCTTGTCCTTGAATTGTAAGGAGAACCAGGCTCGTTCATGGCCATGTTGCCGGTAATCACCATATCAAGTCCGCCGGCCTTTTCTATGTCCTTCTCAAACTTGACGCAGTAGTCTTCCATGTCGCTGCGCTTGCTGCTGTCTATGTAGTGGACATTCTTTGCCGGAATATCGATTTCATCTATCAGACATTCCTTCAGGAAGCGGTAATGGCTCTGGAGCTCGTTCTTGTCCAGAGGATAGTAGTCATCCATTCCGAATATATCTATATTCTTGAAGCTCAGCTTCTTTTCCTTTACAGCGGCGATAAAGTCGTCGTAAACCTGGAGGCAGGCTGACGAAGCGGCCAAAGCCAAAACAAGTTTCTTTCCTTCCGCAGCCTTCTTCTTTGACTGGAGTATAACATCTCTCACAATCACTTTTGAGGCTTCTTTCTGTTCGCCGAAAATCTTTACCGGCAGTTTTTCATACCTTTTGGAAAAATCAGATGTCAAAAACATTTTGAGTATTATTTAATCACGTTAAATCCGTTAACAGTTTTCCTCAGCTGGACAAGCTGCGCTAGCAAATTATCCATAAGACTGAGATTTAGCATATTGGCTCCATCGCTCTTTGCATTTGCAGGGTCCGGATGGGTTTCCATGAAAAGTCCGTCTGCGCCTACAGCCAACGCGGCCCTTGCAATGTACGGGATAAGCTCCGGCTCTCCACCTGTAACTCCGGACATCTGGTTCGGCTTCTGGAGAGAGTGGGTGACATCCATCACTACAGGGCACCCGAATTTCTGCATCTTGGGTATCGAACGGAAATCCACAACCAGGTCTGAATACCCGAACTGGCTGCCTCTTTCTGTCAGCATCACGTTATCATTCCCGGAATCCTTCACTTTCTGCATCGCAAACACCATAGCCTCAGGGGAAAGGAACTGTCCTTTCTTGATATTCACCCACTTTCCGGTTGCAGCAGCAGCCTGGAGAAGTTCAGTCTGGCGGCAAAGGAATGCCGGAATCTGCAATATGTCAATATCGTAAGATGCGGCAAGCTCCGCCTCCTGCACACTGTGGATATCGGTGACAACAGGTATCGACAGTTTCTTTCTGATATCCCTCAGCAAAGAAAGACCCTCTCTGTCTCCGATACCGGTGAATGAAGTTATCTTGGAACGGTTAGCCTTCTTGTAGGAAGCTTTGAAAATGAAAGGTACCTTGTGCTTCTGCGTCAGCTCCTTAAGTTTCTCCGCGATAGACCAGGTTATTTCCTCGCCTTCTATAACGCAAGGACCGGCCATAAGGAAAAACATCCCGTTGTTATAATCTGTAAGCAGTTCCATTTTTTCCATCTTGCAAATGTATAAAAAATGCTGAAGTATTATCCAACTTCAGCATCATATTGTTTCAAATCAGTATTTGTACTTGTCCCATAGGATTTTCAGCCTCCGGCGTATCTCCTGTTCTATCTTGTTTTCAGCAGGATTGTAGAGCCTGCTGCCCGAAACTTCCTCAGGAAGGAATTCCAGATCGGTGAAATTCCCTTCATAATCGTGGGCATATTTATATCCTTGATGGTAACCGAGCTCCTTCATAAGACGGGTAGGGGCATTTCTCAGATGAAGAGGCACTGAAAGGTCTCCCTGCTGCTCTACCAGAGAAAGAGCTGCATCTATAGCCATATATGCAGAATTGCTCTTGGGGCTGGTGGCCAGATATACGGCACATTCCGAAAGAGGGATACGGCCTTCAGGCATCCCGATCTGCTGGACAGCGGCAAAGGTTGACTGTGCCAGCAAAAGTGCATTTGGATTGGCCAGTCCGATGTCTTCGGCAGCCAGAATCACCATCCGCCTTGCTATGAAAAGGGGATCTTCCCCGCCTTTGATCATCCTGGCCAGCCAATATACCGCGGCATTTGGATCAGAGCCACGCATACTCTTGATAAAAGCGGATATTATATCGTAATGCTGTTCGCCGTTCTTGTCATACAAGGCCATATTCTCTTGCAAACGGCTCTTAACCAACTCGTTTGTTATGACAACCGGTTCTCCCTCCGGAATGCTTGTAACTACTATCTCAAGGACATTCAGAAGCTTTCTGGCATCTCCTCCGCTGTAACGGAAAAGAGCGTCTTTTTCTTCGAGGGAAATCTTGCGGTTCCTCAGGTAGGAATCCTTTTCCATCGCCCTTGAAAGAAGAGTATCCAAGTCCTTTGCGCCAAGTTCTTTCAGCACAAAGACCTGGCATCGTGAAAGCAGCGGACTTATGACTTCAAATGAGGGGTTCTCGGTTGTCGCGCCTATGAGGATGATAGTCCCGTCTTCAACGGCTCCGAGCAAAGCATCCTGCTGGCCTTTGTTGAACCGGTGTATTTCATCGATGAAAAGGATAGGGGTCTTGGGGTTGAAAAGGTTCTTGTCCTTGGCCTTTGCAATGACTTCCCTTACATCCTTTACTCCGGAACTCACTGCTGACAGGGTAAAGAAATTGCGGTCAAGCTGCTTGGAAATGATATTGGCCAGAGTGGTCTTGCCCACACCCGGAGGCCCCCAAAGAATGAAAGAAGAAAGGTTTCCGCTCTCAATCATGTTGCGCAGAACACTTCCCTTGCCGACAAGATGCTCCTGTCCCACATACTCGTCCAGGGAAACCGGCCTTATACGCTCAGCCAGCGGTATCTTCACTTCCACATTCATATCAGACTTCTTTACAACCTTGCAAATTTAACAAATCCTCTTCTACGGAAAACAACAATGGCTGATAAATATTATTATCTTTACAGAGTCAATGTTTATCTGAAAACATCTTATGGAAAAGAGGTCCAATATCTGGGGGGAGGTGCAGAAATACTTTTCAGTGAAAGGTTTCCTGACCAGCAAGAGTGATGTCGAAAAACGGATAAACGACGGCATTTCATTCATCGGGCCCAACCTCTGGGTTCTGGTTTTCGCCATATTGATTGCATCCCTGGGACTTAACATCAACTCCACGGCAGTTATAATAGGTGCGATGCTTATCTCACCGCTGATGGGTCCTATAATAGGGATGGGTTATGCCGTGGGTACCAACGACTTTGAGCTTTTCAAGAAAAGTCTCAAAAATTATATTGTAGCCACACTGATAAGTCTCGCTACAGCAGCCGTTTACTTTGCCGTAACACCTTACCGGGGAGCTCAGAGCGAGCTGCTGGCAAGAACATCTCCAACTATTTACGACGTGCTTATCGCCTTGTGCGGCGGAGCTGCCGGAATAGTGGCCCTGGGAGCGAAGGATAGGGGGAACATCCTCCCTGGAGTTGCTATAGCCACAGCCCTGATGCCACCTCTCTGCACTGCAGGTTTCGGAATAGCCAGCCTGAGCCTGAAGTACTTCCTCGGTGCTTTCTACCTTTATTTCATAAACACAGTGTTCATAGCCCTGGCGACCTTCATAGGGGTCAGAGCCATGAAATTCCGCCGGAAGGCAGACTTGGAAGACAAGGCATCCAGGAACGTACGCAGATATATCATCGCAATCGTAATCATAACCATGGTACCCGCAGTCATAATGACAGTCAACATAATAAGCGAGAGCATATTCGATTCGTCGCTGAGAAGATTCGTCAGCCACGAGATGAATTTCAGCGGCACCCAGATCATCTCACAGAAAGCTGACCGCTCCAATAAAGTTCTGACTGTAGCGGCGGTGGGTAAGGAAATTCCACAGAAAGACATAAACGACCTGAATCTTAAACTGCCTGCATACGGAATGGCAGGATACACACTGAACGTGATCCAGGGCAATCTCTCGGACAGCATCATCAATCTCAACAACACGCTCTCAAGCATTACCGCTACAAAGGACGAGCTCACTTCAACCCTGAGCCATCAAAACGCTGAAATCAATGAACTGAAGGGCAAACTCTCAGGGTTCACGAAATATGAAACACTTACCAAACAGATCATCGGAGAAATTCAGAGTTTTTATCCCGGAATCAAATCGCTGAGCATTTTCCCTTCGATTGAGAGCGGTTCAGACACAAACGATATTTCAAGATATGTTTCCGCCCAGATAGTGATGTCAGACAATTCCGCAACGCTGAGCGCTGAAGACCTTGCCAAAATCAATAACTACATTAAAAGCAGGGCGGAAGCGGATTCTGTGGTGGTTGTGCTTCGCTGAGAGCGAATACTATTTAACATAATATAAATTGTATGACAAATATCTAAAATTCTTTTTGAAAGTTATTGGCACGCGTTTTGAGATTATTCCGCCGATTTTGATTACTTTTAACCTGAATTTGAAAATCACTTTTTTACAAACTTTATAAACACTACTTGAAATGGCAAAGACTACTGCTAAAGTTTCTGCTAAAAAGGCCGCTCCAAAGAAAGTTGCAGCCAAGAAAGCAAACGTTCAGAAACTCGTTCTGAACAAACCGGCTATCCTTGTTGTGGATATGCTCAACGATTTTGTGACCGGGGCTCTGGGATGCGACAGAGGACGCGCAATTGTTCCGGCAACTGCAAAACTCCTGGATGCTGCCCGCAAGGCCGGCGTTCCTGTAATCTTCTGCAACGACTGCCACCTGAAAGGAATCGACCGTGAACTTACTATCTGGGGCGACCACGCTATCAAGGGAACCAAGGGTGCCGAGGTTATACCTGAACTTAATCTCTGCGAAAAGGACTATGTAGTTCCAAAGAGACGCTACAGCGGTTTCTTCCAGACAGATCTGGACATCCTTCTCAAAGAGCTCGGCGTAAAGACCGTCATCATGACCGGCCTGCATGCACACATGTGCGTAAGGCACACATCTGCAGACGCTTTCTGCCTCGGATATGATGTTGTCGTAGCCAAGGAGGCAACTGATTCCTTTACCGAGGAAGATTACAAGATCGGCCTTGCTTATCTGAAAACTTGCTACGGAGCAGACGCTTACAGCAACAAGGAGCTCATTGCCGCTTTCAAGAAGTAAGATGAGCAGAAAAAGAAACAAAGAAAGAATCGTAATCGAAAATGTGAGTATTGAGGCCGTTGCCGCAGAAGGCAATGGCCTTGCTCACATAGACGGCAAGGTGCTTTTCGTACCAAAATGCGTTCCCGGAGACGTGGTAGATGTCCAGATAACACGTTCTCGCAAAGGGTTTATGCAAGGTAACCCTGTCAGGATGGTAAAAGAGTCCCCGATCCGCCAGAAACCATTCTGCCCGCATTACGGAGTGTGCGGAGGCTGTACCTGGCAGGCTTTGCCCTATGACAAGCAACTGGAATTCAAGCAGCAGCAAGTCATAGACCAGCTTACCAGAATCGGGCACCTGACTCTCCCCCCTATCTCCCCCATCATTGGTTCGGAACGCATCGTTGACTACCGCAACAAGCTGGAGTTCACATTTTCTGACAAACGCTGGCTCTTCAAGGAAGAACGCTTCAATCCAGACGGTACGGAAAAAAACTTTTCAGAAGAAGAACTCCTGGGGTTCGGCTTCCACATTCCCGGAATGTTCAGCAAAGTGCTGGATATCAAGGAATGTCGGCTTCAGAAAGAGCCATCCAACGCTATAAGGCAATATGCCAGGCAATATGCCGTTGAGCATCATCTGGGATTTTTCGACCTGTATAACCACACAGGTTTTCTTCGGAATCTTGTCATCCGCTCCACAGAGGAAGGAGAATTCGGTATAAATCTGGTAATCGGTGCTTGCCGTGTCGGCGAAAAACCTTCAAAAAAGCAGATGAAAGACGCTGAAGAAATGATCAAGGCCATCTGTCAGGAATTTCCTCAAATCACTTCCGCCTACCTTACCGTCAACAACAAAGCCAACGACAGCTACGATGGATGCCCAATCTACCATATCGTTGGCAACGAGTATCTTCTGGAGAAAATGGAAGATTTGACATTCCGCATCGGACCAAAATCTTTCTACCAGACAAACTCACTGCAAGCATACAGGCTCTATTCTGTTGTAAGGGATTTTGCCGATCTCAAGGGAGACGAAATACTCTATGACCTATACACAGGAACAGGGACAATTGCCCTTTTCCTTGCACGCAAAGCCGGAAAAGTATTTGGGATAGAATATGTTGAGGAAGCGGTGGCAGATGCCAGGACCAATGCAGAAGACAACAAAATAGACAATGCAGAATTCTTTGCCGGAGACATGAAAGATGTACTTGACGACAGCTTCATCAAAAAGCACGGTAAACCAGACATAGTTGTGCTAGACCCTCCAAGAGCCGGCATCCATCCTTCTGTAGCCCAAGTGATTCTGAACGCCTCCCCTAACCGCATCGTATATGTGAGCTGCAATCCGGCAAGCCAGGCCAGAGACTTGGAAATCCTTTGCAGAGACTACAGTATTCTCAAAGTCCAGCCGGTTGACATGTTCCCGCATACACAGCATGTTGAAAATGTAGTTTTACTGAAGAAAAATGATTAGTGTCATTGTTCCCGTATATAATGTCAGGCCGTTCCTTACGGAGGCCATAGAAAGTGTCATTGCCCAAAGTTATACAGACTGGGAAATGATTCTTGTGGATGACGGCTCGACTGACGGGTGCGGTGAAATCTGTGACACATACTCTTCTACCGATTCCAGAATCAAGGTGATACATCAGGCCAATGGCGGACTGAGCGCTGCAAGAAATGCAGGCCTGGACATTTGCAAGGGAAAGTATATCGCCTTTTTGGACTCAGACGACGCATATTATCCGGAAGCCCTCTCCGAATCTGTCAAAGCGATGAAAGAACACGATGCGGACATTGTGGAATTCAATATCAGGGTTTTCGAAACATCAGGCAAACTGGACACAAGCACAACAAAAGGCATAAGAGGAATCAACAAAGCGAAGGAAGGGGTTTACACAAAGCGGGAGACCCTTTCCTTGCAAGTTGCAGGCAATATCTCCACCGCAGTGTGGAACAAACTCTACAAACGCAGAATCTGGGACGGCCTCCGTTTTTCCAACGGCAAGAACTATGAAGATATGGATATCATTCTTCAGGTCCTGGAAAAATCTGAACGACACTGCCTCCTCAGCGATCCGTTGATCGCATACCGTGTCAGACCGGACAGCATAAGCTTTACCAAGAGTCTTTCAAACCTGAAAGACTATACACAGGCATTCAACAACTACACAGGCTTCATCGAATCACATATACCTGAATACTTCACCCTATCCCAGCTGGAGTCTGTTCACCGTTCCAATTTCAACCACCTGGTGTTCGAGTACTGCACTTGCTCTCTTTCCAGGTCTCAAGGCAGACAGGAAACACTGGAATACCTCAAGAAAGAGGCAGACAGCTGCAAGGAGAAAATCAATGTAAACAAATGCCCGCTCAGATCAAAGGCCGGCTATTTCCTGATGTCTTCATTTCCTTGGGCTACAGCGCAGGTTTTCAAATCCTACCGCTGGATAAAAAAGATATTTTCATCCATTAAACAATAATGAGGCATTCTATTGCAGAAAATATATCCATCAATTTCTTTATCAGAGCTACAACATACCTGTTCTCGTTTTTGACGATGATGTATGTAACAAGGGTTCTTCAGCCCGCAGCATTCGGGATTACAGCCTTTGCCAGCTCTGTAGCAGGATATTTTGTCATGCTGGCAAGCATGGGAATGCCACTTTACGCTACACGTGAATGTGCCAGCAGCCGAAGCAGCCGGAGCGAACTGAGCAAAACATTCAATGAACTGTGGAGCATCAACATACTTCTGGCGGCTTTAAGCCTGGCAGCCTTTGCAATCCTCGTTGTTTCAGTCCCGAAGCTGAGAGAAAACTCCCTGATGATGGCTTTGTACGGCACTGGCATCATATTTCAGGCTATCGGATGCGACTGGCTCTACCAGGGACTCGAAAAATTCCGTTTCCTTGCAGTGGCAACCTTGATCTGCAAGGTTTTGTCCTTGGCATTGATTGTCATTTTCGTCCGCAGCCAGGACGATGTGATTCTCTATGTGATTTTTTCTCTTGTCACATCCTACGGAACCTATCTTCTCTGCTTTTTCTTCCTCAGGAGACATATAGACATATCATTCCGCTTCAACATCAGGAAAAAGCATTTCAAGCCATTGGTTGTCTTCTTCATGATGTCCTGCGCCGTGTATATCTACAGCAGCCTGGACACCACGATGCTGGGTTTTATGAAAACCGATTATGATACAGGACTGTACAGCATTGCCACAAGACTCAAGTTCATCCTGACCTTGACTGGAATCGTGGTGTTGACATCAGCCCTGCCGGCCGCTTCTGAACTTTGGAAAAAAAACGAGAGGAAACAGTTCCGTTCTCTGGCCAGAAAATCCATGGCATTAGTCGGCGGAATCCAACTGGCGGCCCTGGTCGTTTGCATGGCGTTCTCGTCTCTGATTATCAGAATCACCGGAGGAGAATCCTTTATGGAAGCTCTCCCGGCTTTCCGTATCCTTCTCCTGTCTTTGGTACCTATAGGATTAAGCAACATAGCCGGAGGTCTGGTGCTGATTCCTGCCGGCAAGGAAAAAAGGCTTCTTCATGCAGAAATCGCGGGAGCAGTCCTGAACTTTGCAGCAAACCTGGTTTTTATCCCGAAGTTTTCTTTTATAGCGGCAGCATGGGCTACGGTAGCATCTGAAACCCTGGTTTGCATACTATGCCTGAGGTATGTGAAAAAAGATCTCGGGATAGACCTGTTCAGAGACACTTGTGCTTTCATCGCCGAGAAAACAAAGAAAGCCTCAGACTTGGCATCTGTTTATTTCTGGAGACTGGCAGGAGGAAAAAGACTTCCCTATTACTGTCCTTGCTGCAACAGCCATCTTCACGGCTTCACAGAAGGAGAATTCATGTCCAGACCCGGAATCTACAACATTGACAGATATAAAGACATAGACCAAAAAGTAATATGCCCTATATGCGCATCTCTGCCAAGACACAGGATAATGGTATCTTGGATGGGTGAACACTTGGATATGCTCAAGGACAAACGGATTCTTGTTTTTGCTCCTGAGAAATCCGTATGCCGATGGATGAAAAGACACGGTGTGGGATATACAACTGCAGACCTCTCTGCCCCGGCCGATTTGAAACTGGACATCCAGGACACTAAACTGGAAGACGCGTCTTATGATGTAATTATCTGCAACCATGTCCTTGAACACGTTGAAAATTACGGGAAGGCGCTTGAAGAGCTGCACAGGATAATAAGCCCGGACGGTTTTGTCATCATGTCATTCCCTGAGGACCATTCTCTCGAAACAGTATATGAAGACAGCACCATAACCACATCAGAAGGCAGAGTAAACAGCTTCGGCCAGTACGACCACCTGCGAGTCTTCGGAAAAGACTCCGCCAGTATTCTTGAAAGTTTCGGATTTGATGCAAGACAAATAAAAGGCTCTTCCTTTGACAAGAAAATCAAACCAGTCACAGGACCAGCAGACTATGATTCAAACATATTGTGGATAATCACCCCCGCAAATTGATATTTTGCTTAAATTTGTAAAAACTCTTTTTAAATAATTGTTTTATGTCACTAATCAGCGATTTGATTTCCAAGCAGGTTAATTCTGCTGCCGGAGGAATTGAGATTCCTTCAGACATCAAGAGCCAGGTCCTTGGCGGCCTCGGCGATTCTATCCTTGGCAGCCTCACCCAGACTGCAGCAAAACAGGGCGGAACCGACATGATTTCCGACCTTCTGACCGGCAAGACCAGCGCTGCCAACAGCCCTATCACAGCACTTGCAGGCAACCTGTTCTCAACCAACATCCTCAGTAAGCTGAACCTCGGGGGAGGACTTGCCAAATCCCTCACAGGACTGATTCCTAACATTCTGGGAGGCCTCAGAGGCTTCATCAAAGACCAGGACGGAGACGGAGACGTTGACCTCAAGGACATTATGCTTTCCATCACCGGTGGCAGAAACTCCAACGGCGGCGGACTCGGAAGCATAATTGGTGCAGCCAAAGGAATCCTGGGCGGTATCCTTGGAGGAGACAAGAAATAATACGCTTCCATCCGGCATTGACTAAAGGACGGCCTTCAGCAGCCGTCCTTTTTCTTTTGTCCCCTATTCGCGATAATTGCTTATCTTTACAGACCAATACAACAGTTATGGCAGACGAAAAGATAATATTCTCGATGAACGGCGTGGGGAAGATACTCCCACACAACAACAAAGTAATTCTGAAAGACATCTACCTATCATTCTTCTACGGCGCCAAAATCGGCATCATAGGCCTGAACGGAAGCGGAAAATCCACCCTGCTGAAGATAATCGCAGGCGTGGAGAAGAACTATCAGGGAGAGGTTGTCTGGGCACCAGGATATTCTGTAGGTTATCTTGAACAGGAGCCTCAGATGGATCCTGAAAAGACCGTCATTGAGGTTGTACAGGAAGGAGTACAGGAAGTTATGGACCTTTTGGCCGAGTTCAACGAGATATCCGCAAAGTTCTGCGAGCCAATGGATGACGACACCATGAACCACCTGATGGAAAGGCAGGGAGAACTCACAGAAAAGATAGACCACTGCGACGGATGGGAGATAGATTCAAAGCTGGAAAGAGCCATGGACGCCCTGCAGTGTCCTCCGTCCGACGCCAAGGTTTCTACCCTATCCGGAGGTGAAAGAAGAAGGGTTGCACTGTGCCGCCTGCTGCTCCGCCAGCCGGATGTTCTGCTGCTGGATGAACCGACCAACCATCTTGACACTGAGAGTATCCTGTGGCTGGAAGCCCACCTGAGGCAGTACAAGGGAACCGTAATTGCCGTAACACACGACCGTTACTTCCTGGACAACGTTGCAGGGTGGATCCTGGAGCTGGATCGCGGAGAAGGCATCCCGTGGAAAGGCAACTACTCTTCCTGGCTGGACCAGAAGACAAAGCGCCTGGAGATGGAAGAAAAGACCGAGAGCAAGAGAAGAAAGACCCTCCAAAGAGAGCTTGAATGGGTGCGAATGGCTCCTAAAGCCAGACAAGCCAAGCAGAAAGCACGTCTTGGAGCCTACGAGAAACTGGCATCTGCGGATGTCAAGGAGAAAGAAGCCAACCTGGAGATCTACATACCAAACGGCCCGCATCTTGGAAACAAGGTAATCGAGTTCCACGATGTGAGCAAGGCATACGGAGACAAACTTCTGTTCGAGCACCTGAATTTCGTCCTCCCTCCTGCCGGAATAGTCGGCGTCATAGGCCCTAACGGAGCCGGCAAGACCACCCTTTTCCGCCTGATCATGGGAATCGAGAAACCGGATACAGGAACCATAGAAATCGGTGACACAGTAAAGATAGCCTATGTTGACCAGCAGCATAAGAGCATAGATCCGGACAAGACCGTATATCAGACCATTGCAGGAGATTCCGAATGGGTAAGGATGGGGAACCGCGACATAAACGCCAGGGGCTGGGTATCCCGCTTCAACTTCAGCGGAGCAGACCAGGAAAAGCTCTGCGGCGTTCTTTCCGGAGGCGAACGCAACCGCCTTCATCTGGCCCTTACACTCAAGGATGAAGGCAATGTCCTCCTCCTCGACGAGCCTACCAACGACGTTGACGTCAACACCATACGAGCCCTGGAGGAAGGCCTCGACAACTTTGCAGGCTGTGCAGTGGTAGTCAGCCATGACCGCTGGTTCCTCGACCGTATCGCCACCCACATCCTGGCGTTTGAAGGAGACAGCCAGGTAGTCTTCTTTGAAGGCAACTACCAGGAATACGAGGAGAACCGCAAGATGAGACTCGGCAACACGGAACCAAAGAGATTCAAGTACAAGAAACTGATGGAGTAAAAAGTATAAATAAGGAAGGAAGAGAGAACAGAGAATGAGGGAAAAGAAATGATTCAATAGAGATATATGGGAAAGAAAAAGGCATCAAAGGCAACAGATTACAACTTTGACAACATCGTGGCCCCGGCAACAGCCGTCGGGGCAGGTGCGATAGGCATCATACGCCTCAGCGGGGCGGATGTCATAACCATCGCCGATGCCATATTCACCCCCTATCAACATTCAGGCAAAAAATCCGCAAACCTCAAAGGCTCAGACTCATACAAGCTCATCTTTGGAAAGATTGCTGATTCTGTTCTTATAGACGAATGTCTGGCGGCCGTCTTCCGGGCACCGAACTCCTACACAGGAGAAAACAGCGTGGAATTCTACACCCACGCCTCATCATACATAATGGAAAAAGTCCAGAGGATGCTGCTGGACATATCTACACGGCTTCTGAAAGACGGAAAGATTTCCTCCCCACTCCGCATGGCACAAGCCGGAGAATTCACCCAGAGAGCATTCCTCAACGGCAAGATGGACTTGGCTCAGGCAGAAGCCGTTGCAGACCTTATAGCATCGGAGACGGAAAGTTCCCATTCCATCGCGATGAACCAGATGAGAGGAGGCTTCTCAAAAGAACTCCGCGACCTCAGGCAGTCACTTCTATCACTCTGCTCCCTGCTGGAACTGGAGCTCGACTTCTCGGAAGAAGACGTTGAGTTTGCAGACCGGCAGAAACTTACCAGCCTGCTTACCACCACATACATTAAAATCAAAGACCTGGCAGACTCTTTCGCCCTCGGCAACGTAATAAAGAACGGCATCCCGGTAGCAATCGTAGGCGCTGTAAATACCGGCAAAAGCACCCTGCTCAACCTGATACTCGGCGAGGAAAGAGCCATCGTGTCCCCAATCCAGGGAACAACCAGAGATACGGTAGAAGACAACATCAATATCGGCGGCACCCTTTTCCGTTTCATAGATACCGCAGGAATCAGAAACACAACGGAAACCATTGAAATGATGGGAATCGAGCGCACCTGGCAGAAACTCAAGGAAAGTACGGTCATCATCCTGATGCTGGATGCCACAAGAGAAGCCAGCTTCTCCCCTAGCCTATCCTCCATCGCTGAGAAAATAGACACCAAACGTCAGCAGCTCATAATAATAGCCAACAAGACAGACAAACTTGCCAGTGCCAACTGCGTCCAAACCCTGGAAAAGACAATCAAGAACTGCTGCAAGGCTCTTGAGCTAAAACCAAAGAGCATAATTGCAACATCGCTGAAGAAAAATCCGACAGAATCAAAAGTCCGGACAGAATCCGTGCTTTCAGAAATCGGCAAGAGTTTCAGCTCTGATATTCAAGGCAAAACCTACGTAACTAACTTGCGCCATTACCAAGCGTTGAGAGATGCCCAAAGCTCCATAGAACGAGTCTTTGCCGCGCTGGACGCAAACCTTCCTACCGACCTTCTTGCCCAGGATCTCCGCCAGGCAACCGACGACCTCGGCAGCATCATCGGCGAAATCTCCTCCAAGGATGTCCTCAACAACATCTTTGCAAATTTTTGCATCGGTAAGTAAATAGAAAGTAACAACTTCCACCAAATCTATACTAAAAAGTACGAATAGTCTAATAATCAACTAAATACTAAGACAAATAATTACGGATATTCCTTTTTGATATCCGGATTTTTTCATTATATTTGAACCACGCGTGGTTCAAGGTTTTTATAGTTGTACGCCAAATTGCACAATTTTACACCATTTTACAACACTTTACAAACTGTCCCCAATAAAATGGTTCAAATGGCGTAACGGAAGTATTTTGTTTTGTATTATTTGTAATATTTGTAAAAACTGTGTATAAAATCCGGAAGTATCCGGAGGATGCCCGGCCACAGCAGATGAAATCATAGCCGATTACGTTCTCATTGTCACAGATATCCCGGCCTCTTTTAGGGACGAGACATTTGCTTTCCTTGCCGTAATTTGCGAAATTTGCGTTAGTTATCCGAAAGTACATATGCAAAAGAAAACAAAGAGACTTGCTCCAGACAATATCACTGAACTCTCTCATTGCGAGGTTTTCGTATTTGGAAGTAACCTGGAAGGTCAGCACATGGGTGGAGCGGCACGCTACGCCTACGACCATTTTGGCGCAGAGTGGGGCAACGGAGTTGGACCGCAGGGCCAATGCTACGCAATCCCGACGATGCACGGATCGCTGTCGGCCATCAAACCCTATGTCGATGACTTCATAGAATACGCCCGTCAGCATCCGATGAATCGATTTCTGCTTACCAGAATCGGTTGCGGCATAGCCGGATTCAAGGACGAGGATATGGCTCCGCTGTTCAAGGACGCCCTGGAGCTTTCCAATGTCTCCTTCCCGAATGAATGGTTTATCCAGCTTCTGGACTATATCGAACCCCGGGAAAAGAGGAAGCAGGCCACTCCGGCGGTCATAAATATGGAAGTCCTGCAGCGGCTTTGCAAGGAGCATTTGTACACGATCGGCGCCGGGATTCCCTGGGATGAGCCGGATATCCTGATTCGCTATATCATTGACGAAGACAAGTTCGGATACAAGGCAATGGGGAATTTCTTCTTCTTTGACGATGACCTGTATATCTTCGACTGCGACGACAAGTTTGCCGAAGACCACAATCAAGATGTGGTAGAAGGCGTGTTC
>ONEF01000022.1 GCA_900316795.1 uncultured Bacteroidales bacterium | reverse complement strand
TTCGGCCAGCAGGATGGCCAGCAGCATCGAGATGGCACAGATAATGGTGCTTTCCGAGATAACTTTGAGGAAAATGCTCCGTTTCTCAGCTCCTACCAGACGCCGGGTGGCCATTTCTTTGGCTCGGAAACCGGTCAGCGCCGTGGTCATATTGATATAGTTCAACACAGCAAAGGCCAGCAGAAGCAGGCACATAGCTAGAAGCAGGTTTACGAAGCTGCGGTTGCCGAACTGGATAGTATCTGACCCGTATCTAATCCCTTCATTCAGAAAGTACATGTCTCTGAGAGGAATAATCCGAACCTTGTCGTACTGGCTTTTGTAGACCCAGAAATGCTCTTCACACCAGCTCAGAATGTCGTCCTGCCGGGCCAGAAGGTCGGCGCCCGGGTATGCCATCACAAAGCATATTCCGCCTCCGGCGTTCGACATATATTCATCGTGGGAAGAATTGGTCTTGGGCATCATCTCGCCGCGCACCAACACGTCGGGCGCCTTCAAGATGGAATTGCCGAATTCCTTGTAGATGCCACAGACCGTAAGGGGAAAAGTACCCTCATAATTGAATTGGATAATCTGGCCGATGGGATCCTTTTCTCCGAAATTGGCGTTAGCAAACTCTGGACATATTGGCCACGCAGCAACCCTTTTCGATTTCAGGAAAATTGTTTTTCAGGTGCTTATCCAGCCAATAGCCCATCGTAACGTTATCCTCATTGGCTATCACATAAATCCGGTCCGCGTTCTGCTGGAAAGAATCCGTGGACAACTGCCGATGGATATACACCGCCAGCAGCAGCACGAAAGCCATAGACACCGTAAGGCCAACAAGGTTTACCGCCCCGTACAACTTGTTCTTCTTCAAAAAATTCCAGAAACTCTTCATAGCTTAGAATACAAGTACATCGCTGTCGCCGTAGTTGTCATAACTGGAAGTGATTACCTTCTCTCCTGGATTCAGGCCTTCCAGCACCTCAAAGTACTGAGGGTTCTGCCTGCCGATCTTGATTTTGCGCTTGGTTGCGCCCTTTCCGTCCTTGTCCATCACGTAAATCCACTGTCCGCCGGTCTTCTGGTAGAAGGAGCCGCGGCTGATGAGGATGGCTTCCTCGCTCTGTCCGAGCTGGAGGTTCAGGTAATAGGTCTGGCCGGTTCTTATGTTGTCCGGCTGGGCTCCCGTGAAGAGGAAGTCTGCCTTGAACTTTCCTTCCCTGACCTCTGGATAGACTTTACGGATGACTGTGTTGTATGTTTCTCCCTGGCGGTCGAAAGAAGCTGAAAGGCCGGCTGTCACTCGATCTATGTAATGCTCGTCGATCTGAGCCTCTATCTTGTAGGTTTCAAGGTTGTTGATCTGGCCTATCTTCATTCCGGCGGCAACATTCTGGCCAAGTACAACATCCAGAAGACCGAGTTCTCCGTCTATAGGAGCGGTAACGGTGAGGTTGTTTTTCCTCTCCCTTATCATATTCATATTCAGACGCATGTTGGAAAGGCTCTCGTTCATCTGCTGGATTTCTACGGAGCGGTAAAGGCTGTCCTGCCTTTCCCTTTCTTTGGTGAGCTGGTAGTTTTTCTGGCTCAGGATGAAATCTTCCTCAGCCTTGAGATACTCGTCTCTTGAAACAAGCTTGTCTGCATAAAGAGCCTTATACTGATCGTATGTACGCCTGTTCCTCTGGACTTCCATCTCCAGGGCAAGCCTCTCCTTTCGTACGGAGAGCTTCTGCTGTTCCATGGAAATCATGGTGTTTCTTAAGATGTTCTCCTTTTCGGCCAGGTCTGCCTCGGCGTTGAGAATCTGAAGGTCCAGATTGTCGTTCCTCAGGCGGAGAATCGGATCGCCCTTCTTTACGGCAGTGCCTTCCTCTATGAGAATCTGCTCCACCACTCCACCTTCCATCGGGCTGAGCTGTATGGTAACCATTGGCTGAACCTGGGCGTTGATCCTGATGTAATCTTTGAACTCTCCCTTTTTCACTTCGCTGAGAGTGATGCTCTTGGCATCTGCCCTGAGAGTCTTCTGGTTACCCTTGGCAAGAAGGTAAACCACAAAGAGCAGCACAAACGCTCCCAGCCAGTATGGCAAAGCCTTTTTTGCAAAAGCTTTCCTGAATCCTTTTTTCTGTTCTAAAACTCTGTCCATTTCCTTTTCTGTTATCGGCTGAGAGCAGCTTCTGACATCTGTCTTAACCCAAAGTATCTCAGCCAGTTGTTTTTATCTCTGGGACAAATAGCTTTCTCCCTTGAAGTAACGCAGCACCTTGTCCTTGATAAGAAACAGCAGCTGCGCCTGCATCTTGTCCGCCTGAGCCTGAAGATGGTTGTTCAAGGCCGTCTGGTACTCGATGGCGGAAATCATCCCCTGCTCCCATTTCTTGACATTAAGTTTGCAGGCCTCTTCCTGAACCTCAGCACGCTTGGAGGCAAGCACCATACTTGAATACTGGGCCCGACGATCCTGGAACGCCCGCTTTACCTCAGCCTCAAGCTCTCTGATTTTCTGGTTGCGCTCCGCCACAGCCTTGTCGTAAGCGTTACGCCTCTTTCTGATAGACGAATGAGCCTGCAATCTGTTATATATCGGAATGCTCAGGCTGAGCTGGATGTATTCTCCGCGATTGTTCTTGAACTGTTCCCTGAACGGCACCGGAGAATAACCGGCCCTTCCCGGATAAGTGAAGTATGTGGTTGACCAGCCACCGTTAAGGCTAAGGCTCGGTGCCAGGCTCCATCTTGCAGTAGAGAGGTTGCGCTTGGCTATATCCACATTTCCCTCAGCGATAATGGCCTGAGGGTTGTGCTCCAGAGCATATTCCGTAACAGAAGCCATCTCCTTAACGTCTCCCGGTCCATCCCCTCTAAACACGGCACGCACAGAACCGTCCAAGCCTTCTCCACTTAGGCTTCCACTCTTTTCATTTTCAAAGGAAGAAGTTCCGTAAACTTCCATCGCTGAGAAAATACTCATTACTTCTGATTCGTCAAGGTTGAGAGGCTCCTCCAGAGGCCAGAGCATCACGCTCTTCAAGCTTAGGAGAGCATCCTCGGCCTTGTTCTGAGCCTGGAGCCTCTGGTACTGCTTGTCAGCAAGGTCAGCCTCCATCTGCACAACATCCGCATAAGCTTTCCGCCCCAGCTGCTCCTCCTTCCTCGCCTTGGAAAGGGAAAGTTCGGCGGCAGCCACCTGATCTGAAAGAATCTTTGAAAGCTGGCTGAAATACAGCACATTGCTCCAGGCCTCCATAGTGGCCAGGCAGATTTCGTCTTCTGCCTGCTGCTGGTGACTTATGCCCATAAGCACAGAGGTTCTGGCAATACTCATATTGTTGACTGCAGAAAAGCCGTCAAACAGGACAATACCCGCGGAAAGCGAATATCCGTTGTGGAAAGACTTTATGTTGCTGTAAGTATTGGTTTCCGGATCTACGCTTCGGCCCCAGTTGTAATATCCGTATGTGGAACCACTCACCTGGGGAGTGAAAGTCCTGAGGATGGCATCCCTCCTCTCCACCCTGGCATCAGAAAGGTCCGCCCTTGCGGATATCATCTTGGAAGAATGCTCCACAGCATACTCCATACATTGCCTGAGAGTCATTTTGCCCGCGGAACCTGCACCTTTCCCGGCATTTTCACCTTCCTGAGCAAGCAAAACCACAGGTGAAGAAAAAGCCAGGAAAAGCACAAGAAACCGCGCAAACAAACATTTCTTTATAACTACTTTAACCATAACCTGAAATCAATCGCGATTATGGTAAGCATCTGCCGTGCCATCCTATCAAAGCATTAATATTCTGCAAGATACCTCATAAACGCTCAATTCGGAAGTGTAAAAAACCTTTACACACGATGCAAATCTTTACACATACGGAAGGAGATGCGCCTTCCGTCCCAAAATCCGGGACAGAGGGAGCACTTTGACGGGAAAAATGCGCCTTCCGTCCCAAAATCCGGGACAGAGGGAGCACTTGGGCCGGAAAAATGCGCCTTCCGTCCCAAAAAACGGGACGGTGGGAGCACTATGGCCAGAAAAAAGCACTTGGGCTGGAAAAATGCGCCTTCCGTCCCTAAAAACGGGACAGAGGGAGCAATATGGCCAGAAAAATGCGCCTTCCGTCCCAAAATCCGGGACAGAGGGAGCACTATGGCCAGAAAAATGCGCCTTCCGTCCCAAAATCCGGGACAGAAGGCGCACTACTTCAAAAATCGGCAACGGGGAACCTTATTTTTTCTTCTTCCTCATCGATTTGAGGGAGAGGATTATGCCTATCAAGGCTATGAGTACAACAGCGCCCCAGATGAAATAAGGAGCATTGCTGCGGACATCCTTTCCTGCAGGAACAGGGTAACTGTCCGGAAGGACGACCTTGTCTCTCAGATATACGGCGTATGCATACCACTCTGAAACATCTGCATAGTCCAGGAACCAGCCTTCTGAAGTTCCACGGATGGCGCACTGTCTCTCGATGTCTATCAGCGGTTTGCCGGTATTGTCTTTAGGATCCAGGCTGAGGAAACCGTGAGACTTCTCGCCTGCCAGAGAGATGTTGTTGGCTGTGTACAGGTCCGTAACAACCGGATACAGAGTTGAGCTTTCTATCTTTTTGCCATGAACATAAACGTTCTTTATCCTGAACATTTTAGGCATGGCAGAATTGTACTCATAATTCAAGCCGTAGAAAGTCATGTAGGTGTCCGGATTCTGAAATGCCACAGAAGCGTTGAATTCGCATATCTTCTTGATTTCACTGCCAGTTAAGAAGCAGATAACCAGCGGGCTGCCCGGGTTTTTGTTGATGTCCCTGCCCAAAGAGAGGGAATTGAAGACATCGCTGTAAGTGATGTTTCCGCTTGGAAGCTGCTGACGCAGGACTCCGGCAGGAACAATTGCTATGAGCTTGGATGTATCCATCTGGACGCCCTTGAGGAAGTATGCCGCATTGAATATAGCTTTGGCAACATCGTAATCCATAGGGTTGAAACCATTCTCGTCTGTGGTCATTGAAAGAGGGGCGGCCACGGAATCTATCACATCGAACGGAGAAGAGTGGAATCTCTTTCCGAACTGGTCTGCGACTTTGCCCTTAAGGTCATTGAACAGAATCGTTGCTCCCGGATCAGGGGTTATGTCTTCAGGAACACTCTTGAGGCTGTAAGGGCCTGCCTTAACTCCGTCAGGAGTCTTGAGAAGGTCGAATTCTCCGAGGAGAGTGCCGTTGGCTCCAGCTGATACGATGGCTGTATTGCCTACCATAAACGGCTGGAAAATAGCCTCATGGTCGTGACCTGATATAATCAGGTTTATTTCCGGACATTCGCGGGCAAGGCGGGCATCCTCGCTGTTTTCTCTTGCCATAGCTCCGCTGTGGGAAAGAGCGATGATGAAATCAGCTCCCTTTGCCTGAATCATAGGAATCACCTTCTTGGCTGTTTCTACAGGATCCATATACATTATCCTGCCGTTTGCCATACTGGCTTCGTAGGCATTTCTGCCAAGCACTCCGAACACGCCAACCTTCATTCCAGCCCTCTCAAGAATGACATAAGGCTGATGGTTGATGAATTTCAGGGCGTTGGCAAAGTTCTTGTTGTCATCTCCTCCCTCGTTTTTAGCATCGATGTTAGCAGTCACGTTGAGAGGGAAAAACAGATTCTCCTTTGTTGCAGGATCTTTGGAATTGTCCCCTACAGCTCTATTGTAGAACATATATGCCAAAGATGTCAGTCCGAGGTCAAAGTCATGGTTTCCAAACACAAAGGCATCGTAACCTGCAAGAGCCAGCTGACGGTACTCAGGCGCATCTATCTCGGAAAATGCAGAGTACAATGAGCCGAACATCATGTCTCCGGCATCCAGGGTAACAACTCCGCAGCCGGTTTCCTCAGCTGCCTTCCTCTCCTGCTTGATGAAGGCGGTCAGGCCAGGCCATTTGTCAGCACAGGAGTGAAGGTCTCCTGTAAACAGCACCCTGACGGTATTGGTAGTACGGTCAGTGCCATGATCACCAGTCTTAACTCCTATGGTAACATTACCGACCGTCTTTGTCTTGTACTCCCCTTTCTGGGAAAATATGCTGGAGCTGAAAAGGACAGCCGCCAGCAACAACATTGAAAACTTGACTGAGTGTTTCATATCTTATCGCTTTGTTTGATTCAAATATAATCTCATCTGAGCAACCAGTTCCCTGGCTTTTTCAGAGGCCGCTGATGCAAAGTTCACGGAAGAATCTGCATACAATATTCCTCGCGATGAGTTGACCAGAAGACCGCAGTGGGAATTCATGCCGGCAGTTGCCACTTCTTCAACCGTCCCGCCCTGAGCTCCGACTCCAGGAACAAGGAAGAAACTGTCCGGGCTGAGAAGGCGTATGCGATAAAGCTGATCAGGACGGGTAGCCCCCACTACAAACATAATGTTTTCCTTGCTTCCCCATCTTTCCGCTTGACGCAGAACCCTCTCATACAGAGGTACATGATTCTGGCTCTCATCATCAATTTCCAAACTGTGCGGGCGAGTCTCCAAAGTCTCGAAATCTTCAGCGGTAACATTGGAAGTCAGGGCAAGGATTATAGCCCACTTGCCTTCATACTTGAGGAACGGCATTATGGCATCACCGCCCATATATGGAGAAAGGGTCACAGCATCGCAATCCATCTTTTCAAAAAAAGCCTTGGCATATTGCTTGGCGGTGTTTCCGATATCTCCCCTTTTAGCATCGGCGATAACAAAGACATCCGGATAATTTTCCTTCAAATAGGAAACCGTCTTCTCCATCTGCCGGATTCCCTTCCAACCTTCCGCTTCATAAAAAGCCGAGTTGATCTTGTAGGCCACGGCATACTGCACGGTAGCATCTATGATGGCTTTGTTGAAAAGGAACATAGCCTCCTCTTCAGGCAGCTTGTCGTCAGAGACAGCTTGCTTGATGCAGGCAGGAATCTTCTCCATGTCGGTATCCAAACCTACACAGAGAAAACTACCCTTCCTGAGTATCTGGTCGTATAGTTGTTTATAAGTCATCTTCTTGTTATATCATGAAGACGTCAGCTGCCACAGCGCTAAATCAGCATGCTTCCTGTAAAGGCAGCCAGTTTCTCTTCAGCGTATTTGACCGTTACGGTAAAGTTTTTCTTCCTGGAAGAAGGGGCCTCATACATGGCATCAACCATTATAGCTTCACAGATAGACCTCAGACCTCTTGCCCCCAGATTATATTTGACTGCTGTATCAACAATCAGGTCCAGAACCTGGTCTTCTATCTCCAAGTCTATTCCATCCAGCTTGAACATCAGCTTGTACTGCTTTACCAAAGCGTTCTTGGGATTGGTGAGGATGTCTCTGAGAGCGGTCTTGTCCAACGGATGAAGGTATGTGATTACAGGAAGCCTTCCAATCAGTTCAGGAATGAGACCGTATGACCTGAGGTCCTGAGGAGCTATATAGCGTAGCAGTTCCTTCTTGTCAATGTCTTTGGCACGTTCCTGCACACCGTAACCTACAACCTTGGTGTTGAGCCTCTGGGCTATCTTCTTGTCTATACCTTCAAAAGCTCCGCCGCAGATGAAGAGGATATTCTGGGTATTTACAGCTATCATCTTCTGCTCAGGATGCTTCCTTCCGCCCTGAGGAGGCACATTCACTATATTGCCTTCCAGGATTTTCAGCATCGCCTGCTGCACTCCCTCGCCTGAAACATCGCGGGTTATGGAAGGATTGTCGCTCTTGCGGGCTATCTTGTCAATCTCGTCGATGAACACTATACCCATCTCCGCCTTCTCCACATTGTAGTCAGCGTCCTGTAAAAGCCTGGTCAGGATGCTTTCCACATCCTCCCCGACATAGCCGGCTTCCGTAAGAACGGTAGCATCCACTATCGCGAAAGGCAAATGAAGCATCTTGGCAATGGAACGGGCCAGAAGCGTCTTGCCGGTTCCGGTAGGTCCGACCATCAGCACATTGGACTTCTCTATCTCAAGGTCCTGAGTCTCGCTGCTTTTGTGGAGAATCCTCTTGTAATGGTTGTAAACAGCCACGCTGAGGAACTTCTTGGCCTCATCCTGACCTATTACATACTGGTCAAGGTATTTATGAATCTGCTGCGGAGACAAAAGCTTGAAGTCCTCCTTAACCTGAGCCGCAAAATTGGACCGGGATGCAGAAGGCTGATTCTCGCTGAGGTAGCTGTGGATATTCTCCACACAATCAGTGCAGATGCAACCCTCCTCGCGGCCTATCAGCAAGGCCCCGTCTTTTTCCGTCCTGCCGCAGATTATGCATCGCGGAGTTTTCTTTCCCGTAGTGTTTCCTTTCCTGCTTTCAGCCATCTGAAAACTTTTTGCAACAATTATTTCTTTGCCTTGGAGAGAATCTCGTCAATCATCCCGTATTCCTTGGCTTCCTGAGAGGTCATCCAGTAATCTCTGTCAGCGTCTTTCTCTATCTGTTCCAGAGTCTTGCCGGTATTCTCAGCCAGAGACTCGTAGAGTTCCTTCTTGGTCTTGATTATCTCCCTGGCCTCTATCTCAATGTCTGAAGCCTGGCCGGAAGTACCTCCCATCGGCTGGTGTATCATAATCCTTGAATGAGGAAGAGCACTCCTGCGTCCCTTTACACCGGCTGCCAGAAGAACGGCTGCCATTGAGGCCGCCATTCCGGTGCAGATTGTGCAAACTTTCGGATTTACCAGATTCATGGTGTCGTAAATACCCCAGCCTGCATATACCTGACCGCCTGGAGAATTGATATAAAGCTGTATGTCAGCCTCAGGATCAGCAGACTCCAGATAGAGCAGCTGAGCCTGGATGATGTTGGCCACATCATCGTTGATAGGAACACCCAGGAAGATAATCCTGTCCATCATCAGACGGGAGAAAACGTCCATTGAAGCAACATTCAAATGCCTCTCCTCAATAATTGTAGGGTTGATGTAAGCAGCGCTGAAGCCAGCGTAACCGTCAAGTTTCAGAGAACTGATGCCTTTGCGGTCCTGCGCGAATTTCTGAAAGTCTTTTATCATATCCATTTTCTCATTTACAAATAAATGTACCCGTCAGACGGCAAAATCTTGCACTTGATCCGGATTATTCTTCCTTCTTTGCCTTTGCAGTTCTCTTGCGAGCAGGTTTTTCTGCCTTAGGAGCCTCTTCCTCAGCAGCTTCATCCTTTACAGCCTTCTTGGCAGCTGTCTTCTTGGCTGGAGCTTTCTTGGCCGGCTTCTCTGCCTTAGGAGCGGCATTGTCGTTGATGATGGCCATCTCGTCGCGAGTAACATCCTTGACATCAGCGGTTATTACGCTCTTGACATAGTCCAGGACCTTGTCCTCCTCACACTTCTCATAAACGCGGTTGAGTTCCTTCTCGTTGTTGAGCATCTGCTCAGCATACTGGTTTACGGTCTCTGCCGGAACGTTAGGAATCCCGTACATAGCAAACTGGTTGGCAGTCATTTCCTTGGCTACACCCAGAAGGTCTTCCCTGGAAATCTTCATCTTCTGGTCCTCGAAGAACTTGCGGGTGATCATCTGCCAGCGGTAGTCCTGCAGGAAGAGAGGGAACTCCTTCTCAATCTGTTCCATAGTGAACTTGCCGTCGTTGACCCTGAAAAGCCACCTCTTGAGGAAGTCTTCAGGAAGAGTGATGTCTGCTTTCTTCACGATGTAGTCTATGAGATCTCTGCGGAAACGCCAGTCGCTCTCCTGCTTGTATTCGCTCTTGAGCTTCTCCTCGAGAGCCTTGTCAAACTCCTTCTCGTCCTTGACGGCATCCTTGCCAAAGGCGCGGTCAAACAGATTCTGGTCTATCTTAGCAGGAGTAAAGGTCTTCACTTCCTTGACAGTCAGAGTGTAAACCGGATTGGAGGCGTCGAACTCATCCTTGCTGACGCGGAGCAGAGACGCACGGTCTGTCTCGTTAGGGAAACACTTGACAACATCCACGTCAAAGCTGTCACCAACCTTCTTTCCTACAAACTGCTTCTTGTTCTTCTCGTCTATGCTCTTGAGGGTTATGTAAGTCTTTTCAACCTTCTTGTCACCCTGCTCGAGGTCAACAACCAGGAAATCCTCCCCTCCGGCCTTCTCCGTATCTTCGAGAGAACCGAACTGGCGGAGCATATCGTCCTTGTACTGCTTGACAGCCTGGTCTTCAACCTTGATCTGATAGTAAACAACCTTGTCCTTCTTGTCCAGAGCAACCTCAACCTTAGGCCTTACAGCCATATCATAGAGGAACTCGAACTTCTCGTCCTTCTCTATGTCTATCTGCTTCTGGAGTTCCTCGTTAGGAAGAGGTTCTCCGATAAGATCCAGATTGTTCTCCTTTATATGGTTGTTGATACCTTCGGTAATAAGGTCATTTACAGCCTCGTTCATTGCAGATGGACCATAGAGTTTCTCTATCAGCCCCATAGGAGCCATACCTTTGCGGAATCCCTTGATCTCTGCTTTCTTCCTGTACTCTTTCAGCTGCTTGGCCTTCTTTTCGTTTGCCTCGTTCTTTTCAATTTCCACTGTCACCAGATAGGTCAGCGGTTGTGTTTCTTTCTTAGTTACTTTCATATTTCGTTAAATTATTATTTCTGATCTTCAGCGATGACAGCTCGCACCGCAAAGCCTGCAAATTTATAAAATTAACAGCATTTTCCAAAGAGAGCACCTCGGAAACCCTTTCAAGAATCCGGCCGATTTACTACTTTTGCAACGCGGACAAGCTCCAAAGGCTTTAGCAGCAACTCACACGCAGCAAATCTGCAGAAGAGTAAAATCCAAAAGACAAGACAAAGAACAAACAATTAATTATCAAAGAAATATGAGACAGAAAATTGTAGCCGGCAACTGGAAGATGAACACCACGCTTTCAGAGGGTATAGACCTGGTGAACCAGATTGTTGCCAAGATTGAGGAAGTCCCTCAGGACGTGAAACTGATAGTAAACACCCCGTTCACCCACCTGTTTCCGGTAAGCAAAATCATCGGCGATATCAAATGCCCGTTCTGCCGCTCAAAGATCTCCCTGGGAGCCCAGAACTGCGCAGACAAGGAAAAAGGCGCCTACACCGGAGAGGTTTCCGCCAAGATGCTCGCTTCCGTCGGCAAAGCCGTAGGAACAGTAGCCGGAGCACCTGAAGGAGCTGTTGGAGCTCCTGTAGAATATGTGATCCTCGGCCATTCTGAAAGAAGAGGCTACTACGGAGAAACCAACGCCATACTTCTTGAAAAGATCAAACTCGCCCTTGCAGAAGGCCTCAAGGTCATCTACTGCGTAGGAGAGGCCCTTGAAGAGAGAAAAACCGGAAAGCACTTTGAAGTTGTAGGAAACGAAATCAAGGAAGTGCTCTTCAGCCTCAGCCCTGAGCAGATGGCAAACGTGATCGTAGCCTACGAGCCAATCTGGGCTATCGGAACCGGTGAAACCGCTACTAAGGAGCAGGCACAGGAAATTCACGAGTTCATCCGCAAGACCCTTGCAGAAAAGTTCGGTACGCTTGCAGAAGAGACATCCATCCTCTACGGCGGAAGCTGCAAGCCATCCAACGCCAAGGAGCTTTTCAGCCAGAAAGACATAGACGGCGGCCTGATCGGCGGAGCCAGCCTCAAGGCAGAAGACTTCATAGCCATAGCCAAGAGCTACTAAGCCCTGCCGCAGCAATAGCCAAGGCAAAAACCTTCCGCAGCAATAGCCAAGGCAAAAAGCCCTGCCCCTTAACACGCTGACTATCAAGTTATTAATAAAACACCCTCCCCTGAAATCAAGAGAGGGTGTTTTATTATATCGCTGAGTTTCAATAGATTAAGCGGCAGGCAATTTTCAGAAATACAGCACGGGCGCTACCTTTTATTTTGAGTTTACCTCGTCCTTTTTCAGCGTCAGGGTGCCGTCAACCTTATATGTGCCTTCCACGAAAATGCTTTTCTCTGCCGGTTCCACTTCCACAGGAGCGATTTTCACGGAATCATTGACAAACTGAGGACTCTGCTCCGGGTTGTCAGACGAGCGGTAAACCACATACACCTCATCTTTGTCAAAACTGTAGTACATTTCCTTATCCACCGTCAGCACTCCGTTCGTATCTGTCTTTTCAGCAATCATTTCAGTATTGTCAGAGTCAGACGATTCGTGCGTCCTGATTCTCAAAGTGGCATTCTTGACAGGATTGCCCTCACTGTCCTGAACATTGACTTTCAGCTTGAACACCGTGTGCGGCGCCCCGTACTCGCATATAACTCCAGGATCGCTACCCCTATTGCAGGTGCAAGACGACAGCCCCAGAACCGAGATGACGCTTGCCAGCAGATACTTCCAAAATGCCTTGATTTTCTTTGCCATAACTAATAAGATTTGCGTCAGCGATTAAACACTTCCATCACTGACGCAAATTTATAAAAATCCCCTTTTTAAAACAATTATTCAGAATCCGCCGCTTTTTTCTTGAGCTTTATTGTACCTTCAAGTTTATAGGTTCCCTTATTCCATCCGCCATCTCCTTCTTTTAACATTACCGGAACTACTTTTACGGAATCACTTTCGTACTTGCCGCCAATCTCCGGATTAAGGCTGCTTCTGAATACAATAAATGTATTATCCTTATCAGGTTTATCAAATACGTCGGCAACACCATTGGGGATCAAACCTTCGGAATTAGTTTCTATTTGATTCTTGGCAATTCCCCCTTGTTCCACTATATAATAAACATAGCTAGAAAGACTCCACGGGCTAGCATTGTATCGTATGTTAAGTCTCGCGCCTTTTATAGGCTTACCATCTTCATCCACAACCTTAGCGTTCACCTTTAAATGGGCATTAGGGCTTCCATAGGCAGCTTTTAAAACATCATCCGAACAAGAAGAAAAGCCTATCAAGGCCATCAAGCCTGCCAAAAAGAACTTGAGAAAATGTCTTGCTTTTGTTGCCATAACAATACTCTTTTAGTGTTCAAAGGCAAAGATATAAATCCCCCCCCAAAAAAAATTATTTCAGGCGGTCGAGGTGGCAGAACTGGAGGCTGCCGTCCGAGTTCCTCAGATGCATGCCGCCGCCTTCGCAGTAGCGGAAGAACTTGCAGGAGCCGCACTGGCCGGTTTTCATCCAGGATCTGTCACGATAAACCTGGAAGCGGTTGTTCCACACTTCCATGAAATCATCCTGGTAGATATTGCCCTGGTTGTAGTCCGCCCTGATGCTCACGCAGGCTGAGATGGAACCGTCATTGAGCACTGAGCCCACATTCACTCCGGCGTGGCAGCGGAACAGATGGCCCCTCACCTTTCCTTCCAATGGCCCCAGGAAGCCCTCGCAGGCATAGTCGCACTTTATACGGCCTTCCTTGCGGGTATCTTCTATGAACTTCATCACGCCCCGAAAACGCTCGTTATCCAGCTGCATCATAGGATCATACTTGCCCCTTCCGGACGGGAACACGGTGAACACTCTCCACCGCTTCAGCCCCATCAAGATAAGCATCTCCTTTATCTGGTTGAGCTCGTTGTAGTTTCTCTGATTTACGCAGGTTACCACGTCAAAGGCCAGGTCATCTCCGGCCGCTATCGCCAGCTTTATGGCTCCTATGGCTTTCTCGTAGCTGCCTTCACGGCCTCTCATCCAGTCGTGAGACTCCTTCAGGCCGTCCAGGCTCACCGTCATGGAATGCAGGCCGGAAGCCATCAATCTCCGGAATCTCTCCGGAGTCATAGCAAAGCCGTTGGTCACCATGCCCCACGGGAAACCTTTCTGGATTATCTTTCTTCCGCATTCTTCCAGGTCTTTGCGCATCAGCGGCTCTCCTCCGGTCAGTATCACCAGGATATGTCCAGGGTCATCCCCTACCTTCTGGCAATAAGCCTTTACGGAATCCAGCGCCTTGAGGAAATCGTCCACCTTCATAGACATTGCAGACGGCAAGACCTTGCAGTCGCTCCCGCAGTGCCTGCACGCAAGGTTGCAGGAAAGCGTACACTCCCAGAAGAGCTGCTTGAGCTTATGCTCCTTGATGTCTATGTGCCTGATTTTCCGCTCGGCCTCGCAGGCCAGCCAGGTCTTGAATGGCAGTCCTTTCATTTCTTTCCACGAAGTCTTTTAGCCAAACAACTACTCTGCCTTTTTTCTAAGCTTCAGCGATGCCTTTATTTCATTAGTACCTTTGTGCCAACTACCCTTCCCCTTCTTGTTGGAAGATTGAACCCTAACAGAATCATCCTCATACTTGACGGGCAGCCCCGCATTATGGTTGCCGATGAAAACAACATTGGCGCCATCTTCAAAATCCTCGGCTTCATAAACATATACATTATGAGTATAATCTATACGGCCTTTAGAATCAGTAACCAGCTCCAAATGCTTTTGGTTATGGTTCAAATCTTTGAACTCAAGTTTGGCCCCGGAAACCGGTTGATTGGATTCATCTGTTACGGACGCCTTTATCTTGAGCGTAGTATAAGGAGTTCCATAGGCACAAGAACCTATTGTAGCACTCATGCCAAATGCCGAAAGCACAAAAGCCGTTAATCTTCTTTTCCAAGTCATAACTGTCTGTTCAATACCCTACAAATATAACAAAAAACTGGCAAAGACACACCGTCCCCACCGGCAACTTTCAACGACCTTGCAAATTGCCGGAAAAATCATACCTTTGCAGTCCAATGCGGGTATGGCGTAATTGGCAGCCGCGCCAGACTTAGGATCTGGTGGAGTAATCCGTGGGGGTTCGAGTCCCTTTACCCGCACATCACAGGCATCCGTGGAACCGGATGCCTGTTTTTTATTATAATCGGAATAAACACTATCTTTATATCGAGATAAACAGTTTCTAAAAATGAATAAGTTGAATATTGGTCTTTCGGTTTTGCTTGGCATGCTTTTGTCTTGCACCTCGGTGCCTAGTCAAAAACATGAGAGACAGCTTGCCAGGGCTATATCAAAAATGTCGAACAATATTTATTGCTTAACTGACTATAACGGCTGGGGAGGTAACCATAAAGGTTGGAAAAATCAGGAAAGGATAAAGAGCATTGCAACTGATGACGACTTGGACTCTCTGGCCAGGTATTGCTGTATTCCTGCAGTCAGGGCATTGGCTTTTAGCACATTAGCTCAAAAACAAAGTGAAAGATGTTTTGATATTCTAATCTCCTCTCTGTCAGACTCATCCACTTTTGAAATATGCGCATATGATATTTGGGGAGCTACCACTATTGCTTCTTATTTTCAAGATGTGGCCTGCTATGACGAAGACGGAAAAGAAAGGATATTTTTCACCGATATACAGAAGCATCTTTTGGACAGTCTGGTTAAGAGCTTTAATCTCAATGATGTTGACGTCAAACCATCTTTTCAGAATGACACAACAATGGCCAACTTCCAAAAGTGGGTAAAAGCCAACATGTGGTACCCTGAAGACCAACCAGACGCATTCGGCAGAGTGATTGTTGATTTTGACATATTGCCTGACGGGCATGTCTCAAATGTGATAATTACAAGAGGTCTATGCGAATCTATAGACAATGTGATTCATACGGTTATTATTAGCTCTCCTCAATGGACTCCTGGCGAAAAATACGGGCAAAAATGCACTACGAGAATTAGAGGTCTGGGTATTTACTGGAGAGGTCCTGAGTAAGTACATGCCGTTCTATAAGATTTCTCTATATTTGCAGTGTCATAAAAGCAAGTGAGTAGAACAAAGTAGACATTCAGCCCATAATGAGTGTCTACTTTTTTATTCATCGCTGAGCCCTGCTCGATAGTCTTTAAACCACTGGGAAAAGTCATACATCTCCATAAAGTCATCGTAGAAGGTTAGAGAGTCTGTAAGAAAATTGCACATCGCAGGCATCCGTGGAACCGGATGCCTGCTTTTTATTACATTTGCGCTGATAAGAAGATCACCGGAATAAAAAAGATCATCTATGGAAGACATACTCCTGAGAGAAATAGACCGCATCGGTGAAATGATACAGATGATTGCCCACAGGTTGGGACTGTTTGGCAAGAAGAAGCCGGATTACTCCATTTCAAATGTAAGGGAGGAAATCGGCAAGGCCAGTCTTGACATTGACCTGGATGCATTGCTTGAGAAGGAGAATCCGGTATGCTATCTGGTGGAGGAGAAGAAGTTCTCGGACCGGGCGCTGGAAACGTTTATCGAGATTCTGTTCTATTCTGATCTCGACGAATCGAAAAAAGCCGGCATTCTCAAAGAAGCCCTCTCGTATCTTGACAGCAAGGGGTATATCTCATTCAAGCTTCATTCTTTGATTACGGACTGACGGCCGTTCTGGAAGGCTTTTTCTATGATGAAACGGTCAACTTTTCAATATCTCAAATACCATATCCTTGACTAGTGTTTGTGTAGGTTCTCTCTATAGCGTCCGAATGAATGTTTTTCACTATATTTATATCGCGATTGAAAATGCTGCTGTTTGAATACGATTCTATCGCAACAACTGTTGACACGCAGACCATAATTAATGAGATGATATGAAACGCCTTTTTTCCATTATTGCAATCGTGATGCTCATTTTCCAGAGCACCCCTACCGACGCCTGCACAAATCTGATAGTAGGTAAGAAAGCATCCGCTGACGGAAGCGTGATGTGCACATACAACTGCGACGGGTTCGGATTTGCAGCATCGCTGAGTTTCTATATGCCTGGTATGCACCCTTCCGATGAGATGCTGAACATCCGCGGCTGGGGGCCGCAAAGAGGACAGCGGCTTGTAAAGCAGGTTCCTTACACGCACGGAGTTGTGGGCCTGATGAACGACCACCAGGTAAGTATCGTTGAGACTACCTGGGACGGCCGCAAGGAGCTGCGCAACCCTGACGGTTACTTTGACTACTTCACCCTGATGCACCTGACGCTCCAGAGAGCTTCCTCTGCAAGAGATGCCATACGCATAATGCACGAACTGGTAACGGAATACGGCTACAACTCCACCGGGGAATCCTTTGCTGTATGTGACAAGAACGAGGCCTGGATCATGGAGATGATAGGAAAGGGCAAAGACCGCAAGGGAGCCGTCTGGGTAGCCCTCCGCCTTCCGGACGACTGCATCACAGCTTACGCTAACTCCAGCCGCATCCGCCAGTTCCCTCAGGCTAAGAAAGCAGACAAGAAACTCGGATTCTGCATCGTTGAAAACGAGTGCATGTACTCGTCAGATGTGATTTCCTTTGCCAGGGAAATGGGTTACTTCAACGGAGAGGACAAGGACTTCAGCTTCAGGGAAGCATATCAGCCGATGGATTTCAGCAAGATCCGCTACTGCGAGGCCCGCGTGTGGAGCTTCTTCCGCCACCATTACGATACCAAAGAAATAGACGGCTACCTCCCGTTCATAAACGGCCAGATGGAAGTATGCGACCACCTTCCGCTGTGGATCAAGCCTAACAAGCCGGTCAGCGTAAGAGACCTTATGAACGACATGAGAGACCACTACGAAGGAACGGCCCTTGATATGACGGCAGACGTGAGCGCCGGTCCTTGGGCATCACCTTACCGCAACCAGCCTGTGAACTTCTACTCCTCAGACTCCACCAAGATGTTCCGCGAAAGGCCTATAGGCTGCCAGCAGAGCGGAATGACAATGGTTTGCCAGATGAGAGACTGGCTTCCAGACGCTGTCGGCGGAGTAACATACTTCAACCTGGACGATGCAACCATGGTAGCATACGTTCCGGTTTACTGCGGCATCAACCGCATCCCTGAACCTTTCCGCAGAGAGAACAACAACATCCGGGAGTTCTCAACCGGCAGCGCCTTCTGGATGAACAACTTTGTCGCCAATATGGTTTACCCGAGATGGAGCGCCCTCTATCCGGACCTGAAGCAGGCGCAGGATGAACTGGAAGACTACTATGCAGAAGACCAGAAGATAGTTGAGGAAGCCGCCAAAAAGATGACTCCTTCTGAACTCAGCGATTTCCTCACCCGCAAGACCGAGCAATATACAGACAAGATGATGAAACGCTGGGACAAGCTTGCCAAGTTCCTGATAGTAAAGCATAACGACCAAATCATGCTGCCGTCCAAGGACGGAGAGCTTGCACCGGGAAGACATACTTCACCGGCATACGCCCCTGCTTTCATAGAAGCAGTCAAGGCACAGACCGGAGAACGCTACATACAGCCTAAGCAGTAATCGCCAAGCTGTAAAAGGACAATGCAATTTGCAATAAAGAGATTTGTTGTTAAATTTGCAGTCCCGTTGGGGCATTAGCTCAGTTGGCAGAGCGTTTGAATGGCATTCAAAAGGTCAGGGGTCCGACTCCCCTATGCTCCACTTCAAAAAATACAAGGAAGGAACTGCCGGGATGGTCAAATCACTCAAACTTATAGACACCGCACCAATGGTCAGGGCCAAACTCAGCAAAGCCGCAATCCGGAACTAAGTTTATTCTATTGTCTTTATAAGTTTCGCAGGGTTTCCTCCGACTATTGTGTTCGGCGCAACGTCTTTGGTGACAACGGCTCCGGCCGCTACAACCGCATTTTCTCCAACGGTAACACCTGGAAGTATCGTAGCACCAGCGCCAATCCAGACGTTGCGGCAGATATGCACCGGTTTGCATACCAAAAGAGAATGGTCGTGGAGATCGTGATTGTTGGAAATAATCTGGGCATTTGCGGCAATGGTGCTACCGGACACAGCATCGCTGAGGAGCGTTCCTTTAATAATATGAGTATTATGAGTTTTATGAATATCTTTGTCTAAACGATAATACCATTACAGATGAGAAGAAAAGACAGAGAGATGGATGCGACCTTTGCATTGGAAGTATTTGACAAGGCTCCTTACATTACTGTAAGTTTCACAAAGCCAGACGGATCGCCCTATGGCGTACCGCTTTCTCTGGTCAGGACAGATGAAAAGACATTCTGGTTCCATGGAGCTATGGAAGGTCTCAAGATGGACTGCATTGCCTCCTGCCCTACCGTAGCTCTTTCTGCCGTAACAAGATGCTCCCCTACCGTAGGCCCTAAAGACAACAGCTTCACTTTGGAATACAAGTCGGCAATGGCTGTCGGAAAAGCGGAACTTGTTACGGACAAACAGGAGAAGGTCAAGGCTCTTAAAGCCATCTGCCAGAGATTTCTGCCTCATCACATGGCTGCCTTTGAAGATGCCCTGGCAGAAAGCCTGGATGTTACAGCCATAGTGAAGATTACCCTGACAGAGCCCCCTACCGGAAAACGCAAGCAGTACGACCGCCACGGAGAAGAAATGAAATGGGGCCGCATGGAGTGACAAGATTTTAACTTTTCTCCACTTGCGCGTCTTTCTATATGGAACATGGGATAAAAGCTGATATTGCAGATGGGCAAAAGCATTGACATAGAACTTGCGCAGTTGAGGCCAAAGGTACTTGCCCTCACACGCAAGTTTTTCAGTTCCGCCCATCTGGATTCAGATCCGGAGGACATTGTGCAGGATGTTCTGCTCAACCTCTGGAGGGCAAAGCAGAACGGAACAGAAATCAAGAACGCTGAAGCATGGGCTGTAAGAGCCACCAAGAATGCCTGCATATCCGCCTGGCGCAAGAAAACCGCCACTGCGTTTTCCAGGCTTGCGTCTCCATCCGCTAACGGCAACCCTGATGACAAGCACAGGCCAAGCTATGATGTTGTTTCGGACAGCTCAGTCCTGGACAGGATAAGGGAATCAGAAGCCTCAGCGATTCTGCAAAGAACCTTGGAAGGTTTTTCTGACGGAACCCGCAAGCTGCTCAAGTTAAGGGCGTCCGGACTGTCACTGGATGAGATTTCAGCCATAACCGGAAGAAGCAAGGGCAGCGTGAAAAGTTCCATTTCCGCAGCCCGCAAAACATTGATACAAAGCCTTGGATGAAACTAAAAAATACACTTATGGCACCTTATGATAACATCGACAGAAAAACTCTCATACAGAAGTATCTGAATGCGGAAACTTCCGTAGAGGAAGAGCGCCTTCTCGCTGAGTCTTTTGCCGATAATCCTCCAAAGGATGAAGAGGAAAAGAGGGTTGCGGCAGTCATAGCCTTCTCCCTTGGCTTCATCAGCGATCAAGATGCTGAAGGATCTGACACCCTGCAAGATGCTGATGATGAATTTGACCGGATTATCAATCAAGGCGATAATAACGGCAAAGGGAAAGACAGCAAAACTGCCATATTCCGAAAGCGCAACAGGATCCGGGTTTGGGGACTTTCTCTCTCGGGGCTTGCTGCTGCGGTTGCGATGTTCTTCCTACTGCGCCCTCAAACTGCTGAACTCCAACACGAAAATAACCCGGTCAAGATGATAGAACAAGTACAACTGCTGTCTCAGACCGCTCTGGAAAACGCCGAAAAGTGCGAATTCGAGCCCATTGAAGGCGGCTATATCCTGACCGCACATTTCCCGGACGGAAGCGAAGGCAAATACCTGCTGACCGTCAAAGAAGAAGACCAGTCTTACTTCCTCATCTCACTAAACACCCCGGCAGGCGAAATAAGATAACAGAGAATTGACTATCACAGCAGAAACAATTGATCAAACCTACAGACGGACAACATACGAACTGACAAAAACACCAACTCTCATCATATACATACACAAGAAACATTATGAAAAAGATATTTTTGCTCACAATTTTCATTCTTCTGGCATACTGCGGAGCTTTTTCCCAGAAGTTTGTTTATGTCATAGACGACATTGCAATAGATAATTTTGACGGTTCCCAGCTCAAGGGCAAGATAATCGCTGATTACAAAATTTCCAGAGCCGGCAAGGGGAAAGATGCAGTAACGGTCCACTCTATAAAAACACTCAATCAGGCAAGAGGTTCTTTTGCTGGAATAGCCGTTTCTTCCACCGATCCCGATTTTCCAAACATGACATTTATCATAGATGGCAAAAAATATAGTTACAAAGAAGGAAGTGATTACTTGAAGAAAGTGCTGGGATCAGCGGAAAGGACAATGAAGAGCGTCAGAACGGAGAAAAAGGAAAACCCGGACAAAAATGGCCCCAAACTGCTCCTTACCACTTTCATAGAAACCCAGCCGAACCAGAATGTGCTTAATAAATCAGACCTAAACATCCTGCTCAAAATTATTCCGGGAGCAAAGACCGAGGCAGATGGAAGTGTCATAATAAACGGGAAAACCGTTGAGCATATAACCATCAACGGGATCAGATACTCCGTCAAGAAAGAAGACTGACCCGCATAAATAGCTTATTTTTCTTAACTTGCGCCACTAAACATTGTTCTGCATCTCTATTGTAAACAAGAACTGCAATGAAAAGACTTTTTACCGCCATAATACTGACATTTATAACCTGCACTTTTGCAAGGGCGCAGGTTTTCGTTATCAACGATGCAATGTTTGCCGGCAGGATGAGCAGCATAAAGGTGAAGATTGTTGATTCTCTGACTAACGAGCCGATATCTTTTGCTTCAGTTTATGTTGTGCCGGCCAAAGATACCACCATCACAAACTTCATAGTGTCAGACACGTCCGGAGTAGCCACTCTGAAAGACGTGCCGTATGGAAAGTATGTGTTCCATATAGAGATGATGGGATACAAGCATTACTCAAAGGAAAAGTATTTCAGGGAAGAGCGGGTGGACTTGGGCACGGTCAAGATGAAGCTGGACGAGAATTATCTTTCGGCCATTACCGTTTCCGATGTGGGCAACCCTATCGTGATGAAGCAAGACACGATTGAATTCAACGCCGCTTCCTTCAGAGTGGGAACCAATGGAATGCTCAGGGATCTGATCAAGAGAATGCCGGGAATGGAAATTACAGACGATGGCAAGGTGAAGTTCAACGGAGAAGCCATTGACAAGCTAACCGTTGGAGGACGCACCTTCTTCTTCGACGACCAGAGCACGGCTCTTAACAACCTGCCTGCGGCAATAGTTGACAAGATCCGCGTTATAGACAGAGAATCCCAGACTACAAGAACCACAGGCATCCAGGACGGTACCAGAGAGAAAATCTTGGACGTAGGTCTGAAGAAAGAGTTTGAAGAGGGATGGTTCGGCAACGTATCCATTAAGGGTGGAACTACCTTAGAGGGCAAGAAAAAAGACGAGCCTCTGAGAGAAAATCGCGGAGCATTGTACAATACCAGCGCCCTGGTTGCTGCATACAACAAGAAAGACCAGGTTACCTTCCTTGCCAACGGAATGAATGTGGCAGATGGTGGGGTCGCGATGGTTGTAAGGGGAGAAGAAGACGTGCTCAGCAGTTTTGAACCCGGGCTTACTTCAGCTGCACAGCTGGGCCTGAACGTCAACACCTCCAGGATAAAAGACGTGGAGACCACTCTTTCCGCCAACTACAAGTATACCGACAACGAGACCGGCTCTCAAAGCTACAGGACAACATTCCAGGAAAACGGCAACTTGTTTACGGAATCCAGAAAATCCGGAAGGTCTTTTGACAACGGAGTGAGTGCAAATTATGAAATGAAGAAGGAGAAAGGCAAGATTCTGTTCTCCTTTTTTCCACGCTTCACTTATAAAAAGAGTCTTTCTCGCAGCGAAGGCTCATCGGAAACTTCCAGAGAAGAAATGCTTGTCAACAAATCGGAAAACCACTCACAAAACAATTCCGACAGTAGATCCGGAAACATCCACGGAGAAATTACCTTCACAGACCTGGGAGGCAAGAAAGGCAGGCTCATACACTTCAGCTTCAACGGAAGTTACTCCAATTCAGACGGAGTGAGCAACGAGCAGTCCGTACTCAAGACTGCTGCCGGTGAAGAAGAACGTACTATGCGTTACGACTCAAAGTCTTCCTCCCACGGTGCACTCGGCTTGATAAGATATACTGAACCGCTTTCCGCAAAACTTATCATGGCTGCAACCGCAAACCTCAGCCTGTCGGAATCAGAAAGTACCAGAGATGCATTTGATGCAGGCGGACTGAATAGCTACTATTCATCGGAGAGCAAGACTCACCACGTCAACCAGAAATATGATGTTACGGCCCAGTACAAATTCGCCAAGCAGAGTTGGATTACGCTGGGAGCTACAGCAAACGGAACTCTCAACGAGTTGGTTTCCAGATCTTACAACGTGAACGACACCACCGGCAAAGGAGAGTGGAACTGGTATGTGGCCCCTACCCTGAGGCTCCAGCTTTCAAAGGGATCCAACCGTTTGGGCATCAATATTTCAGGCTCCAGCCAGAAACCTAACGGCAGCCGTATGCTTCCGGTCCTGAACATAAGCAACCTGTCCCGGCTGAGCCTTGGCAACATTTATCTGAGACAATATTCATACACCAACTTCGGCTTAAACTGGAACAGGAACGACCGCCAGAAGTTTACCAATCTCAGTCTTTACGTCAACGGCAGCTTAACCAACAGACCTATCAGCAATGCGCTATGGTATGATTCAGAAGGAGTGATGTATTCCATCCCGGTCAATTCCAAGAAGCCTTCCGTTTCAGGATTCATAATGGCTGGCTACACCACTCCGCTGGACTCCAAGAAGATATGGACCCTCTCTTTAGGCTTGACCCTCAGTTACTCATCTTATACCAGTTATCAGTCGACCGGAACACTGCCGGCAATAGACAAAGATAACTTTGACTATGATGCATTCATGGCTGATTTCTGGGGCGACAGCAAAGGCAACCGCTTCTATGACGGGCTGAGCGGATTCAAAGAAAGCACTACCAGAGGGTTTTCTCCTTATATCAACTCCAGCCTCAAATACAACCAAAAGAACTTTTTCTTCATCTTGAGTGCTGGAGTTAACAAAGTTATATCGCGATACTCTTTGAACAAGAGCACGAACAGTAATACCACCAGCACCAACATCAGCCTTGAAGGTTCATACACCACACCGCACCAATTTGAAATATCATCATTCTTTGGGTACCATTTTTACGATGGTTACGCAAAAGGCTATGACAAACCTCAATGGAATTGGCGCGTAGAAATCTCCAAAAATATTGGAGCCTTCAACCTGAGTGTAAAGGTCAACGACATATTCAATCAGAGACGCAACCTGTTCCACACAGTAACAGCCAATTATGAGGAAGATACCTACAGGATAGACTTGTGCCGCTACATACTCTTCGGCGTAAAGTGGAACTTCGGCAAGATGAATGCCATCAACAGCCAGAGAGCCCAGAAAGCAGCCTGGACAATGTTCTGATTATGTTACTTTTTTGCATAATCTGCCCTACTCCTGCCCTATATTGACACTGATGGATTGATTATTGCATATCTTTGGATATGCGAATGCTGATGGTCATACTTACCCTGCTTTTTGTCTATCCTCTCTGCCCGGATGAGGTTCAGACAACTGCCGATGCCGGCATAGAGGTTCTGGAGTGTGGCTTTTGCGAAGAACTTGTAGAAGGAGAAGTCATCGTTTCAAGGCAGGAGCGCCCATCAAGGAGGATTGTTGTCCTCAAACAATCATCATCTGAAAGCTTACCGAAGGAAAGCAAGGTTTCTTGCAGCCACACTCTGGCTGTAAGCACACCTTTGATTCTCAGCGATATAATTCATTCTTTCCGAAAATTGCGGCTATAGACGGACACTATTCCGGAATCTTACCGGATAACGCATCCAGCCAGAGCTTTCCATCTCCGGAGAAGAGTTTATCCTTCATCTTGGCGGACCTCTCAGACTGCACAGGTCACTGTCGAGAATAATAAATACATTAAATAATCTAAAAAACAGAATGGTCCCTGGATATCTGACGCTGAACCAAAGAGTTCAGCTGACTAAAGAGAATAAACAATGGGCACAGTAAGTATAGTTTCAGCACTGCTTATCCTTTTGTCTGGCATAGGTATTTTTCTGATAGCCTGCCAGATGATGAGTTCGAATCTGGAGTCTGCAAGTTCCAGAAGATTAAAACAGATGTTTGCCAAGACATCTTCAAACAAACTTGCAGGAGTTGGCATAGGAGCAGCGGCTACGGCCCTCATACAAAGTTCCGGAGCCACTACGGTTATGACCATAGGCTTCGTGAATGCGGGAATAATCACCCTCTTTCAAGCCGCAACAATAATTTATGGCGCAAATATAGGAACAACCATCACGGCTCAGATTGTAGCCCTGGGAATGTTCGGGAAAAGCACACTTTCCACTACTCTCATCTTCTCAGCACTTACCGGTATAGGGGCATTTATGATGATGTTCTCCAAAAAAGCAAGGCTCAAGACCCTGGGAGGAATAATAGCAGGTTTCGGAATGCTTTTCGTCGGACTCTCCCTCATGAGCGGCTCAATGGAAACGTTCGCGGCCCAGGATTCCGTCAAATCTTTTCTTGCCAGAATAGAAAACCCGATTCTCCTTGTCATTGTAGGTGCGCTCCTGACTGCCATAATCCAAAGCTCGTCTGTAATGACAACCATAGCCCTGGCAATGGTAGTGAGCGGGCTTATCTCATTGGACCAGGGCATCATGCTCACCCTCGGATCCAATATAGGTTCTTGCGTGGTTGCAGTTCTGGCAGGCATTTCCGGCGGCAGGAATGCAAGAAGAACAGCTCTGATACATCTGCTCTTCAATTGCTCAGGAGTGATTATTTTCTTGCTGGCAAGCTGGATAATGTCCCTTTTCAGCAGCGGCTCTGTTTCTCTCGGGACCATGTTTTCAAAAGCATTTCCCGGAGCACCCCAGACCCAGCTGGCAATGTTCCATACCTTCTTCAACACGGTAACCGTAATCATCATGCTGCCTCTGACTTCAGCACTTGTCAATACAGTCAAAAGACTCATACCTGACAGTGAGCAGGACAATGCTAAGGACGAAGGCTTCAGGCTTCACTACCTGAACGACAACATACTGAGAAACGCCCCTGTAGCTGTCGGATATGTCAAGAAAGAAATCCTGAGAATGGCTGACTTGGCAAAAGAGAATACCAACAATGCCATAGATGCAATCACCACATTGGATTTCAGCCATCTGAACGGATTCAAGGAAAAAGAGGAAGAACTGGACTTCATCAACAAAGCCCTGGTGGAATACGTTGTAATGCTTTCTTCCGGCAGCGGATTAAGCCAGAAAGACAAGATTTACCTGTCCACCACTTTCCGGACCGTAAGAGACATTGAGAGAATCGGAGACTATGCAGAAAACATCACTGAATATGCATATAACCTCAGCAATTCATCCCAGCATTTCTCCCAGATGGCAAAAAAAGAAATCGCTGAGCTGAAAGAGAAACTCAACACGCTTTATGACAAGGCAATAGATGCTTATTCCAATGAAGACTTCGAGGCTCTTGCCCAAGCAAACATACTTGAAGAAGAGATAGACGACATAAAAGAAAAGATGGAGGAAAACCATATCCAGCGCCTAAGCCAGGGAATCTGCACCCCTACCGTAGGAGCACAGTATCTTTCACTGTCTTCAAATGCTGAAAGAATAGCTGACCATCTGATCAATGTAGCCAAATCTATAAGAAACCTTAAAGACTGAAATTCATTTTATCAAAACAATCAATATGAGAACCTTTATTTTAAAAACCACCGCCATCATCCTGGCACTTGCCGGATTGTTCAGCTGCTCAAAAGACGACAGCACCAATGACGAGTTCAACTCAGTTCCTGAAGAAGTCAGAATAGACTTCCAGAAGCGTTTCCCTTCTGCAAAAAATATAGAATGGGAAATAAAGGGGACACTTGCAAACTTCCGTGGCATAATGTGACATAAACATATACTTGAAGGTAGGTTTGTGTATCAAAAGTCCTTACCTTTGAAGTATGGAAGACA
>ONEF01000012.1 GCA_900316795.1 uncultured Bacteroidales bacterium | reverse complement strand
ACTTCTTATAAAGGTGGAATCGCAGGAGGACGGCATAACGACACGTATGGCCAGTTCAACTATGTCTCCAATTTTTACACGGCAACCACTTTAATCTCAGGTGGAATTAACGGCGTTGACCATGAGGGCGCTAAGGGTGCTTACAAGATTGCCGGCGCCGGTGGCGTAAGCGTGACGCCTACCACGACAGAGGACGTGCTACACGAAGGTGTCAAGTACTTTGTCTCTGGCAAGTCCGTCACTGTTACCCTGTCCGGCGGCTCTTCCTACAGCGCCGTCGACGGTGCGAGCAATTCCGTTGCTTTGACAGACAATGGAGGCGGATCCTATACCCTCACCATGCCGGCCGCTGATGTGACCATATCGGCCAACTAATATACGAAAACAATGAAGAGTTGGAAGACAATGATTTGCACGGCGCTGCTGGTGGCAGGACTGTGCGGGTGTGAAAAGATAGATGTGAACAAGTTGGAAGGGACCTTGACCCCACGGTCTTTGCGATGGATGGTTCCGTGGAGTACACCTTTGACGGGAACAATGGTTATCAGCTTCACGTATATGATGCCTTAAGTGGTGAATCTCACGACTATAGCGGTCACTATGCCATCGACCTGATTGACAAGGGGACCATTACCATCAACCCGTCTATGTCGGACTTCAGCAATGTCACCTACAAGCTTGTGAAGCTGACATCAAAGGAGATGGAATGGCAGAAGGAGGGTACGACCTATTCTGTCGGGACGTGGGGCTCTGATTACCGGCACTTTGTGAGGGGAAAATAGATCCTTCGGTTTCGCCTCTGGATGACATTCCATAGAATAACAGAACTGCCGTCACATTGAGGTGGCGGCAACGGTGGGGCAAGAAAAAAAGAAAAACCGCATCTGAGATACTTCAGACGCGGTTTTTTAGTGACTCCGGCAGGGTCAATACATCAAAATCAAGTTGTTTGTACTGAAATCATATAAAATGTCAACCTGTTTATTTTATGCGTTTTACATCAGATTCGGTTTGCTTCAGTTGAGAACAGTTGTGCAAGTGTTGTGCAAGTTTTATAAATTTGCACAACCAAACTCATAAGCGATGCCTACAGTTACAGCTTTTATCAGAACTACAAAAAGCAAAGGAAAGGTCAGAATCCGTTTTAGGCTTACTGACGGAAGGGCTGTGCAACTCTTCCATATCAGCGAACAGGAGATAGAGCCTACTATATGGGATTCGCAAAAACAATGCGTCAAATCCAAGATAGTGTTCAGCGAAACCGAAAGGAATAAAATTAACGGCTTTGTATCTGCAAGGAAGAAACTCATTTCAGATATCTACCTTAACCGTACATATAATAAGGTATCAAGCGAGTGGCTGAACTCTGAAATAGGCAGGGCTATTTGGGGCGAAAGGCAGATCAAGTCTGTCGTTGGGCTGTTTGACCAGTTCCTTGACGAAAGGGACATATCTGATGGACGCAAGAAACAATACAAAGTAGTCCAAAGGTCGCTTGTAAGATTTGAGGAATACACAGGAACAAGACTTATCATAGATAGCATAAACGCAGACACGATGCGTAATATAGATGCCTTTCTATCAGAAGAATATACCATTTCAGCCGCAAAAAAACGAGGCAAAAATACTCGCATAGACAAGCTGAAAAAACTTATGGCTGTGCTGAATTGGGCTTATGAAAAAGGACTTAGCACAAATACTGAGTATAAGAAATACAATCTTGGAACAACCGTTTACGGAAGCCCTTTCTATATTACCATTGAGGAACGAGATAAAATCTATAATGCCACTATGCCTACTCCAGAACTGGCAAACCAAAGAGATATCTTCATATTCCAATGCCACACAGGATGCAGAGTGTCTGACCTGTACGGATTTACGAAAGACAATATCGTTAACGGACATCTTGTTTACATAGCAAGAAAGACCAAAGAGGGAAATCCTGTTACTATCAAGATTCCGCTTACAGCTACTGCTAAAGAGATATTGAAGCGACACAGTAAAGACTGCGAAAAAAGCCTGTTTAAGTACATAAATAAGCCCGATTACAACGAGAATATAAGAGAGATAATGAGAATCTGCGGAATAACTCGCAACATAGTAAGGCTCAACCCCACAACGAGAGAACCCGAAACTCTCCGGATCTGCGATGCGGCAAGTTCTCATATCGCAAGAAGGACTTTCATCGGGAACCTTTACAAAAAGGTAAAAGACCCCAACCTTATTTCCTCTATGACAGGACACGGAGTGAACAGCAAGGCTTTTGCCAGATATCGTGAGATTGATGATGATATAAAAACCCAGACAATCAAACTCATAGAATAGAAAAGGCCCGGCATAGCCGAGCCTTTTGCATAAACTCATAAGTAAAAGTAGCGATTACTCAACTGCAAATATAGAAAAATCCGTTTAACTTACAAACATTTTGTGCTTGTCTGTCAAACACACATAGTCAAAAAAACTACCAACTCATCAAGTTGTAATGTACTCCAATGCCTATGTATGGCTTGACTTTCTTTCCATCATAGGAAACTCCGGCTTGCGGGCCAATACCAAAACGAGTTTTCTTCTTGATTGTTTTAGTAATCGTGTTGGTTATCGTAGGTCTGTATATCTCTATGCTGTCCAAACGAGGTTGAACACCACTGACAACAGCCCTGTAGGTAGAATCTTTATACACCATATATTCTCTCGGCAAATATACCAGCTCTTTAACAGTATCGTGCTTTATTTGTTGGTCATTCAACACGATGAAAGCCGTATCGCTGACATACCGATACACAAGTTTGGGCTCGGTTATCCGTATCGTATCGTATTTGACAACCGTAACCGTGTCCGATGGGGCATTTTCAAGTTCCTTAATGTGTTTTTCAAGGTTGCTTATCCGTTTGAGAGAAACACACATTAACACAAGGAATATCAGTACAAGCCCAAGCATCCTCAGTAAGTTTTCCGTTTCTTTATTCATAGTCTTGTCAAAAACTTGTTCAAATCCTGTTTATTCGCCACCTTTTTTGACAGGGTAATGCGTATCGGGAAGCCTGCATAATCCCAAGCCAAAAGACAAGCATCCCTGCCCTCTTGATTGGTACGGCTCGGCAAATCCTTGACAAATTGAGCCAATTCTTCGTGAGTTATCTTCCTGTCCTTGCCCTGCCACATCTTCCTCAATGGTGCTTTCTCAACAAATGGAATCTTCCAATGCTTGAGCATTTCTACAATGCAGTGCCCTACTTGCTGATTTCTTCCGACCTGTCTTGCGATATTCTCTGCAACCCTGCCGTATCCTCCGTGATAATTGCTTATTGTATTTTTCCAACCGGCTTCAACGACAACTATAACATTGCAATCAGCCTCAAAAGTGGAAAGGTACTCCAATAGATGAGGAAAGTCCATAGTTTTTACATCTACTTGCCTTGTCGGTGTATAAAGATAGCATACACCGCTTTTGTCTATATCTGGATCTATGCCTATTATCTTATTCTTTAGCATCGTCTTTGCTTTCAAAGAGTTCACATATACCAGACCATAAACTAAACTCCCATCGTGTTAGGTCGCATAGCCACCTGTTACGATAGACACAGTGCTTACAGTCAACACATTTCATATTCATATTTCCCATTTTGCACAATCGTTAGCTCTGTTCTTCCATCCTTGTAAATATATTGCCTGTGTGGGGTCTCGCTTGACAATTCCCTCATAGTAATCTATCCTCTCCTTACGCATTTCCTCTACAAGTGAATCCTCGTTCCAACAATTAAGCTCATAGAGAGTTTTCTGGCCTACTATACCGTCTTGTTTAACGCACAATATTCCCTGCACCCTTCTTACTGGCCAGGGCACTCCGCTTGTCCAACACCAGTCAACGAGCATATCCGCAACTCTTTGACTGCCGATTTCATCACCTCTAATTCTATCCCAGAAAAGACTCTTGTAAACTCCAAGCCAATCGTCAAAGGACATCGTTATCATCTGCTCTGCCGTTGGCTTGTCCCTGCCTTGAGACTTGCACCATAAAGAATAGGTTGAATAGGTTATCCCACATACAGTAGGGCCTCCCTTATCAAAGGGCAGAATGACAAGACCTTTTTCTTTAGCCCTGCCAAACTGCTCCTCTAAAGGTTTTGATGCAAACGAAACAGGAACAGCATCCTCATAGTGAAATATAAAAGGAATAATATGCTTGCTATTTGCCATCGTTTTCAGCCTCCTTATCTTCAACAGCACTCTCAATCTCTACCTCTGCTTTTTTGAATAGGCTCTTAAAGAGTTTCCACACAGAAATTTTCTTATTCAACTCCTTGTATTCAAGGTAATTATCAAGAATAGACTGCATTTCAATTATGTAAATAACCGCAAGTACAACATAGGAAATGATGGGCACTCCGAAATCCTTACCGAAAGTCAAGCCAAAAAACCACGATATAGACAGCCAACAGATATAATCTACAAGTTTATTAAGGCTCCTTCGCCAAGCCCTGCTATGCCTTATCTCCTCTCCTCTTTTCCGTGCTGCCTTCAGTCCGTAGCGCAAGTCCGCAAGTATCAACACTATCGCAAAAATGATATACGGAATAAGTTTAGACCATCCGTCTATCATTGGAGAGAGAACCGTAGCTGTAAATCCCCCGATTACATTTCGTTCAGTACCCATCACATATCCCTCCTATTTCTTTAGATTGTAAAGCAAGGCAATATCGGCCACACTTTTGAAATGTTTGCCTATTGCTTTTATTTGGTCTATAGTAAGACCAAAATCTATATCGCTCACATCGTTGGCTATCTTATCAAAAGCCTGTGCTGAAACAAGGTTCTTGACCTCCTCCGGACTCTTGCCTTGGGCCTCTTTCTGAAGAGTCGCAAGGGCACTATCGTATTCTTTCGTTGCAGGGAGTAAGGTGATGAATAAATCAACTATAATCTCTGACTCAGTTTTTGCGTCTTGCAAGTCTATGCCTGCAAGGGTGCGGCTTAATGCTGCAGCTTCGTAATTTTTAATCTTCATTTGTCTTTGTTTTTATGGTTAAATAATCTTCAATGTCTTTTTTACTGATCTTGAGGCATCCATTATCTCCCTTACTATATCTGACACCTATTTTGTCAAGCCAAGTGCTTGACACATAGCCACTTTGCCAACCGAGCATCTTTGCTGCTTCAGCTCCAGTAATGATATCCGACACTTCTTTCTGCTTGTTCTCAAGAGCCTCAATTCTCTCAAGTAGTTCATTTATTTGCAATTTGTGAGAGCCAATCTCTTTCATAAAGATTGACTGCAGGGCATTGAGGTCTTTCCTAAGTTTCTTCTTCGTTTCCATACTATTTATTTTTATAAGCCTTGTCATTTAACGATTCCTTACTCCATTTTACATAGAGGTTGTATGTAAGCCAACCCAACTCAAGGAATATGAGTATTCCATTTATCCACTCTACGATTACACTCTTGGTGCAAAAGATTAAGTCCAAAACTGCTACAAGCACTATTACGAACAGTACGAGCATCTTCCAAATTGAGTTCTTTCCTATTATCATATCTTCTATTTTGGTGTATCTGGTGTATCTGGTATCGTTATTGTTGAAATTGAGCCTTCTGTCGGTGTTGAAGCTGGGGCTGGTGTTCCGCTTGTGTTCTTTGTGCGGAAAGTAGAATCGCTTGTAATAGTGAAAGTACCCATAAGCACCTTTGACGATGTTGCTGCTTGTGTATATGTGTATAGGTAGGTATCCGTTCTACCCATTTCGTAAACATCGGTTGTGATACTTGTCTGCTGCGAGTTCCACACACCAGACAAGTTTGCATATACTTTTATTGTTATCACTCCGTTTTGCCTTGTTCCCTCAAAGGTCATAGAGACAGTATAGTTGGCTGTTACATAAGGGTTGCCATACCAATAGAGTTTATTGTTCTCAATTCGTATGTAAACAAGTTCGCTGCCGTTCCAAGTCTTTGGAACACCGTAATAAAAGCCGTCACTCAAAGCACCAACTTCGCTGTCATAAGCATCTTCTATCGTACCAGAACAACCTTGAGGAACATCCGAAGACTGTATGTTCATAGGATCGTCTGGAGACTTGTGAAACAAGATGCCGAGGACACCGCCCTGCAACGGGTAATTAGGGTTGTAATCGTACATATCCTCACTAACTACCATAGCATAAGGACGATTCGTAATAGGCTGCGTTGTCGTACTCGGCAAGTTGCTTCCGCTTAATTCTTCGTGATAGTACAACTGAACAAAGTACATAGCACCTCTAACCGTAAAGTCAAGATATGTTCCGCTTGGCATATTTGCCGCCTCACTTGCTGTTGGGTAACTCCCCGCATAAGCAGGGTATTTGCCCTCGTAGTTTGTTGATGTTACGATTGCTCTTAACTCGTCTCCCTCGCTTACACCGCCCAAGTCTTTCACACTCGTTGCAAACTGCTCTTTCTTACCTCTTGCCGCTAATGCTGGAGAATCGGTTGTAATCATTATAGTCCAATCATACAAGTAACTCCAAGCATTGCTTACTTTCTTATACAGCCATAGATGAAATTGGTCGGTATTAGTGTAATAAGCCGAATACAGATCAACTATAAACTTTAGAAAATTAGTATAGTTCGCTGCTGGTTTGTTGCCGTGCATCTTGCAATCCGCAGTAGTATTCAAACCGCCATCGTTCAGCACAATGTATTCGGTTGAGTTCTTCTTTACACGCAACTTGCCCCGCCTTGACGATGCGTGATGCTGATATTTCTTCGTAGTGGAATCGTTAGCAAGTAACCCGATTACACACTCATTGCCCTCCGTATCCTTCCTGTGCCACACATCATCCAAGAAAAACTTGTTTTTGAAGCCCGTATCATCTTTCTTTTCTTCGTCAGTCATTTGAGACCAACTCTTTCCGTTGTCGTAGGCTACAAGATATTCCGTGAGAGCAAGAGGCTGTAATACAAGTATTTGCTTGTTGTTCCCACTATCTTTGTCGTTTATAGTATCGTTTGAGTATCTTCCTCTTGATGCTGACATTTCACTATCCTCCTATTGGTGTATATTCATAATAATCCTGTGGGTACATAGCCTCAAATTGTTCTACTGTCGGAATGTTGTCTCCAAACATTTCTGTAAGGTCGCTTATCCATATATCTTTAATTTCTATAATATCGCCACCGGAAAAGGTGCTACTTGAAGTAGAGCCATAAGCCCCGACATATATGCGTGTCTTGGCTGAATTGGTTTTAATCAAGCCAGACACTCTTGTCCAGTTAGAGAAATTGGCTGACGACATTGTATTCCCAAGATATTGGCTCGGAGTATAAAGGAATAAAGGTCTAAACGACACCGTTGATGCAGCCGTGATTCTCAAGTAAAGTGATATGTAAACCGTATGTCCGTTCTCTATATCAACAAGTCTGGTTTGCATTGGATTTCTTACTGACTTCCCTGCTGCAACCGTCATTTTACAAACACCACCGCTTACAGTTCTTGGAGCATTAGAAGTATAATTACTCCATCCGCTTGTAGAGGAGAAATCTCCGTACTGCACTAACTGGTTGAAGCCATACCAAGGCTCAACAGCATATTCTCCAAGACTTGAGGCATACAAGTACACTTTTCCACTTGCGGGACTACTCGGTGTTGATGTAGGTATTGCGAATTTAGCCGCATCGGTGTCAAGTGTTGTCCCTGACGACATAACGAGGTCGCCTGTCAAAGTGCCGCCAGTCAATGGAAGATATCCAGTAAGGCTTGAGGCGGTAGCTAATTCCTCCCAACTGCTCCAAGTGCCGTTATTCCTTACCCTCGTGTAGAACTTGTTGGTTCTCCAGTCGCCATACATCTGCGTTACCCAAGCATTAGAATATGCAAGGGTTATAGTGCTTCCATCTTGCGAACCAGTAGGCTTCGTCCCAGAATTGGCATAATAGAAGTTTACTCCCTTTGAGTTTGTAACTCCTACATCATCTATGTTTCCTGCGTGATTTACAAGATAAGTAAAGTCATTAAGAGTGCCGTAAAGCGTTCCTGCGTAAACACCCTTCCAATAATATGTAGAAGTACCTAAATCAATCGAGTTGGCTGTAGTCGGTATCACTACAGAAATACCGCCAAGACCGATTCTTCCATCAGCAAGCAACTGGACGGAATACTGCTTAGAATTACCAAATCTGCCATACACATTATACCCATCAAGCCAAAGGTTTCTGGATCTTGCGGGACCATCATATCCAATACTCAACCCACCGTCGGTTGCAAACATAATGCCCCTATAACTTACTGCATCCGACGCCTTATAATAGATATTTTTCGCTGCGCTGCTTGCATCAAAATACAAATTTCCCGTCAGCGGATATGAACTTCCCGCAGTAAGAGGAAGGTAGGAATCTATCGGAACCTCACTTGTCGCAGTGGAAGGGATGTCGGCTTCGGCTATACCGACAATAGTAGTTGTACTATAATCTATATTTGCAGAACTATCATTCGCCATCATATTCTCAATGGAAAGGGTATTGTAGATATTAGTACCTCCATTGGTTTTCACATAGAATATCGCAGGATTAGCTGGGTCGTACTTGATTTGCAGAGACTGATAGTTCATACCCGTAAATACTCCATTTACAGTTCCAGCCGCGTATGTCCCCGCCGAGTTGTTGTAACTGAAATAGTATTGCAGATGCACCGTTCCCTTTATTGGTGTTGGTGGGCTTGATGTGCTATATGCGGAGTTGATAACCAAATCCATTGAGAGCATATACCACCTATTTGCCCCTGCTGCTTGTCCGTTGTGCGAGAGAGTTACCTTGAACCATTGTCCGCCATAAGAAGCACTACTGTTTGTACCGATATAAGGGTAAAATCTTACACCATCTTTTCTTGGCACAGCCCAAGTGCTATAATTCCCAGAATGGAGAATCGTATTAACGGTATTTATGTCCGTACCGCTATAAAAGACAGGGGTGTTGTTTGCCCTTACTCCCATATAGCCATACACAGTAGTATTTGCTTTGTAGCAAATAACCGAATCTCCGCCTGTTGAATTTCTGTTTATCGTGAGGCTTCCTCCGAATGACGCATTGGTTAAAGAACCTCCCGTTAATGGAAGATAATACCCGCTATTAGAATCCAACAGAGTTGTCAGCACGGACTTGGTGAGGTTGCCAGAGTGGTAAACTTGATACCAATCAGTTATGCTACCATTATACGCTTGGCGGAGGTGCATTTCTGGAACAGTCTTGCTATAAGATGTCGCTATTTGAGAATAGTTATTACTACCAACAGAGCCGAAGTACATAGTTGTAACATACCACCAATCAGTAGTTGGAGTACCATTTTTAACAAGGGCAAGAGGATAAGTTATTCCTGTTGCAGTCGGGGTTGTACTATTGTAGTATGCGAGTAAGTTATTGTAATATGTACCTTCTTGCCCATCAAGTTTATCAGCATTGAGGTTAGTAACAAGATTCGTATTAGACATTGTGCCGCCCGCAAGAGGGAGATAGTTGCTCAACTTGCGAGTGCTTCCATCAGCAACTTCGTCAAGTGTGTATGTCGGTTTGCTTGATGCCTTTGCCCAACTTGGCACAGTCGGGTCGGTCTCCGTGAAACTTGTAAGCGGAGTGATGCTGTTGCTTCCGAGAGTGATAACTCCGTTGGCTATCTTCGCATCAGTTATTCCGTAGCCACTCAAAGTAGTCGGGTGGCTTGTCAAATTAGAGAAAGCAACCGATTTAAGATAGCCCTGCGTTGCGTGATTTCCCCATCCGTAAGCGGTATCGGCATTCGTCAAGGTAGTCTGCACTGCACTTGCCAGATCAGTCTTCGGTATTCCAGTAGAAGGCTTGGTGTACTTTCCATTTACCGCAGTATAGACCGCCCCGCTTGTTACGAGACTTGAACTACCACTTGTTACCGATGTAGTGTAGTCTTTGTATGCAGCAGAACCTAAACCAAGATATTCTTCAACATCGCCTTCAACTTCTTGCCAATCTATCTCAAGATGTCCGTTCCCGTCAGTCATAAGTCCAGAGCCTTGCTGAACATTTGTTCTTGTATAAGCCGTAGATGCGTTGCTTCTTATTGTAGCAAGGTCACTAATAGCACTTTGCTTGTTATTCCAAGTCGTTTTCTCGGTATCGCTGACAAATCTATGACTTGCATCTGGTGTCAAGTCACTCCAACCTATCGTTACATTGATTGTGCCTGCTGCCGTTCCAAGGTTGATTGTAGAAACGGTTGTACCGTTCTTCTGGTATGTCAAGTCATAAACGGTTGCTGTACCACCACCTCCGCTTGGTGTTTCGCTATACTCGCCTAAAGAAGAAGCATAGAGATAGACTTTTGTACTATCGTAAAAGTCGTCAGTTGTGTCTGGTGCTACTTTAGGAATAGACAACAAAGAAGAAGCATCTACACCAGAGAACTGCCCCATAGTAGATAATAGGAAGAAAAAGTATCCAAGCCCAAATCTTCTTGTATCCGTGCCGATACTATATGTAATATCCGCTGTCGGTATAATGCTTTGAGTATAGAGGGCATCTGTAAGAGGGCTGCCGTATCCTGCGGATAAAGGCAGATAATGCCCACTCAATATATCATCAGTAAGGTCTGAAAGTTTGAGAGTAAGGCTTCCTCCGAGAGACAGGCTCTTGCTGTTTATCGTAACACTACTATTAGCAAGGTAACTATTGGCTATTGCCGTTCCGTGCCAAGTTCCTGTCGTAATCGTGCCGAGTGTGGTTATATTGCTCGTTCCAGCCCAAGTGCTTAATGCAGTATTCTCTACATTCCCAAGCCCGACATCGCCCTTTGATACGGTTACATCAGCACTTAAAGCGTGTCCGTTAACTTTTCTTGTAGCAGGAACATATGAGGTCGTGTCAAGCGTCCAAGTGTTTGCAGCAGTTTTCTTGAGCAATCCGCTTGTGCCTGTAAGAGCCTCTATAGCCTTCAGATCGTCAGCTCCTGTTATTTCAGAGAGGGAATAAGTAGGCTTAGAGGTTGCTAAAGCCCAATCCGAAATAATGTCATTTGTAAAATCTGACAAGGCTGTAGGTCTGCCTGTAACATTAGTCCACGCAATAGTGGTTGGGAGTGTTGCCCTTGTTATCGTGAGTTTCTTTCCGGACTTGGTAATGCCTGTGACATAGTTTCCAGAGCCTTGTGAAATCTCGTTCACATAACCGTCAAGTGATGAACTTTGCAAAGCCGTATCTGCCTTGCCCAAAGAGGTAATCGTTGCCTGACTTAATGAAATCGTGACATTGGCGGCCAAATTTCCTCCTCCAGTAAGACCAGTACCGGCTATTACTTGAACAGTCTTGAGAGCATAGGAAGCATCGTCTCCAAGTTTGTTCCATACATAGGTATCAGTTCCGTTCTTTTCCCAAAGGAACTCAAGACCATTGTAGATAACAACATCGCCAGCTTGTGCCACAAGGCTTTCGCCTCCTATAACTGCTGTCTGTGTTCCGCCATCTGTAAGTTCAGTTGTAGATATGCCCCTATAATGCAAGGCACTCGTTACTGCTGCTGCTATTGCTGAATAAACAGCACCACTCGTTGGCAAGCCTGTGCCATTTTGTGCAACACTGGTCGTAAAGTCTTTTTGGCTTGCAGTTCCAAGATTCAAGGCAGTTATTTCCTCATCTACATACTGCTCCGTAGCATAACCATTTAACGCATCTGCGGTAATGAAAGCAGGAGCATTGTTGATGTCAGACCAGTTGTGTTCGTGTTCTTTAGGAGCAACAGCAGAAGCTAAGACAGATGCAGACCACACCCTGTTAGATGTGTTCGTTCCTGCATCAAACAGGGCTTTCGTGCCTGCAGAGTAGGTAGTATTGGCATCGGCTCTTCTCCATCCGTTGTTATGATATGTCAAGAGAATCGGAGTGCCAACAGGGTATTGCGTGGTCATCTTAGATGTGCCGGTCCAGTAGCAAGTCTTAGCACCGAGTCCGTTGATGTTCAAGGTCGTTGTAGTCGCACCTGCGATATGCGGCACATAAACAATCGTAAGACCTTCTGTAAGAGCTGTAATGCCTTCGTAAGTGCCAGTCCAAGTACCTGCTGTTGTATCCGTGGTCGGACCAACAATATACGGTATCGCCTGTGTTTTCTGTGTACCTGCATTCCATACCGCCTTTTCAGCATCAGATACGAAGCGGTGCGTAGAATCTGGAGTCAAGTCGCTCCAGCCAATCGCTATATTTATGTCAGCAGCAGCAGTACCAAGATTGTATGTTCCAAGACTTGTACCGTTTTTCCGTACTGTAAGGTCATAGATGTCAGCTACGCCTCCGCCACCTCCGGGAGTCTCAGAGTATTCGCCAAGCGAAGATGCGTACAGGGCAATCTCATTATCGTCAAGAGAAAAACCTTTTTCAGCAGGAGAACCTGTAGGCATACAAAAAACATCTGGCCTTATCAGTCTTCCTTTGTGGTCGTGCTTCTTGTAAATATGATTATAGACAGCAAGGGCTGTATAAATGTTATTATCTGTTGGACTTTGGTAATCTTCGCTTCCAATAAGATTAAGAAGCGAGTTATCTTTTATGCCCAATCTCTGGCTATAAACTACCTCATCAAGTGTGGTGTTTACACTACCGAAACGGCTGTACTTGGTATTGTCTCCAACCTCCCAAGTTATTTCGTAAGGTTTCGTAAGCGAGAATACAACACCTTGTATCCTACTGCTTCTTCCACTTGAGCCGAAAAGATTTGCATTAACAAGTTTTACCCTTGTTCCTATATCGTAACCCTGCGTGGCTGGATTATCATAACAATAGACTTGATTGCTGATACACTCATAAACATCGGTGTCTGTTGAATGCTGTTTGGCATAGTCTTCTGCTTTGGCAAGCAATTCCTGTTCTGCATCCGCAACCTTGCTTGAGGGCAGTTTTACACCTGTGAGAACAAATACATCGCCTACACTTGGCTTGATTTGCTCATTTGGAACATAAAGCACCTGACCATCTGTTCCAAGATTCTTGGCAACAATGATAAGCCTCTTGTTCCAAGGCAGATCTTCCGTTTCAAGTCTGGCTTCAAATTCCTGTCCTGCGAGTTCTCCTGTTTCAAACTTGATTCCTAAAGTATCTATGATATCGCCCTTTCCTGCAAATGGACAATCATCAGCCTGTATAGTGTACTGGCGGTACTGGTTGCTATCTTGGTCAGTAACTATCTGAGAGTCCACACCAGTTATCGTATCCCTGTTTTTCGGGTAGATATCATCAAAGGTAACATATTGCTCAAGCACCTCGTTATGAGCAAGATTGTTTACAATCTGACCATTTCTTGCATCAATGTAGGCTTGATTGTTTGGCAAATGCAATCTGTTCTCATAAAGATTTGGAACAGAGCTTCCTGCAGGGACTTCCTTATAATCTTCTGTAAGGTTTCTTGTGCCACCGAAAACAAAGAAGCGAGAGCCGTATTCGGTATCGTCTCCCCTTTGAGGATTCATTGCATTGAGGATTTTTCCGCTACCAACCTCAAACGGAATGTCAGTTTCGTCTTCTTTTTTTCTGAAATTAAGGTAAATTATCTCATATCCAGCACCGGTAGGCACATACCGCTTGGTAATGTACCACTCTGTTTCAAATTCCTGTGCTATAGCTGTACAGGCATCAAACAGGGTGTCTCCGCTAAATGAAATGGTCTTGAGGCTGTCTTCCAAAGCAGCATCTATCTCGCCAATCTGCCAATCCTGCACATAGGTTGCGCCTGTCCTCTCTGTGTTGATATTGCTTACAAGAAGCCCTGCAAAGTCTCTCAAGTTGGCTGTCAAGGCAAATCCCATTTCTTGGAAATCCTGCCCATAGTATTTCATCCTCCTTGTACGGAGAAAACCATCTGCATCGTCAAATTGCTCGGAGTATTCCCACACTCCATTGTAAGTAGGAACCTGCCTCCTTGTCTTAATGAACTTATAGCCTTCATAGGTTATCCTTGAGCCTACAGGTATGTCCACATAACTTGGAGAAACAAAGTCAATCTGAACATAGTTCTCCGCCATAATGTTACGCACCCTTTGGCTGCTATCTGCTATAGTAGTAGTTATAGCAAGGGTTCCGTCCGGCTTAATTATATCTATATTGCTAATTGCACTCATACTGATACGATCTGTCTATTTGCAGGATTTGGCTCGTTAAACTTAATTGTAAATTCAGCCCACTTTCCGTTGAACTTCTTGTGGGTACTCATATCCTCATAGGTCAAATGGTAGGTCGTTTTCTTTCCCTCAGATGTCGTTACTGAGAGAGCAAAGACCGAATAGGTCATAACCAATGCGAGAAATCCTGTGTATTTACTGACATAGGAAGCCCTTGTATTGGCCCTTAATGCAAACATTAAGGTCAGTTTCTTCTCATCAAGGAGTAAAGATGTTGAGGCAACATCTTTTCCGTTTATTTGGGCATTTTTATTGGAAATAACATCCTTTGCAGGAGCCGCCTTTTCAAGTTGAGCAAGGAAATCTCCCTGCGGTATCACTCCGCATTGCGTATAGATGTCTGTACTGCCTATCTCTATCTTTGTAATGTCTGCCATATTCCTACAGGTTTGCTGTGTTCTTTTCTATCTTCTGAAGCCTCCCGTCAATACTGGAAAGCATATTCGTATTTCGTTCAATCCTATACAGGTGGTCAACCGCCTGTATAGTCTGAGCTCGTAAAATGTCTGTATCGTTCTTGATTGAGGAAATAGAAGCAACACCAAGACGCATCTGCATCTGAATATCAGTAAGCCTACCGTTTATCTCACTTGCGTCTTCGTGGCTCATTTCAGTCTTATAGCCAGTTCCGGTGCTTCCGCTTGTGGCTCCCTCCTGTGTAATGTCATATCCGTTTTCCTTGAGCAGATCTATCCAATGCTGTCCTGCGATAGTCATATTCTCAAGAACCATTGGAATACCATCAAAAATATCAGTATAGATTTTTGCTATAGCATTGGTATCGCCACTGCCATAGGCTGTTTTTAATTTTTCTTTGAATTGTTCCAAATAAGTGCTGATTGCGAACTCCTTGAGCATCTGTTTACCAAGAGAAACAAGAGCCTCGTTGCCCTTTTCTCTGAATATATCCCAAGCATTAGCACCTTTTGTAAGTCCTTCCCATACGGCATCTGCCATATCATCTGCGAAAGAGCCTACGGTTTCGCCTACAACATTCTCAAGAGCCTCCTGTGCCTTGTCATATTCCTCCTTGAGTTTTATTGCGTTCTCTATCTGAGTCCTCTGTTCCTCAGTAAGCTGTTTGCTTGTTTCAAGGAATTTCTTTGCCTTTTCTACATCAAATTCTCCGTTGATGTCATTGCCCCATATCTCCGGAGCCACATCAAACAAAGACTTATATTTGGACTGATGCCCCCAAAGTTTAGCCCATCCTGTTGCTTTCTTGACCTGTACCTGTATTGCTTGCAGTTTATTCAAGCCTCTTTGGTACGCATCAAGCTCAGAATACCATTTCTGAGTAGTTTTCTTCTGCAATCCGAACCAAGACTTGAAAGCACCAAGACCAAAATCAAAACCCTTTGTGCTGAATCCTGTGAGAGTCGTTAACGCATTATCGCCTTGGAAAATCGTGTTTCCCAAGCTCTTACGCATCTTTGTCCTATCTCCGAGTTCAAATGCCTCATTAACAGTAGCATTATACTTTGCTAATAATTCATTTGACTTGTTATAGGCCTCAACAGCACTCTCAAGGGAACGAGTACCGAACATATCCTCAAACTTATCCGCATCAAAGACTATTTCTGCAAGCTCTATCGCACTGCGGAAATTCTTTATGGATTGCTCAAACTGCTTTATCCACAGCTTATGTTCAAAAATGGCTTGCTGTGTCTGTGAGAGAATGTCTGAAGCACCACCGGCAATAGCACCTATCCAACCTCCAGAGGCCAAGCCCTGGCCTGCTGCTTGGAAGTTCTGAGCCAACGCACCTGCTTGATCTGCCCAATCAGCAAGTTTGGTATCGCCAGTTATATCTGCTATCTGTTGAGCATATTCTGCTGCCTTAGCAAGTCCATTGGCTATGTTATTAACTGCAAAAGAAATACCTTGAGTAACAAGATTCTTACGCATCTTGTTAGTTGTATTTTCAAGCTCTGTGGCCTGCTGATTATATGCTTTTGCTGCTTTTTGGTCTTCTTCATTTTCGCTTTTAGACAGTCGTGCAGACTCAGCTTTAAGCCAAGCAATCCTATTAAGGTTATTCTTTATGGTTGCAACACTCCGCAGGATGCCTTCAAAGCTATCGTTCCAGTCAGCTTCGTTGGCTTTCTCCATTTCATCAAGGATTGCTGTTATCTGGTCTCTGAGGTCTTTTACAGCATCTATATTCTTATCAGCACCTTTCGCTCCCTTGCCCCAATTTTTCGTATAATCAGATATGAGATTATTTACTGCTTTTAACTGATTTTGCAGATAGTCCATAGTCTTGCCAGAGGGGTCTCCAAGAGCAAACATAAGGTCAGAGTTATTCTGCTTTTCAAGCTCATAGAGTTCTTTTTCCTTCTGCTTTTCAAGGTTCTTCTTCTGCCACTCATTGTCCGCCTCTGAAATCAACTTTGCATATTTCTCTGTAATAGCAAGTTTCTGCTCTTGATAATTGCCGTATTGAATAAGGTAATCAATCCTATCGGCAGAGGCCTGTTCTGCCTGCTTTTTCTCAAGGGCTCCTTCTTTCAGAAGATATTTTTGGTCTATAGACTCTCTCTGCTCCCAATAAGAATCTATAATATCAAGGACCGTCTCTGTAGATTCAAGAGCCATATTATACGGAGCATTCTTACCAGTCCTTTCCTTATATGCTGTTTTCTGATTTTCAAGTTCAGCATCAAGCATTTTCTTTTGCCACTGGCCAAGTTCGTATAGCTCAAGTTCCTTACTCCTATTAAGCGACTCCCTCTCCTTTTGGTGTCCCTCGTCCATAGCGGCAAGTTTCTCAGCCTCAATATCTTCCTGTTGCCTTCTCGCCCTTTCCTTGAGTTCTTCCCTTACTGCATCTGAATATCGTTCTTGACGATAAAGCTCTTTTTCAGCTTTCGTCATTTTCTTGCCCGATTCATTATAGCCGTAGTCTTTTAAGGCTTTTGCAGCCTCATCCATAGCCTCCTTAGCACTGTCTATTTCATCTTTGGTGGCATTGGCATCTTGTTTAAGCCTCTCATATTCCTTTTTCGCATCGTTAAACTCCTTTTGCTTGGCTTTAATGTAATTCTGAAAGTTAGGACTCTTGCTTCCTCCTGAGGTTGATGTTCCCACATCCTCAAATTGGCTCTTGATTCCTTTAGACCATTCCTCATAATCCTGTATGTTCTTATACAGGACTCCATCGCTATCAATCAGATCTACGAAGTTGCTGTGCAGGTCATTTTCCTTAGCCTGCCTCCGTAATTGCCAAGATTTAGATGAGTAAAATCCCTTGTCCTTTAGGAGCTGTCCTATTTCAAGCCCCATATAAGTACCAGTATCCTGCCCCTGTTTAAGAAGCTTTCTAATCTGCCCCTCAACCTTTCCAAGTTCTTCTTGCGACATTCCCATATCATCAGCAAGACTCTTGAGACTACTGAAAAACTTTGATTGCTTCTTGGTGTAGTCCTCAAGGCCACTGGAAATATAGGTGCTTTTGCCTTCTGCAAGAATCTTCTCTACTATAGCCTGCTTTGCCTCACGATATGCCTGTGCAACTTCCTCTACTGTGCTTTTTTCTGAAAGAAGATTACTTAAATAATTTCCGTAATCATTATTGAATTGCCTTATAGCACTAAGTCTCTCCTTTTGGCTGGAGGTCGTATCATTTATCTTATCTTTGAGGTCATCAAGTTTGCCTGTTTCATCATCCAAATTATTGTTAATGGTTACAGTTGCCTCTGCCAACTCATCATTTTTGTCTCCCCATAAAGCGAGTGCCGCAACAACAGCCATAATGGCTGCTGCTACAAGTGCATAAGGATTCGCCAATGCAGTAGCATTAAATGCCTGTTGCGAGGCTTTCAAGAGACCAAGTTCCTTGCGGAACATAATAACAAGCCTTATATTCTCCTTAAATGCCTTGATAGCGATACCGGCTTTTTGGACAGCATTGACTGCTATAATAGCGGCCTTGTATGCTCCATAGGTGGCTATTAACTCTATGAGAACCTTGCCTATTTCCTTGTAATGGTCAACAGCCCAGCTTGCCGCATCTATGCCCTTACGCATAGATTCCTGCATACCACGACCAAGTTCATCCAACATATTAGCAAGATTGTCTTGTAACTGCCCCCAAGAACTTGATAGGTTAGGCATCATTTCTTCCATAAGGCCGTGGAACATTCCGCCCTCTCCTGTTACCTTATCTATAGCCATATTCAACTGCTCAAAGCTGACTTTTGTTCCGTCAACTTCCTCTCCCATTTCCTTGAGAACATCAGTAACAACAAGTCCTCTTGAAGCCCATTGCTGTAAATAGACAGAGCCTATAGAACCAAGATTTTTAGCCTTATTATACATATCAACCATATCCTGCAACGAGGATTTGGTGCCTGTGGCTATATTAGAGAGCTTATCCAAGATACCGCCCTTGCCTGCTATGTCATTAACATTATTTCCGTATGCTATGAGTGACTGGCTTGCTTTAGCAAGGTCTTTGAACTCAAACATATTATAATAGGCATAGTCCTTGAGCTGTTTTGTAAAGGTTGCAGCTTTCTCGGCAGAGCCAAGAAAAACCTTCATAGAACTTTCTATATCTTGGAAATATGCACGAGTTTCAAACACTTTTTTGCCAAAGCCAATGAGTGCTGCAATAGAAAAGGCAGCAGCTATCTTATTCCCAAGTTTATCAAAGGCACCGCCCATTTCTTTAGTGCCAGACACAACTTGATTATTGAAGCTACGAATCAGATTTGCGTTTTCACGCAGTTTTGCTCTGAATTGCTCATCATCTATAGTGATAACATATTTAAGATTTCCTTCAGCCATCTTTTTTCCTCTTTATCCCGTGCATTGCTTGCATAAAAGCGGAGAAATTCATTTTTCCACTACCTGTAGAACCTCCGGTTTTCTCCTTACCTACATCTTCCTTATGGTCAAAATGGACTGAAACACTATCCGCCATCATCATTTTGATATTAGCGAAACTCACTCCCCACATTATGTAATCAACAGTCCAACCATACTTTTGTGCCAGTCCATCCAAGATTCCGCCCCAAATGGAGTTCCCTCCAACTACTCTACCCGACTTTCGGAATCTTCGTTGTTCGGCTTGTTTGTCCTCAACAACTTTGTCAATCGAATAGAGTTTGTAAAATTTACATAGTCCACTTGCGTTAGGACAGCTAAGATGATAGTGGCAAAGTCTTGAGGCTTCGTATTCCATTTGAAGAAATCAGCCCTCTCCTTGATTTTCGCATCATTGAGCAGATCTTCCTTGCTATCAAATGTGGCTACAGCCATTAAAGTACATACTATGTCTGTCTTTGATTCGCAAACTCTCATACACTCTATATGCGGTTGTTCCTCAAGAGCCTTTTCATCAAGCTCAAGTAACAGGTAGTATTTTGAGAGAACCTGCATTTTACCCAATGTAGGCGGAGTAATTACGAATTTCCGTTCTACAGTTTCTTTCTTTTTTACAGGAGTTTTCTCTATAGTACCTCTCTTAAACACGAAAAGGAAAGGTTTTTTGATTTTCCTCTCCTCCGTTGCTGAAACCTCCTCTTCAACTGAAATACTGAACTCTATAGGTTTTTCAGTCAAAGCATCACTGGCCATTGCCTCTATCAATCTGTCTTTGTCCATAGCTAAAAATATAATCGTCTGACCATCCTACGATGAGGGAGCGTCTTTCCGCCTGCCAAACACTAACAACTATGAAAAACAGTCAAAGAGATTAGCCGTTATTGCTTGCTGCCGCTACGACACCGAACTGGAACAGCTCTGCACCGGCACGGTCTGGCCACAAAATTTCTATCTTGAGGTCTCCGCTAAAGCCCTTGTCCTTTTCGTATTTCGGTTCCATTGACACCTTGCACTTTGCAGCTTCAAAGGTCTCTGAACCTACTGCGTTGATGTTCTTGAACTGGAATGACATATAGCCGTTCTGTACCATAGAGGTAACTTTTAACTTTCTTGCGTCTCCTTCGCCATCCTCTGTGACAGTCCAGAACTTGCCCATAGTCGTTTCAGACATCTTGATAAGTGAGCAGTTAATAGTAAGGCGAGGCTCCTGTGTCAAAGTGTCAAGCAGTTTTCCGTTGATGTCCTTTAACTCATACACTTCACCTTCTTCGGTTTCAATGCTGAAATCATCGTCCTTGATTGAGCCAAGGTCGTACAGGGTAGCAGCCATAGCGTCATTAGTACCAGTTGTGCCAATGAAAGCGTGTATGCTTCCCCAAGCGGTTGGTTTACTTGTAGTAGATAATGCCATAATACACTATATTTTACGAATTAACAATCTATTAGTAATAAGGGTATGACCGATATCCGAGAGGTCTAAAATGGTCTGTTTATCCAGCTTTATGAGGACATTTTCAGAGGAAATGATATTCTCTTCAAGGGAATCAAAGGCTATTGTCGCAAGTTGGTCAACTCTTGCACCATCTTCTTCGTTTATTTCCGAATTATACGGAACATAGACATTAACATTTACGAAATAGTCTTGAACTTGGCTTACAAAGCCTTCTGCCAAGAGGCGGACAACGATGTCCTCCCTCTTGGATTTGTCCGGTCTTGGTCTGCGACTGACTTTTCCATTAACGGAATTTGCCAGTTCAGAAGCCTTGACAACCTTATAAGCCCATATTTCCGCTTCTCTCCCAGTCATTATTTTCCTCTTGAAATCTGATTCTTGAGCCTTTCAATCAACATAGGCATTTCCAATCGTGCAAGCAGTTCAGAAGATGCAAGAACACATTTGTTCTCTCTGGCCTCTACATAGGCTGCATAGTTCATTCCTGCCACCATAATCAGAGCATAGCCCCTATTGAATTTTGGAACAAGACTCTCCGCTAAGCTCTTGCCTTCCGCCTTTCCATCCTTTCCTACGGATTTGGTGCTACCGTCAGATCTTGAAATTCCCTTGCTTGTGAAACCGCCATATTTCTCCGCTTTCCCATCACATACTACAACAAAGCCTATAGAACTACGCAAGTTGCCCGTGTGGTCTATCCAGCTTATGTCTTGTGGTCTATCTCTGGCCTCAATGAGCAGTCGTTCTCCCAAATATGACAAAGCCCTTATCGTGAGCCTGTGTGCCCTTTCCAGCTCTTTCTCTATAGTGCTATAGAGTTCTTTTTCGCTGAAATCTGGTTTTATACCCATATTTGTTCGTACAACTGATAGCGGTGGTGCTTCAAGACTTTCTTCCTTTCAAGTATTTCTCCGTTAACATCAACCCAACAGATGATATCTCCGTATTGGAAATCGTGCGTCTGCAGGTCAAGGACTATCTGGTAAGAATAGACCTGCACACCTCCGTTTTCGTCAGGGAGCGACAGGGTTGAACCACTCCCATTCGGAATCCACCGGCAAGGAATAGGCTCAGACATTGACGCAGCCTCTTCTGAAACGAAGTTGCCGTTCTCGTCATAGTAGCCTTGTGCTTTTATGAGGTAGCGGAGTATGTGCGGTCTAAATCTCATTCCCAGTCTGGAATATGCGTAACGGTTGGCTGTCCTGCGATATCGCTTTCCTCCCCATACTCTCCGTAGATGGCATTTGCCTTGCTAATCAGCTTATTTATAAGTGCTGATGTAGAAACACTCATACCTGCTTCGGAAATGTTATGGGCTGTGGCTGCAAACATATAGACATCGGCTTGAGCAAGTCTAAAAGGCTTGCTGACTGCCATAGCTTTGTCAAAGGAAGCATCTGGACTAAGGTCTCTCTCAATGCAGATCTTCTCTATAGATTTGCTGTCTATAGGGTAACTTACAGACGATATTAGAGCCTCGGATACAGTCATACTACATTAAATTAAGAGGTTGCACCGCCATTCCAAGTAGTGTACTCGGTGTTAATGAACACCAGTGAACTACGGTTGATAAGGGCAGGCTGAACATAAGCCTCTGCAAGAGTTACCTCAAGCATAGGGTTTTCCTCTGAATAAACTGTGGTCTTTGCATAGGCACCCTGTGTCTGCAGAGCGGCTGTGTTCTGAACCATAGGAACAGGCTTCCAATAAGTCCATCCGAGCTGAACACTTGGAGAGAGAACAACTACATTCTCTGCCCAAGGCTTGATAGTCTCCTCGCTTCCGTCCTTGTGCTGAATCTTGGCGTAGGTGTCAATTACAACAATCTGAGGCCAACCCTTTCTTGACATATAAGAGTTAACTGCATCAAGTGTAACCATATCGCCAGTTACAGTACCTGCATATACGGCTGCAGGAAACAGTCGCTTCCAAGTTTTCTCCTGTGCACAGAGGTTATCAAATGCCTGTGCCTCCATAATAGCATACAGAGGCTTGTTCTTGCCCTGCTTAACGAGAGCCTTAACTGCCTTTTCAATAAGTGCGATGCCATCTGCTGTTGCAGATTCACTCCACTTCTGATTAGCATTGGTAACACCCTTGAAATTCTCCTCCGGAACATTGAAATTGATGATGTCCTGCGTAGCCATTTCGCCCTCAATCTCCTCTGGGAAGGTCTGGATTCCGTGTGAGCCGATACGCATAGCATCAATCTCAACCTTGTAGTCAATACCGTCATTAACGAATTTTACATCGTCATAGACCATATCAACAAGGTATCTTGCTGTTGCTTTGTCCTCTGTGTTGGCTGCTGCGATATTCTTGAGGTCGTTGTACTCGTTGATATCCAGCTCGTTCTTCTCTCTTGAGATAGCATACTTGGAGAGTTTACCACTCCAAGAACCTACGGTCTTCCTTGTCTTGAGAGGTGCTTTGGTATTGAAAGCAACTCTGTCTGCAGATACAGGAATACCATCATCGCCCTCAATTCCCTTGAGGTCAAACTTCGGGGTGTACTTCAGAGGAAACAGGCTGCCCCAAGCAAGACCAGTTCCCGGTATGTATGAATTAACTTCGGCCTGCAAGCCCGGCTTGTCAAGGTCAAATAAAGGTTTGTTCATATTTGCCATAGCTTACTACACTTTTTCTATTGATTTCATAAGAGCAACAACCTCATCAGATACCATAGCGGTCTCCTTTCTGATGTTGGCTCCGTTAACTAACTTAACTTCCTTGTCTCCCTCTCCTGCGAACACATTGGTTCCGAGAATATATTTAGGAGTATAGACAGGAACGGCTGCACTTGCTGATGCTGATGCAGCTTGATACAGGATAGCACCCTCTGCAAGTGCGACACCCATAGAAACGGTTACAGTATCGTATGCTGCGTTGGACTTGTCAACTGCTGTAGAGGCTACACCTTTCTTGCCGGTTGCAAGAACATCGCCAACTGCAATACCACTACCCTTAGCAATCTTGATAGATGTGTCAGAACTCTCGGCAGCTGCAACGACCTTGTAGGCCTTTATAACCGCGAGTTTTCCATTAGAATCGTAACCGAGAGCAACCCCTGCAGGTACATCATAACTCTGGTTTGGAAGCATACCTCCACCCGGTTTCTCTGCAAAGATTTTCTCGAATATAACAGGCTCTGGGGTGCCTGCTGCAATAAACTTGAAATTCTTTTCCATTTGTTATTTATTTAGTTTGGTTATCCAACCCTCTGACAACGGCATTTGCTGTCTTGGTTTGAGTTTTCCTCTCATTGATTCTGTCTTGCAGTTCCTTTGAGATTTCGCCCTCTTTTGGCAGGGTGCCTCCGCCTTTCGGCTTTGCCATCCTTGAAAGACCTTCATTGGCGAGTTTCTGACTATACTTGCCCCAACTGTCTATAATATCAGTAGCAAATGCCTCAAATTCTTCTTCGCTGTTGAACTTGCGGCCTTTAGAAGCTACCTCATAGAACTCTGGGTCTATGTCCTTGAACCTCTCCTGCATCTTCTTTGCATAAGACTTTTGGGATTCTTTTTCTTCCAGATCTGCGAACTTCTGTTCAAAAGACTCCAGTTTCTTTAGCAATTCGTCAAATTTGTCAGATTTGGTCGGTTTCTTTTTTGGTTTAGTTTCTTCATCCTCCTCTTCATCCTCATCCTCTTCTTCTTTTTGTTTTTTCTGCTCTGCCTTTTTTCTTGCATCCTCAATAACCCTGTTGGCTTGACTCTGTGCAAGCTCAAGATACGGAAGAACGCCATCAATGGCTTTCTCTGCATCTTCTTCTTTGGCATCTTCTGAGAGTGTAGAGAGAATCTGTTTAGCGGCTTTCTCTACCTCTTTTGCGTTTAACCCGAACTTTTTAACTTTCGGTTTAACCAGTTCTAATACTTCCTGTAATGTCATACTATTTGATTTTCAAACACTTTTATAGCAAAAATAAAGGCGTGGGCAAATTCCACACCTCAAAAATACAAATTATGATTGATTTTCAAACACTATTTTCAAACTTTTTTGTTGCTATATTTGCCGAAAATAAGCAAGAATATGGCAGAGGAACTTACATCACTTATGCAGTACGAGTTTTGGAGCAACAAAATGTCAAAGCAACAATATATGACAATCGCTGCCCAAGGTGCTATAAATCAAGGTATGAGCAAGAAAGATGCTTGCAGGAAATTCGGCATAACTGAAAAGTTCTTTGATGAAAACTTTGAAAAAGCTCTACAGATCATCATTGACTCTTAATTCCGAGATACTTTTCAAAGTATTCTACCTGCTGTTTGCTGTTCAGATCAAGCACACCCTCCCAAGAAGACCCCAAGAGTTCCTTTCCCAAGCCTTCCTTTACCAGTAAATACATCGGGAAAGGCTTATTTGGCTGGACTGATTCATAGTATTCATCAACGATAAATTTCGCTTTTTCTATATGAGGAATGTCCCTTATAGCACGAAGCGCCTGTCTTTGATTACTTGCATAAAAGCCGTATTTAGCCCAAACCAAGCCTCCGGATTCAAGGTTTGCGTCAAGCTCAATTATATCAACACCACATTTCTTGTATCTTTTATACGACTCTCGCATAACATATTTGCTTATGCCCTTTCCTTGAAATCTATCCGCTACCCTAAAGTAAGCGTGGTGGCATATTGTCTGAGGGACTTCTGTGAGTTCTGATATCGTAAACGACCTTGTTAACTTGAATTCTTCGCCCATAAAAGAGAAAGACCAGTTTCCGAAGTTGTCAAAAAACGCACTACATTTTATATCGCTTGTTTTGACACCATCTGCCTCAAGTTTGTTGAACAAATCCCTCTTGAACTCTAACAGACCGAAGCTCTTGGCTGAATTTACATCGCCACCACCCTTAATATTGAACTCAGAAGCAAGTTCAGTCTCGTAATTATTGTCAAGTATTCCGTTTATAATGTCTCTATTATTCCTTACGAAGAAAGGCTCGCTGTTGTTAATTCCTGCCTCCTTTATCCGTTCTCCGTTATCCTTTACCCAATTATTAAAGTTCTCCGGCATCCCATTGACCTCGTTTTGGCTTTCTGTACTATTTCCCTCATCAGCCCAAAACTCATCTTCTGTCTTGAGAATAGGAATAGCATAGCATCTGCAGTTAGGATGCCAACCGTTCCATTTGAAATCTTTTGGGTACTTGCCTTGCAGATTCTCGCAGACAGGGCAAGGGTACGGAGTGCCTGACCGCTTTATTTCGTATCCAACAACAAAGTCCTCGTTTTTCCACCTTTCCTGTTCAGCCTCCCTGTAGGACATATTGATTTCAGTCCTTGCCAGTCTTGCTGCCTTGTATTCGCAGTTCTTGATGTTGGTCTGCTTGCCAAACTTTTCAGAGTAATCTCGTTTTAGGGCTTGGAAATCTCGCAAATACTGGCTTAAAGACTTGCTTAGCTGAGCCGCACTAATTCCCTTACCAATGCCTGTGGCTATGGCAGATTCCAGTTCATCCTTGAAACCATCCCTCAAATTCCACAGGTTTTCAGAAAGGCTCAGACCTTTGTTCTTGCGTTCAATGAAATTCGTTACAGCATCCTTGTTATACTCAAAGTATTTCCGCACACCTTTTTTCGTTTGTGTCGTATAGGTATGTGCGTCAAAGAACTGCTTTAGGGCGATGTCGTGGCTGTGGTTGGCCTCATCCCATTCCTGTTTAATTCCGCTTGTAATGGTCAAATTTAGGCTTTTCGCCCAATCAGATGTAAGAGTGTTTATTCTCTGCTGAATCGCAGGGAAATCGGCCCATTTGAACTCTTTTTCGGGGTTAAAATCGGTAGAAAGAGCTATCTTGGCTGCTTTTTTGCCGAACAGGTCAAAAAGCTGTTGCACCTTGCGGACAAATCCCTCTGTCCTTGCAAGGTGCTCAGCGTTCTTCTTCCGCCTATTGCCAAATATGTTCTTCTTCTTTGCCAAGATTCATTATTCGGCTCCGGTAAAGATACTTTCCATACGGGCTGTCTCCGCACTTTCCTTTTCCTCTTGCTTGATAGCATTGTAAGTCTGCTCCGGATCTGAACTCCTGTCAAATCTCTGAATGGACTCAAGCTGACTTTCAATAGGCTTTCCTCCGTTGGCTGTTTTCCTGTTCTCTATCTCAGACCGTTCATCGTTTTGTACAAACGGAGTGATGATATTGTAACAGGTCGTAGTGTCAACATATTTCCTCCACTGGACATTAAGTTCAGCAACGAGGGACTTAACGACACTCATTTCCCTGTCAAGGAACCAAATCAAATCGTGCTTTTTCTCGCCTACCTTGAGGTGTGCATCGCTGAGCAAGGTCTTTCGTGCCTCTCCGCTAACAACTCCTGACAAGGACTTGATGTTCTCAAGGGCAAGGTTTGGCATCTGCGTTGACTCCTCAATATCTTTCTTGAGGTTGTCTGTATGCTTGATAGACGCATCTACATTAAGAGGCGGTGCTACAACTCCTATATCTCCGCCCTCTGCCATTTCGTAAACCTCTCTTGTAGTATCTCCGACAGGTTTCTGTCCGAGAATCTTGCCTATAACTTTCATTATAGGTCTGCTATTCTTCCTAATGAGGTCGCTCTGCCTTGACTTGTTGAACTCTATTTCATCCCTGTCAATAGAAATGTCGTTATACAAAGGCTCTGCATCATAGATATACGATAGCTGAATCTTACCAATAGGCACATTGTTATCATCTTGAGAAAGTTCCCATCCTTGTCCGCTTCCCTTGTCTATCCAAAAGAAAACTTTGTCAGCCGTATAGCACTCAAAGTGCTTCTCCTTGCTTCTGTCTGGGAGAACTACATCGTACTCTATGCTAAATGCCACCAAATCATCAAAGGCATCAAAGATAGGGTACATATATGCCTGTGGAAGCCCGGACTTCGCCTGTGGCATCGGTGTATAGGTCTTGCAACGAAGCTTAATGGTCGTAGGAAAGCCGTATTTATAATGCACCTTCTTGGTATCTACAGGGAACCAAATGGTACACATTTCACAGCAAGCAAAGAAAGCCTTGAACCTTTTGTAGTTAAGACCGTCTATTCTGTTGCTCTCATAGACTTTCTCTACCGCCCTTACGAATTCTTTTTGTTCTTCGTTATCTACATCCTTATAGTCCCTCTTGACAGGAATAGTGAAACACATCTGCGTCATTTTCCTAACAGCAATCTTCTCTGCTGGGTAAATCAGCTTTGCAACTTTCTCTATCTTGCCTTTGTCGTTCCTTTTATCGTCTGGCCTCAAAGCTCTGTTCTTAATGATGTCGTGTAACATCGGGTCATACTTTTTCTCCAATGAGCTCCAAGAGGGAACAAATATCTGCTTATTCTTCAGATCTGAGATAATCGCTGATGCAGGTCTTGTCAAATCAAGTATTTCTTCTATCGTTTTCATACCGCAAAGGTGTAAAATTATGATTGAATTTCAAACATTATTAAGCAAAAGAATCTTCCAGAGCCTCGCCAACCCACGAATTATCTGAGTAACCATCATCGTAAAAGGTGTTCGCTAAGGCATCAAAATAGTCAGTAGAGCGCTTGAGCCTTTTCTTGATTTCCTCCTTCTTTTCAATGGCTATAGAGCCGTTAGACTGGAAAAACCACTTTATCTGCGTTGCTTCTTCCGCAAAGGCATCGCACTCCGGTAATGCTGCCCCTGTGTTGTTTTTTGGGTTGAGCCAGTCCCTCACAGCCCAATATAGATATGCTCTCATATTGGAAAACTCGTACTGTCCTGTTACATCCGTAAGGTCTCTTGCACTGAATGAGAACTTGCAGGAAACGGCACTCCTGTCTCCAAGTTCAATAAGCCTTGAATAGACTCCAGCCCCCTCTCCAATGGTATCTATGATAGATTTTGCGTTCCTATGCCCTGCAACCGTATTCCTTATAAGCCCAACTATGTGCATATGGTCTGCCTTTCCTGCCGAATGGTGTGCCTTGAAATATGGAACTATATTGTCGTATCTTGGGCAAAGGACACTCGCATCCCTGCCCATACCGGCTACATCCACACCGAGAGTAAGATGCTCCCTGCTGTATTTTCCGCTATCCATAAGTTCTTTCCACCTCCTATTGGCTACAACAATCCACTCATAAGGTATGAGCATATCTTCGGCAGCCTTCGGGAACATACCACGCACCTTGATTCTGAACAGGTCGTTAGGTCTGTAGATGCCTCCTTCCCACTTAAAATCGCCTTCTCCCTCGTTGAAATCGCTTTCATCAATAGGCATACACCAGTTTTTCACTTTGTCTGACACCCAATTATAGTCAACCTGACCAGGAATTACATTCCGCTTGCTAACTACATTTTCTGCATTGAGGCTATCCAGTCTGAACTTGGCGAATCGTTCCGACTTCATTGCGTTGGCTGCATAGCCTGTAGGTGTATTTGGGTTGAATACTATCAAAAGGCGGCTATTTCCCTGCAGGTTTCCCTCTATGGCATTGTATGTTGTTTCAGATATGCCCGAAGCCTCTGTAACCGCAAACATCGTGTTTACTGCGTGGAATCCCGACCAAGCCTCCGTTTCATCATCGCTGGCCTTGAATCCTGTAAGAAACCACTCCTCATCTTCCATACGGATATCGTAGGACACAAGTCTTCCCGGAAGAAACGAGGCAGTTCTGAACAATCTGCGGTACTCCGGAACCATAATGTTCTTGATCTGCCTGTCTGTCGGGGCTGTAATGGCTACTTTCGTGTTGGCGATGAGTTTTCCGTTGCTGTCCCATCTTGGAGTTAGATAGAGAAAGCAAAGGACTGCACAGGCAGTAACAAAGTCCTTTCCCCTTGCAGTACCGCTTGCCACAGCAGTTCTTGGGTTGGTCTGGACTGAGTACAAAATATCTTGCTGTTCTTGGTCAAGCCTAACCTTGAACACATCACGGACAAACTTGTTCCAGTCCGCCCGCCACTCTACAAGATACCTCTGTGCTTTAGTCAAAGCCATTTTTTATATGTTTCATTTGTTTACTGCACACCCTTACGGAAGCGACTTCATCAATTCCTCAAATCCATTCACATTTAGGTCATTTTCAGTCCTTTCCACATATCCCCTACTCTTTCCTTTGGTCTTGAGATAGAAAATAAGGGCTGTTATGTCTCCGGAGTCAATATGTTCCATAAGCTTTGATTCTGCGAAATCCAGCTTGGATTCATCTACATCAGAGATAGCTTCCTTGAGTTTTGCATACTTTTCTTTCCAACTATAAAAGGTTTTTCGGGTAATCCCCAAAGCAACGCAGGTGGCAGTTATGTTGCCACCTTTCTTGCTGTAAATTTCCGCTATTTTCTCTACACTGAATTTGTTGCCGATTTTCATAGTTTCCAATCTTTAAGAAACGAGAACCTGTCAGCAACGCATCCTTTCTTTATCTGCGTAGCCCTGTCAAGCACCTCGCTGTTTTGTTTCATCAGTTCTGGTATAATATACTTGCACACAACACTGGAAAACCAATCGCTTGATTCTGCAGAAAGGGCATTTGGCAAGGTGTCAACCGCCATAACGGATATGTTTTCCCTGTCGGAGAACAGCTCCTGTTCGTGGAGTTCCTTGTCAACATCGTAAAACGGCTTTTCGTGATTGGAGTAACGCAAGGTAGTAGCAACACTGCCTCCAATATCGCAGGTAATGTCTCCAACAACCCTAATCCTGTTTTGGGCAGATCTGACCAGTCTCCTGTCAAGATACTCCGGTGCATCGTGGCTAAAAGTATGTCCGCATACAAGGACATCTGTCTTTGCTGCGAAAGGGAAAAACTTGCTTGAGAATGCTACAGGGCAGGTTTTGAACTTTTCCCTGTCAAAATAGTTCCCATAGGTATCAAAGACCAAATCCCTCGCCCCAACATTACAATAGACTGAACTGAACCTGTAGGATTCATCATATAAATAATCTGAAATGGAAAGCTCCTCTATTCCCAAAAGGCAGAGGACATATTCAACACCTCTGCTCACATTTCCCTTGCCGGTAACAAGAATATGCAGTCCTAAATCAAGAATTATCCTTCTTACCCTCTGGAGTTCCTTGAAAATTCTCTCTTTGGTAAAATGATAATTCAAGGCGGGCAGATCAAACACACCAAGTTTCTCTCCAATGAGCCTTGCCACATTATACATTCCTGCTATTCCGGCAAAATAGCCAAAGGCTACAAGCCTCTTGCCTTTGCTGTTTACTATGTATTCATAGTCTGTGAGAGTGATTTTGTTCCTCAAGCAAGATTTCAGCAATTCCTTGTCGTATGGTGGCTTTTGGTCCATATGACCAAAGAAGAAATAATGCTTGCCCTTAATCAGAGAGTCTGGAGAGGGCTCTTTGACACCGAATAGGACATCGCAGTCCTCAACTGAATCTGCGACACGGACTCCGCAACTTTCATAATCGCTATCGCTATAAACACGATTTTTACTCCTTTGAGCAACTACCTCTATGCCGTAGAGGTCTTGAATCCTACTTGCATCGGCTGGAGTTATGGGAGTGCGGTTCTCATCCTTTCTTGTTTCTCTTATTATTCCTGCTTTCATCGTCAACAGCCTTTTTTGCAAGTTCAAGTATCTTTGAAAAACGAACACTTGGGGACTTGATTTTATATTGCTTTCCTATCTCTCCCATCAAAGCGAGAAACAATTTCTCATTGGTTGCACCGTCAGCCAAAAGAACGACATCGTTTTCTTTAAGCTCCGCATCTGTCATTGACAAGATGTTTGCAAGTTCGCTCATCTGCGACCTGTAGAGAACAACACTTACCGAGAACATTTCCTTTTCAATGCCAAAACTGACCGAATATATGTCTGTCTTTGGGAAATCATCGGTATTGATATGGGCAAACACTTTGAAGTCAATGCTTTTTATCTGCTCAAACAGCCTTTTGAGTATGCCCTTATCATCTTCTCCGTGCAGGGAGTTATGCGAGAGCTGAGTTGCTATAAACTCATCCTTGCCCTGCATTTCGGCTTCCTCCTTGTAAATAACAGGTATCTTCTTGTACCTCAGAACCTTACAGGCTCTTACCCTGTGGTGTCCGCTAAATAGCTTGTACCTTTCGCCAATCTTTACGCAACCGACAACACTTGAAAGTCCGCCCTTGCGTATGTTCTTTACTAACCTCTGGAAATCTTCATCTGACATTTGGTTTGCGTTCTCATCGGCCTCGTCAATGAGTTCAATATCCACCAAAGACAGCTTCCAGTTATCTTCCAGTTGAATTATATCCGCCATTTTTCAATAGTTTTTGGTATTTTTTCATAATATCCTCATAGCTGCCCTCTGTGCCGAGGGTTGTAGTGTAAAGCAAGTAGTCCTCAAACTTATCGGTCTTGTACTTTTCCTTCTTGTCAAAAAGCCCCCTGTATTTCATAGAAACAGGGTTATGCGTATAAACTTTCGTATAGCAGGTGTCTATCGCACAACTGTTGGCATAGGAAATACTGTTATGCACAGGCTCTGATTTAATGCACAAAAGAATCAGCTTGGAGAGTCTTGGGATTCTGTTGTTCGTGCAGAAATCGGACAACAGCCAAATGTCGTACTTGACATCCTTGCTGTAGTCAAAGCCGAAGCCACCGAGCAGGTATTCATCATAAAAGACTATGTAGCAGAATCTCGGTGCAATTACCTTGCGTACTTTCTTGATGTACTTTCTCTGATAATTGATAAATTCTGAGGGCATTACCTTTCGTATGGTCAACTTCTTCCAATCATCTATAGAAAGGTTGTATGGTGCCTCAAGATAGGACTGGTACGATTCCGTTCTGTAGTCTTTGGACAGGGAGTTCTCAAGGTCTTCCTTTGTGGAGTAAAGAATTTTGTCTCCATCAATGGCTATTTTCCGCATCGGGAGATATTCATTCAGACTTACCATAGACAGGCTTCCGCCCTCCCGGATCGTGTCAATGACATTATAATAGTCAGTAGTTTTCTCCGTAAAATCCAGCTTGTAGTCGCTGTAAACTCTAAGATTCTTTATGACCGTATGCGTCTGCGAGTATGATTCAAACTGGAAAAAGACATCCCCGCCATCACTTAAAGCATCGTTGAGAGTTCCGAGCTTATATGTACTGGTCTGGAGAAGCTTTACGAGCCTTTCTGCCACCTTGCAGGCATTCTGAAAGGAATCTGAATACTTTTCCTTGATTGCTACAAGTTCGTTTACCGAGTATTCATCATCCTTGAAAAATCCCTTGACCTTGCTGAACATAAGTACCGAGGCAATTTGACTTACAGCATCAGTTCCATTGGATGCCTCAATAAAGGCAGCATCCTGTTTGTAGTGAATCTGCAGTTTGCCTGTTGCCATCAGATAAATGATATGATTCAGCTCATCATTATTGTAGATATTGATTTTCTTCTTGTCAAGGAATTTCGCCTCAAGTTTGAACAGGTGCGGATTGACAAAGCTAATCGTGTCTGCGAAGCCGTTTCCGAGCAGGATAGCAGCGAACTTATTTGATATATCCAGTCTTGGGTGTATAAAAATGTCCTTATTTTGGCTCTCCACATCTGCATAATAGATTAGTGGTGGTGGAAGCGTTGGGAACTTATAAGAGGCATTTAACAGGCTTAAAAACTCCGTTTTTGTCAGATTTTTGATTTCTTCTTCAGTAATTCCTATAGCCAAATCCACAAATCTGTAGCAAAACATAACGCACCCGAACAGTTCCTCTATGTCCGTAGTGGAATTGAACAAGCGAAATTCTACAGTCTTTCTCTTGAAATATGAGGCAACATTGACCATATACCTGTTATAGCCCTTTACGGAATTGTTCTCAAAGGCACTTCTGAGGGCTACAAAGGAATTGGCTGCCCTTACAGCCAGACAGGTCTCCAAAGGCGGAGAAGGTCTGTATATCTGCCTGTCGCAATACTCTGGAAGGTGGCACAGATCTTTCAAAGTGCCGCTATGATAATAGCATAGGTAGAAGATTCTCTTTACCTCTTCCAGTTCAAGGTCTCCAATGTAGATATGAACCTGCAAGGACACATCACGGATAGCCTTGGCTCCGTTCTCTTTGGCAGAGGTCAAGAATCTGTTTATTGTTCTGAAACTCTCCGGACATAGTTTCATTGGAGGGCTATTCAGTTCTCCGCCTATAGGAACTTTTTTCCTGCCCTCACTCATATCAGTATTCTGAACTATCTCCAAATCGTCCCATTTGAAGCCTGCAGGCATTTTTACCCTCTCTCTGTAAACATCTGCCAGCTCAAGTTCAAGGCCGAAAGTTCTTTCCGATATCCTAAGTGTAGCCATACCTCATCGCATAAATAGAGCGTATGTCTGGACTCGGACCAAAACCTCCTTACTGGATTGCAAGGTGTGCTACTTACACCACATACGCATTATTAAAAGAGCGACAACTGATTGTCCTCCTCCTTTTCTATATCGGCTCCAAATTCCGTTACTCCAAGATTTAGTTTCTCGTTCAGATAATCAGCAAGCAGATGTCTGTGGCAGAACTCGCCCGGTTTTTCATAGCAAAGCAGGGCTACATCTTTGCCATAAGAAACCTTATTAACGGCCTGCACTATTTTCTCCGCCCCATATTTATCTAATATCTGCCTGTAGAGGGATACATATTCCTCCCTCTCGCAGTCGCCAAGCACCATATACCTTGTCGGAGCAAGGAAATGAAACCTATACCCTTCATACCACTTCGGAGAAAACAGGGCTATGCTCACAGGCACTATGTCTGCCTTTTTCAAGCTATTCCAGTTCCCGAAATATGATGTATAAATTTTCATTTGTGCAAAGTTAATAAATTATGTTTGAATTTCAAGCATTTTGACATTTTAAGCCTCTGAAACGGCCTATCGAACTTTGCATTAGGGAATATATTGCCTCGTGATACTTGCTATCTTGGTTATATTTGCCTCTGCATTGTTCTATTTGCATTGTTCTCAGATTCAGCTCTATGGTCTCTGTCCTCTTGCCTCCGACTTTAGCTCCAAGAATAAGACAGCCGCTATGAGCATAATACTTGTTCGCATACACGCAGTGATGCAGGGCTTTCCCTTCTTCGTAAAAGTCTTTGATATTTTGCAACGGCTGTATGCTTATGTTCCCTGACCGGACAACCACAGCGAGAACCTTTCCTATCCTGTTCCTGTATTCTATATTCAGAGGCGAGTTCGGGTCTGTGAGGGCTTTGTTCCTCTCTATTTCCTCAAGTTGCCTAATTCTTTCCCTTTCCTCCTCCTCTTTCCGCAGTCTTTCTTCGTGTTCTGCATTAAGTTTCCTATGAGCCTGTTTCAAATCTGCAGGTGCTATGTATTGCGGATTAAAGATGTCATAGCCCTCTCTCCCAAGCATATCTATATGGTCAACCCACATCCTCCAGTCCTTGAACTTGAATCCGTGCCTCAAGGCAATCTTTATCTGCGGCCACAATCTCTGTGAGCTTTCTCCATACATAAACGCACTGCATAGAACCTTGTCTCGCTTCTTCCACATCGTTTCAAAGTGTGGAGTTCCTTTCAGCAGGTTAATTATGACTGAATACATATCGCTGTCCATCAATCTGCCCTTGATGTCAAACTTGGTTAGCCAAGGCTGATACTTTCTCTTTGAGTAATGTCCGTTAATTATCCATCCGTTATGCCACTCACTGTAAGCCGCACTCTTTTTGTACCTCATTGGAGGTCTATTCGGCAAATCCCAAAGGCTGAACGGAATCTTTCTGTATCGTGGGTATGCTGTCAAGCTCCTTGAGAAGCAATATGCCTTTCCATTTTCAGAAATCATCCAGTCGTAAGCGTGCCACACATAAACACGCAAAAGGTTCTTTTTGGAAGCCCACGCACTTACTATGTAAGTTCGCACCACTTGAAATTCTGCCCAAGTAGTAAGCTCCTGCACATAAAAGATATCTTCTTTTCTCCAACATCTTGATTTCTCAACTTTGAGTTTGCTACCACAATGAGGGCAGACCTCCTTGCCTTTTGTCTTTTCTGTTAGGAACGATTGTCCGCATTTAGAACACCAAGCCCTGTGACCTGTGGCGAAAGCTCTTTTGGGAACAACCTTGTCCTCTACCCATTTTACAAGATGTTTTGACACACCAAATCCGCCATCCTTTACTCTGGAGTTCCATACCTTGATGGCTCTTTCCGTTTCTTTGCTGTACTTTTTCATAGATACCTCCTGTAATACCTCATCATTCTTCGTGTTTTCCTGTTAGAATCATCAGAGCCTCCGTGGAGAAACCAACCTATTTCATAATCATATATGGCTGCTGCCACCGCATATATGGGAAGAAAGTTGTCTTCCATCTTCTCAATGTCTTTGTCCGTTATTATCTTCCTGTCAAGGAGAATCTGCAAATCTTTCATAAAATCCTCCTTGCTGACAAAGCACATTTCAAGTCTGTTCATAAATACCTGCTTATCCATAGCCTAATCATCAAAAGAGAACAACATTCCATCCTTTTCATCTTCCGCAAGTTTTTCTTTCCTGCGTTTTTCTTCTTCGGCCTTGCGTTTGGCTTCCTTCTCCTGATCTGCCCTAATCTTGGCTTTAACCTTGTTCTTTTCTTCTTCCTCAACCTCCTTTCGGGCTTCTTCAGCAAGTTTGGCTTTTTCTTCCTCAGTCAGTTGAATCTCCCTGTTCACTACAACCTTGCAGTTAATATCTTCACTTACCTTTATATCTTCCTCATCAAAGTAATGAATCGCCATCCCGAAGATTTCTTCATCAGCGAATCCTTGCCTTCCAGTCTTTCTAACCTCTTGGCAGATATACCTGCAACATTCCTCTATGCTTTTCTTATGATTGGCATACTTGCAGAGAAATGCTACATCTTTGGATGCTTTTTCATCAAGAAACCTCATTATAGTTTCTTCAAAAACCGATAATTTCTTTTCTTTTGCTTTCATTGTTAGTGTCTTTATTAAATGTCCCAAGTAATTGAATTATACGATACACCCTCGCAGTCAGTACCTACTGCTGTATGTATCGTTGCGTGATTCTTCATAAATTCTTTTTGGTCATAGAATATCTCCAAAGCCCTTTTATCTCCGAGTTTTTCAGCATAGCGCAAGCCATACTCGCCAAACTTTTTCTGTTTCTCGTCATAAAAGTTGTATTCTGTGCTATAGCATACACACGATATTATCATATCCCTGCACCACAGCTCCTCATACTTTGTTTTCATTTCATCCGTGTAATACGGCCAAACCTCTCCAAGATTGAAACGGCCTTCTTTTCCATCAGCCCTTGCCATTTCACTGGCTTTGTCAAATAAGTCGTTTTTGGCTTTTACTATCTGTTCGCTTGTCATAACTGAGTGTTTTTATCATAAACCCTTACTCTATTGATAACATAACATCCTTTTCCCGATGTTTCAGCACAGTATCTTACCCAAGAACGGCTTTTGTCCTGTGCTATCTTAACTCGCCCATAGCAAAGATTGTCTGTATAGGCAACATACTCATAGTGATAACTGCCTGTCATAACCTATTCTCCTATGATTTCTGCGATGAGAGCAGTTGCTACACCATCATTAACTTGGTATCTGTAACCGCCTTGATACCTTATTACATTTCCGCTATTGAACGAAAGGAACCGCTGTACTTTAAGAGCAGATTTCTGCCTCGGGGACACAGCACCATAGAACAAACCTATGTCGTGGTTGTCTATCTCATACCAATCCACTCTGAAATACGGCAATAGTATTTCCTTATCATCAATCCACATACTTATTGAAAGGTCAAACTCTCCGGATATCCACTCAATCGTAAGCACAGTCTTTGGCTCATTGGGATATCTGTGCGTCTTGAGCAGATAGGTCAGCTCTATGTCCCTGCCGGACACTTTTACTTTTTCTGTTGGCTGAAACTCTTTCAGCACCATCCTCGCTTTGTCAAGGTCAAGCTTGTCGCTGAAATATGTGTGCATCTTGCCTCCTTGAGTCAGGCTGTTGCCGATAACACAGAATCCATCAAATCCGAGTTTCTGTTCTACTTCATTTTCCATTTCTGCGTACTTGATTTTCATTTCAAATTCTTCACGCATCTTTGCTAAATCTTTCATATCGCTACTTTTTTTTGTTATAACTCATTGTTCTTAGGCTGTTAAACTTCGTTTGTTCTTGCTTGTGCCACAGGCCACGCATCTTCCGCTACAATGGTAGATTGCCCACCTTACGACACCTGTCATATTCTTTGCAGATCTTCCTGCCTGCTTCATCAGAGCCACCAAATCATTGCTTGTCATATATTCTTGATGGTCAGAGAATACCAATTTATAAATTGCTTTATTTGCCATTTTTTCAGTCATTTTTTCGCTTTTTATCATTTTGATAGATGTGTTATGTGGGCTATCTTATTTCGTCTGATTTACATATAAGGACATCGCCTACAATGAAATCGCTTGTATCAAAGCCTCGTTCTAAGTAAATACTGGTGCGATATATCTCCGTTGCAATATCATTTATAGGCAATCCGAACAATTTGCCTTCTTCGTTGATTGTCATTATCCAACCATCCATAAGGTTTATGTGCTGAATCAATCCTCCAACTATCTTCTGCTGTTCTTTGAGTTGATAGTATTTTCCGTTACTTGGCACGATACTTTCTTTCTTGCCGTTTGCTTTTATAATTCGTCCCATAACTAATTGTTTTTCAGATTATGTCTATATCTTATCTTGATTGCTTTGGTAGCCATTTCGCTGACTTCTTTCATAGTCATACCTCCTGTCTGTTGGTATTCATTATATTCGCAAGTGGCTATATCACTGAAATTGTCCGTAAGGAACAGTACACCTGTCAGCCTGTCAAGGACAAGATATTCTCCACCGTCCTTTTCGTACTGGTCAAGAATCTGTGAGAACAGCTCCTTTGACATCTTCTCGACCTCTTCTTCTGAAACTTTGTGAGTGTATCTTGCGTAGATATTACCCTTGGAGTTCCTTTCATCTTCTGTCTTGATGTCCATACCTTCGTGGCGGAGCCTGTGAATAATGCTGCTTAAACGGAAGCACCCGCAACTGTTTAGTGCTTCTAACGGAGTAATTGAACCTTTGGTCATTAGAATCTCTCTGACCTGTTCTTGCTGTGTCTTTTTCATAATCGCTACTGTTTTTAAGTTATTCTGTAATGAGTTCTGCAAATTGTTCTTTCGTTTCAATCGGGTCGTTTACATTGAAGATATTATGTTCATAAAAGGCTAACTTTCCTTCAAGGGCAACTCCGGAGTGTGGTCTGCGAGTAACGAAATACCCTACCGTACCGCCCTTGACACAATACCAGTACCCGAAATGACTTGTAAAATCATCGCAATCATTGCTGCGTACCAGTTCACTTACAAAGATTCGGACATCCCGCCCTGCATCTTTTGCTTTCATTTCTGTAATTTTCATAGCCTATCCTCCACTAACTGAGGTCCTTGATTAAGGCACCATAGGTTTGCACTTAACTTTTCATCATCATTTTGGGCATACTTGTTCAAGATTCTTTCGTAATCCGAAATCTTAATCTTGTGCTGACAGCAATCAATGACATCTGTTGCCGTTGCCAAGTCCACTGACGGACTTGCCGACAGATAGACCTCTCTAATAAATTCTTTTGCGTTCATTTGAAATTCAAACATTTTAGATTAACATTCATAAGTTGTCTGCCAGTCGCAACCATCTTCAAGAGGCATAACATCAAATCTGAGCAGGTTGCATCCGCAGGGAGTAAACAGGAAATAGTCTTTGCCTCTATAGCCGGACTTGTAATCTTTCTCCCAAGCTGTAAGGTTATGGGCAATAGCTTCCCATTCAACATTGAATCCGTGTTTTTTGAAAAACTGAATGGCTGAGTCAATATCAAAATCTCCTTCATAGTCTTCAAGACTTATGTTTGTCTCGTAAGAGCAGATCTTTTCCATATCAGATAAACAATACTTGGTCAATGTAATCCATTTCCAGACCGTAGCCGAGCATAATATCTTCTATCTCGTCATAACCGGCTCCGCTTAACAATGCGTCTTGTGCCTCGTGTCTGAGTTCTTTTGCTTCTTCTTTTCCGATGATGTCTTCAATCTGTGTCATAATAATCGTTACTTTAAGGTTTATACTTGAGTTACTTTGTTTCAATATGAATGCTGTTCGCCAGTTCGTTGTAAGGCTTGTAGTCCGAATCTTGGAGCGCCCTCAGAATTTCCTTGTCAATCTTGGCAATCCTGTAAAGCCTCCAGTTAGCTCCCATAAGTGCTTCCGCACCTTCGCATCGCATTACTCCATCTTCTCTCGCATATTCATCAAGAGTACGCAGGGCTTCTTCTTTTGTGAATAACTTGCAGTCATTGGTGTTCTCTATGTAGTAATCGTTCTCTACATAATCACCATCCTTGACAAATCCCCTTGTCAGAATGACATAGATTCTTGGGGAGGTCTTGAGTTCTTTGTTCTTTTCCATAATCGCTATTTTTTGAGTTTAACATTTGAGTTTCAAGCACTTTTATTTACAATTCTCCATTAAGGTATAGCTGATATGTCTCTCCGAAGATTGTTCGCAATACTGATGCAGAACCATCAAAGGACAGAGAATAAGCATTAAAATCCATCTCCTCTATAAGCTCTTTCAGATTGCTAATACATTCTGAGTGAATATCAGAATCTGGGCGAATCCATAAAGATTTATCACTTTCAATATCATAACATTCCAATAAATCTACATCTGCATAAGCCTCTACAGGGAGTTCATCAATAATCGCTAATAGTCGCTTTTTCAACATATCAAGGCTGGCTCTAAAGTTTCTGTAGTCTTCAATAGCCTTCCTTGCCGATGAGATTAAGCGTTTGTAATCTTTTTTAATCGCTTTTGTAGGTACGATAACCGTTAATCCTGTGCTTTCCATAACCTCTTGATTTCTAATGGTTTATAATTTGGTTATGTAAATATAGGTAAAATATCGGTTATTTCCAAATAATTTGCTGAAAATCAGCTTTTTGGGGCGATTTTTTGGCAAATTTGGGCAAAAAAGTGCTTGATTTGGGCATTTTTCGGGTTGGAATAGGTCTGATTATCTTATTACCAGTCTGTTAACAATTTCGTCTGGAATTATGCCTTTTCCTGCCTTGGTCTTGATAAAATCTTCTATCATAGTCCTAAACGGATCATCCTTGTATGTCCTGTCTGTTAAAAGCATAGCGATTCTTGCGAAATAGGCCGCATCCTCCCTAAAAAAGTCATATTTGAGCCAGTCTGAGGCAAATGCTTGATGTTCATTTTCAAACGGATCATCTGAGGTTAACTGACGGAGTGCTTTCAAATGAAACAGGATTCTATTATTCCTTTGCTTGGCTCTCTGATGGAGTCTTGAGCCTGCTTCAGTTGCACCCCTTTCTAATAACTGCAGAATCATTGTTGAGGCTTCAAGCACCTCCATATAGGTTATAGCGATATAAGTAAGCCTTTCTTCTACTATTTTATCCATTGTATTTCCTCCCATTCTGTCTTAGGTAAACTTGTTTTTGCACTAACTATGTAATACTCATATTCGTTCTCGGTAACAACACCATTAAGAACAAACCATCTTATCCCTGAGATTTTGTTTATAAAAATCCTGCCTTTATCTGCCTGTACTACCATAGCCTCCAGTACCTCTATCAGTATTAGATAATGATTCAGATTCTTCAAAATCAATCTTCGGATAAGCCATAATTATAAGCTGCCCTATCCTATCTCCGACATTATAAAGTATGGGATGCTCCTCAACAGATCTGAACTTAAAAGTTATTTCCCCTCTATAACCTGCATCAATAACTCCAACGGCATTACTCAAACTCAGTCCTGTCTTGCTTATGCTGCTTCTTGGAAAAATCAAACCTACATAGCCATCTGGAATCTCTACAGCGAGACCTGTGCCATAAACATAGCACCCGCCTTGGTATATTCTACTTGTAGCAACAAGGTCAAAGCCGGCATCAGTATCGTGAGCCTTTACTGGCACAACCGCCCTGTCATTTAGTTTCTTGATTCTTACTTTCATTTGCTTCTTTCTTTTTTTAGGCTTGTGGAAAGGGAGCCGCCACACTCCCCCAATCCACAAAACCTTAATTATGTGTAACACTTTTCTTTCGGTGGCGGTTATTCTCCTTTTATTTCCTGTCTATAGGCATCTTCATAAGCTCTTAAACAAGCTTTCCACCAATTCAGAAGACGCATTTTCTCTGTGATGTCAGTCTCGTTGCTATACTTTATGTATGCCTTGTTTTTTTGTATTCTAAGTTCCTCGCAAGTCATTTTCTTAAATCTTTTCCGTTCATAACCATAATGTCAAATAATTCCCTTACTCTACTTGCTACCTTTTCTCCATATCTCTGTTCAAATGCAGCCAGACTAAGGTTAGTAGTAATAATCATCGGAAGCTTTCTATCGTATCTCTGAAAAATCAGCTCGTTAAAAAGCATCCTGCTGTTGCCGTAAATCTTGATTTCCCTGCTCTCAGTGCCAACATCGTCCAATAGTAAATACTTCCAGTCAGCAACCTCATCAAGCCAAGTGTTATCTTCAGCACACATCCTTTCAAACTTTGGCATTGAAATAAACTTCGGATAATAGTTTCTCTTACCTATTGCTTGAGCAAGGGCTACCGCAAGTGTGGTCTTGCCTGTTCCTGTTCCGCCAATAATCATAAGACTTTCCTTTTTTCCGTTCTTGAGCCAAGAAACAACCTTGCTGATCTTGTCCTTATTAAGAACTTCTCCGCCTGTGATATTGGCAATCTGATAAATCATAAACTCAAATAGAGTCTGTTCCGAAACATCGCCAATGTTAAATCGTACCGTCTGATTCGTTGAATTCGTGGCTGACATAGTTTCTTTCTTCAAAAGTTGTCCTATGGTTGTTGGAGTTTCCATATCTGTTCTCTTTTTTCTCCCAAGTTCTAACTGCTGCTTTCCAGTCCTTCATTGGCTGATTGCCAACTTTCCAACCCTTGCTCTCATAGAAATCAATGAATGCTTCGGGATTGATGTTATTTTCCCTTTCATTACAGTAGTTCTTTACTTCTTGGTAGGTAGGTTTGATAAATCTGCTTGACTTCTTTTTAGGCACCGGATCTTCGGCAGGAAAGTCAAAATCCATAGAGAGAATAGGCAAAGACTGGTCTTTGCTGTTGTCTGTATTATCTCTTATATCTTTATCTTTATCTTTATCTTTATCTTTATCTGTACAATTTTGTACTACATTTGTAATAGAATTGTATTTTTTCCATCTGCTATTAACACTATTGCGTCTTTGCTCAGAAACATCTTGCATATGGGAAAGTTCCTTGATGATTCTCTCTGAATAGTACGAATCTTTTTCTTCCGAATAACAAAACAGCTCGCTTTGCAGTACATTTGAAACAAGGTTTGCGTCAGTATGTAATGCAAATGCTATACTTTTGTATTGCTCTCTTGGAAGATAGCCCTCGTTATCGTACATCATTTCCACGATATACCAGTAGAGGCCGAATCCGGCTATCCCATATTCCGCAATAAGGTTCTGAACTTTGAGGTCGTATCTTGCACCAATCTCGTGTTTGAAAAACAACTTTTTCATCAATAGCCCTCCCTGGTCAGTTTAAGCTGCTCTTTTCCGTAGGATATCTGTGTTCTCAAGTTGTCTCCGGTATGAACAAATGCCCTGTTGAGCCTGTCAAGCCAGTTTACAAGGTAATTCTCCGCACTGCATATTGCGTTGATGTATCTTGTGGCAACTGTGGCAGGGAATCTCTCAAGGACACCCCCAAACTCATCAAAGACTTTTTTAGTGGCATTGTCCTGCATCTTTTTGGCATCTGCAAGCATTTTACAGCTTCTTGCCATATAGACATTGAGGTCTGCAAGTCTTGTAACAAGCTCGTCTGTATCATCAGATGTGGTTATTTCCAAAAAATCCTGCATCCGTTGACACTCTTCAAGCATTGATTTCATAGCTTCCATCAGAAAGGCAGGTCTCCATTTGTTATTTCATTGAAATTCTTTAAGCCCGATTCCGCCTGTTGAACTGAATCGTTCTTTACAGGTATCGTCTTGCCCGAACCGACATAAACCTTTGGCTTGCCTTTGTCCTCTTTGGGAGTTGACATAAACACAGTATGGTCATTGCCGTATTTGTCAGGTTCTTTTCTTCCTGCTACAATCATCTTGCAGTAGGCTTTTCCGTTCTTGGCTCTCGTTATCATTTCCTTTGGAATGTCCGAGAGGCATATATCAATTACAATCATATCAGTTTGTCTTTATTTAACTCTAACTCTAAACCTTTGGAGGCTATGAAAGTCCTTATTCCGAAAGTGCTTTCAATTTCCTCCTTGAATCTTTCTCCATCCCCATTGTCTTTAGAAATATGGAGAAGCACTATATCTACAGCTCCAGACAGATCATTTGCCTTGAGAGTTTCTTTCAATGTTTCAAGTGACATATGGGAGCGTCTTACCCTCTCAAGAACAAATCGTGGCACATTACCCTTTGCTATGTTGTCTGAAAGTATGTTTTCAGCATAATTGCACTCAATCAAGATATGGTTCATAGCATCAAATCTGTACTTGAGATAGTAAGTATCGGTTGCGAAAAGCAAAGTACCCATATCCTCGTGTCTGATAAGGAAACCTAATGGCTCATTAACATCGTGTTGGGTGTCAAAAGGGAGTATTTCAAACCCTCCTGCATTTACTTTACTCATCTTCTTTAATATAACAACACCGATTTCTCCGAGAATGCCAGTATCGGTTGCAGTGCCCTCTGAACAGAACACCTTGAATCGTTCAAGATATGACCAAACATATTTGCTATGGTCTCCGTGGCTGTGGCTGATCAAGCACCCTGCCACCTTGTCTGAATCATAGTCCAAGACTTCCAGACAGGAATGCAGGGAACAGCCGCACTCAATAATGAGTGCTTCTGTTCCGTTCTGCAATACATATCCGTTGGCTCTGCTTCCGCTATCCAATACAGTAAGTTTCATACCTATTTGAATATATCTGGAACATCGGCTTGGAATACCTCTGGTTTATGCTGTTTGGGGCTGTTTTCCGCTTTGTTCTCCTGTGGTGGTGTGGTTGTGTTGGAAGCACTTTCAAAGCCTATGTTAGCCTTGTTTGCGTTCTGTTCCACCTCCTGTTTAACCGCATCTGTAACATCAATGTAGTCCACATCTTCAATTTCATCGCTTGTGAGCATACCCATACTTATCTCTGGTGCATAGGCTCTCTGGAAGAATGCTGCTGCACGATATCTGAGCATCTGTTCCGGCATTGTCTTCCATTTGCTCCCATCCTTGCCAAACCAGTTTTCCTGTTTTGCCATAGCGATTGTAACCCAAGAGCCGTAAAGCACCTCATCAGAACTGTCAGTTGCGTATGCCCTGCAACCCCACTCATCTGTGTTTTCCTTGCCTTTGAACTCATATCTGATTGGTGTCTTAAACTTGCTGCTTGAATTGAGGCAGGCAATAAGGAACTTGCTGCTCCAGCCCGGCTTTCCGTGGACTATGTACAAGTTCTGCATTACCATAATTGGAGAAGCACCAATCCTGTTAGCCATTTCCAACGCAATAATGCAGTTGGCGAGACCTTCCTGTCCTTGATATTCTTTCGGCACTATTGCCGATGCAGCTAAACATTTAGCCATCCTTTGTGCGGACTCAAAGTTGTCCTTGCTGCCGAATACAGACATACTCTGCTCGGCTGTAATCATTTTGTCGTTCATCGTTACTTGATATTAAGAGTTAATAATTTCTGCCCCTTGACAACCTCCAAGGCTATCAGTTGGCAATTAGTTTCTATAAGTTTTTCAACACTTTCCGTACAATCCACAAAGAGAGGAATGCTTACTCCGTAGTGTTCTGCAAAGGCATTGATAATATCTATGCCTGCATTGATTGTAGCACCTTGATTAAGGTTGTCAGAGGATGCAGGAACACCGTCAACAATAGCCTCACATATCTCTTTCTCTCCATCATTGGTAATGTTCCTGTCATAGAATCTCCATTTAACCATCTTGAACTTGGCTGAAATAGTATTTTCAAGCAATTCTATGTACGATTTCTCATACATCCTTACTTGCTGTTCCCAACCATCTATTTCAGAAAGGGCTTTCGCTATCTCCTTTTTCTGAAGCTCCAAAGCTTTCTGCTGAACATCAATGCGGTTATTCACATCTTCCTGTGAAAGCGATTTCTTGACATCATCAAGGGATTTCTGCAGTTGCTTCTTGCTCTCATTGAGTGTATAAAGCGAATTGGTCTGCTTGAGTGCAAGTTCTTCCCTTTCCTTTGTCTTGGAGTCCAGTTCAGCCAAAAGTCTGCTGTATTCTGGGCTGTCTGGAACAGGTATGGTAGTGCTTATAGAGCCAAGCTCTATACTCGCCTCGTTTTTCTTTTGCGTCAAGTCCTCTATCTTGGCTGAGAGTTCATCTATCTGAGCTTTCTTTTCATCATAGTCCTTCTGCATTGAAACAAGCCCTTCTTTTTTCTTCAAAGCTTCTTCCTCAAGGTTTCGCAGGGTTTTCATCTTGTCCTCGTTGAATGACTTTACCATTTCTTCAAGTTTTTCCTGCAAATCATTATCATCAAAAGGCCTGTGGCATAGAGGACACTCCGTATCTATGGAATCATAATCCGGCTTCTGCTTGTTCTTCTCTTTCCATTTCTGACCGAGTTCTTGGATCAAGGCAGCATCCGTGACAATCTTGACACCTATTCGGTCAAGGTCGTTCTTGAGTGCGAAATGCTTTGATGTAAGCTCGTAGAGTTCTGATGTGTACTTGTCAAGCACCTCTCTCTTGTGGCTTAACTCTGCTTGCCTCCTGTATCGTGCCTCATCTTCCATCTTGGAAAGGCTGAGCCTTACGACCTTGATTTCATCAATAACCTGTTTTAACCTTTCATCTGATAATCCGGCTATCTGCTCATCTATAGTAGATATTTGAGTTTCAAGCACTTTTTGCTCAGATAAAAGACTTTCCTTGTCAATATCAACACGAAGTTTCTCAAGTTCATCGTACCTCGCAGGGATTTCTTCAAGATTGAGTTTGGACTTGGACTTTGCTGCTGCAAGTTCCCTCTTGATTTCCTCAAGGCTCTTGCCCTGCCTAAAGGCTTCAGCCACTACAGGATACTTGGAGAGAAGAACATCCGTGTTTATCTCGCCACTCAGCTCATCAAGCCATTGCCTCCTTTCCTTTTGTGAGAAAGTAAGGAAATAGCCGACATTTGACATCATCAACCAAGATTCAATGTCAAGAATATCCTCTATCTTCTTGTAATACTTTGAGAGAGTATAAGGCACTTCGTTGATGTAACAGGCTGTCTCAGTACCTTTGAAAACCGCATCAACCTTTCCTCTTGGAACACTCCATTTCTCATAGAGTTCCCTCTTGAAAACAACAGGAGTTCCTTCAATCTCCAGCCTTACTGAAACACTGGTCGTAAGATTGTGGACAACTTGATTCGTAAGCTTGTCCAAAGGTTGAATAGTGCTTGACTTGGAATTCTGTGTAACTCCAAACAAACACCACAAGTAGGCGTTCTTCACAGTGGACTTTCCCACTCCGTTTCCGCCAGAGAGTACCGTGGTCTGATTTTGACCACCGAAAGCCAATTCAAGTTGCCTTATGCCCTTGAAATTGGCGATTGTCATTTTGTCCAATCTAATTACTTTCATTTGCTTATGAGTTTAGAATGCTGGTTGTAAAGATAGGAAATATATTCCTATTTTCCAAATTTATGTTGCTCATTGTCAGCACCTTACGGCATTTTTAGCCGTATAATTGGTTGATTTATTATTATTTGGTAAAAAACGCATTTAATATCTGCTATTTGTCTGCTAAATTCATAATATCTCGCTTATTGTAGAAAACAGATCTGCCTACTTTTTTCTTTTTCAAGTAGCCTATTTTATCCCATTTCCACAGTGTGCTTGGAGAAACATTGAGTATGTTGCATACATCATCCCTGCTCAAAAGCTCATTACCTTTTTCGCCTTTAGATTGGGAAAGAGCCTCGTTTATCATCTTCCTTACTACAGCCTCCAAATCCTCACGGCTGAGAACAAAATTAACGGCCATACCACTATCCTTGAGGTACTGGATTGCGAACTGATTTGGTGTTTCCTTTGTCATATCTGTTCTTAATTACAAGTTTCCGCAATCTTCTTAATTCTGCGAACTGAACACTATTGGCATCCTCAAGGGCTTTGATGTATTCATCATCAGTCTTACCTATACGGCTTATGGTACATTTATTCGTTTTCATTGAAAAGATTGTTTCTATGTGCGTAGTCAACAAATTCAGCCCTGTCGTGAAGACCAAGGCGGCAAAGCACATTGCGAATATGATTTCTTACAGTAAATACAGACAAATAAAGTCTGTCTGCTATGGTTTCTGACTTGAAACCTTGAACTACCAGTTTCATAACCCTCAATTCAGAGTCCGTTATTTTGCTGTCAAATTTTGGAGAGCATACAATTCCCTCAAGCCGGCACTCCCCCCTAAGAGGGCAGGACACCCTTTCAAAATGGAATCTTCCAAACTCATCAATGTCTGCGATGTTGTCTATATTGCCGAAATTGCATTTGCAGAATCTCTGGGCAATCTTGTACCTATAATACTTGGGATTCTCTGAAAGCCCTGCATACTCCTTGCTCAAGGCTGAATATGCTGTAGGGTAAAATGTCTTTACTATGCCTGTGAGTTCAGATATTGCCTCTTCGCTATCCTCTGTAAGTTGCGATGTCTGGCCATCCTTTCTGAACCAAACCTCGCTTTCAAAAGTGTAAAACTCAGTCCTCATTGCCAAACTTCTTAAAAAGATTCTCTGCCGGTATGCCTGTAATCTTGCTCAAGGCAGACAGCTTCGCAGGGTCGCTTGTCTGATAATAGAATTTGCACCATCGCTCTGCTGTCATCATAGACACATCCAGCTCATCCTTAATCTGCTTGTAAAGGGCTGTCTTGTTCTTGCAAGACCTTGCATACTCATACAAGTTTCTTGGTGTGTAATCAATCTGTGTCATTTTTGCGAAAAAATAGATTCGTGCTGCACTTGCAAACACATTTTTAATACCTTTGTTGATGTTGTTGATGCAAAAATAATAAAATGCGAAATAGATTGCAAACTATTACGCACATTTTTTCTCATATGCGAAAAATATAGATTATATGATTACGGCAGAGGACATCAAAAGTACCAGAACCGCTTTAGCCTTAACGCAAGACGAAATGGCAAAAGCCCTCTCCGTTACCAGACGGACACTACAGAATTGGGAGCGGGGCGAAAAGATACCTTCTACTAAACAGGATTTTCTCTCAAAAAGGCTCAAGGAAATGCTGGAGGATGCAGGGAAACAGGTTATGCTTGAAAGCGAAAAACAGGAAACCATACGAATCCCAAAGGGATTCGTGACGATTATGAAAAATCTGACAGAAGCCCATAATGAGCAGACTAAACAGGTAACAGATCTTATAGAACTACTAAAGAATACCATCAATGGAAACAAATCAACTGAATAGGATTCTTGATTTCTACAAAGAACTTGCAAGGCAAAGGCTGAAAAAAGAACTGGTGCTTACTGAACACCTAAACGCAATGATAGAGCAAGACAGGCTTATAGCCTACGGACAGGACACGGTACATATAAAAGAGTATATCAACGAACTTGAAATACTATTGCTACTATGAAAATCTCTCAGCAAGGAATTGACATAAACAGGCGTTTCTTTGAGGCTTTGGCTACTTTGGCTCAAATGAAAGTTATCAGAGGTCTGCAGACTTTCACAAGGGAATACGGCATAAATCGCTGGAATCTCATAACAGCAAGGAATAAACCTGACATTTCCGTTATCAAGCAAGAGTGGCTTTCGTATCTTGTTTTGGGCTATGGAGTGTCTGCAGATTGGCTTCTCACAGGTCGTGGAGAAATGTTCAAACAACGATGAGTCGTGCAACGGTTGTGCAACTCGTGCAAAAAGAAAAACCTAACTTGCTGATTACAAGCAGTTAGGTTTCCTTGTTTAGTGACTCCGGCAGGGCTCAAACCTGCAACCTTCTGATCCGTAGTCAGATGCTCTATTCAATTGAGCTACGGAGCCGGTTCAAGGCGTATGGCTTATTCAGCGTCGGCCTTCTTTTCTGTACGAGCGAAGCTCTTCTCCTTGATACGAGCCTTCTTACCGGTCAGGTCGCGGAGATAGAAGATTCTTGCCCTTCTTACCTTACCTGCCTTGTCAAGGGTTATCTTCTCGATGAAAGGAGAATTCAGAGGGAATATCCTCTCAACTCCAACACCGTTGGATATCTTTCTTACTGTAAATGTCTGGGTTGCACCAGCACCACGCCTCTGCAGGCAAACTCCCTTGAAGTTCTGCAGTCTTTCCTTGTCACCCTCTTTGATCTTGTAGGTAACGGTTACGGTATCACCTGCCTTGAATGCAGGGAACTCTTTTTTCTCACCGGCAAAAGCCTCCTGAGCTACTTTGATTAAATCCATTTTCTTAAAATTTTATCAGCAACATTGCACCAAAAGCACTAACCATCATTCTCAGTGTCTTACGGCCGCCTTGGCCTGTACAAGAGGTTGCCTTCGGTTTTGGGACTGCAAAAATACAACTAATTTGCAAACTTCCAAAAATATTTGAAAATATTTCGGTTTCTATCTGCCAGACTTGTAGAGAGCTCCGCCTATGCAGTCATAGGAGGCTCCGGTGACGCTGCTCATGCAGTTAGGCTGGTCTGCCAGATACAAGGCTCCGAGAAACGCGAAAATCAAGGCTTCCTTGAACTTTACGGTAATCTCGTCAGGTACCACAAAATCAGCATGAGGAGCGTTGAACCTCATCCTTTCCAGAAGATACTTGTTGAAGGCCCCGCCTCCAGTAGTCAGGACCTTGGCTTTCCGGTCTCCCATCTGGTAAACATTCAGAGAGATCTGGTATGCGGCATGTTCAGTAAAAGTACAAAGCTTGTCAGCAAGGCTCAGAGGCTCTCCTGAAGCATTTCTGGCGGATTCGATCAAAGGAATGACTTCGTTCTCCACCCATTCCCTTCCGAGTGACTTCGGACCTTCCTTGGTGTAGAAAGGCAGGCTGTTCAGTTTCTCCAGAAGAGGACGGCAGACACTTCCGCTTTTTGCCATGAGGCCGTCCTTGTCGTACTCTATGCCGATCTGGCGAGTGTAGTGGTTGAGGACGTAATTGACAGGAGATATATCGTGGGCAAGCCTTCTGCCCTTGGCAACAGATACCCCATCCTGAGCATGGCCGGGATTCTCCTCACAGGATATGTTGGAGAAACCTCCGAGATTCAGGCAGTAGTCATAGTTGCCGAAAAGGTTGCGGTCCCCTATCGGAACCAGAGGAGCTCCCTGCCCTCCGAGAGCCACGTCTGTAGTACGGAAATCGCAGACCGTATCCACGCCGCTCACCGCCGCGATACCGGCGCCGCTGCCTATCTGGCCTGTAAACCTGAGGTGCGGCTGATGGAAAACCGTCTGGCCGTGGGAGGCGACAGCTGAAACTTCCCTGTCGCTGTCAAGGCACACCGGTGCTGCAGGAATGAGGTTGTGGCGTTCCATAAACGCTTTGACCCTCTCCCCAAGGTACAATCCATAGTCGGAATGAAGGAGGGCATATTCCTGTGCCGTCATGAGCTGGGCCCTGGAAAGCCTCTCCTTGAGTTCTGCCGGATATGATTCATCTTCAGCGTGGAGAGTCTCGTAGGTCCACTTGCCATCCTTGAAGAAAAACCTGGCATGGCATAAATCCAGCCCATCCAGAGATGTTCCGCTCATCAGGCCTATAATGCCAACTCCTTTTTCAAAGTCATATATCTTTTTCATAATCAATATCTTATAGAATAATATAAAATCTCGGCGATGCTACCAGGTAAAATGCTTCCGGACAGTTGTCTTGTTGCCCACATTGTCCTCCACCACCACTACAAGGAGATGTTTCTTTCCCTTTGCAATCCTGGCATCGCCGAGAGGAATGGTCAAGGTGGAGGTCTTGCCATCTAGAGCGGCAATAACCCAGTGCCCGTCTATCTCAGCCCGGAAGTCCCCTATGCCGGATAGCCTGTCGCGGATGACAAGTTTTAAGGTATTTCCCTTTACGGTTGCTCCTTCCTTGAGATTTATGTTCACTTCTGGAGCCGTAATGTCCGCCGTCACACAGAAAGAGCCGAAGGAGCCTACCGTTGCAGTCATCTCCTTGGTAAGCGGATTATAAGTCCCTCCGCAGCTGGACAGATAGCCGCCTGCCCCTACTCTGGCAAGTATCGCTTTGTCCAGATAGACTGAAGGTATATCGCACTTCATCGTTATCGTGGCAGACTTGTGAAGCGGAATGTCACCGTCCCCGCATCTCCACAAGGCAGACATCGCAGGCACCTTGTCCTGAGCCACATACGAATCCTTGACCTTGTAAGTTTTAATATATGCGTTGCGGAAAAGAGATTCTTCTGGAAGGATCAGCGAGAATCCGTCCTTGAGCAGCTTGTTTTCCTTGTCCCAAGAGACAAAATCCCCTTCCGGAGAAAAAGGAACAGCATCGGCAAATACAGAGTCAGTCCTTGAAACCTTTATCCTCTGGCGGGAGATGTTTCCATAGACATCGGTAGCTACAACCAGAATTTCGTGGACCAGAGAGTCCTCCAAGGTTATTATGCCGTCATTCACAGCCTCTATCCTGTCCACAAGCTTGTTCGACGGGTCTATCTGGGTCTTCACGTAATATCTGCCGGTTGACCTTCTAAGAGGATGGTCCAGCAAAGAAGCGATGTATCGCCCGGTAGATGTAGGAATGTTGCCCTCCGTAAAGCTGAACACAGGATTTCCGTCCAAAAACACCTCATATTTGTAAACGGCAAGTTTCCCAGGAGTTCCTGCCATCACGTCGTAGGCATCCACAGCCACATAGAAAGATTTGGGAACCGCCACTGTATCTTTTTTCATGCTGACCGGGAAAGTGTACAGCGTTCCATAGAACGGCGCGCAACCGACAAGCCTCACATCTCTTATTGTCGGCCCGTCATCGTCTTTCAGATTGAAAATCCTTGTAATCTGGAGATTGACCGGAACATCATTTTCATCCAGAACCTCAAAATGCAGATGAGGCCCGCCGGAGGAACCTGTATTTCCGGAAAAGGCGATAAGATCCCCTCTCTTTACCGGAAGACTGTCTGGTGGGAAGTCAATGTACTGTCTCCAGCTCTCTTCCTTATACTGTTTCTCGGCGATGAGTTTCTTGTATTTGGAGGCAAAGCCTTGCAGATGGCCGTAAATAGTCTTGTAGCCGGATGGATGGGTAACCATAATCATGTTACCGTAACCCCAGGGGCTTATGGTTATCCTGGAAACATACCCGTCATCTGCCGCATAGATTTTTCTGCCTTCCACCCCGTTTGTCCTCATGTCCAGACCGCAGTGGAAATGATCACCCCTGAGCTCCCCGTATGTACCGGCAAAGCCGCCGTAAGTTTCTATCGGGACGATGAACCTGTCCGTAACCTCTTTCTGACGGGCATAATCCACTCCCTGGTCGTTTTCCTGGGAGAATGTACCCTGCCCGTATGAAGAAACTGAAAACAAAACTGAAAGACAAAGAGTTGCACAAACGTATGAAAGTGCAACTCTTTTTATGTAGAATCTTATATACATACCTTGCAAATGATAACAAGGCAAATTTACAAACCAGCAATGAACTTTCCTAAAAAGATTGCCGGCTGTCCGAAGTTTTATTTGAAGAGACCTTTAAGTCGGTCAAAGAACCCCTTTTTGTCTTCTCCTGATGCAATTGGCTTGAATCCTTCACAGCCCTTGAGCTTTTCCACAAGTTTCTTTTCCTCTGCAGAGAGCCTTGTCGGAATCCATACCTGAACATATATGTGCAAGTCTCCTCTGCCGTATCCGTTTACGTCAGGTACTCCCTTTCCCCTTACTCTCAGAACCTTGCCGCTTTGTGTCCCGGCTGGGATCTTGACCTTCAGTTTTCCGCCGATAGCTGGAATCTCCACCTCACAACCGTCAATGGCATCCGGAACGCTGATGAAAAGAGGATAGATCAAGTCATTTCCATCCCTCTCAAAATCTTTGTGCGGTTCTTCCTCGATAGCCACATAAAGGTCTCCGTTGATTCCGCCGTAGCGGGCAGCGTTGCCCTTGCCTTGGACGGTAAGGGTCATTCCTTCAGCGACTCCTGCCGGAACCTTGAAGGCGATTTCCTCAGGAGCCTTCACAAGACCGCTTCCTCCGCACTTGTAACAAGGCTTGGTAACGATCTTGCCCGTTCCACCGCAACGATTGCAGGCGGTCTGGGTCTGGGTTATGCCGAAAATCGAACGAGACTGCCTTACTACATATCCGCTGCCGTGGCAGTCAGGGCAGGTCTGGATGTCGGCCTCAGATTTCGCACCTTTGCCGCCACATTCAGGACATGAAACCAACTTGTTGATTTTCACCTTCTTGTCCGCCCCGTTCATGATTTCTTCCAGAGTAAGCTTCAGCCTGATACGGATGTCGCTGCCCTTCTCTACCCTCCTGCCGGAAGATGCTCCACCTCCGAATATGTCTCCGAAAATATCACCGAATCCGCCGCTTCCGCCACCGAAATGCCCTCCGAAAATATCGCCGAAATTGCGGAAAATATCCTCAACTGAGAATCCTGCACCGCCACCAAATCCTCCTGCTCCATCCGCGGCGAATCCGAACTGGTCATAGCGCCTGCGCTTGGTCTCATCGCTGAGCACATCATAAGCCTCAGCAGCCTCCTTGAACTTTTCCTCAGCTTCCTTGTCTCCAGGATTACGGTCCGGATGATATTTCAGGGCCAGTTTCCTGTAAGCCTTCTTGATATCATCTGCAGAAGCGTCCTTGGAAACGCCCAACACCTCGTAATAATCTCTTTTTTCTGCCATCTTGTCAGTATAACATGCCTTCCCTTAGGCTTTAAATTCCAATTACAACCTTCGCAAAGCGGATAACCTTGCCGTTGAGCTTATAGCCTTTCTGGATTACATCCACAACCTTGCCCTTCTGCCCCTCGTCTGGAGCCGGTACCTGGGCTACAGCTTCCTGCTCGTCTGTGTCAAGTTCCTTGCCCATGGCCTCAATCTCGGTTACTCCCTTCTTTTTCAACACATCCAGGAGCTGCTTGTAAATCAGTTCAGTTCCAGTCTTGGCGGCATCAGTGGCCTCAGATTCTTCCAGAGCCTTCAACGCCCTCTCGAAATTGTCAACAACCGGGAGAAGCTCATTTATGACACCTTTGGCTGCAGTATCTATCAGGTCCAGCTTTTCCTGAGAAACCCTCCGGCGATAATTGTCAAACTCAGCCATCAGATAAACATACTTGTTCTTCTCATCCTGAACCTGCTTCTGGGCAGCCTCCAAAAGCGACTCCATACTCTCCTTCTTCTGAGATTCTTTCTCAGAATTCTCATTGTTAGCGGTTTGCTCTCCTTCTGAAACATCTTTGCCCTCTGAAGGAGCTTCAGCCGCAGCTTCTTTTTCCTGTTGAGCCTTCTCCTCTTCGAGCTCTTCCTGACGGAAATCACTGCCGTCTCTTTTGTTTTTATTGTGTCTTGACATAATTCATGGTTTTTGAACGCCCAAAGATATGACAATTTCCTTGCCAACTCCTTTTCAGGGACAAGTGACGACATTTTGTCATACCGACAAGGCCGGAAACTGACTATATTTGCCGGCGAAAGCAACTGCCTCAATGATTGAAGAACTGCATAATTTTTTAAGTACAACTCCTGTAACAGATTACAGAATGATAATCCTTCTGATCTGCTGCGGGGCTTTCGTAGGCTTCATCAATACCATCGCAGGCATGGCCACAGCTCTCTCCTACGGGCTTTTCATGATGATGGGCCTGCCTATAAACGTTGCCAACGGAACCACCAGGGTGGGAGTTCTGCTGCAGTTCCTGACAACTTCGGCCATATTCAAGAAAGAAGGTTATCTGGACATGAAAACGGGATGGAGGGTAGGAATTCCGGTCGGATGCGGGGCCATATTCGGGGCACTGCTGGCAGCCGTTCTGAAAGTCAAGGTAATAGAGATTGTAATGGCAATCCTTCTGCCTATAATGTCCGTTCTGCTTTTCATAGACAAGAAGAAAATCTCGAGATCCGCCGGCAAGCTCAAAAGTTCAGATGCCAATTCCTGTCCGGGTGAAGTTCTCAGCAGTTTCTGGATATTCATAATCTTCATGGCTATCGGAGTCTATGGCGGATTCACACACTCCGGAGTCGGACTCCTGATAATGTTCGGCAGCTTCTTCCTGCTCGGGCTGGACATGATAAGGTCCAACGCAATAAAGCAGTTCGCCGTGGTAATCTATACTCCTCTGGCCCTTACGGTCTTCATAATCTACGGCCAGGTAAACTGGGGTATAGCCCTGATTTACGCCATAGGCAACATCATCGGAGGAATAGCAGGCTCTTATGCCTCCATCAAGGCCGGAGAGAAGTTCATCAAGGTATTCGTGGCTGTAATTGTCATCACGATGAGTTCTTACCTTATCCTCAAACACCTGATCTGAAGCGGACGGATGGGCTTGCCGCCAGAAGACTACAATACACCCAAGCGGACGAGTGCTTTGGCAACTCCATCCTCATCCACAGTTTCAGTCACATAGTCAGAAGCTTCTCTTACCGCACTGTCAGCATTACCCATGCACACGCTGAGAGCCGTATGCTCAAGCATCGGTATATCGTTGCCTCCATCGCCGAAGGAAAGAGTATTAGATAAGTCTATTCCACAGATTTCCAGCATCTTGTCAATACCATAAGCCTTGGTGACTCCCTTTTCGTTTACATCAGCGAACAAAGGGTTCCAGACGCTGGCTTCGCATCCCGTCAGCCAGCCTGACATGAGCTTGTCAAGAGGCTCGCCCATCAGATAAACGCACATCTGATAGACATCCATCTCCACAATCTCGTCTATGCTCCTGATCTGGGGCGGAACAACCCCGACCACACGGGCAACCTGCTCTGCCGTCTCAGATTTGCAGTTGAGGTAATAGTTGTCTGCCGTCATGAACGATACAGCAAACGGAGGGATTCCGGTATCTCCATCCACGGAAGAAGACTCCCTTATACAGTCTCTGGCCGCATACAATTCTTTTTTTGGAAGAGCACGGCCGTAAAGCATCTTTTTGCCGGAGTCATAGCAGGTGGCCCCGTTGTTTGCAATGTAGCCGTCAAAAAGGAGACCGTCAAGCACACTTGTCATTCCAAGCATCCTCCCGGTTGAAATGAAAACCTTGATGCCCTTCTTACGGAGAGCATCAAGGACTTCGATATTGCTTTCAGTTACCTTATGGGTCTTGAAAGAAACCAGTGTGCCGTCTATGTCAAAGAAGACGGCCTTAATGTCATTGACCATCAAGCCTTGCCGTCTGAACCAAGAACATTCACGATCTTGTGCTCATAAAGCTTCTGCATCTCGTCTCTTGCAGGGCCCAGGTATTTTCTTGGGTCAAATTCTCCCGGTTTCTCGTTGAAGACCTTGCGGATCATGGCTGTCATAGCCAGACGGGAGTCTGAATCTATGTTTATCTTGCAGACGGCGCTCTTGGCTGCCTTTCTGAGCTGCTCTTCAGGAATACCCACAGCATCAGGAAGTTTTCCGCCGTTCTCGTTGATTATCTTCACATACTCCTGAGGAACAGATGAGGAGCCGTGAAGGACGATAGGGAATCCCGGGAGCTTCTTCTCGATTTCAGCCAGAACATCAAATGCCAGTGGAGGTGGAATGAGGATACCGGTCTTAGGATCCCTTGTGCACTGCTCCGGTTTGAATTTGTAAGCGCCGTGTGAAGTACCAATGGATATTGCCAGCGAATCACATCCGGTTTTGCTGGTGAAGTCAATAACTTCCTCAGGACGTGTGTAATGAGATTCTTCTGCTGCCACTTCGTCTTCAACTCCGGCGAGCACGCCAAGCTCTGCCTCAACGGTAACATCAAACTGGTGAGCATATTCCACTACCTTCTTGGTAAGGGCCACATTCTCGTCGTAAGGAAGAGCAGATCCGTCAATCATGACTGAAGAGAATCCCATGTCAACGCAACTCTTGCAAGTTTCGAAAGTATCTCCGTGGTCAAGGTGCAGAACAATCTGAGGATTCTCCCATCCAAGTTCCTTTGCATATTCAACAGCACCCTGCGCCATATATCTGAGCAGAGTCTGGTTGGCATAGCTTCTGGCTCCCTTTGAAACCTGGAGAATCACCGGAGATCTTTTTGTCGCAGCGGCCTTGATTATAGCCTGGAGCTGCTCCATATTGTTGAAATTGAAAGCCGGAATAGCATATCCGCCCGCTACCGCCTTTGCAAACATCTCTCTGGTGTTGACAAGGCCTAACTCTTTGTAAGATACCATAATATTTTGAATTTTAAGATTTTATGCAATTCACAACCGCCATGTGGCGGAAATTCCCTGCAAAAATAGCAATAAGATTTGGAAATTTATTGCTCCGGAAGGCAAAAACCGGAAGATTCATTATCTTTGGAATCTTGAAAAGATCGTTTAATGACATATTTTGACATGGATAACAAGGTAATGGTGTTCTCCGCACCAAGCGGAGCCGGAAAGACAACCATAGTCACCCACCTTCTCGAGAGCTTCAGCAAGCTGGAGTTTTCAGTTTCCGCAACCTCACGAGCCCCAAGGGGAAAGGAAGTTGACGGCAAAGACTACTACTTCCTTTCAACAGAGGAATTCAAGAAGCGGATAGCCAATGACGAATTTGTGGAATATGAAGAGGTTTACCCCGGCTCCTTCTACGGGACCCTCAAGAGCGAAGTGGAAAGGATCTGGGCAAAAGGCAATGTGATAATGTTTGACGTGGATGTAAAGGGCGGAGTAAACATCAAGAGAATATTTGGGGAAAAAGCCTTTACGGTTTTCATCCAGCCCCCATCCCTGGAGGTTATGGAGCAGAGGCTTAGGGCCAGGGGAACTGATTCTGACGAAGCCATCAGGACCAGAGTGGCAAAGGCAGCGGAAGAAATGACCTACGCCGCCAAGTTTGACACCGTACTGGTCAATGACATCCTTGAAGAATCTTTCATCAAGGCGGAGAGGCTGGTAAAGCTTTTCACCGGCCTTAAACCAAAGAAGGTAAAATAATCCTCCGCGATGAAGAAAGTCGCCCTGTATTTCGGATCCTTCAACCCTCTTCACTACGGCCATCTGGCAGTAGCGGAATATGTCATGTTCAACTGTGAGATAGACCGCTTCGAGATGATCCTTAGCCCCCACAACCCGTTCAAGGACAAAGCCAATCTGGCTGACCCGAAGAAAAGGCTCAGAGACCTCAGGAAAGCAATCGCCGAGGAGAACAAAAAACTCAGGCAGAAAGCAAAAGACCTGGGCCATACAGGATGCAGCAGGATTGATGTGAACGATATTGAATTCCAGCTTCAGGAGCCGCTTTACACCTATAACACCATGAAAGAGCTTCAAAAACGGAATCCGGATATCGAATATCTCATCGTTGTGGGAGCGGACAGTTTCAAAATCATGCCACAGTGGTACCTGGGAGAAGACATCCTCCGGGAGTTCAAGGTAATAGTCTATCCCAGAAAAGGTTACAGAGTCAAGACCCTTTGCCGCAAGTACAAGGCCCTGTACCTGGAAAACGCACCGTTAAACAACATATCCTCCACCCAGATACGTCAGGAGATTTCCTCGGGTGCCACTCAAAGCTGAAGTAAAGGACCGTTTTTTGCATGAAGAAACATTATGGGCTATTATTGCATCTATTATACAGACAAGAAATTATTAAAGTAAAGAAATATGAAGAAATTATTTGCAGTTTGTGCAGCAGTTTTGGCATTTACACTTGCTTCCTGCACATCAAGTTCAGACAACAAAAAAGTTCAAGGTTATTACTTCTATGTGGAACTGGAGAATGAATCCTCTGTGATTGACCCTTCAAACGCTCCTCTTAACCAGCTTTTCAACGATATAAAGAAGGATGTTGAGATCTGGAACAAGAGCAACGCTACCTATTATGAAGTCAAATACGAGACCGAATCAGATCTTGCACAGTGCGACAACAGCGCCCTCCACAATTTTGAGCTTTTCTGCAACGCCTTCAATTCCTGGAAGGAGAAAGAATACAATGACAAGCTCAACAATCACGAGGAATATGGTTCCGGCAGCTTCGAGCTGATATACAGCATCCATGTTCAAAAAGTAACCGGAACAACAACAGATCTCACTACGCCTTATACGGCTACATTTGGATACTCATACACAGTACCTCTGGAATAAGGAATCACAGTTTAATCCTTTCCCAAAGGAAATTGGGGACAAGCCGCCAGAAAAAGACCAGGATCCTGTATCTGAAGTCTATGATGGCGGTTCTTTTTTTCTTCTCAACAGCTCTGACAATCTTACGGGCAACTTTTCCGGGATCCATGAGCATCGGATACTTGTGTTTTGACGTATCCAGAAGCGGTGTATCCACAAAGCCTGGACGTATATCGGTGAAGAAGATTCCAAGCCTTCTACATTCTTTATGCCCTTTTGCACCGCGATGCAGGAGAGTATTTCTGGTCAGTTGCGCAAGTGCCTGGATGTAAGTGTTGTCAAAGCTCTTTGTGGCGGAGTATGACGGAGCCGGGCCAAGACCTTTCACTCCGGCTATTGAACTTATCACGGCTATATGTCCATAAATCCCTGAACTGTCTCCCAAATCAAACGCTTTCTCCTGGACTGTCTTGAAATAATGCCAGGCGGCGGTAACCATCCGGGTAAAGCCGAGGGCATTTGTTGAAACCGTCTTGAGTTCTTTGGAAAAATCAAGTTCCTTGTTGTGCCACCCCACGCCTGAACCGTGGAAGTACAGATCCATACCTCCAATCTTGCCTATCAGAGACAAAAGCTGTTCGGGAGCATCATCCCTCTCTATATCAATCACCTCATACTCTATCGTCTGGGAAACATCTTGCCCGGCCCCTGCTTTTGACGGCTTCTCTGAACGGAGTGTATCGCGGAGCTCCCTGAGCCTTTCCTCTCGCCGGCCGGCAATGCCCAAGGTCCAGCCTCTCTGCCACAGAATCCTGGATATCTCCCAGCCCATGCCGGAAGTCGCCCCCATTATAATTGCCCGTTTCATGTACCAACTATTTATGCTGCAATGTTTTTACCTGGAAATCAATTACTTAAGTAAATATATGTGCTGCATCCGAAGCACTGGAAATTTATTATATTACTAATTATCAATCACTTACGTTGCAGAAGACACTTAATACTCTACTCTGCGCCCAGTATCCGGGCGATTTCTCCGGTGAGCGGAGCCACCACGCTTATCAGCCGGTCATTCCCGGTGTCTTGCCCCTTGGCGTCTTTCCTCCCTATCGGGTGGAGAAACTCTATCCTCCTTGCGTGCAGGCAGATGGAGCCGTCCCTGTTGGAGCGTCTGGCACCATACTTCAGATCTCCCTTGATAGGACATCCGATTGATGAAAGCTGGCACCTGATCTGATGGTGACGCCCTGTAAGAAGCCTGATCTCCAAAAGGGTATAATGGTCCAGTTCCTTAAGGATGCGGTACATCAGCCTTGCCTCCTTATAACCGGCAGGAGGAGTGCCGTCACCCTTGAAAGTGAAGGATTTGTTCTTTTTTTCATCGCGATACAGATAGTTACGAAGCTCAACCCACCCTTCAGGGTTGGCCACGCTGTCAACAAGCCCACGGCCACAACCATCCCGTCTGTCAGTACCGTAGTCCCGGGAGTTGCCGCCTTCAAATACGGCACGCTGGTCCGGATTCTGGACCAGAGCCCAGTATGTCTTGTGGACCTCTCCTTTACGGAGCATCTCGTTGACCCTTTCCAGCGCTTTGCCTGTCTTGGCAAAGAGGACTGCCCCGCTGACCGGGCGGTCCAGACGGTGGGCTACACCCATAAAGACCTGGCCGGCCTTGGAGTCTCTACGGGCAAAGAACGCCTTCAGTGTCTCACTCAGCGGCTCGTCTCCGGTCTTGTCCCCCTGGACTATCTCCCCGCTCCTCTTGTTGAAAATCAAGAAGTGATTGTCTTCAAACAAGATACGGGAAGAAATGTCAGCAATCTCTTCATCAGACATGTTTCTATAAACGGAATTTGCCATATTGGTTAAAAGCATATCAGTACCAAGCCCAAAGTTAAACAAAAAAAGTTGCCCGCATTCCTAAAACAGAACACGGGCAGCTTCCCTCTGATTATCCTGAAACGGATAAGGAAAAACTCCACGCCTTTACTTTACATAGAAGGACCCGGTTCCTACTCCAAATGAATGAAGCGGGCCGTACTTGCCATTCTGGTATTCTTCAGCCCAGGCATACTTGGTAGCCATCTTGCCCATTTCAGCCTTGTAGATGATGTAACCGTAAACCACTCTGCGGACAGGAACTCCAGCCGCGTTCTTCTTCACATCCCACATATCGCTGGTTATGATGCAGTCCATAATTTCCGGATCCTTTGCCTTCTCCACTGCAAGAGCCTTTGCCTTCAGGGATGCGTTCAGTTTCCCGCCCTTAGGCATAGGCTTGAACTCTATGTTCTCAGGAGAATTGCCCTTGATGCTCTCTTCCAGGCTCTTGACATAAGCCCTGATTTTAACGGCGCAGATGTCGTACTCTTCCGCAAGCACTCCCTGACGGGTTGCCCTGCACCACTCAACCGGATAGCCTTCAAACAATGTCTTGAAGTTGGTAAACATGTTGAGGTCCAGTTTAGCGGTCTCCACCTGGGCTTTGCTGGCAAACGTAGGATCCAGGTTTGGCTCGCAGAAATAAGACTTCCCGTTCACTCTTGTAAATGTGGCAGTGGCTTTCACCCCCTCCTGGCTGGCAGGAACACCGTTCATTGTAGTACCTACCATAAACCTAGGGCCACCGTCATAGTAGTAAAGCCCGCGCTCATCTTTGTGAACCTGGGCGCCGCTCATTATATTGACTATGCTGATTATTTGGGCGTAGAAAGTGGCCCAGCAACTCATTTCTTTTTCAAACTTGTCATAAGCATCAGAATCATATTCCATCTGCCCGCTCTTCATCTTGACCATCATGTCATAGGAAAACCTGGCTCTGGCGGAAAGCTTGGAAGCCAATGACTTGACTTCAGCAGGAGAAGTTTTTCTCATTCCCCAGATCAGGTTCAGGATATAAGGTCCGAACGCATTGTCATACGGGTTGAAAGACATCAGTTCCGGGATCTCAGGACCAGCCTGGACAGAAGGCCTCGCAGCCCCCCGCCCATGTGTTCCCGGCACTTCCGCCTCAACCGATGCAGAGACGCAAAGCACCATAAGGAATGAAAGAATTATTCTCAAAAATAATTTTACTTTCATAATATAAGTTGAGGTATTATAATGTTCTGCTATTTAACATAGAAAGAATCTCCACCGACTCCATAAGTGTGCAGACTGCCATATTTGCCGCCACCCTGGTATTCCTCAGCCCAGGAAACTCTTGTGGCCCTCTTGCCGTCTTTGGTCTTCCCGATGGAATAACCGTAGATTACACGGCGGATAGGAACACCGGCAGCTGTCTTTTCTATAGTCCAGGAGTCACTGGTAACAACTACATCCAGAACATCCTTGAACTTGCTTTTCTCTGCTGCAAGCGCCTTGGCCTTCATGGAAGCGTTCATGCCGCCGGCCTTAGGCATAGACTTGAACTCGAGATTACCAGGAGTGTTTAGTTTGATAGCCTCCCCTATGGCTTCGCAGAAAAGCAAAGCCCCGTAATAATACTGCTCATACATATCCTGCTTGTAGTCTCCGTTGCACTGCTCCTTCCACCACTCGATAGGATAGCCCTCAAACAGCCAGGCGATGTTAAGCATCATATTGTAGTCAAGTTTTGCAACCCTTACCTGGTCGTCACTGGCTATAAAAGGATTCATTGCCGTTGTGCCTTCTGTACAGAAACGGAACTTGCGGCTTTCAGTAGCCCTTGAAACCATGCAGTTGAAGCCCTTTACATCTTCTTGGCTGACCGGTACTCCCGCATTCCACGATCCTACCGCAAATCTCGGATATACGTCATTATAGTAGAACTTGCCCTTCTCGTCTTTCTTCCAGTGCACATCCAGCACGGAAGTGTTGACTATCTGGCCACACTTGATGAGGAAATATGACCAGTTCTTCAGCTCTTTTATCAACTGGGCTGCCAGTTCGGGATTCTCTCCTTCCTCCATCTTTTCGAGAGTTTCGGTATCCCACTTGGCCCTGGCGTTCAGTTTCTTGGCAAGAGCCTTGACGGACTCTACCGGAGTTTTTCTCAGCCCCCATGCAAGCTTGTCCATATAGACGTCAGAGGCGTCATACATGCTCTGGGACGGTTCAATTGACATAAGTTCAGGAATCTCAGGCCCGGCAGTAATCGCAGATTTCTTTTCCGCAGGTTTTGCACTGCCTGAAGCGGATGCTGATGCAGATGATGTGGTTGGCTTGGTCGAGGATGTGGATGACGTGTTAGACTTTGATGTTTTGGCAGCTTCTTCAGAAGAATTGCCCAAAGCATTGTCCACAGCTTTCTCAACCGCTTTCTCGGTCTTCTCCTTTACAGCTTTCTTAGCCTTGTTGAGTACTCCTTTGAGCTGAGCGTCAGCTATATTGTTGACACAGAACAATATTGCCACGGTCATAAGAATTCGACAGATATTTTCAGATTTCATAATATTAGGATTTAGTTTAAGTCGCCAATTGCATTATGATTTCAAATTTAGCAAGATTATACGTATAAATCAAAAATAATCGTATCTTGTGCTTGAAAAAATAACCTTTAAACTAAATGATATGAGAAACATCAGGAAAACCGGCATTTATGCCGCATGCCTTGTCATTGCCGGGCTTGTTGCCGGGTGCAACAACTCCAACCAGAAATCAGCGGACAATAACGCTTCAGTTCCTCAAGCACAATCAGAAACATCTATGAATCAAACTCCAGCAACCCCGTCTGAAGCCGTTGTTGACGGCAACACAGTAACTTTTGGCACTCACTCCTACACTGTTTCAGGAGAATTCAACAACTCATACAAAGTTCCAACAGCTTTTGTGACATTCACAAACTTCCCTTCAGACTACAACGAGTTCGAAGCCGTTTATAACGCCCTTCTGGGAAAGAGCATCCAGGGAACCGCAGCCATGATTCCTATGGCAATTGAACTGTACGCCAGAGACGCTGCAGTTGGTGAAAGATGCTTCGACCTGCTCTGCAACAGTTCAGCAACCGTCAGCGGAATCATCCGCATCCTGAAGACCAAGCTGGTTCCGGTAGAGCATGCCCCTGTAAATGACCCTTACATCCAGAGGTACATGGCTGCAGCGCTTCTCAAGGGCGCAAAGGCAGACAACGCCTACAGTCCAGACATGCCTTACACCGTAGAGATGGCCGCTTCTCCTAACGGAGTGCACAATGTAACAGGCGGAACAGACACCTTCATCTACATAATCGCCGATGGTTGGGATACCCGCCAAAGAGGAGTTGAAATCTTCCAGGCAGACGGAAGTGACCTCTACAAGGTTTACAACTGCCCATCTTGCTATACTCAGTGCAAGAACATAAAGGGCACTTGGGGCGGCCTCCAGTAAGCCGTTTTTCACTAAAGTCTGGTTATCAAGGATATACTAACTTGAAGGGGGTCTGAACAAGGCCCCCTTCATTTACTTATATCGTTGATTATAAATCACATATAAAAAACGCCACTCAAATGGCAGCAATTTGACAAAATGGCAGTTTTCTGGCGGTTCTCTGCGATGGCACAATTATAGAGATATACCATCGCGGAGCAAAAAAAACGGCAAGCAGTCTCGGACAAAGAGCAAAATGCCGGCTGATGAGCTTAGCTCCATAAATGTGAAAACAAAAAAATAGGAGATAAAATTATGGGAAAAATTATCGGAATCGACTTGGGAACAACCAACAGTTGTGTCTCAGTAATGGAAGGCTCTGAGCCTACCGTAATCATCAACAGCGAAGGAAAGAGAACCACACCTTCAGTAGTTGCGTTCACAGGAAACGGTGAGAGGAAGATCGGTGATCCGGCAAAGCGTCAGGCTATCACCAACCCAACCAAGACCATATACTCAATCAAGAGGTTCATGGGTGAGACTTATGACAGGGTACAGACCGAGATCTCAAGAGTGCCGTACAAAGTAGTCCGCGGTGACAACAACACTCCAAGGATTGACATTGACGGCAAGCTTTACTCTCCTCAGGAGATTTCCGCAATGGTTCTCCAGAAGATGAAAAAGACCGCAGAAGACCATCTTGGACAGACAGTTACCGAGGCTGTCATCACAGTTCCGGCATACTTTACAGACTCTCAGAGACAGGCCACCAAGGAAGCCGGTGAGATTGCCGGACTCCATGTCAAGAGAATCATCAACGAGCCTACTGCAGCAGCTCTGGCTTACGGTCTGGACAAGAAGGAAAACGATGCGAAGGTTGCAGTGTTCGACCTCGGAGGCGGTACCTTTGATATTTCAATCCTTGAGCTCGGCGACGGCGTGTTTGAGGTAAAGTCAACCAACGGTGACACCCACCTTGGAGGAGACGACTTTGACCATGTCATCATAGACTGGATGGTTGAGGAGTTCAAGAACGAGCACTCCGGTGCAGACCTCAGCAAGGATCCTATGGCTCTTCAGAGACTGAAGGAAGCTGCCGAGAAGGCAAAAATCGAGCTTTCAAGCCAGACAACCACCGAGATCAACCTGCCTTACATCATGCCTATCGACGGTGTGCCTCAGCACTTTGTAAAGACCCTCACCAGGGCTAAGTTCGAGGCTTTGGCAGATAACCTCTTCCAGAAGTGCATCGAGCCTTGCCGCAAGGCTTTGGCAGACGCACATCTGAACGCAAGCGACATCAACGAGGTTCTGCTGGTGGGCGGTTCAACCCGTATCCCTAAGGTACAGCAGATGGTAAAGGATTTCTTCGGAAAAGAGCCTAACAAGAGCGTAAACCCTGATGAGGTTGTTGCTATCGGAGCTTCCATCCAGGGCGGCGTTCTGGCAGGTGACGTAAAGGACGTGCTTCTGCTTGATGTAACACCTCTGTCTCTGGGTATCGAGACCTACGGCGGAGTGTTCACCAAACTGATTGAGGCAAACACAACAATCCCTACCCGCAAGAGCCAGATATTCTCCACTGCATCTGACAACCAGCCATCAGTTGAAGTACATGTGCTCCAGGGTGAACGTCCTATGGCATCAGGCAACAAGTCTATAGGCAAGTTCCATCTGGACGGAATCATGCCGGCTCCAAGAGGTGTTCCACAGATTGAGGTTACCTTCGACATCGACGCCAACGGTATCCTGAACGTTTCCGCAAAGGACAAAGGAACAGGCAAGGAGCAGCAGATACGTATCGAGGCTTCAAGCGGCCTCAGCGATGCTGAAATCAAGAGGATGAGAGACGAGGCCAAGGCCAACGAGCAGGCAGACAAGGCCGAGAGGGAGAAGGCCGACAAGCTCAACAACGCTGATGCCCAGGTATTCGCAAGCGAGAAGAACCTCAAGGACTACGGCGACAAGATTCCTGCTGACAAGAAGTCAAGGATTGAGGAAGCCACCAGGAAGCTCAAAGAGGCTCATCAGGCAAAGAACATTTCCGCACTTGAGGGCCTTATGAACGAACTCAACGAGGCTTGGCACGCTGCCAGCGAGGAAATGGCAAAGGCTGCAGGCGCACAGCAGGGCCCTAACCCTGGCGCAGGCACACAGGGCGGCTACGGCCAGAACACCGGCTCAACCGGAAACTCCGGCAGCAACGGCAAGGACGGCGAAGTAACCGACGTTGACTTTGAGGAAGTGAAGTAACATTTCCTTATGCTAAAAGAGGCGTGTTTCTTAGGAAGCACGCCTCTTTTTATGTTAATTATTCAACTTTTTATCAACATCGCTGAATATTTTTAATTGTTTGCGCTGTTTTTTGTGATTTTTGCTTAACTTTGGAAACTTAAAACAACGATTGTTTCAGATTAATGTTAAAATAACGAATATGGACTGGTTAGAAAAGTACAGCGACCGCATCGTGAGCGCACAAGATGCGGCAAAAGCAATCCAGAGCGGAATGAACATCGTTTTAGGCCACTCTGCAGCCGCTCCTCAGGAGATTCCTTTGGCTATGATGGACCAGAGGGAGAGGCTGAAAGACGTGAACATCTATCACATGGTAACCTTGCATCCTGCAACATACATGCTGCCTGAGGGTTACGGTCATTTCCGCCACATTACCAACTTTGCACACGGCAATACAAGAGAAGGCCTCAACGACGACCGCGGAGACTTCTTCCCTTACTACTACCATCAGATCGGAGACTGGTTTGACACCCGCTATCCGATTGACGTTGCAATGATTACCGTTACCCCTCCTAACGAGGACGGATATTGCAGCCTCGGTATTTCCGTAGATTATACCAAGCTTGCCGTTGACCGCGCAAAGATGATTATCTGCGAGATGAACGACCAGATGCCTTTCCTTGGCTACGGAGACTGCCTGATCCACATTTCCAAACTGGACTACATCGTGAAGACCTCCAAGCCTATGTTCCAGCTTCCTAAGCCTACCATAGGACCTGTTGAGGAGAAAATCGGCGAGTACTGCGCTTCATTGGTTGAGGATGGAGCCACCCTGCAGCTCGGTATCGGCGCCATTCCTGATGCAGCCCTGCACTATATGACCAACAAGAAGGACCTCGGAATCCATACCGAGATGTTCTCTGACGGCGTTGTAGAGCTTGTAAAGAAGGGAGTTGTGACAAACGCAAAGAAAAAGCTTCATCCTGGCAAACTGGTTACCGGATTCCTTATGGGAAGCCAGATGCTCTACGACTTTGTGGACCACAACCCGGATGTTCTGATGTTCCCTGTAAACTACTGCAACGACCCTCGCACCATCTGCCAGATGGATCATTTCGTATCCATCAACTCGGCTCTTGAGATGGACCTCCAGGGCCAGAGCACCGCAGAGACCATCGGACTTAAGGTGTTCAGCGGAACCGGCGGACAGGTTGACTTCATCCGCGGCGCTTCCTGGAACAGGACCAGCAAGGCTATCCTCGCTTTCCCTTCCACTGCAAAGCACGGAGAACTCTCACGAATCAAGGCCTTCCTGACAGAGGGTGCCGGAATCACAACCCCAAGAGACGACATAGATTATGTAATCACCGAGTACGGTATCGCTCACCTGAAGGGTGCAACCCTCAGAGACAGGGCCAGAATGCTTATCGGTCTGGCTCATCCTAAGTTCCGCGACGACCTTATCAAGGAGTTCGAGAGAAGATTCCCTCGCACGCCTTACAAGCCTTGGGAAGGCACTACCGAAATGGTTTACTAAAATTCTAACACACAACTGATATGTACGACAAAGAACGCGGGCTCTACATAGCCCATTCCGAGAACGGCCCTATTTCTCTCGTAGGCAAGATGGCCAACCGCCACGGTCTGATAGCTGGAGCTACCGGTACCGGTAAGACAGTTTCCCTCCAGGTAATGGCAGAGAGCTTCTGCCAGGTAGGTGTACCTTGCTTCATGGCAGATATGAAGGGCGATCTTTCCGGCATAAGCCAGGCCGGAAAGACCAGCAGCTTCATAGAAAAGAGAAAAGAGGAGTTCGGTGTTCCGGACCCTCAGTACCAGGCCTGCCCCGTAAGGTTCTTTGACGTGTTCGGAGAGCAGGGCCATCCTATGAGATCAACCATCTCGAGGATGGGCCCTCAGCTTCTCTCCAGAATCCTTGAACTCAACGACACCCAGGAGGGAGTACTCAACATCCTTTTCCGCATCGCCGATGAAAAAGGCCTCCTGCTGGATGACATCAAGGACCTGCGCTCCATGCTGAATTTTCTTGGACAGCATGCCGCAGAATACACCACCCTTTACGGCAACATCGCTCCACAGAGCATCGGTGCCATCCAGAGGTCTCTGATGACACTGGAAAACCAGGGCGGTGACAAATTCTTCGCCGAGCCGGCATTTGACATAATGGACCTTCTCCAGATAGATATGGCAACCGGCAAAGGTATAATGAACGTTCTGGCAGCCGACAAGCTGATGCACAACCCTAAGCTTTACTCCACCTTCCTGCTGTGGCTGCTCAGCGAACTTTACACAACCCTTCCTGAGGTCGGAGACCTGGACTTCCCTAAGCTGGTCTTCTTCTTCGACGAGGCTCACATGTTGTTTGACGGGGCTTCCAAGAGCCTGACAGACAAAATTGAGCAGGTAATCCGTCTCATCCGTTCAAAGGGCGTGGGAGTCTATTTCATCTCCCAGCTTCCGACTGACATTCCTCAGGTTATCCTCGGCCAGCTCGGAAACCGCATCCAGCATGCCCTGAGGGCCTATACTCCTAAAGACCAGAAGGCCGTGAAGGTTGCAGCAGAGACCTTCCGTGCAAACCCTCAGTTCAAGACTGAAGATGCCATAATGAACCTTGGAACAGGAGAAGCTCTGGTTTCCTTCCTCGATGAAAAAGGCGCTCCAAGAATCGTCGAGAACGCCAAGATTCTCTTCCCTCTAAGCCAGATAGGCCCTATTGATGAAGGCCAGAGGAGCCAGATAATCAAGTCTTCAAGGCTCTTTGGCAAGTACGACAAGATTACAGACCGCGAGTCTGCATTTGAAGCCCTCCTTGCACAAAGCCTGAAAGAGGAAGAAGAAAAGAAGAAGGCCAAGGAAGAAGCCGAAAAGCAGAAACAGAAGGAGAAGGAGGAAAAGGAAAAAGCCAAGAAGAAAGGAAAGAGCGGCCTGAGCAAGATATGGAAAGCCATAGTTACCGCCCTGACCGCAACTCTTGCAACAATAGTGGGCAACAAGCTCACAGGCACAAAGAGCAAGACCAGCGCCGGCAAAAAGATCCTCAAGAACACCACTTCAGCCGCCACCCGTCAGATTACCAGGGACATACTCGGCAACCTGATAAAGTAAGGCTCAACTGTTTTTCCTTTACTCTATTTTGAGTTTGCTGGATACCAGCTTGCCATCAGAGGTAACTCCTTCAAGGGTAACTGTATACCCATTGAGAAGGTCTGATGTATAAAACGTGAAATCAATACTGCCATCCTTATCTGCCTTGAGCGATGGATTCCAGTACAGAGAAGAACGTCTGTCTGCTCCCTTCCTTATGATATCTTTGCCTTTGGTGGCGTATTGTGGAATGTAATATTTCTTTGGTTTCTGCCAGCCTAGTGGCATGCCTTGACTTACATGCCATAGGGATCTTACGACATTCTTAACCTTTAGCAAGACAACATTAATGTCAGTGGAGGAGCCCCCAAACATCTCTCTTGCCGCAATAGGGGCAGCTTCCATTCCTCTTAGATAGACAACAGTTTCTACATCATCCATCATAATAGTCTCGATAAATGCCCAGTCCGGTTCCCTAAGTCCGTTTACATAAACTACAATAGGCTGCCAAGATTCCTGGTTCTCCATATTGAAAAGGCTCAAAACCGCACTATGGGTCCGGCATACAAGCTGTCTTGATGTTTGTGTCTGGCGAATTCTCAAGCCCGGACAACTCTCGGCAAGATAGCTTATTACATCATAGTTCTTATAAGGCTCCAGGCGCTTTCCCTGTCTTATCTGGTCGCTGCGGAATTCATATAACGGAAGCGGGGAAAGCCCTGGCAAGGACCGCTTGTTACCATAAACCGTAATGGCATTAAGCTGGTATGACAAGTCTCCTCCCGCATCATAATAATTGTTGGTGACTATCTCTGCAACTTTAGGGCTGTATGAAAACTTCTCTTTGTTGAAAATCATTTTTGTAAGAGGAGCAAAGTTGTCCTCAAAGATTTCAGGACGAAAATGACGATTACCCGCAATATTGGATGCGCTTACAAGGAAAGTGGTACTATCGGGGAAATTGATGTCCTTAAGCTCAAAATAACCGTCCTTGTCTATCCTGCCCATTGCTGCAAAATTGATTATTGGAGCGACAAAACCAACTATTGTGGCCTTTTTCTTTCTGAGAAAGCCTCTCTTTACCTGTCCGGAAATACTTTGGATATATTCCCGACCATATTTTGGCATCGGGTACTGTCCGGAGAGAATGGCAGGAAAATCATAGTACTCCCACCCTTGAGTCAGCATTAGAAGATCTATGTCAGATATTCTTTTCTCCAAAGGGATGCTATCTGTGAAGAAACGCTGAGGGTTTTCTATATTTCCGCGAATCTCAGACGACAGGAGGATGTGAGATATGATGTTATCTCCCAGGTTATTGCAAGGCGAGAGCAGATTGTCTGAAACCGAGGCTGAGAAATTACCGCCTTCTTTTGTTCCTACCTTGAAACTACATCGGACAGGACTGCGCTGGGCTAACTTGTCTTGTGAAGAGCCGGATAACTTATAACTTGACAGTGCATCTACCGTGACAGTGGTATCCGGCATTACAAAGAAAGAACGCTTTGCCAGTATATTGCCATTTCTGTCGCAGACAACGGCATTGTTGATGCCCGAGGCCATACCTGATACGGGAAGGTTCACTCTCATTACTCTTGACAATGGCTCGTTATAATAGATTTCATTCCTGTCTGCAAGCAGGAACCGCAATGAGTCTGCATTAATGCGGCCGCACACAGACATCCTTGCCTCTATGATATTATCCTGTGGAAGAAGTGAGATGACCACGCCCTCAGACTCAACTTCAGGAAGGTCTATCTTTTTCTTCACTCCCCGAAGATCTTCAACAACGGCACGATAGATTCGCCCTGAGCTTTGAGGTTTAAGCAAGACACTTCCAAACCCGTATTCATCAGTTGAGAATGAAGTAACCTCCTCGTTGTTCTGGTTATAGATAATACCTTTTGCCTGACGGCCGAGTCCTTCATTGTCTATTACCTTGATGCCTATCCTGTTAGGTCTGCCTACCAGCATCCTGCCGCTTTCAGGAAGGAACTGGCAATCTAGGGTTTCAACTCTCCTTATCTTGTGGAACGGGTTCTCAGAACCTATGTCTTCATAAAAAGAGTCATCTCTTATCTTCTTCTTTTCCAACCCTTTAATATAGTCATCCTTTACCGGATTAATTATGGAGATAGTCTTATTGAAAAGATACTCTGGTTCCTTGTTGAGGTTCCAGTAGGTGAACGCACGTATCTTGGCATATCCTGAGTTGGATTCATCAGAAATGGGAAGATAGCCCTGGAATACACCTCCCACCTGTTTAATCTTGACTCGCTTCTCCATATAAGGTATCTCCTCATATCTTCCTGAAATCAAGTTCTTTGAAACTATCATTCTTGTCAGCTCAACATAGATATAACGGCTCTCTGGATCAGAGGACAAGACAGAGGCGTTAATCACATAGCCCTTGAACCATATAGTATCACCAATGGCATATACATCCTTGTCTGAATGCAGATATACCTTCTCCGGTGAAAGGTTAGTTACATAAGCGTCATACCTCTCCTCAAAAGTCTGGGGAACCTTCAGGGAATCAGAAGCCTGGGCTATTAGAAAGACCGGATAAAGCAGGAAAAGTATGAAAAGATATAACTTGCTTATCATACTGTGAATTCTAATTAGAAGTGCAACGACTTCCAAAGTCAAAGTTAAACATTATCTTACAATACTCCAACGGAGTCAGATAGCCGAGGGATTTGCGAGGCCTGTTGTTCAGTTTCCACTCAATCTCCTCAATCATCTTATCCGTCAGTTTGCTGAAATCCGTACCCTTCGGGATGTACTGGCGAATCAGACCGTTTGTATTTTCGTTTGCGCCCCCATTGAGCCGGATGTTGAAAATAAACTAAAAAATGCTCGGTTTTTACCGGACAGCATAAATATTTCTGCTGCTGGTAGCTGTAAAGTTTAATTCCCCCTGTATTTTCCAGGCCAATATAAACCTTTTTGGTTTTCATCAGTACCATTTTTAATGGTCCAGTACCATTGGCTAGAGGGCACATAGAGTTCTCTATTTTGAATTTCTATGCTTTTGCCGTTTGTTTTCTCCCCAGGAGGAAGAAACATGTGAAAAAACATTGGAAGCAAAACGGTTGAAGAAATTGATTCACCATTCTCACTGACTGCAGGGGAGACCAGCTTATGACGTTTTACCAGCCTTTTGGAAAGCTGAAGCATTTTATTGTCTATATAATCGTACCCAGTGGACTTATGAAGATTAACAGAATCAACCTTTCCATTGGCATTGACATAAAACAACAGTTCAACATAGAACTCGTCAAAATCGCTTGACATGCTCTGCGATGTGGCATTATAAAGAGCTTCGTACATTCCTAAA
>ONEF01000015.1 GCA_900316795.1 uncultured Bacteroidales bacterium | reverse complement strand
TGAGGCTAAAAGGAAAGAGCCCGGTTCAATACCGAGCTCTATTCCAATCATAAGCCTTCAAAATAATGTTAAACCGTCCAACTTTTGGGGGTCACATCAAAACCAGGGCTTTTCCTTTTATTTGACTGCCTTTGATCTCAGATACTTCTGGAGCTGGCCCGCTTCCGAGAAATCATATTTTTTGCGGCAGTAGTCAATCCAGTTCAGCGCCAGTTCTGTGTTTCCGAGCATCTGGCAGGCCACCGCGATGTTGAAAGCCGCGCAGGAGGCTTTTACAGAGTCTTTGTCTTCTGCCAGCGGAAGCCAGCCTTTGACTGCTTCTTCCCACTTGAAGTCCATGGCGTTCTTGTATGCGCTGTGCCATTTTTCATCTGAAGGGTAATCTACAAGCATCCATTCCTCGGTTTCCCAGGTAGTGCTGATGCTTTCAGCTATCTTTCTTCCTAAAAGATGCATGAAAAGAGAATCGTTCTCCTTGAGGAAGGAAGCCACATAGGATTGCGTATAGCTTCCGTCAGGCCCCTCTGGTATCCTGATCATCAAGGTATCTTTGAACAGCTTGCTATAGACGGTTTCTTCAGAAATGGCATTGTAGATGTCCAGGTGGGCTTTTACTGGCATCCTCCCGAAAAACATGGGGCTTCCACCCTGCAAACTTCTTGCAACCCTCAGGTCTTCTGTTTCTATATCGCTGAGGAGGAGCAAGTAATGGCTTCCGGTAGCAAGCATCAGCTGTTCCAGATACAGAGTGTCTTTTGTTCCCGAATACTCTTCGGCAGGGATGGTGAACGCGCCAACGCTGCCATCCTCTATGGCATTGTAGATTTCTATGGCACGTGCTGTTCCCCTGGCGATTTCAGCAGCCAAAAGACTGTCTTTGGAGTTCTTGTTGTAGGTAGCCACAACAGATGCAGACTGGTCCATAACCTCAAAAGTGAAGTCCTTCGGCTGCATTACATCCACATCAAACAACATTGCCTGCGGTGTAGCGCACCCGGCAAGCAAGAGGCCCAGAAGGGCCATGAATCCGTATCGCTGAATAATTCTCATAATCCTGGATTTGACTGCAATAATTGCACCAACAGGTGACTTTTACAAAATATTCAGGCTCTGCTCCCTTATTTTTTCAAGTTCGTCTTTCATCCTCACTACCAAAGCCTGTATGGAGGCGTCGTTGGCTTTGCTGCCAAGGGTGTTTATCTCCCTGCCCATCTCCTGGACGATGAATCCCAGCTTCTTCCCGGCCAGCGGTTCGTTCTTTATGGTATCCATAAAATACTTGCAGTGCTGCTCCAGCCTGACCTTCTCCTCGTTGATGTCCAGTTTTTCCACATAGAAGACCAGTTCCTGCTCCAGCCTTTCCGGATTGGCCTGGATTCCGGCGTTGTCCAGTTTCTGGCGGAGCCTCTCCTTTATGGCAGGAACCCTCTTGACATCAAGCTTTTTCACTTCCTCAAGGTAGGACAATATGTTAGCGACCCTGCCCGTAACGTCAGCAGAGAGGGCCTTTCCCTCAGCAATCCTGTAGGAATTGATCTTTTTTATCGCCGATGAAATGGCCTTGTCTATCTTTTCCCAATCAGCGGCACTGATCTCGTATTGCTTGGTTTCCATAACTTCCGGCATCCTGAGAATGGACGCCATCAGCAAGGAGTTGCTTATGGAATCCCCGAGGGAGGCGGCAAGGTCATCCATTCCGGTATCTTCATAGGTCAGCCCAGCATCACTGTAAACCGGGAAATAAACTTTCGGGTTCACATTTTTTGCAGGAGGAAGTTTTTTCTGGACGTCCTTTACCTGTCCGAGGATGCTCAGAGCAGCCTTGGCATTTATCTGCTTGCCGGCGGCCGGGTTCTTCATCTCCAGGCTCAGGGAAAAGTCTATGCTTCCCCTTACCAGTTCATTGGCAAGAAGTTTCCTGATTTCCAACTCCTTGTCTTTTGGTATTATCTGGCTTTTTACGCTTATGTCCGCATTCTTGCCGTTGAGAGACTTTATCTCAACCGTTATCTTGCTGTGGTCTGCAAGGGTGCACTCGCCCTTGCCGTATCCTGTCATAGATTTTATCATAAAGGCAAATTTACAAAATCAAACCATATATAGTATAACAGATGGCGTAAAATACCTATATTTGTAGATGCCCGGAAACGGCATTGAAACTGAACAATCAAAAGCTTTCTACGATATGGAAGAGAACAAGAACCCGCAGGGTGCGGCAAATGAACCTAAAGAAGAGGCCAAAAACCTCAATTTTATAGAAGAAATCATAGAGGAAGATCTCAAGACAGGGCGCCACAAGAGCATCCTAACCCGTTTTCCTCCCGAGCCTAACGGTTATCTCCATATCGGGCACGCCAAGAGCATCTGCCTGAACTTCGGCGTGGCAAAGAAGTACGGCGGCAAGACCAACCTCCGCTTTGACGACACCAATCCTACGAAGGAAGACGTGGAGTATGTGGATTCAATAAAGAACGACATCCGCTGGCTGGGTTTCGAATGGGCTGAGGAAAGATATGCCTCCGACTATTTCCAGCAGTTGTACGACTGGGCTGAGGAACTGATAAAGAAAGGCTTGGCCTATGTGGACGACCAGTCTCTGGAGCAGATCCGCCTCAACAGGGGAACAGTCCAGAAGCCCGGGACACCGTCTCCTTGGAGAGACCGCAGCGTGGAGGAGAACCTGCAGCTCTTCCGGGATATGAGAGACGGCAAGTTCAAGGAAGGTGAGAAGGTTCTGCGTGCCAAGATAGACATGGCTCATCCGAACATGCTCTTCCGCGATCCTATAATGTACCGCATCAACTACGCTCCACACCACCGCACCGGCACCAAGTGGTGCATCTACCCGATGTACGACTACGCCCACGGCGAGAGCGATTCCATAGAGGGCATCACCCACAGTATCTGTACTTTGGAGTTTGATGTGCACCGTCCTCTGTACGACTGGTTCATTGAGAAGCTGGGTATCTTCCCGAGCCACCAGTACGAGTTTGCAAGGCTCAACCTCACATATACCGTAATGAGCAAACGCAAGCTCCTGGAGCTTGTCAAGAACAACTATGTAAGAGGCTGGGATGACCCTCGTATGCCTACCATCTGCGGCATCAGGAGAAGGGGCTACACTCCGGAGAGCATCAAGATGTTTGCTGAGAAAGTAGGAGTGGCAAAGCGAGACAACATCATAGACCTTTCTCTGATGGAATGGTGCGTAAGGGAAGACCTCAACGCCCGCTCCAACAGGTATATGGCTGTGCTTGACCCAGTTGAGCTGGAGCTTGAAGGATGGCCGGAAGGTCAGGTGGACTGGGTGGAGGCTCCTATGAACCCTGCCTTCCCGGACGGGCCTAAACGCAAGATACCGTTCACCGGCCATGTTTACATAGAAAGAGCAGACTTCATGGAGAACCCTCCTAAGAAGTATTTCCGTCTCCAGCCGGGCGGAGAAGTCCGTCTGAAGTACGGTTATATTATCAAGTGCAAGGATATCGTAAAGGATGGCGAAGGCAACATAACCAAGATCATCTGCACATACGACCCTTCATCCAAACCTGGAGCCGGCGAGTGGAGAAGCGTAAAGGGAACCATCCACTGGGTAAGTATCCAGCACGCCAAGAAGTTGGAAGTAAGGCTTGTGGACCGCCTTTTCACCGAGCAGTTCATGGACCAGATACCGGAAGGTTCAGACTACAAAGACTTCCTGAACCCTCATTCAATGGACATCATCACGGCATACGCCGAGCCGGCACTTCTGGAAGACAACTCCGGCATTGCAGTCCAGTTTGAGCGCACAGGCTACTTCTTCAAGGACCCTGACAGCACTCCAGAACTGCCGGTTTACAACCGTACTGTTACCCTAAAGGATACCTTCAAGTTCAAATAGGACTTATTGTTGACAATATACCAAGCCGTATGTCATATAAATCAGTTATTGCAGCAATCGCCTTGATTTCTGCAGTTTTCTCCTGCAAATCAAGCAGCAAGTCAGACAACAGCTCAGACAGACCTTCCGGCACGACCTTCACGCAGGAAGAGCTTCTTATCCTCAGCCAGTCTGATTCCGTTATGTATCTGACTGTTGTCACCGACAAGTCAGACAGCCTGATACTGAGGAAAGTCTCCAGAGATCTCACTCAGGAGGAGCTTGATAGCCCGGAGGCTGCGACTCTTGCCCGCAACCTTCTTGCCACAGTCCGGGACCCGAGCCAGGACGGTGTCGGCATTTCTTCCCCGCAGGTCGGGCTAAATCTCAGGATGCTTGCCCTTATGCGCTATGACAGGGAAGGCCGTCCGCTCCAAGTCTATGCCAACGTCCATATAGACAGCCTCTTCACAAATGTTGTAAAAGGGCCTGAAGGATGCCTATCCATTCCCAACTATCGCGGAGTAGTGCCAAGAGCAGACAGCATAATTGTCTCATACTTTGACTTCCAGACAAAGCAGTTCAAGAAAGACACGGTAGGGGGTTATACCGCAATCATCTTCCAGCACGAGACAGACCATCTGGAAGGCATTCTCTACACAGACCGGGCGGACTCCGTCTTCTTCAACCAGGCCTGGGCTGACGAACGCAAGCTCTACGAGCAGCAAGGGGCCTACACCAAACCTTCCTGGTGGCCGTACTAGGAAAACAAATCTGTTTATCGCGATAAACAAAAATCGCTAAAATTTGTTTATTACGATAAACAAGTGTACATTTGCTCAAAAGACTTTCGGATTTCTCTATTAGCCAGATATTTATCTAGGGCAATGCGATGAACCCTGTAGTTATTCGTCTTCTAAGCCAGCAGCTTGCAGCCCCTCAGTTCAATACTCCCGCTGAGGTTGTACGCCATTTATGCGCCGTTCAGGCACAGGAATACCGTATGATGCGCTGGGCTGTGGCCATGCGCACCAAAAAACCTTCCGCCAAGGCATTCAAGGATGCTTTTGACAGCGGGAGCATCATCCGCCTGCACCTTCTCAGAGGCACCTGGCAGCTTGTATCTGCACAAGATTACTGGTGGATGCTGGATCTGTTCTCCCCAAGAGCCATTTCCGTAACCAATGGCTGGATGAGCAGCAACGGCATCGTGATTACAGAAAAAGAATACAGGCGCATTGGTGACATCCTGGCCCAAACAGCCCAGGACAAAGGCAGCGCCACCAAGGATGACTTTGTCAAGGCACTGGTGGACAGGGGCATAACTCTGGATGACCACAGGCTTTCATACCATATCCGTATGGCGGAATTTACAGGAACTCTTTGCAGCGGAGACCTTCTGCCGATGAAAGCCACATACGCTCTTGCTTCAAAAAAAGCTGGTCCACGCCCAGGCAGAACTGACCGGGATGAGGCACTTATGATGCTCACCCGCAAATACTTCCGTAGCCGACAGCCTGCCACCCTGGAGGATTTTGTGTGGTGGTCCGGCCTGAACATCAGCGACTGCAGAAGGGGAATAGAACTCCAGAAAGACTATATCCGCAAAGAGAGATGGAATGGCCGTGACTTTTTCCTCACCGATGACTGCCGCACCAGAGGCTTCCGCAGCGGCAAGTTTCTTCTGATTCCTCCATACGACGAATATCTGATCGGCTACAAGAGCCGTGATGTTGTCCTTCCCCCTGAATACCGCCACAAGGCCCACAACAACAGCGGCATCTTCCAGCCTGTCATAGCCCGCGACGGCATAATCTGCGGCAACTGGACACCGTTCAAACCGGAGCTTCAGGCGGAATTCTTCATTCCGTCCACACCCGTTGCCAAACATAGCAGCTCCACAAAAACCTATCCGGAGCCCCTCCAGCACGCCTGGCAGGTTTACACCCGTTTCAGAAACGCTTAGCAGCTTTTCTCCTCAATTTTTTCCTGTAATCTGAAACAAGGCACAGAAAGTCATCGTTGATGGCCGCTGAAATCTTTGCCATAGTTTTCATTGTGAAAGGATGTACTCCGCTAAGCCACTTGGATATTTCAGATTCTTTCTTACCGAGTCTTCTGGCAAACTCAACTTGGCTCCACCCTTTTCTTTCAAGGACATTGTGCAAAACCGTCGCTATGTCATAGGAATAACCTACTTCATATGAAGTTTGCGGTGGAATGCCTTTTAGAATTTCGGCAAATAATGGATCTACATACTTGGTGGCCATATAGCTATAATTCCAGATTAATGTTCATTATTTTGTCTTCCAGTACGACACCGCATTCTTCCAAATCCATCAACTCTTTATCTATCTTTTGAAGAGTTTCCACACATTCTTTTAGCCATTTATCTTCTTGGTAAGTCCTTGTTCTCTTAATACCTCCATTCCCCTTCAATCCTAAAAGAATAGATATCAGCTGTTTCTCTTAGGATGTAAGGTGTAAACTCAACTTTTGTCATACAGTTTTCTGAATACAATTTTATTAAATAATTCCTTTCCATCAAAGCAAATTCTTAACTATTTAGTTAAGATTATCTTTGGCCGGAAGGAAAGATAATTCGATGATTGGGAGTTTTGCAAGCAAATAAGTACATTTTACCTTGTCCGCCCTATAGTTTTTGCTTTTTTGACGCAAAATGGGCTCTTTTCTGCGATTCTCAGCGACTATACTTTGCCTTGATTTCCTGACTGAAATACTTGTCCCTGGCTTTTTTTCTCGGCCCTTGCCTTCTTCACACTGCTGAAGTACGATATCAGACTTCTCTGGCAGCTTCTTATTAAACGAAACTATTTTTCAAGTCTCTCATTTTTCGTATTTTTGTTTACGGAAGTCAATATAAACTGAGATCCTAAGCATGGAAAAGCTATCTATACGTAAATTAGTCGATGGATATCACAAAGCATTCATTGATGCTACTCGTGAATCAGATCCTACTTATTCACCAAGCTTACTCTCTAATTCTCATGGAAAAAAGGTATTAACTGCTATTGAAAAAGAACTTAAGGGATGCGATGATTGGTTTATAAGTGTTGCATTTATTACAATGGGTGGAATTGCTCCTTTACTTGGGACTCTTAAAGATTTAGAAAAGCAGGGAACTAAGGGGCGCATTCTTACAACTGATTATCTTATGTTCAGCGATCCTAAGGCACTGGATAAGCTATCATCTCTGACAAATTTAGATGTTCGAGTTTTTAAAACAGGAGAGAATAATATAGGATTCCATACAAAGGGATATATGTTTCATAATGGAGACGATATCCGTATCATTGTTGGTAGTTCAAATTTGACACAGGATGCAATTACAAAAAATCATGAGTGGAATACGAGGTTAGTTTCCTCTTCTGCAGGGGCTTTTGCTAAAGATATAGAGTCTGAGTTTAATGATCTTTGGAACTCATCTGTATCTTACATAGAATACAGAGATGAATATTCAAGACTTTATGAGAATAGCCGTATTGAGAGAGAAGACTTATCAAAGCTTACAAGAACCTTAGACCTTGGCTATTCTCAAGTTCTGCAACCTAATTCAATGCAAGAGACTTTTATATATAACATTGAAGAAATTATTCATTCTGGAGGAAAGAGGGCATTATTAATATCAGCTACTGGTACTGGTAAAACATATGCCTCTGCATTTGCTATTAGAAAGCTGTTTGCCGATAATATTCTTAAAGGTAAAAAAGCTCTATTTCTTTCTCATAGAGAACAAATTAATAGACAAGCTCTTAAAAGCTATAGGCGTATTTTTGGTGCGAATGTTAAGATGGAACTTCTTAGTGGAACAAATAATGACCTTTATAAAGCGAGAGCATCCACCTTTTTGTTCTCTACCATGAATATGATGGCAAAAGACAGTATCCGAGAACAGTTTAGTCCAAATGATTATTCTGTAATTGTTTTAGATGAATGCCATAGAAGTGGAGCTGAGAGCTACCAAAAGATAATTAGGTATTTTCACCCTGAATTGCTTTTAGGGATGTCTGCATCTCCTGAAAGAACGGACAGCTTTGATGTCTTTAAATTGTTTGATCATAATATTGCTTGTGAAGTTCGTCTTCAACAAGCTTTGGAAAATGATATGCTTTGTCCATTTCATTACTTTGGAATAACGGATTTAGAAATTGAGGGTGAGAATATAAGTGACTTATCTCGATTCCGTCATCTTACTTCAGACAAAAGGGTTAAATATATTATTGAAAGAGCTGAATATTATGGATATAGTGGTGATAGGGTAAAGGGGCTAATCTTTTGTAGTCGTAAGGAAGAAGCTAGAGAGCTTAGTAATAAGTTTAATGCAACTGGACGTTATAATACAATTATGCTTTCTGGGGATGACTCTCAGCAAGATAGAGAAAATGCAATAGACCGTTTGGTTTCAGATTCACGTCAAGACAAGTTAGATTATATATTTACTGTTGATATTTTTAATGAAGGCGTTGATGTTCCTGAAATTAATCAGGTTATTCTTCTTCGTCCGACAGAATCACCAATAATCTTTGTTCAACAGTTGGGTCGAGGACTTAGAAAAGCCGAGGGGAAGGAGTTCGTAATAGTCCTTGATTTTATTGGTAATTATCAGACTAACTACATGATTCCTATAGCTCTATCCGGAGATAGAACGGGGAATAAGGATAATATTCGCCGATCAATAATGGAGGGCAATAATATTATAAGAGGAGCGTCTACTATTTATTTTGACGAAATTTCAAGAGATAGGATTTATAAATCTATAGATACGGCTGATCTTAATCAAATAAAATTGCTAAGAAAAGAGTATCAGTCACTTAAATATAAACTTGGTAGAATTCCTCATTTAAAAGAGTTTGATGAAATGGGAGAATTGGATCCTCTTCGTCTTATAGATAAGAAGGGCTCATATCAGGCCTTTCTAAAGGATTATGAGGATGATTTTACAGAAAAATGGTCTGAAGATCAATATAAAATTCTTGAATTCATTTCCCGCAAGCTCGCTCCCGGAATGAGAATACATGAGTTAACCCTTTTACGATTCTTATTAGAAAAGCCTGAGTTGACTGATTTATGGGAGACACTATTAGAAAAGCAATATGGCTTAAAATTAGATAGTAGCGTACGTGCAAGTGTTATTTCTGTTCTTTCTGGTTGCTTCTTCCGTGGAGAAAGATTTAAGATTGAGTTAGCTCATTCAACAAGTCATGGCTTTGTGCTTTCTGAAGTATTCCAAAATGCGCTTAAAAATAGAGCTTTTTATGAGGCTGTTAAAGAGTTGTTGGATTTTGGTATTTACCGTTATAAAAGAGATTATTCGAATAGCTATGCTGGGACTCAATTTAAACTTTATAAGAAATATACTTATTCGGAAGTATGTTGGCTTCTAAACTGGAAGAAAGAAGAAGTTTCTTTAAATATTGGTGGTTATAAATACGATTCATATTCAAGAACATATCCTGTCTTTATCAATTATGAGAAAGAAGAAGATATTACAGCTACAACAAGATATGAAGACCGTTTTAATGATCCTTCTTCTTTGACAGCCATTTCAAAGAGTAGGCGTACTATTGATTCTGATGATGTTCAAAATGCTATCCATAGTGAAGAACGGGGTATTTTAATGCCTCTTTTTGTTAGGAAGAATAAGGATGATCAAACGTCTAAAGAATTTTATTTTCTTGGTACGATGAGACATAATGGCTATTTGCAACAATTTGTAATGAATGACACAGAGAACGTGACGGCTGTCGAAATTGGTTATAGGCTTGATACCCCTGTCGAAAGCAATCTTTACGAATATTTAACAGAACAATCTTTATGAAAACAATAGAAGTAGTTGCTGCAATTATTAGAAAAGACAATGAGATTTTTGCCACTCAGCGTGGTTATGGTGATTTTAAAGACTGGTGGGAATTCCCTGGCGGAAAGATGGAACTCGGTGAGACTCCCGAAGACGCTCTAATAAGAGAGATTAGAGAAGAGTTATCTACTGAGATACTCATAGATAAATTTCTACATACAGTCGAGTGGGATTATCCGAAGTTTCATTTAATTATGCATTGTTATATGTGTTCATTAGCGGCAGAAGCTATTCATCTAAATGAACACGAAGCGGCTAGATGGCTTGAAATCAATGATATCTATAGCGTTAATTGGCTACCAGCTGATGAGATATTGCTTCCAATGATTATTAAAGAGTTAGAATCTGATTCTATTGAGAACAAAGACATGGGAATTAGCGGTGAGGAGTATGGAGGCCAAGAAGAAACTACATCTAGTTGTAAATCAAATCTTGAGAACGTCGATAATTAAGTATCGAGCGTGAACTTGCAATACGGATAGTTTGAACATCCGTAGAAAGAGCCATATTTGCCATGCCTAAGGACTAGCTTGCCTCCGCATCGAGGGCAAATGCCAGATTGTATCTTACTATTCTTCACAAACTTGGTTATGTAGACTTGGCTAATGTGCCGGGATTTTGCTAGTTCGGGATCTAGCCGAATCGATAAGATTTTGTCGCTGAGATAAGAAACTTGCTCCTGGGTAAGAGAGATTTGTTTTCTGCTTGTAATAGCGGGGAGAATATCGCCCCAGTAAATAACATAACTGCAAGGAATCCTGTTGTCTAACTGTGCTTGAGAAGAGAAGGCTATGATTGAGAAAATAGGCAGGCCTTCAAGTTCAGGAAGGGCTTTTTTCAATGCCAGGATATGGCTTTTGTTTTGGCGGATAGGATTGTACAGCCTATACTTGTATCCGTATATGTTCTGAGTCCAGTATTCACTGTCTTCAGTACCGAAAATCCAACCCTTATAGTACTTTGTTTCAATGACAAAGATGCCATATATGGATACGACAATATGGTCTATCTGCGATGTTTTGTATTTGCCTGGAATCGTGATATCGTTGAGGATGCGGTATTGATCTTCTGGAAGCTGGTTCAGCAGTTTTGAGACATAATACTCTCCACGTTCTCCTTTGGGTTTAAATATCAGTTTCCAGTCAATACCTCTTATAGCCCACGTGACAGCTATTACAATAATAGCCAGGACTAGCACTGAAATACCGATAGATGTTAGATTTTCCATTATAGCAGTTGCAAAGATAATACTTCTTTGTCGCTGAGAATAAAAGTATTTCTTGGTATATTTGTGCCGAGATGAAAGAGATTCTGACAGCATTGATGATACCACTGGCAGGAACTGTAGGGGGGGCAGGGTTCGTGTTTTGCCTGAAAAAGGAGATTTCTGCCTGGATGCAGAAGCTGATGCTTGGGTTTGCCCTGATGATGGTGCTGGATGTGGTGCTTGGATAGATTTGTTTAATATATAATTATGGCAAAGAAGTATCGTTGTGAGACATGTCCGTTCAGGGCAAGGTATGACAAGAACCCTAAGTCTCTGATAGGAAGGTTCTGGAGATGGCATATCAATTTCTGCCCGGGATGGAAGGGGTATTTCAGGCACCAGAATGAAGATGTGAAGGCATCGCTGAGAGAAAAGTATAACTTCCAGAAGTACAAGTAGGTGATGGTGTTTGCACTTTAATCGGCGATGGTGCTTTGTAAGTAGTTGAATGTCAGTATGCCTGAGAAAAAGCACCCTGCCTTTTTTATGGGGTGCTTTTGGGGATCTGCTGATAGCCAGTTGTTGTTTGCAAGGCGCCATCGCCGAGATTCAGCACTCGGCAGTAGCAAGACATTCATTTAAAAACTGATTCATTTTTTTACAATTCCAGGATTGTACAGGGTCAATTTTACCATTTGGCTTGTTTGGGGTGTTTGTGTGGTGTAGCTTTGATGGGGATTTAGAGACACTGTATTATGGATGAGTTTAAGATTGTGAAAGAAGGTTTTATCGGGGAGATAAAGGGAATTATAGACAAGGCTAGAGAAGGGGCCGTCAGGAGCGTGAACTTCAGCCGTGTTCAGATGTACTGGAATATCGGGCGCAGGATATTTGAGGAAGAGCAACATGGGAAGGCCAGGGCCGAGTACGGGAGCTATCTGATAAAAAGGTTGGCGGAGCGGCTTGAGCCGGAATATGGGAGTGGATTTGGGGTGAGGCAACTGAATTTATGTAGACAGTTTTTCATTACTTATCCAATTGTGCACGCACTGCGTTCACAATTGAATTGGACTCAGTATAAGTTACTTATAGCGATTCCCAATGAAGATAAACGAGAGTATTACGAACTTGAGGCAGTGAACAATGGATGGAACAGCAGGGAACTTGAACGCCAGATTTACTCAGGCTTGTATGAAAGACTTCTTATAAGCAATGACAAAGAGTCTGTTCTTGCTGTCGCCAGACGTGATAGAATACCGGAGAACCCTCAAGAAGTCATTAAAGACCCGATGATGCTTGAGTTTTTGGGGTTGGAAAGAAGGCCATCGTACTATGAAAAAGATCTGGAGAGTGCGATAATAGACCATCTGACCGAGTTTTTGCTGGAAATGGGAAAAGGTTTTTCGTTTGTTGCCCGCCAGAGGCGTATAATGCTTGAGGATGACGAGTTCTTTGTTGATCTGGTATTGTATAACAGATTGTTGAGGTGTTTTGTGGTTGTGGAATTAAAGACGGGAAAACTCACACACCAGGATTTGGGGCAGTTGCAGATGTATGTAAACTATTACGACAGGTGCGAGAAACTGGAGGAAGAGAATCCGACTATAGGTATACTGCTGTGTTCCAGCAAGAATGATACTGTAGTAAAAATGGCATTGCCGGCAGATAACAAAACAATTATGGCGAGCCGTTACGAGCTGTATCTGCCGTCTTCTGTCCAGTTGGCCGATGAGGTGGGGCAGATCAGGATGAAGCTCAAAAAGTGACGGGCGTGTTACAGCATCGCTGAGAGAAAAGTATAACTTCCAGAAGTACAAGTAGGCGATGGCGCTTTTGGGAAGCCTTTGATCTTGAGGAAACCTTTGATCTTGAGGAAGTCAGAAGTTTGACTATATTCCCCTCATTTTTTTACAATTCCAGGATTGTGCGGGGTTATTTTTACCGTTTGGCTTGGTGCTGAGTAGGTTTTGGGTGTAGCTTTGTACCTTTCTAGTTGTAGATGGGTATGGAAGTTTTTATTCCAATAGGCAGGAAGATACAAGAGTATGACAAGAGAAATGGATCTGATCTTGCTGGTTTTATTGAGCTTATACAGAAAAAGAAAAGGGGAGAGAAACTTCCTTTGGCTTATTTCAAAATAGGGGTAACAGGTAAGATTCTGAATAAATATGGAATGTACGGTGCCATAACGGCTAACAGAAGAGTTATATCTGAAAAGAGACATTCAAAGGATGCGTTTCATAGTATTTCTGAGGAGTTGTGGTTAGAGATAATGGAAGTAATCAATGAACCACTGGCGATATGCAGTTATGGTGGAAGTGGCAGAAGTTTTAGGGTCTATACATCGGCAATCATTAAAGATAAGAATATTTGTGTTGGCTTGAATGTCAATAGTATAGGGCGAAATATATTGGTGTCTAATATTTCGACGGTCTTTGGTCGCGATATATCAAAACTGGGCAGTGGGAAGATAGAAAAGGTGCTGTATAATAAAGCGGCCGGGGAATCTTCCTCTGGGCACGATCCCCAGATATATCCTCAGCCGCCATTGTCTGATGCAAAGGTATGAAATGGATTGTATTCTGCAAGACATTCATTAAAAAACTGCTTTATTTTTTTACAATTCCAGGATTGTGCGGGAGGATTAGCTCTTTTCTCCCCGTTCTTCTGTGGCTATGGGGCCTTCGTAGTGGAGCTTCCAGGTGTGGCCGTTGCTGAGCCTGATGTCTATGTCTGCCACATAGCCTTTGGACGGGATCAGGTTAAGTGAGAATGTGCCTGAAGGATTCAGCGGGAGTATGTCCCAGTCGCTGTTTCTGATTATAGGATTGGAATCTGCCTGCATGAAGATGGTGCAGTCGTTTTGGTAGTCGTTGCTTCTGTAATTCAGGAAGCAGGAATCCCAGTCTTCTGTAAGCGCAGGAAGAGGCTTGGAGATGTCTATGGTCTTGCCCAGAAGTTTGGCTGGTATCCATATTCTGAAATGCTCTGAGCCGTCAGAGAAGTCCACATCGTAGGAGTCAACTTGTGATGAGCCCATGAAGTACTTGAAGCCGGAGGTCTGTTTGATAGGGCGGGAGGTTCCGTTCCTGGACATTGTCCAATAGACCTTTATGGTGGCGGTCTGCTTTACGGCTCCGCAGATGGCAGTTAGGGTGGTGCTTCCGGCAGATACGCCTGTTACCTTGCCGTTTTCGTATGAGGCCACGGCTGGTGTACCGGTAGTTACTTGGAGGTCAGAAGCGTTGGTGGCGTTTTCAGGCAAAGTGGTTATGTTTACGGAAATGCTCTGGTCCTTGAACATTTCTATGCTGTTGGGCCGTATCTCAATCTGTTCAACCGGAATGTTCTTCTCGCTCTTGCTGCAGGAAGTCAAGGCAAGTGCAGCCATCATAGCTGCCGTAAAGGTTCTCAGCGATGCTTTTAAGGAATTGGGTGCAAATAAAACAATGTTCATTGTAATAGCTTTTTCGTTTCGGGGAGCGAATTTAAGGATTTATGGCTTTGGTTTGCCAAAAAGTCTTCTTTTAAGGTTGGAGAATGACTTTTTAGCAGTTGTTTGTGCCTTTTTTTCAGGTTTTTAGGTTTTGGAAGGGAGTTTTTTGAGGTGTTTTGGAACTGGCACCGGGTTTGCAGATTCCAAGGTGTCTGTCTGAATGACGGATCAGCGAAGAAGGTTTGCGGATGTTGGGTGTTCAAGATAGCAGACCGGACGGCTGAACATTAAAAACTGTTGTATTATGCTACCTGTAAGAAGAACTTCAAATAGCTGGCTGCCAGAGATATTCAATGATTTCTTCGACAACAGCTGGATGGAAAGGACAAATTATACGGCTCCTGCCATCAATGTAATTGAAAACGAAAAAGAGTACGAACTTGAACTTGCGGCTCCAGGCCTTTCAAAGGAGGACTTCAAGATTCAGCTCGACAGCGAGGGTAACCTTGTAATCAATATGGAGAAGAAGACCGAGAACAAAGAGAAAGAGGGTGGAAAGAAGGGTAGGTTCCTGAGGCGTGAATTCTCTTACGAGAAGTTCCATCAGAGTCTGGTTCTGCCTGACGACGTGGATAGGGAGAAGATTGAGGCAAAGATGGAGAACGGTGTCTTGAATGTTCATCTCCCTAAGATTGTGAAGGAGCCTAAGACAGAAGAGCACAGGATGATAGAGGTCAAGTAGGAGCGCTATCTGGAGTGACTCCAGGAACAGAAAGGGGGTGGCCAAATTACTGGTCACCCCTTTTTTTCATCCCTTCTTTTTGTGCAGAGACTTTGTGCGTCAAATAATCTCAAACAAGTTCAAAAAGCCTGTCATCATAAAGACGCTTCGGATGTCGTCATTTATGTTTTTCACAATGACTTTGCCGCCTTTCTGGCTGGCGGCTTTCCTGAGAGTGAGAAAAAGCCTCAATCCTGAAGATGAGATGTATTCCAAGGCTGTGCAGTCAAGAATAATGGTTTTGTCTGCATCGTTCTGAAGGACCAGCAGGTCGTTTCCAACTTCCTGCGATGCGGGGGTATCAAGTCTGCCGACGAGTTCGGCGGTCACGATGCCTTCTTGTCTTTTGGTGTTGATCTTCATGTTTTATTTTTTTTTGTTTTTGTTTCGTTTAAATGAGCCTTTACCCTTTGGTTTTCAGATAAAGCGCTTTGTCAATGACAATATGTTTTTGCCGTCTCTGTATGAATAGTTTACGCTGTCCATTATGTTTTTGAACAAATGTATTCCCAAGCCTCCTACCTGGCGCTGGTCAGCATCTGAGGCGGTGTTGGCCTTAGGTGCTGCCGTAGGGTCGAATGGTTTGCCGGAGTCTTCGATGTCAAATTTTATCTCTCCCTCACGGACGAAAACGTTTATGTCTATAGGCATGTTCTTCTTTTCTCCATACGCATAACATATTACGTTGGTCACGGCTTCTTCCACTGCAAGATTTATGCTGGAGTGGAGCTGGTTGGAGATTTTATTTTCCTCAGCGATTTTGTCTATAAGTTCGGAAAGTTTGCGTATCTGCTGTATGTCATTGGTGATGCGCAAGCTGTATGAACTGTCAGAGTTATCGTTCAAGCCGTTGTTGGCCTCCGGAGTGCCTCCTGCCACCATTATGTTGCTGTTGAGGTAGTGGATGAACAGCATAGTCATGTCATCGCTCTGAGGCGCTCCGTCCACGAACTTTGACACAGCCGTCTGTACATTCTTGAGATGTTCAATTGAGGCTTTCCTGCCTGAGAGGGTGTTCTTGAGCCGGGTCAGGCCAAACTGTTCGTGTTTCAGGTTCTCGGCTTCTGTTATGCCGTCTGTGTAGAGGAAGATGGCGTCATCGTATTTTAGAGAAGTCTCCTGTTGCTGGTAGCCCATACCTTTGAGAACTCCTATAGGCAGGTTAGGTACGACATTGAGGCACTCTATTCTGTCAGTGAGTATAAGAGGAGCGTTATGGCCTGCGTTGCAGTACTTCAGAGTCCCGTCAGACAGATTGAGAACTCCGCAGAAGAAGGTTACGAACATGTTGCTTTCATTCATGTCAGACATGCTGTCGTTGATGGAAGAAACTATGTCTGCCGGGTTGTCTTCCCGGGTGGACACGCTGCGGAAGAGGCTGCGTGTCACGGCCATTACCATAGATGCAGGCACTCCCTTGCCTGATACATCCCCGATGCAGAAGAAAAGTTTCTCGTCGCGGATGAAAAAGTCATACAGGTCTCCACCAACTTCCTTGGCTGGAACAATGTCTGCCGCCATGTCTATGTCTTTCCTTGTAGGGAACGGAGGGAATATCTTCGGAATCATGGACATCTGGATCCTGCTGGCTATGTGGAGCTCGTTTTCCATCTTTTCTTTTCTGTCGTTGATAGCCTTGAAACGGATCTGGCTGTTGGCTACCGATCTCATTATCAGGAACAGAAGCACGAGTCCAAGCAGCTGGAGAATCCTTATGAAACTGCTGAGCTTGTCCAGGTTGGCAAATATCTCCTTCTCAGGAATGAATACGTTGATAGCCCAGCCGGTCCTGTCTATAGGGCCGAACAGTACCATGTTCTTCTCGCCTTCGTGCGTGATCAGCATATTTCCGCTTTCTCTGTTGAGCATTGCGGCGTTGAGCTTCTTAAGGTCATTGGAGTCTTTGACGGATGATGCAAATTCGTTGATGTTGGTTTTCATCACCAGTGTTTCTGCCGGGCTGACCATAATCTGTCCAGTGCGGCTGACTACAGTGCTGAAGGCGCTAGGGTAGATTTTCAGGCCTTCAACAAGTGTGGAAAGCCATTCCAGATCCAGGTCCGCTGTAAGGACAGCTGCTATGCGGCCGGTCTTGTCTCGGATAGGAACGGAATATGTTGTCATCAGGATTTCTCCGCCTCCGGTGTCTATATATGGTTCTGACCAGTAGTCTTTTTCCTTTTCTATTGGTTTTGTGAACCACTCCTTTGACGGGTAGTCGTATTCTGGAGTTGCCAGCGTCTTGTCCATAATCTCCCCGTTTGTGATGGCAGAATAAGGCGCATATAAAGGACGGTCTTTGTAATAGCCTGGCACAAGCGCTATCGTGGAACCGGCTACTATCGGGTTGTTGTTTACTATCAGCTTGGGGATGTTTTGGAGGCTGTCCGGAACATCCAGGCACCACTGGGCTACCCATACGGTGTTCCTGACCGCACTTTCAACCTGGTTGACAATATTCAGGATGTTGTTGCGGGTCGAGTTCAGCTGGCTTTCAGCCCTGGCTATAGCCTCGGTCCTCACTCCTTTCTTGGCATAGTGCGCCTGTAGAAGGGAAATGGCTTCCAGGAAAACTGCCGCAAAGGCTATCAGAACCAAGCCTGTCCAGAAAGACTTCTTTTTCATTGATCTTTCTGAAGCAGCGTCCTTTATCTTTTTGAAATCGGACCTTATTTTCTCTCTACTTTTCATAATATGCTTTTTAGTGCAGCCCTGAATTCTGGCATAGGCCGGCGTGTGTTTCTTTCAATGATAAGTGTCTTGAGGCCGGCATAAGGCATAATCATTTCTTCGATATCTTTCAATGGAACGCCGGAGCCGAAATAAACCGGTGCAAAGCAGTCCCAGAACTTCATTGCCAAAGGTTTCTGCAGATGGTAGGTTTCCAGTATGAATGCAGGATCGCTGAGATAGCAGCAAAGATATACCATTGCAACGTCAAACAGGTGGTTCCCCCAGGAGAAATCTCCCAAGTCTATGAAATAACGTTTGTCTCCTGCAAAGATGGCATTGCTGTACTGGAGATCTCCGTGGATAGGGGTGTCTTCGTCAGGAGTGTCAGCGATGAACTTTCCTATCTTGTCCTTTTCTTTTGGAGTGAAGAACGGGTTGTCTTCCAGAAGCTTGAAGTAGCGTTTCTTTACGCTTTCAAACAGCGATGTGTCTATATGCATCGAGTGCAGGTCCAGGCACATACGGGCGAACTCCGAGGCATATTGCCCCACATTTTCAGGATGCAGGCTGGTTGCCTTGGAATATGAAACCTTACCTTCTATCTTGTGGAAACGGATACCGTAGCGCCCGTCTTCGGTAATGACGTAATCTCCTGGCTTTGGGGTAGGTATGCCAAGGTCATATACTTTCCTGGCAAGCAGCATTTCGTTCAGAGGCTGTTCTATCATGCCGGGAAAGTAAAGTTTCAGCATCACAGAAGGGTCTGTCTTGTTGTCATAGCTCTCCCCGTTGGCGCCGCCGCCGGAAAGGGTATAGTCGTCTAGGGATATTCTGATAGGATCCATCTGTTTTTTATTGTTTGTTTTAAGTGTCATGGCTCTTTCCGAAAACCTGGTCTATCAAGGTTACGAACTCTTTGTAAGCAAAAGTGTCTTCAAGTTCTCTCAGCGATTCCGCCAGGCCCCTGTAGTGCCATTCGTGGTCTTTGCGGTCGTTGGTGTGGAATATTTTCCACAGTTCATCTCCTCTTATGGAATAATCCCGTGCGATTGCCCTCATGTTGGAGAGCTTGTCTCCCAGCGCCACCAATTTAGCGTCAAAAGGAGCCTTGGCCAGCCTGTCTATGGCAGCCTTCTTGCGTTCATGCCAGCTGGCTTCAGCGCTTTTGTCGTTTACCCCTTTGTCACTTTCAGCTTCCACGATGTCTGCTATGCGGTCTCCGAACACTTTCCGTATGAGGTCTATTGTGACATAAGTGTCTTCCACGGTGTCGTGGAGGGCAGCGGCGGCAAGGAGTTCCTGGTCTGAGGTCATCGTGGAGACAATTTCTACAGCCTCCATCGGATGCACGATGTAAGGAAAGCCTTTTCCTCTTCTCTCCGTTCCGGCGTGAGCCTTTACGGCGAAGATGATTGCCTTGTCCAGCAGTTTTGTATCGAGAGGTTTGTTTGCCATAGTTCTACTTGTTCATGAAAGGAAGATCGCGGGCTTGGTCCATAATCATTTCGGCCCATATTTCGCTGCCGTTGGAAGTTCCGTTAATCAGTTCATAAAGGTACCGCACACCAGCCTTCCCGCCGTCGTTCTTCAACACGTAGGCGATGCAGAGATTCTGAGGCCCCAGGGAAGCTGATATGACGTCAAGGTCCGTAAGCCCAAGCTGGTAACAGGCTATCTGGTATGCTGCTTCAAAATACTTCTTTATGATTTTGTCTATGTCTCCGAGTGTCTTGCAACCCAATCCCTTGAAAATAGCCAGATAGTTCATCAGTGAGACCGACTGGATCTCAGCTTGGTTCATGGACGCTATCCGGCGGTTGAGATTGTCGAAAGGCTTGAGTTCCAGATAACTCCTGAAAGTGTCTCCGTCAAGAGGGACTTCGTCCAGTTTTCCGGATGCTACCAGATTGTGGACGCTCCTTCTGTAATCAGTCAGCTCTGAACGCATCTTGCTGAACTCATCGTCAATTAATTCCAGCATTCCAGCCAGACGGTTCATGGCTCTCCTGTATTGCATCGGTATCTCCACCCCTGACTTGTAGCCCGTATCGTGATCCATGTTGGCCCAGGCATGCTGGAGAACTGTACGCAACTGGATCTCAAATCTGTACGGGAAGTCTTGAAGTTTGCAGATATAATGCAGTGAGAGGTAACCGAAACTGTCTATCTGGTGCAGCTTTCTCTTGTCCACGGAGTTTTCCCAGTCTATCTCAAACAGCTTTTCAATGGCGGATGCCACCTTGTCCACGTCATCTATGTAGAAGGTTATCACCCTCAGGCCGATGATGTCCGTGATGTCTGCCAAAGACTTGTATTTATTGCCTTTGCGTTCCAGTTTACCGGCAAGGGACTCTTCTGCCTTTACCCTTGACTCAATGGAAGCCACGTGAATGCCGGCTCCCGTCAGATCTTTGGCCTTGAGCTGGTTTTCAAGATTTGTATGAACCTTGCCGCAGCCTGAAATCATCTTTTCAAGAAGGTCTTTGATCTCAAAACTGACTTTCTTGAAAACGGGAAGGTTGTCTCTGAATTCCTGGATTATTGCCTGGCAGTGGGAATCCATGCTGACGGTTGGGTCCATTATTCTTTAATGTATGAAAGGATGATATCGACAAGCTGCTGTTCAGTGTGGCCGTCTGCATTGAGAACGATATCGTAGTTCCTTGCATCATAGCGGCTTTTGCCCGTGTAGCGTTTTACGTAGTTGTCACGGCCTTCATCCACTGAATCTATGATTGTTTCCGCCTCGGTTTCTGTCAGGTGCTGTTTTCTGACAACCCTCTTGATGCGGTTAGGCTTTGAAGCGGTAATGAAGATGTCAAGTTTGTTAGGATGCCCGTTGAGCACAAAGAATCCGCTTCTGCCGGCAATGACGCATGAACTTTCCTCCGCGATTGCCTTCAGGATCTCAGTCTCTGCTTTGAACACCGCGTCTGTGGTGGCTTCTGAACGGAGGCTCTGGGTAAACTTCTTGTCGGTATCCATGAGCATTTCCGGTTTAGGGACCGGGGCAACCTTGTTTATCAGGTCTGCCAGCCAGCTTTTCTTTTCTGCTTTCAGTTTCTCGATTCCATAGGTTGTAAGGTCGAACTTTTCTCTCAGTGCTCTGATAAGTTCTTTGTCAGAGTATCTGACTCCAAGTTTTTCAGCAAGTTTGCGGCCGACGGTGCGTCCTCCGGATCCAATTTCACGGGCGATTGTGATCACAAATTGTTCTTTAGTATTCATACCTCTTTCTGTTTGCGGGAAATATTCTTACAAATTTAAGAATCTGTTTTGAAAATACCCAAAAAAATGGGCTCAGCTGATTGAAGAGTAGTCTTTGACGTCTTTTCCTTCTTTGCGCAAAATCCTGAGCTGCTCAGTCAACAGGTGGTTCTCAGCTGATTGCAGGAGAGGGTCCTTATCCAGAATATCCAGGGCGGTCCGGCGGGCGGATTCAAGGTACCTTCCATCGCGATAAAGGGAGGAAATATGCAGGTCAATGGCCAGGCCGCTTTGGGATGTGCCTTCCAGATCTCCAGGGCCTCTCATCTTCATGTCTTCTTCAGCAAGCAGGAACCCGTCGGTGGTCTTGCACATCAGTTCCAGACGTTTCCGGCTTTCTTTGCTCAACTTGTATCCGCTCATCAGGATGCAGTAGCTCTTTGCCGCTCCTCTTCCAACCCTTCCGCGGAGCTGGTGAAGTTGGCTGAGGCCGAATCTCTCTGCGCTCTCTATGACCATCACGGAAGCGTTAGGCACATCAACACCAACTTCTATGACGCTGGTAGCTACAAGGATGTCAGCTCTGCCGGACGCGAACAGCTGCATGTCTATGTCTTTGTCTTCCGGTTTCATCTTGCCGTGTACCACGGCAGTTATGTATTCAGGGGCCTTGAACTCCTCCACGATGCGCAAATATCCTTCTTCCAGATTCTCGTAGTCCATCTTTTCGCTTTCCTTTATCAGAGGATAAACCACAAAGACCTGTCGCCCTGAATCTATCTGCGCTTTCATGAAATCGAAAACCTGCCTTCTCTGGCTCTCCCAGGCATGCTGGGTGACAACCGGTGTCCTGCCTGGAGGCAGTTCGTCTATGATGCTGACATCCAGGTCTCCGTACAGCGTCATGGCTAAAGTCCTTGGGATAGGGGTGGCAGTCATTACCATTATGTGCGGAAGAAGAGGGGTTTGCCCCAGGGAGTCGTCGTTCTTGCTCCACAGGCGGCTTCTCTGGTCAACTCCGAAGCGGTGCTGTTCATCAATGATTGCCAGTCCCAGGGAGTGGAACTTCACCCTGTCTTCAATCAAGGCGTGGGTTCCCACTATGATGTTTATGGTGCCGTCGGAAAGGTCGCTGAGAATCTGCTTCCTGTCCTTTGCCTTTGTGCTTCCGGTAAGAAGAGCCACTTTGGCATCCGTGGCTTTGAGAAACTTGGATATGCTGGCAAGATGCTGGTTGGCAAGAACTTCCGTAGGGGCCATTATGCAGGCCTGGTAGCCGTTGTCAACAGCAATCAGCGAGAGCAGGACCGCAACCAGGGTTTTGCCGGATCCGACATCTCCCTGCAGGAGGCGGTTCATCTGCTTTCCGCTCCGCATATCTTCCCTCATCTCCTTAATTACCCGCTTCTGCGCATTTGTAAGCGGGTATGGCAGAGACTGATAGCAACGGTTGAAATTGTCTCCGACCCTGGTCATCATTATGCCTGTGCCTTTGGAAAGCCTGGCGTTTTTCTGCTTCAGCAGGCTGAGCTGCAGGTAGAACAGCTCTTCAAACTTCAGTCTTCTCTGGGCTTCTTCAAGTTCTCTCTGTCCGGAAGGGAAATGGATGTTCACAAGCGCTGTTTCCAAGGAGCAGAGTCCTTTGTCACGGATGATGCCGGGAGGAAGAGTCTCCTTGATGTGACCCTTTACCTTCTCCAGCAGGACACTTTCCACTTTGGTTATGGCCTTTATGCCGAACCCTCCGTTCTTCATCCTTTCTGTTATGGAGTAAATGCCTGCCATTGATCCAGTTCCGTAAGTGGCTGCTTCCGAGGGGCGGTAAACTTCAGGATGCACAAGATTCACATGCCCGTTGAATACGGTAGGCTTTCCGAAGGCTATGTATTCCTGACCTTGTTCCAGTTTTTCGTTGATCCACTTCAAGCCGCTGAAAAACACCATCTCGATACTTGCTGTGGCATCCTGCAAGGTGACAATCAGGCGGCTCTTGCCTCTGGCAACCCTTCCGCCGGTCATACCTGCGGTTTCTTTCTTTGTGACTATCCCCCTTACCTGGACATAGGAAGAAGAAGGGGTGTCTTCACCATCAGGCATATCGTCTCCTGCGATGCTGGAAATCGGATAAACCTTGCTCTTGTCTATCCATCGGAAAGGGAAATAGTAAAGCATATCCCTGAACGTATGCACTCCAATCTCCTTGGAAAGCAGCTCTGCTCTTTTAGGTCCTATTCCGGGAAGGTATTTTATGTCGGTGTCAAGGATATCTGTCATAGTCTCAGCGATGATGCTCCATTGCAAAGATAATAGCATTGCCGCAAAAAGAGTTACGCACATAGCGAGATTTTTTGTAAATTGCACCGATTAGGGTACATATACCCGTGTTACCATTAATAATTTGTTATGAAACAGAAACTTGTAATAGGAATTACTCAGGGAGACAGCAACGGCATAGGGTATGAAGTGATAATCAAGGCTCTTTCCAACGCCAATGTGCTTGAGCTGTTTACTCCGGTCGTATATGGATCTTCCAAGGCTTTCGGTTATTACCGCAAGCAGATTCCGGAAACTGAAAACATCAACACCAATCTGGTCAACTCCGCCCGGGATGCTCATCCAAAGCGGGTGAACATAGTGAACTGCGTTACGGACGACCTGCCCATAGAGCCGGGCAAGCTTACCCACGAGAGCGCCAAGGCTGCCATCGCGTCTTTGGAGAGAGCTGTAAGTGAAGCCAAAGCCGGTTATCTCGATGCAATAGTGACAGCTCCTTTCAGCAAGAAGGGAGTTACCCTGGAACACTTCAAATATGCAGGGCATACCGGTTATCTGATAGAGACCTTTGGAGCCAAGGACGGCCTTATGTTCATGTGCTCTGATTCTTTGAGGGTTGGCGTGGTAACTATGCACATACCCCTTAAGGATGTTTCCGCTTCTATAAACAAAGAGGTGATCATGAGTAAGTTGAGGCTGATGAACCAGTCCTTGAAGGAGGATTTCTGCATTGAAAGGCCTAAGATTGCGGTACTGGGTCTGAACCCTCACGCCGGAGACCGCGGCCTTCTGGGAAGCGAGGAGCAGGAGGTTATCATCCCGGCCATAAAGGAGGCCGCATCAGAAGGGATAGAAACATTCGGCCCGTTCCCTCCGGACGGGTTCTTTGCCGCTACGCTTCAAGGGAAGTATGACGCTGTCCTTACAATGTACCATGACCAGGGCCTGATACCGTTCAAGACACTGTCGTTCGATACAGGCGTCAACTATACGGCCGGTCTTCCGGTGGTGAGGACTTCTCCTGACCATGGCACGGCATTCGACATTGCCGGACAGAACAAGGCCAACCCTCGTTCCATGCTGAGCGCAATATACCTTGCCATAGACATTTACCGCAGCCGGGAAAGATACAAGGAGATACACTCCAATCCGATGAAAACCCAGATTCCTGCCCAGGAGGATAACCGGAGGGCTCAGGTTTCTGAAGAACAGTAGCCATGAAAGCTGAACATCCGCCTATATATCTTTACACAGACGGTTCCTCAAGGGGGAATCCTGGGCCTGGTGGATGGGGCGTGGTGCTTGTTTGCGGAGAGCTCAGAAAAGAACTGAGCGGAGGCTCGGCTTCAACCACCAACAACCGCATGGAACTTACGGCTGTGATAGAAGGGCTGAAGGCTATCAGATGGAAGAATGCCACAGTACACATCTGGTCTGATTCTTCCTATGTGGTCAACGCCATTGAAAAGGGATGGCTTGAAGACTGGGTGGCCAATGACTTCAGGGACAAGCAGAGAAAGAAAAAAAAGAATGAGGAACTCTGGAGGGAGTATCTGGAATATTCCCGTGGTTTCGACCTCCATTTCCATTGGCTGAAAGGTCATGCCGGGCATCCGGAAAACGAAAGGTGCGATGCCTTGGCATTTGCCCAGGCTACCGCTTATTCCTCAAATTCAGAAGCAATTAAATAGGCTATGGATACGATTCTTGAAAAACGTAACTTGAAGTTTGCGATGGTGGGTAGCGGAAGCTGGGCCACGGCTCTTGTGAAGCTGCTGATGAACCATCAGAAAAAGATCGGGTGGTTCATCAGGGACCAGAAGAACATAGACAGGGTGATGAAGAATCGCCGCAACAAGGTCTATCTGAGTTCCGTAATCCTTGAGCCGGACCGCCTGCACATGAGCACAGACATAAATGAGATAGTACAGGAGGCTGACGTGCTGGTATTCTGCATACCAAGCGCTTATTTTCTCGGAGTTATGGACAGGCTCACCGTGTCTTTGGACGGCAAGTTCATTGTTTCTGCCATCAAGGGTTTTGCAGGAGACCGGACCATCGCTGAGTATTTCAACCAGGTTCACGGTATCCCTTATGACAGGATAGGGGTTGTAAGCGGGCCTTGCCACGCTGAGGAAGTGGGTATGGAAAGGCTTTCCTACCTCACGTTTACATCCAAGCATATTTCTTCAGCCAAGGCCCTGTGCGATTTCTTCGAGTGTGATTATGTGAAAGCTATGCCTGGAACGGATATTTATGGGGTGGAGTATTCTGCGGCACTGAAGAACATTTACGCCATAGCAGCCGGAATCGCCCACGGACTGGGTTACGGAGACAATTTCCTGTCTGTGCTGATTACCAGTTCCTTCAAGGAGATGACTGACTTTTTGAACGCATCCCATCCGGACAAAAAACGCAACGTGCTGTCTTCTCCATACCTTGGAGACCTTCTGGTGACAGGTTACAGCCAGTTCAGCCGTAACCGTACGTTCGGCAGCATGATCGGGAAGGGATATTCGGTCAAGAACGCCCAGGTGGAAATGAATATGGTGGCGGAGGGTTATTATGCCTCAGACGCCATCAACAGGATAAACAAAAGATTCGGAGTGGATATGCCGATCGCTGAGGCGGTTCATGATATACTCTATGAAGACAGGTATCCTGCTTATGTCATGAAAAGACTCAGCGATAAATTATATTGAGAATTAGACGGTTATGCTCAAACTCAACACAGAGATGATAGAGCCGTTCGTGGCTCCTGAAGACTTGAAAAAGGCTAAGGCGGATGCTGCCGAGGCTTTTGATACTTTGGTTTCCGGAAAAGGAGCCGGAGGCAACATGACCGGCTGGCTGGATCTGCCGGTTTCTATGTCTGACACTCTGATTTCGGACTGCAGGATGATAGCCAACCGGTGGCTGGGGACACTGGATGTAGTTGTGGTGATAGGTATAGGAGGGTCCTTCCTCGGAGCTAAATGCGCTCTTGAGGCTTTCTCTCACAGTTTTGCCTCTGCCGGAGAAAGAAACTCACCCCATATTGTGTTTGCAGGTTACTCATTGTCAGAGGACTATATGTCCGATCTGTTGAGTTACCTGAAGAAGAAATCCTATGGACTGATAGTGATTTCAAAGTCTGGAACTACGATAGAACCTGCATTGGCCTTCAGGATCTTGAGGATGAACATGCTGAAAAGATTCGGGGCGGAAGATACCAGGAGGAGGATCGTGACGGTTACAGACAGCTCCAACGGAGCGCTTCGTGCCATGAGCGAGAAGTACGGATATGTCTCTCTCAGCGTTCCTTCAAATGTGGGAGGAAGATACTCGGTACTGACAGCCGTTGGACTTCTGCCTATAGCAGTTGCAGGCTTTGACATAGAGCGTTTCATAGGAGGAGCCAGGGAGGCGAGGGAATGTCTGATGAAAAAATCAGAGGATAACCCGGCCATGATATATGCCGCATACAGGAACCTTATGTATCGCAGCGGCAAGAAGATAGAAGTTTTCGTCAACTATCATCCGAAGCTGAAGTACCTTGGAGAGTGGCTCAAGCAGCTCTTTGCGGAAAGCGAAGGGAAAGACCTCAAGGGCCTCTTCCCTGCGACCCTGGACTTTACCACCGACCTTCATTCCGTTGGCCAGTATATCCAGGATGGAGAGAGGATAATGTTTGAGACATCTATCCTTGCCGGCAGCAAGGAAGTGGAAGTCATAGTCCCCAAGTCCACAGACAATCTTGACGGTCTTGATTATCTGGTAGGAAGAACTCTGGAGGACATCAACTATATGGCGGAAAAGGGAACCAGGCTGGCTCATACCAGCGGCAATGTTCCAAACATATACCTGGTGCTGGAAAAGATAGACGAATGGAATATGGGACAGTTGTTCTACTTCTTTGAATTTTCCTGCGCCTTGTCTGCTTATATGCTGGGAGTCAATCCGTTTGACCAGCCTGCCGTGGAGGTGTACAAAAACAATCTTTACAAACTTCTGGGCAGACCGGGCTATCAGGACAAGTAATGGCAGAGACAATCAATCCGATGCTTTTGGATCTGGCCCTTATTCTTGTGGTGGCCGGAGTCGTGACAATTATTTTCAAGGCTCTCAAGCAGCCTCTGGTGCTGGGATATATCGTAGCTGGTATCCTGACCGGGCCTTATGTCGGATTCATTCCTACTGCAACCCAAGTTGAAAGCGTTGAATTCTGGGGAAAGATCGGGGTTATCTTCCTTCTGTTCGGTCTGGGTCTGGAATTCAGTTTCAAGAAACTAAAGAAAGTTGGAGGGCCGGGTATCGCAACCGTTTTCTCCGAGGCCGTGGTGATGTTCAGCATGGGCTTTCTCATAGCCAAGATCTTCGGCTGGGAAAACATCACCGCCTTGTTTGTGGGGGCGATGCTTTCCATCTCGTCCACATCCATCATAATCAAGACATTCGACGACCTTAAAATTGGTGGCAAGAAGTCTTCCCAACTGGTGTTCGGGGCCCTGATATGTGAGGATCTGGTGGCTATACTCCTTCTTGTGATGTTGCCTACGTTTGTAATAAGCAAAGCTTTCAGCGGAGTTCAGCTTGTAACCAAGATTCTTACGATAACCGTGTTCCTGCTTCTATGGTTCACCGGCGGAATCTATTTCATACCAACCATATACAAGAAACTCAGAAAACTTATGAGCGATGAGACACTCATAGTAGTGTCTTTGGGGCTTTGTCTTTTTATGGTGGTAGTCACCCTGGAAGCCAACATATCTGAGGCTTTGGGAGCCTTCGTCATGGGCTCCATACTTTCGGGCACTGTGCAGAGAGACAAGATAGTCAATTTGATAAGGCCCATCAAAGATTTCTTCGGCGCCATATTCTTTGTTTCAGTGGGAATGTTGGTAGATCCTTCAGTTCTGCTTCATTACTGGCCTCACATATTGTTGATTTCCGCAGCTGTAGTTTTCGTCAAACCGCTTGCCGCCACAATAGGATTCCTTTTCAGCGGCCAGACTCTCAAGATTGCTCTTCCAGCCGGAATGTGCATGTGCCAGATAGGTGAGTTCTCTTATATCATAGCTTCTCTGGGCAAGAACCTCGGGGCTACGCCAGACTACCTGTATCCGGTGATAGTCACGGTTTCCATACTTACTACGTTCGTGACACCTTACTGGGCCAAATACGGAGACGGCACATTCAATTTCATTTACAAGCACGCCTCATCCGGATGGAGAAACGTTATAGACCGTCTGGGAAACGGAAAGAATACCTTCAACCAGGAGTCCAGATGGAGGAAACTTCTTGTCAGCTATCTTTCAAGGGTTTTCATACTCACTACCTGGATGGCTTTCATCATCCTCCTGTTTACCAAGGTTATAAACCCTTTCCTCAACAATCTTGTCAAATCATTCTATCCTGAGATAGCCGGAATGTTATGGTTACGCCTTATACTGTTTCTGCTTACCATAGGTGCGATAGCTCCATTCGTGTGGGCACTGCTCCGTCTGAAAGACAAAGAAGGTATCTATGACCAGATCTGGGCTGACGTGAAGTTCGCCAGAGGACCTCTTCTTTTCCTGGTAGCCATAAAATATATAATCGCTTTCATGGCAGTCTCTTTCGTAGCCAGTCTTTATCTGACGAGAAGTACCGGTGTAATAATACTGATTTGTGCTGTAGTCATTGTGTTTGTGGTTATATCGCAGAGAGTAAAGGGATATTACTCAAAGATTGAGAAAAACTTCCTTTCCAACCTTGACAGCGAAGGAGGGCGCAGGTTCATCGTGCCTCGGGAAATGGCTAATGAGATCCACATGGAAAAATGCGTGGTGGCCCAGAACTCATACCTTGCCGGAAGGTCTATAGGAACCGTTCACCGCAAGAAAGATACGGGAGCTTTGGTTATTCAGCTGACCAGGGGCAGCCGCATCATAAACCTGCCTGGGAAGGATGTTGTTTTTTATCCTTCCGATTCCCTGTTGATCTTGGGTTCAGACAAGCAGCTGGGCAATTTTATGGCCTTGTCGAGGAATATTGAGACAGATGACATAACACCTGAGAATGATGATACGATTGAGATGCGTCTTTTCCAGATCACACTTTCAGAAAATGCTCCTGTGGTAGGGCATAACGCCAACATCACTTCTTTCAGAAATGATTTCGGAGTTCTTCTTGTGGGAGTGGAAAAATCAGATTCAGATGTCTTCCTCCGGCCTAACTCGACAGTGTCAATAGAAAAGGGAGACACTATCTGGGTGGTAGGCAATCTGGAAAAAGTAGGCAAACTCAACGTACCTGACGCTTAATCGGAGTTTGAGGTGCCGGAATTTTTTGGGGGGCGTTGAAATTTTTTTGTCATTTGACGGTATTTGTCAATGTCAGCTTATAGTTTTGCAGTATGAAAAATCAGTTTTTAAGGCAGGTGGCGCAAGTGTTCAAGACAGACCACCTGGAAGATTATACTTTCGTGTTCCCGAACAGGCGGTCCTCCCTGTTCTTTCTCAAGTATTTGGGGGAGATGAAGGACGAGCCGTTTTTTGCTCCCAGGGTTTTCACGGTGGATGAACTGTTCGACTATCTTTCAGATCTGGAGGTTGTTGATGATCTGACTCTTGTCTTCCGGCTTTGGAAGTCATACTCTCTCCTTCAGAAAGAATACCAGATGAAGGCCGGAGTAAAGGAAAGTGAAGTCAAAGTTGAGACAATTGATGATTTCATCTCCTGGGGCAGGATTATCCTCTCTGATTTTACGGATATAGACCAGTATATGGTTGATGCCCGCCAGCTGCTGATGAACGTCAGGGATATAGGCAAGCTGAAGTCAGATGCTTCCATTCTCTCTGAGAGGCAGCTTCAGGCACTCAAAAAGATATCTAATCTGAAGGAAAACATCGGTGAGAAAAAGGTGGTGGGAAAGTATCTGGAGATCTGGGATATGCTGCTGCCTCTCTACAACGCTTTCAGAGACTCGCTCTACAAAGACAAAACAGCTTATTCAGCGATGATGTACAGGGATGTAGCCCAAAAGCTGAAAGAGCTCTCCGGTTATCCGGATCTTGAGGAGCGTCTTGGTAAGCTAGGTGAAGTGGTGTTCGTCGGATTTTCCGCTCCTTCCGAGTGTGAAAAAGTGCTGATGCGCCATTTCCGGAAGAAAGGGGGGCTGTTCTATTGGGATTTCTTTTCCAATATGCTGAAGGCTCCCCATAACCTTTCTTCCCGCCTGGTTTCCAAGTGTGCGGAAGAGTTCGTGAACACTCAGAGGCCTCTGGAAGACAAAGGGGGAGTGGAAGAGGGAAAATGCAGATACAACCTTGTTCCGGCCAGCGGTGCTACAGAGCAGGCCATGATTGCTTCCAAGATTCTGGATATCACCCAGTCAAATGGGGCGGAGGATATTGAAACCGCTATAGTTGTTTCAGACGAGACTCTTCTGCTCCCTCTGCTTGAGATGCTGGACAGGAAGGAAATCAACGTGACGATGGGTTACCCGCTGAAAGCATCATCAATGGCATCGTTGGCGTTCGGCCTCTCTGACCTTAATTTAAGGTCTCGCAGGTCTGGAGATTCACTGCTTGTCCCGGGCGAAGTGTTGATTTCCATCCTCAGCCATCCTTATGTCAAAGACATTGATCCGAAGGCCGCTTCCAAGGCAATTTCTTATCTCCAGAAATCCAATCTGTATATGCTGGATGCATCGGAACTTGAAGCATCCAGCCCACTTGGTATAGATTACCCGTCTCCGTTGCCAAGGCTTCTGGAGAAGATGACTCCAAAAGAGAATATGTTTGCTTCGGACGGTCGGGAAGATGTGTCTTCGGCCATAACGGATTATTTCCTTCGTATTTGTGAAGAGTTGGATGGGTATCTTTCTTCATTGGACAGGTCTTTCCTCAACAAGTTCCGGGAGATTGTGGAAAGGGTGTCCTCCAGCGGTATTGAGTTCAGGATGGAAAGAAGCGTATATTCTGTACTTCGATCAGCGATTAAAACAGCTTCTGTCTCATTCAAGGGAGAGCCTCTTGCCGGGTTGCAGGTGATGGGGAACCTTGAAACCCGAGCTCTGGACTTTGAGAGGATCATATTCCTCTCCTTCAACGAGGGAACCTACCCGGCCAGCGGAGAAAAGAGCAGCTGCATCCCTTTCTTTCTCAGGAAAGCATTCAACCTGCCCACATACGAAAATGAGAACAGCATATCGGCGTATAATTTCTACAGGCTGATACAGAGGGCAAAAGATGTTTATTTCATATATGACACGGCAAGCACGGACAAACTGAAGTCCAAGGAAGAAAGCCGTTTTGTAAAGCAGCTCAAATATGACTTTGAGGTGGATTTGAACAAGATGGACTTTGAGTTTCCGCTGCCTTCATCTTCCTCTCCTTCTTCCAGCCGCACCGTTCTGACAGATAAGGACCGTCAAAGGCTCGCAAATTTCTTCAGCGATTTGAACAAGGACCATGAAAAAGGCCCGAGGGGATTCTCCGCTTCATCCCTTAACGATTATCTGGATTGCCAGAGAAAGTTTTACTTTTCCAAGGTAATGGGGATAAAGGAAGATGAAGAACTCTCTGATACCGTAGAAGCAAACACATTCGGAAGTATTTTCCATTATTGTATGGAACACATCTATGACGGCTTCTCGGGTGGAAAGGGCAAGCGCCTGTCTGTAAACGAAGAAGTAATGTCCAGGCTGAAAGAGCGGGTCCTGGAGGATGGCTTTCTGGACAGGCTGATCGCCGAGGCTTTTAAGTCAGAAATGAAAGTGAGGCGGATAGAAGGGCAGAACCTGATAATAAAAAAGAGCATAGAAACATATATACGCAAAGCCTTGGAAGCTGACTGTGCCAAAGCCGAGTCTCCTTATGACCTGGTAGGCAATGAGGTTGAAGTGTCGGCAAGTTTGGATGAGACTTTCCACAACGCCTGTTTCACCGGGAAAATTGACAGGCTGGAAGAATATGTCAATATTCCAAGGATATGTGACTACAAGACCGGAAAGTTCCTTGTCATTGACCGCAAAAAAGGTTTTCTGCAGACATTGGAATCAAAAGGATTCCAACCATCGGGCAGGGCTATTCCATATCTCCCGGTTAAAGACCTTTCAGAAAATGAATTTGAAGCTTTGCTGGATGGGATGTTCGATGCAGAGAAGCATAGAGACAAATATCATTGCATAATGTTCCAGCTCTTTGTCTATGCTTTCTTGCACAAGCAGAAATTCAAAACCGAATCGGGAGCATATCTTTCTGTTTATCAGCTTCCTATAATCAAGAAATGCGGACCGGTATCTGTCAGGATATCAGATGGGCAGCTGAACCGGTTCTCCGGAAGGCTTGCCTCGCTTCTGAAGACAATCAGGGAAAAGGCTGAAAATGAAGGTTCTTCAGTTGAGGCTTGCCGTCAGGTCAAAGGTAATTGTGACTATTGTGATTTCAACAAATACTGCAGGAGGAGCTATGGAGAAGAAAAATAACCTTTTGGTTTATGACGCTTCTGCCGGGAGCGGCAAGACATACAAGCTTTCAGAGAAATTTTCCGACTATCTGCTGGAGGAATTCTACAAGGGAAATGTGGACGCCTACAGGTTTGTAATGGCTGTCACCTTTACAAACAAGGCTACTTTTGAAATGAAGTCCAGAATCATAGAGAGACTCTATGAAAGGGCTAAGGGCATTTCGAAAGAAGACAGGCAGTTGTCTGAAAAAGACAAAGAGAATTCAGGGCTCATCCTGAGGCATCTTGTACACGACTATACTATGTTTAGAGTCAGTACAATAGACAGCTTCTTCCAGAGGGTCCTCAAGGCCTTCGCCATTGAAATGGGAAGTACTTCATCCTTTGACACTACCTTGGACCAGGCTTCTGCCATAGCGGCTGCAATGGACAACTTGTACTTAAAACTGGATACAGACGAAAAGCTGCGTTCAGCGATAGAGAACATTTCTCTCTCAAGGCTGGAAGACGAAGAGTACTGGAACTGGAGAGACGGTCTTCTGGAAATATGCAACAGGGTACTGGATTCCGAGTACCAGGATTATCTCCAGGCTTCAGAAGATTCGGGCAAGATGGGGGATATCTCCAAGCTGTTTGAGGCTGAACTGGCGGAACTTGACAAAAGTTTTGTAGGGGAAGTGATCAAGGTTTATGATGACATCCAAAGAGAGTCTGCCAATTTGAACCTGAGATGCCTTAATGGCACAAAGGATATGAAAAAGTTCCTGACCGGCAGCCTCGCTGATGGAAAGAAGTTCATAGACTTGAACAACAACGCCATTATCCGCCGCTATCCTGCCGTTGTGGAAAGCTGGAAAAATGACCCTGGCCAGTTGAACAAGGGAGCGTCCCAGGCGGACATAGATGTCATAGACAACAAGGTAGGATGCAGTATTTTGAGCCTCAAACATTTGTTTGACAAATATTTTGCCAAGTACAAGTCTCTTAAGCTGATAAGACAGAACATCAAGGAAACATCCCTTCTGGATTCTGTCAACAAGGAACTGGAGGAATACCTTTCCAAGGAGCAGCTGACATTGCTGAGCAATGCTCCTAAGATTCTTGCGGACCTGATAGACGGCAGCGACACTCCATATGTCTATGACAAGATAGGAGTTACCATAGACCATTATCTTCTGGACGAGTTCCAGGACACTTCTGTTGCACAGTGGAAGAATTTCAAGCCTTTGCTTGAGGAGAGCCTTTCCAGGAATGAAGGTGGTCAGTCAGGCTTGGAATCAATGATTGTCGGGGATGTCAAGCAGAGCATTTACCGTTTCAGAGACGGCAGATGGGAACTTTTCAAGGACCAGGTTGAAAAAGATTTCAAAGATTATTACCATAAGGAGCCTTTGGGGGTCAACTTCAGAAGTTTGGAAAACATCGTGGATTTCAATAACATTCTCTTTTCCCCTGGTCCTCAACCTGAAAGTGGGCATGAAGACAAGAAAACAGGTGCTCCAGGAGTTCTGGTAAGTATGTTCATGTCTAATCTGGCCGACAAGACCGGAGGGGAAGAAAAGCTTACAAAAACAATCGAGGATATATACAGTAATTCTTTCCAGAAGGTATGTCCTGAATTCTCAGAAGCTTCACAGAAGGGAGTCGTCCACGTTATTTCCTGCAACTATGACGAAAAGGAGGCTTCTCTCAAAAAAAATGAGTTCATTCTTCAGGATATGGTACAAAGAATCAATTTCCTGACAGAGAAAGTGGGATACAAACCCAACCATATCGCAGTACTGACAGACAAGAACTCTCAGGCAGGTCTTGTAGCTAATTATTTGGTCAACAACAATATAAATATAGTTTCAGGAGAGAGCCTGAAACTTGAATCCAACAGGGTTGTTTCTCTTGTGGTGGAGTTTTTTAGAAAGCTTGTAAACCCGAAGGACAAAGGGTTTGAAGCCCTTTGCAGGCTCTATGAGATGACTCTTGAGAACCTTGCCTTCCTGGATTTGGAATCTGAAGAAGGCTTGAAGTTCTTGGAGCAGATAAAGTCTTGTAATTCCTTGTACCAGATATGCAAACTTGTCCTGAAGACTTTTTTCGTGAAAATTGATGATGGAGACCTCTCCTATGTGAAGGCTTTCCTGGACAGGACACTGGATTATTCACTGGCCAACGGGACGAGCATATCAGACTTCCTTAAGTGGTGGGATCTGTCAAAATCCGGTTTTTTCATACCGGAACCTTCCGGCGGCCAGGCTGTCCAGATAATGACCATGCACAAAGCCAAAGGCCTAGGCTTCAAAGTGGTGTTCATACCTTTTCTCAGGGATGACATGATATCTACCCACAATTATCCTGTGCAGGAAAAAGTATGGGCTGCTCTTGACAAGGAAAAACTTGGATATGACGGTCCTCTTCTTGTTCCTTTCAGCCCGGATCTGGAAGACAGCCTCTACAAAGACTATTATCACAAAGAGCTTATGGAGAGAAGTGTGGATAACCTTAACCTGGCTTATGTGACCTTTACCCGCGCAAAGGAGAGACTGTATGTCTATGCCCGGAACGGCGGGAGTTCAATAACCAGTGTCTCAGCGGCCCTTAATGCCTATCTCCCTACAATTTCCGGAGACGGAAAAAAGTTCGGTATCCGTACTCAGACGCTTGAATCAGGACAGACCATAACGGATTATGTATATGGAAATGATGATGAACCTCCATACCGCCCAAAGAAAAAAATTGAATCTGAAAACGAATCAAATATAGATGTTACCTCCAAGAAAGGGATCATGGTCAATATGGATGGCTCCATGATGCTCAAAGACAGTTCGGCGGTTAAACTGAAAGGGGATTATGGAGATGAGGACATCCGGATGAAAGGAGTTCTTTACCACGAGCTGTTTTCCTATATTGATGAAGAAGGAAATACGGAAGGTACTCTGGAAGAAAAAGTCGGGAAGGCTGTGGCAAAGTTTCTGAGGAAGAATCCAGGCTCCATTCTCGGCGATGATGCTCAAACACTTGTGAGTGATGTTTCTGGTAAATTATCAGATGTTCTGGAATATGGCTGGTTCGGGCAGGGGAACAGAACTCTTGTTGAGCAAAGCATAGTTTCCGGTAAAAAGGTTTTCCGTCCGGACAGGGTAATTCTTCCAGAAGAAGGCAAAGACTGGGCCATTGTAGTTGACTTCAAATTTGGCGAGTATGAAAAAGGCTCGTATTCAGGCAAGACGTATCACAACCAGGTAAAGAACTATATGAAGTTTCTTGAGGATATGAAGTATGCCAAAGTGGACGGTTACCTGTGGTACGTGATGGAGGGCAAAGTGGAGAAGGTTGAATTATGATTCCTCTTAAATAACATATTTTCAGGTGATTGACGTTGTTCCATCTGGTATGAGGTAAAATCTTTCAGGCGGACGGTGTCAATTGTACCGGATGGCTTGGAGAGGCCCTTGCTGCGCTGATATTTTTGCCGTCGATTTAAGCGGCGAAAATATGAAGCGACTTTTAAGCAAGGGCCTTTTTTGGCTTTGTATCTTGACATTGGGTGTTGGAGGCGGAAACGCCTTGGCCCAGAACTTTTCCTTATCTACCAATGTGGCCCAGATAATGATGCTGGGAACCGCAAATATCAGGGGCGGATATCCTGCATCCAGGCACATCAGCGTTGAAGCAGGGGCCGCATACAATCCTTTTACATTTGGCAAGGAACAGAAACAGAAGTATTTCCGCAGAGTTGAGTTTTTTGCTGGCGGCAGGTACTGGCCTTGGTTCGTGAATTCAGGGTGGTTTGTCTCCGCTTATGCAGACTGGGCCAAATATGCCTTTGGAGGAATCTTTACCAAGAAGGCATACGAGGGCTATGCCTACGGTGTCAAACTCGGTGGGGGCTATGCTCTTATGTTGGATAAAGGAGTGAATCTGGAAATGGGGATGGGGGCATTCCTGGGCATGGATAACCATACCGGATACAATTGCACAAAATGCGGATCTTCCCTGGGTAAGAAGGAAAGGTTCGTGGCTGTGCCTTCAGTACTTGTTTTGGGTGTGACTTTAGTTTTTTAGATAGGTAGGTGATATGAAGGGAAAGAAAGCAGTGAATATTTTGTTGGCCGCCGTTATGGCAACTGGTTGTGGAGTAATCTTCTCCAGGAAGCAGGTCCAAGATGATGTCAGAGTTAGTATATCCGAGACTGTTTCCTCTGAAAGGGAGTTATCTGTAGGGGAGAGGGAAAAAAGGATCTTCAGGGATACGGCAAGCGGAGGAGAGGATCTTGTGTTGAACGCTGTGGTGGAGGAAACGGGAGGAGAGATAGTGGGGCAGGGGAAGATTGCTCCCATAACGGTTGAGGCCCGTCATAAGAATATCGCTGAGAGAAACGGGATTGTCAAATTGAGTTTTGATGTCCATGTACCGTCTTCCATTTTGTCTGAAGACCAGCAGGTGAGAATTGTCCCTCACCTTTTTACAGAGGACACCTCCAAGCTTCTGGACAGAATATTCGTTACAGGAGGGAAGTATCGCAGGGCTCAGGAAAAGGGTTATGAACGCTTCAAAAAATATTTTGCTTCCATAATTCCGGATTCAGTGGATTTCTTGAAAGCTTTCGGTTATCTGGGCCTGCTGAAGTTGTTTGTGGAGAGGAACGTGGAAGATAGGGAAACAGGAGAATTCGGGGTTACGGAACCTGAAGCTGTTGATTATTACATAAAGCATTACCTGGTAAGGGCTAACCGCCGCCGGAAGGACAGGTTGGAAGAAGTGTACAGAAAATGCGTGAAGGATCCGGCGGACAAGTTGGGTGTGAGGTTGGATACGGTTCTGGAAAATCCTTCCGGCGGTCTGGTTTACCGTTATGTCCAGGAGCTGAAGGCTGCTGAGGGCATGCACAGGCTTCGCCTTGCTTTTGGAGGAAGTGTCCATACTTATGGCAAGAAGCTCTATGGCTTCTCCAGCCCGGATACCCTGACGTATTACGTGAGCTCTATCGTCCAGTTGGCAGATACGACAGAGATGTACAGGGAACAAACTCTGGCGCGAGATGTATCTGTATCCACACTGGCGTATATAGAGTTTGAAAAAGGGAGTTGGGAGATAGATACTACCTTGGGTAACAATGCATTTGAGCTCAACAGGATAAAAGTTGACATAGATTCCCTCAAGTCCAGCAAGACATTTGCGGCAGACTCTATGCTTGTGGAGGCCTCCTGCTCACCGGAAGGAAGCTATGCCTTCAACCGGAATCTTTCCAGAAAGAGGGCTGAGTCCATCGTGGAATACTTCAATGGGGCCTATGGCCCTTCAAATGATATCAGGTTCAGTTTCTCTTACATCCCGGAAAACTGGGACCTGCTTAAAGAGCATATTCTTGGAGACAGTCTGGTAAGAGACAAGGGGCGGACTCTGTCCGTATTCGTGGAAGAAGATCCTGACAAAAGAGAAGAGCTGTTGGCCGAATGTCCTGACTATCCTTACATAAGATCTCATATCTACCCGATGCTCAGGAGAATACTCTTCAAGTTCCATCTCCACAGGAGAATCTATGACACCATTCGCTCAAAGGTGGAGCTCGATGCAATGTATATGAGAGGTCTTAGGGCTCTTCAAGGTAGGGATTTCAAGAAAGCAGTAGAAATACTCAGACCATATTCTGACCAGAACACGGCAATTGCATACCTGTGTCTGGATTACAACGCTTCGGCATTGAAAATCCTGACCGGGCTGGAAAGGACTCCCCAGGTAAGTTACCTTATGGCAATTGCGTACTCAAGACTCGGGAAGAACGCTCAGGCTGAGGATTGCTTTGCTCAGGCGATAAAGGAGAATCCGAGACTGAAATTCAGGGCCGCTCTGGACCCGGAGATGTCACCGTTTCTGGAAAAAGCAGAATGATTATGTTTAACCAAATATTTATAAGCTATGTTCAAAAAAATCATTTGTGCCGTACTGCTCGCGGCAGCATTTGCTTCCTGCAGCAAGGAAGAGAGCAAAGTGGAGAAGGCCGACTCTCCTAAAGCAACCGTTCGTCTGTGTCTTACGCCGTATCAGGTGGAGACCAAGAATACTGATCCTAACCACGGGATAAACAAACATCTGGACAGTGTTGCAACCGTTGATGTGTTCGTATTTAGAGAAACAGGTGTGTTGGATGCCTACAAACATTTCAGCATCAATACCGTCGAGGGTGTCAACCTTTCTGACCTCAAGATAGATGCTACGGTTGGCCAAAGAAATGTTTACGTGGTGGCCAATGCCAAAGAGACGTCATGGGCAGGGATTACTACAGAGGAAAAATTCAAGGCACTGACTGTTTCTTTGCAGAAAGAGTCCTTGAGATTTTTCACGATGACGGCTTTTGCAAGTGTCAACCTTCAGGAATCAATGACTGTAAATCTGACTTTGGTAAAACTGGTGGCAAAAGTTGTTGTCAGAGGAATAAGGACAAACTTTGCCGGTACTCCTTACGAGGGGCAGAAAATAAGGTCTGTAAAACTTTATCTGACAAACATTTCAGGTGCCAAGACATATTTGGGGGAGAATCCTCAGACAAAGGTCGTATTCAATTCCGGAGGTTTTTCCCAGGAAGACTATGACGGCTGCATCATGACCGCTTTGTTCAAGGAGGGGGTACCTGGACTTGTGGATGATACCGGATATGCAACCGCCCATCATTTCTATTGCTATGAGAATCTTCTTTCCAGCGAGACATCTTCTGACAAGTTCACCCGTCTTGTACTTGAAGCAGAACTTGGAGGAAAGGTTTACTACTATCCTGTAGATATTAACCAGCCTGGTTATGGATGGAACTCAACCATAGATCACAAAGGTGTCAAGAGAAATACCTGCTATACCTACAATTTCACTATCACAGGTCCCGGATCAGACGACCCTGAAAGCAAAATTGCGCTCAAGACCATTACCGTAGATGCTTCAGTAGAAAGTTTCGGCTCCATTCCCGGATATTCAGTAAGCTTCTGATGAAAAGGATCTTGTTGATAATGCTTTGGGCAATGAGTGTGGTCTTCCCTTCCTGCAATATCTGGGAAGACCGCTCAACTTGCCCTAAGATTCTGGCTGTGGATTGCAGTAAGCTGGAGGGTAAGGCCCTGAGTGCCGACATCTGGATATTCTCGCAGGACGGAAGTTTGTTTGCCAAGACCAGAATTGGAGAACACGAGTTCTATAAAGAACAGGTTTTCAGAGTCCTGGGAGGGGAGTTCATCTGTTGTGTGTGGGCTAATTTGGGTAGCGGCACAACTGTAACGGATATCAACACTTTGGAAGGTAAACTCTATGCCAAGCCTTCAGCTGAGGCAGACCAGTTGTTTTCATTCAGGAAGAAAGTGTCGTGTGAAGGTGATTCTACCCTGGTCAGGGTTTTGCCAAGAAAGATGTTCATAGATGTCTATGTAACTGTCAAAGGACTGAAAAAGACAGATGTTGCCAAAGTAGGGCTCTTTACTCCATACAACGGATTCAGTTTGCAAGGTGAATGTCTGCAGCAGGACAGGACGATGACCGCTGAAGGCAATCCGCTTGTCCGCTTGCGGATGCTTCGTCCGGGTACAATGGAAGGTGTCAAGCTTGAATTCTCCTGCCAGAGAGGTGAGGAAACAGTTTTTTATCCTGACTTTGCTCTCGGCGACTATCTGCTGCTTAACAACTACGACTTGTCGTCAGATGAACTTAAGGATATCTATGTCACCATAGACATTGCATCTCTCAAACCGCTGATCGGGGTAGATCCCATACACTATATTCCACCTGTGGAAATCAAGTACTGAGACTGCCGCGGTAAAGAAATAATGTGCTATCTTTACTCCGTTTCTTTATTTGCGGTTATGAAGAGAGTTTACGATTTTTTATATCACCTTTCCAGAAACAACAACAAGCCTTGGTTTGACGCCCACAAGGCCCAATACCTTGAGGCCAAGAGGATTTTTGACGAGTTTACATCTGAGCTTATAGACAGGATAGCTGAGTGGGATGACTTCCTGGCTGCGGACAAGCCTTCTGTCAAGGACAGCACATACAGGATTTACAGGGATTTGCGTTTTACCAAGGATAAAAGGCCATACAAGAACCACATGGGAGCATTTGTGGTTCCCGGCGGAAAAAAAGCACCATATTGTGGCTATTATTTCCATCTGGAACCTCCTCAGAAATCCGGTCTGCTGGGGGGCTGTATGCTCTATGTCGGCATATATCAGCCGGATCCGAAGATCCTGGCAAGCTTCAGGGATGAAGTGTCCGTGAACGGAGACGCTTTCTTGGACGCTGTAAAAAAGGCAAGGGGATTTGAGCTGTATAGAGATACCGCTTGCCGTAAGATTCCTTCCGGCTTTGAGAATGTGGAGAAGGATGAGTGGAAAGAACTTATAAAGCTCAGGGATGTTAATCTGACCAAAGCAATTGACCGGGATTATCTTGATGATGATAATCTTGCGAAAAAGGTTGCTTCCTAGCTAAGACGATGCCGAGATTTCAGCTTGTTCCTTAACAGATGTGTTGATTATGCCCTTGAAGGTAACCTATGAAGCGTAACCGGAAAATTTTGGCCATAGTTTCATCTGCCGCTTTGGTTGGAGCGGTAGTTTTGTTGTTTCTTATGAAATCAGAGAAAGCAGGGCGTTACGCTGTATATATCGGCGGATATGGCAAGGCTGCCGTAAGATGCGTTTTCAATGCCAATACTTACGATTTGGGAGTGGTAGGGGATTTCAAGGCCCTGAACCCTTCCTACCTTGCTCTGTCCTCTTCCGAAGGCAGAATATACGGAGTTAACGAGACCGGGCGTTCTTCCGGAGTCTGGGGCTATGGGAATTCCACTTTGGAGCAGTCTCTCGGGACTATGGGAGACAGAGGTTCGGATCCTTGCTTTATAACTTGTTTCAGGGGGCATCTTTTTACGGCAAATTACGGAAAGGGTGGAGTTTCTGTATTTCCTCTGGATACATCGGGGAGGATAAAGGCTCCTGTCCAGATCATAAATTTTGTGTCGGACAATCATAAGGCCAAGGTATCCAGGAGCCACATGGTCAAATTTGTCACAGGTAAAAAGAGCAAAAACGACTATATCCTCGTTTCTGACAAGGGGCTTGACGGAATACATATTATGCGTGTAGGTGAGGATACGTCTTCTTATCCTTCCGGCAATCTGCTTTCCGGCAAAGCTTTAAGGCTGTACAGGTGCGACTCCGCTTTCGTCGGTGTTCCTGAAGGATATGGACCTCGCCACATGGAACTTTCCAAGGACGGGAAGTTCATGTATCTTCTGTGTGAAACCAGCGGGCGTATCATTGTCTATTCAATCAGGGAATCCGGTGGCAATATTGTTCTCAGGCAATTGCAGGATGTGGTTTGTGACTATGAAAACAATAAAGCCAGCGCTGACATCCATCTTTCCCCTGACGGACGCTTCCTGTATGCTTCAAACAGGAGAGGAAAAGATGGCATCGCCATTTTCAAGGTAGATGAAGACGGACTTATTTCCAGGATTGCCTATCAGGTGACGGACCAGTGGCCGAGAAGTTTTGCCATAACTCCTGACGGGGAATTCATGTTCGTTTGCTGCCAGAAAGACAAGTGTGTACAGGTTTTCAGGATAGACCAGTCTTCCGGTTATCTTATCAATACCGGAAAGAAACTGGCTTTTCCTGATTTTGAACCTTCATGCGTAATTGTCGGGAAAGTCTAAAGGACATCCTTCCACTTTTCATACATCCTCAGGGCAGTCTCCGGTTCTTTTCCGTAAGTTTTTGGAGCATAGTTCTTTGGAGTTACAATCCAGTTCCATTCCCACTTTCTGAGTTCTGAATAGAAATCATCGGCTTCGATTGCCTCTCTTCCGGAGGTTCTCGGAAGCTTTTCTTCGTATTCCTTGTAGCTTTTCCAGCTTCCGTCCAGAAGCTTTCCTCTAAGCATGGCGTGGAACTTGTCCCATCGCGGAAGATAATAGTCTCTTATAAGTCCGCTCCACTCTCTCCAGGAGTAGTCAAAGAGGTAGTTGGTTCCGCTTTCCTTGTCAGGTCCCCACTGGGTTACCAGCAGAGACTGGTTGTAATCGTAAAGCTTTGCTTCTTCCGGAGTCGTTGCCCAGGCGAGCGCTTTCTCTATCTTGTCCTCAAAGCTGTATTCCCTTCTGGTGCCCACCAGTTCATCCATATCGGCCAGAAGATCGTGGAACATCCTGGTATATTTGTCGTACTCAGCGATGTTTCCTGAGTTGAAGGCTTCTTCTGTCTTGCCAAGTATCTTGTAGGCAAGGTTGCTCATGAACTGGCGCATGATGTCAACCATGTCGAACCTGACGCCGTCTGTATGTGGTTCCAGGCCGAGAACGATGTCCAGCGCTATTTTGAGGGAATCGTTGTCATAAGGGAAACTGAAAGTCCCGCTAGGGCCGGATTTCTTGACGTGGAGGGCTGGTCTTGCAGCTACAGCCGAACTCCTCTCGGTTCCGTCTGTTCCTCTCTTGTATGCGGTCTTGACAAGAAGGTTGATAAGGCTTTCAGTATAGTCTGAAGTGTAGCCGTACCTTCCGGCTGCATATTCATAGTTCCACTTCAGAAGGTCTCTCTTTGTCTGGTAGAGAGGCATGTTGAGTGCCAGGTCATAATAGAGCGGGTTTTGGCATATACCCTCCATGAACACTCCGGTTCCTATGACTTTTTCTCCGGCTTCCAGGGCTTTTTCATACTGGTTGTCTGCAAGGGCTCTTACATCTCCGTGCAATTTTATCCTGCCTCCGAAGTTGTGAAGGTTTCCTGCAAGATAACTGTAGCCCCAGAACCTTTCCTGCCCGTCCTTGCGAGGCGTATAGTCCGGATCAGCCAAATCAAGGATAATAAGAGATTCTTTCGGTATGGCTGTCACGATTCCTTTGGTAGGGGTCCAGCCTTGCATTATCCAATACTTGAAGTTAGGGTCAACTGCCTTGTTCAGAGCCATTATGGCATTTGCCACTTGGGCGAGATAGGCGCTGTCCTTTGAGATTGGCTGGCTCTCGTGGAAGGGGTCTGAAGCGTAGAATCCATACAGTCCATACAGCTTTTTCTCCTCCTGGAAAAACACTTTCCCGAACTCCATGAACAGTTTGTCTGTAGGGTCCAGCTGGTAAACAGACGGGAATCCGCACCAGTCTTCCTTTGCCGCTATGACCGCATCAGGATAGCGGTCTTTGAATGCGGCCGGAACATTCCCTGCAAAACCTTGCTGGATAGGGTGCATCCCGAGTTCTATCTCTCTCTGCATCACCTTCTTTCCCAGTTCTATATGGCTGTCTATCCAACTCTTTGGAAGAGGTCCGGCAAAACTTTCTATGTTGCCCATCCACTGCCATGCGAAATAAGCAGGGCCGCAGAGATATTTCCGGGCCTCAAGGTCTGAATATCCTACCTTGCGGAGAGCGTTGTACCATACTCCTTCCAAGCCTACGACCTGGAGTGGCATGTTGATTCCGTTCATCGCGAGGAAATCTATCGTCCACTGCCAGTCTTCCCAGGTCCACCAGGCTGCTGTGTAACTGAAAGAGCAGTAGTTGAAAAATGAGCGGTAGGGACCGTTTATCTTGCCTTTTACGGTGTGCGGGAGAGGTAGTTTCTCAGGAAGTTCCACCCTGCTGCCGCAGAAGGAGAGGTTCACGTTGCAGTATTGCCTCAGGTACTGGTAGTAGGCAACCGCCAGAGCTATCGTGGTGTTTCCTTCAAGAAGGACCTTGCCGTTGGATGTGGAATAAGAATAGTATTCCGCTTCCTGGTTGCTGTCAAGCTTGAGGATAAAACTTGAGGAATAGCCGGGAGTTACTCTCTCAATCAGTTCATGTACAGCTTTAGCGCCTTTGTCTTTCCATTTCGGTGCAGCTGTCATGGCCGTAGCAACGGTGATTGCAGCTAGCAGGAGAAGTATTTTGCAGTTTTTCATATTGTTTTGCATGAATGTTATTCTTGGTTAGATGGAGCAAAAACATACTTTACCTTGCTTACCTGGCCGGATTCAAATTCTATCCTTATTTTCAGCATCTTGACAGAATCCCGCCCTTCATCCTGGATCAACTTGGCCAGATGGAAAATTCTCCAGCAGCTGAAGTGCTTTCTCCCGTAAGATCCTTCTGCCTTCTGCTTGAAGACAGCATTCCCGTTGACCAGTGTTACGGTCAGCGATGTAAATCTTGTCTTGTGCGGAGGCAGCCCTTGGCGCAAGAAATTATTGAAAGTGTATTCTTCCAGCAGGTTCATATAATGTGGCATAGACGGGAGTGTGTTCATTTCAGCGATTTTTTGAGTGTTTTCTGTCTTGAGGACTGTTGTCAAAGATTCCGGAGTAGTTGTTTATAAGTTTTCCGTCCTGGTTGTAAACCTTGACATTGTTTTCGAATCCGTATGGTCTCTTTTCATTTCCACGGTACAGGATTCTTATCTCATAGGAGACTTTGCGGCCGTGTTTTTTGGCATTGATGGCTTTCTTTTCAAGTTCCAGGATTTCTCCGGAGTTCAGGTCCCTTCTTTGGGGTACATAGTTGATCTGTTCGGCCGGGCCGTCAAGGGCCTGTGGAATCAGATGCCCGCAATTGTCTCCTTTGACTCCGTCCTTGAACTTTACAGAATACTTCTGGGAGAACTGGTTGCGGCCCCTTGACTTGAGTTTCAGGTCAGGGCAGTAAACCCTGGTAATGCGGCCCAGTTTGTCAGTATAATAGCTGATGTTGTCAACCAGATATTTGGCTTGGGGCAGGTGAATGGTGTTAAGGAACATGTTGACATAGACCTCACCGTTCTTTTTCACTCCGGCATCTGCTACTATCATCCTTTCCGACAATATGCCGCAGAACTGGCCTCTGTTGTCAAAAACAGCCAGCCATCTTCCGCTTCTTGCATAGGCCGGTACTCTTTTCATAAGTGCCAGACACTGGTTGAAGGCAGCTTTCTCTGATTTTTTGTCGAGGCGGCTGACGTCCTTGAACTTGAATGTGGAAAAGTCCACATTGCCGTATTTTGTCCGGACGACCTCTTTCCACCAGCTGTTGAGTTTTGCCGATTTCTCAAGGCTGGTACCTTTGAATGGAGCAAATGAGACAAGAAGCAGGCATAAAAGCAGAAGGAGTCCGCCACGTGTTATCGAGTTTCTTTTCATATCTACAAATATAGTGCAAAAAATTAGGTATTTTTGCATCAAATATATCTGTTTATGGAAAGGCTGGACCTGTTTAAACTTAGGCGAGTTCTGGGGAAGCGGGGCAATTTTCTTGTTCTGGGAATTGCTCTGGTTGTCATGATGATATTCTATCCGGTTGACGGAAAGTTCAGGTATGAATACAAGAAAGGCTCCCCTTGGCTTTATGAAACCCTTGAGTCCCCGATAGATTTCCCTGTCCTAAAGACTGCAGAGGAGATCTCTCAGGAGAAGAGCAGTGCTGCCAGTTCCATAATCCAATATTACCGCAAGGATGACAAGATCATGGCCTCGTCTCTGGAAAAATTCTCTCAGAAGTGCTTTAAGGACAGTATCCCTACGTCCATTCAGGATGTTGTTTCTGCCGCCTTGGGGAAAATTTACCAGAAAGGAATCTTGCCGCAGATGGAGCTGGAGAGGCGTACCATTTTTGTCCAGAGGGGCAGGAACGCTTCCCAGGAGATAGATTCAGACCTTTATACGCCGGAAAAAGCCATAAGGTACATCCGCTCCGAATTACAGTACGCTTTTGCAGACCAGAATCCGGATTCATTGCTGTCCAAGCTTGAGATTTCCGGATTTGTTCAGCCGGACCTTTCATTCGACAAGAATACCACTGAAGAACTTCATCGCCGAGCCATAGATTTCATTTCTCCGACCAAAGGGATGGTTTATGCCGGAGAGCACATAGTCTCCAAAGGAGAAACAGTTACGGCTGAGGTCGCCCAGATCCTGGATTCTTTCAAGGCTGAATACAAGAAAAGCATAGGCTATTCCGGCAATCCTGTCATGCTTCACCTTGGGCATGCTCTTGTCATTGTCATGCTTTTGCTTATGGCTTATCTGGCCGTCTATTTCTCTAACCCTGATGTGCTCAGGCATCAGAACGAGTTCAACTTCGTGATATTCATCCTGTGCCTGAATTTTGTGGTCATGATGCTTGTCAGGAAGATTTCCCCTGAACTTCTTTACTTGGTTCCGTTTGCAGTGACAGTTCTGTATATGAGCGCATTCCTTTACAACAGGGTAGTGCTTCCGGTATATTTCATATCGCTGATGCCTCTTTTGCTGGTAGCGGAAAACGGTGTGGAACTCTATATAACAGCTTCAGTCGCCGGTGCCGTGGCCTTTGTATCGTTCTCCTTGTATGAGAGGGGGTGGCTTCAGTTTGTAAACACACTGTACATATTCATAGCCTGCGCTTTGGTCCATATTGGATTCCAGCTTGTTTCAAAGGGCACGGTCTTCCCTCTGGACAACCGTATATATCTCTATCTGTTCATAGCTTCCGTTCTGGTTGTGATTACCTATCCGTTTGTGTTCCTGATGGAGAAGATTTTCTACATGGTCTCAATTTCCACGTTAAAAGACTTGTCAGATACGGAAAATCCGCTTCTGGAGGATCTTGCCACAAAGGCTCCGGGAACTTTCCAGCATTCTCTCCAGGTTGCCAACCTGGCTGAAAGGGCTGTATTCTCCATAGGCGGGAACCCGAGGATAGCAAGAGCCGGGGCTTTGTATCACGATATAGGCAAGCTCGTCAATCCCCAGGCATTCATAGAAAACAGTTCCAACGGAATCAATCTGCACAAGGATCTTTCTCCTGTGGAAAGTGCGCAGATGATAATAAAGCATGTTGAAGACGGTGCCGCATTGGCAGACAAGAACAAACTTCCCAAACTTGTAAAAGATTTCATATTGTCTCATCACGGACACTCAGTCACAGAGTATTTCTATAATGTATATTGCAACGGAGGAGGTGATCCGAAGGACAAGGGGCTTTTTACCTATAAGGGTGAGCTGCCTTCTACAAAAGAAGAGGTAGTTGTGATGATAGCTGATGCTGTAGAGGCTGCATCCCGCTCTCTTTCAGAATATTCTGAAGAGACCATTTCCAACCTGGTGGACAATGTCGTGGAAAAGAGAATTGCCGGAAACCAGCTCATACGTGCAGATGTCACTTTCAAGGACCTGAATATCATCAAGTCTGTCCTCAAGAGGCAGATCCGGGAGATATACCACGCCAGGATAGCATATCCCAAACGCAATTCCTAGGAGATTTTCCTTCTGCGCACGAATATTCCTAAAACAAGGAAAGCAACTGATAACCAGCAACTGAGCATGCCGGCAACATCTCCGTATCTTACAAATGGAGTAATATCCTTGTTTGGATAAAGCTTGCCTTTGATTGCACATTCTTCCCACCACGGAGTAGGGGAAATGATGTCTCCTCTCTGGTTTACAATGGCTGATATGCCGGTATTCGCACTCCTGGCAATGTCTCTTCTTGTCTCAATGGCTCTCAGCGATGCGTAATGAAGGTGCTGGATATGGCCGCTGGTGTTCTTCCACCAGCCGTCGTTGGTTATAATCGTCATGAGGTCAGCGCCTGCATCTTTTATGTAGTCTCGGAAGAAATTGGCGAATACAGACTCGTAGCAGACTGCGCTTCCGATCTTTATCCGGCAGTCGCTGGCTGTAAACAACCCTCTGTAGCTTTGGGTCCCGAAATTGCCGAAGCCGCCGCCCAAGTCAAGTCCAAGGGAACCAAGTACGCTGGTCTTGCCTATATAAGGAACGGTCTCGGCGAGTATGACAAGTTTTGACTTGTGATAAAAATCAAGTGAAGAGTCCCTGCCTGTGAAAACCGCTGTGTTGAAAAGGTCGTACCAGGCATAAGGTCCGGCCTCTCTTGCGCTTCTTGTCGGTTTTTCAGCTTCTCCAAGATAATTCTTCTGAGTTACCGCTCCGAATACGAAATTGACGTTGTTTTCTGCGGAAAAGAGCCTGATGCTGTCAAGTGTAGGGTTTGATGGGTTGTTTTCAACGATGCTGCCTGCTTTTGACGACGGGTTGAAGAAAGTCTCAGGAGCGACAACAAGGAAAGTTGAGTCTGATATGTTTTCTCCGGCCAGACGGAGCAGGATCTCATCCTGTTGCTTTTGGCCTTTGCCTCCGAATTTATCTTTGTAGGGGTCTATGTTCGGTTGCAGGATGACGACTTCTTTGGCTGAGGACTTGTCGTAGGAGGCTATTCTCTTTCCGTAAGATGAATATCTGATATGTGAAAGGGCTGAAGGAAAAGCAATCAGCAATATGGCTGAAACGGCCCACCACTTGGCTCTCCGCCTTTCAGAAATATTGAGCAGGGTTCTGAATATCAGACCGTTTGCAAGCAGAATCCATAGCGAGCCGGCTATTGAACCCGTTACCTCATACCATTGGATGTGCTTGATGCTTTGTGCAAAGGCGTTGCCCAGGTTCAGCCAAGGCCAGGTAACCTGCCAGTCTTGGTAGAGATGCTCCCAGGCGCACCACATCACAGCCAGGGCCAGGTAAGGGAAGAATCCTTCAAACCTTTTTCTGAGGAACCTGAAAAGGCGGAATACAATCGCCATCTGAAGCGCATTCAGGATAATTGCAGCAACCGCTCCGGCAGGGGTCGCGTACCAAATCCACCAGGTTGCGATTATGTTCCATACAAGGAATGAGCAGTAGTAGCACAGGCAGAAGTATCTTGTTTTCTCTCTCAGAGCAATTTGTTCAGCGGCTAACATGGGCAGAAATGCAACCAGGGATACTATCCCGCAATGCGGATATATGTATGGCACAGCCAGCAGCACACCGGAGATTATGCTGAGCAAAAGCAGTTTTACAAACTTATTTTTTTTCATATCCCAAAAGTACTAAATTTGCGGGCTGACAGTGTTATTATGCTAGAAGTTTTTCTGAAAGGGATGATAATAGGTATCGGGGCCTCGATTCCGTTGGGGCCTATCGGTGTCTTGTGCATCCAGAAAACTCTGAGCAAGGGCCGCTGGGCTGGTTTTTTCACTGGTCTTGGAGCATCTATTTCCGATACATTCTATGCTACTATCTCTCTTTTGGGTTTTTTCTTCATAGAAGGTTTCATCGATGACCACAAATCCTGGGTGCTTCTGATAGGTGGGCTTGTAATCATCCTGATAGGAATCAAAGTCTATATGACCAATCCTGTCAAGCAAATCAAGCAGAAGAAAGCTGCTGGCAGCAGGATTTCGGATATGTTTGAGTCTTTGGCGATGACTATTACCAATCCGGGCTCAATTTTCCTGATTTTCGCCATGCTTGCTGCTGTCCGTCTGGATTTCTCAGTCTTTCCTGAGGATGTGGCCAGCAGGGCTGTTAGGATAGCTTTGGTTGCTATATTTGCAGGATCTGCCCTCTGGTGGTTCTTCCTTAGCACTATCATAAATCTTTTCAGGAAAAGATTCCGCCTCAAGCAGCTTATCATCATAAACAAAATATCAGGAATCGTGATCGCCGCCCTTGGAGTGATCTCCTTCGGGGAGGGATTGTTCCTGATATTCAAGCAATACTTCCTGTAGTGGAGGTGAGCGGAGTCGAACCGCTGTCCAACCAGACCACCAACCGGTTTTCTACGTGCGTATCTTCAGATTGTTTTTCGTCAGCCGTCTGCCCTGGAGCCGGCAATCCGTCTGCTTATCCTTTAAGTCTTTTGAGGTTTTAAAGGAGTCCACCCCAGCATTCTTCTTTAGATGATACCCCGTATGCCAGGCCCAAGAAGACGGAAAACCTGGCGGGATACTCGTCCGAAGCACCTTGTGCCTCAAGGATTAAGCGCTGTCAGCTTGGCTGATTACGCAGCGAGTCTTACATTAGTTTCGCCAATTAATGGCTGAAAGTCATTGATTAACGAGCGCGGCTCCCAACGCTCGGCACGCTTGCCAGCCAATTAATCTGATGTCAAAACCAGAACACCCCCGGCAATTCCGCACAAAGCGGACGGCAAATTTATCAAATCGGATTGATTCCTGCAAAAAAGCTCTTACAGGTTGTCACCGGTCTTTTCCTCAGCGGAAGCTTCATCTACCAGATAAAGGAGGTTCTTGAAAGGGATTCCGCTGTGCTGGGACAGGCCGACTTCACATGTGCGGCTTGTGGCATATCCTTCCGTACATCCTTCAACCTGATTAGGAAGGTCTCTCAGACCCCAGTCGTTGAGTTCCGGAGTGAAGAATCCCTTGTCTCCTGCAAAACCGCAGCAGTTGGTATCCATTACCTTCACTTTCTTGGCGCATTGTCTGGCTATTTCAACTATTGTCGTGTCCACCCCGAGTTTCTTGGATGTGCAGACGGCAAAAACAGCAATGCTCTTGTCCAGTTTTTTGATGTTCAGGTTTGGCATCAGGAAGAGTTTGGCAAATTCAGCCGGCTCATAGAGTGTAAGCTTATCCTCAAAGTTGGACTTCATCGTGTAAAGGCAAGGAGTCATGTCGCACACAATCGGCAGCTTGCCTTCTTCGGAAACCCGGTAGAGTTCCTGATAAAGATTGTCGCTGAGGAATTTGCCTGCTTTTACAAATCCCTTGCTGGAGAATGCCATCCCGCAGCAGAGTTTCTTCAGGTGAGACGGATAGACAACATCGTACCCGGCCTTGCGTATGAGCTTGTCCATCAGTTGGGTAAGGGTGAGTGCTGCCATGTGGTCCTTGCTCTTTCCCATTGAACGTGTCAGGCAGCTTGGGAAATATACCACCTTTCCTTTGGAATCTTTCACTCCTGGTCTGTTGCCTTCAAGCACTGCCCTGGAAATCTTAGGGTTACCCTTAGGGAAATACTGGTTCCATTTAGGTATAAGCCCGCCTGTCATCCATCTGGCTGCGGCTGCCATTGGCTTCATGAGTTTCTTGCCCAAAGCTATCCTTATGAAATAGGACATGTTCCAGGCGGCTCTCATTCCCCAGACGGCGGTACTCCACTTGGAGGCCAGGGAAGCGGCCCTGTTTTCCTGCCTTTCAGTGTGGTTCTGATGGCGGAGCTGCTTTGTAAGCTTGCCGTTATCCACCTTTACCGGGCAGGCTACGGCACAAAGGCTGTCAGTTGCACAGGTCTCGTCGCCGAGATACTTGTATTTTCTCTTCATCAGGGCAAGGTCAGCTTCATTGGTGCCTGTCTTTTCCAGACGGGCCATCTCCCTGTATGCAACCACCCTCTGCCTTGGCGAGAATGTCAACCCTTCTGATACACAGTTCTTTTCGCAGAATCCACATTCCATGCACCTGTCCACTTCAGGATTGGTCTGAGGGCAAGGCTTGAGATTCTTGATATGGGCTTGCGGGTCCGGATTGATTATGACTCCAGGATTCAGTATTCCCTTAGGGTCAAACATCTGCTTGATTTCTTTCATCAGCGAATATGCCTGCCGGCCCCATTCCTTTTCCACAAAAGGCGCCATGTTCCTTCCGGTACCGTGTTCCGCCTTCAGGGAGCCGTCATATTTGTTTACCACCAGGTCTGAGACATCGTCCATCAGCTTGGCGTACTTGGATACCTCGGCCTCGTTTCCGAAGTCCTGGTTGAACATGAAATGGAGGTTTCCGGCAAGGGCGTGCCCAAACAGCACGGCATCCGAATACCCGTCTTTGTCAAACAACTCCCTCAGGTCTGTGACAGCCTCGGCAAGACGAGGTACAGGGAAGCATATATCTTCTATTATGGCAGTGGTTCCGGCTTTTCTCATGCCGGCTACCGTAGGCAGACATTCCTTTCTGACCTTCCATAGCGTAGCCTGTTCTGCAGCGTCTGTAGTGAATGAAAACGGCAGCACCGTCCGGAAAGGCTCCAAGGCTTCTGTAATCCGCTTGACCTTGCCCTGGAGTGAAGCCTTGTCCTCTTCAGTTATTTCTACTATCAGTCCGCAAGCTCCGTCAGGAAGCGTTTTCAGGTACTGGGGAACCCCGTCTGCATTTTCCACGCTTTTGATGGAGGCCCTGTCTATGAGTTCAACGGCAGAAACCGGCAGCTGCTTCAATGTCTGGACAGCGCTGCAGGCTTCTCTGATGGTAGGGAATATAATCAGAGCCAAAGCTTTGAATTTCAGGTTGTCCACCGTGTTGTAGGTTATGCTGGAGATGAAGGCCAGCGTGCCTTCAGAGCCTATGATCAGGTGCTTGAGTATATCTATCCCGTCTGAATAGTCAACAAAGGCGTTGAGGCTGTATCCGGTGGTGTTCTTGATTTTGTATTTCCTCTCTATCCTTTCTTTGAGTACAGGATCTTCCGCTATTCTCCGCGATATGTTTTCCAGTCCTTCCACAAGTTGCTTGTGGGATTCCTTGAACCGTTTTACTGAATTCCGGTCTGCTGTGTCGAGATCCGTGCCGTCCGGCATTATTATGTTTATGTCAGCGATGGTCTTGTAGGAGTTCTGGCTTACTCCGCAGCACATTCCGCTTGCGTTGTTGGCTGCTATCCCTCCAATCATCGCTGAGTCTATGGAAGCCGGGTCCGGACCTATCTTCTTTCCGTATCTTGTCAGCAGACGGTTTGCCATGGCACCTCTGATTCCAGGCCCGAGTCTGATAAGTTCTCCTCTTACAGATATGCTGTAACCACGGAAACCGTGGGTGGCAATCACCAACACCGAGTCAGAAATTGACTGGCCGCTCAGCGATGTTCCTGCTGCCCTGAAAGTTACAGGGATTTCCATCTGGTAGGCTTCCATAAGTATCTGCCTGACCTCTCCGGAAGAATAAGCCCTGACCACAAGCTTCGGCACCAGACGGTAGAAAGACGCGTCGGTTCCGAAAGCCAAAGTTGTGAGAGGGTCGTGGAACATTCTCTCTTTTGGGATGAATTCTGAAAGTTTCTCGTAAAATGCCTTGTACTTTCCGGTTAGCATATCAAATGTTTTTAAACGTTATTTTTTCAAAATGCGGTTCAGTTCAGCATCCAATTCAGCGGATGGCACATCTTTGACCAAAACTGTATTGCCGGCACTTATGACAAGAATCTTTGGAACGGTCTCCACATAATAATGGTCAGCAAGTCCGGCAATATTGTCTTTATCATATAGTTGTCTGAATTCCAATGCATTGTCCGCAACAAACTTTTTCCAGGAACCAAACTGTTCCTCTGAAGCCAGGACTCCTGTGAATGACACTTTCCTGCCGTACTTCCTCCAGGCTTCCTTCCAAAGCGGAATATCCTCTTTGCACACTCCGCAGCTGGTCCTGTAGAAAATCAGGACTTTTACTTTTCCGTCATCGGGCAGAAGTTCTGAAGGGTTGCCGGATATGTCATAGAGCATGAGGTTTTCAGCCTTGCTTTGCGGCCTGTTCAGCTCGTAGGCTCTCAGCAAGCTTCCGACATTGGAGACGAACACCGTATCATCCCATCTTTGCGGCATCTGCAGGACATATTTCTTACCAAGATAGGCGGCTGCTTCTTTGTCAGCGTAGCGGTCAGAAAAATAGAGATATGTGAAAGTCTGCCTGAGCAGTCTTTGGAAACTCTCATCAGATGAAGAGATCCCTTCATAAATCTTGTCCACCAGGGCTTTGTTGATACCAGCCTGCAGCTCTTTGTTGCCAATGCCCGTTTCTCCGGTGGCAAAAATGGTTGCCAGGTATTGATACGCTTTCTTGTTGAGGACTTCCTCGTCTTCGAGAATCCTGCCCAGGGTGTTGGTCAGAATGCCTTTTCCCCGGATTCTCAGTCCCTGGTCCAGGAGATACATCTTTGGGGTGCTGGCCACTCCAAAATCAACAGCAAAATTGCTGTCTCTGCCAATGTCAGAAACATGGTACCAGTTCACATAGGGGTTCATGGTTGAAAAGTTTTCCTCCACGAACTGCTTCCATGCAAGGGAATCAGTACCCGTATATACGGTAAGCACATTGAGTATGTTGTCTTTGTAGCCGTCCAGAAAGTTGATGAGTTTCGGGGTTTCAATCTTGCAGTGTATGCAGTCGTCCGAGTAAAAATAGATTACAGACCAGTTGCCCATAAGGTCATTGGTGCTGACAAGGTTCCCCGATGTGTCTTTCAGCTGAAGGTAAGGAACTTTGCTGCCGATAAGAGTGCCCTTGTTCATGGTCACGAAGTAGGCGGCTTCCGCCCTGTCGTTGAGCGGTACGCTTTCGTTGCCTATGATATACTTTTCGGCGGCATACACCGCACTGCCTTCGCATCCCATCACTACGGAAGATGTGAAGTATCTGAAACATTCCATGGCGACAGCCGCTTTCATTTTGGGATGAGTGAGATACTTGTTCTCCATAAGATAGTCTATGGCCATGTTCCTTACGCTCTCTTTAGACAAGGCAAACTTGTCCAGGAAACCGTCAATGATACTTTTGCCGAATCCGGTGTAGAATAGCCTTTCGTCCGCTATGTCAGGCAACTGGCTTTCGTCATTTGCAGAAAGCGGTTTTTCTTCAAACCTGCTCATGACAGCATATAGCGAGGCCGGAAAATGTTTCTGTGCGGCTAAATGTGCAGCCGCCCTGCTCCCGAAGGCCCGGGGATTCATCAAATCGTTTTCCTTCAGCTTTTTAGGATTATATCCCTTTCTGATGAATTGCCCGCCGGGAGACTTCTCAAAAGTTTCCTTGAAGCTTCTCCCGTCCATCGGTGAATACACAAAGCTGAAAAAGCTGCCGTCTGAGTTGCAGAGATTGTATTGTCCTGCGGTAAACAGCCTTTCCTGGTCTTTGTCCAGGTCAAGAGGATAGGTCAGGCCTTTGAATACAGCCTGCATCTTCCTGTTGACAGTTGCCGAATCAACAGTGGTTCCTTCTGTGGAGTGCCAATTGAGTTTTTTGAGGTATAGTGTGGTTCCAGGTTCCGCTAAACCTGTCTGCTGATCCCTGCCGAAAAGGAAAGTGATCTTATAGGTTCCTGCAGGTTTCTGCGCAAAGGCAAAAGCCGGGAACAAAAGCATCATGAGGACTGTATAGACCAGTCCTTTAAGGTAATAACCCGATTTTCCGCAGTAGCCTGACACTATTTCTTGAGCTCTTTCCTTGCCTTGATGTATTTCTTGATATCCACGCCCTGGGGCATGAACGGGGTGGCGTCTCCGTTATGGATAAGCAGATCCCTTACAACAGTTGAGGATATGAATGAATATTCGTGGCTGGCCTGGACATAGACGGTTACCACATCGGGGTCCAACACTCTGTTGGCCTGCGCTATAACACCTTCAAACTCAAAGTCTGTGGTTGTCCTGAGGCCTCTTACTATGAAGTTCACGCCAAGCCTGTGGCAGAGTTCTATGGTCAGTTCCTTGTAGCAGCATACATCCACTCTTTTTCCGTACTGCTTGATGGAATCTCTTATAATCTTCATCCTGATGTCAACCGGAAAGAAGCCGGCGGCCTTGTTGCTGTTGTAGCCCACCGCAACTATTACTTTGTCAAACAGTTTCAGGGCAGAATCCAGAACATCCAGATGACCTGCGGTAAAAGGATCGAAAGATCCTGGAAATATAGCTGTGCGCATATTCTTGCTTTTTACACTTTGTAGGGTGTAAAAATACTAAAAAAAGTAATGGATTATTCATTCGGACCTACAAGCTCCAGTCTATCGGAGAAAGCCCGTGCTCCTGGAGATAGGCGTTGCATCTGGAGAAATGGCGGCAGCCGAAGAAGGCGCCACCGGCAAGAGGTGACGGGTGGGCCGCTTCCAGCACGAGATGCTTTGAGGAGTCTATGAGAGTCTTTTTGCTCCTGGCAAAATTGCCCCAGAGCATGAATACCACGCCGGTCTTGTTGTCTGATATAGCCTTGATTACGCTGTCTGTGAAGGTGGTCCACCCGATCTTGCTGTGCGAGGCGGCTGTATATGCCCTAACCGTCAGGATGGCGTTCAGCAGGAAAACTCCCTGCCTTGCCCATCCGGTGAGATTTCCGTTTTTCCCTTTCAGCGATATGCCAAGATCTGCCTCTATCTCTTTGTAGATGTTCTTCAGCGACGGGGGAAGCGCCACTCCGTCCGGGACTGAGAAGCTCAAACCGTGCGCCTGTCCCGGATTATGGTAAGGGTCCTGGCCAAGAATCACGACTTTTACAGCGTTGAAAGGTGTCAGGGAAAATGCGTTGAAAATAAGCGATCCCGGAGGGTAAATCACCGCTCCGGAATCTTTTTCCCGATGCAGATAGGCAGCCAGGTTCCTGAAATAGTCCTTGCTGAACTCATCGCTGAGTATCTGCTTCCACTGCTGCTCTATCTTTACATCCATAATTCTTTGATTCTATAAGGGACAGTTCCTGTCTTTCAAACATATCGGCGCTTACTGGAAGATGAACTTCAGCACTTGGTCTATTGTCTTGACATACTTGAACTTGAGGCCTTCAATATAGACTGGCTTGATTTCAGATATGTCTTTCTTGTTCTCTTCGCTGAGGATGATGGTGGTGACACCGGCCCTCTTGGCCGCGAGTATCTTTTCCTTGATTCCTCCAACGGGCAGGACTTTTCCCCTGAGGGTCATTTCCCCGGTCATGGCTATCTTGCTCTTGACCTTTTTGTGCATCAGGGCGGAAGCCATGGCGCTTACCATTGTGATTCCGGCGGAAGGGCCGTCTTTAGGGATGGCTCCTTCAGGGACATGCACGTGAAGGTCGTATTTCTTGAACTGGGCGGCAGTCATGCCCAGAATCTTGGTGTTGGCTTTCAACCACTGGTAGGCAATGGTTGCTGATTCTTTCATCACGTCACCCAGATTTCCTGTGGTTGAGAGCATTCCCTTGCCCTCGCTGCGGATGCACTCCACAAACAGGATTTCTCCACCCATCTCCGTCCAGGCCAGGCCGGTCACAACTCCAGGCGCCTCATTGTCCTTCTGGAGGTCGTGCTGGTTGGTCGGAAGTCCCAGGATATCCTTTACGTCCTCGACTTCAATTTCCTTTGGAACTTCCTCGTCCATCGCAACTTTCATGGCGTTGTGCCTGGCTATCTTGGCTATCTGCTTGTCCAGCTGCCTGACTCCGCTCTCACGGGTGTACTCGTCAATAATCTCTTCTATGGCTCCTTTGCCGAAGTTCAGCTGGCCATCCTTCAGCCCATGCTCTTTCATCTGTTTAGGTACCAGATAGTCTTTGGCTATATGGTACTTTTCTTCGGCCAGATAGCCGGAGAGGGAAATCATTTCCATCCTGTCTTTGAGGGCAGGCTGTATTGTGGAAATGTTGTTGGCTGTAGTTATGAACAGAACTCTGGAAAGGTCGTAGTCAATGTCCAGATAATTGTCGTGGAATGTGGTGTTCTGCTCAGGGTCAAGCACTTCCAGAAGTGCAGAGGCAGGGTCTCCGTGGTAGTCGTTGGAGACTTTGTCTATCTCGTCCAGGACTATCACAGGATTGGAACTGCCAGCACGGTTGATGGCCTGCATAATCCTGCCGGCCATTGCTCCTATGTAGGTTTTCCTGTGGCCTCTGATCTCGGACTCGTCGTGAAGGCCTCCGAGGGAAATCCTCTGGTATTTTCTGCCGAGAGCTCTCGCAACTGATTTTCCCAAAGATGTTTTTCCGGTTCCTGGAGGGCCGTAGAGGCAGATGATAGGGGATTTCATGTTCCCTCTGAGCTTGAGGACGGCAAGGAATTCCACAATCCTGTCTTTTATCTTGTCGAGGCCGTAATGGTCTTCGTCCAGTACCTGCTTTGCGTGTTTGAGGTCAAGATTGTCCTGGGTGGTCACATCCCAAGGCAGACCGACCATGAACTCCAGGTAGTTGAGTTCCACGTTGTAGTCGGGAGTGTTCGGGTTGAGCTTCTCAAGCCTTGAAATGCACCTGTCGAACTCTTTCTTTGCGTATTCCGGCCACTTCTTGTCAGCCGCCTTTTTGAGCAGTTCTGAAACGTCCTTGGAGTTGCCGTTCATTCCCAGTTCTTCCTGGATGGTTTTCAGCTGGTTGTTGAGGTAGTACTCTCTCTGCTGCTGGTCCATTTCACTCTTGACCTTCTGCTGGATGTCATCTTTGAGCTTGAGAATCTCAATCTGTTTGCTCAACACACCCAGAAGCTTGTAGGCACGCTGCTTTATGTCACTTTCCATAAGGAGGGTGATTTTGTCTGCGACAGCCTCGTTGTCCAGGGTGGTGGCGATGAAGTTGGTAAGGAACTCGAAGGAGTCTATGTTCTTTATGGCGAATTCACTCTCCTGGGCAAAAGCGGAAGAGTATTTGACAATCTTCAGGGCGGATTCCTTGATGGAGTCGGCAAGAACCTTTATGTCTTTGTCGTCTTTGGCCGGGAAAATGTCAGAAAGATTCTCAACCTTTCCGATAAGGTAAGGGTCTTCAGCGATAATCTGCTCCAGGCGGAACCTGCGGATGCCCTGCAGGACCGCAGTCAGGGCGCCGTCAGGCATTTCTATAAGTTTCAATATCTTGGCGCTGCAACCAATCTCATACAGGTCAGATATCTTAGGGTCGTCCTTGTGGACATCTACCTGGGTTGCTGTACCTATGACCCGGGTGGTCTTGTTCATGGCACGGATCAGCTTTACGGACTTGTCTCTGCCGATGGTGACCGGCAGTATCGTTCCGGGGAACAGCACTGAATCCCTCATTGCCAGTATAGGGAGTGTCTGTGGAACCTCTATCTTGTCTGTCTTGGCGTTAGCTTCAATACTCATTACGGGGAGTATGTTGATATCACCTCCCTCTATAGGACTGAGCAGCTTTTCATCAATAAATTTCATAAATCTCCTTTCTCTGTCTAATTTAAGCTGTAATGTCAAATTGTCAGTCAATACCCCTTCCCCTTGCTTGTCCAAGGTGTCAGATGCAGTTGCTGACTCATCGCTGAGGATATAAGTCAATCATTGTGCCAAAAGTTCATTTGTCATTTTTTTGGCAGTTCTGAACATAGATACTTGTCAAACCCGTTTTTCTTTCACTCAAAAGATAGGGGCCCTGAAACCGAAAAGGAAAGATCCCTTGCCTTTTATGTTTACCGCATATCCCAGGTTGATCACGATGTCGTAGTAAGTGACAAGGTCCACTCCGGCGCCAGCTCCGGCCAGGAAGGTGTTAGGGAGTGAATTGTCTCCCGCCTTTCCCTTTTTCTGGAACACGTAACCGAAATCGCAGAGAAGTTTTCCGTAAACGGTGAAATGCGGCTTGTTGAATTTTCTCCACTTCGGATTATGCCCCAGATGCACTATCCTCTGCGGCAAAATCAAATAACGGAGGCTGTTGTTTTGAGTGATATAATGCTGCCCGTCAATTACATACAGTTCGTATCCGGTAACATTTGCAGTCTGGTACCCAACTGCTTTGGAATGAATGTATGAATACTTGTTGGAGAGGCTTGAGCATATCTTTACGGATGAGCTGGTCATCCATCTTTCACTGATTTTGGTGTAATACTGAAAATCCAGGAAAATCTGGCCTTTGATAAAACTGAAGTTGTTGCTCTCTTCCAGCTTCAAGCTCAGCGATGCATACCGTCCCTTTGTAGGGTACAGGGAGTAGTCTCTGTCATCTCTGCAGGCAGACAGTGCAAGGCTGAAAGTGCGGCTGAACCTTGAATCCAGGCCCCAGTAGTCAGGATTGCCTGAAAGGACCTCCTCTGAAACCTTGCTGTAATCAAACGAAATGTCTGCCGTGGCTTTCCATCTTATGTGGGGTCTGTATGTCAGGCTGACACTTCCTCCGTAGGAGCGCATCATGAACCCGTTGTCTGAAGACAGGTGCTGAGGTTTGTCGTTCAGCGTCATATAATCAATGTGCTTGTAGAACATTGCATAGGCCTCGGCCGACAGGTAGGTTTTCTTCTTCTTGTCCAGAGATACCCGGCTGTAGGACAAATCCAACCCTTTGTCCCAGCCTGACATGCCTCTCGCCTCCAGTCTGTGCCCAAGTCCGAACATGTTGCTGATCTTGACTCCGGAATACAGTGTTACCCTTTTCCAGTCCATTTTCTTTATCCAGGACGACATGTTCCTGTCGTTTAATCTCATTTCCAGGATTGGCCAGATATACCACCTTTCCTCCACTTCAATGCTTACACGTACCGGAATGATGCCGCCTTCTTGTCCCGGTGTGTCTTCCGGGTACTGGGGAGTGATGGTCACATAGTTGAAAAGTGCAGTGTTGAGCAAGTTCTGCCGGCTTTCTGTCAGCATTTCTTCAAATTTTCCTGCATTTATGGTGTCAGCCACCCTGAAGGGCAGTTCCCTGAGTATCACAGAAGATTTGGTAAGATTGTTGCCGGAGATGGAAATATCTGAAATATAGACAATTTGGGCTGGGGATGATATCCAGGCCAAAAGAAAGAAAAAGAAAATTCCCACTCTTTTCATACGAGTTACAACTCACCAAATTGTTACAAAAATAACATAATATGCTCCATAAACAGCTCAGGCACACTTATTTTTTTGGAAATCTTTTTGCAGGAAGAAAAAAATAATCTAAATTTGCATCCACAAAATATTCACCAATTATCATTTATTGTATTATGACAAAATCTGACATTATCAACGAGGTTGCTAAGCAGACCGGCTTAGAGAAAGTTACCGTTGCCCGCGTTGTTGAAGGTTTCATGACGGCAGTGAAGGGTTTCCTTGCAAAGGGAAAGAATGTTTACCTTCGTGGTTTCGGCTCATTCGTTATCAAGAAGAGAGCTAAGAAGACAGCTAGAAACATTTCAAAGAACACTACAATGGTTATTCCTGCTCACAACATTCCTGCTTTCAAACCAGCTAAGGTTTTCATGAGCGGTGTTAAGGGAGGTAGAAAATAATAATTATGCCAAGCGGAAAGAAAAGAAAAGGGCACAAGATGGCCACTCACAAGCGCAAGAAGCGTCTGCGTAAGAACAGACATAAGAAGCGCAAATAAGGCATCTTGTCGTGAAGTTGAGAGGGCGACTAAAAGATAGTCGTCCTCTTTGTTATCCTTTATGGATATTAGTGTATTCATTTGATGGAGAAGGATCTTATCATTGATGTAAGCCCTGCCAGAGTCACTTTGGCCCTGCTTGAAGACCATCGGTTGATGGAAATCAGCCAGGAACAGAATTCCTCTGCGCAGAGCATCGGTGTCGGAGATGTTTATCTCGGAAAAGTCAAAAAGGTGATGCCGGCTCTCAATGCCGCATTCGTGGATATCGGAGACAACAAAGAAGCTTTTATCCACTATCTTGACCTGGGCCTTAATTTCAAGGCTTTTGACTATTTCGTCAGGCAAATCAACACCGAGAGTGATCTAAAGGCATTCTACTCCAAAGTGAGAATCGGTCCGGTCCTGGAGAAGGAAGGCCGTATCGATGAAGTTTTGTCACCCGGGCAACAGATTGTTGTCCAAGTAGTAAAGGAACCTATCTCTACGAAAGGTTCCCGTCTGACAGCAGAAATATCAATAGCAGGCAGGAATATAGTTCTTCTGCCTTTTGCAGATAAGGTCAGCATTTCTCAGAAGATATCTTCAAAAGAGGAAAAAAGACGTTTGGAAAATCTGGTACAGAGTATATTGCCAAAAAACTACGGGGCAATCATACGTACTGCCGCAGAAGGAAAGAAGGCGGCTGTGCTGGATGCCGAACTCAGTTCTCTCATAGAAAAATGGGAAGGCGGATGCCGTAAACTAGTTGGCAGCAAACCTCCTCAGCTCCTCTTTACTGAGAACAGCAAAGCGACCACCATTCTGAGGGACCTCCTTAACGACACCTTCACTTCAATAGAAGTAAATGATGAATCAACTTATTATGAGATAAGAGATTACATCAGGACCATCGCCCCTGAAAAGGAAAAGATAGTCAAACTGTACAAAGGGTCCCTGCCGATTTTTGACGAGTTCGATGTCACAAGACAGATAAAAGGCTCTTTCGGTAAGGTGGTGCCGCTTAAAAAAGGCGCTTATCTTGTCATAGAACATACGGAGGCTCTGAACGTAGTGGATGTCAACAGCGGCACCAGGGTAAAGAAAGGAGTCGAACAGGAAGATAACATTTTCGAGGTGAACATGCATGCGGCTGACGAGATTTCCCGTCAGATGAGGCTCAGGGACCTTGGCGGAATAGTGGTCGTTGATTTCATAGATATGGACAACGCGGAGAACCGCAACAAGCTTTACAAGCACATGCAGGAACTGATGCAAAATGACAGGGCAAAGCATAATGTGCTGCCTCTTACCAAGTTCGGTCTCATGCAGATTACCCGTCAGAGGGTGCGCCCGGCTACTGAAATCAAAGTTAACGAGACCTGTCCGATGTGCCACGGCACTGGCGAGATAGCTCCAAGCCTTATCGCTGATGAAGCTCTTGAAAGACAACTTGCATATTATACAAAGGAAAAGTTCATAAATTCCTTTGTCTTGACCCTTAACCCTCTTTTCGAGGCGTATCTGACAAAGCGCAAGGGGTTCTTCCAAAGCAGTATCATCAAGGATTTCTGCAAGAAATACGGATGTACCATCAAGACAAGGGTGGACAGCGAACTTCCGCTTCTGGATGCCGTTTGGGCAGACAAAGACGGAAAACCGCTGGATCAGGAGTAGAAACTTTACAGAGTTTTGTCAATGCGGCTTCTAGAAAGTAGAAAGCCGCATTTTCTTTTTGATGAGGTCAAAAGACAGGTTTCCGAGACTTCCGGTATGCGTGTGCCTCAAACCTTTGACGCTCATCTTTTCCTTAGGAAATTCAAATCCGTTTTGCCGGATGTCAGAAGCGACTTTCTTATAGGCCTGGCGGAAGGGGACACCTTCAAGGACCAGGGAGTTCACTTTCTCCACGCAGAATATGGTTTCATATTTCGGATCGCTGAGAATATCCTTGTTCAATTTTATGTTCTTCAGCATCAGGTAAGCCATATCCAGGCACTCGTGCATCTTCTCGGAGGCAGGAAAGACCACATCCTTCAGAAGCTGGAAATCCCTGTGGTAACCATGTGGAAGATTGGCGGTTAGCAAGCAGATCTGAGAGTAGGTGGAGTTAATCAGGTTGCAGTTTCCCCGGATCATCTCCCACACGTCCGGATTTTTCTTTTGCGGCATTATGCTGCTTCCGGTGGTCAGGTTGTCAGGGAAAGAGATGAAACCGAAATTCTGGCACATGTACAGGCAGCAGTCCTGGGCAAGTTTGTTCAATGTAGATGCAATCTGTCCCAAAGCTGCGGCAAAGGCTTTCTCGCATCTGCCCCTTCCCATTTGGGCTGCTATGGGATTGACAGCTAATGTGCTGAAGCCTAAATCCCTGGTTGTCTTCTCCCTGTCCAAAGGCAAGGAGTTCCCGTATCCGGCAGAACTGCCGAGCGGATTCATGTCAGCGGTTTTATATGCGGCCTTTAGCATCAGCATGTCTTCTGCCAGGGCTTCAGCGTAAGCTCCGAACCACAGGCCGAAAGATGACGGCATAGCTATCTGGTAATGGGTATATCCTGGCATGAGTATATCCTTGTTCTTTTCTCCTAGTCTTGTCAGAAGATTGAACAGTTTCAGCATCTGCCTTTTGATTTGAGAACATTCGTCTTTCAGAAAAAGCTTGATGTCAAGAAGGACCTGGTCGTTGCGGGATCTTCCTGAATGGATTTTCCTGCCGATGTCCCCATATTTTTTGGTAAGCAGCAGTTCTATCTGGGAATGAATGTCTTCTACCGAATCCTGGAGGGTAAACTTTCCGTTGTTGATTTCTGCCAGTATATCATCCAGTCCCTGCTGCAGAATCTCCTCCTCTTCCTTGGGTAGCAATCCGACTTGTGCCAGCATGGAAATATGGGCTTTGGAACCCGTTGCGTCGTACTTTGCGAGCTTGAGGTCAAGCTGGCGGTCGTTTCCTGAAGTGAACTTTTCTACGGCTTTGTCTGTCATAAAGCCTTTTTCCCAAAGTGTTGCCATTTCAAATATTTTATTCTGTCTAGATGCCGTTGTCTATGGCTTTTATTATTGCCAAATAGTTTTTTATGCCTGTATAAATCTCTTTTTCAGTAATATACTCATCTGCCGAGTGGCTTCTTGAACTGTCTCCCGGTCCAATCTTTACTGCCGGGATGTCAAGCTTGGACCAGTCAGAAGATGTGGCTGATACATAAGTCTTTATGTTCAAACTTTTTACTGCTTTCATCAGCAAATGGTTGCCTGGAGTTACAGATACCTTGTGATCAAGCCTCCTTGGTGTCAAAGTCCCCTGGATCCTGGCCTGTAGCTTTTGCCAGATTTCAAGGTTGGTATATCTGTCATTTGGCCGTATGTCAACCACATAGCGGCACTGGTCGGGAACCATATTGTGGACTTTACCTGCATTTATCTGGGTTACGGCAAGATGAACGGGCCCCATCATCTCGGACACTTTCCCGAATCTTGTGCTGGTGATAGCCTTTATGTCTGCCATTGCCTTATATATGGCATTATCAGGATTGTCCTCAGAGGCATGGGAACTGGAACCGGTGGCTTCGCCATCCAGAACAAGAAGGCCTCTTTCTGCTATGGCAGCCTTCATTCCGGTTGGTTCTCCCACCAGGGCAAAATCAGGATAGGGGAGACTCTGGCTGTTTTTCAGATTATCCAGCACCATCTGCAAGCCACCTTCCCCTCCTGTTTCCTCCTGGGAGGTGAGGGAAAGAAGCAATCCGCAGCCTTTATCTGAGCCGGCGGCCTTGGAAAATGCCATCAACATGCAGACTATGGAAGCTCCGTCGTCATTGCTGCCGAGTCCTATGTATCTGTCGCCTTTTCTTGTCAGGCTGAAAGGTTGGGTGGAATATCCCAGGCAAGGAGGCACAGTATCCATGTGAGCACACATAAGCAGGCTTTTCTTTCCGCCTCGCGGAGCATAAAGCAAGATGTTGTTTCCCGATCTGCTGCAACTTGCTTTGTGAGACAGGGCGGATTCTTTCAGGAACTTTTTAACCCATTTGTAAAGAAACTGGCATCTCTTGGACTCGTGACTGCTTGGAGCTGGAATTGCAACTATCTGTCTGAGAAGGTCTAACGCCTTTTCAGACAAGATGCCTATATCGCTGAGGACAGTGTCTTCTGACTTTTTTATTTTGCTGATTGAGGTCATTTTGTACCAACTGAAGTGCTGTTTTCATCTCTCAGGCCGTAGTAGATCTTCAGAGGGTTTGCCAGAACCTTGGTGAATCCGATTATATCCTGAGCAGTATAGGATTTGTTGTCTTCTCCGTATGACCCGAATTCCGGATTCATCAGGTCATAGGGGCTCCTGCATCCGAGGACCATGAAACTGTAAGGCCTCAATCTGACTGATACACTTCCGGTTACATTTTTCTGTGTACTTTCCAGGAAAGCTTCCATATCCCTGGCGGTAGGGTCCAGATACTGTGCCTCGTGCATGAGCTGGCCATAGAAGGCTGATATATGGTCTTTCCAGTTCAGCTGTCCTTTGACAAGAACGTGCTTCTCAAGCAGGTGGTGAGCTTTGATTATGATAAGTGGAGCGGCGGCCTCAAAACCGACCCTTCCCTTTATACCTATTATAGTGTCGCCGACATGCATGTCTCTTCCGATGCCATAAGGGGCAGCTATCCTTTCTATTTCCCGGATGGTTTCAATAGGGCCTGCCATCTTTCCGTTGACTCCAGCGGGTTCTCCTTTCATGAACTCAATGCTTATCGTCTTTTCTTCTTTGGCCGTTGCCTTGTGCGGATAAGCTGCCTCCGGAAGGAACCCGTCGGAGTGCAATGTTTCTTCTCCACCAATACTTGTACCCCATAGACCTTGATTTATTGAGTACCTGCTTTTTTCCCAGGAATAATCGAATCCTTTGCTTTTAAGGTATTCTATCTCATACTTCCTTTGGAAGTTATGGTCTCTGATTGGTGCAATTATCTTTATTTGAGGGGCTAACACATCAAAGACCAGATCAAACCTTACCTGGTCGTTTCCGGCTCCGGTACTTCCGTGGGCCACAAACCCGGCCTCCAGTCTCTTGGCTTGTTTCAGGACTTCCAGTGCCTGGAATACTCTCTCGCTGCTGACGCTCAACGGATATGTCGAGTTTTTGAGAATATTCCCGTAAATGAGGAACCTGATGCCTTTCCTGTAGTATTCATCAGCGATATTTGAATTGACATGGCTTGTGGCCCCTAGTTCCAAAGCTCTGGTTTCCAGTGATTTTTCCTCTTCTTCAGAGAATCCCCCTGTATTTACGCTCACTGTGTGGACCTCAAACCCCTGTTCCTTGAGGTAGGGGATGCAGAAAGATGTATCAAGCCCTCCGCTGAATGCCAATACGATTTTCTTCTTCATTTTTCTGGTGTTTATGGTTACTATTATTATTTAAGGAGTGCCTTGATTTTTTGTTTCAGCGATTTTCTTTCTCGAGTCTTTGTCTCGTGTTCAGAAGGATCGTAGAGCAGTGCCGTGCAGAGACAGATCTTGAAGTTGTTCCTTTTGAGCACGTCGTAATTGCGGCACCCTTTGCAGCCATCCCAAAACTCCTGTTCCTGAGTCAGTTCTGAAAAAGTGACAGGCCTGAAACCAAGTTCGTAGTTTATTTTCATGACAGCAATCCCTGTAGTTATGCTGAATATTTTTGCAAATGGATACATCTGCCTGGACAGTTCAAAAATCTTTTGCTTGATCTGCCTTGCCAGCCCGCTGTTTCTGAACCGGGGAGCTACAATAAGGCCGGAATTTGCCACGAACCTGGTATGGCTCCAGGTCTCGATATATGAGAACCCGGCCAGTGTACCATCTGGTAAACAGGCAATTATGGCTTTATGGTTTTCCATTTTCTCTTTTATGTACTCAGGAGTACGGCGAGCAAGGTTGGTGCCCTTTTCTTTAGAAGACTCGCACATCATCTCTGCAATTTCAGCAGCATATTTGAAGTGCGTCTGGTCTGCTGTAAATATATCTACTTTCATTTTGTGGAACTATAGCATGCCTAAACGGCCACATTTATGGTTAACTAATTGGGTATATGTAGTTTGTGAAAGAGAGAAAATTCTCTATATGCGTGGAATCACCTTCTCCCCATATCCGTAGGAACGGTATGGGAATAGGGTGCTAAAGTCGGACATGAATAGCCGCACTGACAAAGTGTAATATGAAATTTTTTATTTTCACGATGCAAATATATAAAAAATGGGATACAGTGTGCTAGTTGTGGTTATTTTTCTTGTTAGAATTTGAAAGATTGCTGTATCCGCGAAAAAATATTGTCAAAAAAATTTTGTTGAATTGAAAAGTTTGTTACCTTTGCAGCCCGTTTCGGAAAAACGCCTCTTCCGTGGGGCGGAAAAAACTAGGAACGAAAAGGGCGCACAAAAAAAAGTTTGAAAAAAATTTGCAAAGCAGAAAAAAGTTTCTACCTTTGCAGCCCGTTTCGCCAAAACCGGAACGCAG
>ONEF01000001.1 GCA_900316795.1 uncultured Bacteroidales bacterium | reverse complement strand
CAAGTGCTTAGAACAAGGTTTTTCTATCATTACCGATCTTTCAGATTCTGTGTTGATAGAATCTCCAAAAGGCCTTATATGGGGAGCAAATGAGAAATTAATTGCCAGAAATCAGTTCAATAAGTTCTTCAGGAGGGATTCCAAGTTTCTTTATCTGTCTGACTATCTTTTTCTTCTCCCTGTTTTGTTTTGTTTTATCCAAGTAAATCTCTTTCATAGCTGCATCTTCACTTCTTCTGTCTAACTTCTTCATATATAGTTCAGTAGTGTTTAAGGAAGAGTGTTGCATTATGTTCTTTAGAGTGGTGTTATCTACATTGGCCTCCTTGGCGCGGAGTGCAAAGGTGTGCCTGGCTGTATGAAAAGTCAAGTGAGGTATTCCAATCAAGGTTCTTATCTCCCTGAGTACCTTCCCTATCCTGGCTTCTCTGGCGTTGATAGTAACAAACAATTTCCTACTTATTTCCAGTGGCATCTTCTTTCTATCTTCATAATCAACGTATTTGGCATATTCAGCGTTGTTATCCAGATATGGGAAAATATATTCTACTGGTTTCTGTTCTGGTCTCCTGTAGAGTTTCAATATTTTCACCGCATCCTGTACCAATATCACATCCACCAGCTTACCGTTCTTGTTCATAGTATAGACCAACCTGTCTTCTGTTATGTTTATCCATCTCAATTGTATTATATCCGCTATCCTTATTCCCCCTTCATACATAGCGAACAACCAGGCATTTCTGGCATTCCACCAATCAGGTTTGTCTTTGATAGGAAGTTTGATAAGTTTGGTCAGTTCTGCATCCCTAAGACCTGTTATAGCTGGGGTTGTCTCCCTTACAGTGATGAGTTTCCTGGGTATGTCATATGGTTGTATCAGTCTGTCATCCACAGCTCTATTCAATATGGCTCTCAAGATTTTCAGGTGCTTTGCAATGGAGTTTGGAGAGAGTGTAGAGTCAACTGTTCTTTGGTTAGGTAGAGATTGGAGATATGCGGTGTAACCTGATATGAATTGTGGTGTTATATCCCTGAAGTCCATATCTTTAACCCCCAGAGTCTGTATATATTCTGTGAGCTTATTGATAGAGTCCCCATATTTCTTGTATGTCCCCCATTTTTTCTCCAGCACAAGGATTTCTCTTATGTGATGGAAATATGAAAGGAGCGTATATGACTGTTCTTTACCCAGGAAGCGGTTAAAGAAGTGAAGCATTGTGAGTCTGTCCTGGGATTTGAGTTCCCTTTCTATTCCCCTGGCTTTGTCCATAAGGAGTTGGAGTTCTTCATTGTCCTGTTTATAGGCAGGCCAACTTCTCCTTACCCTTTCTGTGCCTGCATCCCAGCACTTGATAGGGACATTGATAGAGGTTTTCACCCTCTTTCTCTCACCGGAATGAGAGATGGATAGATAGATGGTGTAGTTCCCACATTTATTGGGATGGCTACCTGATTCAAAATGGAAGGTCATAGGTCAGCAAATGATAGTCTAATTTTGCTTGTTCTAAGCACTTGTAGATAGGATTTCCATAAAAAAAGGAATCGTAATTTCCAGTAAAGTAACTAGATCTTACAATTCCCTTTGTGGGCCCAGAAGGGCATGATCCTCCGACCCCCTGATTATGAGTCAGGTGCTCTAACCAACTGAGCTATGAGCCCCAATCCAGCGGACAGGTTCCGCTATGTGCATGCAAAGATAAACCTTTTTTTTCAGTTTCAAAGAAATTGAACGGGTAGATCTTGCTTATGTCATCATACCTTGATCTCAACCTCAACACCGCTTGGAAGTTCAAGCTTCATCAAAGCGTCAACAGTCTTTGCTGAAGATGAATAGATGTCCAGAAGACGGCAGAAAGAATTGAGCTCGAACTGCTCTCTTGCCTTCTTGTTAACGAAGGTTGAGCGGTTTACTGTGAATATCTTCTTGTGTGTAGGAAGCGGAATAGGACCACTTACTATAGCACCTGTAGATTTCACGGTCTCAACGATACGTGCAGCTGACTTGTCAACAAGAGCGTGATCGTAAGACTTCAGTTTGATTCTAATCTTTTGGCTCATTTTTATATTTGTTTTTGTTATTATCAGTTATCGACGATCAGTCCTCATCATCCGCGAGCCTTGTGCCGGCCTTATCCACGATTTCCTTGGCAAGGTTAGCAGGGAGCTCTGCATAATGAGAGAATTCCATTGTACTTGTGGCGCGTCCTGAAGACAAGGTCCTGAGGACGGTGACATAACCGAACTGCTCGCTGAGCGGAACCTTTGCCTTGATGATCCTGGCACCGCCGCGGGAGTCCATGTTGGTTATCTGTCCTCTTCTCTTGTTCAGGTCTCCGATAACGTCACCCATATACTCTTCAGGGGTGACAACCTCCAAAGACATGATAGGTTCCATAATCACCGGAGCGGCCTTTCTTGCAGCCTTGCGGAATGCCTGGCGTGCGCAGATCTCGAATGACAGCTGGTCGGAATCCACAGGGTGGAAGGAACCATCCTTGAGGACAACCTTCATTGAAGTTACCTCGTATCCGGCAAGCGGTCCGTTCTGCATGGCAGCCTTGAAGCCCTTCTCAACTGCAGGGATAAACTCTCTCGGAATGTTTCCACCCTTGACTTCATCCACGAACTGCAGTCCGGTAACTCCCTCGTCTGCCGGGCCAAGCTCCACAATTATATCCGCAAACTTTCCGCGTCCTCCAGTCTGCTTCTTGAAGACCTCCCTGTGCTGGACAGTCTGGGTAACAGCCTCCTTGTAGTTCACCTGAGGTGCACCCTGGTTGATCTCTACACCAAACTCTCTCTTGAGGCGGTCCACAAGAATCTCCAGATGGAGCTCGCCCATTCCGCTGATGACGGTCTGGCCGGTCTCCGGGTCTGACTTGACGGTGAAGGTAGGATCTTCCTCGGCGAGTTTGCCGAGAGCGATGCCGAGTTTGTCAAGGTCTCCCTGGGTCTTAGGCTCCACTGCCAATCCGATGACCGGATCAGGGAATACCATAGACTCCAGTACGATAGGATGGCTTTCCTCACATACGGTATCACCCGTACGCAGGTCTTTGAATCCTACAACCGCGCAGATGTCTCCAGCCTCTACAAAATCTATAGGGTTCTGCTTGTTGGAGTGCATCTGATAGAGCCTTGCAACTCTCTCCTTCTTGACGCTTCTTGTGTTGAGTACATAGGATCCTGAATCCAGACGGCCAGAATATGCTCTCATATAGGCCAGTCTTCCAACGAAAGGATCTGTGGCAATCTTGAACACCAGACCGCAGAACGGCTCGGATGCGGAAGGTTTCCTTTCCACTTCCTCGTTGTTCCTTGGATTGATGCCCTTTACGCTGCCCTTGTCCAGTGGACTAGGCAGATATCTGACGATTGCATCCAGAAGAAACTGTACACCCTTGTTCTTGAATGAAGAACCGCAGCATATAGGAACTATCTCCATAGAAATGGTTCCCTTGCGCAGAGCGCCAATTATCTCTTCCTTGGAAATTGTCTGGGGATCGTCGAAATATTTCTGCATCAGAGCCTCGTCAAACTCAGCGGCGGTTTCAAGGAGGTTGTTCCTCCACTCCTCCGCCTCAGCGACAAGCTCTGCAGGAATATCCTTTATTTCATAGTTTACAAGCTCCTTGTTGTCCGTATCGTAGAAGTAAGCCTTCATGTCGATAAGGTCAATTAGGCCCTGGAACTTCTCTTCCGCTCCGATAGGCAGGCAGATAGGAACCGGATGGGCACCGAGCTTGTTCTTGATGTCATCTACCACGCCCATGAAGTCTGCACCTACACGGTCCATCTTGTTTACATAGGCGATCTTAGGAACATTGTACTTGTCTGCCTGTCTCCAGACGGTCTCGCTCTGAGGCTGGACACGCCCTACAGCGCAGAAAGTAGCAACCGTACCGTCCAGAACACGCAGTGAACGCTCTACCTCAACGGTAAAGTCCACGTGGCCCGGAGTATCGATAAGGTTAATCTGGTATTTGTCACTGCCGTAATGCCAGAACGCGGTGGTGGCGGCAGAAGTGATGGTAATACCCCTCTCCTGCTCCTGCACCATGAAATCCATCGTTGCGGCACCGTCGTGAACCTCACCAATCTTGTGAGTCTTACCAGTGTAGTAAAGGATTCTTTCAGATGTGGTTGTCTTGCCGGCATCTATGTGGGCCATGATGCCGATGTTTCTCGTGTATTTAAGGTCTCTTGCCATTGTTTAAGCTGCTTTCCTTAAAATACTAGAAACGGAAATGAGCGAATGCCTTGTTGGCCTCGGCCATCTTGTGCATATCCTCTTTTCTCTTGAAGGCACCACCTTCGTTATTGTATGCTGCCATTATCTCCGCCGCTAACTTTTCAGCCATCGACTTGCCCGGACGTTTGCGAGCATAAAGAATCATGTTCTTCATACTCAGCGAGATCTTTCTCTCCGGACGCACTTCCGTAGGAACCTGGAAATTGGCGCCACCGACTCTGCGGCTCTTTACCTCTATCTGAGGGGTAACGTTTTCAAGCGCTTTCTTCCAAATTTCCATAGGAGCCTTGCCAGAATCTTTCATCTTCTCGCCGATCATGTCGATAGAATCGTAAAAAATAGCGTAAGCGATACTCTTCTTCCCCTGCAACATAAGGTTGTTCACGAAGCGGGTAACCATAACATCGTGATACTTAGGATCTGGAAGTAGAATCCTCTTTTTAGGCTTTGCTTTTCTCATTTTGGAAATGTTTTAATAGTTGATGACTTACTTCTTAGCCTTTGGCCTCTTGGCTCCGTAGAGAGAACGACCCTGCTTGCGGCCGTCAACACCTGCGGTATCCAAGGCGCCCCTAAGAATGTGATAACGTACTCCAGGAAGGTCCTTAACACGACCGCCGCGAACCAGCACGATGCTGTGTTCCTGCAGGTTGTGGCCTTCTCCTGGGATGTAGGCATTCACCTCTTTCTGGTTGGTAAGCCTTACTCTGGCAACTTTTCTCATCGCTGAGTTAGGCTTCTTAGGAGTTGTTGTGTAAACACGTACACAAACTCCTCTCTTCTGAGGGCTGGAATCCAACGCGCGAGACTTTGACTTGGTCACGATTCTCTTGCGTCCGTTCCTTACCAATTGTTGGATTGTTGGCATTTAAAATACTGTTAATCTTTAATTTAATTTACTTACCGCCGTTTTTGGCGGGTTGCAAAGATAGTAAAAGTTTCTTTCCGTGCAAAAGAATTATTATATTTGTATGACGCACAACCCTATGGCAGACGACTTTTTAAACCTGATATATGGCAACAAAAACCAAAACCGCAAAGGCACCTGCAAAGAAAGCTGCAAAGCCGGCAGCAAAGAAGGTGCAGCCTAAGGCAAAGATAACCGCCGTTAGCAAGCGCTACATGGCAATGGAGGAAAAGTACGGAGCACACAACTACCATCCGCTTCCAGTCGTTCTCGAAAGAGGAAAGGGAATCTACGTATGGGATGTTGAGGGTAACAAGTACTTCGATTTCCTCTCATCATACTCGGCAGTAAACCAGGGCCACTGCCATCCGAAGATCGTGAAGGCCCTCAAAGACCAGGCAGACAAGCTGTGCCTTACTTCAAGGGCGTTCTATAACAACTGCCTGTGCGAGTACGAGAAATTCATGCACAACTATTTCGGCTATGACAAGGTCCTCCCTATGAACACCGGAGCCGAAGGCGTAGAGACAGCCCTCAAGCTCGCCCGCCGCTGGGGAGCCGTAAAGAAGGGCATTCCTAACGACAAGATCAAGATCATCTGCTGTAGCGGAAACTTCCACGGAAGAACCGTCACCATCATCACAATGAGCGACGACCCTTCTTCTTACGCTCAGTACGGTCCTCTGACCCCTGGCTTCATCCGCATCCCTTACAACGATCCTAAGGCTCTCGAGAAAGCTCTCGACAAGTACGGCAAGGAAGTGTGCGCGTTCATCGCCGAGCCGATCCAGGGAGAAGCAGGAGTGTTTGTACCGGATGACGGCTATCTGAAGAAATGCTTCGACCTGTGCCACAAGCACAACGTGCTTTTCATCGCCGATGAAGTACAGACAGGTATTGCAAGGACAGGAAAGATGCTCTGCTCACAGCACGACGGCATCCGTCCTGACATCGTGATCCTGGGCAAAGCCCTCGGAGGAGGAGTGCTTCCTGTTTCAGCCTGCCTTGCAGACGACGACATCATGCTCAACGTAAAGCCAGGCGAGCACGGCTCAACCTTCGGAGGATTCCCTCTGGCAGCAAAGGTTGCCATCGCAGCCCTTACAGTAATCAAGGAAGAAAAACTCACTGAGAATGCAGAAAAGATGGGCAAGATCTTCCGCGATGAGGTGAAAAAGATCAACTCTCCATTCATCGTCCAGGTAAGAGGACGCGGCCTTCTGAATGCCATCGTCACCAAGCCTATCGGCAAGAAGACCGCCTGGGACATCTGCCTCAAGCTCCGCGACAACGGCCTGCTGGCTAAGCCAACCCACGACCACATCATCCGTTTCGCCCCGCCATTGTGCATCAACGAAAAGGAAATCAAACAGGCTGTGGGCATCATCAAGAAGACATTCGAGGAAATGTCCAAGTAACAAAAAAGAGCGGCGGTTGCCGCTCTTTTTTATCTCTTCTTGGAAACGATAATCGTTCCGGTCTTTCCCCAGAGGGCTTCACGGGCCTTTTCCAGAGATGTGATCAGGGCCATTCCGGAAGGACGTTTCTCAAGGAAATGCACACAGGACTCTATCTTAGGAAGCATGCTGCCGGGAGCAAACTGCCCCTCGGCCATGAACTGTTTGGCCTCTTCCACTGACATTGAGTCCAGGTCATACTGGTTCGGCTGGTTGAAGTTGATGGAAACCTTTTCAACGGCAGTGAGGATGACCAGCATATCTGCCTTGAGGTCTATGGCAAGCTTGGCGCAGGCGCGGTCTTTGTCTATTACGGCAGCCACTCCGCGGAAGTCGTCCCAGCCCTTCTGGACTACAGGTATGCCGCCACCGCCAACGGTGATGACCGTGGTGTGGGCTTCTATAAGACGCCTTACAACAGGAAGTTCAACTATCTTCACAGGCTTTGGAGAAGGAACTACCCTGCGCCATCCCCTTCCGGCATCTTCTACAAATGTGTATCCGGTCTTTCTGGCAATGGCCTCGGCCTCGTTCTTGCCGTAGAAAGAACCGATCGGCTTGGTCGGGTTCTGGAAGGCCGGATCGTTCTCGTCCACAACAACCTGCGTCAATACAGCGGCGCAAGGCCTTGGAATGTGCCTTCTGCCGTGCTCCCTCTGGATAGCCTGCTGCAGATGATATCCTATGTAGCCCTGAGTCATTGCCCCGCACTCCGGGAACGGCATAAGCGGAGTCTTTCCACCGTGAGTTGCCGAAAATTCCAGTGCCAGGTTAACCATACCTACCTGCGGGCCGTTGCCGTGGCCAACTACCACATCATACCCGTCCTCCTCAAGGTCCACTATCGCCGAGGCTGTAGTTTCTACCAGTTTAAGCTGCTCCTCAGGAGTGTTTCCCAGAGCGTTTCCTCCCAACGCCAATACTAATCTCTTTCCCATATATTCTCCAATAAATCTATATTTCTATCTTATGTCCTTTCCAAAGAATTAAAAGAATTTCCAAAAGCTCCAGAATCACCAACAGTCTTCACTCAAATCTGATTAACAACAGTTGTTTAATTTTGGAAAAAAGAAAAAACACGCTCCCGTTTCAAATGAAGCGGGAGTCTGTGTAACTTATTATTTTTAAACTATTTACTTGAGAGTTGCGTACATCACAGCCTTGATGGTGTGCATACGGTTCTCAGCCTCGTCAAATACCTTTGACTGCTTGCTGCGGAACACCTTGTCGGTAACCTCCATTTCCTTCAGACCGAATTTCTCGTAGATGTCCTTGGCTACGGTTGTCTCGAGGTCATGGAAAGAAGGCAGGCAATGCATGAAGATAGCATTAGGGTTGGCGTTCTTCATAACAGCGTCGTTAACCTGGTAAGGCTTCAGGAGTTTGATTCTCTTCTCCCAGAGCTCTGCAGGCTCACCCATTGAAACCCAAATGTCCGTGTAGATGACATCAGCGTTCTTGGTACCCTTCTTGACATCATCGGTGAGGGTGATTGTGCAACCGTTCTCCTTTGCAATCTTCTTGCAGGTATCAACCAGTTCCTTGGCAGGCATGTTGGCCTTAGGACCGCAAGCCACAAAGTTGATTCCGAGTTTTGCGGAAACCACCATAAGGGAGTTGGCAACGTTGTTTCTGGCATCTCCCATGAATACCATAGTCAGGCCCTTGTAGTGTCCGAAGTTCTCCTTGATGGTAAGAACGTCTGCAAGCATCTGTGTCGGATGGAACTCGGTGGTAAGACCGTTCCATACAGGAACACCGGCGTACTTGGCAAGATCCTCAACAATCTTCTGGTCGAAACCGCGGTACTCGATACCGTCATACATTCTTCCCAGAACCTTTGCAGTATCCTCCAGAGACTCCTTCTTGCCCATCTGCGATGAGTTAGGATCCAGATAGGTAACGCCCATTCCAAGATCATTTCCGGCTACCTCGAAAGAGCAGCGGGTACGGGTGGAAGTCTTCTCGAAAAGAAGAACGATGTTCTTGCCCTGCAGGTATTTATGAGGAGTGTTTGTACGCTTGAGGTTCTTGAAATCCTCTGAGAGTTTCAAGAGATATTGAATTTCTTCGGTGGTGAAGTCCAACAGTTTGAGGAAACTTCTACCGGATAAACTTCTAGGCATAAATTTAAAATTATTGATGATTAGGCCGCAAAGATATAATATTTTACGATATTTTCCACAAATCCTATAAAAATTCAACCATTTTCCTCAGCGATTACTCCCCCCCCCACCACCACCAGGTACACGTTCCGCTCAAAAACGTGCCCAACGTCCCGTTTCCCGTGTCGATAGCCACGCTTCTGCAGGGAAAACGTGCCCAACGTCCCGTTTCCTGTGTCGATAGCCACGCTTCTGCAGGGAAAACGTGCCCAACGTCCCGTTTCCTGTGTCGATAGCCACGCTTCTGCAGGGAAAACGTGCCCAATGTCCCGTTTCCTGTGTCGATAGCCACGCTCAAGCTAAAAGAAAAGCGTCCCAGCCCAGATGGTCGGGACGCCTAAGTGTATCGTTGAGACTCAGCCGATACTATTCTTCCTGAAAGAGTAGCTTGAGTACTACAACATTCCAGAGAGAAACGTTATTTGAGCACGACTTCCTCACGGGAAACGATGCGCTCGCAGTAGCGGCACTTGAAGTGGTTGGCTTCCTTGTCTATCACGTGGAAGTGGGTAGCCATAGGTTCGTTGTTGCTGATGCACTTAGGGTTATTGCACTTGATGATGTCCACCAGGTCTTCAGGGAGTTCAACCTTGTGCTTTTCTACAACTTCGTAGTCTTTGATGATGTTTATCACGGCGTTTGGAGCAACCACCGCTATGCGGTTAAGTATCTCTTTTGGAAGGTCAATGTCGGCGATCTTGATGAGGCCCTTCCTTCCCATGCTGCGGCTGGTGAGGTTGTTGCCTATGAACACCCCGTTCTCCATCTTCTCTATTCCCAGAATGTTGACAACCTTGAACAAAGAAGAGCAAGGGATATGGTCTATAACTATACCGTTCTGCAAAGCTGCTACGGCAAGTTCTTTTTTTGTCTGAATAGTCATTGTTTCTACTGTTTAACTTTTCTGTATCTTAAAATCTTTACCGAGCCTGGTTCCGGAATGATTGGCTCCGGCTGCATGCTCAATCCTTTTTACAGTCCGAGTGCACGGCAGATGATGGCCTCACGGGTATAGAGGCCGTTGAGGGCCTGCTCAAAGTAGTATGCCTGAGGGGTGTCGTCCACATCCTGGGCGATTTCAGTTACCCTTGGCAGCGGATGGAGAACCCTGAGATTGTCGCGGCAACCTTTCAGCATACTTGCCGTAAGGGTGTATATGTTCTTGACCCTCTCGTATTCCATAAGATCGCTGAAGCGCTCCCTCTGGACACGTGTCATATAGAGGATGTCTGTGCGGTTGATGATGTCTTCGTTGAACTCCTTGGTTTCTTCATACTCGATGCCGAGACTCTTGCAGTATTCCTTGTACTGGGCCGGCATCTTCAGCTCGTCGCAGGCAACGAAGATGAATTTAGGATTGAAGAAGTGCATGGCCTCCAGAAGGGAGTGCACCGTACGTCCATACTTAAGGTCTCCTACCATGGTGATTGTCAGATTGTCGAGCTTACCCTGAGTCTGGTAGATGGTGTAAAGGTCCAGCATTGTCTGGGACGGGTGCTGGTTGCTGCCGTCTCCGGCGTTGACGATAGGAACCTTTGAAATCTCGCTGGCATAGCGGGCCGCACCCTCCAGAGGATGGCGCATTACAATCAGATCAGCATAGTTGGCTACCATCATGATGGTATCCTTCAATGTTTCACCCTTTGACTGACTACTGGTCCTCGCATCGCTGAAACCGATGACACGTCCGCCAAGACGGTTTACGGCAGTCTCGAAGCTGAGACGAGTACGCGTAGAAGGCTCAAAAAATAAAGAACCCACTACCTTTCCATCTAGGATGTGCTGGTTTGGGTTCTTTTCAAATTCCTGTGCACGCTTCAGGAGCGCGATGATCTCATCCTTGCTCAGGTCTGAGATCGAAACTAAGTTGCGATTCTGCATATAGCTTTTGACTTTATCGCTTACAAATATAGGCAAAAGAATCTTTATCGCGATAAAGAAAAACAACATAAGTTTTCAACAATCAAGACAAAGATATAGGGGCAGGTATCAGAGCGGCACCAACCAAGGACGAAGATTGTGGAGTTGGAGTTCTCCAGACTCAAGGACAGGGCTATCAGAGGGAGAATCCGAGCGGCACCAGCCAAAGAAGGAGGATCCGGACTTCTCTGCAATTCAGGAAAGAGCGATAAGCGTCAGGATCTGGGCGGCCACCACCCTGAGAAACATGGACAGAGGGTAAACGGTTGCATAGCCCAGGGCCGGATAACTGTTGCCAGAGGTTTCAGAAGCAAACGCCAGAGCCGGAGGGTCTGTGGTGCTGCCCGCTATAAGGCCCATCAGAGTAAGGTAGTTTGTCTTGGAGAACACCCTCGCCAGTACGCCCACAGCCAAAAGCGGAAGAACGGTTATCAGGAAACCGTAAAGCACATACCTGTATCCGCCTCCCTGGAGAGTTTCCACAAAGTTCTCCCCGGCTCCAAGCCCGACAGCTGCAAGGAACAGGCAAAGGCCCATTTCCCTGACCATCAGGTTAGCGCTCTGGGTTGTATATGTTTCAAAACCGACCCTATGCCCGAAGTAGCTGAGAAGGATGGCCACGATCAGAGGTCCTCCGGCAAGGCCCAGCTTGACTGTCTGCGGCATACCCGGAATGTATATCGGAAGGCTTCCCAGCAAGATTCCCAGAGCAATGCCGAAGAAGATAGGAGCTATCCTCGGGGCATAAAGTTTCTTCTGCGAGTTCCCCAGCAAAGACGCAACCTTCTCCACATCCTCATGGCTGCCCACCGCAACCAGAATGTCTCCTACAAAGATTATCGTATTAGGTGTAGGCACTATTTCTATACCGGTCCTCAAAAGCCTGGTGACACTTACTCCATAATCTCTCCTTATGGCCAGACTCTCCAGCGTCCTTCCGTCCACGCTGCGCTTTGTGACATATATCCTCTTGGCTATCAAATGTTTGTCCAGCACACTCCAGTCCTGCTCTCCCATGTTCTTGATCTCCTTACCGAAAGCCGGAACCGCTTTCGGGAGATCATTCCCCGATATTACCGCCCTTACACGGTCTCCGGCCGCAAGCACTGTTTTGGAGGTTGGAATCTCCACGGCCATATCCTTTCGGCGGATTCTGGAAAGAACAAAGTTGAAACCGCAGCTGTTGTGGAAATCCAGCACAGACTTTCCGTCCGCCAGACTGCCGCTTACGACCTCCAGGGTAAGCACCCGCGGCTGGGCAATCTTGGCCGAATCCCTGGAATCCAGTTTCTGGGTTTCAGTCTTGACATTTACCCGAAAGATCATCTTCAAAACCAGTATCGAGAGGATGATGCCCACAACTCCCAGCGGATAAGCGACCGCATAGCCAAGGCTCAAATCTCCCACAAGGTCAGCAGCCGCAGTGGCAACATCTGCTGAAGCAGCAGAAGCAACACCCGCTGAAGCAGAAGAAACAACACTCGCTGAGGCAGAAGAAACAACACTCGCTGAGGCAGAAGAAACAACACTTGCTGCTACATCATCAACAGATGAAGCTGAAAGCATATCGGTAACCGTCTGCTGTGCGGCACCAAGACCAGGAGTGTTGGTTACGGCACCCTGCATCACACCAACCATAGTCAGAAGCGGGGTCCCCGTCACCTCATGTATTATGTAGGTACACAAACAAGCCAGGAATACAATCATCAAAGCCCACATGTTCAGAGACAATCCGCCCTTCTTGAAGGAAGAGAAAAAGTTAGGGCCAACCGAAAGACCTATGGCATACACGAACAGAATCAGACCAAAATCCTTGACAAAAGACAGCACACCCGGATCCGCCCTAAGCCCGAAGTGGGACATCACAATTCCCACGAACAGCACCCAGGTAGTTCCGAGAGTGAGCCCCTTCAGCTTGAAATGCCCCAGAAAAACACCTGCCGCAACAACTATCGCGATGATAAGCAGGGAATGAGCGACCCCACTTCCAAAGAACAGGTTATATATCCAGCTTCCTTCCATAATCATAACTATATGCATATCATGTCAACACATACCTCGCCAGACTGCAGTTCAAAGATACCAACTCTGAGCGATCTCCACAAGAATGTCCAGCTGTCCCATTTCCAGCACCACCTGGACACATTTCACAGCGTTTCATGTCCAGCTGTCCCATTTCCGGCACCACCTGGACACATTTCACAGCGTTTCATGTCCAGCTGTCCCATTTCCAGCACCACCTGGACACATTTCACGGCATTTCATGTCCAGCTGTCCCATTTCCAGCACCACCTGGACACATTTCACAGCGTTTCGTATCCTGCACAACCCGGGCATAGACTGCAGTGCGGCGGAAAGCATACATCCAGACGCTACGGACTACAACATGCACCATATATGCCACATACAGAGCTTGGATTCCAAGTATCTGTTCAAGAGCATAGTAGGCCGCAAAGAAAGAAGCCGCGGCGCAGATCATCCCGAACATTATCGGGCGGGCGGCGGTTGCACCGACATAGATCCCGTCCCACACAAAGGCTGACGTGCTGAGGGCCGGCATCAGCCACAGCCATACCAGGTACGGAACAGAGGCCTCTATCACATCCGCCTTGTCTGTCATCAGCATCACCATCTGCTTACCTCCCGCTACATATACCGCAGTGGAAGCCAACGCAATCCAGAAGCACCACCTGAAAATCACCTTTACTGAAAGATGCAGTCCTTCGGAATCCCTCGCACCTATATACCTTCCGGCAAGAGCTTCACCTGCGTATGCGAACCCGTCTATGAAGAATGAGAACAGCATCATCAGCTTCATGATGATGGTACCAACCGCCAGCTGCACATCTCCGTATTTGGCTGAAAGAGAAGTAAATCCCACATAGATGAACAGAAAGCAAACACTCCTGACGAACAAGTTCCCGTTGAGGGAGAAGAATTTGCCGAGATCTTTCAGCCTCAGCGATTTTCTCAGATCCGCATACTTGAGAAGCCGCCGGTAGTATATCAGGAAAAGCGCTATGCAGAGAAACAGCCCCGTGTACTGGGCCGTAAACACAGCCCAGGCTATACCTTTGAACCCCATCCCCATCTTTACCGCAAACAACAGGCTGAGCCCAAGGTTGGCGACATTCACGGTAATGTCCGCCGCCATAGGGCTTATGGCATTCTGCATCCCGATGAAAAAGCCCTTGAACACGAACAGAGAAAGAGTGGCAGGAGCTGCCCAGATCCTGATGAAATAATACTGGCGGGCATAGTCTGCAACCTCCGGAGAACACTGGATGAAGCCCAAAGCTATGTCTATGTAGAGATATTGTATCGCGAAGATTATAAAAGCAATGCCCAAAGCGGTTCCTATCCCCTGCGTGAAGACCTTCATTATGCCGCTAAAGTCTCTCCTTCCTAAAGCCTGGGCTATCATACCTCCGGTACCCACGCGAAGAAAGCCCATGTTCCAGTACAAAAGGTCAAAAAGCATTGTGGATATGGCCATTCCGCCTATAGCCACAGCATCTCCTATATGGCCGCTCACCCCCACATCCACCATCCCCACCAGCGGAACGGTGATGTTTGCCAGGATGCTCGGAAGCGCCAGCTTAAGCACCCTGCGGTTCATCTGTCTTACAAGAGATTCTTCCATACAGTCTTTCTGAAAATATCCAGGCATCGGTGTAACAGGCAGGCAATCAGTCGTCGCCCTCGCGGTATTTGCCGTCATCCTCCAGCATCGCCAGGTAGGAAGCGTATCGCAGAGGAGAAATCTCTCCCTTCTCAACGGCTTCTTTCACCGCACATCCCGGCTCGTGGGTATGCGTGCACGGGACAAATCGGCAGTTGTCCTCAACCCTAAGCATCTCAGGGAAATAGTTGCTCAATTCTTCCTTGTTGAAATCCACCAGACCGAAACCCCTGATACCCGGCGTGTCCACCACGAAGCCTCCGCAGGAAAGCGGATGCATCTGATAGAATGTGGTTGTATGACGCCCTTGGAGATGGGCCTGGGAGATCTCGGCGGTACGGAGGTTCAGGCTCGGGTCCAAAGCGTTTACCAAAGAGCTCTTCCCCACTCCGCTCTGCCCGCTGAAAAGCACCACCTTGCCTTGGCACATCCGTTTGAGATTGCCTATGTTGAATCCGGTCTTGACGGAAGTTTCCATCACCTGATAGCCCGCATTCCCGTAAATCTGCATGAACCCGGCAGCCATCTGCGCAAGTTCCTCATCTGCAAGCTCCTCACCTGCGGGTTCCACATCTGTATGCCTCCCATCTGCAATCTCCTTGTCTGCAACCCCTTCTTCCCCTGTAGCAGAAGCTGCCGCCCCTGAGCTTCCATCCGGAGCCGGCTCTTCTTCTCCGCGATAAAGATCCGCTTTGTTGAGAAGAATGGTAACAGGCACCCCGTAAGCCTCGCACGTTACCAGGAAACGGTCCACGAACTGCAGCTTGATCTCCGGATCCCTGAGCGTCACCACCAGGAACACTCGGTCTATATTGGCAGCAATCACATGGTTCTGGCGCGAAAGGTTAGCCGAACGTCTTACAATGCAGTTGCGTCGCGGAAGAACCTTTTTGATGGAACATACAGCCTCCCGCCCGCCAAATGTCTTTGACTCTATGTCCAAAGAATGTTTCTCGTTGGCCGCCCCCGTACCGGAGACGACTGCAGCAGCCTCTGCAGACCCCTCATATTCAACAATATCACCCACAGCTATAGGATTGGTGGTAGTTGTCGTTTCAAGACGGAGCTTTCCTTTGATGACAGCCAGAAACGGCCTCCACTCAGGAAGACGGGAAAGCAGGTAGTGGCTTCCTGTATGCTTGACAACAACCGCCACCCCAGAAGCAGAACTTCCCTTCCCAGAAGCAGCACCCTGCACTCCAGAGGCAGAACCTCTCATTCCAGAAACTGCTCCCTCCGCTCCAGAGGCAAAACCTCTCATTCCAGAAACTGCTCCCTCCGCTCCAGAAGCAGAACTGTGCGTTCCGGAAGAAAAACCTCTCTCCCCAGAAGCAGCACCCTCTCTTCCTGAAACTTCAGCCGCCAGACCTCGTCCCCGGCTGGATGTATGTCTGTTGAATTTTCCTTTCATAACCATCCGACTGTCAAAGTTAAGAATCTGTTTTCAAAAACTTTTCTTCCCAAAAAGAAAATTTGGTTGTAACTTAGAGCCTTGATTGGCAAATCATTTTTTCTGAGCTTATGCTGAAACTGGAACAATTATACAATCTCATAGACCAGGAAGTCCGCCAACTAGAATGGCCGGAACGTCCAGAAAAACTGTACGGCCCTCTCCAGTATATGATGGATATGGGCGGAAAAAGAATAAGGCCAAGGCTTTGCCTTATTTCCTATAACCTCTTCAAGGATGACATCGGAAAGCACATACTTTCTCCCGCACTGGCGCTGGAAGTGTTCCACAACTTCACTCTGATTCACGATGACATAATGGACAACGCAGACATAAGAAGGGGCAGACCAACCGTTTACAGGAAGTGGGACAACAATGTCGCTATTCTGTCAGGAGACACGATGTGCATCTGGGCATTCAAAATGCTCGGGCAGGCTCCGGCCGACAGACTGGACAAAGTTCTGAAACTCTTCTCCCAAACCACCATAGAAATCTGCGAAGGCCAGCAGATGGATATGGACTTTGAAGACAGGATGGATGTTTCCCTGGATGAATACATCAAGATGATTGGGCTGAAAACCAGTGTCCTTCTGGCTTGTTCCTCCGCGATGGGGGCCGTCATTGCAGGAGCTGACGACCATATCTGCAAAGGACTGTATGACTTTGCATACAAGCTGGGCCTGGCCTTCCAGATCCAGGACGACTATCTGGACAGCTTCGGGGACGAAAAGACCTTCGGCAAGAAAATCGGCGGAGACATCCTCAACAACAAGAAGACCTGGCTGCTGATACGATGCCGCGAAGAAGCCTGCAAGAAAGACGCTGCGAAAGAGAATACCTGCAAAAGAGACGCTGCGGAAGAGAACACCTGCAAAAGAGACGGCGGTACAGAAAAGCCTTTTACATCTGAACTTGAAGATCTTCTGAAACTTGAAGAAAGTGAAGGAGAGAAAAAGATCCAGGCCATCAAGGACTTTTACAGAAAGCTCGGCATAGACACAATGGCTCAGAAAGCCATCGTTTCATATTACCAGGACGCGCTCCACACCCTCGAGCAGACAGAACTTGCTCCGGAACAGAAAAAGCAGATGGAAATCTTTGCCCAGACCCTGGTCTCAAGAAACAAATGATAAACATCGCTGAAAAAAACTGCTTATAATTCATAAGCTGTAAAAAATATTGCTATATTTGCGTTGACTGAACAATTGCGGACTACTCAATCTAAGTTTAACATAAGGTTGCGCACGACACAAACCAGTGCTTGAAAACTATGGAACAAACTGCAAAAAAAGGTAACGGACTTGGAATCGCCGGTTTCGTACTCGGTATCCTCGCTGTAGTATTCAGCTTCATTCCTCTGATGGGTTGGCTGATGTGGATTCTCGCAATCCTGGCTCTCGTATTCGGTCTTGTAGGCTGCTTCGGCAACAAGAAGAGCAAGAGCATCGCTTTCATCGCTGTAATTCTCGCTATTGCAGCTGTTTGCGTAAACAGGTTCTACACTGCTCCTAAGGTTACCAAAGCTTTAAAGTCAGGCCTTGAGGAAGTCCTGAAGAACGTTGATCAGGAGAAAGTTAACGAGGCTGTTCAGGAAATCGGAGATGCAGTCAAGGAAGCTGCTGAAGAGACTCCAGCTGAATAATCCCGTTCAAATATGAACTTTAAAGAGGATACCACACGGTATCCTCTTTTTTTGTACCAGGTGGGGCTGGAAACGGGACACCTTGCACGCTTTTGGCCGGAAAGTGTACCAGGTGGGGCTGGAAATGGGACACCTTGAACGCTTTCGGCCTGAAAGTGTACCAGGTGGGGCTGGAAACGGGACACCTTGAACGGTTATAGGGCAGAAGCGTGGCTATCGGCACTGGAAATGGGACGTTGGGCACGCTTTTAGGGCAGAAGCGTGGCTATCGACACTGGAAATGGGACGTTGGGCACGTTTTTAGGGCAGAAGTGTGGCTATCGACACTGGAAATGGGACGTTAGGCACGTTTTTAGGGCAGAAGCGTGGCTATCGGCACGGGAAATGGGACGTTAGGCACGTTTTTGGCCTGAAAGGGCGCTTGAAGGAGGATAATAAAGAAGCTGAAGGGTGGTCAAACCGTGTTCCTGCCCTACCGCATAGGACTTTCCTATAGGTGTTGAAGTTTTTACTGAAGAAGCAATGGTCTCCCCGGAAGAGAGCTCGTCGGAGGAGGGAGCTGGAGTTGAGGACGCCTGGGAGGATGGAGCTGGAGTTGAGGCTGCCTGGGAGGAGGACGCTGGAGCGGAGGCTGCCTGGGAAGAGGACGGTGGAGCGGAGGCTATCGCTGAGGAGGTTGCAGGAAAGAACTCTTCCAGATACAGAGGACGGCCTTTCTGGAACTGGACCACCTTGAAGCGGTCGCCCTTTTCAAGGGAGGTGTTCTCAGCAGACTCCACCTCAAACACATATTCCCCGAGATACCTGAGAATGCAAATCCGGTCAGGCTGCCAACCTATTTTCAACCTTGCGCCGGCCTTCAGAGAAGAAGACAAGACCGCCTGGCCTTCAAACATTTCCGACTCTTTTCTTTGGTCTATTTTAAGCCAACGGCAGAAATCTTCCCAGCCGGAATATCCGCAGAAGCGGGCCAGGACGTTGAGTGTCCTCAGCGACACGGTTCCTTCTTTGTTTTCTCTGGTGGAATAGCCCCAGAGCCTTTCGAGTGTGGACTCTGAAACATGCTCTCTCAAAGCGTTCTCTATGGTTGTAACCATATCAAGAAAATCCGAATGGGTTGCAGGACGGATTCCGTATATTTCTTCAAATCTCAGCTTCAGAGCTGCTATCTGCGGAAGGTCTGACTGAATAGGCATGGCTGAAAAATAAATCGTTGAAACAAATTATCATCCAAATTTAGCAAAACGCTTTACCAGGTGCAACACAACAGCCTCTTTCTATGCAAAAAGACATAAATTGACAATGAAGCCTTGGCTACAGGGCAGGTGACTGAGTTTGACGAAAGGGTGACATCCGAAAAGCCACATTGTCCTGAACTACATCTGTGTTTACGGCAAAAATATTACTTTTGATGATGTAAAGTTTTAATCCCTGGACTGAACAATGATAAGCGAATCCTTTGTACGGGTAGAAGCCCCTTCCCAATTCGACGGAACATACACGGAGACTACACCGGTTTCCGGCAACATCTACCGCACCCGTAAAGCCGGCAAGTTCTTCATACTCAAGACCGCCGGAAGCAGTGACGCAAGAAGCCTCCAACTTCTGAGACGCGAGTACGAGCTTAATGTGAGACTGTCACACCCCCACATAGCGGGAGTCTATACCTTTGATGAAAATTCTCCTGTGGGCCCTGCCATTGTGATGGAATATCTGGAAGGCCGCACCCTCGACAAGTTCCTCAAGGAAAATCCGCCCAAAGAAGCCCGGGAAAGAGTCTTTCTCCAGCTGCTGGACGCCGTAGGTTACATACACCGCTGCAGCCTGATCCACAACGATATCAAGCCAGGGAACATCATCATTACCAACAAGGACAACGACCTCAAACTCATAGACTTCGGCCTCAGCGACGATGACTCCAACTACCTTGAGAAGAACCTCGGAGCCACAGAATCCTACGCCTCTCCGGAACTGCTCGCATACCGCCACGCAGATTCAGCGGCATCAGAGTCTCCCGCTGCCTCCACAGAAGAGCCTGCTACGGCAAATACCGGCTCCTCTTCTTCAGCCGCTCCGCTTCCCCTGGACTCCCGCAGCGACATCTACTCCATCGGGATGATAATGAAGGAGATCTTCCCCGGCAGGCACAAAAGAATCATCAGCCGCTGCACCCAAAAAGACCGCGAAAAAAGATATTCCAACACAGAAGAACTGAAAAGGGCCTGGAAAAACCGCAACCGCAGCCTCTATGCCTTAGTTGCAACCCTGCTCCTTGCCCTGGTCATTCTCCCTACCGTGCTCTTCCTCCGCGAAAGGTCCAAGCTGGCAAAGGCAAGCGCATCCATCGCTGAGATCCAGCACAAGTCAGACTCTTCCCTGACATCCATAACTAAGACCGCAGATTCCCTGAGAACCGTTTCCGAATCGCTGATGAAGGAAAAGCAAAAAGAAGAAGAATATAACAATCTCAGAGACTCCTTGCTGGAAATTGTTGAAAAAGACATGAATAGAGCCTGGAACAACAGCCTTGCTGAAATAAATGCCTCTTTTGAGTATCTCCAGTCAGACAAAGCCGTGGAAGAAAACAACACACCGCAATTCATCGAAAAAATAAACAAAGGCGTTATGTACTGGCTGGAAATGATCAGGGAAGAGCAGCTAAAGAACAGCAAAACAGCACAAGCCCAAAACCTCCCTGACGGGAAAAAGCTGGAGCTCGCAAACGCCCTCGACAAAAAAGTTATTCAAATTTCGGATGAACGTTGGCCAAAATATCAGGAACTCTGCGAAAAACGCTCTGAGCTGTTGAACAAGCTCAGCAAAAAGCTGTACGGCAGCAATCAATAACCCTCTCCCGGAAAAGACAACAAAAGACAAATTTTCCTGACATACAACCATATACCTTTGTTCCTGGCAAGAAAAGCCAGGGACATTTGTTTATGCTTCTAGGATCTGGATTTGCTAAAGCAACACCCACGCAGGGAAGAATGACGCAAAAACGCCGGCAGATATTGCAGATACGATTATTCTTCGCTATATTTGTCAAACATAGGCGCAAGAAGCGCCAGGCTGATCCAAGATGAAAATCTGGTAAATTTTTAAGGACTGGAACAGCCAACTTCTCATGCAATCTGTCCTCAGCGATAGATACAAATGCGTGGGCTGTTGCTTGTTTTAGTCCAAGGCTTACCAGAGCCCTCATCTTAAGACAAATGACAGCCTGCGCTTTTCGTTTTGTCCTATAGACCTTATTTAATAATTTATTTTTATTCGCCGTATGTCAAAGAAAATTGCCGTCTCTGGAGATTATGTAATCTCTGTCGAAGAAAATGGCGCTATCTCCGCCTACAAATTTTATAGCAACACGATGGAGGCTCTTCGAGAAGTTGCCGAAAAGGAGGGCTTTGAACTAGATCCTAAATGGAATACCCGCCAGTGCGGAAACAAACTCATAGATTTCATTAACAACAAATAAAACAAATTATGATTAGTAAGGTAAAAGTCCACGGCAAGGCTCAAAACCGCACAGCCCTTGGCATTATGCATGCATATATGGTTATGTATCCTCATGCCAAAATGGAAGATCTTCAAAAAGCCTTTCCAGATGAACTGAATCCCGATTCGGGGGTAAAGAAAAATTTTGTAAAAGCTGGCGAAAAAGGAACTGATGCCAACTGGAATGGTTTTTTCCAAAAAGAAGATGAACTCTTGACTATGGGCAACAACCAGAAGGTTGCTGTAGTTTCAATGTGGACAAAACCTAGTTTCCAAAGATTAGTTGATCACGCTAAAGGATATGGAATAGAAGTAGCTTCATTCGAAGAAGCCGAAAAAGGCATCGGCAAAAAAGGTGGCTTCTGGTTAGAATATCTTAATGGCTATGTACCTCCTGTCGTAAAGAAAGGCATCCCTTGGTGGGTCTGGGCACTTATCGGCTTGCTGGCCATTGCTCTAATCCTATTTTTCTTGTTCGGGAGGAAGAAAGGAGATGAGGTTATAAAAGAAGTTGAAAAGGTTGTTGTTGTACACGACACTCTGTACATACAGCAGATAGAAGAGATTGAAAAGAACTTCAATGCCGCCGAGTTCATTGCTGGCAAAGCTGATTTAAGTGAGTCTGCAAAATTTGTCCTCCACGACCTTGCAAAGGTTTTGAAAAACAACCCGAATCTCAAACTTAAACTTGAAGGTCACACTTCTGCCGAAGGTGATGCTGATTTCAATCAGAAACTTTCTGTTGCAAGAGCAAAAGCTGCAGTTGATTTTCTGATTAACAATGAAGGGGTTGATGCAGGCAGGCTTGAATATATCGGTTATGGATCTTCCAAGTTAAAGAATCCAGACAACCCTAATGCTCCAGAAAACAGGAGAACAGAATTTATCGTTGTTAAATAATGAGCAACTATTAAACAATAAAAAAATGGCAACCTCAAAAACTAAAACAAAGAAAACCGCCTCTGGCCATGTAGATCGCAGGACAAAGGAAGGTAAAGCAATTGCGGCAAGAGTTGCAAAGGCCCAGAAAACAATGAAGAGAAACCAGACACTCCTTAAAAAGAAAGTCAACGCCAAGACCGTCAAGAAGAATGCAGACGGAACCGTTGACAAGAGGACAAAGGAAGGAAAGGCAATAATCGCCAGAATGGCAAAAGCTAGAAGGGCACTAAAACGTAAAAACAAATAAAACATAATTATGGCTACATCAAAAACAACTGCTAAAAAGACTGTTGCCAAGAAGGCATCCCCAAAAAAATCAACAGTCAAGAAGACCGCTTCAGGCAAAGTGGACTTGAGAACAAAAGAAGGTAAGGCCATAGCAGCTAGAATGGCAAAAGCCAGAAGAGCTAAAGGAAGCCTCAAAAACAGAATCAAAAGACTTTTCAATTTCTAGATCATGAAAACAGACATTAAAACCATTGCATCTTTTATCGCAGCTGCTGTCTGGGCAGACGCAGAATACAATGAGGCTGAAAAAGAAGCTGTTAAAGAAATCGCGGAAGCACTTGAGTTCAAAGAAGATGAATTCGTTAAATGTGTAGATGGCGAGATAGCAAGAATTAAGAAGTACTCTGCAGAGAAAGCTACCGAATATATCGTTGAAGCCGCTGAAAAGGTTGATGACGAAGAAATCGGAATTCTCATGGAGGCAGTTCTTCAGGTTATAATCAGCGACAATGTTCTCTCCTACGACGAGATGACAAATCTCCTGGCAATGGCCGACGCTCTGGATTTAGAGCATCAGTTTGTCATGCTGATGGTTGCAGATCTTGTAAAGACAGAGCCTGAACTTGAAGTTAGTTTCGAATAATTAAACCATTATTAACCAATAAATTTCACAATTATGGCAGATTTTAACATTGACGGCAGAATGAAGGTAAAAACCCTCAAGGCCAATTTTAAAAAGGCTTTCGGCTCAACTCTGAGAGTTTACACGACGAAAGCATGCAAGCAGTTTGCTAATGAAGAAGCTACCCTCGCAGAGATTAGAGACCCTAAGGCTGCTGGAGGAAAGTTATCTGTTGGCGGAAACACTCAGGTTGGAACTTTTGAGACCAAGCTCAGCGAAATGTACGGCATTGGCGTACAGGTGGCATCTCCAGATGACTCAAAACTGGTTGACAACAAGGTTACCTTGACATCCTCAGGGAAGTAATAGCATTAAATAGCTTTGTTACCGTGACAGGCGGTGTTAGTGGAACTATACCGCCTGTCTTACATATTAATTATTATATCTGCATATATTAAAATGGGAAGAAAAAGAACGCCAAGGTGGATAAAGATATTAATCGCAATTATCATTATCCTACTAATCGTGGACATTATTCTCAATCTGTGCTTTGGAATAACCCTAGACCCAGTAGATAGACTGCTTTTCAAGAAATAAGGAACAACTATGAGCAAAGAATACTATAAGAAAAGAATCATTGACCTCAGAGCGTATATCGCAAAAGAAAAAGAAGAGAAGAAAAGAGATAACGATTACTACGCAAGAATGATTAAAGGAACATCAGTACCTTCTAATAAAGCATCCTATAGAAAGTCAAAGATAGACAAAGCTTACTATCACGACCGCAAGATTGAACAATGGAAGCGTGAGATAGAAAATGCAAAAGAAGCTCTGAAGAGAAGCTAAATATAACTTTTTAGTAATCCCTCTTTCTTACAGATGAATCTCTCAAAGTTCAAAAAAGAACTGGCAAGAGTCTTTGATGACAACCTGCACACCAAACAATGGCATAACATCTTTGATTATGTCATTATGGGATTTATACTTGTCAGCATAATAGAAACTTTTATTTCAACCTTTACCATCTCAGAAAGACTTGAAAAGGTATTGCTGATTATAGATTGGGTTGTCCAGATATTCTTCACGATAGAGGTATCTCTCAGGATTTGGGCTGCAAGCGAAATAAACCCCAAATACAAAGGATTCTGGGGACGAATCAAATACTGCTTCTCCTTTTATGGAATAATTGATATACTGGCAACATATCCGTTCTGGATAAACTATCTGATTCCGATGCCAGTTTCTGCCTTGAGATCATTCAGAATCGCTCGCCTGTTCAGGATAGCACGTCTGCTCAGGATATTCCGATATATGAAATCTTTCAGAATACTGACAAGAGCTATCAAGTCTAAAAGAGCTGAAATGATTATTTCTGTGCAATTTCTCTTCATTGTAACAATCATCCTTGCATTTCTGCTTTATTTCTTTGAACATCAAAGAAATCCTGAGATGATTGACAATGGATGGTCTTCAATTGTATGGGCTTTTTCTAAATATATTGGCGACCCTGGGAAAGTGGCAGATGAGCCACTGGTTACCACCGCCGGACATATTATTGCATTCTTGATAGGAATATTGGGTATTGCCATTTTTGCTGTGCCAGCAGGCCTGATAGGTTCTGGCTTTACAGAAGCAATAGAAGAAGACCTTAAAGAGCAGCAGGACAAAGAAAACAAAAGAAAAATAATAACATCCTTTGAAAGAACACTGGACAGACCAACAGGGTTTCAGGTTGTTCCTCCTTACACCAAAATAATTGACCTACAGACAAAGCTTGGAATCAAGACAGATGATATAATAGATGTTACCAACAAATGCCAAGAACTCCACATCGTAAACTTATCTGCAACCCATCCCGTTGAAGAACAAGCGGCCGACTGCTTGGCCGTTGAGCATGTTCCGATAAACACATGTTATGGCTGCTGTATAGACAGGGGATCTTCTGTAACCATCGTCAATACGTCCGGTTATATAGATCCGGGCATCTCAAATTTTTCATATTACATAGCTTTACTTGGCAATTTCAATTATCTCAGCCGTGAAATCGGAGAACATTACCCATATAAATCATACTATCTGATAAACACCGAGAACGATGAGGAAAACCTTAGTGCCTTTTTAAGAGACTACGAAAAACTCACGGCAAGAGAAGGTGCCTGGTCGTTTACCATTCTTGCTTGTGGTGGGGCCGCTCAGCCCTCTCTTCCAACACAAATCCATTGGACGGCAGGAGGGGCAAAAGGAGATGAGACATACAAATCAGAAACACTAACTGTCAAAGACATAGACAAATTAGATCTTTTATATGGAGTTACCTCCAGGCAAATCGAGGAAAAATACGGCTATCATTCGGATTTCCAACGTTATTATTCATCGTCCTCGCCAAAGGTCTTTACAAGACACACAAAAAATGCTTCAAATGTAAACTCCGTGTATCTCAGAATAGCTTTCAAAGTCTTCTGTTGGGATTCAAGAAGAATAGAGATTGCACAGAGTTTGGCAAACTCCTTCAGAAACATTATTGAGCCAGATAAAGAATTTGTTGTTCCAGAAGAACTCACAACTAAATCCATCGGTTTCCCTTTAACAGAAATATAAGATGAGAAAGAAGAGTATACCGGGGCTTTCCTTTTCTTGGAAAAGAGCATTAGGAATATCCGCATTAAAGCAAAAGATTGCACTTAGAATTGGAATTCCCACAACAAGACAAGGACTAGAAAGAAAAATTGGTGGCACTGTAATAAAAACACTCCTAACCAAAAAAAGATAATTCTTTCATTACTAACACTTACAAAATAACTGATGTCATGAAAGTAGTATTAGTTTCCTGCGTAAAGACAAAGCTAAAACTTAACTCAAATCAGAAGGTTAAGGCAAAAGAGCTTTACACGAGCACCTTATTCAAAGAAGCCTGGATTTATTCCCAACAACTCAAAGCAGACAAGACTTATATCCTTTCAGCTAAATACGGGTTGCTAAATCCAGAAACGAAGATAGGAACATACAACGAGACCCTAAATGACAAAAAAGCCTGTGAAATAAGAAAGTGGGGAACAATGGTTTTGAAACAAATGAATGAAGAAGGTCTTGACACAAAGAGAGACACTTTTATTCTTCTCGCAGGACAAAACTATTGTAAAGGCATCTTAAAAAGTACGAAACAACCAAATGGGATAGAAAACTTTAAGATGCCTTACAAAGAGAATCATCTTAAAGGCAATGGTTACATAGTACAGTTTTTACAACGCAAAAACAAGCACATTTACGATAGATAGCAATTGATAAACCAATAAAATAACAATATACATACTATTCATATGAAAGTATCTGTTTTGAATTTAAGAAACCGGTTCAAACAAAAGAACGCTTCTGTTCCAACAGTCCCGGGCTGTTATTGTTTCTGGTTTGACAACCAAGGTATGCAAAAGATACTAAAGCCTCTGGAATCTGCGTGTACAAGGAAACTACAAAAAAAAGTTATTGACGGAAAGGACTGCTATGCACTCTATTTTGGTATAGCCAAGAACCTTAAAGACAGGGCAAAATGGCATATCTGCCAGCACCACAGCATGTCTTCAGTCAAATCGGGCTACCTGTCAACCCTTCGACAGACTCTATCTGCATTATTACGCTTAAACATGTCAGTATCTGAAAAATCTGTGAATACTTTTTTGGATGAACACTGCTATTTTGAGTATTTCGGTAAAAAGACTTTAGATGAATCAAGGGCCTGCGAAGAAAATGAATTGTGCAAGAATTATTATCCTCTGAACATCCAACATAACAAATGTGTTGAAAAACAAACAATCAACAGTTTAAAGCATATTAGGAAGGAATATCGAAAATAGCATTTACTATTAACCCAATTTTTAAGTATCAAAAACCTGTATGCTCAAAACCATCTTGAAAATAATCGGAATCGTATTTCTCATCGAAATAGTTGTGGTGGTTGCCTGTGCGCTGTTTGTAACAGACAGGGAGAAGTGGTTGTCTCCAGGATTCCTCATTGCGGTGTTCATAATCATACTGGCGGTTGGGCTTCCGTTCAGAATCATCAGACGTTTGAAGAAGTAACGTGTGATTTACAGAAGGCTTACCTTACAATAAGGGTGTCATGTAAAGCGGAAGATAGGTGATACCATTCTCTACTTTATAGTCAGATGTATGTAAAACAGTAGGAGTGGTTATATTCTCTCCAAACTTATTCATAAACTTCTTTAGGGAAGATAACGTGTAGTTCTTGCCGCTTTTGACCTCTATAGGACGGATATTGTGGCGACTTGTCACTTTGTCCTTTTGAAGCAAGAAGTCTATTTCCATTCGTTCCTCGGCTTCTTCTGATGACTTACTATAGAAAAAAAGATTGTTACCGCTGGCTGTCAGCATCTGGGCTTCAAAACGATGTCATTCGCACCTTTTTTAGATTTCTGCTCTTCCATATCTCACACCTTTTTGAGATTTTTGCAAGAATGATTGGTTTAATCGAATAATAAGGTGTACCTTGGCACTCAGAAGATCGAAGAAAGGATGGCGTGTATGTTCTTCCTATCGGTTGCTTGAACGCTTTGTGAAACGAATCTTGCAAATATGACAATACAGGAATTCAGGGAATATATGGCTGTGCCGAGGGAGATCGGCGGCTGGAGCGATGTGCATCTGATGTTTCATTCGCTGAGCCAGAGGGCTCTCAGGATCACGGCTGAAATCAACGGAAAATATCACACTCCGGAGGAGCTGCACGCATTGCTGGAGGAACTGATGCAGAGGGAGTTGCCAAAGGATCTCGGAATGTTCCCGCCGTTTTACACAGACTGCGGGGTAAACACTGTCATCGGCGAAAGGGTGTTCATCAATATGGGATGCAAGTTCCAGGATCAGGGCGGCATTTTCATCGGCGACGGAAGCCTCATAGGGCACAATGTGGTGCTGGCAACCCTCAACCACTCGGAAGACCCCACTAAGCGGACCGGGATGCACTCCGCCCCTATCCACATCGGGAAGAATGTGTGGATTGGCTCAAATGCCACTGTCCTTCAGGGAGTTTCCATCGGCAATGGAGCCATTGTGGCTGCAGGTGCGGTGGTCACCAAAGACGTGGCTCCGATGACCGTGGTGGGCGGTGTTCCCGCCAAGTTCATCAAGAAGATTACTGTATAACCACAGCTGTGCCGCTGACGGAAACCATCAGCATAGAGCCGTTCTGACCGACTGTCTCGTAATCTATGTCAACGCCGATTATTGCGTTGGCGCCCCAGGAGGCTGCCCTCTGTGCCATTTCGTTCAGCGATGTTTCACGGGCCTCAATCAGAACTTTTTCGTAAGAACCGCTGCGCCCTCCTACTATGTCGCGGATGCTGGCTTTGAAGTCTTTCCAGAAGTTTGCCCCGATGATGGTTTCTCCGGTTACGATACCCTTGTACTCAAGAATCCTGTGACCTTCTACGGATTGTGTAGTTGTGATAAGCATAGTATTAAGTTTTATAAGTTTTTGTCCAACTGATAACCTGATGACTTGATGATGTTTTTTTTACCATTCAAAGATAACAAGTTTCGCCGAAAAAAGGCTGGCGGCGATAGTGCTATACAACTAGCTGACACTCAGCAGTCCCGGAAACAAGAGGTTTGTTATTTAACGTCTTGTTTGGGGAGGTTCTGAAAATGAAGCGCTTATAAAAGTCCATCGCCGAGCAGAAAAATCCACTATATTTGACTAATCAAAGATTTGCGTTGAAATATGTCAGAAAAGCAGCATATAGAGATCATGGCGCCGGCCGGCAACTTCGAGTGCCTGATGGCGGCTATACAAGGAGGAGCGGATTCCGTTTACTTCGGAGTCGGGAACCTCAACATGAGGAGCCACTCGGCAAACAACTTTACCAATGAAGACCTCGCAGAGGTGGTACGCATTTGCCGACAGCACGGCGTAAAGACATACCTTACGCTCAACATCGTAGTTTACCAGACGGAGATGGAAGATGTGCGGAAAGCTCTGGAAGCGGCTCGCGATGCCGGAATATCAGCCGTGATAGCATCCGACATGGCCGTGATCCAGATGGCCAGAAGCCTGGGCATAGAGATTCACATCTCAACCCAGATGAACATCTCAAACTTTGAGGCCGCCAAGTTCTACGCTCAGTTTGCGGATGTGATAGTCCTGGCCCGCGAACTTACTCTCCCGCAGGTCAAGGACATAAGCCGTCGTATCAAAGAAGAGAACGTGTGCGGTCCAAGCGGGCAGCTGTTGCGTCTTGAGCTTTTCGTCCACGGAGCCCTGTGCATGTCCATTTCCGGGAAATGCTACCTCAGCCTCCAGGAATACGGAGCATCCGCAAACCGAGGCAGTTGCTATCAGCTTTGCCGCAGAGGCTACCGTGTCACCGATCTTGAAACCGGTCGTGAGCTCGAGATTGACAACAAGTACATCATGAGTCCAAAGGACCTCTGCACCATTGAGTTCATAGACAAGATCATCGACGCCGGAATATCCGTGTTCAAGATCGAAGGCCGCGCCCGCAGCGCCGAGTACGTGAAGATTGTCACCTCCGCCTATCGTCAAGCCGCCGACGCCTGCACCGAGACCATCACCAACACCCCAGCCACAGAACCAGCAAGCCCATCCGAAGCATCCGCAGTCACCACCAGCTCTAACACCAGCTCCAACACCAGCACCCAAGCCACAGAGCCAGCAAGCCCATCCAAAGCATCCGCAGTCACCACCACCAGCTCCAACACCAACACCCCAGCCACAGAACCAGCAAGCCCATCCGAAGAATCCGCAGTCACCACAAGCTCCAACACCAACACCCCAGCCACAGAACCAGCAAGCCCATCCAAAGCATCCGCAATCACCAGTGCCCCTGATGCTTCCGCTACAAACTCTCCAGAACCTGATGCTGCAAACCCTTCTTCTGAGGTCATGGGAAACTATACCCCGGAACTGAAGGCTCAACTCAAGGACAAACTCTCCGGAGTGTTCAACCGCGGATTCTGGGACGGCTACTACATGGGAGCCCGCCTCGGCGAGTGGAGCGAAGTTTACGGCAACAAGGCCAGCCGGAAGAAAGTCTATGCCGCAAAAATCACAAACTACTTCTCCAAACTCGGCGTAGCGGAAGTTCTTGTCGAGGCCGGCGAGCTCAATGTGGGAGACGAGATCCTCATCATCGGTCCGTCAACAGGATGCATCGAGCACAAAATCGCTGAGATAAGAGTTGAACTCAAACCGGTCCAGAAAGCTGTCAAAGGCGACCTCTGCTCCATTCCTATCGCTGAGAAACTCCGCCGCTCCGACAAGCTATACCTCTGGCAACCAGCCTAAACACCGCCGCCCCCCCTACTACTAAACAGGGGGGGCATAGGGCATTTCTTACAAAACGTCTCAAAGACAAGCAGAGGGCGTTTCTCACAAACAGCTCAAAGCTAAACGGAGAGCGTTTCTTAAAAACAGCTCAAAGCTAAACGGAGAGCGTTTCTTAAAACAGCATAGAACTAAATAGAGGGCGTTTCTTACAAACAACATAGAATCAATTACTTACATACTTGAGGGGTGGTGGTTTTCGCCGCCCCTCAATGTTTTATATTACTTACTATCAGACACTTATCAAAAACACCCCATTTCCACCCAAACAACCACCAACCCCAACAACACTTCTCCAACAGCACGTCTCCAACCAAACAAACACTAGCCCCAACTACACGTCTCCAACCAAACAACCACCAGCTCCAACAACACATTTCCAATCAACCAACCAACCACCAACACCCCTTACTACTAAACAGGGGGCGTAGGGCGTTTCTTACAAACAACATAGAATCAATTACTTACATACTTGAGGGGTGGTAGTTTTCGCTACCCCTCAATGTTTTATATTACTTACTATCAGACACTTATCAAAAACGCCCCATTTCCACCCAAACAACCACCAACATCAACAACACTTCTCCAACACCACGTCTCCAACCACCTAACCAACAGCCCCAACACCACATTTCCAATCAACCAACCAACCGCCAACACCAACAACACATTTCAAACTAACACATTTCAAACAGCTCGTTTCAAACACCTTTATTACACCCCGAGAAACGCTCCATCATTCCGCTTCCAACCGCCACCATCTGGCACCTGGTTCTCAGCCATTACACCCTTACCCCCCAGTCATCCTCCTTCAACTGGTGCTCAGCCATTACACCCTTACTCCCGGTCATCCTCCTTCACTTGGTTCTCAGCCATTACACCCTTACCGCCGGTCTTCCTCCTTCAACTGGTTCTCAGCCATTACACCCTTACCGCCGGTCTTCCTCCTTCAACTGGTTCTCAGCCATTACACCTTTACCGCCGGTCTTCCTCCTTCAACTGGTTCTCAGCCATTACACTCTTACCGACGGTCATCCTCCTTCAACTGGTGCTCAGAACCGGTAAAAGAGTTTATCGCGACCAAAGCCTTTTCGTATGTTCCGAAATATCTGATGAAGCAATCATAGTCTAAAGGATTACAACGAGATATCAGCAAGTCTCTCAGTTGCAGGGCCTCCTGCTCCGACAAACTTTCGAACAAATGCCTGAGCAATGTGTAGTTCAGCGGCTTGTTTGTCGCTGACAAATCCTTTACCTCGTACCAGCGTTGCTTTAGCCTATAACTTGCTTTCCTTACTACTACAGGACGGGAAAAAGCATAATCGTTACAATAATATGCCGTGAAATTCCAGACATAATCTTCTATGCGACTGCACTTTTTAGCTTCTACCGGATTATTGTTGATGTACGAGATACAATTCCTTATATACTTGTCTGTCATCTTTAAAGCTTTTCCAAAAGGTCCCTTGAAGAGAGAGCCTCTTCTTAAATGCTCTTTGTTGTAAAGTCTTGTAAACAAGGATACCGATTCTGAGACAAATGGATCAAGACTGCTTTCAGAATGGACTCTTGCAAGAATGTGAAAATGATTGTCCATCAGACACAATGCCGGTATGGATACTTTGTAGCAACGCGCCTTTACAAACAGTATCGACACAAAAAACAGCGCGTCAAGAGATGTCTTGAAAACAACGCTTTTGTCCAAACTCCTTTGATAGACATGATAGAACAACTGTCTATCCATTTCTCCTCTCCCTAACATAACTATTTCCCTACACCATAATTGCAGCTGAGCAAATATAAGCCAGGTTCATCGAAAGCAGTTGCCAAAACGTCAAAACATACGTTTTGTTTGGGTTGACCTCCTTTTGGGCGTTTCTTGGAAATGTCTGTACATCAATGCTTTGCTTACTTGAAGGGGTGTTGTTTTACGCCCCCTTCAAGTTAATATATCGCTGAGTATCAGTCTATTGCGAAAAACGGGCCCGGCGTTGAAAGAAATCAATAATCAAAATATCACCAATCGCAGTGCTGGGGACGGGGAGATGGGATGGGGATGGAGATGGAGGTGGAGATGGAGGTGGGAGAGATGGGGATGATAGAGAGGGGGATAATAGAGAGGGGGATAATAGAGAGGGGGATGATAAAGAGGGGGAAGGTAGGATGGGATGTGGAGATGGGGGCCGTTGGAAGTGAGCTTTGTCGCGGTCAGGCGAAAAGTTCGCGGAGGACGGCAAGGGATTTGAGTTCTGTCCTCAGCGATGTGTGGAAGGAAAGATAGTCTATGATCTTGCCCAGGAAGCGGTTGCGCATCTGGCCGCTGCATTTGATCTCCTGGAGCTCGGCCAGCGGGGTGGACATTATCTGGTGCAGCAGCAGGGATTCTTCCGGCTGGAAGCAGAATGCTTCGGAGTAATCGTGGGTAAATTTCCCTGTTGTAAAATTGAAGTGTGGACGGGATTCTGAGATGGTGGAGGGGGGTGATACTGCTACTTTGTTGGTTTGCAGGGGCGGCTGAGCGTGTGGTTGGGGTTGGACGGACGGTCCGGAGTAGTTGTCTTCCGGCATATAACCCAAGATCTTGCACAAGTTCACTGCAAAGTGAAGGTGGAAGTTCTCCACACCTTCGTCCACGGCTTCAAGAAGCATAATGGAGTTGGACAGGAAAGCAAAAAGATTGGGATCCGGACTGCTTTCCTTGACGGTTTTCAGCAGCAGCTCGCACATGAATATGGATATGGCACCTTTGCGTATATCGGTCTTCAGGTTAGGGAGCGGGATAGCTGGCACTGCTTCCTTTATCAACGGCATGGAACTTCCTTCCTGATGCCGTGAATGAAGAACCACGTCCAGCAGGCTGAGCGGGAACATCATAGTGCTTCTGGAGTTTTTTCCCCGGGCGTAGAAGTAGCAGGAGGTGCGGCCCTTGACATCAGAATAGCACTGCACAACCATTCCTGAGTCGGAGTGCTTAATTGTATGAAGGACTATGATGCGGCTTTTGGTAAGCATTTATGTTGTCAAGTGCATTGAAGAAACATTGCAGGAAAAGCTTCCTTGCCGTCAATGTGAGGTGCTTTGCGTTGGTTGTTCTGCAGTGTGTTTCTGTTGGTAACTGGTTGTTTTGTTGGGCGGCTGCCGGGCTTTTTTGCTGAGTAGTAGTTTGGGGTGGGCTGCTGCTATGCAGTATGGCCGGGTTCTACTTCAGGCGGGAAAGGAAGTTGGCCAGTTTCCTCATCGCGATACCCCTATGGGAGATGGCGTTTTTCTGATTTTCGCTCATCTCTGCAAAGGTGCAGCTGCAACCGTCCGGGATGAAAATTGAATCATATCCGAACCCTCCTTCTCCGCTTTCTTTCTCAGCGATTGTTCCTTTCATCGTCCCCTCGAAAGTATAAAGAGTACCTTTGTGGATGAGAGTCACCACCGTACGGAATCTGGCCGCGCGGATGTTCTTCTTCCGGCGGTCAACTTTGGTGAGTTCGTCCAGAAGCTTGGCCCTGTTGGCGGCATCATCATGGCCTTCGCCTGCATATCTGGCGGAATAAACCCCCGGTGCACCTCCCAAGGACTCCACCTCCAGAGCGGTATCATCAGCAAAGCAGGTCTTGTTGAACTTGTTCCAGATAAACTGGCACTTCATCTTGGAATTTGCATCAATCGTTGCACCGGTTTCCGGTATTTCTCCTTTGTAGCCAAGCTTCTTTGGCATAATTAGTGTAACACCTTTGCCCAGTATATCTGATGCTTCTTTGAGTTTATGGGGGTTGCCCGTTGCAAATATAAGTTCCATACAAAAAGTTTTAGTTGCAAGGTGACCAACAAACAGTACAAACGCAAAGTGCCTTCGGTTTGCTTGCCGAAAAAGCCATGCACTTTGGTTGCTTGCTCAAAGTTAGCAAAAGTTTATTATTTTTGGAAGATACGAAACAACAAAACATTTATGTCTGATTTTTATTGTTCAAGGAAGGTTTCCGGAGGGCCGGATGCTGTCAGATTTGGTTCCGGAGGAGTGGGAAGAAGAATAGTTCCTGCGCTGACATTGGCTTTGGCTCTGCTGCTTTTCTGCCCGTCGGGCTCCATGGCCCAGAGCCGCAACTTCAAGCTTTTGCAAGGGCTTGAGATTCAAAACAACATCCTGAAGACTCTGGCTACTGAATATGTGGACACCATAGATTTTTCCAAGCTGGTCAACTACGGGATTGATGCCATGCTGGAATCCATAGACCCCTATACGGAATATGTTCCGCAGGAGGACGAGGAGTCCATTGAGCTGATGACAACAGCCTCTTACGGTGGCATTGGCGCTACAATCCGCAAGGATTCCCTGGGAGTGATGATAATGCAGACCTACGAAAACTCCCCTGCCGTGAAGTTCAAAATAGAACCCGGGGACATCATAATGAAGATAGACGGGCAGGACATCAGCAAACTCTCCGTTGACGAGTGCAGCAAGAAGATGAGGGGCAACCCGGGGACTCAGGTCAAGTTCACGATAAAGAAAGGCCGCACCGGAGAGGTTGTTGAAAAGACGGTCACTAGAGACAAGGTCCACACATCAGATGTTCCTTATTACGGAATACTGAAACGGCCTGCATCGTTCAAGGCTTTGTTCTCAGGTCACATAGACACATCTGGAACCAAGACCGATGACATAGACTCAAACTCTTTCTTCCAAGACATCGCTACTGGATATATCAAGCTCAGCAGTTTTACTCTCAACGGAAGCGAGGACGTTAAGAAGGCGCTGATAGACCTCAAGCAGCAAGGGGCAAAGAGGATTGTTCTGGACCTCAGAGGCAACGGCGGCGGACTTATGGACGAAGCCGTCAATATAGTGTCTTTGTTCGTTCCTAAGGGAACGTTGGTTGCCACAGCCCGCGGAAGGGGCGAGGGAAGCAATTTCACCTGCGTAACCAGCAAGGAACCTGTGGATACTTTGATTCCTCTGCTGGTCATGGCCAACTCTTCATCAGCATCTTCTTCCGAGATTGTTGCCGGTGCTCTCCAGGACCTGGACAGGGCAACGATAATGGGAACCCGTACTTATGGCAAAGGTCTGGTGCAGAGTTTCCGGCCTGTCGGCTATAACGGCAAGCTCAAACTCACAATCGCCAAATACTACACGCCAAGCGGCAGATGCATCCAGATTATGGACTATGCGCACCGGAACTCTGACGGTAGCGTCGGGTCTGTTCCGGATTCTCTGAAAAAAGCCTTCAAGACAAGGAACGGACGCACGGTTTACGACGGTGGAGGAATCACCCCTGACAAAGAAGTCAGAGGCCGTACCTACAGCCGCCCTACCCTGGCTCTGAGCCTGAGCGGCATCCTGGAAGATTATGCGGTGGAGTTCTACCGCAAACATCCTGCTGTTCCGCAGTTCACCTCCCGGGAAACCGCCGGAGCTTCTCAGCAAACGGAAACGGCAGGAGCTTCTCAGCAAACGGAAACGGCAGGAGCTTTCCGCCTGACGGACTCTGAATATGAGGACTTTGTAAAGTATGCCTCCGGCAAGAAGTTCGACCACCGTTCTTCTGCGGAAATCATCTTTGACCAGATGGTCAGGGAAGCTAAGGAGGAAGGCATTTATGACAAGAATCAGGAGACCTATGACCTTCTGTCCTCCAAGGTAAAGCTTTCAAAGGAGGAGGTCCTGAATCTTCATCGCGATGAAATACAGCCTCTTGTGGAAGAGGAAATCATCCAGAAATACGCTCTCACCGCGCCAAGGATCCGCCACATCCTGGACTTTGACATTCAGCTCTGGAGGGCCGTAGCCGAGTGGAATGCTCTTGAGACAAGCGCAGAAGTACAACAAGCAGGCAAATAAGACAAAACATATCTTGTATGGGAAAGCAAACCGCAAGGATAATTAACAAAGCCGTCCTGGCCTGGGGCCGGGGGTTTCTGAAAGAAGTGGAGCAAAGCCTCACAAAAGCCCCTGAACTGCAGCAGAAAGTGTTCGGGAAACTGATGGAAGGCGGGCGGCAGACCATCTTCGGCAGAGAGAGAGATTTTGACTCCATACACAGCCTCAGCGATTTTCAAAAGCGTGTAAAGCTTTCAAAATATGACGACATAGCTCCATACATCACCCGCATAAGACAGGGAGAGGACTATGTACTCTGGAACCAGAAAGTCAGATGGTTTGCCAAGTCCAGCGGAACTTCTTCAGACAAGAGCAAGTTCATCCCTATAACCAAAGACTCTCTTTACGGAACGCACTTCAAGGGAATGAAGATGATGCTCTTCAACTATGTGCATCTCAACCCGGACAGCCGCATCTTTTCTTCCTACGCCCTGACTCTCGGTGGAAGCGTGGCTCCTGATGTCCTTGCCGGAGGAGTTGAAGCAAAAAGCGTTCATGCAGACAATACGGTGTCAAGACATCGGGGCGGGAGCAATGTGTTTGACGGAGACCTGTCGGCCGTGATGCTGAGCAATTCTCCAGCTGCGGTGGAACTTCTCCGCACTCCTTCAAAAAAGACGGCTCTGGTTGCGGACTTCAAGACAAAAGTGGATCTGATCTGCAAGGAAAGCACAAGGAAAAACGTTTCCAACTTCTCAGGCGTTCCGAGCTGGAACCTGGTACTGATGAACAAGGTTCTGGAATATACAGGCAAGAGCAACCTGCTGGAAGTGTGGCCCCAGATGGAACTGTTCATGCACGGAGGCATCAGCTTTGAGCCTTACCGTGAAATCTACAGGAAACTGATTCCGTCTGACAACATGCACTATCTGGAGAACTACAACGCCTCTGAAGGCTACTTTGCCTTCCAGGACACTCTCGAAGGCGGGAACGGCATGCTTCTGACCGTAAACAACGGCATTTTCTACGAGTTCATCCCGTTCAGCAAGTTCAACGACGCCCTTGAGGGAGACAACTCCTGCATAGTGCCGCTCGAGGGCGTGCAGACCGGCATAGACTACGCCATTGTCATATCCACCGTCGGCGGACTCTGGAGATATATGCCGGAAGACCTTGTAAGGTTCACTTCCACAAATCCATACCGCCTGATTGTTACCGGAAGGACAAAGATGTTCATCAACGCCTTCGGTGAGGAGCTGATGATAAACAACGCCGAGCAGGCCATTGCCGCGGCTTCAGCAAAATGCGGGCTCCAAATCACGGACTACACGGCCGCACCGCAGTTCATGAGCGTGGGCGAGTCTGCTTCTCCAAAGAGCGCTCTCGTACAAGGATTCCATCTGTGGGCCATTGAGTTCAAAGACCCTCTCCGCAATCCTGACAGTCCGGACTTCAGCCAGAAAGCCGTGGACGAATTCGCCGATGTTCTGGACCAGGAAATCCAGAAGGTCAATTCGGACTATGAAGCCAAGCGTTCTCCAGGCTCAACCATGCAACGGCTCAGAATCCTTCCTTTGGCTCCCGGAACCTTCTACAAATGGATGGAAAGCCGAGGAAAAACAGGAGGACAGAACAAGGTTCCGCGCCTGTGGAAAGACCAAAAGTACATAGAGCAGCTGAAAGCCATCAGGGACAAAGGATAAACAGCAGCAATTACAACAGCACAACAAACAAGCAGCTGAGCAAGAAAGCAGAACAACAAACAGCGAGGAAAGAAGAAGCACAACAAACCGTTGGGCAAGAAAGCAGAACAACAAACAAGCAGCATGATGACAGGCAACATAAAAGAAAGGCTTCAGAGTTTCCGGGAAAGGATCTTCAGGATTGAAGATTCCAAAGACCCGCAACAAGAGTTCAACTCACTGGCGCTTGAGGCTTTTGAAATCCAGCGGGAGAGTTGCCCCGTTTACCGTGAATATCTGAACCTTGTGGAAAAGGGAGATTTCCATCCGGCATCTTTTGAAGAGATTCCCTTTCTGCCCATCCGCTTGTTCAAAAGCAGGAACATCCTGACCGACCCGTCCGTACAATATGAAGATTATTGCAGGAGGATGGATTTATTCCGGGAAAAAGTGGCGGGAGAGGAAATTGGCCTCGTATTTACATCCAGTGCCACTACCGGAATGACTCCTTCCCGCCATCTGGTTCCCGACGTCTCCATTTATGAAAGGAGTTTCAGGGAGGGCTTCCGCCTGTTCTACGGAGAGAGCGGGACTTACAACCTTCTGGCACTGCTGCCGTCTTATCTGGAAAGAGAAGGTTCTTCCCTGGTATATATGGCGGACAAGCTCATCGCCGATGCAAAAGAAAACGGGGCGGAAGGCGGTTTCTTCCTCTATGACCACGACAAGCTGCTTGAAACTGTAAAGAATCTCTCCACTGAAGGCCGGCTTCTGCAAAAAAGCCTTCCGGCCTCTTCTTGCGGCAAGACAAGACGCAGGACTATCCTGCTCGGGGTGAGCTTCGCCCTGCTGGATTTTGCAAAATTTGTTGCCGGTCATATACCTGATGTGGAGGAAAGACGACTTCTCTTCAGCGATGTGACAATAATGGAGACCGGAGGAATGAAGGGCCGTGGAGAGGAACTTTCAAGAGAAGAACTTCACAGAAGGCTCAGAGACGGTTTCCGCACGGACGAGATTCACTCCGAGTATGGAATGTGTGAACTTTTCAGCCAGGCCTACTCCTTCCCTGCAACGGACCTCATTCAGCACCACCCAACGGACCTCATTCAACTCTCGCAAAGTGGAATGTTCTTCTGTCCGCCGTGGATGAGAGTCCTCACCAGAGACCTTCAGGACCCTTTCAAGATATTGTCCGCCGGTCAAGACAAACACAACTTTCAGGAAGGAGGGCTTGACATCATAGACCTTGCAAACATCAATTCCTGCTGTTTCATAGAAACCGAGGACAGGGGTAAAATCCTGTATGGCTATCAGCAAAACAGTTGTTCCTCCAAGGGCAAAAAAAGCATCCATCCGCCTTTTACTGTGGATGGACGCATCAAAGATGCCGAACTACGCGGCTGTAATATGCTTATAGAATAGCCCTTGCGATGAATGGACTACCGGCCCTAAACGGCAGCGGTCGTGTCTTTGTCATCTTCTTCGTCCTCAGGGATAGACTGCCCGGTCAATGTCTTCAGATATGAGTTCACTATCCTGCGCAGGTCTTTGGACTTGTCGCTGAGGCCGGCGGTCTTGTAAGTGTCTGCAACCCAAATCAGATAGTAAAGGTTGTTCTGAAGTTTCTCCCAAGAGAACAGCGAGCCTCCGTAAGGTTTGGCAAGAAGCTTTATATGCTTCATGGTCTCCTCCACGAAACGGTCTGCAAGATCCACTCCCTTCTCGTTTTGTCCGCAAGCCAAATACACGCTTATGGCATCCAGGACGGCCATATCGTTGACACTGGAAATCAAAGAATTGTTAAGCGGGAAATTCTTGTCCGGCATAACCTCCTGCATCCTGTCAAGAACGGCAACGGCCTTTTCCGCCTTGTCTTCCAGAGCCAGGAGCTTTGCAGTGTTGGTCATAAGTTCGCGAGTGGAAATCAGAGAGTTGAATGTAAGAAGGTTCTGGTAGTCTATGTTCACAGGAGCTGCCAGAGAACCAAACTTGTACACGTCCATTACCCGGTGGTACAGAGTGTCCGCCCCGGCATTCTGGTCTATGTTGTCGTTCCTTCTTCCGGTGAGGCTCTTGATCGGGACAAACTTGAATCCGAAGCCTTCCCATTGCAGATAGTCCTTGATTCCGATGTTGATGTCTCCACCTCTCTGGAGGAAATACAGAGGACGGTCCCACTGGTAATGGGCAAGCAAGTCAAGAATCATCAGCGATGTCTTTTCTATGCTGTTCACGCCGTCCGGTATATCCAGCTGGATAGTGTCCGGTATCTTGTCATAGTCCTTAGGGGAAACTATTCCGTATTTGATTGCATTCTCCTTGTTGACAGGAACAAGATAATGCCGGCTGATAATGATGTTGTGGTCTTTGTTGTCTCCCATCTTGACCTTCACTGAAGGATCTTTAAGGATCTTTATGAGCTCGGAAGCCATGACCGGTTCCTTGACATAGTCTGCCACTGGAACAAAATCATTCTTTCCGTAATAGTAATCCTTCTTCTCGAGGGAGAACGGCACCGGTTCACTCTCGTACTGCTTGCACTTCATCTGGTCTATGTACCAGTCGGTTCCAAGGAGGGAGGTGTTCATTATCCTGACATCTGTCCTTACTCCTTCCACCTCCTGGCTGTACCAAAGAGGGAAGGTGTCGTTGTCTCCGTGGGTTACAAGAATGGCGTTAGGACCCAGGGCCGCCAGATAATTGTAAGCCATTTCCGGTACAGAGTATCTGCCGCTGCGGTCGTGGTCGTCCCAAGTCTGGGAGACCATCTGTGCAGGAACCGCCAGACACAGGGCCGCGGCCACTACGGAAGGAGCAGCCTTGCGGGATTTGAAGAGCTTCTCCAGAACATCGCCGAGCCAAACGGCAGCAAAACCGATCCAGATAGTGAAAGCATAGAAAGAGCCTGCATAAGCATAATCCCTCTCTCTCGGCTGGAACGGCGGCTGGTTAAGGTAAAGCACAACTGCTATTCCGGTAAGGAAGAACAGCAGGAACGTAACCAGCGTATTGCGCTTGTCGTGACGGAGCTGGTACAGAAGGCCGATTATTCCAAGGATCAGAGGCAGGAAGTAGAAGTGGTTCTTGGCCCTGCTGTTGACAATATAGTCCGGACCTTCTGACTGGTCTCCGTGATGAGCCCTGTCTATGAATCCTATTCCGCTTTCCCAGTTACCTTTGTAAATATCTCCAGGAACTGAAGCGTGGAGATCGTTCTGCCTTCCGACAAAATTCCAGAAGAAGTATCTCCAGTACATGAAATTGAGCTGATAGCCTATGAAATACTTGATGTTGGCACCAGCTGTCGGAGCGTTGTTAGGCCCTGTTCCCTTGCCGTCTGTATAAATCTGATAAAAGCTTTCGTATGAAGGGTCTGCGGTGGAATACATCCTCGGGAAAAGAACCTTGTCGCCGTAAACAGGCTGGGCCGGTCCGTCCAGTTCTACATATTTCCCGGTAGTGTTGTCATAGTTGTAGTAATCCGGCGTCTCAACGTTGTTCATCCTGGACTTGAAAGTCTGTCCGTACAAAATCGGAGCGGAACCATACTGCTCACGGTTGAGATATCTTACAAGCGTATAAGGATTGTCCGGCTGATACTCGTTTGTAGGAGTGTTTACTGAAGAACGGATAACCACCACTGCAAAGATCGAATATCCTATGATGATTGCCATCGTACACAGGAACACGTTGTTCCACAAAGCCTTTCCTGTCTTGTAAGACCTGTATGCCCCGAAGAAGCACCCGGCTATAAGAAGGAGTACGAAGAAAGCGGCACCGCTGTTTTTAGGCAGGGAGAATCCGTTTACGAAGATTCTGTCCACCCAGGCAGACAAAGCTGGAATATAAGGTATTATACCCCAGTTGATTACCAGCAGGATAAAGCAGGAAACGAAGAACGCCTTCCAGGCTCCCCAGGTAGTAACCTTGAACTTGCGGTAATAGTAAATCATTCCCAATGCCGGGATGGTAAGCAGGTTCAGAAGATGGACTCCGATGGAAAGCCCCATTACAAAGGCAATCAGCACAAGCCAACGGTTGGCGTAAGGTTCGTCAGCCCTTTCCTCCCACTTGAGCATGGCCCAGAATACCAGCGCGGTTGCAAAGGAACTCATAGCGTAAACTTCTCCCTCCACGGCTGAGAACCAGAAAGTGTCTGACCAGCAGTAAGCCAGGGAACCTACCAATCCGGCAGCCACCATCTTGATGACATCTCCTGTCTCAAAACTAACGGAAGCTTCCTTTTGAACCAATGAGGCGCCGCCATACCTCTTCTTTTCCAGAAGACGGCGGGTCAGGTGCACGATGGTCAGGTAAAGGAGCATTATGGTGAGTGCGGAGCAGATTGCGCTCATAGCGTTCACCATCATGGCCGCATGCTCTTTGTCGGCGAATATGGTAAAGACTCTTGCAAGAGTCTGGAAGGTAGGGTTTCCGGGAGGGTGCCCCACTTCCAGCTTGTATGATGAAGCGATGAACTCTCCGCAGTCCCAGAAACTGGCTGTCGGCTCTATGGTGGAGAGGTAGGTATATGACGCTATCGCCAGAACCACCACTGCCACGATATTGTTGATACGGTTGAATTTCTTGAATTCCATCTGTATAATTGTTTTCGTGTAAAATACAAATATAGCACTTTTATGCACTATCTTTGCGGTAAAGTTTGACGATATGGGCAAAAACGATTGGAAAAAGAGGGACGGCGTGGTATTTTCCACCAATCCCGACTTCAAATACAGCTCATCAGACCAGGAAGATGAGGTCCAGACCCTGCCGCCTTCAAAGCAGAGACTGGTCGTTGCCATAGACCGCAGCGGCCGCGCCGGGAAACAGGTGACGCTAGTCAAAGGCTTTGCCGGAAGCGACGATGACCTTTCAGCCCTCGGCAAGAAGCTCAAGACCAAATGCGGGGTCGGCGGAAGCGTCAAGGAAGGAGAAATCATCATTCAGGGAGATTTCAGAGACAAGATAGTAGCACTCCTGCAACAGGAAGGCTACAACGCCAAACGAGGCAACTAGCTTATTCTTAATGCTTCAAGAGCCTATATACAACTCCAGGGACAGCTTGTCTCCTATCCGGATGCCCGATCCGGACGAATTTCCTGCATCTTCAGCAAACACATACTATCTGTATCACCACACAAAAAAGACAGACACTTCCATTCTCCAAGTCTGGAGGGGAACCAAAGCGTCCCAGACTAAGGCTTCAGAGGTGGCGAAAGTGGAAACGGTTACCGAGAGATATATGGATATGGGCATTGTCCTTCTGCTCGTCGTATTCTTCATCGTAGCCACAGAAAGGATACTGGAAGGACTGGCCGGAGCGTTCAGGGCTTCCTTCCTCATTTCAAGACAAGAAGAAATAGATGACGATCTTTCTCTCAAGTCCTCGAAAAACATCGCTGTCCTTTTCCTTTTGCCGGCGGCGCTGTTTGCCGTCTCCTCATCGCCGATGAATTTCCTGTTCATGACGGCAGGAGCCGCGGGTTATTTCGGAATCAAATTCGGAATCTTCTGCATATTGGATTACGTCAACCGCACAACGGTGTTCAAGTTCATTGGCAGGGTTTTCCTGAATTATGTCATCATCGCTACAGCCTTGTTGTTTTTGGCCAAGATAAACATTTGGCTTTCTGTCCTTTGCGTGATTCCGGCCGTTATGTATCTGGTTATGGCCTCGAGAATCATACTCAAAAACAATTTTTCTGTTTTTTTCTACATTTTGTACCTTTGCAGTCTTGAACTGCTTCCGGCAGCTCTTATGATTAGATTGTTTTTGTAATGAAAATAAAGAAAATACTTGTAGCCCAGCCAGGTGTAGCTAGTGCAAATCCCCACTACATAAACCTGATGAAGAAGTACAACGTGCAGATAGACTTCAGGCCTTTCTTCAGTTTGATTCCTCTTACGCTACGTGAGTTCAGAGCCCAGAAAATAGAAATCCCTGACTACTCCGCCATTGTTTTCACATCAAAGGGAACCATAGACGCATTTTTCCAGCTCTGCGCCCAGCTCAGGATCAAGGTTCCGGATTCACAAAAGTATTTCTGCACCTCCGAAAGCCTCTCCTATTACTTGCAGAAGCATATCATCTACCGCAAAAGAAAGATATTCTTCGGCGATGGTACCTTTGCTTCCGTGGTAAAGCTGGCCAAGGCAGACAAACACAAGAATGAGAGCGTCCTGATAGCATCCCCTGACCACATATATCCAGAGTGGATAGAGATGTTCAAGGAGTCCAAGCTCAAGTTTGCTCCGGCTGTGGTTGCAAAGTTTGTGGACAATGACCTCAAAGACCTCAAACTTGAAGATTATCAGATTATCGCCTTCTACAACGCTCTGGATGTTGCATCGCTGAAGAACAACTTCCCGTCCTACAAGCAGAACGACACCAAGTTTGTGGCTTTCGGAGCCGGCATCCGCAAGGCCATGAGAGAAGCCGGGCTTACATACGCCATCGGAGGTCCTACTCCTGAGTTCCCGGCACTTGCCCAGGCTCTGGAAAAGCTCATAGAAAATCCGGATTTCGTCCAGACTCAGCTCCCCGTAGATCCTGAACCTGCAAAGCCTGCTGCTAAAGCCCCGGCTAAGAAGGCTGCTCCGGCTGCAAATCCTGCTGCTAAAGCCCCTGCTAAGAAAGCCGCTCCGGCCGCAAAGCCTGCTGCAAAAGCCCCGGCTAAGAAGGCAGCTCCGGCTGCAAAGCCTGCTGCCAAAGCACCTGCAAAGAAGGCTCCTGCAGCAAAGCCTGCTGCTAAAGCCCCTGCTAAGAAAGCCGCTCCGGCAAAGAAGGCCGCCCCTGCTGCAGCAAAATCCGCAACCAAGAAGCCTGCCGCAAAGAAAGCAGGCAAAAAATAATTGATGCAAAACTCCGCTCCCAAGACATTCAAGAAGAACGAGAGGCTTAAGTCCAGGAAAGAAATCCTGAGACTTATGTCCAGGGGGCATCGTATGGAGTCATATCCGGTTCTTGCAAAATATTCCTTCAACCCTCTTCCTTCTGAAGGAGCTGCAACTAACAAGGTCATGGTGGTTGCGCCCAAGAAACTCTTCAAGAAAGCCGTTGACCGCAATCTGCTCAAACGCAGGATGAGAGAAGCCTATCGCCTCAACAAGGAACTGCTTCCTCCCTGTTGCGCTCACATCAGTTTCCAATACATCGCAAAAGAAAAACTCAAATACTCACAGATAGAAGAGGCTGTAAAAAACATACTGAAAACTATCGCTGAGCAGAAACCTGAAGACAGCCATAAATCTGCTGACACTGCCGTCAAAGCTGTGGGGCAAGACGGAAAGGACAACAAAGCATCTGTTCCGGATTCTGACAAGAAAGGGAATAGTGTCTTGTCCGTCGTGAAAAAAATTGCAATTTTCCCGCTTGTTGTTCTCGTCAAGTTCTATCAGGTGTGCATTTCCCCGCTCAAACCTGCAACCTGCAGATTTACCCCGACCTGCTCTCAGTATGCAATAGAGGCTCTAAGGAAGCATGGTCCGTTCAAAGGGCTGTACCTTGCACTAAGACGCATCTTGAGATGCCATCCCTGGGGAGGGCACGGTTATGATCCGGTTCCTTGAAAACAATTAGAGGTCAGAGCCGTAGAAGCGGCGGTAAATTGGATCTTTATCTTCAAACTCCTTGGACAGGGAGTCTATGTCGTCAGTTGGAATGTCTTCCAGGGCAATCATTATCAGACCATCCACACAGTAGTTGAAGTCTGGGTCCACGTTGTAGTCTATGATCTTAGCGCCCATCTTTATGTACTTTTTCAGAAGGGCCGGCAGACGATATTTGCCGTTGCTTATCTTCAGCATATAACGGTCGAACGCCTCAACATTGTTCATCTTCCCGAAGAGCAGGGCATTGAAATCCACCCTTCCGAAATCCGGCTGGAATGGTGTTTTGGGGTTAGCCATGCCGGCAAGGTCAGGGTTACCGTGATGCTCTCTCAGATAATGTATCATAATGCTCCTGTAAAGCATAGGATACCAAGAACTTATGCTTACGGGACCTATCAGGTACCTGTACTCCGGATATTTGACCATCGTATAAAGAAGACCCTTGAGAAGAAGAATGAGGGCAAGTGTGTCTTTCTGGTGGTTGACAGTCACAAACGAGCGGCCAAGTTCAGCACTTTTTGACAGCACCCCGATAAATTTTTCCGAGAACCGGAAAAGAGAATCGGCATAGAAGCCGTGGATGCCTTTCTGTTCCAGAATCTCTTTGCCCAGGCCAATGCGGTAAGCCCCTACAAGGTCCTGGTTGCTGTTGTCCCAGAGAATCAGATGCTTGTAATATTCATCGTAGGAATCCGTATCCATCGGTTTGTTGGTCCCCTCGCCTACGGCCCTGAACGCCTCTTCTCTCTTGAGGGCAACCTCTCTCATCAAGTTAGGAATCTGGCTATGGGAGAACAGGTAGCAGGACAGAGTGCCCACATCGAAGAGATGCGCGTCGGGATTGTCTTTCATCTCTTTCAGGATAGAAGGTACAGGAACGGGATCTATGAGTTTGGTCGTATAAACGCTAACGTCTTTTTCCACGGTGTCTGCTTCCAGGACGTAAGAACGGCTCCTCAGGAATTTGGCAACCATGCGGTCCTCTGTAAATTTCTCCAGTTCCGCATGCTGGATGACAGAACCGACCCTGACCTTTATTTCTTTGCCTTTCTTGTCAAAGAGTTCGCCTGAAAAACGCAGGTCGCTGAGTTTTGTGCTTATCCTTCCCAGCCACTGGAAATACTTGGAGTTCTTTCCGTGGAAATACATCGGAAACACCGGACATTTTGAACGGCGGACCTGGCGGCAGATGTAAGTCATCCAATCCGCGTCTTCCACTACCTTTCCCTGGGTGTTCCATGATGATACTTCTCCGGCAGGGAACAAAACCAGAAGTCCGCCTTTCTGGAGATGTTCTTCGGCCTGCCTCAAGCCGGATATGGTTGTAGTAGTAAAATTCCCGAAGCCATAGGTAGTGTTGATCGGGATAAAATAATCCTGCACGTTCGGAACTTTGGAAAGGATGAAGTTCGTGAGAATCTTCACGTCTTTGCGCACCTTCCCCAGAATGCTGAGCGCCGCCAGCCCGTCCAGGCCTCCGAACGGATGGTTGGCGGTAACGATAACACCACCTTCCTTGGGTATGTTACCAAGGGCGGAAGAGTTGACGTTCAAGGTTATCTCAAGAGACTCCAGCACTTTGTCCGCAAACTCCACTCCCTTGTAATCAGCCAGACGGTCATAAAGCTCGTTAAGCTTGTCCAGACCGGCTATCTTCATTGTCATGGCGGCCAGCAGACTGCCGGGAATTCCCGGAATCTTCATAGACTTCTTAACTTCGCTTTTATTGATTATTTTTGCACCCATAGCTCTATATCAGTATGCGCATCAGAGACAAAGATACAATAAAAAAGGAGATAATATCACTCCTTCCACATCAGCCTGGCGTTTACCGTTTCTTCGACTCTGACGGCAAAATCATCTATGTCGGAAAGGCCAAAGACCTCAAAAAGAGGGTGAGTTCGTATTTTGTCTCGGAAAACAGGCTGAACGCCAAGACACAGGTACTGGTATCAAAAATCGCTGATGTAAAATTTACGGTGGTGGAAAACGAGCAGGACGCTTTCCTCCTGGAAAACAATCTGATAAAGGAGAACCAACCCCGCTATAACATCCTTCTGAAAGACAGCAAGACCTATCCTTGGATCTGCATCAAGAAGGAGCCGTTCCCAAGGATATTCATAACCAGGACCCTTACCCGTGACGGTTCTCTTTACTTCGGCCCCTATTCCTCAGCGATGTATGCCCACTCTCTGGTGGATATGTTCCATTCAATGTTCCGGCTGAGGACCTGTTCCCTCAAACTCAACAAGGAGGACATTGCTGCCGGCAAGTTCAGGGAGTGCCTCAACTATCATATCAACAAATGCTGCGCCCCTTGCATCGGCAAAATCTCTGAAGAGGCTTACAATGAAATGATTGAAGCCTCAAAGAACATCCTCAAGGGAAACCTGTCGCAGATGATAAGGCTCTTCAGGGAAAAGATGGAGGAAGCCGCCTCGGCGCTGGAATTCGAGCAGGCCCAGGCCTACAAGGAAAGGATGCAGATGCTCTCCACCCACTACAACAAGTCTCTGATTGTGCAGCCGAGTTTGACCAACCTGGATGTGTTCTCTATACTTTTCACGGACAGCATCGGCAAGAATGCAAAGAAAGGCTCCGCTTTCGGAAACTTCTTCAGAGTAACAAACGGATGCATAACAAGGGTTTTGAGCCTGGAACTCAAGACTCAGGGAGACCTGTCGGACGAGATTCCGGAAGAATGCGGCCTCCAGGACAGCTCAGCAGACAAAGGCCGGAAAGAAGTACTCACCCAGTTTATGCTGAGTGTCTATAACATCCTCAGCGATGCCGACGAAAAGCCGAGCAAGGAAATTCTCGTACCGTTCCTCCCGTCATCTGGAATCCTGTCCGAGGACCACAACATACACGTTCCCCAGAAGGGCGACAAGCTCTCTCTGCTTGAGCTTTCAACAAAGAACGCCCGTGAGTTCATGCTCCAGGCCCTCAAGCAGGAAGCCTTGAAGAACCCTGAAGACAAGAAAAACATAGGCGTGGAGATGCTCAAGAGAGACCTCCACCTGAAGGAGTATCCGGTCCACATAGAGTGCTTCGACAACTCCAACATCCAGGGAACCAATCCTGTAGCATCTTGCGTGGTGTTCCGGAACGGCAAGCCTTCCAAGAAGGACTACCGCAAGTTCAACATCAAGACAGTTGTGGGAGCCAACGACTTCGCCTCTATGTACGAGGTGGTTTACCGCCGTTACTCCAGACTCATGGCTGAAGCTCCGGAAGACCTGCCGCAGCTTGTGGTGGTGGATGGCGGAAGAGGCCAGCTGGACTTTGCGTACCAAGCTCTCAAGGATCTTGGGCTGGACGGGAAAATGCCTATAATCGGCATCGCCAAAAGGCTTGAGGAACTCATCCGCCCGGGAGACCCCAATCCTCTCTTTCTGGACAAGAACTCCCCGAGCCTGAAAACGATAATGCAGCTCCGCGATGAGGCTCACCGATTCGGCATCACCTTCCACCGTAGCCTGAGAAGCAAACACCAGACTCAGACCGAACTGTCTGAGATCAAAGGCATCGGCGAGAAAACATCCCAAAAGCTCCTGCAGCATTTCAAGAGCGTGGCAAGAGTGAAAAAAGCCACAGAGGAGGAACTTTCAGCCGTAATCGGCAAATCCGCCGCAAAAAAGGTGTTCTCCCATTTGTCAGGTAATTGACACCCGTTATAACACCATCTAAGGCACTTGTCTCAAATCTTTTTACGATTTGAGACACTTCTTTGCACATTCTGTGGCGGAGAGTGAAAAACACTCTGCCTAAATTTGAATAGAATATTCAAAAATCAAAAACATATAATCATGAAAAAGGTTGAAAAACAGCTTTATGAAGCTCCCCTAACAGAAATCCAGGATCTGGAACAGGAGGGAGCAATTTGCATCACCAGCGGAGATAATGAGGATTTCGGCGATGGAGATGATTATGGAGAAGGAGATTTCAATGCTTAATCAGGAGGAAGAGTTATGAAAAAAGTATTTGTATTTATTATCGCCCTTAGCCTGGGCCTGTTCTTCTCCTGCTCAAAGGAAGACGCAAATGTAACGAAGGAAAACAAAGCCACCTTCAAGGCAACTACCGAAGCCGCTACCAAAACCGCCCTGGAAGAGGACGGAAGTGTCTATAAGGTTGTATGGCAAAGCGGAGACGAGATTGTAGTGATAGACGGCAATTCTTATATCGGAGTTTATTCCACCACCAGCACCACCTCTCACGCAGACTTTAAGTATGAGAGCGGAAGCGAAGCCAAGGATCCAGACTACAGGGCCATGTATCCGGTTGCTTTCTTCAATTCCGGATATCCGGCCATTCCGGCGACACAGAATTACGTGGAAGGCAACATTTCGGGCTCTCCGATGTATGCGGAAAGTTCCACCGAAAACCTTGCCTTCAAGAACATCTGCGGAATCATTCGCCTGAACATAAGCACCACCATGAACGGGAAGAAGGTCCGCAAGATTATTCTGGGCGCAGACCAGGGAATGAGCGGAACCGTTGTCAATGCCGCAACGCTCGTTGCTGACGGCTATGTCGCCGCAGTTTCCGGCACTGAGGGAATAGTACTGGACTGCGGAGAAAATGGAGTTGCTATAAGCTCAACTGCAAAACCGTTCCATATCGCTGTTCCACAAAACTCATACACATCGCTGAGTATTACAGTTATTACAACGGATGGAGAATATCAGGTACGCACGGCCAAAAAGAACATTGCCGTAACCAGAAGCAGCATTACAGACATTTCCCTGGCATTCAGCAATATGGCAGCCGTGGGCGGATTGGTTAACCACTGGCCGTTTACCGGCAATGCCAAGGATGTCGTGGGTGGTATAGATGCAACCGTTACCGGCGCCACCCTGACAACAGACCGTTTCGGAAATGCCGACAGGGCATATCTCTTTGAAAATGGAAACCAAATGGCTATAGGCGATGCTGGAAACTTCGGAACATCTTCTTTCACTGCCAATCTGTGGATTAACTCCACTCAAAACAGATCCAGCGGTGCCAATATGATAAGGACCGATGGAGGAACCGGAGGAGCCGGCTGGTTTGTGCGATTTGTAAACTTCGGCAGGATAGAGATATGGACCTCTGGTATCGGATATACGTCACCCGACACTTATAACGATGGCAACTGGCACATGGTTACCTTTGTACGCGATGCCGAAAACTCAGAAGGTAAATTGTATGTGGATGGTGTTTATATCGGTGGCTTTACGGGTTTGGCAAATGTCTCTAACCTTTACCAAACCCATTATCTCGGAAGCTATGGCGGCGGAGAATTCTACGAGGGAAAGATGGACGATGTGCGCCTGTATGACAAAGCCCTTACCGAGGCGGAGATATCAGCGCTTTATACCACCCCTTCCACCATTATCATCAATTTACCGGAATCCAATGATGCGGTAACGATTCCTGCCGGAACCGACGCCAAACTGATTGGCAGCAACAGCAATCGCAATGTAACTGTAGAGGGAGGTGGTTCAGCTATTTATCTCGATAATGCCACGATGAGGAAGTTGAACATCAATGGCGATGCCACAATAGACCTGACAGGGACAAATACCATCAACGATCCTGATTATCAAAACCCTATTGATATAAAAGAAGGAAGTACGGCCACCTTCCGGGGAGACGGAACCTTTAACCTTAATGCATATTATACTACCGGAGCCATTGTCTGTGAAAACAACAATGCCAACATAGTCATTGAGGGCGGCACATTGAATCTGGCTTCCGGGGCAGGAGCAAGCCACGCAATCAGTGCAGGAGGCTTAACAATCTCCGGGGGAACAGTAAGCACCAGCGGTGACATTTATGCAGAAAAGGATGTTGCCATTTCTGGTGGAGTGGTTAATGCAATAGGCAGTGCCCAGGGAATATATGTCAAAGGCGGGGATCTGCTTATCACCGGAGGAACGGTTACCGCCGAACAAACGGCAGGTCTTTCCTGGGGAAGCGGACCGGACGCTCTTGTGGCTGGCATTGTTGTCAACAGTAAAGACGGAGCTGGAGTCGAGGGAGGTAACCTGACTATCTCCGGCGGTACGGTCAATGCCATAGGGCACATTGGTCCTGGTATTGGTTCGGTCTGGACCCGAAGCGGCTGGTCCCCTGCTTCCTGGACAAAGAGCATTGTCATTTCCGGCGGCACGGTAACTGCCAGCACAGAAGCTTCTGACTTCGGAGCCATACATTATAGTGGCTTTGGAAATGCGACAAGATGCGACGTTATCACCATTACTGAAGGCATCACCAGCCTTAAATTGATTCAGGGAGCCACCGCCGCCAAGATGTTCAGTTCCGGCGATGTTTCCGCAACGTTTACCGTTGACGGCAAAAATATGTCCGAATACTTCACCGATCCTTCTTCCGCAGATTGGACCTTTGACCACCTCCAGAGGACCGTCTCGACAACCGTCAACGAAAACGATACCTGGACCTTTACCAAGAAATAACTCCTGTTAAATACATTATGAAAAAGATTGAAAGAAAGCATTATGAAACCCCCTCGTCAAGGATTTACGAGGCCGTTCAGCAAGGTGTTCTCTGCCAAAGTGGAAACACAGAAGGTTACCAAGATGGAGAAGAATATGGTGACGATGATTTCACTTCAAACTAGGAGGAACTGCCATGAAAAAGATACTTGCAATTATTCTCGCGATTAGCGCGGGATTGTTTGTTTCCTGCACCCAGGAAGACAAAATCGAGACAAAACCAGAAGTTGAAGTCTCCAAGGGACTGGTCTTCACCGCTACAACCGAACCGGGCACCAAGATAGCTCTGGAAAAGGAAGGCGACACCTATAACGTCTTATGGCGCAGCGGAGACATGATTGCCGTAAGAAACTATGTATATGGAACTCCACCTGTAGGATTCTACACTACGACCAGCAACACGTCCCATGGTGATTTCACCTACCACAGTGGAACCGAGTTGACAACCGGGTCTTACTATGCTTTTTATCCCGCAGAATACTGGAGTGAACAAAATGCAGCATATCCGATCACCCAGAATTACACCCCTGGAGTTATTAAGGCTCCTATGTTTGCATACAGCACTACCACAAATCTTCAGTTCAAGAATATCGGCGGTTTGATCAGAATAAACCTCAAGACGCCTTTGACGGGAAAGAAGATCAAGAAAATCTATCTCTATTCCTCAGCCCAGAGCTTGAGCGGCACCATTACAAACATAACCTCGCTTAACAGCAATCCCACCGCAACTGTTGACAAAAACAGTCCGGCCCAGCATCCTGTGGTTCTGGACTGTGGCAATAACGGTGTAGAGATAGGTTCAGACCCGATACCATTCTATATAGCGGTTCCGGCAAACACATATACCGATCTCACAATTGGTGTAATAACCGTAGAAGGCATAAAGCAGACATACACCCTGAATTCAGACAAAAGCATAGTGGTTGAGAGAAGTTCCATCGCAGACATTACCCTTACTTTCAACAAGGATCCGGAAATCATCGACCTCAGCGAAAACGGTACAGCCAACACCTATATAGCAATGCAGAGAGGCTATTACAAGTTCAAGGCTACCGTAAAAGGCAACGGCGGGCTCGACCCTGTCACCGGAACAATAGCCACGGAGATAAACAAGAACGACATCAGCGGAGTTACCGTCCTGTGGGATCTCAAGCAGAGAGGCAATGTCGTATACCATGACGGAAAGATGCAGGCCCACGATATTTATTATCACGACGGCTATGTATATTTCTATAAAAACTACAACCTTGAAGGAAACTCTTATGTAGCCATTTTCAAAGACAAAGAAGGCGGAACTGACGGGGTTTACGACAAGGATGTAGACGAGATTCTCTGGAGCTGGCTCATATGGGCAACCAACCCGGGCACCGTTGTTTACAACGGCAATCAGTTCCTGGACCGCAACATCGGTTCCGTAACCACGGGAACTTTCGACGACGGAAGCTACACCGCAGGTTTCAGCTATCAGTGGGGAAGACCTGCCCCGTTCGCCTCTTCATTAGGGCAGGCATATACTCCTTTCAATTACGTCCCTCCAAGAACCTCTGTCTTCTCATTTGAGAACATAGGAAACGGAACTACCGTAGACCATGCCACTTCACATCCGGTCACATTCTTCTACCACGGCAGCAGAAGCAACTGGATGCCGGATAATGCAACTTGCATGACCCTTTGGTCTGATAACGAAAAGACCATCTACGACCCGTCCCCAATAGGCTGGAAAGTTCCTTCAAAGGCCCAACTGACCGGAATAACATCTGCAATATCTTTCTATGGATCCGGTTTTATCGGCCCTGGCAGCAATTCAGATTTCGGATATGGAAATCCAGGCTCCGTATTGCTATGGAGCAGCACCTGTGACAACAGTGACGGTTTCATTGGAGCCTGGGCAAACGCTTATGGCTCAATGTATAAAAAATATGGAAGCTGGCCTGACGTATATATGATGTCCGGAATGCCTATCCGTCCGGTTCGGGATGAGGCTTCCTTGACATACGCAGACCTGAGTGCAGAGGAAACAGCCAACTGCTACATAATTTCCAGTTCCGGAGACTATAAGTTCAAGGCTACCGTAAGAGGTAATGGAGCTGCTACGCTTGCAGGCGTCAGCAAAACCATAAGCGCTTCTGAAATCGCTTCGGCTAACCTTCTTTGGGCAAGTTACGGAACCACTACCGCCCCGGCAGAGGGTGAAATGCTGTACGGCGTACGCTATGAGGACGGTTATGTATATTTCCGCGTTCCTGAAACCTTCCATGAAGGCAATGCGGTAATTGCCATCAAGAATTCCAGCGGAACGATTCTCTGGAGCTGGCATCTGTGGTTTACCGTAACAGACCTTGCCTCTCTTGCCCAGACTTACAATAGCGGCGCCGTATTCATGGACCGCAACCTGGGAGCGTTGACTAGAACCCATAGCAACTCCAACACCTTCGATTACGGTCTTATGTACCAGTGGGGAAGAAAAGATCCGTTCCAGAACTCCGTTTTCCCTGGTTTTACCAGCGGTTACGTATCTTCAAGCGACTGGGCTACCTGTTACATTCCGGCTACTCTTGGAACGGCAGAATCCCGTGCCGTTGTGTCAAACCCTACAGTTGCCTCAATGGTTGCTTATCCAACTACATTCAGTAACGGATCTTACTTTAACAGTTCTCTAGACCGCGACAACTGGGCTTCAGACATTACCGAAGATCTGTGGCAGGAAAGCAAAACCATCTTCGACCCGTGTCCTTCCGGCTGGAAAGTACCTGACAAGAGCGCCTGGAACGATCAGTTCATCGTTTGGTTGAATGGGCATAGTTTCTATCAAGACGGTTTTTATATTGACGAGGGTGGAATTAAATGCCGCTTCCCTGGTATAGCCGCCCGTATGCCACAGGCGGTCTACGGCTCTCATTCAGGTACAAGCTATAAGCTTATGAATGGAGAGGGAGCCCTTGAAAGAACGAGTGATTATCACGTTCTCGTATGGGCTCAAAACGGTGTGCTGTTAAAAGAGAAATTCTATTTCGAGGATGATGGTACGTATGGTCTGACCTCCAACCCTACCGGAGTTTACAACTATTCAGATTTTGGAAGAGTACGCAACCTGTACAAGACCAGAGGCGGCAGTGTACGCTGCGTAAGGAAACGATAGACCTTCTTCCCGCATAGGAACAGTAATTATTGCTACCTTTGGTTTCAGGACAGTCTGAAGAACGCTATGAGACCCTGGATAACGTTTGCAATATCACTACTGGCAGCCGCCTGCACTCAGACCAAGGTGTTTGAGCAGGAGGCTGTTGAAGTTGGCGGAGAGAGGTTTCTCAAGATGGCGGCCGAGAGGCTTCCCGACCTCAATCAGCCCCGCGGCGGACACTGTATCGTCAATCTGAACGGGGAGATAACCGTTCTCGGCGGACATACGGACGGCTTCATATTGCTCAAGACGGCCGAGTACCTCAAGGACGGAAAATGGGTTGAGGTGCCGATGCTCTATCCTCACGATTTCGGATTTTCAGTAAAGCTCCCTGACGGAAGGATAATGATTGGAGGCGGCTGCGCGGAAAACTTCGGCATCGGGCAAAGCTGGGGAACGGAAATCTATGACCCCAAGACTCACTCCTTCGAACCATCCGGAGTTCTGGACCGCAAGAGGACAGGGTGCTCCGCGATTGCCTTCCCGGACGGAAGAGTCCTGGTTACAGGCAACTGGTACGCCGACGACGATATGGAAATTTACGAGCCAAGAAAGGGCTTTTCTTTCAAGAAGCCGGTTTCTGTCCAAAGGGGAAGTCCACTGATATTGCAGACAGACTCATCCCAGGCCATTGTGTTTTCATATCTGAGCAACAGGGGCGACACCTGCCAGATGATCGCCGACCGCCTGGACGGAGAGGCTTTCCTGATTCCTCTGCTGAACGAGTGGAGCATTTTTCTGCCAATGAGCTTTTATGACCCCAAGACTTCTTCCATCGGCGATTACACCTATCTGATACCGGCAAAAAGAAAGATTGACGGAAGGTTCGGAATTCTAAAGATTTCCGGAGAACAGTTCTCGCTGCTGAATATGGAAAAGCCGCTGCCTGAAAAGGGAATTGAAGGAGAAACCTTGGCCTGGGGACAGAAAATCCAGGTGAACCGCCAGACAAGAAAGGCTTATCTTACAGGATATGACCTTAAGAGAAACTTCTATGTCGCCGAGATTGACTATGACGCGACTCTGGATGGCGGAAAGGCAAGCAGTATCTTGTATTATTCAGATATCCTGAAGGACTTCTCTCTGAATGACGAGAGTTGGGATCTTTTGGGAGACGGCAGAATCGTTTTGGCCGGAGGTTGTTTCTTCGGAGAATCCGGGGAAGCTCTCGTGACAGACAACTTCAAGACAAACAGCTGCGTTTTTGCCTTCAGCACAAAACCTGCGGAAAGCACAAGCTATCCTTGGCTCTGGTTTGCCTGCGGAGCCTTTGTTGTTATCGGATGCATTTTCTTGGCTTATAGGCTATTGTCAAAGAAGCCGGAAGAAGTGTCAGATATAGACACGTCCGAGGTGGCAAAAAAATCAAGGCAGGAACTTCAGGAGCAGATTTCCAAGCTGATCGAGGAAAAAGAACTCTTCAAGAAAAAAGACATACGCCTCAGCGACATAGCATCGGAACTTGCCACCAACAGGACCTATGTCAGCCTGATTATCAACAGCTCTCTGGGAACCAGCTTCTCGGATCTGATCAACAGCTACCGCATAGAACACGCAAAGAAACTGATGGCGGAACAACCCAAGATGTCACACTCGGACATCGCTGAGCAATCCGGGTTCTCATCCAGAACATCCTTTTTGCGAACATTCAAGGCCAAGACCGGAATGAGTCCCAAAGAGTGGAAAGAATCAAAACGGTAACAAAATCAAAATGGTCTAATAGAACTCTATCCCGAAAAGAAGGGTGACAAAGTTCTTGTTGCCTTTTCCGTCGTATGCGGCAGGTGAAACGCTGCCGATGTCGGTCGGCTTGTTGGTGCGGGCATATCTTACGCCTATGTACATAGGGAAGCCGATTCTCAGGAAATGCCCCCTTAACATCACGTCAGCCCCGAAGGAATAGCGGTCTTCCCACTGGTAGTGGAAAGGATCTGTCTTGGCCGGACCTGTCTTCCTGAGGAAATCCACCTTGCTGTAATCCACGAACGGGATTACCTGGAGCTGCTGCAGATAGGCAATCGGGCCGAGGGAGACATCGCCGAGATAAACCGGAATTGCATAATCTGCCGTTGCACGCAAGATGTTGCGGCCATAGAAATCTTCAGTGAAGCCTCTAGGACCTTCCAGATGGTTGTCCAGCCAGTACATCTTGCCTTCAACGTCCTGCCTCTGGTATGAAGCCGAGAGCCTCAGACCGTGATTGAACACAAGGCCGGGAACATATCCGTAAACGTATGCCGAATACTCCGAGCCGAAGTACTTGCCGCCTTGAGGACTTACGGAAACTGCCACCCTGCCGCCAATTCCCCATCTTGGATAAACCTGTGATTCAGCCATTTCCTGCATCTTGTATGCGCCAAGGGAGAAGTTTACCTGATGCCTTTTTATCTGTGACAGGGTATATCGATGTTCCGGTTCTTCGCCGTCATCTTCCGATGCCTCGGAAGGGCCGGAAGTCTCTTCGTCCAGGACGATCTGGTCGTTGCGGAAGCTCCAGCTCACGGCAGGAGTGACTCCGGAGGCCCAGCCGGCCCCGCTCCATGAAAGAGGAACATAAGCGTCAACGGAGCTCCTGAAAGAATACTTGTCTTTCTTGTACATTATCCTGTCGTTGAAATGTACAGTTCCTTCAATCACAGGATACCAGCCGCTCCAGGAAAGGGAAGCGTGTCCGGAATGGAGATTCTTTGACGTGGAGAGGAATCCGTTTCTGTGCTGGTATGCATAGCCTGCCGTCGCCCTCATCGTTCCAAGGGTATTCTGGGAATAAATGGTGACTCCCGGAAGAGCCTCCTCATAGAATTCTTCGAACTCACCCTCCGCAACACCGCCGAACTCGGCATAGACCGGAGCCCAGGAGTGAATCCTGAAAAGATGAGCTCCCTTGCGGTAAGGCTCTTCCTTGAAATGGAAGCTTGCAGCATCTGAGTTGTTTTGTTGCGGCTCGGCGATTTTCCCGTACTTCTGCTCATATTGCCTTGAAAGTTCCTCTGCCAGAGGGTAGTTGAACTCCATATCGGGAGTTGTAGGCAGTGACAGCATCTGGTCGCAGGAAAGTACAGAACCCTTGTCCTTGGCGTCTTTTGAGACGAACATCTTTCCTGAATCCGCTATGCTGAAGGAGCATACATCTTCAGATATAGATGCCAGGGAAATAGCTCCGGTAGAAGGATCCAGCCGGCAGATGACAGGACATCCGAACATATCTGTCTGGAAATAAACGTCATTGCCCAAGGTCTGCAGATCCTTGACTATGTGTCTTGTCGTGTAAACGCGGTTTACTTTTCCTGAAGAAACTTTCCAGATTTCCATTCCCCCTTCTTCCGGATTCAGGGAAGAATACCAGAAGTCTTCACCGGAGGAAGCCACAGAGGTTATCTGGCCTGCTACATTCATCTCTACTCCGTTGAATGAAGCTCCGTTGTCCAGAAACATCAGAGACTTCACGGTGCTGGAAAGATGGTCGGTCCCGTATGCCACGCAGCAAAGAAGCGGCCTTCCGTCATAAGTCACGACAAAAGGAAGATGGAGAGAATGTTTCTCGTCAGAATAATCTTCCATCTGTCCGGACCTTAGGTCATAGCTGAAAATCGCGTTGCTTGCATGCTGCTCCCAACGAGGGTCCGTATTGCACTCGCTCCACCAGATTTTGCCGTTGTAGTGGCAGATCCTTCCGGCTTCTTCAGAAAACGGCCTGAGAACCTTCTCTTTCCACTGTGAATCTGAAGCTTTGGTAAGAAGGACAAGAGCTCCCGGGATTCCGGTTCCGGACACTACGGCCACAAGAGAATCTTTCCCCACGACAGCCACATTGCCGTATTCCGTAAAGTATCCATGTCTGGCTCCGGTCCTTTTGGCCTGGTCTATCACCATAGTCTGGGATGCTTCAGGGTAATCTTCCTCAGCCTTTTCAAGAAGTTCCTCCAGAGCCTCGTTCTCATTCAGCTCGAGGAATTCGTTGAGCATATCTCCCTGGACATATTTGCGGTGAGTCAGCCCGCTGTACTCCTTGAAAGCGGAAGCCACCACGTTGGCGCTCATGAAATGGCGGGTCTCATAGTTGAGGATCTTGTCTGCCAGGTCCACATCTCCGCTGTGCTTACGGGCCATAGCGTTTATCATATAACCCACGCTGTATCTATCAGGAGAATAAGCCTTTACGCTACCAAAGCGCCAGCGGTCCCAGGTGCGGTTCTTGCCGTAGAAATACTTTCCGGCATCTCCGTCTTCAGGAACAATGCACTTGAGGACCTCGCAGAGGAAGAAACCGCTGCGGCCCCTTCCGCCCTTGCTCATCTGGGTTTCAGCAACCACGGCATCGCCCTCCAGGAACCATCTGGAAGGATAGACTGCGGAAGCGGCCCCCACAACCTGGTCTCCGAAACCCCAGGAAAGGACTTTGAACAACCCCCGGTTGAAATGAGCTATCTGCCAGGCGTGACGCCCTTCGTGGCTTGCCAGGGAAAGATCCCAAGGCTCGGTGGAAATCAGATTCACCGGCGGCTGGGCAATGAAATCTATCTGGCGCGGTCCCCATACGGTTATACCGTTGCTCTCCGCGTTGAACGGGTGGAGCACCATCGGGAACCTCTTTGGCAAACCATAGTTGTATCTTACTGAATCAGAGTGGATGCCGTACATGGACTCCACCTTTCCGAGATAGCTCGCCGCATTTTTGCCAAGACCCTCAGGATAGATTATCTGAAAGTTTTTGCTTTTCATCGTCTTCCACTTGATGGAAGACTTTTCGCTTCCTATATCATAATACTGGGCTGAAGATGTCGCCGAGAAAAGAAAAACAAAAGCCATAGCGGCCAGCAAAACGCGTCCTGAAAAGTTCATAGATAATCTTATTGCTTTTTTAGATGATTTGTCCGCTCTTTTATGGTGTATTGGAAAAACAGTATCTGTTGTTACAATTTTGTTCATCGTTGAATAATTTGTTCCAAAAATAGCAGATTAATTTTTAATACTCAACGATTAACATTATTTTTGTTGTGATGAACATTGCAATGTCTATATTCAAACTCCTGGGCTCATTGGCCTTGTTCCTCTTCGGAATGAGCATGATGAGCGAAAACCTGCAGAAAGTTGCGGGTGACAAACTCAGGAGTTTTCTGGCCATGATGACCTCCAACGCCTTCAAGAGGGTGCTCACGGGTCTTACCGTAACAGCTTGCATACAGTCTTCCGCAGCCACTACCCTTATGGTGGTCAGTTTCGTCAATGCCGGACTGCTCACCCTGGCTCAGAGCATAGGCGTAATCATGGGAGCCAATATCGGGACCACGGTGTCCGCCTGGCTTTTTGCCCTGATAGGGTTTTCGGGAGGAGTTGCCACAATAGCGGTTCCTCTCATTGCCGTAGGGTTTGTCATCACGATGGGCAAGAGCAAGAAACGCAAGAGCCTCGGAATGATGATCATGGGCTTTGCAATAATGTTCCTGGGATTGAGCATGGTCCAGACCTCAGTAGATCCGGCCATACTGGAGAAGGTCAAGGAACTTATCAACGGATGGAGCAGGTTAGGGTTCTGGAGCGTGCTGATATGCGTCCTTATAGGAACCATAGTAACCATTATGCTCCAGTCTTCTGCCGCCACAATGGCCCTTACGCTGATGATGTGCTCCAACGGCCTGAACTTTGAACTGGGAGCCGCACTGGTGCTCGGGGAAAACATAGGAACCACCCTTACCGCCAACATGGCAGCATCTGTAGCCAACATCTCGGCAAGGAGAGCCGCCGCCGGACACGCTTTCTTCAACCTGTTCGGAGTTCTTTGGGTGCTTATCCTCTACCATCCGTTCCTCTGGGTAGTTTCCAAGGTGATAATGGCCCTGGGGCTGGATAACCCGCTTGTCAGCGGTGCTTCCACATTCTCCATCCTCTGCTCCATTGCAATGGTGCATACCCTGTTCAACATCAGCAACACCTGCATCCTTGTAGGCTTCACCAACAAGATCGTAAAGTTCGTGACCAAACTCCTGCCGGGCAAACCGGAAGAAGAGGGTTACAGGCTACAGTTCATCCACGGAGGTCCTCTCTCCACTGCCGAACTTTCTCTTGGACAGGCCAAGGGAGAAATCCTGCACTTCGTCCAGATATGCCGCCAGCAGTACGAACTTGCCAGGGAAAGCATCAGCACAACAGACCCTGAAAAATTTGACGAGCTCTATCACAAGCTGGAACACTATGAACAGATTACAGACAAGATAGAGTTTGAGATAGCCAAGTACCTGAACGAAGTCTCCGAGTGGGACCTCTCGGAAGAATCTTCACGCAGGATACAGGCCATGTTCAAGGTCATAGGCGAGCTTGAGAGCATAGGAGACAGCGGCTTCAACATCGGAAGAATCCTCCAGAGACGCAACATCCACAACGCTACGTTCGACGAGGACATGACCACCCGTCTGGGCTTCATGATGGATCTCATCTTCAAGGGCTTTGATGTTATGCAGAAAAATCTGGAACTCGGCTACGAGGGCATAACAGACATATCCAACGCCCAGGATGTGGAGCAGGAAATCAACGAGTACCGCAACAACCTCAAGGAAGAGCATCTGCTCAACCTGGAGAACAATACCTACAGCTACCTGACCGGAGTCTATTACATAGACATGATCAACGAATGTGAGCACGTCGGAGACTTCATGATCAACATCTCCGAAGCAATCATCGAAATCAAGTAACCACTAGTAGTCGCAGACAAGACGCATGGCCGCATAGTTGCTGAAGCCAAACGTGTTATTGCCCAGGTTGGCTGAACCGAAACCGAGAGAGTTTCCATTCGTGCCTACCACTGCCCAAATCTGGGCATACCAGCCGTTGCTAGGGGTGTTTTCGTTAATATAGAAGTAAACCACGCTTCCTATGTTGTAATCCCAGTCTCTGCCGTCGTCACGCCACCTCTCGTAGCCACCGGCTCCCATAGCCACATAGTTGCCGTTGCTGTTGAATTTCACTCCGTTGTTAGCTCCGGTAACCCATTCCCTGTTGCTGGCATAGAACAGTTCCTGAACCTCAGCCCTGGTCGGAAGACGCCATCCGGCCCAGTCTGCCGGCACTGCGATTCCAGCTGAACTGCTTGTTCCGTTGTCAATATTCCTGTCGTAAGAATACTCGCTGCTGGAGCCTACATTGAACTCGGCCCACTTTACGCTCAGGCCCAGATTCTTCCAGGTATGTGAAGACAGGGTTCCAGAAGCTTCCGCAGTAACCATTGCACCACTCAAAGTAAAGGTCTTGCCATAAACCTTGCCGGCATCATAGTCCGCATCCTTTGTTGAAACAACACGAGTATATTTGCCCCCGTCTTCATCCTCCGCGTAGGCCAACAGGTTTGTGGTGGTCTTGTCGTAAACGGCAAAATATCCGGAATAGCATCCAGCTTCATCGTCTGAAGCCTCAACGCTGAAAGTATCCGTAGATGAGTTGCTGCCGGTTATCGTCCCGTTTGCCGCAATGGTTACAGTCTTGGATATTCCGCCTGCAGAGCTGACTCCAATGCTGGAGACGGCCTTCCCGGAACAGTTGAACCTGAACCTCAAGAAACTCAGAATGTGGGTGGTCAGACCAGTGACTGAAGCCTGAGCCTGGTCGTTTGACAAAGTCAAGGATTCTCCTTTGAGGATATCGTGATAAAGAGCATCAGCGAGCGTTCCACCACCCGGATTGGAAAGGTCGAGGGTTATTGTTCCAGATTCAACACTCACATAACCCTTGGACAGAGATGTTGCGCTGACCGCATAAGGTATGTATGTTCCTGCCAAAACAGGATCAGTTGAAGCAAATGAACCGCTGGCGGTTCCGGCACCGCTGGTCAGTGTAAGGGTAATTGTGGTTCCGTCGTTGCGGACAAGGAAGATCTTGTCACCTTCTTCCCAGTTGGCGTCTGCCGTACCGTAGGAAATCTTTGTCAGCGGAGAGCCGTCAAACTCCTGAGAAGCAACTGTCTGAGGATTCTTGGTAACGGCCGAAACCGTAAGGGTAATAGCCTTGCCCTCATTAACTGAAGGATTTTCTGCTGGCTGATTGTCCAGAACCTCCTTTGCGCAGCCGGCAAACATAGTCGCCATGAAAACTGCTGAAGCAAATAAGAATATCTTTTTCATAGCTTACCAAATGTTATTACCGTTATCGTCTGCATCACCTTCATCGACGCCGCTCCCCGTAAGGTCAACATCGCCGTCGCTGAGAACGAGAATCCCCGTCTCCATCCTCACTCCGAATACTCTCGTTTCGGGTGCGGAGTAAACTTCCTTTTGAATGAATGTTCTTTTCATCTCTATCGTTTTAATAATCATTGTCCAGATTTGCTGAAGCTGTCAAGCAAAAGTAAACAACGATTTAACGGGCATCTGTTACATTCGGTTTAAACAGATGTTCCATTTTTACAAAACATTTGAGATATCGGGAAAGCTTGTCCCGGCAAGGAAGGTCTTGCCCTGTCTTCAAGGCTTTTTACTGAATGTCCACATAATGGTCGCTGATGGCGCGCAGTGTCCTAAGCGCTCTCTGAAGAGAGGCATCCTTAAGCACCACCCTCTTTTCTTCATCCAGAAGATATATGCTCGGCGATGTACGGAGGGAATAGATGGTACCTTGGTTAAGCTCTCCGTCAGGGGAATATGCGTAGATCCACTCCTTAGGGAAATCTTCACGGCGCTCATCCCACAAGTTAGTCTTTCCACCCGGAGATACGGCCAGAACTTTCAAAACCCCCATTCCTATAAGATCCCGGATAACACCGGACTTTTTCATTTTTTCCAATGCGTCACGGCAGTTAGGACAATCCGGATCGTTGAAGAAAACAAGAAGATAGTCGGAAGATATAAGGTGCATGGCGGATTGTCTGCCATAGGAATTTGCATAACGGAAATCTGCGGCAATAGACCCTACACGGTTCTTGTTGCAAATAGCCATCTGCCAACGGAAAGAATCCTTTACATTGTCCGGAATGGCTGTACAGCGTCCTATCCCGTCAAGGACAGGCATATACAACTCCTCGTTTATCATCGGGGAATGAGCGTCAAACAGAACCTTTTCGGAGACCTGCATTATCTTGCTGAAAAAGTAAGGATACCCGTCATCCGCCATCTTGACAGCCCTGTCAACCAATTTTTCCATACTGGATTGGGCTATAGTGTCATCAACCCTCGACAAACTCACGATGTAGTTATCAAAGGTCTCTTCAAAAACCTTCGGCTTTATTCCAAGTACGGTGGAGGTATCCGGACTCAGGCGGAGCAGGCGGTCCTCCTTGAGAAACTCGTCCCAAAAATGTCTTGCAACAAACTCCTGAGACAGTTTTTTGTTGGAGGATAATGTAACCGGAACCTTTACAGCCGGGAAAATGTTTGTCTGGTAAGGATTATTGTTGCCGTCCTTGTTCCTGCAACCGGAAAAAAAACAAAAACCCATGACTGTAAGGACAAACAGTGCAAGGGTCGGATTGACAAGACGCTTCATAAGACAGTTTCTTGGTTTTTGTTGAGATACCAGGATTCGAACCTGGACAAACAGAACCAAAATCTGTTGTGCTACCATTACACCATATCTCAATACACGCAACACCGCAGTTGCAGGGTGCAAAAGTAATAAAACTCTCCAAACCCTCCAAACGCGCCAGTGGTCCAACCCTGGTGTCACCGGTGCACTTCACCCCCTCTCAACGCTTCTTTGAGAAGAAGGCTTTCATGACTTTGGCACACTCTTTTTCAAGCACGCCCCCCTCTACCTTGGTCTTTGGGTGGTAAAGGCTCGGCGAAAACAGCTCCGCGCCCCTCTTCGGGTCCGGGCATCCATAGACCACCCGCCCTATCTGGGCCCAGTTGAGAGCGGCTGCGCACATCGGGCAAGGTTCTACGGTCACATACAAGGTACACTTGCCCAGATACTTTCCCCCAAGATAAGCCGTAGCGCTGGTTATGGCTTGCATCTCGGCGTGGGCGGTAGGATCGTTGAGCGTCTCAACCAGATTGTGGGCCCTGGCTATGATCCTTCCGGGGCTTTTTAGCGGCATGGCATCAGCCTCAGACTGCGAACCGGCCGCAAGTGATACGCTACTCCGGGATTTTTCCTTTTTATCCCTGGAAGACATTCGCTGAGCAACAATGCCTTCCTCGTTTGCCACAATAACGCAGCCTACCGGAACCTCTCCTTCCTCGGCGGCGGCCTGAGCTTCCTTCAAAGCCTGGATCATGAAATCCACATCTGCCTTAAGCTGTTCTATATCCATAATGCTGCAAGTTACAAAATATCTGTCAAAACAAGCGTGACAAGCAATCGTCTGAAAAAGAGCTTTTTGCTTAATTGTCCATACTAAAACAGGCCCTTGGTTAAAACACGCATTACATTGTATTTCAGCAACATACGTAAAACGGACACCATTTCAAACCTCAAACGGACAACATTTCAACTCAAACTGGCAATACTTCAAACCTCAAACGGACAATACTTCAAACCCAAACGGACAATACTTCAAACCCAAACGGACAATATTTCAACCTCAAACGGTGCATTAGAAAACCAAAATGCGACAAAATGGCAGAAATAGGCGTCGCCGATGAGGTGGCACATACTTTGCCTTAACCCCACGGAACCTACCGTCAGAGACGGGACAGATTGCAAGTAGCTGACGAAGAACTAGACAAATGTGTTAAATATAAAAATATTAAAAACGTATAATTATGAATATCAAACCATTAGCAGACAGAGTCCTGATAGAGCCCAAAGAGGCTGAGAAAAAGACCGCAAGCGGAATCATCATCCCTGACAACGCAAAGGAAAAACCACAGGAAGGAACTGTTGTAGCAGCAGGTCCCGGAAAGAAAGACGAACCTATGGAACTTAAGGTCGGCGATGTTGTCCTTTATGGAAAATATGCCGGCACAGAAGTTAACGCCCCGGACGGAAAGACCTATATGATCATGCGCCAGAGCGATGTCCTTGCAGTAATAGGCTAATCACCATAAACAAAGAATCAACCTGAAACTGACACTTCCGCAAAGACCGATCCTTTGGAATTCAGTTTCGGAACAAACAGTCAGAAAATAAAACATTACAGATATGGCAAAAGAGATTAAATTCAATATGGATGCCCGCGCACTGATGAAGGAAGGTGCAGATGAGCTGGCAAACGCCGTGAAGGTTACCCTTGGTCCTAAGGGCCGCAACGTAGTTATAGAGAAGAAGTTCGGTGCTCCGCAGATTACCAAGGACGGTGTTACCGTAGCAAAGGAGATAGAGCTGGACGACCAGTTCAAGAACATGGGTGCACAGCTGGTAAAGGAAGTTGCTTCCAAGACCAACGACCAGGCAGGTGACGGTACAACAACCGCTACCGTTCTGGCACAGGCTATCATCAACGTAGGTCTGAAGAATGTTACCGCAGGCGCCAACCCTATGGATCTGAAGAGAGGTATAGACAAGGCCGTGGAGGCTGTAGTTGAGGACCTCAAGAAGCAGAGCCAGAGCGTTGGAACCGACTACTCAAAGATCGAGCAGGTTGGTACCATCTCAGCAAACAACGATGCAGTTATTGGAAAGCTTATCGCCGATGCAATGAGCAAAGTGAAGAAGGAAGGTGTCATCACCGTTGAGGAGGCAAAGGGTACCACCACCGAAGTCAAGGTTGTGGAAGGTATGCAGTTCGACCGCGGCTACATTTCTCCTTACTTCATGACAAACCCTGACAAGATGGAGGCCGTTCTGGATCAGCCTGCCATTCTGATCACCGACAAGAAGATCTCCACGATGAAGGACCTTCTTCCTATTCTCGAGCCGCTGGCAAGAGAGGGCAAGGCTCTGCTTATCATAGCTGAGGATGTTGACGGAGAAGCTCTTACTACACTGGTAGTAAACCGCCTGAGAGGTACTCTGAAGGTTGCTGCCGTAAAGGCTCCAGGCTTCGGCGACAGAAGGAAGGAAATGCTTCAGGATATAGCTACACTGACCGGTGCAATCGTAGTTTCCGAGGAAAGAGGTTTCACCCTCGAGAACTGCACTCCTGACATGCTCGGAAAGGCTGAGAAGGTTACCATAGACAAGGAGAACACTACTATCGTGAACGGTGCTGGTGACAAGCAGCAGATTGCAGACCGCGTTGCCCAGATCAAGAAGCAGATTGAGAGCACTACATCTGACTACGACCGTGAGAAACTGAAGGAGAGACTTGCCAAACTGGCAGGTGGCGTTGCAGTCCTCTATGTAGGTGCAGCTTCCGAGGTTGAACTCAAGGAGAAGAAAGACAGGGTTGAGGACGCTTTGAACGCAACCAGGGCTGCCGTCGAGGAAGGTATCATCGCAGGTGGTGGAGTTGCTTACATCCGCGCCATCGAGCACCTGAAGACACTCAAGGGAGCAAACGACGACGAGCAGACCGGTATCAACATCATCGTCCGCGCTCTGGAAGAGCCGCTGAGAATGATCTGCGAGAACGCAGGCGAGGAAGGCAGCGTTATCATCCAGAAGGTTAAGGAAGGAAAGGCAGACTTTGGTTACAATGCCCGTGAGAACAAGTTCGAGAACCTTCTCGCAGGTGGCGTCATTGACCCGACCAAGGTTGCAAGAGTAGCACTGCAGAACGCAGCATCCGTAGCCGGCATGTTCCTGACCACAGAGTGCGTCATCGCCGACAAGAAAGAAGAGAATCCAGCTCCAATGCCTCAGATGGGCGGCGGAATGGGCGGCATGATGTAATCGGGCGTTCTCAGCAATCGCTTGATTATCAATCAACAAAGCAAATGAAGGGGTGCGTCAAACGGCACCCCTCGTTTGTTTAATTTGCTCACCACCAACCTTTTACTAAAAACGCCCCGCCAATACATACAACCGCCCAACCTCCAAAAACACCGGCGGCGGGTACATAACGGGATCTCTGCAACCCTGACGGTATAGTGAAGAATGTCAAGGCTATTGGTGACAGGCATATACCGCTTCTTCTTCAACGGGCCGCTGACGCTTAATTCATATATCGGAAAATATATTATATTTGCACCGCTAACCAATACTTTTAGATACTTGGAACCTCCCAGTACACAACTTATGATGCTTATCGCATCCCCGGACGAAGTGCCCTTGTCGGGTAACTTGTGGGAAAATATATTCATAGGTGTCTTGATTCTTTTGCTTCTTTTCTGCTCAGCGATGATGAGCGGAAGCGAGGCTGCTTTCTTTTCTCTCAACCCGAAGGAGACCCAGAAGCTGAAGGACGACGACGACTCTTCCAGCCGGAGAGTGATAAAGCTCCTGTCTTCTCCGAACCGCCTGCTTGGAACCATACTTCAGGCCAACAATATCGTGAACATCCTTCTGGTCTTGCTCAGCTCCCTGCTTATCGGCAGACTGTTTGACTTCAGCGGCCATCCCGTACTGGAATTTGTAGTCTCTACCGTCATAGTGACTTTTGTACTGGTACTGTTCGGAGAAGCCATGCCTAAAATCATAGGAACCCAGCATCCCGTTGGTTTTGCAAAGTTTACAAGCCTGCCGCTCAGCCTGCTCAAGCATACGACCATTCCTATAGACAAAGTCATGGACAAGGTGATTGAGAAGAAGAAGCACGCTAAAGTCATGAGCGAAGAAGAGGAGGAAGACGCCTACGAGATGCTTAGCGGTGCAGTGGAAATGACAGTCACCGAGGACGCCGGACAGAAGAAGCTACTCAAGAAGATACTCACACTTCCAAAGAAATCCGTTTCTGAAATAATGATGCCGAGAGTGGAAGTGGAAACCATCAGCATGGATATGGACAATGACGAGGTCATACGCACGGCAAACGAATGTGGCTATTCCAGACTTCCTGTCTATAAAGAAGACCCTGAAGATATCCGTGGCTTTCTCTACATCAAGGACATGCTCCCGTACATAATGAGCCGCTCCAAGAAGTTTGACTGGAGAAAACATATCAGGCAGGCTTATTTTGTTCCGGGATCCATGAAAATCAACGATCTGCTGGAGGAACTCAGACAGAGGAAACTCCACCTGGCAATAGTAGTGGACGAATACGGCGGAATGGATGGCATCGTGACAATGGAAGACATACTTGAAGAAATCGTGGGAGAAATTTCCGATGAAAGTGATGCCGCGGAAAACAAATAAGAACATATAAAAACATAGACATATATGGGACTTTATCTTAGAAAGGATTTGAAGGGTGGCGGCACAATCGCCGTCTGGGAAATAACCGAAACGGAGAAAGAACTGCTGGACATTCTCGCAAGGGACGAAGAGGACAGAGACCAAGAGCTCGAGGAGATTGCCCTTTACCAGAGCGAACAGAGCCGCAGGGAGAAACTTTCCGTGCTATGCCTTGTACAGCAGTTGTTCAACGAGCCATCCTCCCAGTACCCGCAGGGTCCGGTCCACATCGGCCATCATGAGAACGGAAGCCCTTACATCGAAAATGACAGCACCCGTATCAGCATAACCCACACAAAGCGGTTCTCTGCTGTAATAGTCCATCCGTCAGAAGAAGTGGGGATAGACATTGAGAGCATAAAAAGGGATTTTGCCGCAGTGGAGAAAAGGGCCCTCAGCGATGAAGAGAGGGAAGACCTTGTAGAAAAGGATGAGACAGACCCCGAGCAGATGGAAGAACGCAACACCCAGCTTGCCATCTACTGGTGTGCAAAGGAAGCCCTCTACAAACGCATGGACCGCAACAATGTAGATTTCTCCAGAGATATGGAGGTGGACCGTTTCTCAGTCCGCGAAGAAGGAGAGATAGACGTTGTTTTCAAATATCCGAAAAGCGAACAGAACGATGAAGAAGAATTCGAGATGAACTACGAAGTCTTCGAAGACCACGTCATGGTCTGGATGGTCGGCTAGGGAACAGGCCGAATATCGCAGAGCCGCTGCCTGTCATCGATACATAGACAGCTCCGGTTTCCTTCATTGAAGCTTTCACTTTCTCAAGCTGCGGGAATTCTTTGAATACCGGTTCTTCAAAATCGTTGACGATTCTCCCCTGCCAGTTTTCAACAGGTTCTGTAATCAACTCTGTCAAGGCTATATATGGTTTGTCCGGCTTACCGGAAAAATCTGAGGAGTCTGCCGGGGCAGAGCTTTGAGCCTGCATCTTCTTGCGCTTTGGAACAATGGAGTAAGCTTTCTTGGTTGAGACAAAGCAGTCTGGAGAAAAGACAATCTGTACGGAATAATTCTCGCTGATGTTTTTCAGGGCTTTGCTTATTGGCGATTCTCCACAACTTTCTCTTCTTGAGCTCTCTTTCTGTTTTTCTTCTTTCACAGCGAGTATGAAGTCCGTAAGGGGAGTGAGGTTTTCTCCTCTTCCGGTGACAAGGCTCGGTTTGTTCTGGACGAAGAACGGACAGTCACTGCCGAGCTTCCCGGCGTATGAAGTCAGCTGCTCCAGAGTGAGGTTCAAGTTGCAGAGCTCGTTCAGAGCCTTGAGGGTACAGACTCCGTCGCTGCTTCCTCCGCCCAGGCCTGCCCCTACCGGAAGGTGCTTCTCCAGGACTATTACAGCTGGAGGCAGCTGATAGTCTGCATCCAGAAGATTGTATGCCCTTACGCAGATGTTGTCCTCGGGATTTCCCGGATACTCCAGCCCGGTTTCCACCATCACGACTTTTTGCGAACCACTTCCAGGGCTGTCCTTTTCCTTGCAGCAGTCGTCGCTGATGCAAGAGCAGAATTCTTCTTTGTCACTGAACACGGTTACGGTAAGCACATCGGGTTCAAGGTTGCTGTTTTCCGGTCCGACGGGATAGAAAATGCTTTCCAGCTCGTGGAAGCCGTCTGCCCGCTTCTCAAAGACATACAGGCCAATATTAATTTTGGCTCCAGGATACAGGGTAATGCTTTTCATAACTCAAAAGGCAAATTGTCTGAAGTTGTTTTTCCTGGATTTATGCGTGTTAAAAGATCATCATTTTGTAAATGTCTGCCGTAAACTGGTTCATCATGTCTTCAGCCTTTTTGCGGTTTTTGCTCTTGCTGAGCTTGGAAGGCAACTTCTTGTCCAGTTCCTGCTGCATTGAGAAAATGTCCTGCTGGGTGTTGAGCTTGGTCTTGCTTATATGCTCCGCCGCATAGATGTAGTTGTCTTCTATGTTCTTCCAGCGTGTGGTGAAATTCCAGTAAGGATGCTCGGGATAGTTTTTCTGCTTGTCCTTTGCGTCTGAAAAGTGGTGCTGCTCGGCTTCCTGCCAGTCATCGTAGCGGGCCCATCCTGAAGGGGATTTTGTCATGCCCAGATACCAAGGCACGTAAACTTCCACGCAAGGCCTCCCCGGGCACATCCACATAATACAGCCCGTTTCCCGTGGCATCCAGCGTCTTAGCTGGAAGATTGTGGATACAATGGTAACGTCTGTGCAGACTCTTCCCGGATGTCTCGGATCCAGATGCCCTCTGGCCGGTTCCCTGGTTGGAGGACCGACTTCTTTGACCTGGCCTGAGTGGATGGAAAGCATGTTTATAAGGTCCTGTACGGAAAGTTTCTTTGCCGGGGTGAACATCGGCTGCATGGAATACTGGTCGTATGGGCAAGGAGCCCCCGTGATGTATTCTATGACATCCTTGTGGCGGAGTATGTTGCCGCTTCTTTCAATGGTTGCAGGGTCTGCATACGCCATGCGGAAGTTGAACTCCTGGCGGGAATGAGGGTCATACCAACCACGGCTTATGGCATAGTCAACTATATCTTTGCTTCCCATGAAGTTCTCTGTGTCTTCGAGGTCCACCTTAGTGATGGTGTAATAGTTAGGGATAGCCATCACCTTGTCGTCAGGAACCCTCTGGGCTACCCAGTGGCGTCCCTTGACCACGGAAACAATCCACCCTTCCTCAGGGTCGGCGACCGAATAAGTTCTTCCGCTTCCCTTGTATCCGAACTGCTCTACTGCTTCGCCGATGATCTTTACGGCTTCCCTTGCGGTGCGGGCGTACTTGGCAACATTGATTCTCACATCGTAGAGAATGCCGCCGTCTGTAAAGTCATCTCTGTCTTCCCTTGAGTTGCAGCCGTCTGAAGCGATGGCGACACCCCACTGGTTGATGGCGGCGTCTGCCACGCTCATTCCAGGAAACTCGCACCAGATGAACTTGCCGTTGTATCTCTTTCCATCCTTGCCGAATCCGGTGCCGCTGCCGGTCTTTTTGCTGCGGGCATTTACAACGGAAGCCGGGATTTTAAGCCCGCCGTCGGTTACAGCCGGCTGATTTCCTTCCGGAGCTATGTAAACATTAAGCATCTGCTCGCCGGAATCATCCTCATTGTGCCCGAACAAAACGCTGCCATCCACGGTAGTTGCCTTTCCGGCAATAATCGCGAAGCAGTTTTCTCCTGTGATATCAACCCCCTGCCTGTCAGCAGAGTAAACGCTGTTGGAAGATTCGTATGATACATCGCTGGATTTCAGCCACCCCATAGAGCTGGCCAAGATTGCCCCTCCCGCGAGAACCAGAGAAAGACACATCGTTGAAACAAAAGAAACCTTTTTCATAACCTGGGTTTTAAAATCATGTTAAAGTTAAAGATTTTTTTTGAAAGAGATGTCCTCGGCGACGGGAGGGCTAATCCCAGCAGTCCACATCAACTTCCGGCATCTGGCTGCGCTTGAATACGGGATCTTTTCCTTCTTTCTTCTGACGCTTGTAGTCTTTCAGCAGACGGAATGAGAATTTCCCGAGCTGTACTATCGCGAATATGTTCACCAGAGTCAGAAGTCCCATGCAGATGTCACCGATTGTCCAGACAATATCCAGTGAAGCGCATACTCCGGCAAACACCACCAAACCTCCTGACAACCCTCTGAAAGCCCAAAGAATCCAGCGGTGACGGTCTTTGGTCAGGAATCTTATGTTGGCCTCTCCGTAGTAATAGTTTCCGATTATGCTGGAGAAAGCGAACAGGAAAATGGCCGCGGCTATGAAGAAGGTTCCGAAGCGTCCGATTTCACTCTCAAGAGCGGCCTGCGTAAGGGCTATCCCGTTCAGGTCTCCAGATGCGTGAGTTCCGCTGAAAAGGATGATGAACGCCGTGCAGCTGCACACCACAAGCGTATCGACGAACACCCCCAAGGCCTGCATAAGCCCCTGCTTTACAGGATGGGAGACATCTGCCGTAGCGGCAACGTTAGGCGCGGATCCTTCTCCGGCCTCGTTGGAGAAAAGACCTCTCTTTATGCCTATCATCATAGTAGCCCCGAGTCCCCCTCCGGTTACCTGCTGAATCCCGAATGCGTTTTCAAAGATAAGAGAGAACACAGACGGGATAAGGTCTATGTGGCGCAGAAGCACGAACAAAGCCAGGGCCAGATATGCCAGTGCCATTACCGGAACAAGCACGCTGCTGACTTTGGCTATACGCTTTATGCCGCCGAAAACCACCGTGAAAGAAAGAGCTGCAAGCAGAACACCTACGATAACCTTTGCAGCCGGAACGGTAACTCCAAGAAGGCTTACCTGATACGGAAGAACGCTGTCCAGGTTGAGGGCCACAACCACCGCATCGCCGATTGTATTGCTCTGGATGGAATTGTAGCTCAGCCCGAAAGTGACGGTCAGAAGAACCGCGAACAATGCTGCAAGGTAAGGATTCTTCAAACCTCGGCGGATATAATATGCCGGTCCTCCTATGAAACCTCCTTCGGATTTCTGCTTGAAAAGCTGGGCCAGGGTAGCCTCCACAAAAGCCGTAGCCGCCCCCATTAACGCGATAACCCACATCCAGAAAACAGCCCCTGGTCCTCCAACCGCAATGGCTATGGCGACACCGGCAAGGTTTCCGGTTCCCACGCTGGAAGCCAGAGATACGGCAAAGGCCTGGAAGGATGAGATCTTCCTCTTGTTGCCCGCAACAGCTCTCTGACGGTCTATATCCCGGTATCCGCTTTTGTTGCTTCCCTTCAGAAGACGGAACATCTCCCCTATCATCCGGAACTGCACTCCGCGGGTTCGCAGAGTAAACCAGACGGCACAGCCAAGCAGCACAGCCACAAGGATGTATGTCCAGAGAAAATCGTTGAAACTCGCCATATATTATTTGGATGATGCCTCGTGTTCAGCAACGGCTTGTATCTTGTCTTGCTTTGAGCCAGCCACATCATCTATCAGCCAAGCTCCGCCTTCAAGCACCAGGCTCAGAGTGCGGAACTCCGTTCCCTTGTTTTCTGAATCTATATCCTTGCACTCGAGCATAGCCTCAGCTTCCGCGTGGGTGGGGTCAAGCATCTTGAAATCTGTTACATCTGTAAGTTCCACTGACATTACCTCCTGGATACTGCCAAGCTCCCAAAGAGAGTCCCCGTCTGAGAACTCATTCAGCTTCTGGCAAACCTCATAATAAGCCGGGGTGAAAATATCTTTAGACCACAGTTGTTCCTCCTTAAGAGATTTCAACATTCCATTGATTGTGTCAAATACCGCAAGAGTGTCTATCTGCTGTGTCTCAGATTGTTCCACAACCTGTGCCGCTGATGGTGCGGCATTGGCTACGGTGTCTTTTGTACCTTCAGCCGGATTGTTTCCGGAGTTGTTCCTGCAGCTGAGAATAACAGCCGAAATGACAACAATGCCAAGAGTCTTTACTGCTTTTTTCATCGCGATAATATTTTAACAATTGAATCTTTCTTTTCTCAAATCAACCCTCTCTGATGCTTCTGGTTGGAATGTAAGCCATTACAAACCCAACAGCTGCTACGGACACAAGGGCAAGGAGGACATCGGTCAGCTTAACCTCTATCGGATAGCTGTTCACCAAAAAGTTTCCCGGAAGAGGTATCACGCCCCACCTGTGCTGTATCCAGCAAAGAATCAGCCCCACAATGATTCCGACAAGCGCGCCGGAAATGCAGACCAGCCACCCGTGCAACAAGAAAGTCTTCCGTATCGTGCTGTCATTCATCCCCATAGCCCGGTATGTCCCGATATCTTCCTTCTTTTCAATTATCAACATTGAAAGACTGGAGAGGAGGTTCACCGATATAATCGCAACCACAAACAGAAGTATCATATAGATTGCGAACTTCTCTGCCCTCATCATCTTGTAAACGGTCTCGTTCTGTTGGTAGCGGTCTTTGAGCACACAGCTCTCTCCAAGGGCTTTTCTTGCTTTGCTGACGGCTGCCTTTGCTTTGCGGGAACCTTTGAACTCAGAAACTCCACCATTGGCATCTGCGCCATTTTCCACAAACACTTCTATCTTGGTACATTCTTTCTCTCCGTATTCCATCAGCTCACGGGCTATATCCACCGGAACATAGATGATCCCCTTGTCATCTGTGGAAGAAAGCTGGATGATTCCGGATGGACGAATATCCCTGGAAAGCAGACTGCTCTGAGGCATTATCAGCGATATGTCCTCGGTCCTGGAAGGCAGGTAGATTTCCAGCGGAGTGGAGAACTGCGGCCTCAGCATCAGGCTTATCGCCAGGCCTTCTTCCACCACAGCCCTCGGCAGGTCGCCGAAAGACAGCTCAAAATCCCCATCCACGATGTTGTCCTGCAACCGCTTCAGAGAATCATACCCGGACGGAACTCCTTTTATCCGGGCAATAGACTGAACCACATCATACTGCACATATACTGTCTCTTCCAGAACGGGGTATATGCAGACAGCGGAACCTGCATCACGACCTCCGCTTTCCACCGCCAAGCCTTCCTGCAATTCCTTGACTGCGGCCTTTACTCCCTCATCGCTGAGGAATATGGTCTTGCCCTTGGCGGGTTCTATGACATAATCGGGTATGTAGCTGTTGTAGGCAGACTCGACAAGATTGTCGAATCCGTTATATACGGAAAGTATGATTATCAGGGCCATACATCCTATCCCTATAGCCACTGCACTCACAATGGATATTATGTTTATCACATTGCGGTGAGCCTTTGAAAAAAGGTATCTGCGGGCTATGAAGGAAGGCAGATGCATATCATTCTTCAGACTCCGGCCTTACGGGATCGCGCGCAAGCACGTCATCTATGTGCTGTGCATAGTCCAGCGTAGTATCTTCAAAGAATGCCAGCTCCGGCACAATCCTCAGCTGCTTTGCCACAATCCGCCCCAGGTCGCCACGTATAGCTTTGGCCTTGTCTTCAAGGATCTTCATCACGTCAGCCCGCTTCTCTGACGGGAAGCAGCTTATGAAAACCTTTGCGTATGAAAGGTCCGGACTCATCCTCACCTCACTGACAGTAACAAGGGCACCGCCGAAAAACGCCATGCCTTTGCTGCGCACTATCTCCGCCAGATGCCTCTGCACCTCGCGCTGAACTTTCTGCACTCGTTTGCTGACCTCTTCCATAAACTATTCGAATTTAAGGATGTAGTAATTCTTCTTGCCTTTCTGTACCAGCACATACTTGCCGTTGACCAGATGGTTCTCGGAGAGGGTTCCGTTGATATCCGTGAATTTCTCCTTGTCTATGCTCAGTCCGTTGGCCTGGATCATCTTGCGGGCCTCGCCCTTGGACGGGAACACCTGGGTATCTACAGCCAGCAGATCCAGAATCGGAGATGAGAGCTTGTCCTTTGGCAGGGCAAACTGCGGAACTCCGTCAAACACAGCCAGGAAGGTCTTCTCGTCCAGGTTCTGGAGGGCCTCCCTGGTAGCCTTTCCGAAGAGGATGTTGGATGCGTCCAAAGCCTTGTCGTACTCTGCCTGTCCGTGCACCATTATCGTAACTTCCTTTGCCAGGATCTTCTGCAGCACTCGTCTGCCAGGATCCTGACGATGCTCGGCGATGGCGGCCTCTATCTCCTCCTTCGGCAGCATCGTGAATATCTTGATGTATCTTTCTGCATCCTCATCGCTGACATTCAGCCAGAACTGATAGAACGTGTAAGGGCTTGTATATTCGGCACTCAGCCAGATGTTTCCCTTCTCGGTCTTTCCGAACTTTGTGCCGTCGGCCTTCTTTATCAGCGGACAGGTCATTGCAAAAGCTTCCTTGCCAAGGATCCTGCGGATCAGTTCGCTTCCGGTAGTGATGTTGCCCCACTGGTCGCTTCCGCCAAGCTGCAGCACGCATCCCTTGTGCTCATACAGCCACAAGAAGTCATAGCCCTGCAGAAGCTGGTAGCTGAACTCCGTAAAAGACATTCCTTCACGAGATTCCGTACTCAGTCTCTTCTTCACGGAATCCTTTGCCATCATATAGTTCACGGTGATGTGCTTTCCTATATCGCGGATGAAATTGATGAACGTATAGTCTTTCATCCAGTCATAGTTGTTCACCAGCTCCGCCTTGTTCGGCGCATCGCTCTCAAAATCCAGGAACCTTCCCAGCTGTGCCTTTATGCACTCCACGTTATGCCTGAGCGTTTCCTCGTCCAGCAGGTTTCTCTCAGCACTCTTCATAGACGGATCTCCAATCATTCCGGTAGCACCGCCAACCAGAGCGAACGGTTTATGCCCGCACTTCTGGAAGTGCTTGAGTATCATAACGCTTACAAGGTGTCCTATATGAAGGCTGTCTGCTGTTGGATCTATTCCCACGTATGCTGCCTGCGGGCCTTCCATGAGTTTTTCTTCAGTTCCCGGCATGATATCCTGGATCATGCCTCTCCATTTGAGTTCTTCTACAAAGTTCTTCATCGGATGATCTATATCTTTTTTACTTTTTTCTGTCAATCGTACAAAAGTAGGAAAAATCGCCGACATACTCCTGATTACAGGATTTCATTATCTTTGAACACCACAACAGATATCCTTGAACATCACAAGATACTCCAGATTATGAAAAAACTCGTCCTTTGCCTTGCCGCGGCCATTGCTTTCTGCGCCTGCGATTCCGGAGAAACCGTCATCACCGGCAACATTTCCGATCCTGTCAATATAGTTTACCTTGTCAACATAAAGGGAGACACCATAGACGCCTCCCAGGTCACCGGCGGGGCTTTCTCCCTGACCTGCCCTTTCAACCCTTACACCGGCGTCTCCATCCTGAGGGGTGAAGGCTACGACCCGATCAACCTGATTCCGGATTCCTGGAAAATCACCGTCTCCGTAAAAGACGACAACATTTCAACCGAGGGCAGCCCTCTCTCCTATGAGCTCCAGAATCTCCAGCAGTGGGCTTTAAGCACCTTCATGGATTCTTACGGCGACAGCACCGCCCTCAAGGCCATCGCCGATCATTGCCGCAGTGTCTATCTCGAGCATAAAGAAGACGCTCTCGGCCTTCAGGCCCTGAGCCTTATGACTCCTGCCATCTCTCCCGAGGATTTCCTTTCCCTCTACCGCGAGGGTGGCTCCATCATCAAATCTGACCCTCACCTGACCGGCCAGTACGAGCATCTGGTCAGCACTGCCGACACATTGGCTTCTTCCGTCATCTGTCTTTTTGACGACGGCACCTTCCGTACCTCAACCGGCTCATTCTCTGATTTTGTCGGCAACGGCAGCTACACTCTCATTGATTTCTGGGCTTCCTGGTGCGGTCCTTGCCGCAAGGAAACTCCTAATGTTGTTGCCGCCTACAACAAATACCGCAGCAAAGGCCTCATCGTCCTTGGCATTCCTGTCAACGATGCCCTCAACGACACCAAGGCTGCCATGAAAGAACTTCACATCCACTATCCTCAGCTCCTTGATCCTGCCCAGATCTTTGCTGAAAGATTCGACATCAACGGCATCCCTACCATCATCCTCTTCGACCCCCAGGGCAACATCATCGCCAACGACATCCGTGGCCCTGAGATTGAAGATGCGTTAAGCAAGATTAAGTTTTAACTCAGCGATTTCTTCTTCTCATAAAGATCTAGATAGAGAATGATATTCTAATCAACTTTTCCAAATTTTCTACTCACTGCGTAGAAAATGTCTGGATATAGTTTGATATCCATTCCCATATTCAGCCCTTTTAAACTTCAGCACCTCCTGAAGAAAGCGGTAAATTTGACTCTGTCCGCCCCAAAAAAATGCACCAACCCCTAGGTTTTGGGCTCCTCTTCATGGTTTTCCACAAGGATAATCGGAATCTTCTTGTCCTTTGCCAGCCTGTTCAGACAGTGGTTTATCACCTCCTGTCCTTTGTCTGGCCTGTCTTTGGATGCTCTTGTGGTAAGTCTTTCGACTCCGCTGATAATCAGGGCGCGGATGAAACGGCGGTTCATTATTCCCTCTGCCTTACGGAGAACTATATCAATTGCGGAATTCTTTTGGTCAAGGACATAGATGGTGCCAACTGCCTTCTCCTGAGGAATTAGAGACTCGATGGCCTCTTTGTTGCAGTCCAGGGAGATGCAGAGGACAGATGTGTTCCACTTCTTGCGAAGTATGTCCGCCATCTGGGCAACCAGGAAGGAAGAGCCAACGAAACTACATCAATATCTGCTCTTGCCAAACGAGTAAAAAGTTCTCTCACCCAGTTCTGGGCACATTATGGTTCAAGTATAAAGGGGAAGTTCTAAATGACCTCCGTAAAAAAAGGGAAAATAGAAAAATAGTTTGGATTGTTTATTTATGCTCGCCTTCTGAATGGGTTGTATATTTTTGATTTGGGTGGTTTTTCATCTCCGGAATTGTGTAAAACAGTCTCTTTTCAGCAAGTAAACGCTTAATGAATTTTGATTTCAAATAATTCTCCGTTCGATGGAGAATTTTAGATAATTCGTTAACACTTAATGGTTTTTGGGAGCAGGCCTCTATAATTGCAGAATCGACTTTCTGTGAATCATTAGATCTTAATCCAATGGCCCGTATACTACGTTCAGTATCTTCGGCAAGAGTTAAATCGTCTAGCACACTAGTGTCTTGAGCTGGCACACTAGTACCCTGAACTGGCACACTAGCGCCTTGAGCTGGCACACTAAGAGAAACTTTTTGGATGTTATAACTGTCGTCTGAAACACTAACATTGCTTATTGGAGAAGCCGCAACGGTGCTATCAAACAATGGCTTTCCTTCGCTATTATTAAACGCATCACAAGGAAGATAATAAACCCTATTTCCTTGTCCTTTCTTTTCTAGTAGACTTTGCTCGCAAAGATTATGAAGATCTGAAGAAGCCTGCTTGGATGAAATCTGACTACTTATTTGCCTATACGTAATGTTATCAATAGCTCCTACTTCACGGACGAAAATAAGGGCTAACCGTTGTTCATTATTTAACCTATAATTCTTAAACCTACCTAACCAGGACAAGTCACTTGCATTAAGCATATGATGTAACAACAAACGCGCGGTAAATGTATTGTCTGTTCGATTTGATTCAAACGTAGGAGGCATAAGATTAGCGGCTTTCATTTGCTTTCTTATGCTTCCTATACCTGAACCTTTTGTTTCAGCCAAGTTCGTATCGTGGAAAATCTCACTAATAAATGGATTCCTCAATTCAGATCCGGGCTCGCCCAAAGAATCAGGGGCTTTTAATGAAAAGCCCGGGTTTATTATTTCGATTCGATTAGAATAACGGATAATCTGAATAGGTCTATTTACTCTGAAAGTACGGTGAATAAAAGAATTAACTAAAGCTTCTCTAAGAGCATCAGCTGGCAAGTCTGTCGGGGTTTCCGCTTGTAATTGCCCCGGTGATAGATGAAAACCTTTTGGCATGTCTTCCAAAATTGTGTTTCTTACTCGTTGAACTAATAAGATAAGAGGGCCTCGTAGATCTAAAGAGGATTCATAACGATCTTCTTCCGCCCCAATCCAACGAGTGCCGGCAACTCTAATATAATCAACACGAAGAGAAGGCATTAATCGTCGAAGAGCTAGTGTTTTTCCAAAAACGATTAAACCGGTATATGTTATCCGAAGAATGCCGAACTTGTCTTTTTTTATTGCACCCAACGCTCTAAGCAGCTCTTTATTATCGTATGTAAGTTCCTCTGCTGCGGAATTAACCGAAGCTCTAAGTTTTCGATAATATTCGATAGCATTTTCATCTATATCCTCATAATCAGCATCTTGAACAATTGTACTGTCAAAACTATCCACTTTAGAATAGAAAACAGGCATATCCTCGTCTGTACACCGCACATCTGATGAGCTAATCCTCCTAAACGCTCCAGACGGCAAGCCACGCTTTATAAAATACAATGGTTTCAAGGCTTCTGGAAGCTCTTCTATCCGAACAACCAAAACATTCTTTCCATCAATCGTTTCAACACTTATTTCTGGCCTTATCTGATGATTAAATATACTCGAACAACCAGACACAATATCAGATTGTACTTTATCTGGATTAGGCACTCCCTCTAGAGAATATCGGGCTCTTCCGTCTTCAAACTCACCTTCTTTGCGAGCTCCCAATAAGAGGTATCCACCGCCCAATTCTGGTTCATTTGAAAAAGAGCAAATAGTTTCATAAATACTTTTCCCTGCTTCAGAGGCTCGTTTTGCTTCAAGACGAGAATGCTCGTCTGTTGTATTAAGAAGATTGAGTAAATCCTTAGCCGTTTTCATCTAGTATTCAATTAATCAGTACAAATATACAAATAAAGCTTAACCTCTTTATTGTTTCGTGATGGCACATCCTTGTCATGATACTAGTGTTTAATCGTGTTCCTTTTTTTCCATAATATTGCAGAAGGCCTTCTCGCGAGAAACCAATAGCGAATTATATTCTATCAAATGTAATCATGTTTTTGGTGAAATTTTTATATCCGTTATGATGTAATTTTGTTTTTATTTCTTGATTTTACATTCGAGCGAATGTAATTATGAGCAGAAATATCATATCTTCAACATTGAAGGCGCAACGATAAAAAACTTGACCACCTGGGTTTCAGATGGTCAAGTACTTTTTTGTCGAAACAGGCAAGAGGGCTTACTTGAAGGCCTTCTTTACAACATTCCAGATGGCCAGGAGGATTACAGCACCGATAACAGCGCTTACAATCTGTCCATACCACTGAGCCCAGAAAGGACTGGTGGCGCCAAGTTTGCCAAGCAGCCAGCCACCGACAAAACCGCCGGCAAGACCGATAAGGATGTTCCAGATAAGACCGCCTTTGTCTTTGGATACGAAGAAGCCGGAAAGCCAGCCTGCTACTGCTCCGATGAGCAATGTGATAATGATGTTCATGGTACTAATATTCAATTGCTATTCTGTAATCACGATTTTGAGAACCAGCGGGCATTCAATGGCAGACATCTCCAATACAGGATCCTTCTCGGAAGGGAAAGTCTTGACTTCCCTGGTGGCCAAATTGTAATGTGTTCCGACAAGAGCTGCCTTAGGAACATAGCTGCGGAGAATGACAACCCTGTTGTTTTCGCTACTGTAGGCCATCAGCACCTTGCTGCCTGGGCCGGTAATGATACCATGTACCACCTTCTTTCTTGGAGTTGACTCAACCTCGGATTCTTTGTATCCAAGCTTTTCAAGGGCTGAGGTAAGGTCATACTCATAGGTCTTTCTGGTAATGGATCCGTCAGGGTTTTCCTGGATGAAATCAGAAACCTTCAGGTTGAGGGTAACCGTATCCCTATAACGGCTGTACCATACCATCTCTACAGGGAATACTGAACGGCCACCGTAACGGTCAAACGCGTGAACCTTGCCCTTTACTGTAAGGGTGTTGAACTTGGTGGTATCCATAAGAGCCTGCCATTCAGGCTTGGAAGTGTCCGGAAGGAACTTTACATAAGCTGAATCGCGATGAGGCTCAAAGATAACTATAGAGTCTGCCTTTGAGTTGCCCTCCCATACGAATGAAGATATGTATTTGGTAGAGTATGTGCGGGTGTCGTTCTTGTCCTTTTCGTTAACATACAGACGACGGTCAAAAGAAACGGCGATAGATCCAAGAGTCACCTCCCAAGTGCTCACGGTTTCCTCAGGGTCAGAGCCAGGAACGACTGTTGTCTTGACGTCTCCGTGGGTAACGTTGCCGCGGATGAAGCTCCACTTGGTAAGTCCCTCTTCAGGAGTAGGCATCATCACCAGGCTGAAAGGAGTAGAGCTTACATACTGGATCTTCTCCTCTTTGTCCTTGTAGCCGCCTACGAGAGAGAAAATGTCATCCTCGATCATGTTACGGGTCTCTGTGCTCTTCATTCTTATGAAGTACTGGCCTTCCAGATCCTCTTTTGCCTCGTTCTGGGTAACGCCCATCGAGTCAATCTTGAAGTTGGTGGACTCGGTAATGTAGGAAGCCATTGTCTCTGGAGTGTAGATGAATCTCTTGGCAGACATGTTGTCAAGAACAACCATATCCTGGGTAAAAGGAACTCCGGAAGGGTTTACACGGAAAATCACCGCATAAGGAAGTCCCTTTGACACTGTGTCGTGCTGAGCATAGCTCACAAAACCGAAAACCTGGTCGCTGATCTTCAGGCCTGTTACGGCATCCTTGAGGTCATCGATATTGTTTTCAATTTCGGTGGTGTCCTTGTCGTAGATTTCTGTTTTATCGCATCCTGCCATCACGAATAAAGAGATGGCAATAAGCAGAAGATGCTTTTTCATAGACTCTGTATTATTTAATTGTTAATTATTCTATTACTGGCACGCTTCTTCCGGCTTTCTTGAAAAGATCCTTGTAGAAGCTGTTTTCTATCACCTTACGGATGCAGGTGTTGGTTGCCTTGTAACCATTGAACATGGTAGCGTCGGCTTTGATCTTATCTCCCTTCCAGAGAACATTTGATTCCTTGTCAAGTACGGAAGGAGTCATCCAGGTGCGAGGGCTGTTGAAAACCACCTTCTTCCTGGTCTCGACGCGAAGAATGAAATCAGCCTCTTCTGCAGTCTCCACTGCTGTCCACTGGCCGGCATTTGAGAATTCACGAATAACGTCAGCCACTTCGTCTGCAGGAATAGGATACTCATTGTCGTTGACAATCTGCACAAACACTTTGTTGCCGGCGGCAACGGCTTCTGACAGGGAAGTCTGGGCAAAAGCACTGGTTCCGGCGAAACCAAGCACTGCCATTAATGAAAGTACGAATTTTCTCATTTTACAGGATTTGTTATTAATAAATGACAAAAGTATCGATTCTGACTTTTGTGCTTGACCAAAAGACGCGACGGTTTCTTGCGGTTATGCGACAAAACGTGTCATTTTGGTCTATTTGTCAAAAAATGACGCCGTTTTGGTCGGGGTTGAGTAAATTTGCAATATGAATCTTCTAAAAGCAATTAGACATATTTTTATCTTCTCTGGCACCGCTCTGGCTTGCCTTTGCTGCAGCCCTGACAAGGCGGATTCGAATAAAGTCTCCGGGAATAGCGACCCTCAGGCTATTTCCGAAGAATACATAAGAAACCTGGGCAAGACAGATCTGGACGGGGCAATGTACAAAGTAACAGAAGGAGCTTCAAAGGGAATTTTCACGCCTCTGGAGGCAAATCTGCTTAGGGCAAAGCTCTTTTACCAATATTCCGAGGACTATGACCAGGCCCTGCAATGGTGCCAGGAAGCCCTTATGACCAAAGAAGCCCAGGAAGACAGTCTCAAAAGGCTGGAAGTGCTCCGGAATATCCAGACCATAGCCCAGACCAAGAAAGACTATCCGGCAATGCTCTCTGCCTGCAGGCAAGGTCAGGATCTGGCCAGAAGCCTTGGTCTTGAACTGGACGGACTGGCTTTTGATTATGCCGTAGGAAGGTGTATGTACTACACAGGACAGCAGGAAGAAGGGCTGAGGGTTATGGAAGAATCCGTGGAAAAGGCCCTGAAGATGGTTAAAACCCAGAGTGAATACGGCCACTGGATTACGTGCATAGGAAATCTGACCAACACTTATGTAGGAGCGGAAAACTGGCAGAAAGCCGTCCAGAAATGCGACCAGCAGCAGAAAGTTCTTCAGGAAATGGCTCTGAAGTTTCCTCAAGACGACTTTTCAACGAACTGGGGAGACCGTGTGCTGTTCTACTCAAGAATCAACAAGGCTATCTCGCTTTGGGAACTTGGGCAGGCAAAACAGGCAGAGAACCTGTTTTCACAGGCCCTGAAGCAAGATTACGCTTCAACCTCTGACGGAGTGTTACGCCAAAGCGGCTATTACGCAAAGACCGGGAGACCGGACAAGGTTACCGAATGTCTGGAACTGTCCCCTTACTCAGGTAAGGATACCGTAGACAGAAGATATGTTTCCAGGCTGTCGAGACTGGAAGAAGCATACAGAATAGCCAAGGACTCCACGAACGCGAACCTTCTGGCTGAAAGAATCGCCGGCCTGAACAGGCAGATTGAGGAAATCGAAAGCAGGACCGTTGCTGCAGATGTCGAAGGTTACAAGTCCAGGAACTACAAGTTCAAGATCAATGACCTCTCTGCCACCCTGAAAACCAACAACATCATCCTGATAGCCCTCTCTGCCCTGATTCTTGTTCTGCTGATAGCAGGAACAGCACAGTACATCAACAAATACAGAAGACGCAAGACAATAAATACCATACTGTCAGAGAATATCAAGATCAAGAAGGAAATAGAGACCCTTCGTTCCATGATAGCCGTCCAGAATCCGAAAACCGAGGACAAGGACAGGCAGGTGTCTTCTCTTGTCAGCATTTTCAAGGAAAAACAGTTCTTTCTCAACAAGATGATGTCAATTTCCATGGCAGCCGGACTCTTAGGCTGTTCACAGCGCGAACTCAGGCGTATGATTGAAGCAATCGAGCCCGGGATGACCTTCCCTCGCTTTATCAGCAGCCTGAGAATCGACTATGCCAAATCGCTGATGGAAAAAGAACCGGCGCTGCCTATTTCGGAGATAGCGGACCAGTCAGGCTTCTACAGCACAAGAACATTCCAGCGCACTTTCCTCGCCACTACGGGCCAGACTCCTAGTGATTATCGCTCAAAGCAGAAAAATGACTAAATTTGTTCTGTTTTGACAGTATTATCGCGATTAAAACCATTCGACATGAAGATAAGGACTTTGAGAAAAACTTTTGCTGTGGCATTTGCCTCAGCGATGATGTTGCTTGTTTGCTGCGGGAGCGCATTCGCCCAGAATGAGGATAGCCTCAGATATCTGGCAGGGCCGAGATTCGCCTCTTCCAATGTGGACTCCCTGGTGCTGGACGACTTTGCCTGGTGCAACAGGTATGTGATGCCCGACCAGCAGTGGGCAAGGTTTACGGACATAGAGAGAATTCCTGTGGCAAAGCAGCTGCAGGGCCATCTGAAGGCTAAATACAAGATGTTCCTCACCCAGCCGATAGACCACAAGCATCCCGAGAAGGGACTATTCAAGCAGAGGGTGATAGTGGGCTTTGCAAACTTCAAGGCCCCTACCGTGATCATCACCGAAGGATATACCGCCAAGTACGGGGCTAACCCGAGATATGACGAGGAGGTAGCGTACCTTCTGCAGTGCAACTTCGTGCTGGTGGAGCACAGGTATTTCAACGAGAGCGTTCCGTTCATGCAGGACGACTCCACCATTACCTGGGACAAACTCAACTGGGACTATATGACAGCCGAGCAGGAAGCCGCAGACCTTCACGAGGTAAGGAAGGCCTTCAGCCACATCTTCTACGGCAAATGGATTGCAACCGGAATCAGCAAGGGCGGCCAGAACTGTATGGCTTACACAATGTTCTATCCTAAAGACGTGAACGTTTCCGTACCGTATGTGGGACCTGTTGCCAGAGCCCAGGAAGACGGAAGGCACGAGCCTTTCCTGAGAGATTCCACTGGAACCGCCGAAGACAGGGCCATCATCTTCAACTTCCAGATGGAAATCCTCAAGAGAAGGGATGTGATGGAAAAGAAGCTGGCCGAGTTTTCCGAAAAAAGCAACCTCACCTACAACATCTCCATACCTGAAGTGCTGGACTACTGCGTACTGGAGTTCCCGTTCGCCTTCTGGCAGTGGGGCAGGAAGACATCTACGATTCCTGCAGTAACCGAGAGCGACGAGGTTCTGTTCAAATACTTTGTAGATGCCGTTGGGCCGGACTACTTCCAGAGCTGGGACGACAACGCCCCGTTCTTTGTCCAGGCTGCAAAGGAACTCGGCTACTACGGATACGATACAAAGCCTTTCAAGAAATATCTCAAGATCAAGTCTTCAAAGGGCTATCTGAGAAAGATTTTCCTGCCTGGCGGAAGAAAGTTCAAGTTTGACAACACCCTCTACAAAAGCCTGACCAGCTTCATAGCCAACACAGACAGCAAGATGATGTTCATCTACGGAGAATGGGACCCGTGGTCTTCCGTAAGGCCGAACAACCCAGGGCACGACAACATCAAGTTCTATATAGCTCCAGGCGGAAGTCACAGGGCAAGGATCTCCAACCTTCCTCCGGAAATGAGAGACGAAGCCATCCGCACCCTCAAAGAGTGGCTGAAGTAAAAGCTTTGATGTGTTCAAGGATTAAGGACTTTATTCAGTTGCTTGATTTTTCCAATGACCGACCTGATATTTAAAGATATAGAACTCTCTGACGCACAGTGGATCAGAGAGCTCTTTTCCGTCCCCGACTACAACTCGGAAGACTATAACTTCACCTTCCAGTTCCTGTGGAAGAACACTTTCAGGAGCAAGGTTGCCCGCATAGGAGACCTGGTGCTGATACAGTACAACATGGACGGTAGGAAAAGTTATCTGACGCCGGTTGGAAAGGCTGATGAGCATCAGGTTGCAGACATCATAAACTCAATGCTCAACGAGAGTTCACTCCTCGGCGATGACGGCAGGCTTGTGTTCTACGGAGTGCTGCCCTCCCAGATGGATTTCTTTGAACGGTATTTTGGCGAACGCTTTACCTCGGAGATGACGCGCATGGGGGCCGACTACATCTACGACGCCCAGGCCCTGAAGACTCTCAGCGGCAAGAAGTACCAGAGCAAACGCAACTTTGCCAACGGGTTCCGCAGGCTTTACAGGTGGCGGTTCGAGCCCATCTGTGAATCCAACATGGAGGAATGCCTCCAGATGAACGATGAATGGTGCCGCCGCAACGGATGCGGACAGGACTTCTGGAAGAACAACGAATTCTGCGCCGTGAGAGTGGCGCTCAACAACTACAAAGCCCTGGACCTCGACGGCGGCCTCCTGAGGGTTGACGGAAATGTTGTGGCCTTCACCATTGGAGAAAGGACCAGTTCCGACACCCTGCTGGTGCACATTGAGAAAGCGCTTACCGAGTATCGCGGAGCATACCAGGCAATGAGCCAGGAGTTCCTGGGCTACATGGACGGTGTGCTCAGACAAAGGGAGAACATCCCTGAAGGAACACCGGCCTTCACCCTTGTCAACCGCGAAGACGACTCCGGAGACGAGAACCTCCGCAAGGCAAAGATGGAATATCACCCTATCGAGATAAAAGAAAAATACCTGGTCTTCCTTAAATGATGCCTTTGTACTTCAGCCAAAGGGCAAAGAATTTATCGTAAGGAGAATACACGCCTTTATCGTATGTTATGAAGTCTCTGTCAAGAAGACCTTTTATGGCTGAGGAAACACTGCTTGCCGAAGGGAGCTTATGCCTTTTCAAGAATTTGTTCCCCGTAACTTCCCTTGCCTCTCCCTCCCTGGCAATAGCCAAGAACACATCTTCTTGTTTATCGGGCATTTGATACAGCAAGGCCTCGTAAGTATCAGAAGACAATTTCATAATGAACTCAATGGCTTCGTCAACCATTGAAACGGTACAGGTTCCACCGTTTTCAGTTCTGGAAAACAGTATGTTCAAGATCCGGTGCATATAGCTGGTGACACCTGAAAACCTCTCATAAATATCTGAAACAACGTTCCTTTCCAGGTGTTTTCCGTTCTCTTCAAATTTCTTTGCCGCAAAATCTGTATAGACTTTCAGGTCAAGGGGATGAAGATTGATAATTGTCACCGACTGGTAGAACGGTCTGGACGGAGATGTGAAGATTCCGTTCATAAGATGCCTCTGTGAGCCGGAAAAGATGAAATGAGCGTTTGTGCACTGCTGGACGTATGTCCTTAGGGTTGCTTCTATAGTCTGGTCTGAGTATTTTGTGATTTGCTGGAATTCATCTATAGCCACAAGGCAAGGCTTGTCTGCCTTGTTGAAGTATTCAAAAATCTCGTCAAGAGTTATTGACGGATTCTCCAGGGTTCCAAAACCTACACCCCAAACCGGATTTCCGTTGTTGTCAAATGTTATCTCGGATCTCAGCGATGAAAGAATGTCCAAAAACTTTTTCCAGACAGGCTTTCCCTTTGGCCTAAGTTCATCCACTACAGCCTTCCCCAGCAGATTCACAAAGTCGCTGAGATTCTTGGTTGCATAAATGTCAACGACAAAACAGTGATAGTTTTTCTTTATTTCCTTGTTGTCAAAAACATGGTAAATCAGGTCTGTTTTGCCGAGCCTGCGGGGAGAAATAAGAGCAATGTTATTCTCGTTGAGCAACAAGTTCTGCATTATCTCGGTTTCTTCCTTGCGGTCGCAAAAGTATTGTTTTCCGGCATAACCATTTGTCACAAAAGGATTTCTCATATTTTTCCGTTTTTGCAAAAGTATAAAAAATTTCTTGTTATTAAAAAATAATTATCACTTTTTGATAATCATAAAATAGTAATAACTAAACTGCGGTTTGCAAGAACTATAATTATTATCTTTGTTTAGCTTAAAAAGATCTTATATGAAAAAGTTTCTGATATTGTTTGCTGCCGCCGTTTTGGCTCTTATGCCGCAAAATGTTTACGCTCAGAAGAAGGCGAAGATTGACAAGAGTGCGGGATATATGGATGTCCCTTGGTTCCAGAATCACGATCGCGGAGAAAACGCCCCTGACGGACACGCGTACATCCAGATGGTGCAGGACACCGGGTTCTGGGCTATGGAGGATATGACGGTTTCCCAGATACTCTCAGGCAACGTGCCTTCTGCGCTGAAGAAGTTCCGCAAAATTACATACACAGTAACTATCCGCCATCAATCTCAAAGTTTTACTCTTGAAGGTTTCCCGGATGGCCCCGTGAAAAACGAAACGCATAAGTATAAAGTTGAGATGTGGGTGCTCCCTGACTATCTGGCGGTGGGCAACGACCAGGATTTCGTACGTATGCCGATGGGACCTCTCGGGGCCCAGAGAGTGGCTGACTCCCTGTACTGCTCGCTCCCTACCACCTTCCTGGTGGACAGGATCGCCGAGGCGGCTGAAGGCAGGATTGAGATATTCCCTTTCCGCCCGGTGGGAGACAGGAACATGAAACCGCTCTGCTTTGAAGACAGCAACAACGCCATCAACGCCCTGATGAGGTCAAAAGGGCTTAAATTCGGCCAGTTTGTCTCCGGACTGAAGAAAGACGTCGTCCTGACCACAAGACTTGAAAATGAGGCCGGTTTTGACCGCCACGTGGCCATTTACGGATGGCATCATCCGGACGGACATCCTCAGCAGCCGCTTTTCATCCGCCACGGAAACTTCTACTCGGACTACAGCCACGGAATCAGACTGATCTACCGCACCATCAAGATAGACGGCAAGGAATACGACCTGAGGAAAGTACTTGAAGACCCTTTCATGTTCCGCATTGTCAGCGATGAATCCGTTCCTTTCAAGCGCGCCTCCTACGACTGGCAGAAGCCGTGGTACTTCACACCAAAGAAATGACAGTGCTTCCTCAGTGAGGATGGAAGCGACAGCCGGTTTTAGTTCTCAAGACGGATGAGGGTCTTTTTGAGCATGTCGCGGAGAGAACTTTTCGTATTCATCGAGTTCCTCATGGTAGCTTCAATAGTCTCGTCTTCAAGCAGTTTCCTCACTCCTTCAATTACTTCCCCTTTCTTGTAGGAGTAATCGAAATACCCTAGCCCGTCGGCCAGATGCAGCCGGAGTTCCGTGTTCAGGGACTTATTGGCTATCATTTGAAGATAAAGCGGTATCTGATCCGGATAAGGCCAGTTCTTTACGGCTATGGTGTGAAGGACTCTTCTGGCGGTTTCCGTGTGGGTGTCTGTCAGGATCATCAGCTCTGTCCGTTTGTGTTTCTGGCCGGCTTCCACAGCCTTCTTGACTTCGGAGCAGAGTTTTGCATTTTGTCTTGTCGGGGAAGTTGCCAGAATACTGTCTACAACCTCAGGCGGCATCATGCCTAATGCTTCTTCCGTGAACCCCTTGCATCTATTCCGTCTTAGTCTGATGCTGGAATTCATTGACTCTATCAACGCCTGGCAAAGTACAGGATCGGAATAAAACAGTTCTATGACAGCAGTCTGGCGGACAACAAACTCCGCATTGCTCCCCAGTCCGTATCTGAACATCTTGACCAGATCTTCTGAAACTTCAGGACTGTATCCCTTGCCGAACATTTCATAAACCTGCATTATATACTCAAGACTGACGCTCGGAGAAATTGTCTTCAGGCTCCTTTGGACAATTTCGGAAGAGGAGAGCTTGCCCATGGCCTGCAGACGGTTTATGGCAACGCAGGAAAGAGAGTTGTTTCGGCTCCCTTCTGTCTGTGACGGAACTCCCCTTACAAGACAGTCCTGCCAGTACTGCTCATCCCCGCCCTTGAGAACAGTCTGGTCTTTGAGGTCATAATCATAGCAGGTGGCAAAATGGAATGAAGGGTCGCCGATGATGTTTCTCTCAAGCAGTGGTGCCAACCTGTGATATTCCCCCACCCGGGCTCCTCCGTAAATGATTCCCATATAACGGCTCATCCACTCATCCTGCCAACTGTTTATGCTCACTGCCTGAACAGCAAGGACATTTCCCTTGGAGAAAAGAAACGCTCCCGCAACATCTTTTCCCCTGTGAAGGACTCCGTTAAAACACGAATTCAGAATTATATAATTCATCTGAACTGGAAGAGCGCGGATTCTGTCTTCGGTAATCTTCCAATCTCCTTTTCCAAAACAACCGGGTTGCATTTCTCCATAGCTCCCGTGCCCTCTGTAATAGAAAATGCTGAAGCGGTTATTTTTCAACGCTCGAAGCAGATTATCTGTTACCGGATTATAATCCTCGGAAAAATCGACCAAAAGAAGCCTTGTGGGTTGTTCCAGGAATGGTATCTGGTCTTTAAGCATTTCAATCACACCGGAGCGTGCCTGGGGATCTTCCCCCTCGCTAAGGGCTCCTCTGCTAAGAAGCATATCCTTCATCTTAGGTGGGTTCAGATGAGCGGCAGCGGCCCTGGCAAGAAAATCGCCGATGGCCTTGTACTTGTCTCCTCCGATTCCTGCGGGATACATTATCCTTCCGCTGTAGAAATCGGGGGCCAGATATTGCCTGCTTTCAGGTTTCAGGTCGTAGAAGAAGAGCTCCCTGCCGTCAGCTCCGTTTACGCGCTTTGACTTTGAGATAAACTCGAACTCAAGGCCCAGGTCGTCGTAAAACCTGTCTGAAGGCACTGAAGAACGGCCTTTTTCAAACAGGTTCTCATTCATCTTGAACCTTCTGGTCATGTTCTGGGCGTTCCTTATCATGACAACCGGAATGTCGCCCACAAGCACGATTCCCTCAAAGTTCTTCTGGTTTGCCAGATAGACCTTTCTGATTTCCTCTCTCACCTGGTCGGGGTTCTCCCATTCTCCACTTATGATGTATGCGTCAAGCCCGTCTTTTGAAAGGGCATCGCGATACTCAAATACATTGTTCTTGACCTTGGAAAAAGTCTTGCTGTCTATTACTATGGCAAACTTGACCCCGTTGTCAGAGACAGGTTCTTCAATCGATACATTCTGTGCAGGAAGATGTGTTGCCGCCAGCAGCAGGACAACCGTCAGCATGAAAAAAGAAGGGTGTTTCATATTCAACGTTTTTACAAATATAGGTTTTTTTTATCAGGCTATGGGCTCTTACAACTTTTTTATTTTCAACGACATACAAAAAGCACTCCCCGCTTTTCAGGGAGTGCTTTTAGCATCTTGCTGAAGTTCAGCGCATTGCGGAGCACCATACCCCCCCCCGCCGCGCTGCTACTTCAGGCGGTTGATGGTCTGTTCAATCTCCGCACGGAGTTCAGGCTCGAGGTCTGAGTTTGTGGCGAGGATCTTCTGGCAGCCATCGATGATATCCTGCCTCTTGTAAGAGTAGATGTACCATCCAAGAGCCTCAGCCACGTTCAGGCGGATTTTGAGGGAGTTGTCCTTGTCGGTGAGCATCTCCAGGAACTGAGGTATCGCCTCGTGGAGATTGTTGTTACGTGTCATGCGGATGTCGGAAATCCTGTCGCTTTCCTTGGCGGACTTGTCAAAGATTTCCTTGATAGTGCTGTTGTAACGCTTCTCGTTGCGGGCGATGGCGGTTTCAACTTCCTTGACTACCTCGTCGTTGTCCAAGTAGGTCATGGTTGGCTTAACCTTCTCGAACGCTGCCTTGAGGGCATCGTGGTTGATGTTGAGGAAGTTTGTGGAGATGTTATAGCTGACTCTCTTTGCCTCAGGATAGTTTACGAAAACATCCATCATGGTTTCCATGACCCTAGGGTCTCCGCTCCTTCCGCAAAGGTCTCCGGCACGTCTTCTTACAACCTCATAGCGGTCTTTCAGGCCGAGCTTGAGGGCTTCTGCGAAGGTGTCGGTGTCCATACGGGAGAGAAGGGTCAGGCATTCCATCCTGACGGTTCCGAACCTGGACTCTTTCATCTTCTCCAGAATCTCTGTTGAAGAAATCTGGTTCAGGTCTCTGAGCATACGCAGAGCCACGTTCTGGACTGCAGGATAAGGGCTGTCGAGCTGGCTTCTCCAGAAGGCGCCATTGTTGCGGTTAGCGGCGATAACTCCTCTGAATTCAGTGTCAGCACCGCTGGCAAAGTGGAAGGTAGGGTCGCCGATAAGATGACCTTCCAGGGTAGGGACAAGGCGGTTGTACTCGCCGATTCTGGCTCCCAGGGAAATGATTCCCACGCACTCGTAGGTCCACTTGTCCTGGAGAACGTTCACGGTGTTGCCCTGGCATACTATGGTTCTTCCGTTTCCGAAGATGTAGTAGCCGCTGATGTTGCCCTTGCGGTGAAACGATCCGTTGTAGCAGGCGTTGAACATCACGAAGTAAGGCTGAGGGTTGAAGCCCTTGAGGTCCTTCAGGTCGATGATGATGAGCCTTCTGTCTTCCTTGGACTTCTCGGCGGCAGCCTTTCTCTCTTCCGGAGTAAAGTTCCGGATTCTCCACCACTCGTCGAAGAACTTAGGAGTTACGTGGAAGTCTTTGCAGAGAGTGTCCTGAAGTCTCTTGGCGTACTCGGCAACCTCCTCGTCGCTCATTCCGGCTTTCTTCCTCTTGGCGGTTTCCTTGCTCATAATGTCGTATGGGCCAGAATCCCAGCCCCAGCCGTGGCGGTACTTCTCCGCATAGTCTGTAGGGGTTTCCTTGTTCGGAATCTCGGAGATGTGCTGCTTGTCGATGCTTCCGTGCTCGTTGAAGAAGATGGCATCTACCTCAGGCCTCTGGAGCTCGTCAAACAGACGGTACTTCATGTAGTCCTCGTGGCGGAAGTTGAGCTGCTTGAAGTCTCTTGAAGATTTACCCAGGAACTGGAAGTTCTCTTCAATGGTTACGGTCTCGTCCAGCCAGGTGATCAGACAGTCTGAATTGTAGCCGTGGCCGGCAAAGGTTACCATGTTGTCCAGAGGTTCCTCAATCTGGTGGGCCTTGGCGCACTTCTCCAGGAAGGCACCTATAGCCTGGTACTTGTCTCCTCCAAGTTCTGAAGGATACTTGATGCGGGCTGAATAGTATGTAGGGTTCAGCTTCTGGGCGCAGTCTGTCTTGAGCGCATAGTAGAAGAAATCCGTATCCACGCTGTCTCTTCCAAGATATTCAAAATCAAGGTTGAGGTCGTCATAGAAACGGTCGGATCCTACGCTTGACTCGTTGCGGTCAAAGTTGTCCTCATCCATCTTGAAGGCGGTGGTCATGTGCTGGGCGTTGCGAACCATCGCAACTGGAATGTCGCCGACCAGAACTATACCTTCAAGGTTCTTGGCCTTCTTGTAGAGTTTCTTGAGCTCGTTGCGGAGCTGCATCGGGTTCTCCCAGTCGCCGCGGAGGATATAGGTTGCAAGGCCGTCATTCTGAACGGCATCGCGATAAGCATAAACCTGAGCGGACACTGCGTTGAAGGTTCCGTTGTCTATTACGATTGCAAATGAACTGGTCTTCTTTGCGGTCGGCTTTTCAAGTTTGATGTTCTGCCCCATCAAAGAAACCGTGAGGCAAATTGAAACAACTGCTAAAAATATTCTTTTCATAACTGCCTCCTTATTTCTTTGAACTTAAACGTGTTACTGCACTTATAAGAGCCGGTTTCATCTGATCCGGGGTAGATGGGTCTGCAAGGAGTTTCTTGCAGGAATCTATGATTTCCTGCTTGCGGTAGGAAAGTTCCCACCAGGCAAGAGCCTCAGCCATAACTGTCCTGACGAACACATCGTCATCAGGATCTTCCAGAACCTTCAGGCATTCTGTCAGGTTCTGATGGTAAGGACGGTTTCTCATGAACTGGATGTATGAGATTCTCCAGCCTTTCTTGTCCTTGTCAAGAATACTCTTGATTGATTCTGCTGAAGGGTTGTCTTCTACAAGTTTCAGAAGTTCTGCCCTGTCTTTGTCTGCATTGTAGAAATGCCTGTCCTGGAAGTAGTTGTTTATTGCATCTGAAGCGGCATCCTTGTCAAAGCAAACCAGCGCTCCGGAAGCGTCAAAAACAATTCTTGTAGCATGACGGTCATTCTCGTAAGCTGCTACAATATATGGGAGGAACTCTTCTGCTCCTACCTGGCCCATGCGGGTAACGGCTATCCTGCGGATGAATTCAAAGTGATCCGTGGTGGCAAGTTTGAGCACTTCCCAATAATTCTTGTCACCGATCTTCTCGAGAAGGTGCATTGAATTGTACCTTACGATTGCATAAGGAGACTCCTTGAATTTCTTCAGGAGGATGTCTGAAATGCCAGGGTAGTTTCCTTCAAAGAGCTTGATTTCAGCCATGTTCTGGACTTCAGGATTCTTGTCGTCCAGACGGGAGGCCCAGTAAGCGTTATCCTTGATTGTGAGAACGCTGTTGAGGTCTTCATCGCCAGGATTTGCTGCAAAATGGAATGTAGGGTCACCGAACAGGTGGCTCTCCAGAATGTTGATGTGCTGGGCCCAAAGACCTACCCTCACTCCGTTTCCGAGAAGTCCCATAAGGTCAAACGCGCTCTTGTCCTGAAGCACGTTTACGCTGTTTGCAAAACCTACCACGCAGCTGCCCTTTGACATGATGAACTTGCCGGCAATGAACTCAGGATTGCGGAAGTCTCCGTTATAGCAAGCGTCAAAGACTACCATCCTGGCGTTAGGTGCGATGTTGTTCACATCTTCCAGGACGATGCCTGTGTTGATATCAAGAAGAGAGTCTGCCTTTATGCTCTCAGGAGTGTTGTAGTCTGCGTACCAGGTGCTGTCAAGACCCAACTCCTCCGCTCTGGCTTTTGCCCTGGCAGGGTTCCTGCGGGCCATCACCCTCAGGTAGTTCTTAAGATAACCGACAGGCTCCTGTTCTCCCGGATTTCCGGAAAGATACATCCTGAACCAGTCTCCATGCTCGTGGAAAACCATAAAGTCAAGTTCCGGACGGCGGAGTTCCTTGATTACGTAAGGCTTCATGTAGTCAGCCATGCTGTAGCGAAGGTAACGTGCCTCGCCTTCTTTCTTGAATACGCCAGGGAACTGCTCGTTCACGATTTCCTGCTCGGCCTTCCAAGCGGTGATGGAATTAGAATATGAACCTTCGCCGGTATAGGATGTGAACTGGTCGAACTTGTTGCCAGACTTGTGCTCCCTTACGGCTTTCTCCAGATAGGCGGCTATCTGCTTGCAGCTGCAGCCGTTGCTCTTCTGGCCCACAATCCTTGCAGAGTAGATGTCGCACTCGATGTAAGGAGTGGAATCCGGAGCCAGTTCATAGAAATGGTGCAGGCCTTTGGTGGAGTCGGCAATCTTGTTGAACTTAAGGTCAAAATCATCGTAGAAACGGTCTGTAGGAACGGCAACTTCCTCAAGAGGGAATTTTCTCTCATCCATCTTGTAGGCACTTGTCATGAACTGGGCCTTCATCACCATTGCCACAGGAATTTCGCCGATGAAAACGACTCCTTCAAGATTGTTCTCCTTGTAGAGTTTCTCAAGGACTTGCTTTACCTGTTCAGGAGATTCCCACTTTGAGGAAACCACGAAAGTAGGAAGCCCCTCACCCTCGATGGTCTTCTTGTATTCAGCCACTTGGGGTGCGCATTTTTCCAATGTGTGATTGTCGATGATTACAGCAAAGGACGTCTTGCCGGTTACGGATGGCTTCTCTATTGTCTGGGCAGATACTCCCGCTGTAACCAAAACCAGCGCCAATGCCAACAGCATCAGTCTTTTCGTCATTATTTTCAATTTTAAAATTGTTATGAACAAGAGAGGCCGGCCTTACGGTCAGCCCCCTTGTCTGAATCGTTTTTACTTAGAAGGTTATACCCACCTTTACTGAGAAGTAATTTCGCTTGCCGAAAATGCTCTTGTCCTGGTCTGCTCCATGATAAGGGCTCAGGAACGGGAACTTTTTAATTGCATCTCCCCAAGTTGTGTTGTCTCCGTTAGGCTTTACGCTGTCAAGGCTCAAGGTAACGAACAAAGAGGAAATGCTCTTGATTCCACAGAAAGCGTAAGTCAGGTTGCAGCCTCCCTTGATGTAGTCTGAACTCTGATAGATGAAGTCCATCAGGGCAAAGTCTGTGAAGGCCTTGTTGTTTTCCTTTACTCCGCCATAGTCAAACGAGCCCTTGGAGTTGTTGTTGATTCCAAGGTTCAGGTTAAGCATCAAGTTATGCTTTCCGGCAAATACCCAGTTTCCGGTAACGTCCGCTCCAAAGAATAAATTGTTGATCTGCTTGTGGGTCTCAGGAACATAGTAAATGAACTTGTCCTTTGAATGTCTTGCGTTCAGACCGAACTTCCAGGTATATGCGTCACCTTCTGCAATCAGGTAGTCCAGATTGAAATAGTGGTTCTTCTTCTCGAACTTTGAACGCTCAAAAGTTGCATCGGTAATGTAGCTCTGGACCTCATAAGTGTTGTCGTAGGTCTGGAAGTACTCGATACCTCTCAAGTCGTTGTTGTCAAACCTGTAGCGGAAGAACACGCGGTCCTTCTCCGTGGCGTTCAGCTGTGCGGCGAAGTTGATTCCCCAAACGGTCTTCTTCACGGTACCGGACATCTGAGGCTTTGTATAGTTGCAAAGCACATCTTCTACCCTGTAAAGATAGTCTCCTGAAATCAGGGCCTTGAACTTCTCGTTCTTGAAGCTGTACTGAAGACTTCCACCCAGTGCGTTTGCATTGTAGTTTCTGAGCCTGTTGATACCAGCGAAAGATGCGAGCACTCCTTCGTTGAAGAAACCAGGAGCAACCATTTCCCAACCTTTCTGGTCGTGCAGGTGGTTCACGTTCTCAGGAGAACCGTCCTCACGGTAGCTGGTGTAATGGAACACGGCACCTACACTGTTGGAAGGATTGAATTCCCACACGACGGACGGCATTACGTTCAGGTCCGAAACCCTGGTCAGCGGACGAGGATCCAACTGCTTGGCTGCGATGGCCGCCTTGTAAGATCCGGCCACACCGAGAATCAGATGTCCGTTTACAAGGCGAGGAAAACCTGCCTTGAAGCCCATCTCATAAGTCTGGTTCTTCCATTTGCTGACATTTTCATCGGCGACGAAGAAAGGCATGTCGCGGGTAGGATCTGCAAGGGTGGCGTTCCACTTAGCACCTGCAATATTGTCTTTGGTATAAGTGAAATCGCCCCAGAGGTACATATTGCCCACGTTCTTGTAGATACCGCCACCGTCGGTATGGAATACCAGGGAATTGATCTTTTCGCCGACCTGTTTAGGCTTGAAGTCTCCCTTCTTGTAGTCGTATCCGGCAAATGCGTTGGCCATAAGGGTAGGAGCGTCTACCATACCTCCGGCAGCATTTTCGGTATTGCTAGTCCAGATGTTTTCCAGAGCCGCCCTTTCAATGGCTGCCTTGGTACCTGTCTGAGCCATGGCCACATAACCGGCAAACAAAGCCGGAACCAGTATGGCCGCTATCTTGAATATCTTGTTCTTCATAACAATCATCTTTTACGCGTTACTATTTGTACCAAGTCCATGATGGAACCTTTTCACCATTACGGCGGATGACAGGCTTGTCATTAACCTGGAAGTCTTCGGTAGAGTTGTTTGTATCCTGATACTTAGGAGTTCCGTCAGCTCTCTTCTCGACAACCTTCCTGGAAACTGTCTTTCCGCAATATGTAGCCTCCACTGATGTACCGCCTGCATCCACGAAACCTGGAATTCTCTTCATATTCATGGCGTTCATGTTGGTCAGAAGCTCTACGCCGTCAAGAATCCAGTCTGCCGGAATCTTAGCGTACTTTGAAGTCTTTCCAACCTCGCTCTGATAATGAGTGGCATCCTTGTAATAATCCTCGTCCACGGTAGTTCCTTCAGGAGCCTTGAATACACAGAATGCTGCTCCGAATACAGAGGTAAGCCATTGCATGCTGTTCCAAGATGTATAAAAGATGCTGGTCAGGTTAGGAACATCCGGATTGTAGCGGGATGCGTTTCCTGTCCAGGTCTGGAAATCTGCCATTGAGTTGTCGTAGGAGTTTGGATTGTTGGTCGTATGGTCTCTTGGCTCCTGGGCTACAACCACGCTCTCGCCAGGCAGTACAGGATAATCGTGGCCGGTTCCAGGGAACTGCCAAACCATAACGCTGTATACGAAGTTTCCGTCTCCGTCCTCATCTGGCCAGGTAGGAAGATTGGCGGTAGCGATGTTAGGATGCAGCTGAGCAAAGCAGGTTCCGTCCAAATAGAAGACCTCGTCTGAGTTGTTGGTGAACTGGTAGGTCTGGTCCCTGAAGTAGTAGCTTGCGATACCGCAATAGTAAATTTCGCTGATACAGAAAGATCCGACCTTTGCAGGGCGAACCACCAGGCGGTATTTCTCGTCTGTGTTGGCCTGCTCTGGAGTAACATCCTCAAATATGGAGATGCTCGGAACGTTTCCGTTTATGAAGTACTGGTAACCATCGTGGGTTGCACGTCCGGTTACGCTTATGGAGTAAACACCTGGCTCAATGTCCACGGTTGCAATACTGTTGGAACCGGTTACTCCTCTGAAAACCTGTCCTGTCTTCACGTTGGTGAAAACTACGTCAACACCGGCGGTGGAGAAGTTAGGGTCTGGAGTGATGGTTCCACCCTTAGGAATGAAGCCCGTGGCTGCACAAACCTTGTAGGAGACGCTGATGGGCTCTATCTTCTTCGTGTCCTTGACGTCATCCATCATGTCGATACATGAGGAGAAAAGGAAAGCGAAGGTGGCTGCTAATAATATCGTATATATCTTTTTCATAATCACGATCTTCTAAAAGTTATTTAATACGTGCAGTCAACTGCAGTCCGAAGAAGAACACATTAGAGTTCCTTCGAACCTTGTCTCCAGGACTCTTGACCAGAGACTGCAGAGGAGTACTTCTAAACATGTTGTTTGCGAAGAACGATACGTCGAAGTTCTTGAACTGCTTGGTAACGTTCACGTTGATACAGAGAACCGGATTGTATGAAGGTTCAACCTGCCTTCTGTTCTTTGCAACAGCACCGTTGGTCTCGTTTCTGAGAATAGGAAGCCATTTTGCATAGTCTGCATTTGAAGGATCTGCCCACTTAGCGTCAAAGTCGTGAACTTGTCCATCTTCTATGCTCAGATACTTGGTAGGGATGGTGTCACAGGCTCCGTAGGTAACCCAGCTCTTCTCCCTCCAGTTTACGTTTGCGGTAAGAGATACCACAAAACCGATCTTAGGAATGTTGTGGGTTATGATGAAGTTGGTAATCAGGTTCTGGTCCCTGTTGGTTCCGGAAGATATCTTGGACTCATAGATACCTATGTTTTCCTCCTCGCTTCCTCTCTTGTTGTACCACACATAGCCCTTTGACCAGCTCTTGTAGTCATAGAACTCTCCGTTGACCAGGAAGGAAGTACGGATGGCGTTGATTCTTCCGAAATCAAGCACAAACTCAATACCCTTCTGCTCGTATGCGCGGTTGTTGCCAGGACGGGTATATTCAAGGAATACCTTGCCGTCTTTGTCGAGAGTAAGTGCAGGAAGGCTTGATCCGTCAGCAGGATATGCAGCGGCCTTGTATTGCAGCCAATTTACCCACTTATAGTCGTTAAGACCTCTTGAGAAGGTGTATCCGTTGTTGCTCTTGTCCTTGTAAGCGGTAACGGAGAGTTTAACCTTCTTGATCTTGAGGTCAAATCCAACCTCGGCCTTCTTCTGCTTTGCAAGCTCGAGGTCGTGGTTTTTGATGTCATATACGTGAGTTGTGATCAACTGGAACTTCTGGGCGTCAGGAACTGTAGTCTGAAGCGAGTTGTTGAAGTTGACCATGTCGAAGTATGCGTTGTCCGGATAAACGTAAGCCATTGAAGGGGCTGTTACGCTGACTCCGTAGCCTCCTCTGATGCTGAACACACCAGGAATGATATCCAGGGATGCGTTGATTCTAGGAGAGAACGCGTCAGATACGCTCCAAACCTTGTCCCAGCGTACACCGGCTACTACCTTGAACTCTCCGCCGGCCCATACAGGAACGCGGAAGTCTTCCTGAGCGTAAACACCCAGCTTGTTCATGAAAGGAATATCCTTATAAGGCCTCTCTCTCTGAGTAGCGAAGCGGTATGACACTGAACGATAAGGAGGATTGTCATAGTCGAACACCTTACCTTTACCCTTGTTACCGTCGTTGTAGAAGTCGGCACCGAGGATAATGTGGTGGCTGGACTTTCCGATGTTTCCGGAGAAGTTGAGCAACATCTTTGCGAAGGTGTTGAGTTCCTTTCCGTAAACGTTGTACTCGTAAGTATAGGAAGCCGGGGTTATCCAGCTCTTGTCGTTGACGAGTTCATCGTTTGGACCAAACCAGGTCAGAGGCTTTCCGCCGTCGTCATAGATGACAACGCCCGGGCGGCTTGAAAGGACGGAGCCGTCTATCTTGCTGTAAGAGTAAGCAACGTCAGCGTTGGTTCCCTGATCCTTGTAGTAGCTCCAGCGGTTGGTGTAGTTGAAGGATGCCGTATATTTTATGTTCTTGAACCATCCTGCATTGAGTCTGATTTCTCCGTTGTGGGTGATGCGGACTCCACGGTCTCGCCTGTTGCGGTATTCGAAATCTGTCTCGTCCTCAGGGTTAGGCTCTGCCTTTTCCTTTGTCCAAAGGTAGTTCAGGGATGTATTTGTGTAGAACTTGCCGCCGAAGAAAGTGTTTGAATAGGCGATTCTTCCGGTTGACCTGTGATACTTGTCGTAACCCTCTCTAGGATCTGCGACTGAACGTGCATAGTCAACACCGTAGTTGATGAAACCGTTGCCTTCTCCAAGGCTGAAGCCGTGGGTTGCGCCGATAGCATAAACGTTAGGGTTGGTGTTGAACTTTATTGAAAGAGGTTCCACACCGCTCTTTGCGTTAACGATAACCGTACCGGCTGAAGCATTACCATACTCAACAGAAGCGATACCCTGGATAACCTCAACAGACTCTACGTTGTCTGTGGTGATGGTTCTGAGGTCGATACCGGTTGTAGGGCTCTGTCCGCCTGAACCAGGAGCGGCACCTCCGATAGCGGCAGACATTGTCTGCATGTTGGCGGCGTTGGAAACAGGAGCGCCGTCCATGATGATGGCTGTTCCCATTGCGTTGCCTCCACGTACGGAGAGTGTTTTAACACCCTGAAGGTCTGGTTTGAAAGTGTTGGATGTAATGTCGGCACCAGGAAGCAGAACCATAACATCTGCAAGAGAACTTGCCTGGATGTGCTCGATAGCTGTCCTGTTGATCTTGGATGCTGTAGCCGCTCCGGTCTTTGAAGCCTCGGCAGTTACGGTAACGTCATCCAGACGGAAGTCGGCGATCCTCAGTTTGAAGTCGTAAACCTCCTTGGCGGCGGTTACGTTCACCTTCAAGTTCAAAGTCTCATAACCGAGAGAGGCAACTATGAATTCATAGGTTGCCGGAGCTATGCCTTTGATGACATACTCTCCTTTCTCGTTGGCAACTGCGCTCATACCTGCACTCGGAATCTGAACCGTTGCATAAGGAACGGGCGCTGATGATCCGTCGCTCACCTGCTCGGTGATGGTACCCTTGATGGTAACCAACCCCTGGCGCTGGGCCCAAGTGCTTCCGCAAAACAGAAGCAGAGCCAAAGCCATCAGCAGGCTGCTTGCTTTTAATCTTGTTTCCTTCATAGATATTAATATTTGGTTTGACATTGTCCGTTTTAAAAGTCCACAAAGAAAATCAGTCTTTTGCTTTGGAGCAATACCCAAAATTAGGCATTGTTCAAACTTTTCGGGTAACAAATAACTTTTCAAATATAACTATTTTTATCGTGATTATTTTCATTTTGAAAAAACTTTTTCTCAACGATATAAGACAATCGTAATATAGCTTATTATAAATCGCTGAATATTTGATAATTACAGCGCATCCTATTTAATTACAAATTATTTCCATTTTTTTGAAAGTACAATTATTTACGTTTACTGGCCATTTGAACTATCTTTGCATACATGGAAAAGATACAGATGGTCGATTTGCTCTCATCTCACAGTGCGGTGAAGCAGGAACTGGACGCGGCGATATACAAGGTGATAGACTCTTCTTCTTTTATCAACGGGCCGCAGGTCAAAGAGTTTGAAGAGAATCTTGCCAGATATCTAAAGGTCAGGCATGTAGTCAGTTGCGGCAACGGCACGGACGCCCTCCAGATAGCCTTGATGGCCCTGGGGCTGGAGCCTGGAGACCAAGTGCTTGTACCGGCATTCACATACGTGGCAACCGCGGAAGTCATAGCCCTGCTGCATCTTGTCCCGGTAATGTATGACGTGAACCCCAGGACGTTCAACACAGACAGCACGTCCTTCGAACATATTGAAGACCTGATTACGGAAAAGACCAGGGCAATCGTGCCGGTGCATCTATTCGGCCAGTGCTCTGATATGGACACCGTACTTTACATCGCAAAAAAATACAATCTCAAGATAGTGGAAGACTGCGCCCAGGCCCTTGGCTCTGATTTCAAGGGAATCAAGGCAGGATGTCTCGGCGATATAGGCTGCACTTCTTTCTTCCCGACCAAAAACCTCGGAGGAATGGGAGACGGAGGGGCCCTGTTCACAAACGACGACACTCTGGCACAGAGAATCCGCATGATAGCCAACCACGGGCAGAAGGTAAAATATCATCACGATGTCATAGGCTGCAACTCCAGGCTTGACACCCTCCAGGCAGCCGTCCTGGGCGTAAAGCTCAGGAATCTGGATGAATACATCGCCGCCAGGAAGAAAAACGCAGCTTCCTACACAAGGCAGCTGAAAGCCATAGATCCCCTGGAAAAACACTTCTATACTCCGCTGGAATCTGACTTCACAACCCACACATACCATCAATACACAATTATTGTAAAAGACAGTCTCACAAACGGGGTCGGTCAGATTAGCCAAGAAAGTGGAAAAGAACTCTCTACCAGAGATTCCCTCAAGGCTTTCCTGGCAGAAAAGGGCGTTCCTTCTATGATATACTATCCGCTTCCGCTGAACGAGCAGCCAGCCTTTTCCTCCATCGCGATGAAAAGAGAAGATCTCAATCCTGATGCGGAAGACTCCCTCAGAAACTCGGAATACCTTGCGGACCATGTGCTGAGCCTTCCGATGCATCCGAACCTTGCGGAAGAACAGATAGAGTTCATCTGCAATGCTGTCAATGAGTTCTTTTCCTCCCATTGATATCTGTTTTATGAAAAAAGACAACATAGGAAAACTTAAAGACTGCTACGGATGTGGAGTGTGTTCTGCCTCCTGTCCAAAGAAAGTAATCACGATGAAGGAAAGTAGCGGATTCTACTTTCCTCAGGTTGATCAGGATAACTGCGTGGAGTGCGGCATTTGCCTGAGCGTGTGCGCTTTCAACTATAAGAATATCTGCCTGCCGGCGGACAACGGAATTGAAGCCAGACCTGCAATTGATGTCAGAAAAGCTGATGAGGGCGAAGAACCTGATGTTGAAAACCTTCCGGCAGAGAAAAGCAAAAGACCCCTGACATGTTATGCGGCTTATCTCAAAGACGAGAAAATGAGGTATGCGGCAACCAGTGGTGGGGTCGCTTATGCGCTGGCCAAACAGGCCGTGGCAAAGGGAGTGACTTACTGCGGGGTAAAATACTGCATCTCTGAAGAAAGGGCCGTACATTATTTTGCCACTACAGAAGAAGAACTTTTGCCTAGTCTAAGTTCCAAATATATCCAGAGTTATACCGCAGATGCTTTTTCCGCTCTCCAGGCGGACAGAAAGTATATGGTTGTTGGAACTCCTTGTCAAATAGACTCTTTGAGGAGACTAACCCGCAAAAGGCGCATCGAGGATAATTTTGTCTTCATTGATTTCTTCTGCCACGGAGTGCCTTCTCTTCTGATGTGGAGAAAATATCTTGCTTGGGCCAGAAAAACCACCGGAAAAGAGAGTAAAGTCCTCTTCCGCAGCAAGGTGGGAGGCTGGCACGAGAGCACTACCGTGGAAATAAACGGAGAAAAGGGGCACCTTGTATCTCCGCTCACTAAAGGAGATATGTTTTTCGCTTTTTTCCTCGGCGACCGGTGTCTCAACAAGGCTTGTTATGACAGTTGCAAATACAAGTGGGCGGCATCGGCCGCAGACATAAGGGTCGGAGACTTCTGGGGAAAGAAATACCGCAAGGATGACAAAGGCGTAAGCAGTGTTGTCTGCTTCAGCCAAAAGGGTGAGCAAATGATGAAAGAACTGGAAGACAGCGGAGTTTGCCACATCTGCCCGGAAAACTGGGAAGACGCCTCAGATTTCCAGAAAAAGGAAAATGCAAGGAGAGCTCCTTCTTGCAAGATTGTCAGAAAGTTATTGGCAACAGACAGAAGTATAGAGTCAATCCACAGGACGGCACGCCTGCTCGAAACGCCGGCGAGAATAGCCCGATATACAAGATATTATCTGAAACACTATTTCAGGCGTTCGTCTGAAACCTCATAGTTGTAGTTTTCCTTGAGATAAATCTTTCCCTCCCCCTTGAGACGATAGTACTGCCCGGCATCGCGATACTTGAGGACTTTGGCAGGATTTCCTCCAACAATCGCCAGCGGGGGCACTTCTCCAGTTACCACACTGCCCGCACCTATTACAGCCCCTTCTCCAACCGTTACGCCTGGTAAAATCAGAGCCCGCATACCTATCCAGACATTCTCGCCTATAGTCACGGGCCTTTTTATGAACCTTTTGTCATAAGGCACTTCAGTAATGTCCTCTCCTTTGAAATTATGGTTTGCACTGATGATTTCCACCTTGTTCCCGACAATGGTTCCAGATCCCAAGGTTATTCCCCCCAACCCTTCAAGATAACACTGGTGCCCAATCCACACGTGATTGCCGAGGCTTATGTTCCCTAGATTATACAGGCTGGCATCATCACAGATGTAAGTATTTGAGCCCAAAGAAGCCAAAGAGGCATATCTGCGGTAGTATTTCTTTCTCCATCGGGCATACCGGAAAAGACGGTATTTTTTTTTGAGTGCGGAAAACATAATCAACTCTTTATAGCTTGAAAAAATCTATTTATTTGTGGAACTGCGTTTGGGCCACTTATATCCAATAATGTATTGTGATATGGGCAGAAAACTTATCAACCAGACACACAAAAAACTTATCGTGACGGTTATTGCAACCGTGCATACAACTTGTTTCACCCCCCCTGGAATAAAGCCGTAAAGCAAATACCGGATGAAGAAGATGTGGACAAGATAAACGCCAAAACTCAGGCCGCTCAAAACAGCCAGGATTTTTCCGGAAGAACTCTCTGGGGTTATCATTCTCCCTATCTTTTCCAGAGCGCTGAAATACGCCATAGTAAGCATTACGGCAAAAATGCTGAGATAACCTATGGCTTTTTCAAAACGGATTCCCAGCGGCAGGAACCTTATTGCAGCAAGGCTGGCCAGCGCAACAACGGCAACAAGAAAAATCCTGGCCGGTCCCCACGAAACCTCAAACCTTGTAAAGTAATACCCCAGAAGGAAATAGCCGGCATAACCCGTGAAATAGTACAATGGGGCGGACGTTGATTCTGAAATATCCAGAAATCCCTCAATGACCGGGTAAAGCAAAGTTATTCCCCATACAAAAAGGATGATCTCTATCTCTTTGCGCGAAGCCGACTTGAGCCACGGTGAAATTACCGGAGCAAGAATATACAGGCCGCAGAGTGTGTACATAAACCAAAGTACATTATGGCCCTGAGGAGAAAACGGAACAGAAAGAATCTGTTTAGGAATAGCGCTGATATCCTGACGCTTGAAAACAACATTCGCACCAATATAGAATAGAGACCATAATATGGTTGGAACCAGCACTTTTGATAATCTCTTCCTAAGAAAGGAGATTCCACCTTCTGCCGGTAACAGCAACGCTCCGCTAACCATGAAGAAGAGACCTATGCAAGGAGCCGTGAAAGTGTAGATTGCGTTCTGAAGCATTCCGCTGGCACCTTCCATTGGTGAATGCATAATAATCACAAGCAGGCAGGCTGCAAGTCTTATTATGTCAAGATATGATTTACGTACTGCCATTTCACCCATTCTCCAAAATCTTTCTGTCTGCGTAAATATTTGATATCAGGTATGATGAAGACTCCTCTCTCTTTTTCTGAAGTTTAGTATCCGTCATTGAGAAATCTGTCCTCCGGCAAAGATCCGCAGAAAAGAAAGAGGCATACTTGTCGCTGACATTCATATCCTCAAGAAGAGAAAGCATCCTGGAGTTGCTCTTATCCTGTCTTCCTACAACGCAAAAATCCCTGTGGAAAATCAGAGAAAAAGCCGTGGCGTGGAAAGAATTGGAAACAACATAATCCGCTTTAGCTATAAGCCTTACAAAATCTAACGGAGAGGCGTGCCAGAAAGACTTGTCCGCATAAGGTGTAGCGATATTGCTTACCGAGAAAATCCTTAGCCCCCTTTCCCGGGCTACGGACTTGGCAATGTTGTCAAGGTTGGCGGATTTTTCCGCCTCATATACAAGAAGATACTTCTCTTCAAGAAACTTTTTCAAATTGCGATATCCCGAAACCGGATGATTTTCCTCTGCGATAAACTCCAGCCACTCCTTCTTTGGAAGAAGAAACACCGGATCACATACGGCCACTCCGTCTTTCCTGCCCAATGATTCCAAAAGAGGAAGGGATGACGCCTCCCTCAGCGAAACGGCATCAAAACGCTTGAGGGAATCTTTCACAAAATCCAGATATGGGGCATCAACGGTTTCCGTGGCAAAGCTGGCTGCATAAGAAATCTTCCTGGATTCCTCTGGAGCGAATTCCAGAAAGAAAGCCCCGTCTTTTCCGTTGGGAAGAAACGTGTTCCATATCTGGTCGCTGCCAGCTATGTAAACATCAGCCTGCGGAGGATCCGCCTTAAGCTGTTCCAAGGTCGTGTAATGCTTTGTAAGCGGAAGATACCGGTTCTTGAACCGGTCAAATGGCTTTGCCCTGAAAAAAATGGAGACAAGCCTCCGTGGCATCTTTGCCAGAAGATAAGCCTGCTTTACAAAAGGACGCTCAAATCTTGGGTTGGCAACCTTCCCGAGATTATAGTAAGTGTTGGAATATTCCGGCTTGTAATCAATGATTTTTGTCTCACACCCTATCTTGTCCAGATACGTGGCCAAGGCCAGGGCCTGGAGAGAAGCCCCCTGGTTGTAAACATCGTGGCAGGTTATGGTGCAGACTTTCATTTTCCAAGTTTTGAAAGAAGGAAGCCGGCTATTCTTCCGCAAGCCTTGCCGTCTCCGTACGGGTTTACGGAATGGCTCATCTTGTCATATTCAGCCTTGCTATCCAGCAGGAGGGAAACGCCGTCAACTATTTTACGGTAATCTGTTCCAACGAGCTTCACCGTCCCGGCATCCACCGCTTCAGGCCTTTCTGTCGTGTCTCTCATCACAAGAACCGGTTTCCCCAGTCCCGGAGCTTCCTCCTGGATGCCTCCGCTGTCAGTCAACACTATGCTGCTCTTCTCCATAAGGAACACAAAACTCAGGTACTCCAGCGGTTCTATGAAAAACACATTAGAGGCTGTTTTTTCTCCAAACACTTCAGCAATAGGCTTTCTGACATTGGGGTTAAGATGCATCGGATAGACGAAATCCACATCAGGATATTTTGAAACAAGATCCCTGATCGCCCGGCAGATATTAAGGAAGCCTTCTCCGAAATTTTCTCTGCGATGGCCGGTTATCAGAACCAGTCTGCGGCGCTCTGAGAGACGGGAAACATCGTATCCTGAATCGCGGAGCCTCATGGCAAGGTCTGTCTTCAGCGATTCGTCTCCAGATATTTTGGAGACAACCATTTGAAGGGCGTCTATGACAGTATTGCCGGTCACGGTTATATTCTCCGACGGAACATTCTCATTCAGAAGATTCTGCCTTGAAAGAGGAGTTGGTGAAAAATGCAGGGATGCTATACGGCCTGTTATCTGGCGGTTCATCTCCTCAGGCCAAGGGCTGTATATGTTATGGGTCCGCAATCCGGCTTCAATATGCCCCACCGGTATTTTTTCGTAGAATGAAGCCAGGGCCACAGCCATACTGGTGGTTGTGTCTCCGTGGACAAGGACAATATCAGGAACTTCTTTCCTCAACACATCCCTCATGCCGAGAAGAACCCTTGAGGTAACATCGTAAAGATCTTGTCCCTGGCGCATTATATCAAGGTCATAGTCAGGCTTTATGGAAAAAATGTCCAGAACCTGGTCCAGCATCTGGCGGTGCTGGGCGGTAACGCATACAACGCTCTGGAAATCCCCGCTCCTGGCTTCAAGTTCCTTTACCAGAGGGGCCATTTTTATGGCTTCAGGACGAGTGCCGAAAACAGACAGTATCTTTATCATTTCTTCAAAAATCGCAGAGTAACAATATCAGACAAACCCGAAATGAACTTGTCTCCAAAAATTTTCACCAGGAAAAGCTTGGATTTGTGTCTTAGAGCACTCCACCAGGTGTGGTCTATCCAGCTTCCGGCAAAATGGTGGATGCAGACTGTGTTTTTTGTACATCTTATCTTCCCTGTACGGTGGTCTTTGGGGCAGAAAAAATCTGCCGGATACATAGTGCAGAGTCCGGGAAAATCCTGGTAACGGTTGTTCAGGACCAAACCTTTGTCAACCATATACCGCGTGATGACAAACGTGTTTGTAGTTGTGTCGAACGAACCGTCTTCCTTTATGAAAACCCTGTCTTTATATCCGTCCAGAAGCTCCTTTGCCCAAAGTGAACCTTTTTCAGCAGCCATCATTCCTGTAGGCACGTTCCCGTCCGTCTCAAACCCGGAAAAGGCAGTATGGTGCAGGAACTTGTCATAACTGCCCAAAACCTCCACATCCGTATCCATATAGACCCCACCCTCCGTATAAAGGGCATACAGGCGCACATAGTCAGTCACAAAAGCAAACTTTCGGTTTTCGTATGCCTGCCTTACATATTTGTTGGCTGAAACGTCAAAGTTATCTTCATTCCATTCTTTCAGAGAGTAGTCCGGAAGAAACTTTTTCCAACTTTCTATACACTTGACCGCCAGAGGAGGCATCTGCCCCCTGCCGAACCAGCAGTAGTGTATGGTCTTTGGTATCATGGTTATCAAATGGTGCCGTTGTTTTCAAAAAGCTTCAGCAGTTTATCAGCCCTCTTTGCGCTAAGTTTGAAATGAGGCATCAGGTGATAAAACGTGGATATGCGGTGATAGTCGCTTCCGGTAAAGCTGTAAAGCCCGTTGTCCAGAAGATCTATAGCCCTCTCATAAGCGTCTTCTCCATAATATCCGGTCAGGCTCAAATAATTGAGCTGGAATTCATATCCTGTGGATTTCAGCCTCCTGTAATCAGCCTTTGTCATATAGTGATACCTTTCCGGATGAGCTATTATGGGCTTGTATCCGCTTACGGCAAGACTGTAAAGAATATCTGTCATATCCACAGGTGGAGCAAAGTAAGATGTCTCCACAAGCACATGGGTTCCATCTGCGTAAGTCAGAAGATCTTTCTGCTGGACTTTGGCAAGAAATTCCTTGTTCATCATGTATTCTGCAGCAAGCCTCAGTTCCACGCCCCCTGTATAATATTTCCTGTATTCTTCAAACCTCTCTTTGAGATGGGCGTTGGAATAACCACCCAAAGGCTCTGATGCATACTGGCTGGCTTTTGCCGATTCTTCGTAGCTCGCTTCGTTTTTTGCCATAAGGACAGCACTGGAAACCAATTCGTTATCCTCTATATCACCATCAGCCTCCGTTTGAGGTTTAGCTGAGTGATGATGGTGATGATGAGGCCTCGTTTCCCTGTCCACCACAGCCCCTTCCAGACCCATGCTGTGAGGTGTCAGATACACTCTTTTCAACCCAGCGTTCTGCTGCTGGGCGAGGAGTTCATAACTATCTGAAAGCGTTTCAAATCCATCATCTACACCGGCAAGAAGATGACAATGTATGTCGGTTGCTCCTTCCAGGAATTTAAGACCTTTTTTACTCTTTTTCTTAAACCAGAACATATTCAGTTTACTTGTGTCTATGCTGGTGATATTTGATCCGGTTACCTATCACCGGGAGCTTTTCTAAAAATTTGCGTAATCTTGATTTCTTCCGGCCCTCATATTCATCCTGCCCATATCCGTAGCCATAGCCATAACCGTAACCATAACCGTAGCCATAACCGTAACCATAACCGTAGCCGGATTTCTTGGTGCCAGTGGAATTGAGGACAACACACAGGTTGTTGAGTGTCTTTTCTTTGTACATCTTTTCAACATCAGGAAGAAGACGGCGGTCCATCACTCCTGCGCGCACCACAAAGATTGTAAGGTCGCAAAGTTTGTTCACGATAGACGCGTCCGCAACAATTCCCATAGGGACATTGTCCAGGAAAATATAATCGTAGCTCTTCTTGAGTTCTTTTATAAGGTTACCCAACCTGTCTGTCATCAGAAGCTCAGTCGGATTAGGAGGGATAGGGCCGGCAAATATAACATCCAGTTTGCTGGAGAATGCTCCGCGATGTATTATCTGGGAAACATCATCTATCTTTCCGCTGAGGTATGTCGTCAGTCCGGTAGCTATCTTGCTATCCCCTTCTTTCTTGACCAAAGTCTCTATAGTAGCCTTGCGGATATCGGTATCCACAAGGATTATCTTCTTGTTAGCCTGGGCAAAGCTTACCGCAAGGTTGGTGGAGACAAATGTCTTTCCGTTGCCAGGAGTCTGTGAGGTGAACATCACGACTTGCTTCTGGCCGTTGTTGACATTCATGAAATCCATATTGGTACGGATGATACGGAAGGCTTCCGAAATGGAGTCTCGCCCGTCTTCCCTTACCACAATCTGCCGGCCTTCAATATCTTCCTTCTTAGGGATTTCACCCAGGAAAGGAGCTGACAGGGCGTTCTCAATATCTCTCCTTCCGCGTACTGAAACATCAAGGATTCCAAGCAGCCAGAACAAGAACGCCGGTATGGCCAAGCCGATAAGAAGGGCCGCCATCATCACAAGTTTACTGTTTGGAGCTACAGGAGCCAGCGGTCCTCTGGCTTTATCTATTACGCGAATGGCACTTTCTGTCATCGCCAGGGAAAGAGCGTTTTCCTCACGCTTGTTAAGCAGATACAGGTAAAGTTCCTCCTTGATTTTCTGCTGCCTTTCCTTGGACATGATCTTGTTCTGCTGCTGAGGGATGGCGGCTACCCTTCCGCGGGCCATGGCTTCACGGCTTCTTACGTTACCGGCCTGGATGGTAAGAGAGTTTACCATATTACCTACAGAAGAAGAGATGGTCTGCCTGAGCGGAATCAGCTGCGCGTCAAGATCCCTGACCAGAGGGTTATTCTCACTGGAATTTGCATACAGCTTGTTGCGTTGGAGAAGCAGATTGTTATACTGGTTGATCTGGGATTCTATTCCTGCATCAAGACCAAGGTTGGAAGGAAGTGGCTGGTTGTTGTTGGAAGGATTGCCAAGGTAGCCTTGCACCTGTTTTGCAAGAGCAAGCTGGTTTTCTATCCCAAGACCGGTACGGCGGTATTCACTGCCTTCTGCCGCATAACCGGATGTGGCTGTGACAACATCAGTGAGTCCGGTAGAAGACTTGTAGCTTGCTATATCAGCGTCAACGGCTCCAAGCTCCTCGTTTATAACCTCAAGCCTGTCGTTGATAAACCTTTCTGTACTGCGGGAAACCACATTCTTCTCGTTCAGAGATTCTTCATTATAAGCATCTATCAAAGCGTTGAGCACATCTTCAGCCCTGCCTTCAGACACATCTTTCATGGAAAGGTTGAGGACAGAGGCCTGGCGGTCTGCAATGGACACCACCATCTTTCCCTGATAATCCAAGATGGTGCTTTTCAAGCCACGCTTTGTTATGCTGATGGTCTCTCCCTTATAGTCGTTTATGTATCCGGAAGGTTCTATGAAGACCCTTCCCACTGGAGTATCCACGGTATCTCTGACATTTACCGTTACCGGGGCGGCACCATTTGCGTTGAATTTTTTGTCTCTCTCCCTGTAGTCAGACAGCCGTACGTGTCCATCGTCCAGTATGGTGGCTTTGAGAGCAAACGGATAATTTGGATTTGCATCTATGAAATCCACGAATATTGGAGAGGATTTGTACAGACTTACCGTCTGCAAGCCACGCTTTACGGTATAATTGACCGTGAGGTTAAGTTTCTGGACCACAGACTGCATCAGCTGATAGGAACTGAAAACATAGAACTCGTTGTTCACGTCTGATGTCATCAGTCCGATTCCTCCCATATCCTGAAGCATGGCGCTCTGGCTGAAGCCGTTCCCGCCTTTCTGGCTCTTGACAAGAACCGAAGCCGTTCTTGAATATACCTTTGGGGTCTTCTTCAGGTAAAGGAAGGCTAAAACCAGACACACGAAAACAGATATTACAAACCACCATCTGTTGGCCCACATCATGTTTACTATGTCTCTGAGAACTATCTGAGAGCCATTGTCCTTCTTCTTGTCAACCTCTAATATTTCTTCTCTTGCCATAAAGTTTTCCAATTATTTGAAGATGAGCATGAATACGGTGGTCAGCAAAGAGATGGCACTCAACCAGACATTCACGTTGTTGTTCTGGTTGATGCCGCTCTGCTGGGCCTTTATCCTGTTCGGCTTCACATACACGACATCATTCTGTTGGAGATAGAAGGCCTGCGAGTTGAGAAGGTCTTTTGACAGCAGATTTGCGAACATCACCGTCCTTACTCCTTCATTCTCCCTGAGGACCATTATGCTGTCTCTTCTTCCGTAAATAGTAAGATCTCCAGCCAAAGCCAAGGCGTCCAGGAGAGAAACCCTGTCGCTCTGTACAGTAAATTTCCCCGGCGTGTTTACTTCTCCCAAAACGGAAACGTTAAAGTTCCTGTATGTTACGGTCACCACAGCATCTTTCAGCAGACCGTCTTCGTCCAGTCTGTTCTTTATCATGGAAGACAACTGACTCCTGGTAAGACCGGCAACCTTGATACGGCCTATTATCGGGAAATCTATATTTCCTTCAAGGTCAACCGTATAACCGGCAACAGTCTGGCCAAATTCGGTCATGGTTGCACCTTGCGGGTTGAACAAAGCGGAAAGCTGCGGCTCCTTGTGGCTGACAAAAATGCTGAGCAGATCTCCCGGCTTTATTTTTATATCCTGATAATTGAGAATCTTCTGCATGTCCTCTGTCTGTATGTCCTGAAGATACACAACCTCTTTGGCGGAACGGCAGGCGGAAAGAGCCAAGACGGCAGACAACAAAACAAATGTCAAAAAAGAATATTTGTTGTTCATAATCATATTAAGTCTAACTTCACAAAGATATAAAAACTATCCTAAAAAAGGGAAACTTGCTTTTGCCTTTTATATTTACCTTTGCAAAGTATTATCATCACGATTGACAATGGAAAAGCTAAGACCGAGAGACGACCTCTACAGATATGAAGGAGAACGATCACGAAAATTAGGTGTAAGGCTGCGCTACAGGTTGTTCACGCCGGGATACCGTTTCACCTATTATTTCCGCAAAGCCTCTGCCAGCAGAACTATCTTCGGAAAACTCATATACTATCCGCTTTTCCATCTTGCAAAGTTCCGGACCGGAATCCAGATCCCGATAGGAACAAATATCGGCAAAGGTATGAAGATAGCCCACTTCGGAACCATCGTGGTGAACCCGGGGGCCAGAATCGGCTACAATTTCAACATAGCTCAAGGCTGTCTGGTTGGGAATGCGCAAGGCAAGAAGGCCGGAGTCCCGACAATCGGCAACAATGTCTTCATGGGAGCCAACTCCATCATCATAGGCGGAGTGGCAATCGGTGACAATTGCCTTATCGCTCCGGGGGCTTTCGTGAACTTCGACATGCCGGACAACAGCATAGCAATAGGCAATCCGGCCAAACTGATCCGGAAGGAATCCTCCCCTACGGCAAAATACATTGTTTTCCCGGCCCCGGGAACAAAAATCTGATTATCCTATAAGAGATTCTGGTTTATCTTCTTGTAGAGCTTACACCTGTTGCCCACCGCCAGATATCCGTCGGGTATGTCCTTTGTCACCACACTGCCGGCGCCGATGATGCACCATTTTCCTATGGTAACTCCCTGTATTATGGTTGAACCGGCTCCAATCCAGGAACCCTCTCCAACCCTTACGTTACCGCAGAGGGTGGAATGTGGGGCTATATCGACATAGTCGCCCAGAATACATTCGTGGTCTATGGATGCTCCGGTATTGACAATGCAATGGTTTCCTATGCAAGCTTCTGCATTTATCACGGTACCTCCCATAACTACCGTCCCCTTTCCTATTATGGCGGAAGGAGACACAATGGAACTTGAATGAACGGCAGAAGCAAAAGCCACGTGCGGAAAGTCCGTGACAAGCCTCTGGACGATTTGTCGTCTTAGCTGATTGCCTCCGATGCTGACAATCAGTTCGTCCGCCATTTCAGCAGTGTGGAAAACCGGAATGCCATATACGGAAACAAGGTCCGCATTGTCATCTATAAAGCCATCAACGACAATACCCTTGCTTCTCAAAATATCCGCCACTACTTTGCCATGGCCGCTTGCTCCATATAAATACATAGTCAGTTATTTCCCTTAAATGGTTCCATTGTTGCCGAAGTTACGGAATTGATATCCTTCCGTAACAAAACGTTTTTCAAAGTTACTAAAATTATCTTGATATCTACCAAAAAGGAGAGATGGTCCACATACCATACATCCAGTTTGAACTTCTCCTGCCAGCTTATGGCGTTACGTCCGTGGCATTGAGCCCATCCTGTTATGCCGGGCCGGACTTCGTGGCGGCGTGCCTGCTCTTTGCTGTAGAGGGGAAGATACTGGACAAGAAGTGGCCTTGGACCTATCAAAGACATATCTCCCTTCAGTACATTTACCAGCTGCGGAAGCTCATCAACGGATGTGCTGCGCACAAACCTGCCGATTTTTGTAAGACGGTCAGCGTCAGGAAGCAGGTTCCCGTTTCCATCCCTCTCGTCTGTCATTGTCTTGAACTTTATGACCTTGAATATCTTAGCATCCTTGCCAGGTCTTGGCTGAAGAAAGAACACACCCGCTCCCTTGTTGGCGAAATGGAGAAGGAGTATGAACAGGACAATAAGCCACCCCAGAAGAAGAAGGGCGGTCAAAGAGACCGATATGTCAAGAAACCTCTTGAAAAACTTCCTGTACATGATTTACCTCTCTTGCAGTGTTTCTTTGTAAAATTCCTTGAGGCTATCCCATACTATGCTGCGGGCATAGCGGTCTGCCGCCATCTGTCTTGCGGAAGCCGCCAGACGGGAACACAGGGCTTTGTCAGAAGCAATCTTGCTCATAGCTTCAAACAATGACTCTCTGTCAGCAGGAGGAACGATGAGCCCGTTAACGCCGTTGGAAATTATCTCGTTGGCCCCGTTTATATCAGTTACTATGCAAGGTTTTCCCATTGCACCGGCCTCTATCGGGGAGTTAGGAAAACCCTCCCTGTAACTCGGGAGCACAAGGCAGTCTGAAGCCAACAGATACGGCCTTACATCGTTGACAAAACCAGTTTGCATTATGCTGTTGTTTGTCTCTATTTCCTTGAGAATTCTCGCCGATGGGGCATCGTCTTCCTCCAGCCAGGAAACAAGAATCAACCTTATGTTGCTGTTTGTTTTCTGGAGAGCCACAAACGAATCTATCAGTTCCTCTATACCTTTGTCTTTGGCAAGGCGTCCCACAAAAACGAACGTGAACCTGGACTTGTCTTCAAAGGCCTTCGCCTTCTGCTTCAGATCGGGAGACTCCGGGTTATACCAAGACATATCCACCCCCCTTATATTTCCATAACCCAAGACGCGCAATGTTTTGGAGGTGATGCTGTTCTGGACCAGATCCCTTCTCACCCCATTACCCTCAGGGAGGATATGGGTGGCGCACCGGCATGTTATCCTGTCTGTTGTCTTGAGAACAAAACGCTTGAGGCCTTTTGCCGTGGGAAAGACAAGCCCCGTGAAGGAATGAACCCTGACCGGAACCCCTGCCCTTTTTGCGGCTATCATACCAAGCAGCCCGGCTTTCGGATTCATAGTGTGCACCATATCCGGCTTTTCTTCCCTGAAAACTTTTATCAGCAAACGCAAGGTCTTAAGGTCTTTGAATATTGACATTCTCCTCTCTATGGGCACTTCTATGCATCTCACCTTCTCCCTTTGCCTGATCTGCTCCATCTCTTCTCCTGGAGAAGACAAGACCACGACCTCATAATCCTTGGAAAGTTCCTTAAGCAGGTCTTTGCAGAAAATGTTCAAGGACAGAGGAATGTTAGACATCCTTATAATCTTCGGTTTTTTGTTTTCCATAGCTCTAAAACAAAGATTCATAAACTTCAAGATAAGCTTCCGCCATCTTGGAGAAATCATACTGCCGGGCCCTGTCCATACAGGAAGCGGCTACCTGTCCTGCGTAAGAGGTGTCTTCCCTGAGTCTAAGGAGCACCTCAGCCAGTGACTTTTCATCCTGGTGAGGAACAAGTATCCCGGCTCCCTCAACTATTTCGTGCAGACCGTCAACATCGCTGGCTACAAACGGTTTTCCAACTGCCATGCCTTCTATGCTCGAAAGAGAAAGCCCCTCGTAGTGAGAAGACATGACAATCACATCACTGCTTTTCAAGACCTGTGGAACATCATTTCTGTTGCCGGTGAAATGCACACGGCTTCCAAGACCAAGGTCTGATGCAAGTTTCTCCATCTGCTGCCTGGTTTCACCGTCACCAACAAGGAAAAGTTCAAATTCTTCCGGCAGAAGAGCCATCGCTTTCAGAAGGGTAGCCTGGTCTTTCTGGGGACGGAAGGCAGACACCATCGTTACAGCGAAAACAGAAGAAGATGATTTGAATCCATCTATCGCTGAGGCGTTTCTCAACCGATCTATATCCACACCGTTGAGAATGGTCTTGATTTGAGCTTTGGAGCGCCCCAGATATGACACAAGGTTGCTGTATGCTTGACGGGAGATGCAGATTACTGTCTTGTAACGGTTGTACATCCAACGGTCCAAAGGAAGGAACCACTTCTTGTTTCTGCGGCTGTTGGTTGTATTATGCTCTGTAGTAACCAGCTTTGGCTTGCTGGAAAACAAATGCGCCATGGCGGCAAAGAACTGAGGAGAAGAGTTGTGGGTATGAACTATGTCATAGCCTTTCATTATCCGGGCTAGCTGGAAGATTCTCCGCGGGGAATACATCGCCCACCCGTAGCCGGAATAATAGCCCTTGCCTGTGGCCAGGGAATATATCTTGCAGCCAGTTTGGGCCAGATCCTTCTTGAACTCAGTCTGATAACCGTCAAGAAGAGCAACATCCACCTGATGACCAAGACTTCTTAGCTTCTTGGTCAGATCCACCACAAGTTTTTCTGCACCTCCAGTACGGAGAGATGTTATCACATAGAGTATCTTCATTCTAATATCTTCCTGTCATATACCACATAAGGATGGAAAAAGCCATGTGCCCAAGCATTATTGTTCCAATTATCAGGCCCGGCGCCTTTTTCCAGACCGGCATCACCAGCATAGGATAGGCCAGGGCAATAGGGTAGAGAAACCAGCTCAAATAAGCAAAACGGTTGCTGTATGGAGCCCTTATAATCATTATCCAGAAAGCGTTGGCATACATATAGGTTCCGAGAAGAAGAGCGTAGGTCCTTGTGTATATCCTTTTCTTGAAAATGACAAACCAGCCCAGAAGCACGGGCATGGAAGAGTAAAGGAGGAAGTCCCACCTGAACCCGGTCTTCAAGATATGCTCTTCCACATTTCCGCCGGCATTGACATACGAGCTTAGCCTCTCTTCAAATCCCAAAGTAGAGAAGATGTCAGAAACCACCCCCCCCGCAAACAAGCTAACCACAAAGGAACCGCCCCAGAACCAGAACATAGCCTTTGGATTTCTGACAAAATATGCAGCTAAAGAGGCCATTATAGGCAGTATCATTGACGCGTGCATAAAGAACGAGCACGCAGCCAAGAAGGCAAATATCACTTTGTCCAAAGGTCTTTTCCTTGGCAGATAAGTTATAGCCAGCAGAAGAAGGCTGGAGGCCGCACCGTTTCTGATACCGTTGGTTCCATAGGTGAAAAAGGACATTGCAGAAAATGCAAAGACAATCAGGATCAGCTGGTTTTCCTTGGATAACCTGCGGCAAGCCAAAAATATAGGAACTATATAGATTATTTCCATAAAAAGAAAAAAGAACCAGGAAGGCAGAGAGAGTCTGGCAAGAAAATACACTATGCCGGTAAACAGAATATCTCCACCCTTCATCTCAGTTTCCATTCCGGAGGCTATCATCTTGTACATGTGGTTGTAAGAACCCATATCTCCGAAATATCTTCCGGAAAGTGGCCTCAGACCAAGGAAAAGCACAAGGATAATTGTAAGTATTAAGCCTTGCCACTCACCCTTGTCTTCATCCAAGACCCGGTCCGTTCCCAAAGGCGAGAGCCTTACAAAGAGAAACACGGAAACTGCTGCCATAAGAAGCAGATACAAAGGATTATATAACGCAGCATCAATACCGCCGAACATGTTTATCTATCTCAAAATGTTATCCAGAAACCCAGCCTCCCGGCAGTTTGTGTAATCTCGCCTGGAAAGGTTCCTTTCTGTTTCTTTTATTTTTTCTATGTTGGAAAGAAAAGCTCTCAGGCCTTCCGCGCAGGCTTTGTTTTCCAAAGGTACGATAATTCCGTCAACACCGTCCTCCACCTGTGAACGCGCAGTGGAATAATCCGTTATAACAACGCTGCGTCCTAGTATCTGGGCCTCGCGGACGGTAACTGAATTACCCTCATACCTGGATGGCTGGACATAAACGTCACACGCTTTCATATACGGATAAGGATTGGACTTCTTGCCGAGGATGATAACGTTTTCTTCCATTCCGGACTCTCTGATTTTCTGACGGATAAGACTCTCGTCAGAGCCATAGCCTATCAGATACCACCGTACGCGGGTACCTCCTTCCACAATCCTGCGGCAGATGTCCGGCACATTGTCATAGTTCTTGGCCTCACAGAAACGGCCTACGCTCAAAAGGTTAACAACCCCCTCCTCTTTCGGCATCTCCTTCTCCACCTCTTCCTGTGAGAGGGCTTCACTCCGGCTCTTTACAAATTCAGCTGACAACATATTGTGAACAAGTATCAGCTTTTTTTTCAAAGCCGGGAACACCTTGACAAAACTCTCAGAAACGGCATCAGATATGGAAACTATGTGGTCATACCCTCCCCATATCCTCCCTTCATCCTGGTGGACTGCGCTGATGCTGGAATAATCTGTATGGATCCAGCATATCTTTTTGGCGGCATCAACTTTTTCCAGCACAAAATTATGGGGCTGGAGGAAACTTATTGCAAGATCATATTTCCCGTATTTTCTCAGCGACGGCATTGTCGGCAAAACACATTCCGCCAAAATGTGGTGAAGGGGATATGATCCACAGCCTGGATGGGAGCGGACATAGGAGCGGAATTTTACCTTGGCCCACAGGCGTCTTGCCGCCAGAGAAAAATATCCGTGAACCATTGTCTTGACAAGAGGTTCCTCATAGTGTGCGTATGTCCCGTCTTCCGGCAGAAGATTCACTTGAGAAGGCACGAACTCCATAAGCTCTCCCCTATGGCTGTACAGGAAAAGATCTACTTCATATCTGGAATAGTCTATGCTTTGAAGAAGGCCTATAAGGCTGGTCTCCGCACCGCCTATTTCAAGGTAATGAATGGCTATGAAAATCCTCTTCTTCATCTTATCCCTTTCTTTGGCACAAATTTAATCTTTCCTGCAATATAGTCCACTACCATACGCCTGTTAGCTTTTGTCAGGCAGAAAATGTATGTCAAAACTGAGAGCGTCACGGTGGAACAAACCGCCGACAGCAAAATCCTCCACAAAGACGGCGGTAAAAGAGTGCTGATCCAAAATGTTGTAACCAAGGTAACTGCAATCACAACCAACATCTTTGCCACAATCCATAGCAGAAACCAAGGATTAAACCATTTGAAATACCGCTTTATCATGAATATAGACACCGCCGCAAGAAGTGCATTTGCGGCAATTGTACAGACGTAGGCCATCGGGGCGTAGGGATAGTGACGAAAAACAAGCCATACGATGAAAGGATTGACGGTAAGTACCGTTCCAATGCAGAGGCTCACAGCTTTCAGTCTTCCGCAGGCGTGGATGCTTATTATCGCGATTCTCCTTATTGTCTCAAACAACATACCGGCTATTATCAGGCGGCAGAACACTTCGCTCATCGGAGGAACCATCCCTTTCCCAAGCCAGACAGCCATTACCGTTTCAGTCTCCACCACCACCGGTATTCCGAACAGGGCAAAGAAAAAAAGACTCATCACCATTCCGAGTTTTGTCAGAGACGCCATTCTTTCTTTGTCGTCTGATGCGACTGACTTTGTTATCGGAGGTGTGAAGGCTACCAACATGTTCCCGGTCAAGGCGTTGACCATATTGGACACTGTGGTCGCAATTCCGGTAGCCGCATTGTATAGTATGTCAAAGAACCTGTTTATCAAGATGTTTATGGCCTGCATATTGAAAATCGCCCCGAAGTTGCCAATCATGTTGAAGCCAAAGAAAGAAGTGAGTTGACGGCAGATAACTTTCTCGTGTCTTCCTCTGAAACGGCATTCTCCAAACTTTCTGAATGTATAAACATAATATATCAGAAATACCACCAACGCCACGCCGAGCATAAGGAGACTGAAAGATATCAAGTGGTCGTAAGGCATAGCGGCCATTATGAAAACTATAACCAGCTTCAAGGTAAAGTTGATTATATCCACATAGGCATAGATACTCATCTTCTCGTGAGATATGATGGAGGAGACGAAAGGAACCTGCATTATGTTCAGGAGTAGCGTCAATAGAACTGTCTGATAAACCACGTTGGCGGCCAACATCCTGTTCTCCGGTATTATAAGCTTGCTGTTGACAAACCAGAGTCCAGCCGTTTCACCTATCACAAAAACAGCCACCGCCATCCAAAAGTGGACCACAATGGCAGAGTCAAAGGTCTTCTTCAGATAATCTGGGTCTCCCTTTCCCAGGGCAACTGTAAGGAAACGGGAGGTGGCACCATACATCGCCGAATTAAGAAACGCTATTATGGCAACAATTCCACCGACAAGATTGTAAATTGCATAATCTTCCTGTCCCAACTTGCCCAGTACCACCCGGGAGGTGTAGAATCCAATAGCCATAATGAAAAAAGTTCTCACATAAAGCATTATGGAGTTTTTGGCAATGGTTCGGTTATTGGATATGTTCAACATTATGAGCGATATGTGTCTTGGCAATCAAATTTAACAATTTTTTACCCTCGGTGCAACGAATTTTGGACCATAAGCATCTTAATAGTGTAGGTTTAGGTTTTAGTATTTAAAAAGCCGCTCTCAAAAGGGGCGGCTTTTTATGTTGCAAAGCTTCTGAAACGGCTATCTTCCGATGCTGTAATAATCAAACCCGAATGACTGGACTTCAGATGGTGTATAGATGTCCCTTCCATCTACAACCACATTACCTTTCATAGCCTTGTGGACGGCATCCCAGGACGGGACCCTGAACTCTTTCCACTCGGTGACAAGAGCAACGGCGTCTGCATCCAGGACACAGTCGTAGATGTCTTTGGCATAGACAACCTTGTCTCCGAGATAACGGTTGCGGCATTCATCCATTGCCACCGGGTCATAGACCTTGACAGCGGCCCCCGCTTCGAGAAGAAGGGTGGCTATGACTACGGAAGGAGCTTCTCTCATGTCATCCGTTTCCGGTTTGAAAGAAAGGCCCCAAAGAGCTATCGTCTTGCCTTTCAAATCGCCGAGAGCTGTCTTGAGCTTCCGGAATACAACTTTCTTCTGGTCTTCGTTGACTTCCTCTACGGCGCTTATGATCTTCATCTTGTATCCGTTTTCAGCTCCTGTCCTTATAAGAGCCTTCACATCCTTTGGAAAGCAGCTTCCGCCGTAACCGCAGCCGGGATAAAGGAACTTGTTCCCTATTCTGGTGTCTGCCGCCATTCCGGCTCTTACCTGCTGGACGTCCGCTCCGGTGATTTCGCACAGGCGGGCTATCTCGTTCATGAAGCTGATTCTTGTAGCAAGCATGGAGTTGGACGCGTACTTTGTCATTTCGGCGCTCATTATGTCCATGAAGATTATCCTGTAATTTGACATCTGGAACGGTTTGTAGATCTTTTCCATGATGTGACGGGCCTTGTCCGAGGAAACGCCGACCACTACCCTGTCCGGTGACATGAAGTCCTTTATGGCGGCTCCTTCTTTCAAGAACTCAGGATTGGAAGCCACGTCGAATTCAACTTTTGAGCCTCTTGCTTCAAGCTCCTGCTCTACCCTCTGCCGCACTTTCTTGCTGGTTCCCACGGGTACAGTGCTCTTTATAACCAGAAGCGTGTACTTCTTGATGTTGCGTCCAAATTGGGATGCCACATCCAGCACATGGCTCAGATCGGCGCTGCCGTCTTCTCCCGGAGGGGTTCCCACAGCAACAAAGACTACATTCAGGCTGTCCAGAACAGATGCCAGGTCGGTTGCAAAATGAAGACGTCCTTTCTTGGAGTTTTTCCCTACAAGTTCCTTCAAGCCAGGTTCATAGATAGGAATCTCCCCGTTTTTGAGCCTGTCTATTTTTTTTGCGTCTATGTCTATGCAGGTTACATTCATACCCATTTCCGCAAAACAGGCTCCGGTAACCAGCCCTACATATCCTGTTCCTACTATACCTACATTCATGATTATGATTTGATTTCTGATTTATTCCTAACAGCACCTCTTGTCGCATCCGGCGCATACGGTATCTTCACCCCTCAGCCTGCGTTCCACAAGACGGGAAAGCCTGTCTCTGAGTTCAGTTCTTGAAATGGTCTCAAGGACGGCGCCGGCAAAAGCCTGCTGCTGCAGAATCCTCGCCTCAGACTCACTTATTCCCCTGGATCTCATATAGAAAAGCTCTTCGTCACCGATGGTTCCGGCTGTGGATCCGTGGGAACATTTCACATCGTCTGCATAAATTACCAGATGGGGGTCAGAAGACGCCCTGGCGGACTCTGAGGTCAACAGGTTGTTGTTTGCCTGATAGGCTTCTGTCTTCTGGGCCGATGGGCACACAACCACCTCTCCTGTGAACCTGGACCTTGAATTGCCGGACAGGATTCCCTTGAAAAGCTGCCGGCTTACACACTCTTCAGCCTGATGGACAAGAGTTACATCAGTATCTATGACCTGCTCGCCATCGGCAAGATACAAACCGTTCAGCCGACACTCAGACTTTTTCCCGCACAAGAGCGCGTGGAGGTTGTTGGATATGTTGCCGGCGTGCAGGGTTATCGTGTTCATCTTCAGCAGGGCTCCTTCCTCTATCTTCAGCCTGAAGTCTGAGCTGTGGCGGGAAAGCGAGTTCTCGTTCTGCATTATAACCAGATCCAGTCTAGCTCCTTTGCACAAGTTCACCTCCACAACCTCTTCTGTGTAGAATCTGTCTCCACCGGCTGTATGGGAACAAAGCAGAACTTCATAATTGCCTGCTTTGGAGCACTCTATCCTTACCCTGCTTTTCAGCGGGGCGGAAGTGCTTCTGACAAAGATAACCTGGGTAAGCTCCTTTTCCTCCGGACGAATGACCACGGCTTTTGGCGGGATGTTTTCCAAAGACGGAGAATAGGAAAGCCTTTCCATCCTTGAAGAAACGTCAAAGCTGGCGGCCACGTCCAGCACCCCCGTCTCCTCTGATAAGAGAGGGTGCTCAGGTACACCGTCCCAGACAAAAAACTTGCGGGAGGACGAAAGCTCCACGCTGCAGTCAAAAAGCTGGCTTTTAGGTATGTACTTGATTCCTTCCATCGCCGCTATTCAAATTCTTCGTAGCCGTGAGCCTCAACCTCTGCAGCCAGTTCCTTTCCTGCGGTCTTCACTATACGGCCTTTGTAGAGGACGTGCACCACATCCGGAACTATATAGTCCAGAAGTCTCTGGTAATGTGTAATCACCACAAATGCATTGTCCTTTGTCTTAAGCCGGTTCACACCGTTGGCCACTATCCTCAAAGCGTCAACGTCAAGTCCGCTGTCCGTCTCGTCGAGAATTGCAAGAGAAGGGGAAAGCATAGCCATCTGGAATATCTCGTTGCGCTTTTTTTCTCCCCCTGAGAATCCCACGTTCACACCTCTTGAAGAGAAAGACGGGTCCATCTCAACATAGGCCATCTTCTCCCTCATCAGTTTCAGGTATTCCGCAGCGGAAAGAGGAGGAAGGTTCTTGTGCTTGCGGTGCTCGTTGATTGCCGTACGCATGAAGTTGACATTTGTAACTCCCGGAATCTCAACCGGATACTGGAATCCCAGAAAAACGCCAGCCCAACTTCTCTCCTCTGGACTCATCTTGAGAAGATCTTCTCCCATATATCTTACGCTGCCTTCTGTCACCTCATAGTTTGAATTTCCGGCCAAAACGGCGGAAAGGGTGCTTTTGCCGCTTCCGTTACGGCCCATTATGGCGTGCACCTCGCCCGGCTTGATGACCAGGTCTATGCCTTTCAGTATTTCCTTGTCACCGATACGGGCGTGGAGATTTTTTATTTCAAGCAAATTGTCCATCATATCATCGTTTTTCAGCAGCCCATTTTTCCTCGATTTTCTTTCTCAAATCGAGATAATGCTGTTTCTTGTACATTTTAAGCCAAGCAAGAAATCCTCCTATGGCAAGCAGGATATAGGCGGCATATACTAATGGCATTATGCCCAATCCGTTTCGGTTCAGGAGAATTATATTGCTGAAGTTGGCAACCAGCCAACATGCCCAGCAGTCCAGTTTTTTCTGTGCAGAAAGGTATTGGGCCATAAGTATGACTCCCAGGATAAAGGCGTCAAAGTACGGCTGGGAGGCTTTCTGCGTGAACACGGAAGGGAACCAGAAGTCTATCCTTGAAAGCATGTAGCCCCACACGAAAGTGAATATCAGGATAACGGCCAGGACGACAGCCCTCTCTCCGTTGTTGAATACCGTTACCTTCAGACGGGATTTGCCGTCTTTCTCATTTTCTTTTGGGTGGGTCCAGCGGTAATGGCCGAAAAAGTTGATTCCAAGTGATATAGGCTGAAGTATCATGCTTGAGTAGAGCCTCAGCTGATAAAACATCACAAACAAGAAAACATTATAGATGTAGCCTATCCAAAAGTTGGCAACCTTTGCCCTGACAGCCAGGAAAACACATAAAAGTCCGGTAAAAGTTGAAAGACACTCCAAGAGGCTGACCTTCTGCCCCAAGAACTCGAACAGCACATTGTCCATGCTGAACCAGTTAGCAAATGTCTGGATGTATTCTTCAATCATAACTTGTCAATTTTTATCCTATGCTTCCCTCCAAAGAAACCTGAAGCAGTTTCTGGGCCTCTACGGCAAATTCCATAGGAAGTTTGTTCAACACGTCACGGGCATAGCCGTTTACTATAAGGCCAACCGCATCTTCCTGGGTAATACCCCGTTGCTGGCAATAGAACAGCTGGTCTTCGCCGATTTTGGAAGTTGTGGCCTCGTGTTCTATTATAGCTGAAGGATTGGCGCTCTCTATATGAGGGAAGGTGTGGGCTCCGCAGCGTGAACCGAGCAGGAGGCTGTCGCACTGGGAATGGTTCCTCGCACCTACAGCTCCGGGAAGGACTTTTACCATACCTCTGTAGCTGTTCTCGCTGCATCCGGCTGAAATGCCCTTGCTCACGATGCGGCTTCTGGTGTTCTTCCCGATATGGATCATCTTGGTTCCGGTATCTGCCTGCTGGTAATTGTTTGTCACGGCAACGCTGTAAAACTCGCTGACCGAATTGTCTCCTTTGAGTATGGTGCTCGGGTATTTCCAGGTTATGGCTGAACCGGTTTCCACCTGCGCCCAGAACAGCTTGGAGTTGGAGCCTTCGCAAATACCTCTTTTGGTTACGAGGTTGTAGATGCCGCCTTCTCCCTGCTTGTTTCCGGGATACCAGTTCTGGACAGTGGAATACTTGACTTCCGCGTCCTGCTTTACAACTATCTCCACCACGGCCGCATGAAGCTGGCTCTCGTCTCTCTGGGGAGCCGTGCATCCTTCCAGATAGCTTACATAAGAGCCTTCGTCAGCTACAATGAGAGTCCTCTCAAACTGGCCTGTACCGGAGGCGTTTATGCGGAAGTAGCTGGAAAGTTCCATCGGGCACCTGGTGTTCTTGGGTATGTAGCAGAAGGAGCCGTCTGAGAATACCGCGGAGTTGAGGGCGGAGAAATAATTGTCCCCCACAGGAACCACGCTTGCCAGATATTTCTTGACCAGATCCGGATAATCCCTGACCGCCTCGGAGAAAGAGCAGAAGATGATGCCTTTTTCCGCCAGCTTCTCCCTGAATGTGGTCTTTACGGATACGGAATCAAACACGGCGTCCACCGCAACTCCGCCCAGCATGTTCCTCTCTTTGAGCGGAATGCCCAGCTTCTCGAAAGTCTCCTCAAGTTCCGGATCCAGGGAATCTGCCTTCTTTTTCTTTGGAGCTGCAAAGTAGATTATATCCTGGTAATTGATCTTTGGAAGGTTGATGTGCCCCCAGGAAGGAGTTTCCATGGTCTGCCACTTGCGGAAGGCCTTGAGACGGAACTCCAGCATCCACTCCGGCTCACCCTTCTTAAGGGAGATATGGCGGATGATGTCTTCAGTAAGCCCCTTGGGGGCAAACTCCTGCTCCACATCGGTGACAAAACCCTCTTTATATTCGGAGGAAGCAACTGCTTCCAGAATTTCCCTCTGATTGCTCATATCGGGCAAATATAATAAATAAATTTGCACTATCTTTATCGCGATAAAATTCTGATATATGCCAAAAAGGAAAGAGACACCGAGAACCGAAATAAAAGAGCTTGGAAGAGTGAAGGCTCTTGACCGCCTGTTCGAGGGCAGCGGGTTCAAAAACGCCAAGACCACCCTGCTTCCTGACAGCAAAGACGGATGCAACTACATAACCACCAACAAGATGATGCTGGAGGGAGTGGATTTTGACCTTACCTACACTCCGATAAAGTACCTGGGCTACAAGGCGGCTCTCAACGCCATGGGATATATCTACGCCAAGTGTGCCAAACCTTATTCCCTGGATTTTACGATAGGCGTGTCTTCAAAATTCAGTTTTGAACACATAGACTGGCTCTGGACCGGTATAAGGGCTGCCGCAAAGACACATTCAGTGGAGAACCTCACTATGGATCTGGTCCCTTCCATGAGCGGACTGATGATCAGCTGCACGGCTACCGGAAGAATGGATGTTTCCGTCTCTGAAAAAATACCGCCTCTTTCTCCAAACTCCCTTATATGTATTAACGGAAACTTGGGAAGCGCCTGCATGGGATTTTACGTGCTGGAGAGAGAAAAAGCCGCATTCACCGGCAGCCAGCCTCAGCTGGATAAATACAAATACCCTCTTTCCCAGTACCTTACGCCGGAGATTGATCCATCCATCCTGGATTCTTTTGAAGAAACCGGCATCTACCCTTCAACCGGCTGTTTCATAACAAGGGGACTCGGCGATTCCGTCCTCCAGATGGCTAAGGACAACGGCTGCGGCGCCAACATCTTCCTGGACAAGATTCCGGTAGCTCCGGAGGCCAGGATGATATCCGAGGAAATCGGCATAGACATCACCACGGCCATTGTCAACGGCGGAGACGACTACCGCCTGATGTATGTCTTCCCTCTGGATTTCCACGACAAGGTCCGCAAGGAATATCCTTTCCTCGAAATCATAGGACACACCACGAAAGAAGGCTGCTATCTGGTTTCTCCGGACGGCAACCCTCTTCAGATTCAAGCCCAAGGCTGGAAATAGCTAGAACATGGAAGCATTGACTTCTCCCTTGTAATCCACCCCCATTTTCTTGAGCTGGGTCAGGAAGGAGTTCTCCACGCTTACCAGGAATTTCGTGTCATAATCAAGAGAGAAGCCCTTTTCTTCTTCAACGATTTTCATCTTCAGAGGGGTCTTGCCCACGCCGTCACTTCTCTTTGAAGAGTGATATTCTTTTATCAGCTTCATAAGGTCCACGCGGAATTCTTTTGTGACCAAACGTGCGGGGACTATCAGCTGAAGGGACGCAAGCCCGGTCTCCTTGACGTTGGCCAAGAAAAGTATCTTCTCTATCTTGAGATCCAGGGAGTTGTCCTGCTTGCGGCGCAATATCTTCAGTTTGAGGAATATGGCGTTCCCGTCTTTTATGTATCCCATGCTCTGTTCATAGGTGCGGCCGAAAAGCGTGACCGGCAGGCTGGAGGAGAAGCCCTCTAGAGAGAACCTTGCATAAGGTCTCCCGGTCTTTGACAGCCTCTCTTCCACTGAGGTGACAAGACCACCCGTGAACAACTCCTGGTTTTCGTCTATGTTGGCTTCCGCTCCGCCCTGCAGCATGGCAGCTATCTCACCCGGAGTGGCGGTGCAGAAATTTTCCAGCTCAAACCTATAGACATCAAGAGGATGGGAGGAAATGTACATACCCACAAGTTCTCTTTCTTTCTTCAGAAACTCTATGAGGTTGATTTCCCCGTTCCTTGCCGGAACATCAGGCTTCTTCAGCTGGAATCCCTCGTCCTGGTCTCCGAACAAGGATGCCACGCTGTTGTCTATTGAGCCGAAGTCCTGGGAGTAGCGGATCAGGGAATCGATGAATATCTCCCCCTTGGCTCCCGGCAGGAAATACTGATCCCTGCGTATATCGCTGAAGGAAGAGTCAAAGGCCCCTGCATAGATCAGGCTTTCAAGGGTCTTGCGGCTCATGTTCTGGCGGCTGGCCCTCTCCACAAAGTCAAACACATCCTTGTAAGGAGCGTGTGAAACGATGTCCTCCGCCACCTGGGTGCCAAGACCTTTGATAGCTGCCAATCCAAATCTTATAGACCCGTCCGCCGTTACGGTGGCATTCACTCCGCCTTCGTTCACATCCGGGCCTAACACACTCAGCCCCATCCTCTTGCACTCGTCCATGAGGACCGTTATCTCCTTGGTGTCCGTAGAGTTCTTGGTAAGGTTGGCGGCCATGAACTCCGCCGGATAATGAGCCTTGAAGTATCCTGTCAGGTAACCCACCCAGGCATAGCAGGTTGAGTGGGACTTGTTGAACGCGTATTTTGCAAATTCCTTCCAGTCATTCCAGATCTTCTCGAGAATATTCCTGGAAAAGCCTTGCTCCACACCATTCTTGAGGAACTTGTCCTCAAGTTCCATCATCTTCTCTATGTTCTTCTTTCCCATAGCCTTGCGGAGAGTGTCCGCCTGGCCTTTGGTAAATTTTGCAAGCTTCTGGGATAGAAGCATCACCTGCTCCTGATAGACGGTTACACCGTATGTGTCCGAGAGGATTTCCTCCATCTCGGGAAGCTCGTAAGTGATAGGTTCCTTGCCTGTCTTTCTTTTGATGAAACTCGGTATGTACTGCATAGGACCCGGACGGTAGAGAGCGTTCATCGCTATCAGGTCTTCAAACCTTGAAGGATGAAGTTCTCTAAGATATTTCTGCATTCCGGGGCTTTCAAACTGGAATGTGGCCACCGTATCTCCCTTGCCGAAGAGCTTGAAAGTAGCCTTGTCATCCAGCGGAACTGAATCTATGTCTATGTCTATACCTCTGTGTTTCTTTATGTTTGCCAGAGTCTCCTTCAGTATGGAAAGCGTCCTCAGCCCGAGGAAGTCCATCTTGAGCATTCCTACATCTTCTATCCTTGTTCCTTCATACTGGGAAATCCATCCCTCTACCCCTTTTGCAATGGAAACCGGGATATGCTCCATCAGGTTATGCGGACCTATGATCACGGCACAGGCGTGGACTCCGGTCTGGCGGATCGTACCCTCAAGCTCCTGGGCGAAATGCAAGGTTTCCCTTATCTTCGGGTCTTCGGAAGATTCGTATTCTTTCCTGAAATCCTCCACAAACCTCAGGCAGTTGGTAAAATTCGGCTTGTAGTCTTTGGTTTCAACCACTTCCTTACCATTCTTGTCCTTGGTTTTTTCATCCACCTGGAAAGGCCTGGTAGGAACCATTCCGGCCAGACGGTTGGAAACCGGGAGCGGAAGGTCCTCTATCCTGGCAACATCCTTGATGGCCTGCTTGGTTGCCATTGTACCGAACGTCACTACATGAGACACATGATCCTTGCCGTATTTCTGCTCCACATACTCATAGACCTCTCCCCTCCTTTCCTCCTCAAAGTCTATGTCTATATCAGGCATGGATATTCTGTCCGGATTCAGGAACCTCTCGAACAGAAGATCGTACTTGATAGGATCCATATTGGTGATGGTCAGGCAGTAGGCCACAACGCTGCCGGCGGCCGAACCTCTTCCAGGGCCCACCCAGATTCCCAGGGAACGGGCGTGGGTTATGAAGTCGTGGACAATAAGGAAGTAGTCCGGGAACCCCATCTTGCGGATGGTATCCAGCTCAAAGTCTATCCTCTCCTGCACGGACGGAAGTATGTTGTCTCCATAGCGCTTCTTTGCTCCCTCATACACCAGATGCTTAAGGTACTCGTTGGAATCCGCAAACTCGGAAGGAATGTCGAAATGCGGCAGGATGTGCGGAATATCCACCTCGTATCTTTCCACCTTGTCCGCAACTTCCAGCGTGTTGGTTATGACCTCCGGATGCCCGTAGTTGAGTTCCGCCATCTCCTCCCCGCTCTTCATATACTCCTGCTGGGTATAATGGAGCCTTCCCTGGTCTGTGAGCTTGCTGGCGGTGTTGATACAGATGAAAAGATCGTGGGCCGGACCGTCCTCCTTCTTGACGAAGTGGCAGTCGTTGGTCGCAACGCACTTTATCCCAAGCTCCCGGGAGAAAGAGTACAGCACCGGATTGACCCTCTGCTGCTCCTCAAACACAATGTTGCTCTGGCCGGGAACCTGGCAGTTATGATTCTGGATTTCAAAGTAATAGTCATCGCCGAAGATGCTCTTGTACCACATTGCGGTCTGGCGCGCTTCCTCGATGTTACCCTTGAGGATTGCCTGCGGCACCTCTCCCGCAAGGCAGGCGCTGCAGCAGATAAGCCCCTCGTGATACTTCTGGATAATCTCGTGATCTACCCTCGGACGGTTGTAGAATCCCTCCGTGTAACCAATGGAGGCTATCTTCATGAGATTATGGTAACCGACAAGGTTCTTGGCCAGAAGTATCAGGTGGTATGCGCTCCTTTTGTCCGGGTATGCTTTCTTTATCAGACGGCTCTCCGGGGCCACATAAACCTCGCAGCCCACTATAGGCTTCAGTTTCTTTCCTGTTTTCTTTTCAGCCTTCTTTATGGAATCCAGAAAGTCCTTGATGCCGAACATGGCTCCATGGTCCGTAAGCGCCATTGCCGGCATATCCAGTTCCATCGCCCTGGCTATGTAATCGTCTATCTTTCCCATTCCGTCCAGAATGGAATAGTGGCTGTGGAGGTGAAGGTGTACAAAAGGGGTGCTCATTGTTCAAACATTATTCTTTTTAGTCTCGTATCTTTCTTGGTCTAGTCTGGATTGTGTATCTCAAATTGCCTCGGGAAAGGAGGAAGTGTTATCCCATAGTCTTCAAATTCCGTTAAGTCATACATTTTGGTAAAAATGACTTCTGTTGGAACTGAAAACGTAAAAAAATCATTTTCTCTGCCCGCTGGATAGTAGTAAGTGCCAGGACCAACTTCCAGAAACCAACTAATAGTCTCTTGACCTTCTTGTGCAGATAAAACCTCCAACTTAACATCTCCATTGCGATGACACTTTAAATAATCGTAAAAAGAACCACTAATACTGCCCCTGTTATCCTCGGTAAAAAACATCGAGTACCATGACTTCAATTTGTTTTGAGAAAATTTTATGGAATCTATTCTTTTAAAATCTTCAAAAGATGTAAACGCTAAAAAATCTGAAATATCTGTGATGTTTCCACTGATAGTGTCAGAATCTTTAAAAAGATAGGATCCTATATATACATTTCCGTCTTGACTGGAGAAATGTTTTATTTTCAATATGAAAATAGTATCGTTGTTGTTGGATGAATATTTCCAGTAACCCTCAAAGAAACTGTTTTGTCGCTCTAAGGACAAATCCTCAAATGATTGAGAATATGCTTCGGGGAAACATATAGCCAAAAGCAGAACAATTATTATTCTTTTCATTCCTCTTAAAAAAGTTAATTACTGATGCACCCTACATTGTATGTTCTCTTTCAGCCGATCAGCACTTTTCCTGTCATTTCCTGCGGCTGAGGGATGTCCATCAGGTGGAGGATGGTCGGGGCGATGTCACAGAGCCTTCCGTTTTCAACGGTCTTCACGTCATCATCAACAACCACAAACTGAACCGGATTCAGTGAGTGCTGAGTGTTTGGAGTACCGTCTTCGTTTATGGCGTAGTCTGCATTGCCGTGGTCTGCTGTAATGAGTACCGAATAACCCATTTTGCGGGCCTCTTCCACAACCTTTCCGGTAAGGTGGTCAATGCACTCAACTGCCTTGCAGATAGCCGGATAGACTCCTGTATGGCCTACCATATCTCCATTGGCGAAGTTAAGGATTATCATGTCTTCCCTTCCCGTGCGGATTGCCTCAATGAGTTTTTCGGCAACTTCAGGAGCGCTCATTTCCGGCTGCAAATCGTATGTGGCAACCTTCGGCGAAGCAACCAGTATCCTGTCTTCGTTCTCAAAAGGCTCTTCCCTTCCGCCGTTGAAGAAGAAGGTGACGTGGGCGTATTTTTCCGTCTCGGCGATTCTCAACTGCCTCTTGCCGGCTGCTGACACCACCTCTCCCAGCGTCTTCTGCACGTGTTCCTTTCCGAACAGGATATGAAGGCCCTTGAACTCGTCATCGTATGGTGTGAGGCAGCAGTAGTACAGAGGAATGGTGTGCATACCTTCTTCCGGCATGTCTTTCTGGGTCAGGACGGAGGTCATTTCTCTGGCCCTGTCGTTGCGGAAGTTGAAGAAAATCACAGCATCATCTTTTTTTATCAACCCAACAGGTACGCTGCGTGTCTGATCTGTTGTTTGCGCTACGCTGCGCTCATGCGCTGCACAACAATCAGACACTCCGCTTACTCCCAAATCTGCTGCATTGGCAAAATTGTTTTCTACAATGCAGATCGGTTTGATGAATTCGTCTGTCACATCCGCATCGTAAGAGGCCTGGATGCCGTCCTGGGCACTGATGAACTGCGCACCTTTGCCTTCAGTAAGCAGGTCGTATGCTTCTTTTATCCTGTTCCAGCGCTTGTCTCGGTCCATGGCATAGAAGCGTCCGCAAACGGAAGCCACCTTTCCTGTGCTTTTTGCCATGTGCTCTTCCAGCTCAGCGACAAATCCCTTTCCGCTGTGTGGGTCGGTGTCTCTTCCGTCCATGAAACAGTGGACGAACACCCTTTCCAGGCCGCACTCCTTGGCTGTGTCCAAGAATGCGAAGAGATGTTCCAGGGAGCTGTGCACCCCGCCTCTTGATACCAAACCAAGAAGGTGCAAGTCATGAGCCTGGCCCTCAGCATTGAAACCTCCGTCAGGACTACCGGTTTTGGCATAAGCCATCGCTGAGGCTATTTCTTTGTTCTCCAACATCTTGTGCTCTGCGCAAACCTTGTTTATCTTCACAAGGTCCTGATACACGACCCTGCCAGCCCCGATGTTGAGGTGTCCTACTTCGGAGTTTCCCATCTGCCCGGCAGGAAGGCCGACATCCTCTCCGCAAGCCATTAGCTGCGAGTGCGGATATTTTGCCCTGAGAGCGTCTATGTTCGGCTGGCCCTGAGTATATATTGCGTCTGATTTCGTGTGGTTTCCCAATCCCCATCCGTCGAGGATCATAAGTAATACTTTCTTTCCCATTTCTGTCTGTTTTTGTTTCCGTGCAGTTTATTGTGCTGCAAAACTATTTCTTTGATCGGCAATTTTTCTTCTGAAGCGGCTTTTTCTTTGCCTCTGATTTCTTTGCAGGTTTGTCTTCCGGCAGCACCAGGGAGAAGTCTATCGTCTTCTGCTCCAGAGATGCTCGCTCAACCTTGACCTTGACCTTGTCTCCAAGGGTGAAGGTCCTGCCGGAAGATTTCCCGAACACGCTGAAGGTCTTCTCGTCATACTGGTAGAAATCGTCAGTAAGTTCCCTGAGAGCCACCATTCCCTCTATGCGTGTAGGTTCCACCTGGACATAGATTCCCCACTCGGTTACGCCGGTGACGGTTCCGTCATAGACCTGCCCTATCCTTTCCTTCATATATTCAGCCATCTTGTACTTGATGCTGGCTCTTTCGGCTTCCGTAGCAATCTGTTCTCTCTGCGACGAATGCATGCAGTATTCTTCAAATGTCTGCTTGTCCGCGCTCTTGTCACCGTTCAGGTAGCGTGTCAGCAGGCGGTGTACCATCATGTCAGGATACCGCCTGATAGGAGATGTGAAGTGGGTGTAGTAGCGGAATCCCAGACCATAGTGGCCGATGTTGTCCGTTGAGTACTGGGCGCGGGCCATGCATCTGAGAGCCAGGAGTTCTATGGTGTCGCACTCAGGTTTTCCGTGAATCTGTTCAACGAGTTTGTTGAGGCTCTTGGCCAGCTGCTTAGGAGTGTCAGCCTCCATCTTGTAACCGAAGTATTTTACAAATGTCTTCAACTCAGCCACTTTCTCCATGTTAGGTTCGTCGTGGACACGGAAGACGAATGTAGGAGCCTGCTTGCGGATAGAAGTGGAAACGTATGTGGCAACAGCCTGGTTGGCCAGAAGCATATATTCCTCGATGAGCCAGTTGGCGCTCTTGGTTATCTTCTGAACGACATCCACCGGTTTTCCCTTTTCGTCCACCATAACCTTCATCTCCGGCCGTTCGAAGCTGATGGAACCGTTCTGGAATCTCTTCTTGCGGAGAAGGGTTGCAAGTTTGTGAAGTTCAAGCACGGATGTTATGACTTCCTGTGAAGGTATTTTTCCTTCCGGCATAACCGGTTTATATGAAGTCATGTCTCCGTTGTTGTCTATTATCTGCTGAGCTTCCTCGTATGCAAAGCGGAAGGCTGAGCAGATGACTGTCCGCCCGAACCACTGGCTGTAAATCTTGCCAGATGAATCCATCTCGAATATCGCTGAGTAACAAAGCTTGTCCTCCCCCGGCCTGAGAGAGCAAAGGTTGTTGGAAAGCGCTTCCGGCAGCATAGGGATGGTGCGGTCCACAAGATAGACGGAAGTTGCCCTGGCATAAGCCTCCTTGTCCAGCAGGGAGTTGGGTCTTACATAGTATGAAACATCAGCAATGTGGACTCCTATTTCCAGATGCCCGTTGTCCAGAACCTTGTAGGAGACGGCGTCGTCAAAATCCTTGGCGTCTGCAGGATCTATGGTGAAAATACATTCCTTGCGCAAATCCTTCCTGCCTTCAAGGTCCTTGGAAGTTATCTTCTTAGGTAGCTTGTTGGCCTCCGCCTCAACCTCTGCCGGGAACTTGTAAGGCAATCCGTATTCTGAAAGTATGGCGTGCATCTCGGTGTCGTTCTCTCCAGGCTTTCCAAGAACATCCACAATCTCACCTACGGGTGTCTGGAACCCTCTCGGAAAATCCTTTACCAGAACCGCCACCTTCATGCCCTGCCACTCTTTCTTGACGGAATCTATAGGGACTTCCACATCGTATGGCATACTTCTGTTCTCTATTATCACCCACGCGTGTTTTCCTGTTATCTGCATAAGCCCGACATAAGGCCTGGTGGAGCGGCTTACCACTTTTATGATCTCTCCCTCATTGCCTTTTTCAACATTCTTTTTTGTTATCGCGACAAGGACCGTATCATTGTTGAGCGCCCCTCTCATCTTGCCTATCGGGATGAACACATCTTCCCTCTGGTCTTTCTTTACGCCAGGCTTTTCTCCCTCCTTTGGGGCCAGACGGACAAATCCGTAACCACCGGAAGCCACCTCAAGCAGCCCCTCAACAACCTCTGATGATCTTTTTTCTACATACCGCCCGGAAGCCCTTCTCTCGGCATCTCTTCCCATTGTCATTCCAGAGCGTCTGCGGCTCTTCTTCAAGCCATATACTTCTGATTTTCTTCTCGATGAGGACTTGTTTCCTCCTTTGTTTCTTCTTACCATCTTTTGTCCTGAATCTTTTGTGTTGAACTACAAATTTAACAAATCATCCGGCATAAAACAATCAGTTTGCACTACAAAAAAACGGGGGCGGCAAAATGCCTCCCCCGCTTTTGTCTGACTGCGTTTTGTCTCTACTTCTTTACCGGAGCTTCAACTTTTTTCTTGTTGATGTCATACATTATAGGAGTAGCGATAAATACAGAAGAGAATGTACCTACTACCACACCGATTGCCAGAGATACGGCAAATCCCCTGATAGTGTCTCCACCGAAGATTGCAATTGCAAGCAATACAACCAATGTCGTTGCGGAAGTGTTGAATGTTCTGGCAAGAGTGCTGTTGACGGCACCGTTGATGTTGTCCTTCAGGGTTCTCTTCGGATAGATCCTCTTGTACTCACGGATACGGTCAAAGATTACCACGGTATCGTTGATTGAGTAACCGATGATAGTCAGGACCGCAGCGATGAATGTCTGGTCTATGTCAAGGGTGAACGGAAGCACTCCTGTAAAGATAGAGTAGAATCCGATCACGATGATGGAGTCGTGAGCCAGTGCGGCGACACCGCCGGCGCCCCAAGACCAGTTGGAGAATCTTGCCGCAATGTAGAGGAAGATAGCAAAGAGCGCTATTACAACTGCATATACACCCTTTCTCTTCATGTCATTTGCGATGGTTGGACCTACCTTGTCAGAACTTACAATACCGTTAGGGTTATCCACGGTGGTGGTGAACTGATCCTGGGTAAGAGGTGTCTGGAAGAATCCCTTGAGAGCGTTGTAAAGCTTGCCCTCAACCTCCTGGTCAACCTCCTGTGAGTTGTCATTGATCTTGTACTTGGTGGTAACCTTCATCTGGCTGCCGGAACCGAACTGCTTGACCTCCACGCTTTCTCCGCCGAACTCTGCGACAGCTGCCTTTCTGACATCCTCAGGGCTGACAATCTTGTCAAACCTGAGAACATAGGTGCGGCCTCCGCTGAAGTCGATACCTTTGGAGAATCCCTTGAAGAATATGAACGCCAGGCAGGTAAGAACTACAACAGCAGCTATGGCGTATGTGGTCTTCCTCATTCCGATAAAGTCTATCTTTGTGTTGGTGAGGAAATTACGTGTAGCCTTGCCTTCAAAGGTAATGTTCTTGCCACGGGCAAGACGGCCTTCGAAGTACAGTCTGGTGATGAAGATTGAGGTAATCAGGGAGGTGATGATACCGAGGATCAGTGTAGTGGCAAATCCCTGGATAGGACCTGTTCCGAAGATCACCAGAACAACACCCACGATGATTGTTGTGATATTACCGTCGAGGATAGCAGAGTAAGCGTTGCTGTAACCGTCTTTGATGGCGAGCCTGAGCTGCTTTCCGCTGCGGAGTTCCTCCTTTATTCTTTCATAGATGATAACGTTGGAGTCAACAGCCATACCGAGTGTGAGGACGATACCTGCAATACCAGGAAGGGTAAGAACCGCTCCTATGGAAATCAGGGCTCCGAAGAGGAATACCACGTTGCAGATAAGGGCGATGTTGGCTGCCACGCCTGCACCCCTGTAGAAGAACAGCATGTACAGGAGGACCAGGACGAACGCTATCAGGAATGAGATCATACCGGCGTTGATGGATTCCTGTCCGAGGGAAGGACCTACAACCTGCTCCTGGAGAATGGTTGCCGGAGCCGGAAGTTTACCGGATTTCAGCACGTTTGCAAGGTCGGTGGCCTCTTCAATCGTAAAATGTCCTGAGATTTCACTTCTACCACCGGTAATAGGCTCGTTGACATTAGGATAGGAATAAACCATACCGTCAAGCACAACAGCCACGCTGCGGCCTACGTTATCGGTTGTCAGCCTTGCCCAGGTCTTTGCTCCGTCAGGATTCATGGCCATGCTTACGGTTGGCATGCCGCCCTGCTCCCTGTAGGAAATGCTGGCATCGTTGATGCAGCTTCCGTCCAGAGGGGCCTTGCCGTCTCTTGTAGATTTTATAGCCACGAGCTCAAACACAGTTCCTGCGTTGTCTGTAGGTTTTACACCCCACATAGGAACCAGGTCAGAAGGCAGGATTGCCTTTACCTGAGGCATGCTCAGATACTTGTTGATAGTTGCTGTATCCTTGTAGTGGGCATATCCGATGAGAGCGCCTTTACCATAGCCGTTAGGGTTCAGTATGGCCAAAAGAGGATGCTCTTTGAGAAGGGCTATCTGGTCTGTTGACAGGGAGTCTGTTGCACCTATCTGCTCCTTTACCGCTTCTGCCAAAGTTGTAGAATCGGCGGCCGGAGCTACAGTGCTGTCTGCTGTCTGGATATCAGATGCGTTCAGAGTCTTGAGCAAAGCGTCAACCTTGGAAACGGCGTCGCGGATTTCTGTAAACTCGTATGTCGGCCAGAACTCCAGAGATGCTGTACCCTGAAGGAGTTTCCTGACACGCTCCGGCTCCTTTACACCAGGCAGCTCAACCAGGATTCTGCCTGAAGAACCAAGCCTCTGGATGTTTGGAGCTGTAACTCCGAAACGGTCGATACGGCTGCGGAGCACGTTGAACGAGTTGGAGATAGCACTCTCGGCTTCCTGCCTGATAACAGAGATAACCTCTGAGTTGCTGCTTCCGCTCTTGATCTTGTCCTTCATCTCGTAGGTTGAGAACACGGATGCAAGAGGTTTTCCTGGAGCCACCTCGTCCCAAGCCTGCTCGAAGAGGGTGATGAAATCCTGACGGCTGGTGACTTCTCTCTCTGTAGCAAGGTTCAAAGCTTTGACGAACTCTTCAGACTGGTTGTTGTTGGAAAGGGCTTTGATAAGGTCCTTTACCTGCACCTGCATCATCACGTTCATACCGCCCTTAAGGTCAAGGCCGAGCTTTATTTCCTTTTCTTTCACCTGCTTGTAGGTGTTGCCCAAAAATACTTTCTGGTCAGCTACAGAATCCAGGTAATATCTGTTTTTTACTTTATTGACAGAGTCCAAATAGTATGCCTGGTCAAGGTCTGAAACCTTGGCAAACTCCGGCTTTAACTGCTCTGCCTCAACAGCCTTGGTTGCATATTCGGCTGCCTTCTTTTCCTGATGCCTTGTTGCCCATGTGAATGAAAGCTGATAAAGGCAGGCAAGTGCTATCAGGATTGCCAATACTCTAAAGAGCCCTTTGTTTTGCATTTTTAGTTCATTTTTGATAATAGGATGCAAATGTACAATTTTTTCGTAAAAAAAAAGTATTTCATACCTTTGTTACAGCCATTTGGCCATCTCATAAACTTTAGATGCAAAAGATGAAGAAGATTATATCGCTGATAATAATATGCACCAGCCTTCTTGCCGCCGCAAGAGGATTTGCCCAAGGTATGAGTGAAAGCGCCCGGCAAAACGAGTTAAGGGCGGATTCTCTTTACAGGGCATACGAGTTTTCCCGCGCGGCAAAGATTTATTCGCAGATGGCGGAAACCGCCTCTCCCGCCGACAAAATGCGGCTGGAAATCAAGACCATTTCCTGCCAGAACGGAGAAGCGATGCTTCACTATGTTTCAAATCCCAAGACGGTGACCCGAAAAACTCTGGACAAAAAAGACTTCTTCCTCTATTATCCGGAAATAAGCAGCATCGGGCATTTTGCAGTGAAAACAGAAAACCAAAGTGACTTCAGCGACACCCTGTTCATACCAGCCAACAAGAACGTCCTCTACTACAGCGCCAGAGACAGCAAAGGCGTTTGGAACATCTATGTTTCAAAGAAACAGGCAGACGGCTCCTGGAGCCCTGCTGAAATACTTGGCAACAACGTGACAAGCTCGGGGAATGATATCTTTCCGTTTGTTTCTCCGGACGGCAAACGCCTTTATTTTTCATCCAACGGACATTATGGAGCTGGCGGATATGACCTGTACGTGAGTCTTTGGGAAGAAGACAAGCAAGACTGGGGGCTTGCCCAGAACATGGGTTTCCCTTACTCTTCCACAGGAGACGATTTGTTCTTCTACATCACACCGGACGGAAAATATGCCGCCTTTTCATCTACGAGAATGTTTGACAATCCATCCTCCCGTCTGTACTCGAAATCCAGGGTTGTTTGCTATGTCGTCGAATTTGAAAACGATCCCGTAAAACATCCGGCCACAGCAAAAGAGGCCTATGAACTTTCTATGCTCAGAAACGGCCAGAACCTTACACAAAGACAGAGAGATTCCATAAGCAACGCAGGAGTTGACAAGGCACTGCAGGATGTGGACCGGAAGACCGGGATTTCAGAAATGGACCCTCAGACAAGGCAGATAACAGAAAATTACACAAAGGCTGTTCTCAAGTACCGCCATCTGAAAAAGAATCTGGGGGTTATAGAAAAAAGGCAGGAGCAGAACCGTGTTTTGTATGCAAATCTTGAAGAAGAGCTTTCCCGGACATCAGACACCCTGGACCAAGCCTACCTGAAAGATTCCATAGCATCCCTTGCCGAATCCATTTCCTCAAGCGAAGCCTCAACCCTTTCCCTGGCGCAGCAGCTCAGAGAAGCCGAAGCCCAGATCAGGAAAATGGAAGAGGTTTTCCTCGCATCAGGAGTCTCCGTTCCTGAAAACACATTGTTCAAGACTTCTTCAGAACTTGCCGCAGAAGCCGCCGATGATGACGATGAGGACCAGGAGATAGACTTCAACACCATGCTGGATACCAGGGCTAAGGTTTCAAACGATTCTGATTTCAAGATAGAGCGTGCAAAAGCCAACATAGACACCGATTTCAAATATCTGAAGAAAACCCTTCTCGCAGACTGGGAAGATTTTCCGGACGGCCTGAGATACCAGATTAAACTGAAGACCTCGTCAAACCGCCTGACAGAAACTGCCTTCAAGGGAATATCCCCTGTCTTTGAGCGTATGGAAAACGGCAGGTTTGTCTATGGAGCAGGCGCCTTCCTGTCTTATGCTGATGCCAACAAACATCTTGCCCGTGTGAAAAAATCCGGATTTGCCAATGCCGCCATAACAGCCTTTGAAAACGGAAAGGCCGTTCCGCTGGCTATCGCGAGAAAGAAAGAAGCCGCCCAAAAGAACAGGCCTACCCAAAGCAGGGGCAAGGTTTCTGCATATAATGTTACCATTCTTTCCCCATCATCCAGCTTGGAATCTTCCGTGATGGAAGTTCTCTCTTCCGGAGGAAAAGACATAGCCAAGATTTCCTCCGAAGACGGATTCAAATTCATCGCCGGGCCTTTCTCTTCACAGAAAGACGCGGAGGCTCTGGCTCAAAAGCTGAAAGATATTTCAGACAAAATAGTTTCCGTTGAAGCGGTTTATTGAAAAAATGTTATATTTGCAGTCCATTTGATTCAGAGAAATCTCCGGTGAGGTGGGAGAGTGGCTGAATCCAGCAGTTTGCTAAACTGCCGAACCGGTTTACGGTTCCGCGAGTTCGAATCTCGCCCTCACCGCATTTTAAACGCATACCGCTTGGTGTGCGTTTTTCTTTTTTGTATCTTTGTTTTTGTCACTAATAAATACCTTGAATTATGAAAAGAATAATTGTTGCTGCTCTGGCCATTGTTCTGGCGGCAGCATGCACGGAAAACAAAAAAGCGGAACAGACCTATCCGATAGGAGACCGCGCATTCTATGAAGTTGCCGGAAATGTGGAGTGCGTAGATCTGGAAGATGTCTATCAGGAATTTATTTTCCTCGGACAGAAGCCTGAGTTTAACAAAGAGGGACAGTTTTTTGTCAACGGTATCAAGTACAAAGAGGAGAAGGAGGGAGATCTTAGGGTTCTCAAGCTGGATACGGATGACGAAGACGGAGGTGGAGAAGAATATGTTGAATGCAAGTATGACACTAAGGGAAGACTTGTTTCTGCGGGATTCTGGGAGTCCAGCTTCAGCGACATTAAATATGACGATCAGGACAGGGTCGTAAGTTTTTCTGCCTATGGAATGATGGGCATAGAGTCCGAATACCATTATACATTTACCTATGGAAAAGACAGGAATCCTATAAAGGTGGATGTAAAGGAGGTTCACCCGGACTATGAGAACGAGGGCAAGACAGTTACCCAGAACTACTCCATTTCCTATGAATATACCGCCGTTGACGAGATGGGCAACTGGACAGAAAGGAAGACAAGCAACGGTACTGTTGAAAAGAGAACCATAAAATACTTCGCGGAATAATATTTGCTTATCTTTAACTCGCCTTTGAGGGCGGACAAAAACTTTTTGTCTTTAAATTCCTCATTTGCCGAGTTATATGAAAACACGTTTTTTAAAAATAGTTTCGGGCAAAACCTCGTCAGCTTTCGTGTGCGGGGTTTTGTCCGCCTTTTTTATCCTTTTGTCCGCGTGCTCATCAGACAAGGCGGACAAAGATATCACAAGCATTATAGAGGCTTGGAAGACGGCCGACCAAAACCAGACAACGGTCTGCAAGGCCTTCTATCAAGAGCTTGTGGACAAAAAACAAGCAGATACATCCAAAGATTTTCAGGAATCCTATCTTGAATTCCTCGGCACCTTGAATGCCGTAAGAGATTACGCCAAGAACAATCCTTCCACCAGGGTGGAAATCCGCAACACCATGTATGAAATATATGGCAAGAAACTCTACGGGTCTGACAAAAAGGAATATCTTGAAGAAGAAGGGCTTAACGCAATGAAAAAAGCCGCCGCCCTCAATGACCAGACACTGCTGGCCGAACTCTATGGCATGATGGCCAACCTGACTTCAGAAGAACCTCTTCGCTCTGCCATATATGACTCAAAGGCCATTGACCTGCTGATGAAAAAAGGCAAGGAAAACGACTTTTACCCTAAAGAAAGATACTCGGAGATTTCAAGAATATTCTTCGATGCGGAAGATTATCGCGATGCTATAAAATATGGAAACCTGTATCTGGAAAAGCAGGCTAAAGACACCTCTCTCTATGACCTTCAGACAAGGCTTGCCATAATGAACTGCATCGGAACCTCATATATGGAAACCAACCAGTGGGACAGTTGTCACACCATGTTCACAAACATGATGGAGATTCAGGCAGACAGCCTGTGGGAAGACAACCCCAAAGCCTCTGAAGCCATAAGGAAGCTCAAGGAAACCGCCACCGGCAAAACCGGCATAGTACTGGCCAAGTGGCAGCAGCTGTCCCAGGCAAAGGAGATCCTGGATGATTTCCTTAAAGTATCCTTGCAGCAGAAAGACACCACAAACATCATATACTCATACATCGGACTCGGAATGGTGCATTCCGGAAGCGGAGAGGCCAAGAAGGCTCTGGCTGAACTCAAGCAGGCAAGGCGGTTTGCAACCACCAAAAGGCACCCGTCACTTCAGAGAAAGGTCTATGATGAACTTGAGAGGGCTTTTGAAGAGGCAAATATGGACGACAGCGCCTCTGTATGCAAAAGCAAAATCCAGATATTGGACGACAAGGTCCAGGCCTCAAGGCAGAATCTGGAACTTCTGAAAACCAAAACGGAACACGAACTGCTCCAGATACAGAATGATCTTGACACAGTCCATAAGGAAAAAGTTTCCAAGCGCAGCTGGTCTTGGCTGATTGTCTTGATTCTTATATTGCTGGGCATAATAGCATTGCTTGTTGCCGGAAGAAAAAGGTTCCGGATGAAAATACACCGCCGTCTCGCCCTTCAGCATGAAGAAAAGCAGAAAAGAATCGCAGAGGGAGAACTTGGCCATCTGGCGTCCGACCTCAAGGATAAAGGACTGATAGATATTGGCGGAGACCTAAAAGACTTGTCATCAGAAGACGCTTGGGTAGAGTTCCGCCAAAAGTTCTCCGGAGTATATCCCCAGTTCTTTGCCAACCTGGACAAAGCCTTGGGCAAGAAGGCAAGTCCTGCCTACGAAAAAGTTGCAGCGTTGCTTTATATAAAAATGGACAACTCTCAGATCGGACGCATTTTAAGCATAAGCAAAGACAGTGTTGCAAGGTGTAAGAGAAGACTCCGCACAGACATAGGATGCGAAGATCTGGATGCTCTTATGGATATTATCTCCAAACTGTAAATCCCGTTTTTCATAAAAAAAAAGACCAACTGCGGAGAACCCGCAATTGGTCAAAAAAACATAGTATGAAAACGATCTTGTTGGTCGGGGTACTCCGACTCGAACGGAGGACCCCCTGCTCCCAAAGCAGGTGCGCTAAGCCAACTGCGCCACACCCCGATTCCCTAATTGGGACTGCAAAAGTATAAGGTTTTTTTGAATTAACAAATTTTTTTCAAAAAATATCCTTGTCACCGATGTCAGATCTTCTCCAGAAGCCTCTTCATGGAAACCTTCTTTTCCACAATTGAGTGGAGATCAGCAACCGGAACCCTCTCCTGCTCCATGGTATCTCTGTCTCTGAGAGTTACCTTTCCGTCTGTAATTGTGTCAAAATCAACGGTTACGCAATATGGGGTTCCTATAGCGTCCTGGCGGCGGTAGCGGCGTCCGATGGTGTCTTTTTCCTCGTACTGGCAGTTGAAGTCGAATTTCAGCTCGTCCATAATCTTCTGGGCCACGTTAGTAAGTTCTTCTTTCTTGACAAGAGGAAGGACTGCAACCTTTACAGGTGCCAAGGCCGGATGGAACTTCATCACAACCCTCTCTTCTCCGTTCTCGAGCTTTTCCTGACGATAAGCAGAACTAAGGACGGCAAGCACGGTGCGGTCAACTCCGATAGAAGTCTCTATTACATAAGGTATGTAGCTCTCGTTAAGTTCAGGGTCAAAGTACTGTATCTTCCTTCCGCTGAATTCCTGATGGCGGCGAAGGTCAAAGTCCGTTCTTGAGTGGACACCCTCAAGCTCCTTGAAGCCAAACGGGAAGTTGAATTCGATATCGGTGGCAGCGTTTGCATAGTGAGCCAGTTTCTCGTGGTCGTGGAATCGGTAATTCTCATCTCCCATTCCCATTGCAAGGTGCCAGGCAAGTCTCTTCTGCTTCCAGTGGCGGAACCATTCAAGTTCCTGGCCCGGACGAACGAAGAACTGCATTTCCATCTGCTCGAACTCCCTCATCCTGAATATGAACTGGCGGGCGACAATCTCGTTTCTGAAAGCCTTTCCTATCTGCGCTATTCCAAAAGGAATCTTCATCCTGCCGCTCTTCTGCACATTGAGAAAGTTAACGAAAATTCCCTGTGCGGTTTCTGGGCGCAGATAAAGTGTACCGTCTTCACCGGAAATGTTTCCAAGCTGGGTGGAGAACATCAGGTTGAACTGCCTTACGTCTGTCCAGTTGCGGGTTCCGGAAATAGGATCCACAATCTCGCAATCTATGATAAGCTGGCGCAGAGCCGCAAGGTCATTGTCATTGAGAGCCTTGACCATCTTCTGGCGGACATCGTCAGCCTTTTTCTGCTCGCGGAGCACATTTGGATTTGTGGCACGGAACTGGGCCTCGTCAAAGGCATCGCCGAACCTCTTCTTTCCCTTTGCCACCTCCTTGTCTATCTTGGCTTCTATCTTCGCGATATAGTCTTCCAGAAGAACGTCTGCACGGTATCTCTTTTTCGAGTCCTTGTTGTCTATAAGCGGATCGTTGAATGCATCCACGTGGCCGGATGCCTTCCAGATTTTCGGGTGCATGAAGATGCAGGAGTCTATACCCACGATATTCTCGTTGAGCTTTACCATAGAATCCCACCAGTACTTCTTTATATTGCTTTTCAGCTCGCTTCCCATCTGGCCGTAATCATAAACTGCGCTGAGCCCGTCATATATTTCGCTGGACGGGAAAATGAATCCATACTCCTTGGTATGGGAAATCAGATTCTTGAAAATTTCTTCCTGTGTCATATCTATTATATATATTTTACTATCCTGATCTTTTGCCTTCAATCCTCCTCAGCGAGGCAGCATATCCAGCAGTTCCTTTACGAAAGGCCTGCTTTCCACCTGGGGATGAGGAATGGTCAGCCTCTCGTTATCTATCTCTAACTCAGTCCAAAAAGCCTGTTTGTCCGCCACCGCGTCCGCCTTCTTGTCCGCCCCGGCTGTTTTAAAGACTTTCAGTATGTCTATATCCAGTGTCCGGCTCTGGTAAACCAGGCCTTTTTCCTTGTAGGTCCTCATCCTTCCGAACAGATTCTCTATCCTCTGGATCTGATCCAGCACTTCCATCGGATCCTTGTCCGTAAGACACAAAAGTATCTGGTTTGAAAAGACAGGAGTTTTAACCGGTCTCCCGTCTGCGGTCTTTTCTTCTTCAAACTTCCCTACCGGCTCTGTCTGTATGACCGGTGTGGTAAAAACAGCCTCCTCCAAAGCCCCTACCTCCAGGTAATCCGGCAAAAGGGCGTCAATAAGCTCCTTGTCGGCCTCTTCTATTATCTGCTCCGGAGACATTTTCCCAAGAGGAAGATTGCTCCCCAAAAGCAATATCACCTTATATAGAACCCTGTTCTCCATTATATTAGCCCAAGTTCAAGGCGGGCCTCCTCTGTCATCCTGCTCTCATCCCACTCCGGCTCAAAAGTGAGTTCTATCTGAACGCCTGCAACTCCAGGAGCATCGCTGACGGCGTTGTTGACATCGTTGACAACATCCTCAGCCATAGGGCAGGTGGGAGATGTCATCGTCATCTTTATATAGACATTCAGGTTGTCTTCAACCCTAAGCTCGTAAATAAGCCCGAGGTCATAGACATTCACGGGTATCTCGGGATCAAACACCTGCTTGAGCGCTCTTATGACATTTTTCTGCACTTCCTCTACCGTATATTTTCCCGGTGAATGTTGCCCGGCCGTAGCATTTTCATCAGAAGGCACGTCGGACGCGTTCTCCTTGGATGGCTCTGCGGTGGCTGTGCTTTCCTCATTTATCTCATTGAAAGCCAACGCATAAAGTTTAATTTGTTTAAGCATTGATACAAGTCCGTTAGCCCTTGTTGGAGAAAGGTTAGACCGGAGTCCGATCGTGTCTATGAAATCTATTTCCGAGTCAAGTATCTCTTTTGGAGTGTGCCCGTCATACACACGGATCAAGAGGGATATGATTCCCTTCGTGATTATGGCATCGCTGTCTGCGGAGAAGTAAAGCTTTCCGTCTTCCTGGCGGCAATCCAGCCATACCCTGCTCTGACAACCCTTGATAAGGTTCTCGTCTTTTTTCTTTTCTTCAGCGATAACAGGCATGGATTTACCCAAATCTATGATATACTGGTATTTGTCCATCCAGTTGTCAAAGATTGAAAATTCCTCGACTATCTGCTGTTCTATTTCTTTTATACTCATATTCATTGTCATTTGTTATCACAAGGTGTCTGATGCTCTTATACCCTACGCTCCCTTTATGTTATCACAGAAGCATCGCTCTTGCCCTGTCAAGACATCTCACAAAAAATTCAGCCTCTTCCAAAGTGTTGTACGGAGCAAATGACGCGCGCAGGGCGGACGGCACTCCAAAACTGTTGAGAAGCGGCTCGGCACACATCATTCCAGAACGTACCGCAACCCCCATTTTATCAAGGAGTTGAGCCAAATCACCTGCATTGATACCTTTAATGTTGAAGGTAAATATCGGAGCCTTGCAAACGCCTTCACATAGAGCCGGATTGCCATAAAGCTCAACAAGCGGATCTTTGGTCAAGCGCTCCAGCATATAGCCGGTAATGCGAGCTTCTTCTTCCTTGATGACCTTCCCTGTTTCTCCGGAGGAAAGATATTCCGCAAACTCAAGGGCGGGAAGCAAAGACGCTGCGCCTATAAAGTTAGGAGTCCCCGCCTCAAACCTCAAAGGAAGCGGAGCGTATGTGGTCTTGGCGTATGTAACGGTTTCAACCATATCACCGCCGCCCATGTATGGAGGGAGGCTTTCCAGCATTTCTTTCTTGCCGTAAAGGATTCCGACACCGGTGGCGCCATATATCTTGTGGGCCGAGAACGCGTAGAAATCACAGTCCATCTCCCGTACATCCACACCGCCGTGCACTATTCCCTGGGCTCCGTCCACAAGTACGGGGATTCCCTTTGCATGAGCTTTGGCTATTATCTCTGAAACAGGATTGAGGAATCCGGTTATATTGGATATCTGGGTGATTGCCAGGATCTTCACTTTGTCATCCAACAGATTGTCAACTTCCTCGGCCGCAACCCTTCCGCTACGTCCAATCCCCAAAAGCACGTCTGTAGGTATAACCTTTACAAAAGCGCCGGTCCGTTCTGCGGCCAGCTGCCAGGGAACTATGTTGGAGTGATGTGAATCAGCCTCTATCAGGATAACATCCCCCTTGCCAAGCCGGCGGCAGAAAGTATCGGCGACAAGATTGATGGATGCCGTGGTGCCGCTTGTGAAAACCACATTCTCCCTGGAAGGAGCGTTGATGAAAGCACGGACTTTCTCCCTGGCCGCCTCATAAGCCTCTGTTGAGCGGTCGGAAAGAGCATACATGGAACGGTGTACATTGGCATTGCCCTCACGAAGAGCATCGCTGAGAAAATCCAGGACAGTTGACGGCTTTTGTGTTGTCGCCGCATTGTCCAGATACACAAGGGGCTCTCCGTTCATCTTCAGCCCCAGGGCAGGAACGTGTGCTCTTACACCAGATAATATTTCTTCTCTTGCGCTTTCCATAATGCAAAAGACAAAAATACAATCTTTTGGCATAATCTGGCCCAGAAAACGCCTTGAATTGTCTGAAATAATTTCAAAACGGATTCCTGATAGCTGAAAATTTGATTTAATGTTTTAATTTTGCTCTATATGAACAAGACAGTATTGATAACAGGAGCAACCAGCGGCATAGGCAAGGCCTGCGCCGTAAGGTTTGCGCAAGGAGGGTATGACATTATCCTCACCGGAAGAACCAAAGAAAAAGTTTCTGCTGCAGAAAAGGAGATTCTATCCCTGTGCCCTAACATCGAGACCTATCCTCTCATCTTTGATGTCAGAGACAAAGAGGCTGTACAAAAGGCAGTAATGTCTCTGCCAAAAGACTGGGCAGACATAGACGTGCTGGTGAACAACGCCGGCCTTGCATTAGGCCTCGATCCGGAATACGAAGGAGACATTGACGACTGGGAGACGATGATAGACACCAACATCAAGGGCCTTCTGTACATGACAAGGCTCATAGTACCTGGTATGGTGGCAAGAAAAAAGGGCCATATCATAAATATCGGCTCTGTTGCCGGAGACGCCGCTTACGCAAACGGCAATGTCTATTGTGCAACCAAAGCTGCTGTAAAGGCCCTCAGCGACGGCCTCCGCATAGATCTGGCCCACACTCCTCTCCGCGTGACCAACCTCAAGCCGGGTCTGGTTGAAACCAATTTCAGCAACACCCGCTTCCATGGAGACAATGCCCGCGCAGACAAGGTTTACAAGGGTATAAAGCCTCTGAGCGGAGCAGACATTGCTGACGTGGCTTTCTATGCTGCAAGCGCACCTGAGCATGTGCAGATAGCGGAGGTGCTCATCCTGGCAACACACCAGGCCAGCGGAAGCGTAATCTTCAGGGAGGAATAAACAGCCGGGGAAATTAAGAAGCGGCTGTTTCACATCAACTTTATTTGAAACATAATTATTCGGATATATGTACGATTACATAAAGGGCCTGTTGGTTGAGGCAACCCCGACTCAGGCCATCGTTGAAGCTGGCGGCATCGGCTACAAGCTGGAGATTTCTCTCCAGACCTTCACCGATATCCAGAACAGCAAAGAAGTCAAGCTGTATATCTATTACTATGTAAAAGAAGACATTGCAATGTGGTACGGCTTTGCCAGCAAAGATGAAAGAGCTCTTTTCCTTTTACTTATAAACGTCAACGGAGTGGGCCCAAACACTGCAAGGATGATACTTTCATCGCTGAGCACCAATGAGCTGAAAACGGCGATTCTCTCAGACGACGTGAGCAAAATAAAAGGCGTCAAGGGAATCGGACTCAAGACCGCACAGAAGATCATCATAGAGCTCAAGGACAAAATCCAGAAGGGCGCGGACAGTGCAACCCTGCCTCTCGGTCCGGCCGCCAAATCTCCTGTGGCAGAAGAAGCTCTCGGCGCTCTCATGATGCTCGGTTTCAACAAGCAGGCATCAGAAAAGGCGGTAGGTGAAATCCTCCGCGAAAAACCGGATTCTTCCGTGGAGCAGCTCATAAAACTTGCTCTGAAACGCCTCTAAGAAAGTTTTTGCCCTCACAATGAACACAGATACCGGCAAGCAAACCGCATCAACTGCTGTCAGATGCAACTCCCTGAAAGCGTGGGTCCTGGCTTCAAGGCCAAAGACCCTGGCGGGAGCGGCCGCCCCTGTAATTGTCGGAGCTGCGCTTAGCTGGGCTACGCTTGTATCCATATCCGGAAACATCTTTTCTTCATCCTGGATAATTCCGTCTTCCATCTGTTTGGTATTCGCCCTCCTGATGCAGATAGACGCAAACTTCATCAATGATTATTTCGACTTCAAAAAAGGTTCTGACACTTCTGAAAGACTCGGGCCGGAAAGGGCTTGCACGCAAGGCTGGATAACTCCGGCTGCAATGAAAACAGGAATAACAGTTACCACAATCCTGGCTTTCCTGTGCGGACTGCCGCTGATATTCTACGGAGGCTGGGCAATGCTCATAGTCGGCATACTCTGCGTTTTTGGAGCGTTCCTTTACACCACAAGGCTCTCTTACCAGGGGCTGGGAGATCTAATGGTGATTCTGTACTTCGGAATAGTCCCTGTGTTTTTCACCTGGTTTACATCCACATCATCCGTACCGGACAAAGGTCCCTTAGCATCATACCTTCTCTGCGGGGCGCTGGCTGTCGTAGCAGGTTTCGCGATGGGTTTTGTAACAGACAATCTGCTTATTGTCAATAATTATCGCGATGTGGAAGAAGACCGTAAAAACGGTAAGAACACGTTGGTGGTCAGGCTTGGCAAAAAAGCGGCGGAGTGGCTTTACCTAATAAACGGATGTGTTGCCGTTGCCGGTGCGCTCCTGATAGGGGGCTGGATGAAAAAATATTATTCCGGCACCGGGCCGCAAATAGAGTCCTTTTTTCCGTTCCATCTTCTGATTCCCCTTCTGTTTCTGCCATTCCTGTATTCCGCACACAGGAAAATGGTCCAGATAAACCGAGGTCGGGGATTGAACGCCATCCTTGGCAAAACATCTAAAAACATTTTGATTTTCAGCCTGTTATTGACAACTTCCATTGTGGTTCTGACATTGCAGTTTTGGTTTAATGGCTGATATTTCATAACTTCGCCTTCTGTCATAGACAAAATATTTACAGACAATCACATAAAATAATTTCTGAATATGAATATTCCTTCAAATCTCAAGTACTCTAACGACCACGAGTGGGTTAGCGTAGAGGGCAACATTGCAACTGTAGGCATTACAGATTTCGCTCAGAGCGAGCTGGGAGACATCGTCTTCCTCGACATCACCTGCGAGGGTGAAACCCTTGCGGCAGGAGACCAGTTCGGAAGCATCGAGGCCGTAAAGACCGTGGCTGACGCTCTGATGCCTGTAAGCGGAAAGGTTGTAGAAATAAACCCGGACCTCGAGGGTGCTCCGGAGAGCGTAAACAAAGATCCTTACGGAGCCGGCTGGCTGATCAAGGTTGAGATGACCAACCCTTCAGAGGTTGACGCTCTTCTTGACGCTGCAGCTTACGAGAGTATCTGCAAATAAACGGTTTATGAAGAAATGCTCTTTCGGGAGTGACAATCACTCCGGTGTCCATCCTTCCATACTTGAGGCCATAGAGCGTGCAAACGAGGGCTATTGCTTCGGCTATGGAGAAGATGAATACACGGAAGGGGTTCTGAGACAAATTGAGGCCTTGCTCGGTGGTGACTGCAAGGCCCTTTTTGTTCTCAACGGAACCGGTGCAAACGTAGTCTCCCTGGCTTCATTTCTGAAGCCTTTCAGCACCATACTTGCTCCATCCTGCGCTCACATCATCGAGGATGAATGTGGCGCGGTAGAAAGATTTTCATCCTGCAGGATAACTCCTCTGCCGCAAGAAGGCGGAAAGGTGAAGCCTGAAACCGTAAAGGAGTACCTGAAATTCGGAGACCAGCACAAGGTCCAGCCGGCAATCCTCTCGATTTCCCAGCCTACGGAATTTGAAACCCTTTACACCGCGGATGAAATCAAGGCCCTTGCGGACCTGATGCTTTCAGCTGGTGGATATATCCACGTGGACGGGTCCAGGATTTCCAACGCTGCAGCTGCAATGAACGTTTCCATCAAGGAGATGATAGCAGACACTGGGGTGGATGTGCTCAGCTTCGGCGGCACAAAAAACGGTCTTCTGATAGGGGAGGCTGTGGTTGTTTTCAACTTGGAAAAGAACCGGGAGGTTGCAGACAATTTCATCTACATACGCAAGCAGGCCACCCAGCTGTATTCCAAAAACAGATTTATCGCAGCCCAATTTGAAGCTTATCTCAAAGACGAATTGTATCTCAAGATGGCAGCACATTCAAACACAATGGCCAAATATCTTGAGAAAAAACTGAGAGAATCCTCAGCGATGCAGAAGGGAGTTTACTTCACCCAGAAAGTAGAAACAAACGGAGTCTATATTTCCCTGGCTCCACTTTCTGACAAACAGATGGCCTTCCTCCAGGAAAAGTACATTTTCTATTTCTGGAGAGAAAACATCAAGGAAGTCCGCCTGATGTGCTCCTTCAGAACTACCGAAGAAGACATAAACTGTTTTGTTGAAGATCTTGAAAATCTCCTCAAGAATTAATTTTTGACACGTCAAAAGCTCAAAAAAAGCCCGGATTTGGCAAAAAAAGCTAAAATCCGGGCGATTTTTATGTTATAGGAAGATTTACCTGCCAAACAGGAAGAACGCTTAAAATAGGGCCGTTTTTGAAGGCCGGATTTTTCCTTGTTCCACGAGGAACAATTTTTAATTAAAATGCTATATTTTAAGTATTTATGCTATTTTATTAAAGCAATGCTTGATGTGAAAGCATTTTTTAGCGACTCTCAAAATGCCGGATTTCGGGTAAAAACAGACAATAAAGCTTTACTTTAGATAATTAAATATATCAAGCTGTTTTTAAGTAAACTAAAAATATCATTGATAGTAACACTTAAGCTTATTTAACGCCCAAAATAAACCAAAAGGACTGAAATGTCTGCCGGTGAAACACCAGGAATTCTCGAAGCCTGCGCAATTGTTTGCGGACGGTACTTGACAAGCTTCAGACGACCCTCCATAGAAATAGAGGTAACTTTCATAAAATCAAAGTTTTGTGGTATCTTTAGCGCCTCCAGGCGCATCATTCTGTCAGCTACTGCTTGTTCTCTCTGCACATATCCGCGATATTTGACGGCCGTTTCTACATCAGTCAAAACAAGATCTGCCAAACCACAATTGAAATCTTTGCCGTATTCCTCCGTGAATCCGTATGGACGGTAAGGAAGTGCAAGTCCGTCTGCAAAAACAGATGAAGGATGCTTTATTTCAAGCTCGGAAAGCTTATTTCTTATTAATGTTCCACGAGGAACAATATCCAAAAGATCGCTTAAATAAACGTCTGGCCTCATCAGAAGAGAAGAGGCTTTCTTTCCTTCGGTAATCTTTGCAGTAGCAGATTTCACCTTATCATTGAATGGAACAGGTGAAACCGTATCATCGTCGAGAACAGAAACAATATCATCTATAACGTGATATTTGTCTTTTACGAGATCCATTCTCTCTTTGGATGCCAATCCTATTTCATATCCAACAGGAGTTAACCTTTTGTCAGCATTATCCTGACGAAGAAGGATACGATATTCAGCCCTTGAAGTAAACATTCTGTATGGCTCGTCCACACCTTTGGTAACAAGGTCATCTATTAAGACTCCAATATAAGACTGATTTCTCCTGAGGACCAGCGGCTCTTGTTTTCTGATAGAAAGAACCGCATTTACGGCTGCCATCAATCCCTGCGCAGCGGCTTCTTCATAGCCGGTTGTTCCATTTACCTGCCCGGCAAAATACAGCCCGGAAACAAACTTGGATTCCAGACTGTGCCAAAGCTGTGTCGGCGGAAAATAATCATATTCCACTGCATAGGCCGGACGGTATATTTCGCACTCTTCAAGACCCTCGATTCTATGAAGAGCCTTAAGCTGGACATCCATAGGTAGGGAAGAGGAAAAACCCTGGAGATAATACTCGTTGGTGTTCCATCCCTCCGGCTCAAGAAAAAGAAGATGCTGGTCCTTGTCTGAAAAAGTACGCAGCTTGTCTTCAATGCTCGGACAATATCGCGGACCAATACCCTTGATCTTACCTGAGAAAAGAGGGGAATCCTTGAATCCTTTCCTGAGCTCCGCGTGCACTTTTGGATTGGTATGCACAAGGTAACAGCATTTCTGCTGCACATTGGTCTGGACAGAAGAAGGCACATTCAAAAACGAAAATCTGGATGGGTTGTCACTACCTGGTTGCACCTCCAACCTGGATATGTCAACAGACTTGATATCTATACGCGGTGGAGTACCTGTCTTCATCCTTCCACTCAGGATTCCGTAGAGAGACAATTGCTGCGTCAAGGAAAGGGATGATGGCTCGCCGATCCTTCCGCCTTCCGCGGAATTCTGACCGATAAAGAGCCTGCCGTTAAGAAATGTCCCAGCCGTAATAATTACCTTTGATGCGGAAAACTCCGCTCCCATAGCAGTCCGCACTCCCTTTACAACATGGCTATATCCCTTATAAGGCCGCTTATATGATTCTATCAAAAAGGAAGCTACAGTATCCTGCCAGATATGAAGGTTCGGAGTATGTTCAAGAAGGTATCTCCAGTTGAGGATAAAATACTGACGGTCACACTGGGCGCGAGGGCTCCAGACAGCAGGTCCCTTGGAGCTGTTGAGCATCCTGAACTGGATCGTTGAAGCATCTGTAACAAGGCCCATACCACCGCCAAGCGCGTCTATTTCTCTGACTATTTGTCCTTTAGCTATACCGCCAACAGCAGGATTACAAGACATCTGGGCAATCTTGTTCATGTCCATCGTAACTAACAATGTGCAGCATCCCATCCTGGCAGCAGCCAACGCGGCTTCACACCCTGCATGTCCGGCGCCTATGACAATGACATCAAATTTCCTGGTTGGATTCATATTTCCTGGATAAATCTAAAAAGCAAACCAACGGGAGCCAAGTGAAATACCGCTGATACCAAAATCAGACAAGAGAACTTTCAGAGAATCATTTTCAGCTTTTCTCATCTTCCGCTTCTGATAGTCCGTGATATCGTCTTCACCGCTGAGATGAAGTACGCCGTGAATGATGACACGGCACAATTCACATACAACGCCAGGAGAAAACATCTGCCGATATGATCTGGAGTTTGCAGAGACAGTATCCAGACTTATGAAAAGGTCTCCACTTACAATATTCCCTTCTACATAATCAAATGTTATGATGTCTGTATAATAATCATGGCCCAAGGAAGTTCTGTTGAGGTTGAGGATATACTCGTCAGAACATAGCACTACATTGATTTCACCTACTCTGTATCCTCTGGCTTTCAGAATGTTGGCTACCCACTTTGAAAGTATCCGCTTACCTTTGAGCCCGCTCTTTGTATCCTGGTCTGTAAAATGTAACATTGATGTTTTATTGATAAAGATAACTTGTCTGGTTTGGGCATTGTTATAACTTTGCTACCGCAAATTTAAAAAAAAGAGTTTATGGCTAAAGTATCTGTCATTGGTGCCGGTAATGTAGGCGCCTCATGTGTAGAAGCTATGCTTCACCTCAATTTCTGCTCAGAAATAGTTCTGCTTGATATAAAGGAAGGAATTTCTGAAGGAAAGGCTATGGATATGATGCAGGCTGCTAAGCAGTACGGAACAAACACAAAAATAACAGGAGTAACCAACGATTATTCCAAAACAGCTGATTCTGATGTAGTTATCATAACCTCCGGCGTTCCTAGAAAACCGGGAATGACAAGAGAGGAACTCATCGGCGTAAATTCAAAGATTGTTTCAGGAGTTACTGAGAATGTCCTCAAATTCTCTCCTAAGGCTGTCATTATGGTCATAGCTAACCCTATGGACCCTATGACTTACCTTACACTCAAGAAGAACAACCTTCCTAAACATCAGATTGTAGGTATGGGCGGCCAGCTGGATTCAAGCCGTTTCACCTATTATCTCGCCCAGGCTCTGGACGTTCCGGTAAGTGACATCGAGTGCATGGTTATCGGAGGACACGGAGACAAGACCATGATTCCTCTCATCCGCTTTGCAACTTACAAGGGAATTCCTGTTACCAAGCTCCTTACCAAAGAACAGTGCGACAAGGTAGTTGCTGACACTATGGTAGGTGGCGCTACCCTCACCAAGCTTCTGGGAACCAGCGCATGGTATGCTCCTGGAATGAGCGCAGCCACAATGGCTAAATCCATCGTCATGAACGAAAGGAAGATGATCCCTTGCTGCTGCTATCTGGAAGGCGAATATGGCGAGAATGACATCTGCATCGGCGTTCCTGCAATCGTAGGAAAGAACGGTTGGGAGAAAATCGTTGAACTTGAACTCAACGATGAAGAGAAGGCTCTCTTCAAGGCCAGCGCAGATGCTACCAGGAACACTGCCAACGTGCTTAAGGAACAGAATATTATCTAATTAAACTAGTTTTATATGGAAATCAAAAAATCTCCAAAAGCCAACCTTGAGAACAAGAAAACCTTGTTCCGTGAGATTGGACTTATCGTGTCTCTCGGACTGGTACTTTTCCTTTTCGAATACACTACTCACGATAAGGAAGCCGCTACTCTGGTTACCGGTCCGGTAGTAGCTATTGAAGACGAGCAGGCTCCTATCACCCAGGAGACTCCTCCACCACCTCCAGAGCAGATCAAGGAGCCGGTTATGACCGAAGAGCTCCAGATCGTTGAAAACGACGTGAAGGTTGAAACAGACTTCATCAGTACTGATGACTCTGACCAGAAGATTGAAATCAAACCTTACGTGGAAGCAAAACCTGTTGAGGAAGAGGTTGAGGTAGAGGAAGAGATTCCTTTTGCCATCATCGAGGAAAAACCAACCTTCCAGGGCAAAGATGCAAATGAATTCACAAAATGGGTTTACAATAACATCGAGTATCCTGAAATTGCAAAGGAAAATGGTATCCAGGGACGTGTAACCGTACAGTTCACCATAGACAAGGACGGTACCGTAAAGGATGTCAAAGTCCTCAGAGGTGTTGACTCTTCACTTGACAATGCTGCAGTAAGAGTTATCCAGAAATCACCTAAATGGTCTCCTGGAAAGCAGAGGGGAAAACCTGCAAAGGTAAAGTACACATTCCCTATCATATTCCAGTTGCACTAATCTCTGGTACAAGAAAAAAAAAGAGGCCTGAAAAGGTCTCTTTTTTTATGCTGGAAACGGAAGCTATTTTATCCCTTTCTCCTTCTTTATCATCTTGACTACTTTTTCAACAGGCAGAGCCTCTATAACCTTTCCGTCAACACCCTTGGTGGTTTCCGCCGCAAAGAGGCTGTTCCAGAGAGCCTCAGCTGTAGCTTCCACGGTAGCGGCAAACAGAGGAGACATCTGGTCATTATCCAGGACTTTTACGGTATGGGTTTCTTCACCTTCAACAAAATTGTCAGGATTGGCTGAGAAAGCTATCACATAGTCACCGCTTCCGTTGGAGGCGAAGCTTCCGGTCTTGGCAAGAGCCATGAAAGCTCTCTTTGCCATTCTCTCAAGCTGGCGGGCATCTACAGGTGCATCTGTTGCAACCACTATCATGCAAGAACCGTCGCCTTTCTTTTCTTCTTCATTGTATGCCTTGTTTTCAACGCTTTTGCGGTATGAATAATCGCCGAGCTTACGGCCTACCTCAACCCCGCATATCTCAAGGATTCCTCCATAATTTGTCTGCACCAGGACTCCGATAGTGTAACCGCCAAGATTTGCCGGAAGCACCCTGGAAGATGTTCCTATTCCCCCCTTCCAGCTGAAGCAGATAGTTCCGGTGCCGGCGCCTACGCAACCCTCATCTACAGGACCGCCTTTTGCCTGGGAGATGGCTTGAAGCACGTGTTCAGGTTTCACATATCTTGCCCTGATGTTGTTCAGGCCACCGTCGTTGGTCTCTCCCACAACTCCGTTCACGCTCCTTACGTTCTCGTTTCCAGGCTGGTTGATGGTGTAAGTAATCAGTCCGTCCAATCCTGAGGCAATGCTCAGCGTGTTTGTAAGTATGATAGGGGTTTCAATGTTTCCAAGTTCTTTTACCTGGCTGTAGCCGGCAAGTTTTCCGAACCCGTTGCCAAGATAGATAGCTGCCGGAACCTTCTTGCGGAAGATGTTACCCTGATGGGGAAGTATGGCAGTGACACCTGTCCGCATGTCATCTCCTTGGTTCAGAGTTACCTGACCGACAGTAACTCCGGCCACATCTGTAATGGCGTTGTATTTTCCTGTTTTGAAAACTCCATAAGAAAGACCATAGTCTCTCATCCTCTTTTTCTGGGCGGATGAATCTGCAAATGTTCCCATAACAACAGCGATAGCTAATACTAAATAGAATGATTTTCTTGACATGGCATGTGTATTTGTTGTTCAAAGATAATGCAAATTGGGGGTAAAACGGGTACAATCCCCGCGTAAAAAGGAAAAAAATGTAAATTGCACCGTTTTAGTTTTTTGGAGAATGACGGAGAAGAAAATGGAAAAGGCGGTACTCGTCAGTGCCGTCACACCTGATATAACTGAACTTCAAGCAAATGAATATCTGGACGAACTGGAATTCCTGGCAATGACAGCATCCATAGAAGGCGTCAAGAGATTCACACAAAGGCTTGACAGACCTATTTCAAGCACATACGTAGGAAAGGGAAAACTTCAGGAAATCAAGGAATACATCGCTGAAAACGAGATACCTCTCGCCGTGTTCGACGATGAACTTTCAGGAGCCCAGGTCAGAAACCTTGAGAAGGAGCTCTGCTGCTCCATCCTGGACCGCACCTCCCTCATCCTGGATATTTTTGCCATGAGGGCGCAGACTGCATACGCAAAGACTCAGGTGCAACTGGCCCGTTACCAGTACATACTGCCAAGACTGACAGGTATGTGGAGCCACCTTGAAAGACAGAGGGGAGGAAGAGGAACCCGTGGCGGAGCCGGTGAAAAGCAGCTGGAGACAGACCGCCGTATCGTAATGGACAAGATAAGCCAGCTCAAAGACCAGCTCAAGAAGATAGACCGTCAGATGGCCACCCAGAGAAGCAACCGCGGAAGAATGGTCAGAGTATCCCTTGTAGGATACACCAACGTGGGAAAGAGCACCATAATGAATCTCCTTTCCAAGAGCAATGTCTTTGCAGAAAACAAACTCTTTGCAACCCTGGACACCACGGTAAGGAAAGTTGTAATAGACAATACCCCTTTCCTCCTCAGCGATACCGTAGGTTTCATACGCAAGCTTCCGCACCAGCTGGTGGAATCTTTCAAGAGCACTTTGGATGAGGTCAGGGAAGCGGACATCCTGATGCATGTGGTGGATGTATCGCACCCTAACTTTGAGGACCAGATAAAGGTGGTAAAGAAAACCCTAGAGGAAATAGGCGCCGCCAACAAGCCTGTCTTTATGGTTTTCAACAAGATAGACGCCTACAAGTTCGTTCCGAAGAGTGAGTTTGACCTCGCGGAAGACCGGCCGGGAAAAATATCGCTGAGGCAACTTGAAGAATCCTGGATAGCCAAGGAAAACTCTCCGGCCATCTTCATTTCAGCAAAAGAGAAAACCGGAATAGACAAACTGAGGAACGACCTCTACAAAATGGTAGGGGAAACCATCCGGGGAAGATATCCTTTCACCGGTTTCCTCTGGCAGAACTTTGACGAAGAATAAAAAAACGGGGCCGCGAACAGACCCCGTTTTCTTTTGCCAAAGCATCGTTATTTCTTGAGCCACCCCTTGAGGAACTCGCGGTTGAGTCTCGCGATATGGCTGATGGTAACGTGTTTAGGACATTCCATTTCGCAGGCTCTGGTGTTGGTGCAGTTACCGAATCCAAGTTCGTCCATCTTGGCTATCATGTTCATAGCTCTTCTGGTGCTCTCTACCTTTCCCTGAGGAAGGAGAGCGAGTGAACTTACCCTTGCGCCGATGAACAACATTGCAGAACCGTTCTTGCAGGTTGCAACGCAAGCACCGCAACCGATGCAGCTTGCTGCATCCATACTCTCGTCTGCCTTCTCTTTAGGGATGAGGATGTTGTTTGCATCCTGGGCGCTTCCTGTACGTACATCAACAAAACCGCCTGCCTGCATGATCTTGTCAAGAGCGCTGCGGTCAACTACCAGGTCTTTGATTACAGGGAATGCGGCACTTCTCCAAGGTTCTATGGTGATGGTGCTGCCGTCCTTGAATTTACGCATGAACAGCTGGCATGTGGTTACCTCGTTCTCAGGTCCGTGTGCACGGCCGTTGATATAAAGCGAACATGCTCCGCATATACCCTCGCGGCAGTCGTGGTCAAAACTGATAGGAAGAGCCTTTCCTTCGGCCTTTGCCTGCTTGTATTTCTCTCCTGAGCAAGCCTCGCCGCCTTCACAGCCCTTGCTGAAAGCAACAGGGTCAGAATTCTGGTGAACCAGCTTGTCGTTGAGAATGTCCAGCATTTCCAGGAAAGAAGAATCAGGACTTATGTTGTCAATGTCATAAGTCTCGAAATGCCCTTTGCTCTTGGCATTTTTCTGTCTCCAAACTTTTATCTTGAATTTCATAGACTAGTCTTTATAATTTCTGGTTGCTACTTTTATTCCTTCATATACAAGAGGTTCTTTGTGGAGTTCAGGCTCCTTGTCTTCTCCCTTGTATTCCCAAGCTGAAACATACATGAAGTTCTCGTCGTCACGCTTGGCCTCGCCTTCTTCTGTCTGCATCTCTTCCCTGAAGTGTCCGCCGCAGCTTTCCCTTCTGTTGAGAGCGTCGCGAGCCATAAGGTCTCCGATCTCGAAGAAGTCTGCAAGTCTCATAGCCTTCTCAAGCTCCTGGTTGAACTCGCCGTTTTCTCCTGAAACATAAACATTCTTCCAGAACTCTTCCTTGAGTTTCTTGATTTCAACGATGGCCTTTTTCAGACCCTCTTCTGTACGGCCCATTCCGACATATTCCCACATGATGTTTCCAAGTTCCTTGTGGATTTCGTCAGGAGATTTCTTGCCCTTGATTGCAAACAGTTTTGCAATCCTGTCTTTGACTGCTTTTTCAGCCTGGTCAAATTCAGGAGCGTTGATGTCTGTCTTAGGCTCCTGGATTTTCTTTGCAAGGTATCCGCCGATGGTGTAAGGCAGGATGAAATATCCGTCTGCCAGACCCTGCATAAGAGCAGAGGCGCCAAGACGGTTTCCGCCGTGGTCTGAGAAGTTGGCCTCTCCGATAGCAAACAGGCCAGGAATAGTTGTCTGGAGATCATAATCTACCCAAAGTCCGCCCATAGTGTAGTGGATGGCAGGATAAATCATCATCGGTTCCTTGTAAGCATTCACGTCAGTGATTTCCTCATACATCTGGAAGAGGTTACCGTATCTCTCCCTTATCTTGTCTTCTCCAAGTCTCTCGATAGCAGTCTTGAAGTCAAGGAAAACAGCCTTTCCGGTCTCGTTTACGCCATATCCGGCATCGCATCTTTCCTTTGCTGCGCGGGAAGCTATGTCACGGGGAACAAGGTTTCCGAACGCAGGATATCTTCTCTCAAGATAGTAGTCTCTGTCTTCTTCTGGAATCTGGGAAGCCTTGATCTCTCCCTTGCGGAGTTTCATCACGTCTTCCATCTTCTTAGGAACCCAGATACGGCCGTCGTTTCTCAGCGACTCGCTCATCAGGGTAAGCTTGCACTGCTGGGTTCCGTGAACAGGAATACAGGTAGGGTGGATCTGGGCAAAGCAAGGGTTTCCGAAGAAAGCCCCCTTCTTGTAGCACTGCCAAGCAGCTGATCCGTTGGAGTTCATGGCGTTGGTTGAAAGGAAATAAACATTTCCGTAACCACCTGTAGCAAGGACAACTGCATGGGCGCCGAATCTTTCTATCTCGCCTGTTGAGATGTTACGGGCAATAATACCCTTTGCCTGGCCGTTGATAAGTACAAGGTCCAGCATCTCATGCCTTGGATAGCTCTTTACGGTACCGTTCTTGATTTCCTTGTTGAGTGAAGCATAGGCTCCGAGAAGAAGCTGCTGACCGGTCTGGCCTCTTGCATAGAATGTACGGCTTACCTGCGCTCCGCCGAAAGAACGGTTGGCAAGAAGTCCGCCGTATTCCCTTGCAAAAGGAACTCCCTGTGCAACACAATGGTCTATAATGAGGTTACTTACCTCGGCAAGACGGTAAACGTTAGCCTCGCGGCTGCGGAAATCACCGCCTTTTACGGTATCTACGAACAGACGATATATGGAGTCATTGTCGTTCTGATAGTTCTTTGCGGCATTGATACCTCCCTGAGCTGCAATGGAGTGCGCTCTTCTTGGTGAATCGCTGATGCAAAAGATCTTTACGTTGTACCCCATCTCTCCCAGAGATGCGGCGGCAGAAGCACCTGCAAGTCCGGTTCCAACAACTATTATTTCAAGTTTCCTTTTGTTGGCAGGGCTTACAACCTTTATTTCTGCCTTACGCTTTTTCCATTTTTCCGACAGAGGACCGTCAGGAACGTTGGATATAAGTTTTGTATCTGACATTTGTATTGTGTTAAATATTTACGTTTTTGAATTTATCCACAATTTTAACCACTTTTTCCCTTATTTCAAAAGATTAAATCATTATATTTGTTTGGCTTGACAAAAAAAGGTGATTATTACTCTAAAATATAACGATATGAAAAGGATTCTGATGATTGCAGCCTGCGTTGCTGCCGCTATTATGATCTGTTCACCTTCTTATGCACAGAAGAAGAAAAGGGAGACTGCAAAAGAAAGGAAAGAAAGAATTGCCAAGATGGTCAACGACGGTGCCTACAAGAAAGATGTTTTCATCGGCATTTCCAGAAGTTTCAACAAGAACAACAATTTCAACTTCAACTTCCAGACCATCAACAGCGCCAACAGCTATTACATCGATCTTAACAAAGACCGCATTTCCTGCAACCTGCCGTTCGAGGCTCTGGCAGAAACAAAATCCCGCCAGGCTTACAGCAACACCAACACTGACATCAGTATTTTCTCTGAAAACCAAATTACTACCATAATGGGTGGCTGGCAGGAAAAACAGAAGAGCTATCTGTTCCAGTGCATTTTCTGGAACAACAACACGGACACAGACAACGCCATGGCCATGCAGGTAACCATCACCATCCAGATATACCCTTCAGGAAAGGTATATGCAATGGTGAAGATTCCTGGATTCGAGTCAATGTCATACGAGGGAGAGGTAATGGAAAGGCCAGCTCCACAAGAAGGTAATCCACTGACAGACTAATCATTATATTACGGCTATGAAAAAGAATTTGTTCAAGACAATTGCTTGCCTGTCAGTATTTTCTGCCGGAATCTTTCTCTCCGGATGCGGTACATCCAGAAAAGCTGTGATTGGAAGCGCTGCCGAAGCAGGTGGAGGTATTCCTCTTCCGGCATCGGCCGAACCTACATATTCATCTTCTCCGGCTTCCGCTGCCGTGTCGTCCGCTCTGGACAACAAAGATTTCTACATAGAGATAGAAAGAATTGTCCCAAAGAAGATGCCTCCGAAAGAAACCATGGACGGTTATACAATCTCAATAAAGGACAATACACTCAACTGCTATTTGCCTTATATAGGTGAGGTAAGATATTCATTCACCAATGACAACGCCATTGCCATCGATGCCAAGAACGTTCCTGTCAACATGAAGGTCACGATGAACCCTCCGCACAAGAACTGCTATGCTTTCATAGAATTCACCTTCAAGAGCAAGTACAATTCGGAGATATTCTACTTCATGATAGACCTGTACAAGAACGGCACAAGTTACATAAAGGTTGAAAGCCAGTACAGGGATCTGATAACCTATACCGGAAGGCTTGAAGCAAGGCCTGAACCAAAACAAAAATAATTTTTATCGCGATACAATAATATGTTTATCAGACGATTATATACTTTCATCACCGCTCTTGCGGTGATGTTTGTTTCAGCAAATGCCATTGCCCAGAACGCAAAAGAAAGCAAAACGACAATTGCATTTGACAAGGACAATCCATATACCCAACTGATTCCGCAACCTCAAACAGTTAATTATAATCTGAATGTTAGACCTTTTGTTTTGACGGAAAATACTGTTATCCTTACCGACGAGCCAAACGAGCCTTTTGTTGCCGATTATCTGAATTCTAAATTGTCAAATCTTCTTGGGAAAAAAATAAAGGTGGTCAATTTAAATGAGATGGTAGAAACTAATCTCAAAAAGACCAATTACATAGTCATAAGACACATGATTCATCATGATGACAGAATCAATCCCCTACAGTTCAAAGAAGGTTACTATTATCTGAAAGTTTATCATAATATACTACTAATAACTGGATTTGATAACCATGGTTTGTTAAACGGCGTACACACTTTATTACAATTGTTGCCTCCAAAAGTATATAATGTAGAGAATAGGGATTTTATAAAAAAATGCAATATACCCCAAGGAGTAATTGATGATGCCCCTGAGTTTTCCTACCGTGGTTTTGAACTGGATGTTTCAAGGACCTGGAGGCCGGCCGAGGATATTTACAAGGTGCTGGACTGGATGGCATATCACAAGCTGAACAAATTCCACTGGCATCTTACGGATGACCAGGGATGGAGAGTGGAGATAAAGTCTCTGCCTCTGCTTACGGAAAAGGGAGCGTGGAGAGGACCGGATGAAGTGATTCCGTCAAGTTTCGGATCGGGGAACAAGAGATATGGAGGATACTATACCCAGCAGCAGATCAAGGATATAGTAAAGTATGCAGCTGACAGGGGAATAGAGATTATTCCTGAGATTGAGACTCCGGGGCACAGCGCCGCGATAGCAGGAAGCTATCCCCAAATCCTGTGCAACGCTCCAGAAGACACATCGGTGAACAATACAGGTTTCAGCAGGGAGATTTGGTGTGTCGCCAAGGAAAGCAATTATGAGATCATAGAAAAGATCATCAAGGAAATGGCCGATATGTTCCCTTCTGAAATCATAAATATGGGAGGAGACGAGGTCAACCAGCATAACTGGACAAGATGCCCGGACTGCCAGGCTCTTATGAAAGAAAAAGGTATGAAGAGCACTCACCAGCTGCACGAGTATTTCGTAAGGAGAGTGAACGAGATAGCAAAGAAGTACGGGAAGAAGATTGCCGGGTGGGAGGAGATAATGATGGCGGACGGAATCCAGGACAATTCTCTCATATATGTCTGGCACCGGAAAAAGTTTGGTCCGCAAGCTGTACAGAACGGATTTGACTGCGTGATGCAGGCTGCTGAATATGTTTATCTCGACATGCAGCAGTCCCCGATTGAAAGAGGACACAACTGGGCCAGGGTAATTCCTCTGGACATAACTTATTCATACGACCCAATAGCTTTGGCCGCTGCCGGTCCGGATGCCGGAAAGGCTGTTTCAAACCTTGTACTTGCAAAGAAACATGTCAAGGGAGTGCAGGCCGGTCTGTGGGAAGAACTTGGTAACCGCCCGGACAATTTTGTAGAATACCAGATGTTTCCAAGACTTTGCGCTCTTGCTGAAATCGGATGGGGCACAAGCCGCAACATTGCAGACAGTGCTGCCAATTACAAGTATTTCTATGACCGTCTGACACAGGCTCATTTTGCAAGGCTTGAGAATATGGGAATAAGGTTCAGGGTTCCATATCCGGAAGTAACTGCAGAACCTGAAGCATTCACCAAACTTGATGTCCTCAGAAGCGAATCCTATATGAGGCCTTACAAGATAACTGTCACTCCTCCGTTTGAAGGAGCCCAGATAAGATATGCCATAGTTTCCCCTCAGACTGAAATCGGAAACATAAGGGGCCAGAAAGACACCACCAATTACAAGTATGTCTATACGGAACCTATAATTACAAAGCATATAGCAAATTACAGGTTTGCAACTTTCGTCTCTGACACCTTGCATTCAGTTGGAGTTGCAGTGTCAAACATTCCGCTTCAGCCGGTTCTCATCCAGCCAAGCCTTACCATCGAGACAAATATGCATACTTCAGAAAAGAACCTTAAAATCCTCAAGGAATACAATGATAAGGCATATTGCCGTTTTGACGGAAGAGCAAAGAAAGGAGACTACATAACATTCATATTTGACCAACCAGTACAATGTTCAGTGATAGATATAGTTACAGGAAGGGCAAATGTAGATTTCTACGGGCTCACGAAAGGTTATGCGGAATACTCTGAAGACGGTGTCAACTACACCGGAAAGACAGAAGTTGACTGCAGCCGGATTGTGCTTACTCCTGACGGAAAGAAGGTCAAGAGCGTTAGAATCACAGTGACAGGAGAAAGCGACGGCCAGAATTTCTTCCTGCCGCCGCTTAGGATTTATTAGAAATCTATTGAGGTTTTACTTAAGGTTGTTGTATGCAGCAGTGAGGATCTCGTCAATCTCGCTGTTGAAATGCTTGTGTTTCTTTTCGTCAAGGTCTCCGTTTCTCAGGATTTCAATGGCCTCCGCAGATTTCTTAAGTATGGCCTCTTCGGTCTTCTTCAGCTGCTGGCTGTAACCTGTTCCTTGAGGGTTGTAGAGTTTGTGGAAATTGAAGTACTTGTTGCCGTTTCCTCTCTTTATAGGGAAGATTTTTTTCTTCAGGTTTAGTACCTGGTCACATACGAAGCAGTTGTTTGGGTTACCTTTTTTCTTGTCCTTTCCTACTGAAGAGCCTTTTGCAAGGGTTGAAGGAATAAGTTTGGTGTGTGTCATAATAACAGGAACAAGAACTGCAAGAGGGCCGTAACCCATTCCGCACCAGAAGATTGTATGTTTTGCCTTTTCTCCTTTTGCAACCCCCTGGAAGATTGAGATAGCACTTGTGGATTTCCTTGGGATGAAATCCTGGTCTATGAACCATCCGTTTGTCTTCTCCGCGATGTCAGAGTTCCTCAGGTCCGCCTTCAAAATTGAATGATAGAAGCTTCTTGACAGGTTTTCCATTATCCATTCAGGGGTGAATTTCACTCCCTCCTTGTAAGCCTTGTCAACGATGTCTGTTGCGTTGCCCCATCTTACATATCCCATACCTTGGTCTGTCTTTCCTGACCTTGAATAATTGGTCCAGATAAGGTATCCTTCAGGAGCGAGTTTTTCGTCATTTGCGTCAAACTTCTTCCAGGTTCTCGTATTTACCTCATAATAAGCAGCTCCGCCTTCCGCATCTATTACTCCGAAGTTAGCCTCAACAGCCAGAGGCTTTCTTATCGTGTCCAGGAATTTTTCAAAATCCTTGAGTGTGCGGCAGATGCCAAGAGCCTTGAACATCACTTCACCCTCTCCATCCTGAAGATCTTTCTCTTCAGGAATTGCAAGGTTGTAGCTTGCGGTGTTCATTATACAGAAACCGGCTTCATTGCTTCCTGCCCAGACTTCTCCTCCTTTGGAAGGAGAATTGACAAGTCCCACGAAAGTGTATTTCTTTCCCTTGAAATATTCCAGACGGTTGTTGAGCTCTCCGGTATCGCGGTTTTTCCACATCAAAGGCCTTCCGTCCTTGGTGCATTTGCCAGTGAATATCGCTGAGGTGCAGGCGAATATATCGGCTGACAATAATGAGATGAGAATAAGTGCAAGAAGCTTTTTCATAATCTTTTACTATTTAAGATTCTTTTTTTAGACTTGTCTGTTAAAGCAGGATAAAGTGTCAGAAGAGTGAAAGGTCGTTCCGGTACATATCTATACCGAGATGCTTGTAACTTAATTCAGTTACTTCCCTTCCTCTCGGAGTCCTTCTTATGAAGCCTTCCTGTATGAGGAAAGGCTCATAAACTTCCTCAATGGTACCCGCATCTTCTCCTACAGCCGTAGCTATTGTGGTAATACCTACAGGTCCGCCTTTGAACTTTGAAATAATGGTGGACAGGATCTTGTTGTCCATCTGGTCAAGACCTCTCTTGTCTATATTCAAGGCATCCAGGGAATATCTTGTTATTTCAAGATCCACATCTCCGTTGCCTTTCACCTGGGCAAAATCCCTTACCCTTCTCAAGAGTGAGTTTGCTATACGAGGAGTTCCACGGCTGCGGCAGGCGATTTCCTTGGCAGCCTGGTCATCAATGTCTATATCCAATATACCTGCGGAACGCTTGACTATTTTTTTCAGCGTTTCAGTATTGTAATATTCAAGGTGACAGTTTATTCCGAACCTTGCCCTCAAAGGTGAAGACAGCAGGCCGCTCCTTGTCGTGGCTCCGACAAGGGTGAACGGGTTGAGGGTGATCTGAACGCTTCTGGCGCCAGGCCCTTTGTCTATCATTATGTCTATCCGGAAATCCTCCATCGCTGAGTAAAGATATTCCTCAACGATTTTAGGAAGGCGGTGGATCTCGTCTATGAAAAGCACGTCTCCGGTTTCAAGAGAAGTCAGCAGGCCGGCAAGATCTCCCGGTTTGTCCAGTATAGGGCCGGAGGTGACCTTCATGTCAACTCCCATCTCGTTTGCTATGATGTTGGCAAGAGTTGTCTTTCCAAGACCCGGAGGCCCGAACAGCAGCGTATGGTCCAGACTTTCCCCTCTCATCCTGGCAGCCTTCACGAAAACCTTCAGGTTCTCCACAACCTTCTCCTGTCCGGAAAAGTCCTGGAATTCCTTTGGCCTTACCAAGGTCTCAAGCTCGCGGTCCGAAGTGGGTTCAATCTCTCTGGGATTGAATTTCTCTATTTCTTCTCTGTCTGAAATCATATATGACAAAGATATAAAATCCCCTTTTACACAAACTATAATTATTATCTATTTTATTTTAAATCAAATGATGATAATAATACGCTGTGGAAAATGTGGATAAGTCTAAAAAACGGCTTCTCATATATTTTGAACAGGCTTTTTTATCCCTCAGCGATGTGGAAAAACTTTTGGTTGGAGTGTTGGTAATTGAGGTGTTTTCCACCAATTATTTTATTCCCCATATTTTCAACAAAGTTTTCAACATGGTTGCTAACATATTTTTTAACTTTGCGCCGCCAGATGGGAATGATTGAGGATATAGTCGGTGCTTTTTCCGGTTTGGAGGCAGCAGGCAAGGTCTCTTTGTTCATCGATGAGGAAAATAATCATTCATCGGTTTTGATAAAGGGCCTTTTCGCTTCTTCCAAAGGGTATTTCTTGTGCTCTGCCGTCAGGAAATCTTCTTCAGGACACATCCATATCATAGTTGAGGACTCAAAAGAAGCTGCCGAATACATGTGCAACGACCTTTATCCTCTTTTGGGTGACAACGTGTTCTATTTCCCGTCTTCCCGTTCAGGTTCTTCAAAGGTAATATCAATAAAGGACGCTTCCAACAAAGTCCAGAGAAGCATCACCCTTGAAGCCATAAACGGTTTTTCTCCGGAAAAGGGAAACATATTCATAGTGACCTATCCTGATTCAGTCAAAGAGCTTACAGTCAACAAAAGATCTGTTACTGAAAACATTATCTGCATAAAGACGGGAGAGACACTGGACTTTGAACTTCTGAAGGAAAAGCTCTCTTCTTCTGGATTCGAGAGGGTGGATTTTGTTTCAGAACCGGGCCAGTTTGCCGTAAGGGGAGGTATCGTGGACATATTCTCTTATTCAGACAATGTGCCTTACAGGATAGACTTTTTCGGTAATGAGGTTGACTCCATCCACAAGTTCAACATAGACAGCCAGAGATCCACGGATAAAGTGCAGTCTGTGGATATATTTCCTGATATACATACCTCCGGTTCAGTAATGGCTATGGGAGGCCAGACTGTCTTTGAATATGCAGGAGAGGAAAACACTGTCATCTGGCACGATACATTTGAACATATCGAAGAACTCTATAAAGGTTACAGGGTAATTTCCCTTAATGGCAGAAAGACATATTATGAAGATGACAGCTCTTCTTTGAATGTGATGCAGGTGGAGGTTCCATGTTCTCCGCAGCCGAGTTTCAACAAGAACTTCGCCCTTTTGGCTGATGATATAAGGAAAAGGAACGCAGAGGGTTACACAGTATATATAAGTTCATCTTCCGTAGAGCAGGCGGAGAGGGTCAGGAGCATATTCAAGGATTCCTCCCATATAATGTCCTCTGGAGATTATCCGCGTTTTGAACATCTCCGGTATTCTGTCCACGAAGGGTTTGTGTGTCCGGACACCAAGATATGCCTTTACACGGACCATCAGATATTTGAAAGATATCACAGGGTAAGGGTACGCAGGGAGGTTGAAAGAAGTGAACGTCTGGCAATTGAAGACCTTAACGCTTTCCATGTCGGAGACTACATAGTTCATATAGACCACGGGGTTGGTGTTTTCGGAGGCCTGCTCAAGACCAATATAGGAGGCAGGGTACAGGAAGCCATCAAGATTATGTATCGCGATGGAGATGTAATATTCGTCTCTGTCCACAGCCTGCACAAGATATCCAAATACAAGAGCAAAGACGGGGTTCCTCCAAAGATTTACAAGCTTGGCAGCGGTGCCTGGAACAAGCTGAAAACCACCACTAAAGCCAAGATAAAGGATATTGCCAAAGAACTTATAGCCCTTTATGCCGAAAGGAAGCGCACCAAAGGGTTCGCCTTTTCCGCAGACACTTATCTGCAGGACGAGCTGGAAGCATCATTCATGTATGAAGACACTCCGGACCAGTCCGCCGCCACCAAGGCAGTTAAACACGATATGGAAAGTCCAAACCCGATGGACCGTCTGGTGTGCGGAGATGTGGGCTTCGGCAAGACAGAAGTTGCCATACGTGCAGCATTCAAGGCCGTGTGCGACAGCAAGCAGGTATGCGTCCTGGTTCCTACCACCATACTGGCTCTCCAGCACTACAAGACATTTACGGAAAGGCTTGGAAAGTTCCCCTGCAAGATAGACTATATCTCCCGTCTCAGAAGCGCAAAGGATATCAAGGAGATAACAAAGAATCTGGAATCAGGGAAGACAGACATAATAATAGGAACCCATCGTCTTTTGAACAAGAACATCAAGTTCAAGGACCTGGGGCTTCTCATCATAGACGAGGAACAGAAGTTTGGAGTCAGCGCCAAGGAAAGGCTGAGACAGCTGAAGGTAGAGGTTGATACCCTTACCCTTACAGCCACTCCTATTCCTCGCACGCTGCAGTTCTCGCTTCTGGGAGCCAGAGACCTTTCCATAATCAACACTCCGCCGCCGAACAGGCTTCCTGTGCAGACAGACATAATAGACTTCAACGAGGAGTATATAAAACAGGCCATTGACAACGAGCTGGAAAGAGGAGGTCAGGTATTTTTCGTGCACAACAGGGTTGAAGACATTGCAGCCGTGGAACAGATGATAAACCGTATATGTCCAAAGGCCAAGACCATAACAGGGCACGGCAAAATGGAACCTACCCTCCTGGAGAACAGGATGCTGGATTTCATAAGGGGAGATTATGATGTCCTTATCTCCACCACCATCATAGAGAACGGCATAGATATTCCTAACGCCAATACCATGATAATCAACCAGGCGCACATGTTCGGCCTGAGCGATCTGCATCAGCTCAGAGGAAGGGTTGGCCGCTCCAGCGTGAAGGCCTATTGCTATCTGATAGTTCCTCCTGCCACATCTCTCAGCGATGATGCCAGAAGAAGGATAAAAGCCATAGAAGCCTTCAGCGAACTCGGCAGCGGATTCAACATCGCGATGCAGGATCTGGACATAAGAGGAGCCGGAAACCTTTTGGGAGGGGAACAGAGCGGATTCATCGCCGATATGGGATTTGAAACATACCAGAGGATACTCAACGAGGCGTTCATAGAGATTAATTCCCAGCGTCAGGATATTGTGGATGTTCCTTCGGAAGACGTGCAGTTTGTCGCTGACTGTGCAGTGGAAACCGATATGGAGCTTTACATCCCAGACGATTATGTGTCCCAGACCACCGAAAAGATAAAACTCTACAAGGAGCTTGACGCAATGAAAGAAGATGACGGCATAGATGCCTTCATGGCTTCTTTGGAAGACAGGTTCGGACCTCCTCCTGAGGAAGTGAAGCAGCTTTCATTTGTTGTAAGGATCAGGCATCTTGCAGTCAAGATGGGTTTTGAGAAAATAGTCCTCCGGCAGGGAGTGATGCTTATGTATTTCATCTCTGACGCTTCTTCAGCCTATTACAAGACAGAGCAGTATCAGAGGATAATGAGTCTTGTGGCATCGCGGAGGATAGGAAAGGTCAATTACAAGCAGGAGCAGAACAAACTTTGGATAAAAGTTCCGGGAGTGGACTCCATAAGCAAAGCTTATGACATATTGCGTTCTTTGAAATGATATAATTCATTCGTATTTATTTTATCACTATATTTGAGCCTTATATGGAAACAAATCTTCTTGTAGATATAGGAAACACCAACGCCAAAGTGGTTTTCTACTATAACGGGACTATGGGAAAACTCCACCGTTCATCTGAAAGAGATGCGGTGAAGTTTGTCAAGTCTGTTATAGAGTCTGGTGATTTTCAAATAGATACAATGGTTGTAAGCAATGTGCGCACAGCCAATGCTCCGGTAGAGGAGGCTTTGAAACCTCTTTGCCGCCGTCTGATAATGCTGGATTACAAGACAGAGCTTCCGGTAAACTTGGATTACGGGTTTGACGCCACAGAACTTGGAGCTGACAGGATTGCGGCAGCCGTTGCCGTTGCCTGCATGTTCAAGGGGCAGGACTGCATAAAGTTTGACTTCGGCACGGCCATGACCATAGATTTCATAGACCGTAACGGACGTTATCTTGGAGGAAACATTTCTCTTGGCATGCGCTCCCGTTTCCGCGCGTTGAACGAATTTACCGGCTTGCTTCCTTTCATAACTCCCGATGAGGAATTTCCACCTGTCGGAGTTACAACCACAGGAGCCATGAGCGCCGGAGTGGTTTTCGGCCTGATGTTTGAAGTAGAAGGCTATATAAAGAGATTTCCGCAGCATACCATCATCTTTACAGGCGGCGATGCGTTCTATTTTGCCCACAAGATAAAGAACACCGTCTTTGCAACCCAGGATATGGTTCTGCAGGGATTGGCTTTTATAGCAGATTATTATAAGAAGTAGGATGAAAGCAAGAAAAGCAATATTAATTCTTCTTGCTGCAATTGTTTGCTGCAGCAAGGCTCCGGCCCAGGATCTGGATGCACTTGGTACCTTTACTCCATATTCACTGTTCGGAGTGGGAGACCTTCACGGTTCCAACACGGCATCATTGCTTGGAATGGGCGGAATAGGAATGGGCATCAGGGATCCCAGATACATAAACGTCAAGAACATAGCATCAATTACAGAAAGAGACACGCTGTCTTTCATGCTTGACTTCGGGATGTACGGCAAAAACATGTACCTGAAGGACAGGAACACGAAGTCTGCATTCAACTCCGTCAACATCAACAACTTTGTGATTTCTGTGCCGATCAAGGACAAACATTCCCTCCTGTTTGGAGTAATGCCTTTTTCAAATATGGGCTACAAATTTGAGACAGAAGAGACGGATGCCGGCCTGATAAGCAAATACGGAGACATCAAATACCGCAAGTACGGAAACGGAAACATCAACCAGCTGTTTTTGGGCGGCGCGGTAAAGATCAACAAGAACATATCCGCCGGCATACAGGGTATCTATTACTTTGGAAGCCAGACAAACCACAGCGATGTTGTTTTTTCCAACAGCGAGATGCGTACAATAGTAACCGGCTGGAAGTTCACTCCTCACAGTTTCTCTTTTGAAGCAGCGGTCCAGGGCACATTTAATCCGGCTGAAGATTACACTCTTACAGCCGGCGCCTCATACAGGATGAAAAACAAGCTTAGAGGGTCCGTCACAAGATATGCTTACCTGACAGACGGAGAAGTGTCAGACACCGTGGCTTTCAACCCTTCAAAGAGCGGTATGTCAATACCTTCCAGATTTGCCGTAGGAGTTGTTTTGACCAAGGGCGACAAATGGAAGGCCGGATTGGATTACGAAAGGCAAGACTGGACCAAAGCCGGCTTCGGAGAAACCCCGGGTGTGGCTTACAAGGCCCAGACAGCCCAGTCTGTAAGGGTTGGAATAGAATTTGTACCTAACCGTTATGACATCAGATACCGTTATAAGCGGATGACCTACAGAGCAGGTTTCCATTATGACAAATCTTATGTCAGTTTGGACGGGAAGAGCATAAACCAGATGGGAATAACCTTGGGAACCTCAATTCCGGTGTACCGTTTGAACAACTCGTTCAACATTGCAGTCGATTTCGGACAGAGGGGCTCCAAGACAGGCAACCTGGTAAGGGAAAATTACATTAATTTCATTTTGAGCATCAGCCTGCATGACCTCTGGTTCATTAAGCCGAAGTATCAGTAATTTGATTAAATTTGTTAAAAATATCACACTATGAAAAAGTTAAGACTAGCTTTCTATCTTTTGGCAGCAGCCCTGATTGTTGTTCCGGCCAACTCTTCTGCTCAGGGAAGATTTGGCAAGGACAGTGCTGATTGTGTCAACAACCTTAATTTCTACCAGGATTACCTCAGACAGGGAAATATGAATGAGGCTTATGCCAATTGGGTACAGGCCATGAAGTATTGCCCTCCTAAGGTTTCCCAGAACTTGTACATCAACGGAAGGAAGATTATGCTTCACCGCATAAACAACTATAACGGAGATGCTGCAGGTAGAGAGGTGCTGATAGATTCACTTCTGGAATTGGCTCAAAAAAGAGCCAACCTGTTCCCGAAGAATGCCAAGAAGGCCATGGAAGGAAGGTTGTCAGACATAATGGTGTTCTACGGACAGAATCCTGCAAAGACAAAGTTCATCTATGAGAATCTGGACAAGTATGCAACCGAGTTTGGAGCAGAGGCAGACCACGAGATGGTTGTAAACGCCATGATCAAGGCTACTGAACTTTACAAGGAACAGCAGCTCAATGATGAGGATATAATGAACCTGTACTCTAAGTACAATGATATCTTTGAGGCAAAACGTGCCGCAATGCCTAACGACACAACAATAGATGCAGCTGAGGCTATGCTCCAGAACGCATTCATCAATTCAGGCGTTGCAACTTGCGAGAACCTGATTAAAGTGTTTACTCCGCGATTCGAGCAGAACAAGGAGGATATGGCTGCCCTGAAGGTTATATCCAGCCTTCTGAACAGCAATGAATGTACAGACAGCGAACTTTTCTCCCAGGTTGTTGCCCAGATGTACAAGCTGGAGCCTACCGCCGGATCTGCATATTATCTTTACAGATTCTTCAATTCTAAGGGAGACAAGGCAGAAGCGCTCAACTATCTGAAGGAAGCTGCAAATGTTGCCACAGGAGTTGACAAGGGTACTTACATGTACGAGCTCGCAACAATCCATTACTCCAACCACCAGTTCGGCCAGGCTGTACAGGTTGCACGCCAGGCAGCCGAACTCAATCCGAAGTATGCCGGAAAGGCCGAGATGCTCATAGGTACCATTTGGGCAGCAAGCCCTTGCGGTGGAGATGAGATTGCAAAGAGAGCAAAGTTCTGGGTTGCTACAGATTATATGCAGAGGGCAAAGGCAAAGGATCCTTCTCTTGCAGACGAGTGCAACAGGAACATTGCACGCTATAGCGCTTACTTCCCTAAGGCTGAGGATGCTTTCATGTACGATATCGTCAACGGTCAGTCTTATTCTGTATCCTGCAACGGCATGAGCGCATCTACAACCGTAAGGACAATCAAATAAATATGGCTAAGTCTGACGGACAGAGAGCAATAATACGGGCAGCAGCGGTCTTTTTGGCTGCTGCTGCTTTCGTTTTTCATTCTTGTTCCACCGGTACCGAAGTGGCGGACCAGGTGGATATGAGCTCTGTTCCAAGACAGACCGGCGACAGCATATTTGCCACCCAGAGCCTTAACGGGGAAACCACGTTAAGGATGGAAGCGGCCAGGATGGAAAAATACGAAACCGACACTTCTTCCTACGAACTTTTTCCGGCCGGCTTTGATGTTTATACATACAAAGGTTCCGACATAGAAACCCACATCCACGCGAAAGTTGCCAAGCATACGGATGTAAAGGGCAAGGAAGAAAAATGGGAGGTCTTCGGCGATGTTGTCATAACCAATTTCATCAACGGGCAGAGGATGGAAACAGATACCTTGTATTGGGACAGATTCGGACACCGTATATTCACTCACTGTTTTGTAAAAATGTCCTCTCCTCAGGGATATATGCAGGGATATGGAATGGAGAGTGACGAGATGGCACGCAACGCCCAGATTCTCCGTCCGTTTGATTCTTTCAGCCGCCTGGCGGAAGACTCAACCTATGTTGACACGGCCAATTTTGTAGGGCCTATACTGGATCCGTCCAAGATAGAGACAACTCTTAAAGCCAAATAGCACAATATGTTGGCAAACATTATCATAGTTGTAGTATCACTTTGCTTTTGTGCCTTGTTTTCCGGGTACGAGATGGCTTTTCTGCACTGCAACCGCCTGAAGGTGGCTCTTGACAAAAAAGAGGGCAAGAAATACGCCATAGCGATGGACCGCTTCATAAACAACGAAGGGGATCTGATATCATCCTTGCTGATGGGCAACAACATATTCGTGGTGATTTACAGTATAGCGGCAGCCCGTCTTCTGAACCCGTTCCTGCAAGCCCATATTACCAGTTCCACATCGCTGATAATAATAATAGAGACCATTGTTGCCACAATTATAGTGATGATAACGGCGGAATATCTGCCAAAGGCTCTCTGTCTGCTCAACGCCAACAGAGTGTTTTCTTCTCTATACAGGATAATCCTGTTTTTCTATTATCTGCTGTGGCCGCTTACCTGGATAACCAACCGTCTTGCCTATCTGATGATAGGCAAATCTTCTGCCCAACAGAATGTGCAGCCTGCGGGTAAATTTGACCGCGCGGATTTGTTAAATCTTTCAGAAGAGGTTGAGGATGCGCAAGGGGATGACGTGCCGTCCGATATTGAGATTTTCCAGAATGCGATGGATTTTTCCTCAACCAAAATCAAGGAGTGTCTCATACCAAGGACGGAAGTTGCAGCCATTGACATAGAAGACAGCATAGAAGACCTTTTGTCTCTGTTTGTGGATACAGGTTACTCAAGGATAATCGTTTACAGGGAAACCCTGGATGATATTGTAGGCTATGTCTTGAGCAAGGATCTTCTCGGCGACGAGAGAAGGTCAGTGAAGGAGATACTGCGCCCCATCACCCATGTTCCAATGGATATGGATGCCAAAACCTTGCTTGAGAAAATGACAGCCCGGAAAGAGAATATAGTGGCTGTTTCTGACGAATATGGCGGAACAGAAGGTATCATCACCCTGGAAGACCTCATAGAGGAGATTTTCGGCGAGATTGATGATGAACTTGACCGCAATGAGTTTGTTGAAAAACAGGTATCTGACAACGAATGGGTATTTTCCGCCCGTCTGGACGTGAAGGACATCAACCGCCGTCACGACCTTTCACTTCCGGAAGATGACGCCTATGAAACACTTGCCGGACTTGTTCTGTACAACCTTGGTTCCATACCAAAGGAAAAGGAGACGTTCCGCATCGGAAACATCTCCTTCACAGTTCTCAAAACTTCAAAGAAGCGGATAGAAACCGTCTCCCTCAAAATTCTGAAATAGACTAGTAGAACTTGTAACGCTGGTCTTCTATTCCGGCATCATCACTCATAACCTGAGGCAGTACGTTGAGGATGCTGTAGATTTTCTGCTCGTTCTTCTTCTGAGCGTCGCTTTCTGTGTAGAAAGCTCCGTTCTTTGCATCCTTTATCTGGAAGTAAGCTACTCCAAGGCTTCCCTTTACAGGACCGACAAGGTTACGGTTGTTCTCAGCTCCGGCCTTTGAGATGTAACCGATGAGAATCGGGTCTGTCTGGTTTCCGGCAGAAAGAGAGGAGAAGGTAACATCGTTTACGGAACTTACCGGAAGCGCAAGTTTTTCAGAAGCAGCCTCAATGCTTTCAACGCCTTCCAGCTTAGCCTTTGTTTCCTCAGCCATCTTTGCAACCCTCTTCTTCATGTTCAGGAATTCTTTGATCTGAGTTGAGAATTCGCTCATTTCAGCATATCCTGCAGGATGTATCTTCTTCAGGGCGGCAATCACATAATACTTGTTGTCAATGGTGAACACATCTGAGATGTTGCCTTCCTTTGCCTCAAACACCCAACGGCTTACTTCACTCATCTTGTCATAAGAACCCATGGTCTTTGCACCTCCGACGATATTATCTACCGGAATGAGGTTGAGATGATTGTCAAGTGCATATTTCTCAAAAGCAGCCATTCCGGCCTTTGCTCCGTCCTTGAGTTTGCCGGCTTCTGCATAAACATTTGAGAATGTCTCCTGGCTTGCAGATGACTGCCTTGAAAGCACGGCTACCTTTGCTTTTCTGACAGGGCTTGTAACGTTGTCCACCCTTACGATAATGTAAGCGCCGTTGCTCTCTACCTTGAACATATCACCCTTCTTGGACGTGAAAGCCTTCATAAACTCTGCAGGAAGCTGGGCGTATGTCACAGCCTCGTTGACCCAACCGATAGTTCCAGGCTCAACGCCCCTCTGCTGAGGAGCATACAAAGCAGCTACAGAGGAGAATTCCTCGCTGGTCTTGATTGTGGACATCAGACTGTCTGCGGTCTTCTCCTCGGAAACAGGGATGTACTTTAGGTAAACAGAGTCAGGCCTCTGTGCCACATCCAGTATTTTTGCAGATACAAAGATGTTGTCATAAGGCTGAGGTTCAAGCAAAGCTCCCTTTGAATTTGCAGAAACAAAGTCATCAAGGATTGCAGACCACTCCCTGAGCTCTCCGTTCTTTACATAAAAATCGTTGAAAGGAGTGTCTGAATTTCTCTCGATGAAATTCTTGATTTCAGAATCTGGCAGAGCCGTGAACTCGGCATAGAGCTTTTCTATATCAGCCTTGGCTGCAGCTATGTCCTTTTCAGACGGAGCTATATCGAAGACAACTATTTCAGCATCTCTTGTCTCAACTTTCTTCAAAGAAGGCTTGATCTGCTCGTAGTACTCCTTTATCTCAGCATTTGAAACCTTTACGGTAGAATCCGGAGTGAAAGGTATCGGCTGGAGGATAAAGTCAACGTCAAACGAATTGTTGTTGTCAGCGATGTCTCTGCGAACCTGGAGGTTGTTTGAGTAAGCGCTTTTTGCAAGCATAACTGAATACTTTGTGAACATCCTGTCCTGGAGCATATTGTTCTGCAGGTAGTTCCAGTACTCGTTGTATTGTCCGCTCTCATCATACTGGATGTTCTGCACGAACTGCTGGAGGCGCTCTTCATCAAGCATTCCGTTCTCGTTGATGAAAGCTCCTTCACTCAAAAGTACCGGTGATACGTCCAAACCATTTTTGGTCATCTGTACCATTTCTTCTTCACCGACCTTGATGCCAGCTTTTTCGCATGCAGGGATGAGTACATTGTCTGCTATGAAACTCTGCCAGGTGACATTGTTCACCATCTCAGTTTCTTCCTCTCTGTCCATGTTTGGGTTGGTAAGGCCGAGAATTCTGTTGTAAGATTCACGCCTCTTGTCAAAGTCCTGATGTGAGATGCTTTTGCCGGCAATCTTGCCAACATCATACTTTGAAGAGAACATAGACATTACCCTCTGCAGATCGTCCGGATTGACGATGAAGGCCAACAATGCAAGTGCGATAACGATGGAGATGAAAACCCCCATCCTTTTGCGCATTTTTTCAAGAACTGCCATATAATTTAAATCATCTAAAGTTTATCAATAACAAAGTACGCGCACACACGCGTGTGCAAAGGACTGCAAAAGTAATAAAAAAAGGGGCAAGTGCTAATAACTGGAGCAAAAAAGCCTCAAATAAGCCCTGAAAGATATTACACGTTGAACAAAAAGTGCATTATATCCCCGTCCTGAACCACATAGTCCTTACCTTCCGTGGCCAGTTTGCCTGCGGCGCGGCAGGCGCTTTCGCTTCCGTACTTGACAAAGTCGTCGAACTTTATCACCTCAGCCCTGATGAACCCTCTTTCAAAATCCGAGTGTATGACTCCGGCTGCCTGGGGAGCCTTGTCGCCTTTCTTGAATGTCCAGGCCCTGACTTCAGGCTCGCCTTGCGTAAAGTAGGTCTGGAGCCCCAGAAGCCTGTATGCGCTCTGGACAAGACGCACGATGCCGGATTCCTGGAGTCCCAAGTCCTGTAGGAACATCTGCTTGTCTTCAAAAGATTCCATCTCCGCGATGTCTGACTCTATCTTGGCAGCCAGTACCAGAATCTCCGCTCCTTCATCCTTTACAGCCTCCCTTACGGCATCCACATATGCGTTTCCCTTGGCGGCGCTGGCCTCATCCACATTGCAGACATACATCACCGGCTTTGCCGTGAGCAGGAAAAGGCTCTTTGCAAGCTTGATGTCATCCGGCTTGTCAAATGTAACGCTACGGGCGTTCTGGCCTTTTTCCAGAACGGCCTTGTACTGTTCCAGAACGGCGCACATCTTCTGGGCTTCCTTGTCTGCTCCCATCTTTGCCTGCTTCCCTACTTTTGCCAGACGGTTTTCCACAGTCTCCAGGTCTTTGAGCTGAAGCTCCGTGTCTATCACCTCCTTGTCTCTTACCGGATCCACGCTCCCGTCCACATGGGCGATGTTAGGGTCGTCAAAGCATCTGAGCACATGAAGTATGGCATCAGTCTCCCTGATGTTTGCAAGGAACTGGTTACCAAGACCTTCTCCTTTGCTTGCCCCCTTCACCAGCCCGGCTATGTCCACAATCTCCACGGTTGCCGGCACCACATTTCTCGGATGGACCATCTCCACCAGTTTCTCCAGCCTCTTGTCCGGAACGGCCGTAGAACCGATCTGCGGATTGATTGTGCAGAAAGGAAAATTTGCCGCCTCAGCCTTCGCTGAACTTATACAGTTGAAAAGAGTGCTCTTCCCCACATTCGGAAGACCCACTATTCCACATTTTACGCTCATAATCTTTTGTTTTTAAGACCTCGCAAATTTAGCAAAAAGAGACGAGGGAGGAAAAAGCAGGGGGCGGACATTGTCAATTTTACGGTTTGGCTTCCGAAAGAAAAGCTTCTGACTTATTTTTATCACCATGGAAACAACAGTCAGAATAGCCACACTGCTCATTATGTTCTGGAATCTTGAGAATTTCTTCTATCCGCAGAAAGACGTGGATTTTTCTTCCGGAGAGAAGGTTGTCACCTGGAAAAGGTTCAGGGCAAAGCGAGACCTTATATCAAAAACCATCATCGCGATAAAAGACAAAGATGGAGCATATCCTTCAGTGATAGGCGTCTGTGAGGTGGAGAACCTTAAGACCCTCAGGAACCTGGTCTATGACACTCCGCTTTCCAGACTCGGCTACAGGATTCTGCACAAGGATTCTCCGGACAGCAGAGGCATAGACGTTGCCCTTCTGTACAGAGATGACCGGATGATACTTCTGGAGTATTCCTTCTTTGAAATCAAATCTTTCAAAACAAGAGACATCCTCTATGCAAAGATGCTTTCAGTGGAACTGAAAGACACCGTCCATTTTCTGGTAAACCACTGGCCTTCAAAACTTGGAGGAGAGAAGAAATCACTTCCCAGAAGGATGGAGGCTGCAAACCTTCTCCGCCATATAGTGGATTCTGTCCAGACAGTAAATCCTGATGCCAGGATAATAGCGATGGGAGATTTCAACGACAGCCCCTCGTCACCCTCCCTCCAAAGCATAACATCTCTTGAGAACTTGTCGCTGAGGCTGAAAGACTCCCTGAAAAAAGCAAGGGCTTCTATAACCGGAACACACAGATACAAAGGAAGATGGGAGATGCTTGACCAGTTCCTTGTATCAAAAACAATAAACGGAAATATTCAAATCCTTTCCTTTGATCATCTTCTGCAGCAAGACAAAAAGTACCTCGGATACAAAACAAAAAGAACCTTCATCGGGCCACGCTTCAACGGTGGAGCCAGCGACCACCTGCCCATCTTAATGAAACTTTCATATTAAAAATAAAAACCTCAAATTTTTATTAATAAAAAAAATAAATCATTTAATTAATTAAAAATAAAAATTTATCAATATATTTGCCGGACTATATTATGAGGAGTCCATCGAGTATATCCCAAATTCCTGTAGCAGCAATCATTGGTGCTGGAATTTGTTTATTGCCTATGCTTTGGTCAAAAAGCACAGGTATGAATACGCATAGCTTCTTTTCAACGTTGTCATTAACAGTTCCTGTGCTAACGATTCTCTTTATATGGATTCAATCATTCTTGTTTCCGAGGAAAACAGTTTTTAAGATAGATGTTATTGATGTTCTTCTTTGCTGTTATTTTCTTTTTGCCGCTCTCAATACTATTTTTAATGGCAAAGAAATAAACGGTGCTGTTTTAATTAAGTGGACGACATTCTTCAGTATATATCTGACAATACGATGTTTATCAAACAATAATCGTATTCTGAATGTTATATTATATAGCCTTGTTTTCTCGGCTTTAATTCAGTGTTTTATCTTTCTCGTACAGAAGCTTCTGCATTCAGAGGTCTTCTTTAATCCATTCAGTGCCACTGCGCAGTTTTCAAATCCAGGACATTTGGCTGTTTTCCTCGCTGTTCTTTTTCCAGTGCCTCTTGTATTAGCAGATAGCCAGACATCTAAAATGGCCAAATGGTTATTCCGCACCTCTGCCGCACTTATAGTTGTTTTCATACTTCTCATTACCTCCAGGGGAGCCATTGCGGCTGTCATTATCTCTTTTCTATTGTATTTCTGTACAAACAAGACCTATTCAACAAAAACCAGAAAGACTCTTTTTATTCTTTTAGCTTCAGCGGCTATTCTCTCTTCATTCCTTTTATATTACATCAGACCCAAGTCTGCTGATTCGAGGCTTTTAATCTGGAAGGTAGCGTCAAGAGAATACACTAAGAATCCTTTCTTTGGAAAGGGCACTTTATCACTTGCCCGGGATTATATGCACCTTCAAGCAGACTATTTTAGAAGTCACCCTGATTCTAAATATTGGGCAACTGCTGACAATAACTACCAGTCATTCAATGAACCCCTACATATTTTATATGAAGAGGGCGTAGTTGGTTTGTTTCTAATTTGTTCGGCGATGATTATATGGCTCAAACGCCAACGACATTTGATTTTGCAATTGGCTTTAATCTCATTGGTCGTTGTTTCTTGTTTCCTCTATACATCAGACATTGGCCCGATTTTTTGTATGCTGCCCATTCTATTGGGTTCAAGATTTTCAGAGGCTGAGGAAACTGACGATGACGAAAAGACACGCAGAGGCTGGTGGAATCCCGTTATTATAACCACACTATCAATAGGCTCTCTTTTGCTCAGTTTCTTTAGTGTAAGGGATATTAAACTAGCTCAATCAAACCTTAGAGCTTTTATGAAAAATGACCTATCATATTCTTGTATCGACAACAAATACAAATCTATTATAGAAGAAGACATCAGCTTTGCACTAATCCTCTCTAAACAAATTTTTCTTCACGGTGCACCACAAGAGAGCATAACCGTTATTAACCGCATTTCAGAGAACACCATAGCCACATCAGACATGATTTGCGACCTCGGTGACTTATATGCCCAATCAGGCAATTATGCCAATGCTTGCCTTGCATACAAGGAAGCTTTTTACATGGTCCCTGGAATGATAACTCCACTGATCAAGCTTTTCAATCTGCAGATAGAAAACAATGATATATCCGGAGCCAAACTGACAGCAGAAAGAATCTTGAACAACAGATATAAAATAACGGGCTCATTGGTAGTCCGTTCTAAGAACCAGGCAAAACATTTTATTAACAAGTTAAACTATTCGAATTTATGAAAAAGATTTATTTAAAAGTATGCGCAATTCTGTGCATTCTATTTGTGAGTTCTTGCACAGTCGAGAACTCGTTACTTGAAAGAAATGAAGAGGATTCCTTTACCTTAGAACAGGCTAGGGCTAACTTTGAGAACAATGCTGCAGATTTGAAACTTGTCAGCTTTCTTCAATCTCAGAATTTAAACAAGGCAAGAACCAAGTCTGAAGGCGAAACAGATTGGGAAAATATCGTTCCAGACTGGGATAATGCATCATTCGGTCAAAAAGAAGCGGGTGTTGCTTATATGATTCCAATTACATTACCGGGTAATCTTAAGGCAAAGTTAAACTTGAGCATTGGAAGATACCGCACCTATTATCATAAAGATGAGACAGTGAAATCATATTTGGTCGTAGAAAAGAGACATGACGGCACTGTCAAAAGATTTATAACCACATCTATAGGTGACAGTGGCAATAGGACATCATCAGAGAAGCCATATCTCTACACTGGAAGCAGAAGACATTTCAATGGTCTTTTTATTGTTTCATCTGAATCAGGTGAAGCACAACTGGCATATTACTATGTTAATGGCCGAAGATTCAAGATGCATATTTCAAAAGACGACGATATCCATGACCATATAAACTCCAAAAGCAACAAAGGTTCTGTCGGGTTTATATTCAGAGGCTCTAAGCCAATGACCAAGGGAGGTGATGGTGGCAACAGCACAGGAGAAGATGATATGGCCTATTGCTATACATGCCATCAGACAACCACATGGGTTCTTGGTACCATCAATGGTTCAGACCGTTTGGTCTGCTCAAAGTGTGGGCTCCCAGCTGAAGAAATAGGCGGAGGAGAATTGTATTTCTTCTGTAGTGTTTGTGGAAAGTTAGAGGCAAATTGTATATGCGGAAATAATAATCCTGACCCTAACATAGATCCATACCCAGACCCAGACGAAGATGAGTGTTGTCCGGTATGTGGTTTTCTTTGGGAACACTGTAACTGTTATCATGAAGGAGGTACTGGAGGAGGATCTGGTAATGGAAATTATGGAAATAACGGGGAACCAGATGGTGGCATCAAATACGTTAGAAAGAACGGTGATGTATTGGTCATTAATAATTTAATTACTGAGTTTCAAAGTCAAATCACAAACAGTACATGCCTTTACAATGCTATTCGATATATCTTAAATAATTGCGGAAATTCAATTTCAAATGATGGTAAAATCGCTTCTAGATATACCGAATATTTATTTCAAATTGGCCATACTTCATCAGAAGAGCTCATAAATTCAATTACCATTGGCTTTAATCCTCAGCATTTTATAGGCTTTGTAAACTATTTGTTTTATACCACAGCCTATGATGGTAATATGATAAACTGCATTGATTCTCATAATTTTATTTTATTTTACAACGATGATGGAGAATCATTACATGCTCTTGTAGTTGTTGGTTATGAGGCAGATGGGACACAAATTGTTTATGACCCTACTTATGGATATTTGACAGAAGGAACCTATTATATAGATATAGACAAATCAATTGCAATAACTGGTGCCAAAGATGGTAAATAGCATGTATCACGTAATGAAAAGAATTATAGTTGTTCTTTTTCTGTTGCAATGTTGCATTATTACATTTGCGCAAAATAATAGTAAAAGAATTATAGATTCGGCAGAGTCCCCCTCTAAAGTATTTTTACTCAAGAACCTGACTGAATATAAATGGACTGCATTATTGATCACTAACTCTAAAGACACTGCCTACGCTTCCATAACATGGATCTTCGATAAAAATGGCACTAAAAAGATATCAATATTTGTACAAAATAGTTTGGAAGAGGTAATCGAACATGTTAAATCCTTAAATCAGAAAGATTTTAAGAACCTTTCTGGGGCCTATATATCACCTGAAGATTTATCAAAAGGTACACTCCATAGTATTAACCTATTAAACAAACCAGAAGAAATAAAAGAATTATCTGACAGTCTTTTAGTTATTAAATCTCCATCAGGGGATGGTAGGGATGATTCCGCCAACTATTTCTATATAAGGGAAGACTACTTATCAGATATAAGTTTTGTAAAGAGGCATTTAACAGAGGTACCAAAAGATTCCGTGAAGAGAATTCGGTGATTAAGAATGTTTTTAAAATGAAAGCAAATATTCAAATATTGACATTGTGCGTTGTGCTGTTGTCTTTTTTCTAGCACTAATGAAATAATAGCTCAAAAACAAAAGAGGGTGACTGGGAACTTCAGTCATCCTCTTTTTTAAAGGTACATTTTATTTCTCAAAATGTCAATTAGGACTCATTTTGATTAAATTTGTAACTATGAAGCAATATTTGGATTTACTCAGGAAGATAATGGAGGATGGTGTGGTAAAGAAAGACCGCACCGGAGTAGGCACAAAAAGCATCTTTGGCCATCAGATGAGGTTTGACCTCAGTGCCGGGTTTCCGCTTCTTACCACAAAGAAAGTCCATTTGAAATCAATCATATACGAGCTTTTGTGGTTTATCAACGGAGATACCAACATCAAGTATCTGAAAGACCACGGTGTGAGCATCTGGGATGAGTGGGCGGACGAGAACGGCGAGCTTGGACCTGTTTACGGAGCCCAGTGGAGAAGATGGGACTGCGGAAACGGCCAGACAATAGACCAGCTCCAGAACGTGATGGACACGCTCAAGACCAATCCTGACTCCCGCCGCATCATTATCTCTTCCTGGAATGTGGCCCAGATAGACAAGATGGCCCTTCCGCCTTGCCACAGCCTGTTCCAGTTCTATGTTGCCGACGGAAAGCTTTCCTGCCAGCTTTACCAGAGAAGCGCGGACACTTTCCTTGGAGTTCCTTTCAACATTGCATCTTACGCCCTACTTACGATGATGATTGCAAAAGTGTGCGGTTTCTCCCTCGGCGATTTTGTGCACACCACTGGGGATACTCACATCTACCTCAATCATTTTGAGCAGGTTAAGGAGCAGCTTTCCCGCACTCCGAGGCCGCTTCCTAAGATGATCATCCACGGAGACCAGAAAGACATTTTCTCCTTCAATTATGAAGATTTTGAATTAGTGGGATATGATCCATATCCTGCGATAAAGGCACCGGTTGCCGTCTGACAATAATATTCAGCAATATGATTTCACTTATAGCAGCGGTAGCAGAGAACAACGCCATCGGAAACGGCAACCAGCTCCTTTGGCACATAGCAGGTGACCTGAAGTATTTCAAGGCTGTCACTACCGGTCATCCCGTGATAATGGGAAGAAAGACTTTCGAGAGCATAGGAAGGCCGCTGCCGGGCAGAAGGAACATCGTTGTCTCGCGCTCAAGACTTGAACTTCCGCAGCCCCCGAAGTTCAAGAAAGACGGAACCCCTTCAAACACCAGCATAGAACAGGTGGAGGACTTGGAGGTGCTGCTCAAATCGCTGAGGAGGAAGGGAAAAGAGGAGTACTTTGTCATAGGCGGAGGCAGCGTTTACAATGCAGCTTTCAAGTTTGCAGACCGGCTTTACATCACCAGGATTTTCGCCACTCCTGAAAAAGCAGACACATTCTTCCCGGAGATAAAGGAAGACGAGTGGGAAACAGCAGAAACATCTCCTCTGCAACACGATGAGGAAAACGATATAGACTATCAGTTCATCACCTGCAAGAGGAAGAAACCACGTAAATAAGGTTAACTTTTGCCGCGCCAGAGTGTAAATTGCTCTGGCGGGCCCTAATAGTTTTGTACTATGTCTGCAAAAGAAAGAGATTCTTTCAAAAGTTCCCTTGGAGTGATTTTGGCTCTGATCGGTTCCGCCATCGGTTTGGGCAATCTCTGGAGGTTCCCGTATCTTGTGGGGACCAACGGTGGCGCCGCATTCATCATCATCTACCTTGTGTGCATCGTGTTCCTCTGCATGCCTATCATGGTTGGAGAGTTTGTGATCGGAAGAAGAAGCCAGGCCAATGTTTTCGGGGCTTTCAAGAAACTTTCCTCTGGCAGCGGATGGAAGCACACGGGAGCACTGGCTGTGCTTACCTGCATCACCCTGCTTTCATTCTACGTGGTTGTAGGAGGCTGGACCATAGACTATTTCGTAAAATCGCTGAGGATGGTGTTCACTTCGCAGACAGACTTTGCCGCAGAGTTCAACAACATGGTTTCATCCACTGGCGAGATACTTTCCTTTACGGTTTTGTTTCTGGTAATCAACGGGATTGTGATTCTTGCCGGAGTGAGGAAAGGAATAGAGCGCACCAACAAATATCTTATGAGCATGCTGGCTGTGCTGATAGTTTTGATTGCCGTCTATTCGCTTACCCTTCCGGGAGCAAAACAGGGTCTGGACTTTTTGTTCAAGCCGGACTTTTCCAAGGTCAATTTTGATACCGCGCTCAATGCGCTCGGCCAGGGATTCCTGAGCCTTAGCATCGGATGCGGGTCCATCATAACCTACGCTTCCTACACAAGGAAAGAGACCAATCTTCTGAAGACCACGACAATAACGACACTTTCAGATACCGCGTTCGCCATAATTGCAGGAATTGCCATCCTTCCGGCAGTTTTTTCCGCAGGAATGAGCCCAAGTGAAGGAGCTGGACTTGCCTTTGTTTCCCTGCCTTATGTATTTGCAAACATGCCGATGGGCAAGATCATCTCCATCCTGTTCTATTTCATACTCTTTGCAGCAGCTCTTTCTTCATCCATATCCATAACTGAACCGGTAGTGGCGTTCATGAAAGAGGAGTTCCGGACCAGCCGCCTGAAGGCTGTCATAACATCTTTCTTCATCGTGCTCCTGTTTGCAGTCTTATGCGCATTGAGCTTCGGCTTGCTGGCAAACGTGAAGCTTTTCGGAAAGACATTCTTTGATTTCTTCGACTACATATCCTCCAATCTATTCCTGACAATCGGAGCGTTGCTTGCTGCCATATTTGCCGGATGGAAGATAAAGAAAGAAGACTTCTATGACGAGCTGACCAGCGGCGGAAAATACAAAATCCCGAAGTGGATACTTAAATCCCTCCGGGTATTTGTAAGATACATAGCCCCTCTGGTAGTGGCTACAATTATAGTCAACTCCTTGATAGGGAATTAGAACTCACTATTCAGCCTCTTTTTTCTTCCTTGCAGAAAAGAATACAGCTGCAACCAGCAGTATGACAAGTGCAATGGAAGCTATCGCTGAGTATCTTTCTCCCTTGATGAAACTTTCCGGCTGGAAGGTGAAAGTTATCTCTCCGTTTCCGGCAGGAAGCAGCAGGCCTCTGAGTATCCAGTTGGCGCGGTAGATTTTCAGCTCTGTTTCCTTTCCATTCGCTGTCTTGAAAACAGCTTTCCATCCAGGATAGTAAACCTCTGAGAATATTGCGGCTTGCGGAGTCTCTGAACTGTAGCGGTAGGTGAGGGAGTTTGGTGCGTAACTCGTCAATGATATGGAAGCGAAATCGTTTGCCACGCTTGTTGCCGTCAATGAATCCTGCTGTGCCCCGCTACCCCTTTTTATCTCCTTGAGCCCCTGATTCTCAGCGATGAAATCTTTGCTTACAACAGCTTGTTTTCTTGGGTCTATCGTGCCAAGCTTTGCTATTTCATCATTTGCGTTTTCTGCTTCAACGATGTTTGAAGCAAACCAGCAGTTGCCTTGTGCATAAGGGTTTGCAAGCGGTGCGGTCTCAGGGCTTATGATGAAGTAACGCGTATTGAGCATGCTGAGTACAGGATGGTAGCCTATTGCCGTTGCGGCTTCGTCGTATGTTGAAACTCCCTGAAGCTCGCTTCCCAGGTCAGAAATCTCTTTCCTGATATATCTGTCTATTAGATCCTGGTATCTCTGGAGTTTGGCCGGGGAATAACCTCCTACTGTCTTGTGGTGATAGCTAATGTATGCGTTGTTGAACGGATCGACCGTAAGGTCAAGCACCCTGTAATCCGGATCCTTGTCGTTCTCCAGTATGTAGTCATCGACAGCTCTCTTGTTGAGGACGGAAGTGAACTCCTGGTTTGTGACGAAATCCTTTCCGGACAGGTAGCGTTTGTCTATGGCCCACATGTCTATCAGGACAAGAGCAATCATCGCTCCGTAAAACCAACCTCTTTTCAGTTTCTTTGCAATGGTGAGATAAATCATAAGGGCGGAGACAAGCACGAAGAACAAGCTCCTGAAAGCGTCAGACCTCAACAGGCCTATCCTGTCCTGAGATATGGCTCCGGCAATTTCCTTAGGAAGCTGGGAGTCGTATGGAGAGGAGAAGTTTCCGGCCAGGGTAGGAACAAGGGCAAAAAGCAGGGCGAAACCGCCGCATATTACAGTTGACCACAAAATGGATTTCTGCAATTTTTTCTTCTCTTCCTTTGTGCCGTTTTCAACCGATTTCAGCGTCTTGTCCAAAGCCAGGATTCCAAGCACCGGAACTGTAACTTGGAGGATAACCAGAATCATTGAAACCGTACGGAACTTGTTGTACATAGGCATATAGTTGAAGAAGAATTCCGTAGGTGCCATGAAGTGGTATCCCCAGGAGAGGATTACAGCCAGGGCGCTTACCCCCACCAGCCACCATTTCAGACCGCCTTTAACCACAAACAGCCCGAGGACAAAAAGGAAAATGAAAACAGCCCCCATGTACATAGGGCCGGCAGTAAAGGATTGTGGACCCCAGTAAAGCGGGAGGTTCTGCACAGCCTGCGCTGCCTGCATCGGAGGGTAGTTGAACTTTTGGGTAAGGAGCTTGTAGGTCTGGGAAGATGTGGACAATGCTCCGGAAGAAGCCCCTCCGTTGAAGTTGGGGATGAAAAGGTTTGGAGTTTCCTCTATTCCGTATGACCATTGGGTGGCATATTCAAGATCAAGTCCGCTGCGGGCCTTGTCCGCCATATTGTCCGCCCCCTCAGACAGCTCTGTACCGCCTCTCATTGTATGTTGTCCGTATTCGTATGTGGGCCACAGATGGTTGATGTTTGCTGCCGCCCCAAGCAATCCGGCAACCAGAACGGCAACGGATGTCTTTAAGAATTTTCCGAAGGCTTTTTCCTTTATAGCCTTGCAGAACTGCCAAATCGCAAAACCTATGACAATCAGAGCCAGGTAGTATGTAATCTGCGGATGATTGGCCTTTATCTGAAAGCTGAGGGCCAGACCAAACAGCGCGGCGCCAAGAAGCCAGTTCTTCCTGTATGCATAAACCAAAGCGGCAATCACCCAAGGCATGAATGCTATAGCCACCATCTTGGTGTTGTGCCCAACCTGTATGATCTGCATGTTATAAGAACAGAAAGCAACAGCAACCGCCCCTAAAATCGCGAGCCAGATATTGCATCCGAAAGCCAGAAACATCAGAAACGCCCCAACCATACAGATGATCAGATAACTTGCCGGTCTCTGCCCGATAAACAAAACATCATAAAGATACTTTGTCACATCTCCGTGATAGATTACGGAAATGGTGGTAGCCGGCATACCGGAGAACATGGAATTGGTCCAATAGGTAGGATTGTCCGGATGGGCCTCGTTCCATTCCACAATTTCACGGCTCATACCCTTCCAACTGGAAATGTCGCTCTGGTTTACAACCTTGCCGCTAAGGGTATATGGAGCGTATGCATAGCCCAAAACAATGAACGCTGCAATTGCCAGAATGTATGGAAGTATCTTCTTCAAGAATCCGTTGTCTTTCTTTTCTGCCATATCTTTACGTTTAAATGTCTTCAAACAAAAATCTTATTTGTCTGTATCTTCACGCTTTTTTTATTGTACCGGACGCAATGCGATTTAGCATTTCCGCAAAATCCCCTGCTTGTTTTTTTCTGGAGAACTTCTGTCTTTCTTCTTCCGCTTCCGGGGTTGTTTCAGTTATTTTTCCGCGTCCGGCCCAAAGGTTTGTGAAAGCTTTCCTTACAGAATCTTCATCTGCGAATTCACATATTGTTCCGGCGGAAGTTTTCTTGAGAATGTCTGCAAGGTCTCCGTCCGTAGGGCCGAATGCGAGTATCGGTTTTCCCGCCGCAAGGTACTCAAAGAACTTTCCGGTAAGAATCGCCTTGGATTCCTCTTCCTTCCTCAGCAGAAGAAGCAGGATGTCAGCCCTTTTCTGCCATGCCACACTTTGAGCGTGAGGAACATATCCAAGGTCTTTGAAATTGTCGGAAAGCCCGTTCTCCGCAATGTCTTTTTTTACGATGCCGTCCGTCTGGCCCATCGTGACGACCAGCAGTTTTTCCTTCAGCTCCCGGTCAGACTTTACCATATCGCCGAGTACTTTCCAGAACTTGTCCGGATTGGCGCTTTCCGGCATCAGGCCCGTGTGTGCCACCACAAACTTTCTCCCATCTTCCGCCATTCCATCCATCTTCTTTCCGTCATCCTCTCCGTCCGCTACCTTGCCTGTAATACGCTTTTCAACTACATCATTCCAAGAAGATGTCATTCTTGCTACATCCTTTTCCGCTGCAGCAAGCTCAGTGTTCTTTTCGGCGTCAAAGTCATCCGGATCATATCCGTTCGGAATCACCACGATCTTTCCGTCCAGATATCCGCCGCCATCCAAAGAACCCTCTTCTTTCAGCCCCCTCTCAGAAGCCTCTTTGCAGGAGAAACTGTGGACAAACTCTTTCTTCATCTGTTTGGAAACCACCACAATCTTGTCCGCTTCTTCCAGAACGCTTCTTTCAAGGGCCTTGTGTTTTCTCAGCGATTTGGCACTCAGCCCAAGATGCTTGAAGTAGAAGATATTGGTCCACGGATCTCTGAAATCCGCAATCCAAGGAATGTTCAGGTCTCTATGGAGCTGCCTTGCTATCAGATGCATGGAATGTGGCGGCCCGGTGCTGATAATCGCAGCAATCTTTTCCTGACAGCACCCTCCGGCATTCTTTTCCCAAGCATCTTCATTGCAGTTCCTTTTTTCCAAGGCACCCTCATTGCGGTTCCTCTTTTCCAAGGCACCCTCATTGCAGTTCCTTTTTTCTGAAGAACTCTCATTCTGCTCTGCAATGGGGGCATTGCTTTGGCGTATGTATTTTGAAAGGAATTTCACGGAAGGTCTTACCCACCAGATTCTCGGATCGGGGATAAACCAGTTGGCTCTTATGTATCTGGAAATCCTTTCAGCCAAACTCCCGGATTTTTTCTTGCCCGTGCCCTTAGCAGATACACTCCTGCCTCCCGATACAGACTCACCGCCTCCAGTAATCAGGTTGGCCTGGAGAAGTTCCCCCTTCTTCTTGCCGGTCAAAACCTTGTAGAACCCGTAAGGCTCCACTATTTTCCTTTTTATGACTTCGAGGTCCGGGGAAACATCTTTCAAAAGAGACTCGTCAACAGAATTCACATCCGGGTTCAGCGGAGTATAAATCACCGGCTCCCATCCGTACTGCGGAAGGTATTTTGAGGTCTTCAACCATCGCTGAACACCACTTCCGCCTGACGGGGGCCAGTAATATGTTATGACGAGTACTTTCATAAAACATTTAGCGTTTTCGGTATCTTCCTTATAATCAACAGTTTGTTATATTTAACCCCATTCGTTTTTACCACCCCTCAGTTGTATAATATGTTTATTATAAGGCGATTAGCAAAAACGGACTCCTTCCCCAGCCAGTGTTTATTTATCCGCGTCGGTGCCCTTTATCAGGTTTTGGTACAGGCAGTTTGCAACTCTGTTGTGGATAGCCTGGAAGCCGTTCTCCCTCTTTTCAGCGCATCCGTTTGTCATTATCACGATGCCGAATGTCCTTTCCTTGTTCCAGGTCATCAGGGTAAGCACTCCGTATGCTCCGCCGGTATGGCCGACCATTGTTTTTCCAGGGATGAGGTCTTTGTTGTTCCACAGAGCAAATCCGTAATATACGGGATTACCTCCCTTATAGCCCTCTTCGTTGCCGGTTTCGGTGAAGCGGCTCTGCATCAGAAGGGCGCTCTCGGAAGATATTATCTTCACACCCTCAGGAGAGGTTCCCAGACCCATGTGCATCATCATCACCTTTGCCAGGCCCACAGGGTTTATCTTCATTCCGCCGGTCGGTGAGAAAATAGGAGCGGAATATCCGAACTGATAGTTTGCAATCTCCTTTGTCCTTGGGGCGTATGCCTCTGGCTGAGGTTCCCAGTTTCCGTTCTTGTCTTTCTCGTAGAGGGTCACGAACTTGCTCTGGTCCAGGCTCTCCACCCAGTAGCCGGCATATCCGAGTCCGAGCGGCTTGAGCACGTTGCCTACAACATACTGGTCGAACCTTATATGGCTTACTCTTTCCAGTACAGTTCCGAGTGTGTTGTAGTTGAGGTTGCAATAGATGTATTTTGTTCCCGGGCGGAATTTGTAGTAGCATTTCTCCCAGTTCGGGTTCTTTGAAGGATCCAACACGTCCATCCTGAAATAACCCTGCATGTCGCCGATGGAAGATGTGTGGGAAAGCAGCATGTAAGGAGTAATCTTCACGTCAGGAAAATGAGGGTTCCTTACCTTGAAGCCCACCAGGTCTGAAATATCGGCATCCAGGTCTATCATTCCCCGTTCTGCCAGCTGCATGATGGAGGTGGCGGTGAAAGACTTTGAGATAGAGGCTATTCTGAAAATATCGTCTTCTGCCAGCGGAGTCTTTGTCTCAAGATTCTTGTAACCCCAGCTGTTCTTGTAGATGATTTTTCCGTTAGCCACCACGGCAACTCCCAGACCGATCACGTCAAGGTCATTCATAATTTTCTCGATGCCCTTGTCTATTCCGCCGGAATAGTCGTCCTGCTGGAACTGGGCATAGGCGCCAGTGCTGAAAACTGAGCATACTGCGAAAGCTGCAAAAACCATTGCGGCCTTTCTGATAGAATTGAATACAGACTTTTTCATTTTGTGCATTGTTATTTTATCTCCAAAGATAGTTAAATTTGCAGTATGGGAGAAAGGAATCTGAATACTCCGCTGATGAAGCAGTATGTGCAGTTCAAGGCACAGTACCCTCAGGCAGTTCTGCTGATGAGGGTGGGGGATTTCTATGAGGCGTACGGAGACGATGCCCTTACGGTGAGCAAGGTGCTGGGAATCGTGCTTACCAAGCGTAGCAACGGGGTTCCGAATTCCATGGAGCTTTGCGGATTTCCGCACCACAGCCTCCAGAACTATCTCCCGAAACTGGTGCGCGCCGGCTACAAAGTGGCCGTATGCGACCAGCTGGAAGATCCCAAGACCACCAAGACTCTAGTCAAGCGCGGAGTTACTGAGCTGGTTACTCCGGGAGTGGCATATAACGATGATATTCTGGAGAGGGGCAGTAACAACTATCTGGCTTCCTTTGCCTTTGACGGGGATATGTGCGGAGCGGCTTTCCTGGATGTATCCACCGGAGAATTCAAGGTGGCTCAGGGCAAGCTGGATTTCATGGACGTGCTCCTCAGCGATTTTTCTCCGAAGGAAGTGCTTCTTTGCAAGGGGTATGAGCCCGGTTTCAGGAAACACTTCGGGGAAGGCTGGTACATAACTCCGATGGACGAGTGGGCTTTTGTGGAGGAAGCGTGCCTTGACAAGCTGGAAAAACAGTTCGGAGCCAAGGCTCTGAAAGGTTTTGGAATCGAGAAGATGAACTTGGCTCAGACAGCAGCGGGTGCAATCCTTTTCTATCTGGAGCAGAACAGAATATCTGATCTTGCAAGTTTTGACGCCGTGGTTATCAGGGGTCAGAGCGGAACGTTCCACATCAATTCCATTTCCAGAATAGACCGTGGCAAGTTCGTGTGGCTGGACAGGTTCACGATAAAGAACCTCGAAGTGTTCAGCTCTTTTTCACAGGATGGGGCTTCATTGATAGATGTTGTTGACAAGACGGTTTCTCCGATGGGAGCCCGTCTGCTGAGGTCCTGGATAGCGATGCCTCTTCTGGATCCTGAACAAATAGGTAAAAGATATGATGCCGTGGAGTTTTTCCTTCAGCATCCGGACGTTTCCTCTGCGATAAGGCAAAGCCTTGACGAGGTGGGGGATATGGAAAGAATTCTCTCGAGGGCTTCTGCCGGGAAAATATCGCCGAGGGAGATGGTGATGCTTCACCGTTCCCTTTCCCAGATGAGGCCGATTGCCACGGCGCTTGAGTGTTCCGTGAATGCTGCTGAAGAAGCGGGCGTTGACGGCCGGCGTGGTGTTGATGTATCTTCTGGGGGAGGAACGGGCGTTGAGGGAAGGCGCGGTGTTTTAGGGATGGAGGGGCTTTTTGAGAAGATTCCGTCCGCCCGGAATTTTTATCTCGACCTGGAAAAATATGAGGCTCTGGACGGTCTCATATTCAAGACGCTCAAAGAGGATGCGGCCTCTACATTCGGCAAGGGGGATATTGTGGCGGACGGCGTGGATGCTGAGCTTGACGAGCTGAGGAAGATATCCAGAGACAGCAAGGACTATCTCCTCCAGATGCAGCAGAGAGAAAGTGAGCGTACCGGAATCCCTTCTTTGAAAGTAAGTTACAACAACGTCTTCGGGTATTATCTGGAAGTAAGGAACACATACAAGTCTTCCGTTCCGCCGGAGTGGATACGCAAGCAGACTTTGGTAAACGCTGAAAGATACATAACCCCGGAGCTCAAGGAATACGAGGAAAAAATCCTGGGGGCTGAGGAAAGGATCGTTTCCATAGAGCAACGTATTTTCCTTGATCTCGTAGTTGAGATCCAGAAGAACATCAAGACCATCCAGGACTGCTGCAGGTTCATTTCCGAAATCGATTGCCTGTGCGGTTTTGCGGTTTTGGCAAAAGAGAGGAACTACTGCCGGCCGATAGTTGATGATTCCTCAGCGATTGAAATAAAGCAGGGCCGTCATCCTGTTCTTGAAACTCGTATGGAACCGGGGCAGGAATATGTGGCCAACGACCTCCTTCTGGACAATGAAAACCAGCAGATTATAATCCTGACAGGTCCAAACATGTCCGGTAAATCTGCTCTGCTGAGGCAGACGGCTCTTATAGTCCTGCTGGCCCAGTGCGGAAGTTTTGTTCCGGCCCAAAGCGCCCATATCGGAATTGTTGACAAGATCTTCACAAGGGTTGGGGCTTCTGACAACATCTCCCAGGGCGAGTCAACTTTCATGGTTGAAATGCTGGAAACTTCAGCCATACTTCATAACATCACCAACAAGAGCCTTGTACTTCTGGACGAGATTGGAAGAGGAACCTCCACGTTTGACGGGATGAGCATAGCCTGGGCTATAGTGGAGTATCTCCACCAGAACCAGATGGGCCGTCCAAAGACCATATTTGCAACACATTATCACGAGCTCAACGAGCTGGAGAACATATATCCGAGAGTCAAGAACTTCCATATAGAAGTCAAGGAATCAGGAAAGGAAATCATCTTCCTCCGTCTTCTAAGGCCGGGCGGAGTGGCTCATAGTTTCGGAATCCATGTGGCAAGGCTTGCCGGAATGCCTGAGCCTCTTCTTTCCTCAGCAGAAAAGATGCTGGCGGACCTTGAAAAGCAGGAGGCGGAAAAGAAAGACGTATGGCAAGGCGGACAGAAAACCACATCGCGGAGGAAAAAGGAAGACTCCATGCAACTGTCTTTCTTCCAGCTTGATGACCCTACGCTTTCCGCCATCAAGACCAAACTCGAGGAGTCTGACCTGAACAACATGACTCCGCTCCAGGCCTTCGACCTCCTCCGAAGCCTCAAATCTGAATTGGGTTTATAGGCAGCGATTTTAAACCTGTTTACTTTGAGTTTATTGCATCCACCGGATTGAGGCGGGCGGCGCTCCAGGCAGGGAGCAGTCCGCTGAGTATTCCTATCGCTGATGCTATGGCCACTCCGGAGAGAATGTTGCCCAGTGTCAGATGAACATCGTATTCTGCAGGGATAGGCGCAATCCACAGAATCAGCGCCACAATAAGAACACCAACCAAAGCTCCAGCCACGGCAAGTATCAGGGCTTCAGCAAGAAACTGTGTCATAATGAAATATCTCTTGGCTCCCAGGGCTTTCTGTATGCCGATGATCTTTGTCCTTTCCTTTACGGACACAAACATAATGTTTGCAATCCCGAAGCCTCCGATCAGAAGGGAGAAGGCGGCGATTATCCACCCCACTGTCCGTATGACGCCCAGTATCTGGTCTATCATTCCTTCCAAGGTTGAGAACTGGTTGATTGAGAAGTTGTTCTTCTGGCCGGGACGGATTCTTCTATACTGCCTCATCAGCTGGATAAGTTCTGCCGTGAAATCTTCCTGTGAAACTCCTTCTTTCGGAAGGGCGTCCAGCTCACCGTCCGGCTCCCTGAAGCTGAATAAGCTTTGTCCGGCCAAGTAGGTGGTGAAGGCGGTCTTGTCTGTTTCAAAAATGTCTATCATGCTGCCGCCTTGCTTTTGTGTAACCCCCACAACGGTAAGCGGATATCCGTTTATCTTCACCGTCTTTCCGATAGGGTTCTCCCCTTGGAACAATGACGAGGCCAAGTCGTTTCCGAGGATGCACACAAAACTTCCTGCGTCAAACTCGTTCTTGGTAATCATCCTTCCCTTGTCTATGGAAACCTTCAGCACCTTGTCCATGGCACTTGTTCCGCATACAATCGTTACCCCACCTGAGGAGTTGCGGTTGTATTTTATGGTTTTGTTGCCGGCGGAGTAGGAAAAGAAAAAGTCGTCCGCCAGATGTGAATTGGCTTTCAGGTATTTGTATTCGTTGATGGTGATGTCCGGCCTTTTCATATAGTCCCACCAGCGGTATTCCACCATCCCTCGTCCAGGACCGTCGTTCCCGGTAATAGGATTTCCGTTTTCATCTTCCGGCATCATAGGCCATTTTGATACTTGTACCTGGTTGCTTGCCAAGGATTCAAACCCTTTCTTGACATTGGACCTCAGGGCGTCTATGGCAGTGAAGATTGCAACTATCGTGAATATGCCTATGCTTACCCCCAGCAGAGAAAGGAAGGTACGGAACTTGTTGTTTTTAAGCTCGTTCCAAGTGAAGGTTATGCCTTCTCTGAGCTGTATCAGAACAACTCTTCCCCTCCGTGCCAGACTCTTCAGCATATCCATAACCTTTTTTTAATTCGTATTCTTTATTGCTCAGGCTTTTTGTTGTTCTCAACAAGGAGAGCCAGATGTATGAACTCTTCCACTCCAAGCTGTTCCGGCCTCAGGTCAAGAAGCGGTGCCGCCTCTTTGTCCTCAGCGATGATTTCCGGAGAAACGATCTGCCTGATGGAGTTCCTCAGCGTCTTCCTCCTCTGCCCGAAAGTTGTCTTGATGATGTTCTTGTAGATTTCCCAGTCACATTCAAGATTCTCCCTGGTGTTTCTCCAAAGCCTTATCACGCCGCTTTTTACCTTTGGCTGAGGTACAAATACGGTTTCATCTACCGTGAACAGGTATTCAATGTCGTACCAGGTCTGGAGCAAAACGGAAAGAATCCCGTAGTCCTTTCCGCCCGGACCGGCGGCCAGTCTTTCAGCCACTTCCTTCTGCAGCATGCACACAATCTGTGTAACCCTGTCCTTGTCTTCCAGTATCTTGAAGAAAATCTGGGAAGATATGTTGTACGGGAAATTTCCGATGACATAAACCTCGTTGCCGTTGGTTCCAGGCTTTGCCGTTTCCACTTCAGGGAAGATGTCGTTGAGCTCCGTCTTGAGGAAGTCCCGCTGCTGAAGGGTGTAGAGGAACTGCGGAAACCGCCCCCGGAGCTTGTCAATGGACTCCTCGTCTATCTCGCACAGCTGCAGGTTTATCCTCTTGTCCATCAGCAGGTACCGGGTCAGGACTCCGGTTCCCGGCCCTATCTCCAGCACGTTCACGCCCCCGTCAACAGTTGGGCTTTCATCCAGCCCCGTCTCAGGGATGAGCAGAGAGTCCACAATCTCTATGGCAGTATCCTCATCGCTGAGGAAATGCTGCCCCAGAGCCTTCTTGGCTCTTACGCCCTCATATCTCGGGCCACGGGTGTCTTTCCTGTAAGAGTTTCTTTTTCCCATACTTTCCGCAAAAATATAACAATCCTCTCTAATCCCGCTGCACAAACGTCAAAGTTTAGAATATTTACAGACTTTCAACAAATTCCCCGAACCGGAGAATCTTGCTGCTTTCCGAAACTCTGTAAAAATAATGAATTTTAGAAATAAAACACCTGTCACTGTATAAAGTATGTCGGATGAATAAGGAAGAATAATAGTAATTTTACAACGTTGATTTCATCCAAATGTTTGAAAAACAATGGTTCGGTCTATGGTATCAATACTTATATGTCTGCTCTTGGCTTGTTGTGGCAACAATCAGCAAGGGGCGAAGGTGTTGTCTGCTGAAGAGGTTGAAGACACTTTGAAGACAGACACCATCCCCGTTTATGCCAGGAGAATAATAGACGCCTATCCGGATTTCAGGATAAGGTATTCTGACAACCGTCTCATATTCCCGGACAGCTCCGCAATTTTGTGTGATGACGGCAAGCAGAAAACCTTTACCGGGATGCTGGACAGCTGCGATGTTGAGGACATGTTTTCAAGGGATTATGATACCGTAAGTACCATACCTTCTTATCTCAGCGATTGCGGCAGAGCCCGCTGCGACGAACTCTTCAAGAAGATGTACGGAAGCAAAGATTCCGAAGCCCGGAAAAACCTTGTGATTGTTGAATGGTTTGGGCGTAAACTCCTGTTCAGCAAGGTCAACGGTGCCGCCAGGCAACTGGAAAAGGTTGCAGCTGAACTGGCTGAACGGCCGCATCTTAAAAAGTATCTGACCAACTCCACTTCCTACTACTGGAGAAAAGTCAGGGGAGCAAAGCGGCAAAGCACTCACAGCTATGGCATCGCGATAGACATCAATGTCTCATATTCAGACTACTGGCTCTGGTCCAACCCCAAGGCAAAGGAATCCGACCAGATCAAATACCGCAACCGTATCCCGATGGAGATAGTCAGGATATTTGAAAGGCACGGTTTCATCTGGGGCGGCAGATGGTATCACTATGACACTATGCACTTTGAGTACCGCCCGGAACTGGTGCTTCAATTCTCGCGGTAAACGCAATCAAAGAGGTTCCGTTTTTTTCGGAAAACTCTTTACCGTGCCACACATATCACAGTATTCACACTCTTGTGAATCTGGCAGAAACATATAGCGGTCCGGTATCTTTTTGATGCGTTTTTTCACAAGGCCGATCCTCTCTCCGAAGCGTTCGAAATCGTCTATATCCGGTTCTTTTGACCGCAGGCACGTCTTATGTTGGAAGAAAGATATCGCGGAGGAAGAAAAACCTCAATTAACATTTTGTTAATTACATTTTGTTAATTACATTAGTGGAAAACAAATGGCTATGTTCGATAACCCTTTGCAACAGAAGGCAGTATCAGGCAAATCACTTCTTCCGAGTTCTTAAAAAAGTATGATATAGCCTCCGGAGCAACCGCACTCAGAAACATCAATGCTTTATTGGACAAGGAACTTGTTTTGGCAGAAAATACGGAAGACGGTACCTCATATTCAGTGTATAATGTATTTCTGTCAAGATATCTGGAACGATTATAACTTCTGTGACATATCTTTCAACCCTTGCGGTACTTCAATTCAGATAGGAGTTGGGTAAAAGTTTTACAGACTATCCCAATGAGCTGAATATGATTCTAGCACTTTCGGGGTGAGCAGAAAACCATGATTACGGAAGTGGTCGTCTGTGTTGCCAAAAATGATGTTGAATGCCACTCTGCGATATAGTTCGCGAAGATTCTGCCATCAGCCTCTCCCTACGGTCAAGCAGCAGACGTCCCCAACGGTCTGGGAAGGAGTCCTTGACAAAACCGAATGTAAAATCACTTCCACGAGGATATTGCAGCGAAGGGACGTTCATACCCCAAGGTGCCAATCTCCTGCGGAGAAGAAAGGAAATCAAAATCAGCGTAAACGGTTATTCTTTTCATTTCCCCAGTAATTCAGCATCCTGAAGCTGCCTGCCAAGAGCATCGTCAGCAGCAAGCAATGTGATGTCGTTTTCCAAATTAAGAGCAAAGAGTACTCGTGCATAAATACCCAAGGAGACCGTAGGGTTGCCATGCTCCACTTTAGAGACAGTCAGTCGTGTCACGGTAGCCCTGTCTGCAATGTCCTGCATAGACAAATGCCTACGCTTGCGGGCCAACATGATTTTATTGAATCTTGTCTTGGAGCTTCTTAGGTCTGATACAACATCCACCACCATATTAAAAACTCCACCGCCGCCGTTGCTCAAGAAAGAAAATATCCCCCTGGAATCTGGAAAACTCGCAAATGTTCTTGCAAAAGCATAAAATGGACTTGATTGAACTTGATGTTTAACAAAGGCTTTCAGAATTTTGTTGCCGCATTGGAGAAGCAAACGGTTTATACATAAATGATTCTAATTAAAAACGCGAAATCTATAAATCTCTAATTATGAAAAAACTGACTATTATCGCTGTTATGCTGATAGTTTCAGCGGCGGCATTTGGGCAAAGTAAATTTAAATTTGGTGTAACCGGAGGAATGAATCTCAGCAAAATGGATTTTAAGGTAATAACATCCGACTCAAAAATCGGATGGAACGCTGGTTTTATTGGAGAGTTATCAATAGCAAATAACTTCTATGGAAACCTTTCTTTGCTATACTCAAACAAAGGGTATAAACTTGAAGAAAAAGATGAAGGCGATAAGTTTATTACAAAGCAACAAGCCAATTACATAGAGGTTCCTCTTCATATAGGATATAAACTGCCAGTTGCTGAGAATATTAGTATACTTGGTGAGGCTGGTCCTTATGCCGGTTTTCTTGTAAATTCTAAATGGAAGGAAGAAGACATTTACGATGGTGAAAAACATAAAGACTCCGCGTCCAATAAAGATGAATTCAAAAAAATTGATGTAGGTCTTGGGATAAAAGCTGGTATTGAGTTTTCTCAACGGATCAGATTAACAGTTGGTTATGATTGGGGGTTGGCAAATCTTAGTAAAGACGGATTTAAAACCCACAATAGAAACTTTAATGTTGGAATGGTTTTGTTCTTCTAACTCCCAAAGGCTAATAATAATTTATATAATATTTAAGGAGCGACTAATTAATAGGGATACTTTCATATTAAAAAGCGAGGAGCAGAGCACAAAAGTTTTAGTTATTGAGAACAAGACGGCAATAATCTTTTTACGGGAGCTGTTTAATGTGATTAAGAAATCTTATGAAACCCTAAAACAAGATATTACAGTGGATAATGTGCCGGGTAATCCCGATCCATCAACAGGCTTTTCTCTCACTATAAGCAATGTTAAGACAGAACACTAGTACTTTATCATAAAGTTATAGTTATTATATATCATGAATCAACTTACAGACAAAAAAAACTTAGCCGACAGGCTGTATTTTGCACCTGAATGTGAAATTATTCACATCAGTCCAGAAGTCGATATTCTTCAAACTTCAGGTGGAACAGGAGGAGTTGTTCCAGATCCTGAGGATGGTGGTGATGATTAATACCAGAAGACAAAATGAAAAGATCTTTATTACTAGTTTTATTATTAGCAACTGTTGCTATATCTTCTTGCAAAGAAAAGATAGAAGATGCAATAACGGCCGCTTCATACAAAAGCATAGAATTTATAGTTCCTGATATTCCTTACTATCCAGATGACGCACCTTCTTCAAAAGCTGCCTTAAAGACAGATCCTATTGGTTTCCAATGGGAGGCGAACGATACGGTAGGCATTTTCCCAAATCAAGGAAGCCAGGTTTTCTTTTCTATGGAAAATGGAGTTGGCTCAAATTCGGCATCATTTGACGGCGGAGGATGGGCTTTAAAAGAGTCGTCTTCCTATTATAGTTATTTCCCCCTAGTCGGGAAATTCTATCTTAATCCTAAATCAATACCAGTTTCATTTGAAGGACAGAAACAAGTTAGTACAACAAGTCCTATTGGAAGCACGCGTTTTTATCTTGCGGCGTCTGGTGTTTCCAACGGGTCTGGGGGGCTTACATTCAGCTACAACATTCTTAATGCTATCCTAAATGTGAACTGCACACTCCCTGCAGGGGTATATACAAAATTAACCCTAACGACTGAAAACGACTTGTTTATAACAGAGGGGCGCTACAATCTGTTTGCTTCAAATCCAGCCATAGTTAGTACGAAGAAATCTTCAACGATTTCATTGGAATTGGAAGATCTTTCATTATCAGAGGAAACAGTATTGCCTTTATATATAATGTTGGCTCCGGTTGATTTGAATGGGGTTACCATAACAGTTACCGTAACGGAAAGCACCGGGCGCAAGTATGTTTGTGAGAAGACGCCATCAAGGCCATACCTTGCGGGAAAAAGATATGGTCTTACTTGCAGCAGCTTTACAGAGTATGCAGCGAATTATCCAGAAGGGGTTGATTCTTCTGACAAGGATCTTGGCTCTGATGATGAAGTGATAACGATTAATTAGAATTAAATATGAAAAAATTAATAACTATTCTTACTTTTTTCTTTGCTCTTTTCTGTTTTGTGTCTTGCCAAAAATCAGACACTATTAAAGCGGAAGAAGAGAGTGAATATATTACGGTTCATTTAGGGGTGTCTGATAACCTGCAAACAAAAGGTATTTCCACGAATAATTTGTACGGGATAAATGTTTATTATGATCCAGAACGTGATGGTAACTCTAACACACATTACGCATACGGTCTATTTGACAATAAAGAAGATATGACCATTAATCTTTTAAGTGGATATACCTACAAGTTCGAGTGTACTCTTGTAAAGGATGGCAAGACAATGCTATATTGTGGGCAATATGGCGGCAATTCTTATTCTGGTTACGCTAAGCCTTTTCAAACAAACAGCTCGGCCTCAACTATGCTATCTAACTCTTTCGTGTATGGTACTACTTATTTAAGTGGAATTACATCTGGAGCCGCTACTGTTAAATCTTCTACTGGATACATTGAACAAAATATGCCATCTATTCAACGCTATTATGGTGAAATTGACGGATATACCCCAGTTGTTGGGGGCACAGTGACAATCCCGCTGAAGAAAACAGTCTTTGCGGCCAGATTAATAATTGATAAGGTGCCAGAAGGACAACTTTCAGCGTACTGTCAAGTTAATGATGAAACTATTCTTACTGGTCTTGCAACAAATAAATTGTACGACAGTAGAGCTATTCTTTACTCTTATCCAGATGTCCGAGCTTGCTGGTTGAACGAACCCACTATTCCGACTACGGTAAATTGGACTTTTACAAGTTCAGTCTTTGACCAGTGGAATCAGAACGGAACAAAAAGTGTTGCTTTTAAGCGCAATACCTTAACAACTGTAACAGTGTCTTGCACTCCAGACAATACCTCTGGCGGCATAAGTATTATAGATGAATCCTTTGGGGAGGATAATAATATTTTCCTATACCTCAATTCTGATGGGGTCATCGTAGTTGGCGTTGACCCTAATGAAGAAGGTGACGACTAATTTAAAATCATTGAACATGAAAAAAATATTATCAATACTTGCAATTCTTACAATCTTGTCTTCTTGCAAAGATTTATTATCAGATGTTAACAATAAAGAAGATCTGATAGAAGTAAAATTGTCTCTGACAGGTGAAGTTACTGTTAAGGAGGAGCCTTTGACAAAAGCGTTTGATTCAAATGACTTGATTGCAATCCAAGTATATCAAGACGGTTCTCCTTATGCTTATGGGCTATTTGATGATATAAGCAACTTAAATATTTATCTTCATTCTGGGGAATCTTATTCTTTTAAAGCATTAGTGGCAAATAAAGAATCCAGAATCTGGTGGAAAGATGCTCAAAAAAGCTATCTTTTGTTTCAAAAACTTTCTTATATTTTTTCTATTCTTTCTGGGAAATTTGACTATATACAAAATAGTTATCTTCAGATGTCTAGAATTAATGAATTTGAGGGTACTACTTATTATGGGGAATTTTCTGTTAGCAATATCACAGGTAATGATAATACTCTACCCATTGAAATGAAGCATCTTGTTTATGGCCTTCAATGTAATGTGACGGGTGTTACAGACGGAACAGCAAGTATTACAATTAAGAATGGAGATAATGTTCTTTTAGAGAAGACTGATATTTCAGGAGAATATCATAGCGATAATTTGCTTTTCTCTTGCTCAAGCTTATATGATGCTTGGCAATATGCTGACAATTACACAGAGAATGTGACAGTTAGTATGAACTGGCTTAGAGGAGTAGGCGTTTCGCAAGACTTAGGCTCTCAAGTTGTTCAAGTAAAGAGGAATTGCAAGAATGTTATAAATATTTCTCTTAGCACATCTCTGAGCAGCCCTGCAGTTATTGTAAATCAATCTGAGTAATATTATTTCTCTGTTGTCCACTAAAGATTTGTATACGTTCTTTGATTGTTCAACCTTATTTTAAATGTCCACAATTGTTTGTGGACAGCAACACTACCAAATGAAATTAAAAATTTTTGAAAAGGATTTGTCTGATAAAAACGATGTAAAACTTATTGTATTCATCGCTGATATCAATTCTGATCACCCCAAAAACGACATAGACAGGGCTATTGCGAAGTATACAAAAGATAGGGGATATATAGACTTCGTAGACAGTCATCTAGATAATCCCTGGATAAGGGTTGTAATTGTTGACTTTAATAATCTTAGTTTTGGAGAAAAGGACATATAAAGAGAACATTCTACCTTTAATAGGACAATCTGTGCTTTTGTGGTGTTCTTACTTACGGAACAACACTTGCACCGAAATACTCTCTGAGAGTTCTTTAAGATTCCCAATTATAGAGTGCTTGGAGAGACGGACTCAAGCTCAAGACATTAACATTGAGCACTTACATCCTTCATTTAAAATGAGGCGTATGGATATGGTGTGGAATATGAATGAGAGTTCTTATGCACTTGAACTAAAGTATTTAAAGGATTACTTATCTGCAGAAAAGGTACAACTCATTTATAATGATGTTTTTAGACTCTCATATTCTTGTCTTGATGGTTATGAATCTTATTTGCTGATTTGCGGTAGAAAGGACGATTTCAAAAGCGCCTTTAAGAAAAGCAAGCGTTATAATAGAATTAAAATTGCTGCTTTAAACAAGCCGAAGTCCTCAACAAGCAATAGTTTAAATGACGTGTTTTCTATTAAGAAAAAGAGTCCCGTCAAGCAAATATCGTTCAATAATGAGTCTCATAAAGAATATAAAGAGTTTTGTGAAACCTACAAATGGAAGGATAACGAAAGAATTTTAGATCCTTTGTCAATAAGAACAGAGTTGATATACTTGTCCAAGGACTCTGAAAATGCTATAACACATACCGTTGCCATTTGGAAGATAAAAATATCATAATATTGTTTTGCTACTCGTAATTGTAAGCCAGGAAAGGTAGAATAATATGGAATGATGTTTCTTTGTAGTTGAGCATCATTAAAGAAAAGTTGGTTTGGTTTGAATGTAAGCCTCCGGTAAAGCACGTGTTGTTTTATAAATCCAAACTATCCTCTTTTAGAAGGAAATCGAAAAGACCTATTGTCAGTATGCCTTCTTCATTGCGGCGTGGCATGATATGGTCCTTCACAATGATCACCTTCTTGAAAGAATCGTTGATGTTCGTCAGCGAGCGAGACTCCTGTATCTCCTTTTCTCTGTCAGGTATAGACAAAGCCGACTGTACATAATATTTCTTGCTTCCGATACTGGCTATGAAGTCCACTTCAAGTTGGATGCGCACCCACTTGCCATCCTTGTCCTGCTTCTTGATTTCCACCATTCCTGCGTCCACACTATATCCACGTGTGATAAGTTCATTGTAGATGATGCCAAAATAAGCACCAACTCACGCAGTTCATTATCATTTTTGATTTTATGCCTCTCGATAATATCTGCCAAATAAACCGTTTCAAACAAATCCTTCAAGTAGTTGATTTTCTTTTCTTCAGTCTTAAAAGACTATATAAGAGGCAAACCTCCGGGTTTATATTAAAAAAACGCCACTTTTGGGGACACTTGCAAACTTCCGTGGCATAATGTGACATAAACATATACTTGAAGGTAGGTTTGTGTATCAAAAGTCCTTACCTTTGAAGTATGGAAGACA
>ONEF01000013.1 GCA_900316795.1 uncultured Bacteroidales bacterium | reverse complement strand
AACGCGGTCTACACGCAGATCTGGATAGCCGTTTGCGACTATCTTCTGCTCATCATTGCGAAGAAGCGGTATGGTCTGGTTCCAAGTCTTCATTCTATCGCTAACTCAATCGGACAGGTCCTCTTTCAGAGGGCTGACATCCGTGAACTTTATAATCAGCCGACAGTCCCCGTGGTTGTTCCGGAGGCGGGCTCTGTCGAGCAGCTTACGTTATGGTAAAATTTCTCTGGACAGCAGTGATTAAAATTTAAAATTAACAATTTGCCTTACTTGTTTGACAATCCAGTTGACTTTGAGGACAGTTCTCCGTGTTGATGCAAGTATCAACTAAGCTGCAGTTGTCTGAGGCACATGGATAATATGACGTGTTCGTTGTTTTGCATACAACCATTGAGCAACAGCAAGCAAAAATAGAACATTCTCCAATAGTTGTAGTATAACCGCCTTGGATTTGTTTCTGTTCTTCCACATTTAGAGAACAAATAGTTTCTTTTGTGATTGATAGTTTTTTGATCTTTTTCATAATGTTAATAATTAATATATTATGATAACATGAAACATTCGTCCCAATTAAAATCTTTTTGGTATAATAATTCCTCTAGAATAATTCCTGTACCAGAACAACCTTCAAGAAGATATGGATTATCTCCCCAATAGTTTGTTTGTGGTTCTATAAGATAATAAAGATTTCCATGCGAATAAAGCAAAGATAATGTGATCTCAAGCCAATATTTGGTGGCTTCTTTAAAAATTCTTTTACCTGTCTTACGATATAGTTTGTAGAAAATGTGACAAAGCCCGGAAGAACCATGGCAAAATGAAGCATCTTGAATACCTGTATCCGGAAGCGATCTTCTATCTGCAATCTTTTCAAGGCGAGATAGCGAATAATCTTTCATGTGAATATTGTCAATTAGTTCAGCACAATTAAATATACTGTATAAGATACCCGCATCACCATAGCACCAAGCTAAGCGACACCATTCGTTTTTGTTTGCAGGAGAGTATTTATTTATATCCACAGAACTGGGATAATAGGAATGACATTTGTTGAAGTCTTGTTCGTTATGAATGTAAAAATTGAAAACGCCGTCAATTAAATATAAGCATTTTGATTTTCGAATATTTAAAGATGAGCATTTTCCCAAAATATAGAGATATCCGGCATTTCCATGAGATAACCCAAAATCATATCTATAGGATTCTTTATAGCTGTTATAGGATATCCATTTAATTTCATTATCCGATGAAATCTTACTTTTTTCAAGACAATCTATAACATACGAACTTTCTTCTATCTTTTGACGAGCGATGAAATATCTCGCAATACTTAATCCTTCATGAAGAAGATCATATTTATTTCTTCCTAGTAATCTTTTCATCTCATTGAATAAAATAACATCTATTTCTTCAAAATAATCATTGTCTAATTCTATTAATTTATTCTTGTGAAGAAAACAAATAAACCAAGCATATCCTGCTAAACCAGAACAGAATGAAGATTTAGGCTTCAGGGGTGTAGAAACAGTATCTAAATAATCGTAGACCTTTTGCAAATAATTTTTATTTCCGTTACATAAATACGAATGAGCATAGAATAGAAGGATGCTCAAGTCTCCAGAATAAAGAGATAAATTACCACATAAAAGGAGTTTTTCCAGATACTTTTTAATACTATTAGAAGACTTCTCTAATGTGCGCCTGTAATGTGATATGAATGGCAATGGCTCCATAAATCATTTGTTATATTTATTTCTGGCTATAATTGACTCATAATAACGGCAAATAAAATCAAACAGCACCAATTCGTTTAAGCGATTTTGAGACACAAACAATCTGTTTATGGACATATGTATTATACTGCCTATATATTGAGTCACAAATAATGATGTTTCGTTTTCATTTTTCCGTATGAATGAGCATAGCGTCTCTTTATAATGCAGAATTAGATAATATACCACTTCTTTGTCATATTGTGATAGAACTTTAAAAATGTCATCGCGATATTTCCGGTATTTCATATCCAATGTTTTAACTGCAGCTCTGGTCGTAATGTTGAATTCTTTTCTATAGGAATCTCTTATTAGCTGTGAAACATAGAATTTATCATTCAGACCTAAATTAAAAGCATCAAGGTAAGAGTCTATTAACATTAAAGCAATCTTAAAACGGATATTTTCTTTGTTTGGGGAAGAACAAATCTGCTTTATTATTTGCAATACTAAACAACTATCTATGTGAAAAATAGATTCTGTTAGGTCATAATTATTCACTCCGTATCTTTCAATTTCTCTTATGTACGTATCATATGAAACATTATGGATGCGTCCTTGTTGTAATAACGGATAGAGATACTCTTCAATAATCTTGATAATATGATAAGTGTATTCTAACTTAATTACATGAAAGCGGAGGCGAATATGAAAACCATTTTTGTCAGTATATCTAATAAAGAACCATTTATCTATTAAATTATTATTGTCTATAGCATCTATTATATCTGCAACATCTTTAGTTAACAACGTTTCCGCCATATGTTCACCAGTATATATTTTTAGATATATCCATTCGCTGCCAAGTATAAAATAACTTCTATCCACTTTTCAACTTGTCAATTGGTTTTTGAAGAAAGGTACAATAAACTCAGAGTTGTATGATTCATAGCCATCAGTGACAGTATACTTATTATGACCAAATATAAACTCCTTAATAGTTATAGATGATCTTTTACCTAAATAATCAAGAAAAACTGATCTGCTGTCATCATTTGAGAGATTAATATATAATTCATTATCTCCATCTGCAATCAAAATTTCATTAGGTATATTATTGCGGCATATCCATCCATCGAGACAATTGCTTCTGTTTGTTTTAATGTCTTGTATTTGGCCAATGTCATTTTTTGATACCCTCCAAGTTTTAAGATGAAGAATACATGATTTATATTGTACCCTAGGAGCAAATCCGAGTGTTTGTAATAAATTGTTGAAGTTAAGTGGTGCAAGATCATTGTAGTAATAGTATTGATATGAGCATAGAAATTTATACAAAGGGGTCGTGTTCAAATTGTAATTATGTGCATTCGATAATCTAGGACAAATCTTTTTATTGAGAGATTTTGAAAAAAGGATTAACTCGCCATTTCTAATCTGTAACATTAAGTCACTTGCTGGAATATGATCTTTATGCGTTTCTGAGTGAGATAGATAGTGTATGCTAATCTCCCTCGCTAAAGGTCTATTAATTAAATAAGCAACTTTCGGGTCTGGCAAGTGGATAATTTCTGCTAAAAGAGTATCATCATCAGCCATTCTTTGCTCAGTAGAGCATATGTCAGTAAATAAATTTCTGATATTTTGATTTAAATAGCAAAACCTACCAATTAAACGAGCTGCTCCAGGGTTAATTGATTTAAGATAAATACTGTTCTCGTTTTCATGGGGGATTACTTGGCATAAACAGGACAATGTGTCAGGAGGATTTATATTTGTGTTCTTCTTAAAATATGGCTCAATATCTTGGTCTTTTAACTCGACAATAGAAGCCATTTTTCCGTCCTTAGACAAAGAGAATAATTTCCTTAATACCAGAATTTCAAGAATAGAGAATGAGATACTAGGTCGATTGTCTAAAATGACTCTGTTTATTCCGTCAATATAATCTGATTTGGTGTATTGATTCTCTTCTATGGGATAACCAATTCCGAGATCGTTATCTAGTGCATAAAGCAAAGGAATGGGTCTTAATTCGTATTTTGAAGAAAATTCTTTAATAAAAATATCTAATTCTTTATTGAAGGCACGGCAAGATGATGCCTTAAGAAGAAAGTCTATGCAATCTTGAAGTTTATTGATAATATCATTAGAGATCCCACCAGCTTTAATAGAACGATATACATCAGTATGAATAAGATGTTTCCTATCAAAATCTAAATTTAATCTCTGAAGGTTTGAGGTTAGCTGTTCATATTTTTGAGGACAGTGTTTAAAACTGGTGTCAATATCATCAAGAGTTATTTTGACGTTCTTAAGAATAAAATATATGTCTTTTGTGGAATTAATTTTATGTCTCTCTAACCATTCAATCAAAACAGATAGCGGGTCGGGAACAGTCATTTTAGGTTCTAGCTCACTTTTTAGAACTTGGTTGTCTATCAATTCTTCAACATACTCTTTAGACTCGATAAAAGATACCTCATTGTCTGTAATACTTTCAGCTAATTCTATTATTGTTTTGCCCTCTTTTGAATTATTAAGCAAAGTGTCTAAATAATTATTGGCCTTAATCGTTTGAAGTTTGTGAATACTTCGATTGTCGGCATAGGAATGATCAATGTATCTAATGCTATCACCAATATAATAAATGCTGTCATTTGGATAGTACTTTAAAATGGACCTTACTTCATTAAGCTTGTTCAATTGCTCAATGATAGAAGAAATAATGTAAAAATCAAGCCTGGAGTGTCTTATCAGAGTCTCACTCAGGGTTATTTTGCTATGCTTATCATGTAGATTACCATAAGAACAACTTGCAAAAAGTCCAAAAGGGGTACATCTTGAACACATTCTACCCCAATACTTATAGATAGCTTTGTCTAATTTTTTGTATGAATGGTTAGTGTATTCATTATATAATTCTGGAGAAGCCAAGTATAGGGCTTCCTGGAATAAAGCATCGTCAGGCTTGACTAGTCCTATTTTAGAGATGGAGAATAGGGGTGAACGTAGTAAAAAACCATCAAACGGCACATATGTGTCTTGTCGTTTGTTTTTGTTCATAGATTAATTGAATTAGTTTTGTGTTAGCAAGATATAAATAATAGTGCGAATTAGCAAATTATTATTTGCTTTGACCTCTTTTTGGGATTTGTTTTTATTCCTAAAGGAATAATTCGTATATTTGTACAATTTGTTTTTAATCGGGAAAATATTTTAAATCAACAGAAGATGATATTAGTAGCAGACAGCGGCTCAACCAAGGTGGATTGGGTAGCAATCAAAGAAGACGGGACAACCGTTTCAGTCAAGACAGCCGGCATAAATCCGGTTTTCATTACACGAGAGAAGATAGTTGAGATACTCAGGACCAGCCTGGAATCCATCCTTGGAAACAATGTGACCGAGGTTTATTTCTACGGAGCGGGTGTTGTGTCCGATTCAGTGGGTAGCGATCTTGAAGGTGCTTTCCAGGAGGTTTTCCCGGGAGTGAAGTGCTTTGCCGCTTCCGATATGCTGGCTGCTGCAAGAGCTCTCTGCGGAGAGGGCAAAGGCATTGCCTGCATAATCGGAACCGGAGCGAACTCCTGCTTCTTTGACGGTGAGAAGATGGCCGAGCACGTGAATGCCGGAGGATTCATCCTCGGCGATGAGGCCAGCGGCGGATATTTCGGGAAGAGACTGCTCTCAGACTTCATCAAGGGCCTGTTCCCTAAGGACATAGAGAAGGCGTTCGTTGATGAGTACGGGCTTGATTATCTGAAGATTGTGGACAAGGTTTACAAGCAGCCTTCTCCTAACAGGTTCCTGGCCCAGTTCTCATATTTTATCGAGAAGTATCGTGACACAGACTATATGCAGAACCTTCTGAAGAGCGGGTTCAGAGATTTCATAACCAGGAACGTATATGGTTATAACTATCACGATTATCCAATGAATGTGGTAGGTTCTATCGGTTACATCTTCCGTCGCGAACTGGAGGAAGTTGCAGCAGAGTGCGGTGTGAAGGTCGGCACGATACTCAAGAGCCCTATAGACGGACTTATAGATTACCACAAGAAGAAATACTTGGGTAAGGCCTAGTTTTTCAGGATGAGTTAACAGATTGATTATCAGAAACGATGAGTGTAAAAAGAATAACAGAACAGGCTTCCAACTATTCAGACCTGGACAAAATGACAACCGGAGAGCTTCTCCGCGGAATGAATTCAGAAGACAAGACAGTACCGTATGCAGTTGAGAAGACTCTTCCTCAGGTGGAGAAATTCGTGGATCTTCTGGTCGAGAGGATGAAGAAAGGCGGCAGGCTGTTTTACCTTGGAGCGGGCACCAGCGGAAGGCTGGGCATACTGGATGCCAGTGAGATACCTCCTACATACGGAGCTCCGTTCGACCTTGTGATCGGCCTTATAGCAGGTGGCGACGGTGCCATCCGCAAGGCTGTGGAGAATGCTGAGGACGATTATGACCAGGGGTGGAGAGACCTTGAGAAGTTCAACATCGGAGGATGGGATTCCGTAGTCGGAATCGCAGCCAGCGGAAGTACTCCATACGTTGTGGGAGCCTGCGCAAAGGCACGCGAGAAGGGCCTCCTGACAGGTTGCATCACTTGCAATCCTGGGGCGAAGGTTGCCGAGGTTGTGGACATACCTATGGTGGCGGTGGTGGGACCTGAGTTTGTGACAGGATCTACCAGAATGAAGTCCGGTACAGCCCAGAAACTGATACTCAACATGATATCCACCTCAGCGATGATAAAGCTCGGCCATGTGAAAGGAAACAAGATGGTGGACATGCAGCTCTCCAACGCCAAACTGGTGGACAGAGGAACACGAATGATCATGGACGAGACCGGAATAAAGGATTATGAACTTGCCAAGGAGTATCTGCTCAAGTATGGTTCCGTGCGCAACGGAGTGGATGCTTACAAGGCCGGGAAATAGTTTCCGTTTTTTGTGAGAGTGTGATGTCTTATCCTTCAAAGTTGCTGGAAAAGGCTGTGGAGCAGTTCTCTACGCTTCCCGGAATAGGGAAGAGGAGCGCATTGCGCATGGCTTTGCACATGCTCCGGCAGCCGAAGGAGAATGTGGAGCTGTTCGCTTCCTCCATTGTCGGGATGGCAAACGGCATAAAGCACTGCAAGGTTTGCAATATGGTCTGTGATGAAGAGACTTGCTCCATCTGTTCTGACCCGAGACGCAACCGCAGCGTGGTATGCGTGGTGGAGAGCGTCAGGGATGTTCTCAGCATAGAGAACACCAACACCTACAACGGGCTTTACCACGTTCTTGAGGGGATCATTTCCCCGATGGACGGTGTCGGCCCCTCTGACCTTCCCATCGCCGAGCTGGAAGAAAGGGTGGCTCAGGGGGATGTCAAGGAAGTGGTTCTTGCCCTTTCCACCAGCATGGAAGGTGAGACGACAGCTTTCTTCCTGTATAACAGGCTGAAAAAATACGATGTAAAGATTACTGCCATAGCCAGGGGAGTGGCCTTCGGGGATGACCTCGAGTACACAGACGAACTTACTCTGGCAAAGAGCATAGAAAACAGACAACCATTTAAAATCTAACAAGATGAATTCTACAATACTACTTGTAACGTTCCTGGTTTATACGGCCATACTGTTCCTTATAGCCTACCTGACTTCAAGGAAGGCAGACAACAGTTCCTATTTCACCGGAAACCGCAAATCCAACTGGTTTGTTGTGGCTTACGGAATGATAGGGGCATCGCTGAGCGGCGTGAGCTTCATGAGCGTGCCTGGCAATGTCTATAATGAGAGGTTCTGGTATCTTCCGATGCTGCTGGGCTTCATCGGCGGTTACCTGATAATTGCCCTGGTGCTGCTGCCTCTTTATTTCAGGATGAACCTGACTTCCATCTATTCATACCTGGAGAAGAGATTCGGAATCTGCAGCTACAAGACCGGAGCTTCCTTCTTCATCATTTCCAGGTTCCTGGGAGCAACAGTAAGGACGTTCCTGGTAGTGTTCGTGCTGTATAACTTCGTTCTCATCCGCCCTGACGGCAGCCATATAATGCCGTTCTGGGTAGCTGCGGCAATATTTGTCCTAATCGCGATACTCTATACCCTCAAGGGTGGAGTGAAGACCATCATCTGGACAGACACCTTCCAGACAACCTTTATGATTGTGGCAGTGGTGCTTTCTCTGGTTTTCATCTGCAAGGAGCTGGGATGGGGCTTCGGCGATATGCTTTCCAACGTTCATTCAGACCCTCATTCAGACATATTTGACACAGACTGGAGCCACGGAACCCACTGGCTGAAGAGATTCATCAGCGGTCTGGTTGTTCCGGTTGCGATGACCGGTCTGGACCAGAGCATGATCCAGAAGAGCCTCAGCTGCAAGAACCTCAAGGAGAGCCAGAAGAACATGATGACTTCCGTAGCCATGATGATTCCTGTAAACCTGCTCTTCCTGATAATCGGTGCTGTCCTTGCTATCTTCATGACCAACCATCCTGAACTTCTGTCATCTGTCACCAAGGCAGCCGGCGGAATCGAGGCGGACAAGATATTCCCTACGGTGGCCCTGAGTCTCAAGCCGATAGTGGGAGTGATTTTCTTTATCGGACTGATTTCAGCAGCCTATCCTTCCTGCGCAAACGCCATCACATCCCTTACCACGTCTGCAAGCATAGACCTTATCGGGATGGAGAAGAAAGACTGGGATGACAACAAGAAAAAGAACGTGCGCCAGAGAGTCAACATTCTTATTTCCGTGCTTTTCGTCCTGATGATGGTTGCCTTCAACTATCTCAAGAGCGATTCCGTAATCAATATGGTATATGCCATAGCATCTTACACATACGGCCCGCTCCTCGGTCTGTTCATGTATGGAATCCTTACCAAGAAAGGCACTAATGACAAAGCGGTTCCGTTCATCTGCGTGCTGGTTCCGGTAATCTGCTACTGTATCCAGAACAAGGTGTTCGGCTGGGGGTATGACTTCGGTTTTGCCCTGATTCTTGTGATTGCCGCACTTACATTCATCGGAATGCTGCTTTTCTCAAAGAAAAATTCTTAAATTTGCGCGTATAAGAAAAACGATATGTCCAACTCTATAACCATAAAGAAGGAGGCCGGAGTATGATTCAGGTGTTCTACAAATCTAAGGGGCAGATCCTCACTACCTCTGATGTAAACGAATTGGCAGAGAACTTGGGATTTGATGATGTCCTGTGGATAGATTTGTATGAACCTGACAGAGTTGAGACGCAAGCGGTGGAAGAGTTCCTTGAAACCACCCTCCAGAGCAGGGCTCAGGCAGAGGAGATCGAGAGTTCTTCCCGCTATTCTGAAACAGACAACGCAATCTTTGCAAATACAGACTTCATCTCCCCGGGGCCTGACAGCTATTCCGAGGAGAGTGTGTCTTTTGTCATAGCGGAAGGAGTCCTGGTGACTACACGTCAGGCTCCGTTGCGTACCATTACGGAATTCCAGAAGAGGATGGGCTATTCATACAAGCTTTATCCTACCGGCTACCATATCTTTGTTTCTATCATGGAAAACAGGGTGGACCTTGACGCGGATATGATTGAGGTCATGGCCAAGGAGATAGAAAAGTTCGGCAGGAACGTGAACGTGGGAGGCAAGGTCAACGAGGACTTCCTTCTGGACATCAATCAGATGCAGGAGAACACGATGATGGTCAGGGAGAACATTGTGGACAAGCAGAGGATTGTGACAGCCCTTACCCGTTCTGACAAGTTCCCGAGCGATATCCGCCCTAGGTTGGATGTACTGGTCAACGATATAGCTTCGCTTCTGAACCATACCAACTTCAATTTTGAAAGGCTTGAGTATCTTCAGAACACTGTGCTAGGTCTGATTAACCTGGAGCAGAACAAGATAATGAGGATTCTGACATACGTTTCCCTGCTGTTCATGCCGCCGACACTGATTTCCGGTATCTTCGGAATGAACGTCAAGCTTCCTATCTTCGGTGAAGAGTTCGGCTTGCGGGATTTCAGCTGGATAATCCTCATAATGCTTGTCTCAGTATTTTTAGCTTCTCTTTTGTTCAGGAGAAGAAAATCCAAATGACGATGGCAGTTTTAGGTATAGATTTAGGCGCCACCAAGATTTCAGCCGCTGTTTTCAACGCAAGTGGAGATATTCTTGAGCGGCAATATGCGCTTTTGGGTGGGCGGGGCGGTGATGCCGCAGGTCTTCTTGTGAGCGAAGTCATAGGCAAACTGGCAAAAGACCATGAGATTTCAGGGGCTGGAATTTGCGTGCCCGGAATAGTGTATTCAAAGAAAGGGACCGTGTGGTGTCCGAACATACCCGGCTGGGACAATTATCCTTTGGCTGGTGTCCTTTCCTCAAATCTCGGCGGCATCCCGGTATCGATTGAAAGCGACCGCACGTGCTACATCCTCGGCGAGAAGTGGAGGGGAGCCGCAAAAGACTGTGACAACGCCATATACCTGGCTGTAGGAAGTGGAATCGGAGCCGGCATCCTTCTGGACGGAAGGGTGATACACGGTGCTGACGACATAGTGGGGGCTACAGGGTGGATGGCCCTGGAATCAGACTATGACAATGATTGGGACCAGTGCGGATGCTTTGAGACCTTTGCTTCCGGCAACGGCATCGGTTACCAGGCCTCCAAGCTCTACGGCAGGGAGGTATCCTCATACGAAGTCTTTGACTTGTTTTCCAAGGGTGATGAAATTGCCGCAAAGGTAATCCGCAAGGCTGTTCAGATGTGGGGAAAGGGAGCTGCAAACCTTGTCAGCCTTTTCAATCCTGAGATGATAGTCTTCGGAGGCGGTGTTTTCAGCGGGCCGGCCAAGGGACTTATTCCTGAAATTTATGAAGAGGCTCTCAAGTGGGCTCAACCTATATCCATCAAAACCACTCGTTTCTGCGCTTCTGAAGTTGGTGCGGACGCGGCTCTTTTGGGTGCCGGATATCTGGCAGGAAACTATAAAGGATAAATTTTTTGGCAATATATGAAAAGATCAATTCTTATCGCGATGATGGCATCGGCAGTTCTTATTTCAAGCTGCGCCCAGAACCAGAAGGAAGAGGCGCAGTCTTTCATAGGCAAGCAGGAAGTAACGCTTGCTTCAGACCTTATGACTCCTGAAGCCCTTTGGGCTATGGGCCGTATAGGCGGGGTGCAGCCTTCTCCTGACGGAAGCAAAATCCTCTACAATGTCTCTTACTATAGCGTTGAGGAAAACCGCAGCCATACTGTAATCTGCCTGATGAATGCAGACGGGTCTGACAACAAGACCCTTACAACTTCTCCCAAGAGCCAGGGCGGAGCCGTTTGGATAGACGGAGGCAACAAGATCGCATATCTTACTTCCGAAGACGGTGTAAGTTCTGTATGGGTGATGAACGCTGATGGAACGGGAGCAAAGAAGATTGCTGCCAAGGATGCAAAAGGTGAAGAACTTGAGGTTGAGGATTTCCTCTTCTCTCCTGACGGAAAGAAAGTTGTTTTGGTTTCCCAGATACCTTACGAAGGTTCCGTTGTCCTGGGCAAGAACAAATATCAGGACCTGCCGAAGACAACCGGAAGGATTGTCACCGATGTGATGCACAAGCACTGGGACGAGTGGGTAGAGACCATCCCGCATCCTTTCATCGCCGATTATAACGGCAATTCCTTCTCAAACATAAAGGATATCCTGGAGGGTGAGATGTTCGAATGTCCTTCCAAGCCTTTCGGCGGAAGCGAGCAGCTCGCGTTCAGCCCTGACAGCAAAAAGATTGCATATTCCTGCAAGAAGATGACGGGGTTGGATTACGCTGTCAGCACAGATTCAGACATCTTTGAGTATGACATTGAGAGCGGCAAGACACGCAACCTCTGCAAGGGAGAGGGTTACACAAGACCTGAAGTCAGATATGATGAGTCTTTGCAGAACCAGAGCGTGAACAAGAACAAGGAAGATCTCAACATGGGCTATGACACCAACCCGTCCTACAGTCCTGACGGAAAGAAGGTTTCCTGGCTCAGTATGGAAAGAGACGGATATGAGAGCGATCGCAACCGCCTTTGCGTACTTGATCTTGAGACCGGTGCAAAGACTTATGTTACCGAGAAGTTCGAGAGCGGGGTTGACGACTACATCTGGGCTGATGACAACACGCTGTATTTCATTGGAGTATGGCATGGTACCACTCAGATTTACAAGACAGACCTCAATGGTGAGGTCCTCAAGGTTACTGACGGCCAGCACGACTTCGGCAGCCTTGCCCTTTCTGGCGGAAAGCTTATAGCAAAGCGTCATTCCATGATGCTTCCGGATGACATCTATTCTGTTGATCCAGCTACAGGCGAGACTGTCCAGCTGAGCTTTGAAAACAAACATATCCTTGACAAGCTTGCCCTTGGCCAGGTCAAGGAGCGTTGGGTAAAGACAACGGACGGCAAGCAGATGCTTACCTGGGTTGTGTATCCGCCTCACTTCGACTCTACAAAGACTTATCCTACGCTTCTCTTCTGTGAGGGTGGCCCTCAGTCTCCTGTAAGCCAGTTCTGGAGCTACAGGTGGAACTTCCAGATAATGGCCGCCAACGGTTACATCATAGTTGCTCCTAACCGCAGGGGGCTTCCTGGCTTTGGAATGGAGTGGCTGGAGCAGATAAGCGGAGACTATGCCGGGCAGTGCATGAAAGACTATCTGTCTGCAATAGACGATGTTGCAAAGGAACCTTATGTTGACAAGGATCACCTGGGATGTGTAGGTGCAAGCTTCGGAGGCTTCTCAGTTTACTGGCTTGCCGGAAACCACGGCAAGAGGTTCAAGGCCTTCATAGCCCACGACGGAATTTTCAACGAGATGCAGCAGTATGTTGAGACCGAGGAGATGTGGTTTGCAAACTGGGACCTTGGCGGAGCCTTCTGGAGAAAGGACCTCAAGACTGCTCAGAACACCTTTGCCCATTCTCCTCACATGTATGTTGACAAGTGGGACACTCCAATCCTCTGCATCCATGGCGAGAAAGACTACAGGATTCTTGCATCTCAGGGTGAAAGCGCTTTCAACGCAGCCAGAATGAGGGGAATAGATGCTGAACTCCTGCTCTATCCTGACGAGAACCACTGGGTACTCAAACCTCAGAACGGCATCCTCTGGCAGAGAACCTTCTTCGAGTGGCTGGACAGATACCTGAAAGTTCAGCAGTAGAATAAGATTCATTTCAGATAAGAGAAAACATTATGGGAAAAACAGAAAATGGGTATCCAAGAGCTTTGGTAGCAGTTGCCGCCTGCCTTGGATGCGCCTTCTTCGGGGTGACCATGTTCTTCTGGGGAGCAATGCTTCCTTCCTTGGGCGAGAGCATTGAAGGTGTGCAGAACCTTCCTTGGATACTGACTCTCGGAATCATAGCCGGAACCATAATCTGCGGTGCGGTAATGGACCGTTATGGCTACAAGGCCTTGCTGATATTCAGTTCTCTGGCGCTGGCGCTTGGACTTTGCGGGTTCATTTTCTGCCACAGCCTGTGGCTTTTCGTAGTTTCAGCTTTTCTGATAGGTGCTGGCGGCGGAGTTCTTAACAGCGAGACAATAGCCATCATATCAGATATATACGGCGATAACCTCAGAGGCACGATGCTCAGCATCCTGGGAGCTTCATACTGCATAGGCAGCCTGCTATGGACGGTCATTTGCCGTGTATGGTCATACGATCCTATGATCCCGATGCAGTGGTCCGCTGCCGTGATTGCTGTGCTGTCTCTTGCGTTCATCTTCATACCTTTCCCAAAGGCCAAGCTGACCAAGGAAGACAAGTTCTCTCTCATCGATTCCATAAAGCTGTTCAAATACCATATCTTGGCTGTTGCCGGTTTCCTTTTCTTCTTCCAGGGAGTTCTGGAGGCTGTCAGCGCCAATTATTCCACTTCATACTACACCAGCACGGAAAATGGGGTTGGAACTTCCGTTGCTCTTACATCGCTGATATTCATGACAGTGGGAATGGCCATCGGCAGGTTTACCCTTCCTCTTTGCCTTAAGACGGCCGGCAAGAAGGTTGCAATGTTCCTGTTTATGGCAATAGCTTTTGCAGGAGCTCTGGTGCAGTATTTCCTCCCTTCTTCAGCGATGGGGGCCTTTGTTTCAATGACTCTCCTAGGATTCGGGATAGGGGTTACCGCTCCTGTAATCTTTGATTATCTGGGGCAGGTGTTCAAGAGACATTCCGGAGCAGCGGTTTCACTTTCAGTGGTGGTGGCCCAGGTCGGAATGCTTGTAGGCAACTTCCTTGTAGGCAAGATGTTCCTGCCTTCGTCAGTTGGTAACGGGCTTCCTCGCTATTTCCCTCTGGTAATGTGCCTGATGATTCTGGCGGTTTGCATTTTGTTTCCTTTTGTGGCAAAGGCTTCAGATTCGGCCAAGGCCAAGTATAAAGACCTTTAGAGAACCATCATATTCAGTAAGAGACATTGTCAAAAGATTATTCCACAAGTAAAGTCAATCTGGCAGCCTGTCTGGGAATGGCGTTCTTTGGTGTAGCCATGCTCTCTCTCGGTGCCATCATGCCACCTTTGGTAAGGGCTGTTCCTGAGGCTATAGGCCTGCCTATGTATATGAGTATAGGCATCATCATCGGAACTGTTATTTTCGGGCCTGTGATGGACCGTTACGGGTATAAGTGGCTGCTTGTCATAAGCAGTGCTGTAATGCTGGCCGGCCTTCTGATACTTGCATATTCTTCAGATATGCCGCTGCTTATAGCAGGAATCTTCTGCGTAGGCCTTGGCGGGGGAGTTCTCAACGGAGAAACCAACGCCATAGTTTCAGACATCTATGATGAAGACAGAAGAGGCCGGAAGATGAGCATCCTGGGCGCATGCTACTGCATCGGCGCAATGGTCTGGACTCTGGCCTGCGTTCTGATATCCAACTACAAGATTCCTCTGATTGCCTGTGCCGTGATAATGCTCCTGAGCGTGGTGTTCTTCATCGCGATAAAATTCCCGAAGGCCAAGATTTCTTCTGCCTCCAAGCCTTCCGGTTCCGAGTACAAAAGCATGCTGACTTCCGGTGCTCTTCTTCTTGTGGCGTTCACCCTGTTTTTCCAGAGCGCGTTTGAAGGCACCAGCGGCAGTTATACAACATCGTACCTGACCAAGATAGGGGGCATCGCCGAGAATGACGCAGTCCTTTCTTTGACTTTCTTCACCATCGGAATGATGTTAGGAAGGTTTGCGCTTGGAGCTTTGATGAAATCAGGAAAAGACCTCCGGACCTTGTTCATCTATCTCGGCGTAGCCTTGGCTGGAGTGATAATGATGTCTTTAGGCAACTCATCCACATATCTTTGTTGGGGCTCTATGGCCCTGATAGGCTTTGGAGTAGGGGCCACTTACCCGGTTATGCTTGCCCGTCTTGGCGGTGTGTTCCGCCGTATGAGCGGCGCTGCATTCTCCGCTGCCATTTTTATCGCACTCTGCGGCCAGTTCCTCGGAAACTTCCTGATGGGCAAGATATTCAGCAATGGCTCTGGCGGAGTGTTTACGCATATTCTTGCCGGCATGATTATCGCGATAATAATCCTGGCACCTTTTGCGTGCCTTGCTTGTGCCAGACGCAAAAAGGCGGATGAGCAGAATCGCGGAGACATTTATCCTTAAAGTTCATCACCTGGCGTACTTCATTAAGGAATAATAATCATAACAGAAAAACATATACAGAATAAAAAATAAAAACTTAAGACAATGTTAGCAAATCAATGGAAAAAGAACGCTATCAGCGTTATGGACCAGATTGAGTCCACACAGATGGAACAGATAAAGAAAGTTGCAGAAGTTATGGCAGACTGCCTCCAGGCAGGCCACCTTATCCACACTTTCGGCTGCGGGCACGCAAACCTTCCTATCGAGGAGATGTATCCGAGAATCGGTGGTTTCGTAGGTTTCCATCCTCTTTGCGAGCTTCCTTTGACATTCTTCACTCATATCAACGGTGAAATGGGCATCAACCAGTTCCTCTGGCTGGAAAGGGCTGAAGGCTACGGCAAGGCCATAATGAGCAGCTGGAACTTCCACAAGGACGATCTGGTATGGCTGTTCTCCCACACTGGAATCAACGCCGTGAACATTGATGTCGCCCTGGAGGCACAGAAGCTGGGCATGAAGGTCATCGCCTACGGCTCAGCAGGCCAGACCGGTGCAAAGATTCCTCGCCACAGCTGCGGAAAGAACCTCTTCCAGATTGCAGACTATGTCGTTGACAGCTGCTGCCCGCTCCAGGACGCAAGCGTAGATCTGAAGAATCACTTTGACAAGATAGGTCCTCTCTCCACAATGGCCTTTGTCACAACTGTCTGGATGACAATCTGTACCGTCGCCGAGATTCTTGCTGACCGCGGAGTGAAACTCTATATCCATCCATCCCACAATGTTCCTGGAGATACCACTGCTCACGAGAGACTGGACGCCGCTCTTGCAGAGTACCGCAAGAGAGTTGCAGGAGTCTGATCAGGAGTTGAAGTTCACGGAGGATATTGTCAACCACCCTTATGTTCAGGTCAATGAAAAGCAGACCTTTCAGTTTTTGTTCAGCAATAGCAGCCGTCTTTACAATATGTCTGGGCTCAAGTGTTTCGTTTGGTCAGGTAAGGCCTGACAAGGATTCCATTAAACACAAGGCCCAGGTAGAGGCAGTTCTTTCCAAGATGACTTTAAGGCAGAAAGTAGGCCAGCTGTTTGTCGTTGAAATCAGCCGCAACCCAAGTCCCAAGACCAAGGCTTACCAGAATTCTCTGGTCAAAGATTACGGATTGGGCAATGTAATCCTTATGGGTGGCTCCATCCGTGAGTTCCTCCAGCGTATGGATGAGCTTCAAGCCTTGGCTGAAATTCCTATACTGGTTGCCACTGATGGCGAGTGGGGGGCTGCTATGAGGTTTACAGAGTATCTTCCTTACCCCAGGCAAGCCCAGCTTTCCCGCATTGAGAAGAATCCTGAGAAGCTCCTCTACAAGATGGGCCGCAATGTAGGCAAGGAACTCAAGGACATTAACGTGCTGGTTAACTATGCACCAGTGGCAGATGTCAGCAAGCATTACATAGACTATCCTTCTTTGAGGACATTCAGCGGTGACCAGCATCTGGTTTCCGCTCTTGCCACAGCTTATATGAAGGGTATGCAGGATGCGGGCATATATGCCTGCGGCAAGCACTATCCCGGCCATGGCGGCACCAGAGCCGACTCGCATTTCGAACTGCCGGTCATCTTGAACTCCAAGGCCTATATGGATACTGTTGACCTTTGCCCATTCCAGAATCTCATAGACAATGGCCTGGAAATGATGATGCTGGCGCATATTTCTGTCCCAGCAATCGATCCTAGCGGAATTCCGATGTCCATTTCCGGAACACTCATCAACGATGTTCTCAGAGGGGAACAGGGTTTCAAAGGAGTTGTTATCACCGATGCCATTGCAATGGCAGGTCTCACCAACGAGAACCGTACTCCGGTGGAGGCAGTCCTGGCTGTTTTCAAGTCCGGTTCTGACATGATCCTTATGCCTGATGAGCCTGTCAAGTGCATAGAGGCACTTGCAAAAGCCATTGAGGAAGGCGAACTTTCTGTTGAAGAACTTGACAGCAAGGTCAGGAAAGTTCTGATGCTCAAGGCCAGGGCAGGGTATTTCGAAGACGGTTACAGTCCAAGAGTCAAAAACCTTGACAGTAAAATCGCCGCGGCTAGAAGGCGCGACTTCCGCCTCATTAAAAAAATGAACCGCCTGATGAAAAAATCCTCAAAGCCATATCCGGATCTCAAGCCAAAAGGCCCGGACGTTACCTTGATTTTTGACAAACCTGGCCAGTAGCTTTCCATAAGTTTTTAAACTACGCCAAACACAGACAATTGATATAATGTATTCAAAGTACGATATAACAACGGCCAGATACGGTGATGTGAAAGACAAGCATTACCATCTGGCAATCTTGCCATGGGGCAGCACTGAGCCCCACAACCTGCATCTTCCTTATTGCACGGATATGCTTCACGCACAGGCTGTTGCCTTTGAGGCTGCGGAAAAGGCCGCCAAGAACGGTGTAAATGCAATGGTTCTTCCCGGCATTCCGCTGGGAAGCCAGAATCCTGGCCAGATAGAGCTTCCTTTCTGCATCCACGCATCGCAGAGGACACAGATAGCTGTTTTGGAAGACATAGTGGAGTCTCTCAGAAAGCAGGGCATCAGCAAGCTCCTTATCATGAACGGCCACGGCGGCAACAACTTCAAGGGCATAATCCGTGATATCGTGATAAAGTACCCTGATTTCCAGATCACTGTGCTTGCCTGGTTCTCCATCCTTCCCCTGAAGGACTTCTTTGAGGAGAAGATAGACGACCACGCCGGCGAGCAGGAAACCTGCGTGATGCTGCATTATTATCCTGAGCTTGTCAACCTCAAACAAGCCGGAGACGGCCACCACAACGACTTCAAGATAGAGGGCCTCAACGATAAAACCGCCTGGGCTCCTCGCCACTGGACCTACGCCACCAAAGACACCGGAGTAGGTGACCCGAGGAAGGCCACAGCAGAAAAGGGAAGAAGATACATAGAGGCCGTCATGGAGAAAATCGTGAAATTCGTCACCGATTTCGCCCTGAATGATTCTTTATATTGACCTCGTCTATTCGAGTCTCCACATCTGGGATTTTTTCCTGGAGTAGCGGTTGAGACGGATATTGGAGTCGAAACTACAATATCCCCCCTCAATCTCAATCACGAGATCCGGATTGAGAGCTGAGCGTATTATATATGCTTCATGATTCTCCTTGGGGTGCTTTGGGTCTGTAAAGCATTTCTCAAGATACCATCTTTGAGCCTCGGAGTTGTTACGCTGGTATAACTGAATGTTGGTTCCAGCGGCAGCAACACCTTTCTTTACGTCCAGGACATAATTCCGGTTAATGGTGGAGCATATATAGTAATAGTCATTTTCAGGCAGGAAATACCATTGCTGGTCATCATCTAAGAACTTTCCTACAAGCTCGATATTGGTTCCGTTGGCCATTACTTTATTCTTTGCACCTACATATACCATAGCATTCTCGGCACAGGCAACGTGGTAGTTGCCCTTGCTGATTTTCGCCCATTTGCCCTTGCTCTTACTCTTACCTCCAGAGTTGACATTACCGCCTGACTTACCGGCATCACTCTTACCGGTATTAGTGAAGGACATGTAACCAGACCTTCCTATAACTTTCCCTGTTTTTACTTCGTAGGCAACAAGACGTACATAATACGTGTTAGTCCCCGGTTGGGGATGCAGACGGGAATTGTAGATGCCCAGGCGCTTGTTTTCCAGGATCGGCCTATCGTATTGATTGTTATATTCTTTTGAGGCAGTGACTGATACGTTCTTTCCGTCATTGTTCAGATACTTATATACTTTCCCTTTCGGATATTCAACCTGCATTACGATTTTGATCTTTTTGTGGGACTTCATATCAGAAAAGCGTGCAGTGTATTGGCACTGAAGCTGTTTTCCTCCATCCGTCACGACATTGTGCTTAAGCTTGCAGTCTGAGAAAGTCGCTTTCTGTCCAAATGCGGTTCCTTGGAAAGCCGTCATTGACATGACCATCAGGGATACCAAAGCAGAGAAATAGAATTGTTTTTGTCTCATGGCTAATAGTTTTTGTAAAAATAGAAAAAAATTTGCTATCTTCGCACGCTTGAATTTCAGCCTTCGGGCTGATCTACAAATAAAGTTTAACGTCTAATTTGTTTAATTATTATGAACGAAGAAATTAAAAACATTGAGAACGAGGAAGTTGTAGAGACTCCCGTTCGGAAAGCTGAAGAGTCTGTAGAGTCCTTCAGGGAAGAAGCAGCACCTGTTGCTCCTAAAAAGAGGAAAAGCAACGCGTCCATCGATCCTGCAAAGTTCGACTGGGATGCATTTGAGAACAATGTTCCTGCATCTGAGAGCAAGGAAGAACTCGAGAAGAAGTACAGCGAGTCCCTTTCAAAGATTGCGGAGAATGAAGTTATTGAAGGAACTGTAACCGGCCTTACCCAGAAAGAGGTTATCGTTAACGTTGGTTACAAGAGCGAGGGTGTTATCCAGAGAAATGAATTCAGATACAATCCTGACCTTAAAGTCGGCGACAAGGTAGATGTGCTTGTCGAGAATCCTGAGGACAAGAAAGGCCAGTTGATTCTTTCACATAAGAAGGCCTGCTCACTCAAGTCTTGGGACAGGGTAAACGAGGCATTCGAGAAGAACGAGATCGTGAAGGGCTTCATCAAGGCTCGTACAAAGGGCGGTATGATCGTGGACGTATTCGGAATCGAGGCGTTCTTGCCTGGTTCTCAGATCGACGTGAAGCCAATCCGCGACTATGACGTATATGTTGAGAAGACAATGGAGTTCAAGGTTGTGAAGATCAACCAGGAGTTCCGCAACGTTGTACTTTCACACAAGGCTCTCATCGAGGCAGAGCTCGAGGCCCAGAAGAGCGAGATCATCTCCAAGCTGGAGAAGGGTCAGGTTCTCGAGGGTACCGTTAAGAACATCACTTCTTACGGAGTATTTGTGGATCTCGGTGGCGTGGACGGTCTCATCCACATTACAGACCTCAGCTGGGGCCGCATCGGCAACCCTGAGGAAGTTGTCAAGCTGGACGAGAAGATCAACGTCGTTATCCTTGACTTCGACGAGGAGAAGAAGAGAATCGCTCTCGGTCTGAAGCAGCTTACTCCACATCCTTGGGAGGCTCTCAGCCCAGACCTCAAGGTTGGTGACACCGTAAAGGGTAAGGTTGTTGTCATCACCGACTACGGTGCATTCGTTGAGATCCAGCCAGGTATCGAGGGTCTTATCCACGTGTCTGAAATGAGCTGGTCTTCACATCTTAGAAGTGCTCAGGATTTCCTGAAGCTCGGCGAAGAAGTTGAGGCACAGATACTGACACTTGACCGCGAGGAGCACAAGATGAGCCTTGGAATGAAGCAGCTTAAGGCTGACCCTTGGGCAACCATCAAGGAGAAATATCCTGTAGGAAGCCGTCACACTGCCATCGTCCGCAACTTCACCAACTTCGGCGTATTCGTTGAACTCGAGGAAGGTGTTGACGGACTGGTACACGTATCAGACCTCAGCTGGACTAAGAAGATCAAGCATCCTTCTGAGTTCACAGCTCTCGGAGAGAAGTTCGAGGTTGTAGTTCTCGACATCGACGAGGAGAACCGCAGACTTTCTCTCGGCCACAAGCAGCTCGAGGACAATCCTTGGGATACCTTTGAGACCGTATTCACACAGGGATCCATCCATGAGGGTACAATCGTTTCCTTCAACGACAAGGGCGCAACCGTTGCTCTTCAGTATGGAATCGAGGGATTCGCTCCTATGAAGGGTCTTGTAAAGGAAGACGGAACCACTGCAAAGGCAGAAGAGAAACTCGATTTCAAGGTTGTTGAATTCAACAAGTCAAGCAAGAAGATCATCCTTTCACACACAAGGATAGCTGAAGACAAGAAGAGGGCTGAAGCCGGTGAAGTTCTCAAGGAGAAGGAAGCAGAGGCTGAAAGCACAAAGAAGGCTATCAAGAAGGTGAAGGCAAGCGTTGAGAAGACCACTCTCGGCGATATCGACGCTCTTGCAGACTTGAAGAAAGAGTTGGAAAAAGGAGAGAATAAATAGTGGAATTTTCTCTGATGACATTGGGTAGTGCTTCTGCACGCCCTACATCTTCCAGATTTCCAAGCGCTCACTCACTCATTGTGGGTGGGCGTTTGTTCTTGATAGACTGCGGAGAGGGTTGCCAGATGCAGATGGCAAGGTTCAAGGTTCCCTTCTCTAGGCTGGACAACATATTCATATCCCACCTGCACGGAGATCACGTCTTCGGGTTGTTCGGCCTCATATCCACCCTGGACATGACGGGCCGCCTCTCTCCGCTTCACATCTATGCCCCGGAAGGTATGCAGAAACTTCTGGATACTATCTCAGACCAGTTTGGAGAGCCTAAGTACGAGATAGTTGTACATACTGTGAAATGTCATGAACCGGAACTGATTTGCCAGTTCAAGAATCTGGATATCTACGCATTTTCGTTGCGTCACAGGATAGAGACTTACGGATACCTGTTCAAGGAAAAAGAGCCGCTGCTTAATGTCATTAAAGATTCCATCGCGGAGCACAACCTGACGCTTGAGGAGATAGGTACTCTGAAAAGAGGGGAGGATGTGGTCAGGAGGAATGACAACGGTGAACAGACGGAGGTTTTGCGTTGTGAAGACTTTACATACAGGCCTTTTGAGCCTCGGAGCTTTGCCTATTGCAGCGATACCGCTCCCTTCCCGAAGCTCCAGGAGTGGGTCAAGGGAGTTGACCTGGTTTACCACGAAGCTACCTATGCCTCTGACCTTAAGGCCTTGTCCAAAACCACCGCTCATTCCACGAGTGAAGATGCGGCTAAAGTAGCACTGGCGGCTGGAGCCTCAAAACTTGTGGTTGGACATTTCTCATCCAGATACAGAAACCTGGACCTTCTGCTTGAAGAGGCCCGCAGTGTTTTTCCTGAGACTTATCTTGCACAGGAAGGTATGATATTTGATATTCCGGAGAAATTATCTCCAATGAAACAAAGACAATGAAAAAGCTCGTTCTGATTACTTCAAGCCTGGTGTTGGCAATATTGGCAAGTGTTTCTTCCGCAAGTGGGCAGAGCTATATGGCCCAGCCTCGTGTGAACCAGACCATAGGTTTCAACAATTCCAGACTCAACACGGAAGCCACCAAGTTCAAGCAGATGCTTTTCCTGTTGGCTAACGCCTATGTAGATACTTTGAATGTCGGCAGGATCAGTGAAGAGGCAATGATAAACATGATGCAGCAGCTGGACCCACATTCAGTCTATATTTCCGCAAAGGACGTGAAGGAGATGGAAGAGCCTCTGCTTGGCAAGTTCGAGGGCATAGGTATAGAATATGCTCTCATCCGCGATACTCTGACAGTCCAGAGCGTGATACCCGGCGGCCCTTCCGAGAAGGTCGGACTCAAAGCTGGAGACAAAATAAATTCTGTTGACGGGGAGGTGATAAGCGGTACCAAACTCACCCAGATGCGCGTCCTCAAATATCTGAGAGGCGACAAAGGCACGAAAGTCAGGGTAGGGGTGATAAGTCGCGGAGAAAAAGAAAGGGAACTCGTCATAACCCGAGACAAGATTCCGTTGAATACAGTCTCTTCCGCATACGAAATCCGCCCGGGCGTAATGTATATCAAGGTAAGCAGTTTTGGGGCAGAGACTTACAATGAGTTCATGAATCCCCTGCAAGGCAAGGAGCTTAAAGGTTTGATAGTGGACCTGAGGGGGAACGGAGGTGGTTATCTACACACCGCGCTCAGGCTTGTTAACGAGTTTATGGGCAGAGGGCAGCTGATCCTGTTCACGGAAGGGCGTGCCGTCCAGCGTACCGATGACTTTGCAGACGGCAGCGGAAAACTCCAGAATGTTCCGTTATCAGTAATCATAGACGAAAACTCAGCATCTGCAAGCGAGATTCTTTCCGGAGCAATCCAGGACTGGGACAGAGGCACCATAATCGGGCGCCGCTCCTTCGGCAAAGGCCTTGTTCAGCAGGAGTTCCCTCTCCAGGACGGATCCAGGGTCAGAATAACAGTGGCACGTTACCACACTCCTAGCGGCAGGGTAATACAGTCTCCATACAAGATGGGAGCCGCTGAAGAGTATTACCGCAACTTCTACGAGAGGTATCTCAACGGGGAAAGCTTCAGCCAGGACAGCATAAAGATCAACGACTCCCTCAAGTTCAAGACACTTAGACTCGGACGGACCGTGTATGGAGGCGGAGGTATAATCCCGGATGTTTACATCCCTATAGATACCTCATACTATTCCAAGAGTTATCTTGCTGCCGTAAACAGAGGAATCCTCAGCGATTTTGTCAGCATCTATGCAGACAACCACCGCAAGGATTTCGAGCGTAAATACGGTACTTTTTCGGCTTCCCAGGCAGAAGAGAAAAACAACAAGACCTTCAGCAGCTTCGTTTCAAAGTTTGAGGTGGATGACAAGTATTTCAACGAGTTCCTGGAATATGCCCGTCAGAACAAGATAGAGTTTACGCAGGAGGAGCTGGACAAATCAGGAAAAGAATTGCGCAACTATCTGAAAGGCTTGATAGTGCGCAATCTCTACGGTCTGGACTATTATATCCGCTATGACAACCTCACGGACAAAGAGGTGCAGAAGGCTCTCGAGGCTCTGAAATAATTACAGACCAAGGATCCAGTCTGCGATGTCTTTCATTATTTCCTCTGATACAGGGCCTTCCAGGATTGGATATTCTGTAGGGTATCCGGTCTTGCAAGGCACCAGAAGATGGTTTATGCCTTCATAGCTCTTTATGAGATTCTTTGCGGAGGCCGGGAGTCTCTTTTTCAGGTTGTCAAGGTTTTCTTTGCAGTCAACCTGGAAGTCAAGCGTACCGTTTACCGCCATGACAGGGCAAGTTATCCTGGAAATCGCATCTGAAGGATCCAATGCCAGGAAACGCTTGTACCATTTTCCGTTGGAATCGTTCCCGAGCTGCATAGCCAGCGTCCGGGCTATTTCAGGGTTTGAACTTTCTTTGGCAATTCTTTCCATTGTTTTTGAAAACGGTTCGTCTTCCGGGCTTTGGATCAGTTTGTCAAACACTTCCTCGATGGCGTCAAGCACAGGGCCATATTGGTCTTCAGGCACTCCCTGCATCTTGAATGCGTTGTAGTTCTGAGTCATGACAGCTTCTTTCCCCTGGATGGCACCACCGGCAAGGCTGATAATGAAATCCACTTTTTTGTCCGCAGCCAGAAGGAACGCTATTGTTCCGCCCTCGCTGTGGCCGGCAACTCCAATCTTGGAGAATGTAGCCGCAGGATTTCCGGGTTCACTTCTGTAGTTCTTCAGAAACTCAACTCCAGCTTCGGCGTCTGAAAGGAACGTATCGGTTGTGGCACCGTCTATACTTCCGGTAGATTTCCCGAAGCCGCGGTCGTCATACCTGAGGCTTGCAATTCCTCTTGATGCCAGATACTCAGCGATATCCTTGAAAGGCTTCAGCTTGAAGATTTCCTCGTCCCTATTCTGGAGACCGCTTCCAGTAACCAGAAGCACCACAACCGGTTTTTCTACCCCTTGTGGCAGCAGGAGGGTTCCTGAAAGAACTGCTCCGTCAGCCGGGTTGGTGAAGCTGACTTCCTCGGATGAGAACATTCCGGATGATTGGTCATTGCCCGAAATCTCCTGCGCCCCAATTGTTGCAGGGAATAGGGCTACTGTCAGTGCCGTTATTAGCAATCTCTTGATTTTCATATAACTATAAGTTTAACTGTATGCAAAAAGCATATAGGAAATAATATTATATCGTTGAATGTCAGCAGGTTGCAGAGAACGCTACTCTTTTATAGGGCCGCTGCCAATCATCTCGCCGCCGTCTGCATACCAGACCGCAAACTGGCCGGGTGTTATTCCTCTCTGCGGTTCGTCAAATGCTATGTACATTCCGTCCTGCTCCATCTTCAGGGTAGCTTTCTGGAGCGGCTGACGGTAACGGATCCTGACAAGGTATTTTCTTTCTTCGCCCGGCTGCATTTCAAGGTCAGGTCTGATCCAGTGGACTTCTTCTTTGTTTATCTTCAAACCTTTGCGGTATAGCCCTGGATGGTCTTTGCCTTCCCCTACATATATGGTGTTGGTCTTTGTGTCTGTGGCTATTATGAATATGCTGCCTTGGTGTCCGCCGATGTTAAGCCCGTGCCGCTGTCCTATTGTGTAGTACTGTACTCCGATATGTTTTCCGATAACTTTTCCTTCTGAAGGGATGTAGCGGACAGGTGTGAAATCATCTTTGAATTCTCGTTCCAGTATCCTGGCGTAATCCTCCCTGAAGATTTCCACAACGTTTCCTTCCTTTGATTTGAGTTTCTGCTGGAGGAAAACAGGTAAATCAACCTTGCCTACGAAACAAATGCCCTGGCTGTCTTTCTTTTCGGCGGACGGCAAACCGGCCTGGCGGGCGATTTCCCTGACCTGCGGTTTGGTAAGATGCCCGATAGGGAAGATGGCCTTTGATAGCTGTTCCTGGGACAGCTGGCAGAGGAAATAGCTCTGGTCTTTGTTAGGGTCGTCTCCCGCAAGTATCCTGTAGATCTTCTTGCTGCTTTCATTCTTCTCCTGGTTGCCGGCGACAATGGTTTCTTTCTTGCAGTAATGGCCGGTGGCTACGAAATCTCCTCCCAGTTCCTCGACCTTCTTCAGGAAAGAAGCGAACTTTATCTTGCTGTTGCACATAACGTCCGGATTCGGAGTCCGTCCTGCTGCATACTCTGAAAACATGTAGTCAACAACCTGGGTGCGGTATTCGTCGCTGAGATCCACAAAATGGAAAGGTATTCCAATCTTCCTGGCCACCATCTCGGCTACAACCTTCTCTTCCTCCCATTCGCATTCTCCGTGAAGAGTGCCGGTTATGTCGTGCCAGTTCTGCATATACATAGCCTCGACGTCATATCCCTGCTGTTTGAGAAGATATGCCGCCACGCTTGAATCCACACCGCCGCTGAGTCCGACTATGATCTTCATTTCCTTAGGTCCAAGTTGTTATAGGTCTGCCATATATGAAAAAAAGGGCAAGCTACATATATCGCACCGCTACAACCTCATACCCTTGCTGCCTTCCGGCCCTGGGGGAGTTTTGAGGGAGCTGGTCGTATATGACTTACCCCACTGCAAATGTAATGACTTTTTTTAAAAAGCAAAAATAAAAAATGGGAGTGAGTGGCAATTACTCCTTGGCGCGGGCGGCTTTGGCTTTTGTCAGGGAATCCAGGGCTTGCCGATATGCCTTGGCATTTGCAAAGTGTTCCCTTTCATTACGTGCAAAGCGGTGCGTGCCGTTGAATTTCGGGCTGGCGCAGAAGAACATGAAGTCTGTTGATTCTTCATTGAGGACACCGTCTATGCAGTCTTTGGTAGGAGCCATGATAGGTCCTGGAGGGAGCCCGTACACCTTGTATGTATTGTATGGAGAATCTGTTTCAAGATGACGTTTCAAAACTCTTGTTATTGTGAAATCTCCTGTGGCATATATTACGGTAGGGTCAGCACAAAGCTTCCAGCCTTTCTTGAGACGGTTGTGATAGACGCTGGCAATCTTCGGATACTCAGGAACATGATTGCTTTCTCCATAGACTATGGATGCGAGGATGGACACATCCTTCTGGCTGAGACCTATTTTCTTGGCTTTCTGAAGCCTTTCCTCTGTCCAGAACTTGTCGTACTCTTTCTTCATCCTTTCCAGAAACTCGCGTGGGGTTACAGTCCAGTAGAACTCGTAGGAATCGGGGAGTATGAGGGAGAGTATGTTGGCAGTGTCCGTGCCCAGTTCCTTCAAGAGGGTGTTGTCCTTGAAGGTTTCCATGAATTCAGCCGAATCGGCCATCATTCTTTTGCCGAGTCTTGCGGCAAGATTCTTTGCATGCCGTATCCTGCCGGAAAGCGGAAGCATGAGCGGAGACTGGTATCCGTATTTCAGGTTCCTCACGACCTGAATGTTGGTGGCAAGTGAATCCAGGACATAACGGCCGGGGTGAATCCGTGAAGGAAGCTGCTCCCTGTTTGCTACCTTTACAAATGACTTGATGTCTGTAAGATGCCTTTCCAAGGAGTCCATCAGGGCGGCAAAGTCTGTGCCTGGCCTTACATACAAGACCGTCTTATGGGCTATGTTCTTTTTGTTCTGCTGGAGGAACCTGGAAAGACCTATCCCCGCCGGAACAGCCAGGATGACGGCAATAATTGCCAGCCATAAAAGGAGTCTGCTTTTCTTTGAAGATTTTTTTCCGGATTTATTTCTTCCAGTTGCAGGTTTCCTGCTTTTGGTGCCAGTAGTCTTTGCCATAAATGTCTTGATTTGTCCAATAGTTACACAAATTTATTAAATTTGCATTAAAGCAATTGCAAATGAAGAAGAAAATAACCATCGAATACCAGGAATTCAAGAGTATCACCAGTCTTCCGGAAGATGATGCTCTGCTTCTAAAGGAGGCGGTTTCTGCTACGGACCTTTCCTATTCTCCATATTCAAAGTTCAGGGTCGGAGCCGCTGTACGTATGGCCAACGGCCAGATTCTCAAGGCTTCCAACCAGGAAAGCGCAGCTTTCCCTTCAGGTTTGTGTGCAGAAAGGTCAGTTCTCTTCTACGCTTTTTCAAAGTATCCAGGTGTGGCTGTAGAGGCGTTGGCTATTGCTGCAAAGAAGGGCAAAAAGCTTACGGCTACTCCTACAAGGCCTTGCGGAGCCTGCATACAGGTTATGCTTGATGCCCAGAATCGCGGAGGGAAACCTGTCAAGGTTATTCTCGGTGCGGCTGAAAAAATAGAGGTCATCTCTTCCGTGAATGACCTCATACCGTTCTCGTTTGACAATCTCTGATTGTGAATTGCGTCAGAAGCTGACTTTCAGGCCGTCGTACGCAATTGATATACCTTGGGGCATTTCCCTGACCAGGTCTGCATGAGTGCCTTTTATGTTTTTGTCGTCCTCCGCCATCATGTGTGAAAGATGGGTGATGTATGTCTTTTTGGCTCCGATCCTCTTGGCAACTTCAATGGCTTGCTCCAGAGAGAAATGAGATATGTGATGGCCTCTCCTTACAGCGCTGAGAACCATTATGTCAAGATCTTTCAGCTTTTCGTATTCTTCCTCGGCGATGTGGTTGGCGTCTGTCAAATAGCACATCCCGCCCATCCTGAATCCCAATATGGGAAGCTTGTAATGCATTGCCCTGACGGGAATTATGGTTGAATTCCCGATTTTGAACGGTTTCTCGTCGATGATGTGTATGTCAAATTTCGGGGCACCTGGATAGGGATGTTCGTCAAAAGCGTAAGAGTATTCCATCTTCAGCCCCCCAAGGACTCTTTCTTCGCAGTATATGGTTGTGGGCTTGTGCTTGAGATAATTGAGGGCTCTGACATCGTCAAGTCCTCCGGTGTGGTCCTTGTGCTGATGAGTCAGAAGTATGGCATCAAAGTCCTCTATACCGTTGGCAAGGGCCTGGTGCCGGAAATCCGGTCCGCAGTCTATCAAAAGCTTGAGGCCTTCATATTCTACAAATGCTGATGTCCTGAGGCGTTTGTCTTTGGGATCAGTGCTTGAGCAAACGGAGCAGTGGCATCCTATCATCGGAACTCCTGTAGAGGTTCCTGTTCCCAGAAACAATATAGAATTCTTCATATTAGTCAATTGTTGGTGTCAAAAATAATTAACTTTTTCAAAATAGACTATATTTGCCAAGTATATGGGAAAGGGAAAACTCTATCTGATTCCTTCTCCGCTGGGGGAGGGGAGTGTGGCGGACAGTATGCCGCCCAGGAACATTTATATAGTGGAATCGCTGAAGCATTTTGTTGTGGAGGAGGTTACCACAGCCCGCAGATTCCTTTCCAGGTGCGGCTTGAAGGGGAAAATAGAGAGCCTGAATTTCTATGAGCTCAACGAGCATACCGATCCGAAGGTCGGATCCGGTTATGTTTCCCTGCTTCTTGAGGGCAACGATGTCGGGCTGATTTCAGAGGCCGGGCTTCCTGCCGTGGCTGATCCTGGAAATGTGCTGGTGGCAGCTTGCCATAATGCTGATGTGCAGGTTGTTCCGCTGGTTGGTCCGTCATCGCTGATGATGGCTCTGATGGCGAGCGGGCTCCAAGGCCAGAATTTCGCCTTCAACGGCTACCTGCCGGTAAAGGAGGAAGCCAGGAAAGCCAAGCTGCGTTTCTACGAAGCTCATTCCAGGAAGATGGCCCAGAGCCAGATTTTCATCGAGACACCTTACAGGAACGATTCCCTTCTTGCATCTATTCTGGAAGTATGTTCTTCTTCAACGATGCTCACCCTTGCCGCTGACATTTCCCTTCCGGCCGAGTTTATAAAGACGATGCCGGTAGGGGCATGGAAGAAGACGGGAATCAAGATAGGGAAGCGGCCTTGTGTTTTTATTCTGCTGGGATAATGCATGGTATGTGAGTGTTTTCAGGTTTCTGTAGTTAGATAGTTATGAACAAGATTGAACTCAAGGATATGGAATTTTTCTCAAAGCACGGATGCTTTGAGGAGGAAAGGATTGTAGGCAACAGGTTTGTCGTGAACCTTAGCGTGGAAGGTGATTTCAGCCGGGCAGCCTGGAGCGACGACATCGCTGATGCTGTCAATTACCAGGAGCTTTACGATATAGTCAGGGTTGAGATGGATAAACCTTCTCATCTTCTGGAGAATGTTGCAAAGAGGATAACGGATTCCGTCAGGAAAGCCTTTCCTGAGCTTGTCAGGGTTTCTGTTACAATAGACAAGATCAATCCTCCCCTTGGCGGCAAACTGTATGCTTCAAGCGTTACTTTTGAAGGCTGAAGCAGTTTAAGGAATAGGGATTCTGCATAGAAACAAAGTTATGGCGGATTATACCGGAAAGAAGATTGCAGTGGCTACCCTTGGGTGCAAGCTGAACTTTGCAGAGAGTTCGGCCATTGCCCGTAAATTTGTTCAGAGCGGATTCCAGGAGGTGTCTGCATATTCTTCCGGCGTGGATGTCTGCGTTGTGAACACCTGCACCGTAACAGAACATTCAGACAAGAAATGCAGGAATATAATCCGCAGGATCCACAAGCTGAATCCCGGAGCCATAATAGCCGTGACAGGATGCTATGCAACTCTGAAAAAGGCCGAGATCGAGGCCATTGAAGGTGTTTCCATTGTGCTGGAGCAAGACAAGAAAGGAAGTGTTTATCCGCGATGCCTGGAGCTTCTGGAAGGCTCTTTGTGCTCTCCTGCTTCTGCTGAGCATATATTCCCTGCCTGTTCTTTTGGTGAGAGGACCCGCTCCTTCCTGAAGGTCCAAGACGGATGCAACTATTTCTGCACTTACTGCGCAATTCCTTACGCAAGAGGAAGAAGCAGAAGTGTGCCTCTGGATGTCATTGAAGCTCAGGCCAAAGAACTTTCCTGCAAGGGCGTGAAAGAAATTGTGCTTACCGGTGTCAACATCGGCGATTATGAAGGAGGTCTGCTACCGGTCTTGAAGGCTCTTGACAGGGTTGATGGGATTGAGAGGTACCGGATTTCTTCCATAGAGCCTAATCTTCTGACAGACCAGATGATAGACTGGATTTCATCGGGGACCAAATTCCAGCCCCACTTCCACATTCCGCTTCAGAGCGGAAGTGACAGCGTCCTGGCCCGTATGCACAGGAAATATGACACTGCGCTCTTTGCATCAAAGATTGAATATATCAGGAAGGCTATGGGAGATGTATTCTTCGGGATTGACGTTATAGCCGGTTTCCCGGGAGAGACAGAAGAAGAGTTTGATTCAGAAGTGTCTTTCATCCGCGATGTGATAAAGCCGGCATTCCTTCACGTATTCCCTTACTCAAGACGCAAAGGTACTCTTGCGGACAGGATGGAAGGGCATCTTCCGGAAATTGTGAAAACTGCAAGGGTGAGGGTTCTTGAAGACCTTTCAGATTCTCTCCACGCGCAGTATCGGCAGCGTTTTGACGGTTCTCTCCAGCAAGTTCTATGGGAGGGTAGGGTAAAAGGCAACCCGAAACTTATGGGCGGATATACAGGAAATTATCTTAGAGTGGAGAGATCCTATGACCAGTCTCTTATAGGGCATATTACAGAAGTAGAACTTTGATCTTCCAACTTCATCTGAGAAGAAGGCTGCTTTATTTTGATGGCGACTGCTGCTGCGCCTTATTCAGACGGCGCTCTTCCTTCTTTCTTGCCTTTTCGGCTTTTCTCTCTTCTTTTTCCTTGATTTTCAACATCTTTTCATATTCCTTCTGCGCGGCTGTGCGCTTGCGGAACAAGTCTTTGAAGGAATTGAATTCGTGCTGGTAGGCCATACCGGCACCTGTCCTCTGGCTCATGTCCAGATAGTTGGTGTAGAAGTCCGTGGCGTGTGAGAATAAGGTCATCCGGAGTTTGCCCCTTCGGTCCAGCTTGACCTGGACATCTATGTTGCCCCTGACATCGTTGCCGGTAATATAGGCATAAGGGTCGTTGCCCATACTTCCGTTTATGATTACCCGGTTGTTGAACAGCTGGGTTGATACGGCTACTTCATAGGCATTGTTTGAATAGGCTGAGCCCTGCTGGTAGTTGAATCCCAGGTCAAGTGGTATTCCAAGCTGCATCAGGAGATTGTTGACCTGCCCCACAATCATTGAGGCTGCATTGGAGTAAATCGCTGAGTTACCGGAAGATGATATTCCTGATTCAGCTTCAGGAGTGAAGTTCCCGAATGCTATGAGAGAAGCAAACTGCTTCTGGATCTTGTCTTCTGAGTTGAGAGCGTTGTCCACCATAAGCTTTATGGTAGGGTCCAGGTCAGGAATGTCTATTCCGAACTTTATCTGAGGATCATCAAGGATTCCTGTAATCTTGATCGTGGCGTTCACCTGTCGGTTTGTCGCCAAAGATGTAGAGTCTGAGATGAGCCTGTCTATAGAGGCCTTGGTGGTGTATAGAGCCTCGATGTCCAGAGCTGTGTTTCCGATTTTGCCGTTAAGGGTTACACTGCTTCCGGGTTGTACGGTAAAGTCTCTGGAGGCGAGCCCCATAAGGACAAAGTGATAGCTTCCCTCTTCAATGGTGTAGTTTCCTGAAAGCCTGAAGATGTTCTTTTTTGGATTGACTTTGATGCCTATCCTTCCGTTTCCGGTGGCTTTCATTATGTCTCCTGTAGATTTGTCGATTTCCAGCCATACACTGGCGTCGGGAGTTGCGTTTGCATTGAGGTTGACCTCAATCTCCATAGGTTCGGAGACCTTGGCGCTTTGTGCAAAATAGAGGGTGTCGTAAGGATCTATCTCAACAGGTTTCTCTTCCTGAACAAAGGTCAGGATATTGGAATTGCTGGCACTGGAGGCTCCGGAAAGAGGAATATGAAGCTGGGACTTGCGCTCTGTACGGGCGTTCACGTCCAAAACCAGATGGCGCAGGTCACCATTTATGTTCACGCTTCCGGTAGAGAAAACTTTGCCGTAGAAATCTTCATTGTCTTTCTCCTCAGTGTCAAGGCTCAAGAGGTTGTTCATCGTTACCCCGACCTTGACCTTCATGTCCTTGAGCTTGTTGTATGATATTCCACCGTTGACTCTTCCGGTACCGCCAAGAGAGTCAGTAAGCATGCAGTTCTTGAGAACGACGCCTTTTTCGTCGATGGCAACCGGACCATCTACCGTAAGAGGCACATTGAGGAAGTCTATTGTAAATCCGAACTTGTTGAGTTTGCAGTTCTTTCCGTAAACTGACAAGTCGTCCACCGGACCTTCTATCTTCACGCCTCCTGAGAGCGAGCCGCTTGTGCCGGAAGCCACTCCTTCAAGGAAAGGTTCTATGTATGTCAGAGGCATATCGTTGAATCCGGAATAAATATCGACATAGTTGTCTGAAGGGCGGTAGAAGCCGTCGATGTCAATTGTTTCCTGGCCTTTGAGATAAGAACTTACAGCAAAGTCATATCTCTTGTTCTCCGGAGACCATTCAGCGTTGATTTCAACATCCCCGACATTCTGGTTGTTCATGAGTATGTCCTTGCCGGTGAAGGAAGCAAACATTTTGTCACTGTCATAAAAAGATATATCTGCATCTCCGGAAAGAAAGCCTCCAAGACCAAGCGGCTGGTCAAGGAACTGGTCCAGTATAGAAATGTCAAAGTTATCCATTGTGATTCCAAGGGAATCCGGTCTTACAGAAGAAATTGAGCCCTGGGCTGTCAAATGCTGGCTGTTGTTTTCTATCCTTAATCCGTCCATTACGAGCAGGGAATCTGAATAAATGATTTCCGCAGGTCTGATATTCCACTTGCTGCCTCGCAGGGTAACGTCTGATTCCTTGAGCTTCAGGGCAATCGGGGTGGACATGTGTTCCGGGCGGTTGTTTACCCAAAAGATGCTGTCCCGATAAATCGACAGTTGGGCGTTGATACTGGTTGAATTGGTCTTTACGGAGTCATTCTGGAACCTCAGAGACAAGTCAGCGTTGTTGTCCTTGACATTGGCAAAGAGCCTTGTGCTGTCAACTGCAAAGCCGGCGGCAACGATTTCCTTGGCGAACAAAGATGCTGCTATGCTTGAATCTCTGTCAGTCACCACAAGGCGGATGTTCTTGAGGTAATTGTTCTCGTATGCAAGCCTTCCGCTGTTGGCCAGGACGCGGTAGTGGTCATCCTCCGTCACCCTTATCCTCAGCGATGTGCCGCTTTGTATGTACAGGCCTGGAGAAATGAATGCGCATACACCTTGAGTGTTGAGTGTCTTGAGTGTCAGGCTGTAGTCTTGTCCGTAGGTTTCATTGGCCTGTTCCTGGTTGTATGGCTTGAGGGCGTTGCTGAAATGCCTTCTGAGAACCTGGTGGCGGAACTGGTAAATGAAGCTGTCTATGTTGGTGGTGCCCTCATATCTGGCTTTCAAGAAATCGGATACGACATTGATTATGTATTTGTCATTCTCGTAAAGAGAAGCGGCGTCAAGGTTACCTATATAGTTGTACCCGTGAGAGTTAGTGAAAGATGTGTTGTCCATCTTCAGGTAACCGAATATGTTGTTTTCCGAATCGGCGAACAGGTCTGCGCTTATGAATGTGCTGATTTCATTGATGGTGTCTCTCTTGTCCAGATTCAGGGCGTTCAGGTCCGCATAAGGGATGTTGGCGTAGAAGTTGAAAGTGCTGCCGTCTTTGAACGCAGTTGATATGTTTCCCTGGAACATAAGGTCAAGGGCAGGGTCATGGCATATAAGTTTTCCGTCAAAGCGTTCGTCCTCGTATATTCCTTTGGCGAATATGCCGGTCAGATTGTAGCCGTTGATTCCAAGCTTCCTCACATTGAGGCTGTCTATAGCAACGGATGTAGTGTTGTCAGGAGTGGAACTTACCCTTATGATTCCCTTTCCGCTGAACAGCCCAAGCATAGAGGAGCCTGTGAAAGTATAAAGGTTAAGGTTGTCGGCATCCAGGTTCAAGTCAACAAGAGGTTCTGGGCCGCTGTGCCTTACATTGACAGTAGTGTTGACTGCAACTCTCTGCGATCCGCTTGACAGCACTCCGTTTGAATTGATGTGCCCGATGGTGCCACCGACTTTTCCGGAATAGTTCCACACCTGCATCCTGGGCAGCTGATCCAGGAAATCAATTCTCTTCCCGTCTGTCAGCTGAGATATGATGTAGGAAAGATCGTGTCCGTTGGTGGATAGCCTTTCAATATCTCCAGAAACTTTAGTGTTGAAGGCATCGGGGAGACCTTTGAGGTTCAGGTTCTGTATTATGAAAGATGTTTCTCCGCCCTTTGTGGCAGCCTCCAGCCTTTTTACGGTAAGGTTCCTCACCGTTCCGGAGGTTTCTCCGCTGGCCAGCATTTCCAGGTCTGAATTCAGATATTGGGGTGCAAAACGACCGATTGTTTTCATGGCAATAGTGCTCTGCCTGAACTTTGTCTGTATTGAAACCTTGCCCAGGAAATCCTTCAGGTCTGAAGCGCTGTTGAAAGAAAGCTTCAGGTAGTCTCCCTTGAAGTGGCTTCCGTCTGCAACGATGTCAGGTTTGTGAAGCGTAGCACCCGATCCGTCCAGAATGAAGTTTCCGGACATGGAATTGAGCCTGAACCCGCAGTTTTCATCAGCAGACAAATTGTTTATCGCAGCTGTCAGCACGCCGTCCTTGAAAGCAGCGTCCTGGGCCTCCAGACATATATTGCTGACTTTAAGGTCTGTGAAATCCATTTGCCCCTTGGCTGCATCTGACGGGATGAACGGATTGTACATGTTGAACCTGAAGTTGTTCACGCTCAACTTCTTCACTCTCGCGTCAAGGTTGAGAGGGGACGAGTCTTCGCTTGGAGGAAAAATGCGGTCCAGGTTGGTTGTGGAATCTGTCTCGTTTATAAGGTTGAAAACCCCGTCACTTACAGAAATGCTGCTGATGGACTTGCCCGGGTCGAGCAGACCGCGGAGTGAGAATCTGGCGTCTATATCCTTGGCGGCAACCAGCGTGTCTTTGGACACGATTGCAAAATCTTCCACGTGTATGCGGTTGAAAAACCTGATGTTAAGGCTTCCGACCGTAATGTCGGCATCTATGCCCTTGGTAAGCTTTCCGATGACATATTGGCTCAGACGCGTCTGGACATAAGGTATCTGAATGACAAGATAGGCTGTCATCACTAGACACAGCAGTCCAACCAGGAACCAACCGATATATTTGCCTATCTTGGTCATAAAGATTTGCTTATCCCCTGCTAAAAGTACAAATTTAATCAAAAACTCATTAGATTTGCACATTGATAAAACGAGACCTGAAGATATGAGCGATATAATTCTTGGCATAGAATCCTCCTGCGACGACACATCAGCCGCCGTGTTGAAAGACGAGTACCTGCTGTCCAGCGTGATAGCAAGCCAGAAAGTGCACGAGAAATGGGGAGGCGTGGTCCCGGAACTTGCGTCCAGGGCTCATCTGGCCAATATAGTTCCTGTAATAAACCAGGCTCTGGAAGATGCCGGTATCGGTATGAAGGATGTGGATGCGATAGCATTCACACGTGGTCCCGGACTTCTTGGCTCCCTCCTTGTGGGGACTTCCTATGCAAAGGGACTTTCCATCTCTACCGGCAAACCTCTGGTGGAGGTGAACCACCTGCAAGGTCATATCCTTTCGTGTCTTGTAAAGCAGCCGGGCAAAGAAAACATCGCCCCGGAATTTCCGTTTTTGACCCTTCTTGTTTCAGGAGGTCACACCCAGATAGTGAAGGTCAATGGCTGTTTCGAGTTCGAAATCCTGGGACAGACCATAGATGACGCTGTCGGTGAGGCATTTGACAAATGCTCCAAGATGATGGGGCTGGGTTATCCAGGCGGCCCGATAGTGGACCGTCTTGCCAAGGAAGGAGACGAAAACCGTTTCATATTCAACCTGCCGCATATTGCCGGACTGGATTACAGCTTCAGCGGAATCAAGACATCACTGCTGTATTTCCTCCGCGACAGGATGAAAGAGAACCCTGATTTTGTCGAGCAGAACAAGGCCGACATCTGCGCAAGTTTCCAGAAGGCACTCATAGACATCCTGATGAAAAAACTCATACTGGCAGTCAAGCAGACAGGCATAACCCAGGTAGCCATTGGCGGCGGGGTGTCAGCAAATTCAGGACTGAGGAACAGAATCGCCGAGGAAGGGAAAAAGAGAGGGTGGAAAACATTCATCCCTGAGTTCAAGTTTACCACTGACAATGCCGCCATGATAGCCATCAGCGGGCTTTATAAATATCGCCGAGGAGAATTCTGCACTTTGGATGCACCGTCCGTGCCGAGGGCTTCCCAGATGAAATAAACGTAGTTTCAGATAGATAATGCGCAAAAATACCGCGTATGGATTGGGTTGTATATGAAAGAGATAGAAGTTTCATTTTCAGTTTCAGAAAAGCAGGGTAAAGATGCTCTGGCAGACAAATGTTCCAAATCTTGCGGTGTTTCACCTGATAAGATAGCACATATTGAGGTTCTGCGCCGCTCCATTGATGCCAGGGGAGGAAAGATAACCTTCAAATACAGGGCCCAGGTATATCTTAAATCTGACAAGCCGTTCCAGCCCTATAAAGTTGCCCCGTATCTGGACTGCTCCAAAGGAGAAAAGGTGGTGATAATAGGGGAAGGCCCTGCCGGACTGTTTGCAGCGCTGACTCTTCTTCAGAGAGGGAAATGTCCTGTCATACTGGAACGGGGCAAGGATATCCATTCCCGCAAGAAAGACACGGCCCGCCTTATGCTTGAGCAGGTTGTGGATCCTGATTCCAACTACTGCTTTGGGGAAGGTGGAGCTGGTTGTTTTTCAGACGGAAAACTTTACACCCGCTCTACCAAGAAAGGAGACATAAGGGAAGTGCTCTATCAGCTTGTGGAGTTCGGGGCGGATCCCTCTATACTCATAGATGCCCATCCTCATATCGGGAGCGACCGTCTTCCTGCCATAATGGAGAGAATCAGAAACTGCATAATCTCCCACGGCGGGGAAGTGCATTTCAACACAAGGGCTGTAGATTTCATCCCGCCTTCAGGAAGAAACGGCCTATGGAGCACAAGATGTGTGGAAAGGGATGCTTCGGGAGGCCTCAAAGAGACTGAATATCAGTCTAAATCTATAATTTTGGCCTGCGGTCATTCCGCAAAGGACATTTATCAGCTTTTCTATGAAAGGGGCTGGGCTCTTGAAGCCAAGGGTTTTGCTTTGGGTGTCAGGGCTGAGCATCCGCAGAGCCTTGTCAATGAAATCCAGTACCACGGGAAGTGGCAGAAGAACCTTCCCGCTGCCGAGTATTCCCTTGTGGCCCAGATAGACGGGAGGGGAGTATTCTCCTTCTGCATGTGCCCCGGTGGAATCCTTCTTCCTTCTTCTACCTCTCCGGGAGAAGTTGTGCTGAACGGGATGAGCAATTCCCGGAGAAATTCGCCTTGGGCCAATGCCGGAATTGTTACCAGCATCGAGCCTGAAGACGTGGATGAATTTGAGGAATGGGGGCCGCTTAAGCTTCTCAAGTTCCAGGAAAAGATAGAGAGGGGGATCTTCGCCCACAACGGCGGTTCCCTTAAGGCTCCTGCACAGAGGATGGACGATTTCTGCAAAGACAGGCTGTCTGTTGATCTTCCGGCAACTTCCTATAAGATAGGGGCATACAGTGCAAAACTCAGCGAAGTCCTCCCGGAATTCGTCTATAAGAGGCTCAAGCGTTCATTCTTCTTCTTTGACAAAAAAATGAGAGGCTATTACACCTCTCAATCTTTGCTTTTGGCAACGGAAAGCAGGACTTCATCTCCTGTAAGGATTCCGAGAGATCCTGAAACACTACAGCATATATCGCTGAAGAATCTCTTCCCTTGCGGAGAAGGTGCCGGGTATTCCGGCGGCATCGTTTCTTCCGCCCTTGACGGCATCAATGTTGCCCGCAAGGTCTGATTCCCGGCGTCCGGCTGTCTCAAATCCTAGTGGCAGTGGCTGCAACCTCCGCCGCAACTGCTGCAGTGCTCATCTGAACACTCGTGAGGAATCTTCTCTCCGAAAAGGCCATCTTGGAGTTCCTTCTCGGTAGCGTCCCTGACAGCCTCAACTTTGCCCATAAAGTGGAGTTTCTCTCCGGCCAGAGGATGGTTGAAGTCCATTGTGACTTTCTGCTCCAGAGCTTTCACTTCCTTTATGATGCCGTTCATACGGTGCCCCTCCCTGTCTTGCATTGGCAGGATGTTGCCAACCTTTATGACTTCATAGTCAACCTTGCCGTCCATCTCAAATATGTTCAAAGGAAGATCCACTACCATCTGCGGATTCATCTCCCCGTAAGCATCCGCAGCTTCCAGCTCAAAATCAAAGGCGTCTCCAACATTCTTGTCCAGGACATTTGCCTCAAATTTAGGAAGAAGCATTCCACTGCCCAATATGAACGTAAGCGGCTCGGTTGCCTCTACCTTCTCTATTTCCTTTCCGTTTACAAAAAGAGTATAGCTAAGACTAACTACTTTGTTTTCTGCAACTTTCATGACTAATAATTCTGTTGTTGTTATATTATTTCTTCAATTATCCCGCATCAGCAATCACGGAGATATCCAATTTCATCTGATTCTTTTGCCCCACCTGTACACCTTGTATCCGATTGCGGCCACAAATATAGAAAACAAAGGCGAAATATAGTTGAACAGGCAGTAAGGAGCATACACTAGTGTCGGCACGCCGAGAACACCTGCCTGCATTGCACCGCAGGTATTCCAAGGTATGAGTACGGAAGTGACTGTTGCGGAATCCTCTATGGAACGGCTGAGCAGCCTTCCTTCATAGCCTTTGTCTTTGTAGAGCTTTTTGAGCATGTTGCCGGGAACTATGATGGACATGTACTGGTCTCCAAGTGCCACATTGCAGAACAGGCAGGTTCCCATAGTGGTAGCCACCAGGCTGGCGGTGTTCCTCATCAGTTTCTCCAGTTTTTCCGTTATGGTCTGGATAAAACCGGCAGCCTCCAGCATTCCGCCAAAGATCGTGACACTGATAATCAGCCAGACAGTATTGAGCATTCCGGCAATACCGTTTGTTGACGCCAGTTTTCCCAACATTTCGTTTGGAGCTGCAATATCCACGTGAGAAGACATGAGCTTGATTGGGGCGTAAAAGAAAGTCTGCCAGCTGTATGAGTCGTATGGGCTTATCTGTGATATGATCTGCGGCTGCACCAGGCAGGCCATCAAAGAAGCGAAAACAGCACTCAAAAGCAATGTCAGGATAGGGGATATTTTCTTTATCATCAAGAAGATAGTGAAAGCAGGAATCAGCAGAAGCCAAGGTGAAACATTATAAGTTGAGGCTATGTCTTTCATCTGGCTCTCCACATTGAGGGTCCCTCCCGACACTGCCCTGGCCCCGACTACGGCAAACACGATTCCGCAGATAAGCACAGCCGGGATGTTGGTAATCAGCATATATTTCACGTGATCATACAGCTTTACTCCCGATATGCTGGCAGCAAGGTTTGTCGTGTCAGAAAGAGGGGAAATCTTGTCGCCGAAATAGGCTCCGGAAATGATAGCTCCGGCTAGCCAACCTGTATGCAGGCCCAGTATGCTGCCTGCGCTTATCATTGCCACCCCGATAGTTCCAATCGTTGTCCAGCTGCTTCCTATCATCAGCGATATCACTGCCGTGAAAATGAAAATGACTATCAGGAATATAGACGGATGGACAAGTTCCAGCCCGTAATAGACCAGTGAAGGCACGACTCCGCTTTGAACCCAGGATGCCGTCAAAGCTCCAATCATCAGCAGGATGAATATGGCACCACCCGTGTTCTTGAGATTGGTGACCATAGCTTCCTCCAGTTTCTCCCAAGGTACCTTGAGATAGAATATAGCTATCAGTGACCCCACCGCAGCGGCCACCACGAGTGCTGTCTGCGCAGGCCCGGAGGTCAAGTCCCCGTCAAACAGAGATGAGCTCAGAACAATGATTCCAACCAGCAGCGCAACTGGCAGAAGCGAAAGCAGCAATCCAGGCTTTTTCATTTTAATCTTCCTTTATCAGAAGGACGGAAGCGGCTTTCTGCCCTTCGTTGAGTTGAATAGCAAAGTTGAATGTTCCCTCGCTATCTTGGGTATAGGTTGCAAATTTCTCCCAGCAGTTTTCTCCTTCAGGGTTTGCAAGGTGCTTTTCTCCAACCATCCAACGGTAAATTCCGTAGGTTCCGGCAGGGAGATTCTTGTGCTTGTAGGATACTCTGGCGCCGTCTTTCTCGGCGATGTAGTAACATTCACCGGTATAGATATGGTCAAGGTCTTCCGCCTTCTGGCAGTGCGAGCCCTTGTGAGGCTCAACCACAATCCTTTCTGCATTGCTTATTCCAAGAAAATCAGATACAGCCCAGAGCGTTTTCTTTCCCATCCACTTGAGGTTCCCGATGGTTACCACTTCTCCATCTTTGTCGCGGTTGTAGTAGCTGTAAGGTGTCTCGTGTGTGAGGGCAAGGGTGTTCTCCTTGGCATTGTTCCAGAAATAGCCCTCTATATATCGCGGAGCCATATTTGAGAAACTTAGCATATCACTGGCAAACAGAGGGTTGTCAGCGATGGTCAGTGAGGTGAATGTCTGCTCTTTCTTGAAATAAAGCGGGGATGTGGATTCTTCCGTATGAACCCAGTAGGTCATGTGGTGGGCTATCTGGGAATGGAAGTTGAGGAACATGTCGAGATAGTTGCCGCCGTATGTTGTGGTGTTGACAAAGTTCTTTATGTTCTTGACCTCAGGGCGGGTGAGGGAATCTGGGCGGTCATAGTTGATTTCCATGTTCACGCCAATGGCGTCGCACCTGGAATGTCCCAAGGCCACTCCGTCAGGGTTGCTGAACGGGAGTATGTAGAACACTGCATTATCTCTTAGACTTCTTGCATAAGGGGTGGAGGAAATCAATTCTTCTATGAGACCTTCCAGACACCAGGAAGTAGGGGTCTCGCTCGGATGTACCCTGCCGTGGATGTAGATGCGTTTCTTGCCTTTGTCAGGAATCATGTGGTTGGTTATCGTCAGCATCTTCATGTCTCTTCCCTGGTAGCTTTTTCCGATGGAGTATATCTTGACCCCGTCTCTGTACTGCCACTCGTCCATCATCTCTTCCAGATGGGCATTGGTATATGGGATGCAGTAGGCAACCCATACGGAATCCCTGTCATACTTCTTCTTTGCAGTAAATCTTGCAACCATCTCTGTCTTAGGATCAAATCTGATCCATTCCTTGTTGTCGTAGCTGTAGAACGGGGCCCACGGATCAGTGTCTATGAACTTCATGGTTATGGTTCTTCCCTTTACTCCGGTCATCAGAAAATAAAACCACCTGGAACTAGGTTCAAGAAGCGTGTCAACAGGATTGTCAGGGTCTTTTGCGCTGGTTATCAGATACTCCAGGTTCGGCCTGAAAATGTTGCTGCTGTCTGTCAGCTCAGCCTTTCCAAGGCGTCCACATTCAAAGTCAGAGAAGAACTTGACTTGTGAGAAGAGGCTGGTTGAAATTAGAATCAAAGTCAAAGTCAAAAAGATAGAGGCTGTTCTTTTCATATCGCGATTCTATTTTGTTTTCTTGTTCTTGTTCTGTTCGGCGACAGGGTAGGCAAACAGCGCGAAATCGCCAAGGCATGGGTCTTCCGGGAAGCATTCCTTCAGAAACTCGGTAATTTGAAGCGCGGTCTTGATATCAGTAGCGTTCCTTTCTGTAATTCCAAGCGCCAATGCCGTCTGATGCACGTGCACATCCAGTGGGATGATCAGGTCCTTTGGACTGATGCTCTTCCATACTCCCAGATCCACGATGCCGTCATTCCTTACCATCCACCGCCTTAGCATGTGTATCTTCTTGTTTGCGCAGTTCTTGTCCTCTTTCTGCCCAAATATCTGCACTCTCATCTGCTGCGGAGAAAGACACTCAAGACTATCGTTATGTGTGTAGAACTCCTTCAGGTTTGCGCAAATCATCGCAAATTCGCTCCATCTGACAGTTCTGTGAAGGCTTTCCGGCCCGTTGCGGTACTTTCCCCTCATCACATACTCTAGGGGCTTCCACTGCATTTCGTCCATTGCCCTTCCGATATCCCGCACAATCATATTCCTTCTGCCCCAGGCCAGATGGGCCGCTATAACCGCTGCAATTTCCACATCCTTAATGGAATATGGGTAATTCTCGGCAACCGGATAACCGTCATTGGAATCTTCTCCCTTGACCAGACAGAAGAAATGTCTCGGGAAAGCAATCGGGTCCTCCACGAACAACTCCCTGTTATCATATTCAATTGCGATTTTCCTGATGTTGGCGATTATGTTATCCCGGTTATCCATTAAAAAAAATTACAAATTTCTGTATTATTGCTTAGATGTAAGTTTCTCATATAAAGAGAACAAGTGAGAAACAATCTCGTTCTCAGTGCTGTTCTTTGGAAGTCCGTATGCCTCCAATACCGCATTGTCATTATCGCGATGCGCCTTGCGGAGTTCTATAGGCATAGTTGTATCGTCATACAAATCTGCCAGGCTGCTGTCAGGATAATGAGCTCTGGCATCAAGTATTCCCTGAGCTGTTCTTTCAATTCGTTCCTTTTGAGTATCAGTTGGCTCAGGCCAAGGAAAATTATTATACACTATATCTTTAGAATAGCGGTATCTCATTTCCAATCTTCCAGCTACAATTCTCATCCATGCCATATGAACAAAGGATGTAAGTATGCCAAAATGATATAACTGAGCGTCCGGTATCAAATTAACCTGATTACTACATAAATTATCAGGTGACATAAAGCCCATTGGTATATATCTGCGCCTTTCCGAAGAAACAACTGGTATAATCATAAAGAATGATTCTGGGATTACTTCAAGACCAAACTTATGTGGGGTGTCCGCTGCTCTAAGTGTCTGTACTCTATTACTAGCCAATCTGAATTCTTTGACTTTCCTGACTCGCTCCAGACAAAGAGGAAGGTGTTTCAGTTCCGCTGGAGTACATTTCCCGAGATATAGACACCAGCGAGGCCGGCTATTTATAAACTCATCTGCACCATACCATCTTCTGAAATACTTTTCGCTCTTTGGTTCTTTATTGATAAAAGCATCTTTTTCTTCATCAGAAAATACATAATTGTTATCATCTATCCTTTGGCTTCCTGTTAAAAGTGGAGGCACAATGGAGATGGGCTTTACACTATGCTCTACAAATATATTATCCCCATCAACGAGATATCCGTTTATGTTGCTACATATCTTCTTTTCGGACACTGACTGTGTATCTGATTTTAAAGCTGTCTTGCGCCTTTCAGGGGCAAGAGTATTGAAAATTAGTTTTGGCTTGATGTTTTCAGCAAAAGAAAAGCCTATAATAACGCAATGAACATGAGCTTTTTCTGTGGCTTCACTATCCCAAATGAAAGTTCTCCAGGCAAAATCTATATGGATTCCATTTTCCATTAGAGGTTTCCACAGATTGGCAACCTGTTCTCCCTGAGTAATTGAGTTGGTGGAAACAAGTGCAGTTCTTGTGATAAAGTTTGAGTTAGACCTCATTAAATCAGAGGCTTTCTTGTACCATCCTGTCACATAATCCAAGTTGCCAGTATTCTTCCAGTTTTTGCCAAAGATGGAAAAGAGATCTTCTTTTTGTTCTGAAGACATAATTCTGGCACCTATAAACGGCGGGTTACCCATTATGTAGTCGAAATCTACATGATATGTCTTAGGTTCAGGTTTCTGGCGGATTTCTATATGGCTGCTATAGACATCAACAGTGTTGTATTGTGCCTGAGTTTCAGGTTCAGAAAGCCAGCCCTTTTCTTTGTCAAAAGTCGGATATATGTTTGCGTGGTTAGCATAGATAGAGGGATTACTTTCTGGTATCTCCCACTCTGTCCAGCTGAGTCTTAGGGCATTGCCTTCTTTTATGTTCGTATAAGCCTTTAATGGAAGTGGATCAATATTGAAGCCCACAATTTCTTCAGTTTCTTGAAGCATCTGGCTCTCGGCTATCCAAAGTGCTGTTTGAGCCACCGAGCATGCGAAATCGTTTATTTCTATGCCATAGAACTGATTGATTGAAACTTTAATAGGGTTTACCAGGTCTCCTATAATTCGGTCTTTACCATAGATGATTTTGATTGCCTCATTTTCCAACCGCCTGAGACTAGTGTAAGATTCTGTCAGAAAGTTACCGCTTCCGCATGCAGGATCAAGAAATCTAAGATGAGAAATTTTATCCTGAAAGCCCATGGCTTTTTGCTTTCTGTTTTTTACTTCCTTAATGGCTTTGATTTGACTGAGCTCTTCTTTCAGATCAGTTAAGAAAAGGGGATCAATCACCTTGTGGATATTCTCGATGGAAGTATAGTGCATTCCACCGGCATGTCTTGTTTCTGGATTCAAGGTGCTCTCGAAAACAGCTCCGAATAAAGTAGGTGAGATTAGGCTCCAGTCAAAATCATCGCTTGCTCTTTGCAGAATAAGGGCCCTGATTTCATCTGTAATACGCGGGATTTCAATATCACCTGAAAACATACCGCCGTTTACATACGGGAAAGCCAGAAGCTGTTCATCTTCGTAGGGATCTCTGTGTTCAGGTTTGGTATCCAGTATTCTAAAAAGTTTAATGAGTTTTCCCCTAAATTCAGCAGCTTCAAATCTTGACAAATAGTCGTGGAACATATTCTTTGCACCGAAAATGGCTGCGTCCTCGGCATAGAGACAGAATACCAGTCTCACACAGAGCTTATTGAGACTTTTTTGAGATTCAGGGTTTTCCGGGTTCTTATACTGTTCCAAGAGCTTGTTATACAATGCTCCGACAATTTCGCCAGCCTGGAGAGAAATGACTTCTTCTTTCTTCAAATGAAGATTATCTGTCTTTACGAGAAAATCAAGACGATAGTAATCTTTCTCAAGATCTTTTAGTTCAATTATTTGAGGTTCATCATTTGGATGTTCCATATCGTGAATCTCAAATGTTGTAAAGTTGCAGCAAACAATCCATCGTGGTTTCAAAGAAAGTGGGAGCCCTTCTGCATAACGGCGTGCTTGCTGATATGGAGAGAGGATGCTTCCATCACTTTGTTTAATTTTATCGCTGAGACTCTTGCTGGAACTTTTTTGCTCGATAAGAACTTTTGTCGAGTGTATGTAGGCATCAATGAAATCAGAACCTTTTTCCTTGGTGAGAGTCTTTACCGGAATTTCAAATTCTATAATTTGCGTGGGATCTTCAACATCCAAGACATTATGAAGCAAGGAGTGCCAGAAACTCTGCGATTCACCCTTCTCATACCCTTTACTGTGCCATTGCTTTATAAAAGCTCTAACGGCTTGCTTTTTTGTTGTCTTACTCATTTCTGCACAATTCTTTCATTACATCCCAAATTTACATAAATTCTATAGAAATCGTGGGGTGAAATAAAAAAAAAGAGAGACACTCGTCTCGAGTATCTCTCTTTTCAACCTTTTTTTGCAGTCTTACTTTTTCTTGTAACGGCTGTAGAACTTGTCAACGCGGCCGGCGGTATCTACGAGCTTCATCTTACCAGTGTAGAACGGGTGGGATGAGCTGGAGATTTCTACCTTTACCAAAGGGTAGGTCTGGCCGTCTATTTCAATTGTCTCTTTGGTAGCCTCACAACTTCTTGTGATGAATACCTCTTCATTGGACATATCCTTGAAAGCTACAAGTCGGTAGGTTTCGGGATGTATAGACTTTTTCATTTGCAAATGATTTTAAATTCGGGGTGCAAATATACGATTTTTACCGGTATTGCAAAATTTTATGGCAAAAAAACAGCTGGTTTCCACTTGTTTTGTCAGTTGCGGCTCTGGATTCTGGACAGAAGTCTCAGTATTTCAAGGTAGAGCCATACCAGAGTAACCATCAGGCCGAATGCTCCGTACCATTCCATATACTTTGGAGCGCCCATCTCGCTTCCCTTTACAATCAAGTCAAAGTCCTGCATCAGGGAGAAAGCGGCCACCGCCACGATTATGACATTTATCACGATGGCAAGTATGCTGTTGCCAAAGAACAGGTTGTAGAATCTGCCGCCGCTTCCGCCGAACAGTGAAACCACTATTCCGATCAGGTAAAACACCAGGATGGAGACCAGGGCCACCTTGATTATCCTGTTGAAGCGGTTATCCACCTTCACAGTTCCCGTGCGGTAGAGCAGAAGCATTACAAAAGCAGTTATTACGGTAAGCAGGATGGCTCCGGTAATTATGTTGCTGATACCGTTAGGGTCTGCAACTGCGCCGGTGGCTTGGGCATGGGCTATGGCCTGCTGGTTGTAGATTGCAGAAATGCAGCCAAGTGCCAGACCTTCAGCTGCTGCGTAAACAGGAGAAAGATATGGAGCAAGTCTTGGCTTGAATGTTATGATCATGGCAAGTACGAACCCACCGATAACACCGCCTATCAGATAATAGAACGGAGTGGAAGGGTTGATGGAATTGTAGGTTACGGTCCAGGAGAAGGCTGCGGCAACCAAAAGCAGAACCAGCAGCAACGCTGTCTTGACAATGGCTCCTTTGACGGTCATACATTCACCGTCCTGGATAATCACCTGTTCTCCGGTAGGGGAGAATCTCTTCTCTTGCAAAATTGGATTCATGATATAGCGTTTAATGTGTTTCTATTTAATTCTGAACAGAGGCTCGTCTTCATACAGGAGATCCTTCCTGGTTTTCTTGATCCACTTCTGTTCTTCAACTTTTATGTGCTCTCTGGTTTCTTCCCAGCTGATGTTCCCTTCTATGAAATCCAGAAGATCCTTGTCTCCGACAAGCATCTCTATCAGACTCTTCTCCCTTTCTGGCTCTTTATCCAGGAAACGGAAAGCCGGGATGGTATCTTTTGCACACCGGATAAGACGCAAGGAATGTGCCAGAGAATTATACTGGCTCTCGGGAGTGAGAAGGAGCTGGTAGCCAAAACAAATCTCCCTGTTGTACCTTCCTCCCATAGGAGTGAAGGAAGCCCAGCGTGCGAACACTCCATCATCCTGGAACAGAGGATGCTCATCAAGCCTTACGCCCTCCATGAAAGGAGCACCGAACAGTTCATAGGGACGCACGGTTCCTTCTCCGGGAGTTATGTTGGTACCTTTCCAAAGGAACTGACCGCTGTAGAAGGCGTGGGTGAAAAAGTTCCCGAAATCTCCGGAAAGAGGTACCGTCCAGCTCATTACAAGTTTTCCTACAGGAGAGGCCTTGCATGAGATTATATGCAGGGGAAACTTGGCGTTCATCTTCCCGTGAAGATAAGAAGCAAGCTCACCGATTGTCATCCCATACCTGTGGGGAATCCCATCAATCCCCCTGTGTGAACGGTAGCCGGCTCTCAGGGCCGTGCCTTCAACCTGTCTTCCGCCAGGGTTCGGGCGGTCTATCAGATAGACGGGAAAGTCCGCCTGCCTGTCGCAGAGAAAAGAGAAGAGGGCAAAAACAAGGTTGGGAGTCTCGAAATACCTGCACCCCGCATCCTGGAGTTCCATTACAACGGCATCAGTGGCGGCAAAATCATCCTCGCTGAAATGCATATATCCATCGGCACTTTTGCTGATGGCGTTGAAGGGTATTGACGCTGAAAGGGGATGGTCCCTGAGTCCGTCCCCTGGAGGCACCATCACGCACGAGAGGTTTCCTCTTCTGAAGAAACCTTCAAAGACATACTCCCTGTTTTCAGGATTCCAGGCGGACTGGTTGCAGATAACCATTATCCTGCCTTTGTGAAGGGAAATGTCTTCCTGCCTGAATATGTCTGTGGTGCGGAATGAAAACATTGCAGTGTGCTAATTCTCAGTGACCTTGTTGACAAGGGCTATAATCCTGGATGCCAGGTAGTCTGCCTGCTGTTTGGTTGGAGCCTCACAGTAAAGGCGGATGATAGGTTCCGTATTGGATTTGCGGAGCTGGGCCCAGCTGTGTTCTTCTTCAAAATCAACCTTTACACCGTCAATGGTGAGAGGTCTGAAGTCTGCAAATGCCTCGGCGACATTTTTCAGAATCCTGTCAACTAATGCCGGATCTGAAACCTCTATCCTGTTCTTGGAAATATAGTACTGAGGATAGGAATCGCGGAGCTCGGTCATTTTCAGTTTCTTGTGGGCGAGATTGCTGAGGAACAGGGCAACTCCCATATAAGCGTCTCTCCCGTGGTGGAGGGCTGGATATATGACTCCGCCGTTTCCTTCTCCGCCAATTACAGCACCAACCTCGTGCATCTTTGTGGTGACATTGACTTCACCCACCGCAGCCGGAAAATACTTCTGGCCTGCATTTTCAGTGACATCCCTCAATGCTCTTGTAGAAGAGAGGTTGGAAACGGTCGGGCCGGGATTCTTTTCAAGGACGTAAGAAGCTACAGACACCAGGGTGTATTCTTCACCGAAAGGAGTTCCGTCCTCACAAATGAAAGCCAGACGGTCCACATCTGGATCCACTGATATTCCGAGGTCAGCGTGGTTTTCCACTACTGTCCTGGAGAGGTCTGTCAGGTTGGCCGGTAGAGGTTCCGGGTTGTGGGCAAAATCTCCTGTAGGCTCGCAGTTGAGCTTTATGCACTCAACTCCAAGCTTTTCCAGAAGAATCGGCATGGTAGGTCCGCCAACGGAGTTGATGGCGTCCAGCACAACCTTGAAACGTGCGTTTCTGATGGCTTCCGCATCTACGAGAGAATCATTCAGCACGGCTTCAATGTGAGAGATCGTGAAATCCTTCTCGCAGATTTTGCCAAGTGAATCCACATCAACGAACTCAAATTCTTCCTTGGCGGCATAGTCAAGCATCTTGGCCCCGTCTTCAGCGGTGAGGAATTCTCCTTTCTCATTCAAGAGTTTAAGAGCGTTCCAATGTTTTGGATTGTGAGAAGCCGTGAGAATTATACCACCGTCTGCTTTTTCGAGAATTACAGCCATCTCGGTAGTAGGCGTAGAAGCATATCCGGCATCTACTACATCCACACCGCAGGAAAGAAGGGCTCCGCAAACAGTATTGCGTACCATCGTTCCGCTAAGGCGTGCGTCCCTTCCTACAACAACTTTGCACTTCCTGCCGGGATATTTGGCTTTGAGCCAGGTACAATAAGCAGAAGCGAACTTTACGATATCCAGAGGAGTCAGGGCATCGCCGATGGCTCCTCCAATTGTTCCCCTAATTCCGGAAATAGATTTGATCAGCGTCATTTTAGTTAAGCATAAGAGCGCCTACAAGACCGAGAATTGCGTAGAATTCCGGCAGTGCGGCATAAATCAGAGTATTTGTGAATACATCGTGTCCCTGGGATATTCCAACGATACCGTTAGCGCAAACCTTGCCCTGGCGGATAGCTGAAAGCAGGCATACCAGACCAACGCTGATGCCTACACCGAAGAGCATCGCTCCCTGGGTGGCGAAGTCTTTGCCAAGCCAAACCAGGAAAGCCACGAAACCATAAATACCCTGAGTAGCAGGAAGAGCAGAAAGAACCATATAGTTTCCTGACTTCTCAGGATTAACCTTAAGAGCACCTTCCGCAGCGTTGCCGGCGATAGTTGTTCCGATGCTGCTTCCTACGCCTGCCAGACCCAGCATGAGTCCCAGACCAAGATAACCTAGAATTTCGTTCATAAAATCAATTATTTAATGTTACTATTTATTTGTTGTCAACGGTTTGTATGTTTTGCCGCTGCCCTCGTAACCGCTGTTCTTGAAGAACTCGAGGAAGTTGAGCCTTAGCGGATGGACAAAAGCCCCGAGGCAGCACATGGCAAGGTTCAGCACATGGCCGAACACTACAATCAAAATGAAGAATATCCACATCACGCTGAATCCTCCGTCTTCCGGAAGAAGCATTCCTCCAAGCTGGTTGAATGCAGCTCCCAACATACCTCCGGCAAGCCCGAGGGCATAGAGCCTTATATAGCTGAGCACATCGCCGAGCAGCCCGGTAACTGTGTTGTATGTTTCCCACAGTCCGCTGCCGATGTTCTTGAGAGGGTTGCGGTGAATGTCGTTGAGAAGGAAAATGCCTATGGCTGAAACTATTCCAAGCACAATCACAATCGTCTTGACAAGAGATTTTTCAAGGTTTGCTCCAAGTGCGATGGCGCCTACGATCACTCCTCCAACAATCAGCAAGGTCCAGCCGATGGTGCCGAGCGAGTTGGCAAAACCGTTCTTCTTGACGGCATATACGGCCTTTACTGTCATCGCGATGCAGATATGGACAACTCCTATTGCAAGTGACAGAACCATCTGTGCGTCATATCCGGCTATCTTTCCGGTTATCATGAACTTCTTTGCACCTTCAGGTATCCAGGAAACCTGGGAAATGTCTATTCCGAAGAAGGTGTGGAGAAGGAAACCGACGATGACCGTGGCGATTCCCAAAGTCAGGACCAGAGGGGCGAACTTTGCAGCTCCTTTGGCTTTCTTGAGAAGGAAAGATATGATTATAAGAAGGATACCGTATCCGGCATCTCCCATGCACATCGCAAAGAACAAAAGGAAGAACACGGAAATATACGGAGTAGGGTCAAATTCGTTGTAAGCCGGCCTGCCGTACATATCGGTGAGAACAGAGAACATCCGCGTGAACCAGTTGTTCTTGAGTGCGATAGGGGGATTGTCCTCAGCCTTTGCTTTTTCAGCGATGTAATAGACGCCTTCAGCGTTGTCCAAAGCGGCACATACCTCCTTCCGGCATTCCTCCGGTGCGAATCCGGTGAAAACTTCTATGGTGTCCTCAGCAGCCTTTCCGGCGCTTTCTCCTGCAAGAAGCAGATCAGCTTCTGATGTAAGTCTCTCTATTTCAGATGAAACTGAATCTATAGAACCAGTCAGGCTCAGAAGTTCAGACTGTTTTTTCTCAAGCTCCTTTTCTTTACCTGAGATTGAAAGAGCAATCTTTTCCGCCGATACCTTTGGCGGATCAACAGTCGTTACTTTGCCTTTAAGTCTCTCACCCTTAGGCAGGAGAATCACAAGATAGGTCTTTTCAGGAGTCTGGGAAACAACTTCCAGGGCGTATTTTTCCTTGAGGGAATCGTTGTACTTTTTTGTAGGGAGGCATACAAAGCAAGGAGTAAGGCCGAGTGCCTTTATTCTTTCCACAGCATTTTCCTCAAATGCGCCCCACGGCAAAGCTTCTGCATAATCCAGACGCAACTGGGAAAGTTCTGCATTGAGAGTCTTTATCGCAGAAGAAAGGGAGAATACCTCTTCCTTTGTTTTCGCAGGAGTCAGGTTCCTGGTTTCAGGCAATTCTGCCTTGGAAGAAACTGCTTCCTTTTGGGTCTTCTGAAGCTCCTTCAGTACAGACTTGTAGGATGCAATTTCATCAAACAGCTGTCTGGAGTCTGAAGCGGCAGGTTTTCTGGATCTTGTGATGTCCATGACTCCAAGCTCCTGCAACATTCTCAGGAAGGCAGGGGTATCTTTGTGGAAAGCCACAAAGCTGTATTTGGTCATTGGCTTAATCATTCTCCATTTCCTCCATCTGATGTCTTTCCTTGACTATCTTCTGCGATGCCTTGGAAAGGTTTTCCTCGTCTTCCATATAACGCTTTATCTTGCGGATTGCCTCAAGATAACCTGGAATCTGCACTTTCTCGTAGAGGTTCACCTTCTGTGTAGTCTTCTTCCTGGAATAGTCCAGGATCTTCATCTTTTCCCGGTAAACTTCTGATTCTATGCCGAGTGTAGCCATCTTCCTGAGGATAGCAACTCCGTCCGAGTACCACATCGGCTTATTGAACAGATCAAATTCCTTGATGTCAAATATTATGTCGTCAATGGCAGGAGTTTTGATTCCCGCAACCTTGACGCTCTTGAGAAGAACATCCTTGACAGATATCAGCCCGCGGTCGAACTCGTTCCACATTGGAGCAACATAATCGTAAGAACGTATCGCCTTTTCAAGCTGGGCATCCAGCTCCTCACTCTTGGCCTTGGCGTGCTTAACCTCTACCCTGAGAGCACTTTCCTTGTTCTTCAGGGTAGGCAAAGCATTCCTTCTGACCTTAAGCTGCTTGTTAAGGTTGTTCAGAGATGTCTTGTTGTATTGAAACTTGATTGCCATATCGTGGGCAGATGTTATCTGTTCCAGTATTTATCTACAAATGCTTGTCTTATACCTAGTTCCTCAGGCTTGAAGTACTTCTTGAAGAGACTCCATCCGGTGTCCAGCATCTCCTCGATCTTGATGTTCACGTCAATTGAGAGAAGTTTGGTAGAGTACTCCTTGGCATATTCAAGACAGCGGAGGTCATAGTCGGAAAGGTCGAAACCGTTCTCCAGCTTGGTCTTTGCGTTTGCGGCATCGGCGAACAGCCTTACTCCGGTGTTCATCACCTGGCTGTGGTCTTCTCGAGTCTTCTTGTTAATAACCAGCTGCTTCAGACGAGAGAGACTTCTGAAAGGATCCACGATGATCTTTCCTGTATCGGAATCTTTCCTGAGGTAGAGCTGCCCCTCCGTGATGTATCCGGTATTGTCAGGAATGGCATGGGTGATGTCTCCGTCATTGAGGGTGGTCACGGCTATGATAGTTATAGAACCGCCGTCAGGAAGCTGCACAGCCTTCTCGTAGATCTTCGCAAGGTCTGAGTACAGAGAACCTGGCATCGAGTCCTTTGACGGAATCTGGTCCATACGGTTGGAAACAATGCAGAGAGCATCTGCGTAAAGTGTCATGTCAGTCAGCAGAACCAGTACTTTCTCGTTCTTGTCAACGGCAAAGTATTCTGCGGCCGTAAGGGCCATGTCAGGAATCAGAAGACGCTCTACAGGAGGCTGCTCAGTCGTGTTTATGAAGCAGATGATCTTGTCCAGTGCTCCGGCGTCCTCAAATTTCTGGCGGAAGTAGAGGTAATCGTCATTTGAAAGGCCCATTCCGCCGAGGATGATCTTGTCAACGTCCGCTCTCAGCGCTACATCTGCCATAACCTGGTTGTACGGCTGGTCCGGATCAGCAAAGAACGGAATCTTCTGGCCGGAAACCAGAGTGTTGTTAAGGTCTATGCCGGCGATTCCGGTAGGTATCAACTCGCTTGGCTGCTTCCTCTTGTAAGGGTTTACGCTAGGGCCGCCAATGTATCTTCTCTCACCCTCAACGGCCGGACCGCCGTCTATAGGATCACCGTAGGCGTTCAGGAATCTTCCGCTGAGCTGCTCTCCCACATTCAGTGCAGGAGGTTCTCCAAAGAATTCCACCTGTGCGTCAGTAGGAATACCTTCTGTACCTGCGAACACCTGAAGGGTGACAAGGTCTTTCTTGATTTTCACGACCTGGGCAAGCCTTCCGGCAACTCTTGCGAGTTCTTCATTGGAAACTCCTGTAGCTCTAAGCGTTACAGTGGCCTTTGTGATGGCCTCCAACTTTGTGTATATTCTTTGAAAAACGTTAGCTGGCATTTTCTACGGTATTTTGGAGTTGCTGTTGATATTTGTTGAACTGCTCGCTGTGGAACTCGGAGAAGTTCATCTGTCTCATGATGTTTATGAGATTCTTGAAGAAGGACACGCATTTTTCGAATCTTTCGAACTTGTAATCCTTGTCACAAATCTTAAGGACGAGGTCCAGCATATATTTCTGCCTTTCAAGCGGAGTCTGGCAGTCTATGCTGTCAAATGCATCCTGCTGCAGGAGAATGAAGTCCACAAGTTCGCTCTTCCAGTAACGGAGATGGTATTCCATCGGCACCCCGTCGTCGCCGAGGATGTTTATCTGGTCATAAGCCTCCTTGCCCCTGAGGGTGATATTCTTGGCTTTCAGGACTTTTTCCACCCAGCCTTTCTCGATTTTGCTGTTGAAAAACTCTTCCATTTCAGGATACTCGAGATACTTTGAGTAGGAATCGATAGGGTCAATGGCAGGGTAGCGCTTGCTGTCTGCACGGTTCTGGCTCAGTGCGTAAAAACATCTTGCGCACTTCTTCGTGCTCTCTGTCACAGGCTCTTTCAGGTTACCTCCAGCCGGAGATACGGTACCCAGGAACGTCACGGAACCCGTCTGGCCGTTGTTCAGGACAACTATACCGGCCCTTGAATAGAAGTTGGATATGATGGATGAAAGGTCAACCGGGAAGGCATCAGCTCCAGGGAGTTCCTCCATACGGTTGCTCATCTCCCTGAGGGCCTGCGCCCATCTTGAAGTGGAGTCCGCGAGAAGGAGAACTTTAAGGCCCATTGCCCTGTAGTACTCACCGATTGTCATTGCAGTATAGACAGAAGCCTCTCTGGCAGCTACAGGCATATTGGAAGTGTTGCAGATTATGGTGGTTCTCTCTATAAGTTTTCTTCCCGTCCTTGAATCTATCAGTTCCGGGAATTCTTTGAAAATCTCCACAACCTCGTTTGCTCTCTCTCCACAGGCTGCCATTATGATCACGTCAGCTTCGGCTTGCTTTGCGATGGCATGCTGGATAACTGTCTTACCGCATCCGAAAGGTCCTGGAATGAAGCCTGTTCCGCCTTCCGCGATAGGGTTGAAGGTATCTATTGCCCTCACGCCTGTTTCCATTATCCTGTATGGACGCGGTTTTTCCTTGTAACCTGGAACAGCCACTTTCACAGGCCATTTCTGATACATCTTGACCTTCAAGTCTTCTCCTTTGGAATCGGTGAGGACAGCTATATCCTTCTCGATTGTATAATTTCCGGCCGGAGCAATCTCCTTCACGGTGTAGCTTCCTTTGAAGGAAAACGGTACCATTATCTTGTGAGGCAGCCATCCTTCCTTGACTTCTCCCAGCCAGTCTGCCGCAATTACCTTGTCTCCAGGCTTAGCGAAAGGGGTAAACTCCCATACCTTGGCCGAATCCAGCGCCGGTGTGTATTCTCCTCTTTGGAGAAACACTTCCTGCATGGTAGCCAGATTGTCTTGAAGACCATCGTAATTGCTTGAAAGAAGACCAGGCCCGAGTGTTACTTCAAGCATTCTTCCCTCAAATTCCACATTGCATCCTACCTTTAGGCCCCTTGTGCTCTCATATACCTGCACGGAAGCGGAATCCCCGCTTATCTTTATGACCTCAGCCATCAGCTTGGTGCCATTCAAATCTATGTAGCACAATTCGTTCTGAGCTACAGGTCCGACAACCTCCACAGTCACGAGGTTGGAAACTATACCGGTTACTTTACCCGTTGTTTTCATCTATGGCGTAAATCAATTTGTTTTTGTCGAAAGTTCCCCTGACTTCATCAACCAGTTTTCTGAAAAGATGCTTCCCCTTGTCAGCATCAAGCTTCAGCCATCTGTCCACCAGATAGCCCTTGGCCAGAAATGCAAGTATGACATCTATGTTGAAGAAGTCCATAGTGGTAAATGAATTAATCTTGTCCCACTTGAAATCATCAAGTTTCTTTTCTTTGGAAACTATATCCTCCTCGGCGAATATGGATGACAGGGTTTGCCTGTCGCTGAGAATAAGATCAGCTTCTGTGTCTGAAGGTTCTCTGTAGTCTCCGTAAGGGTCGGCATCCAGTTCAACCTTGTACCTGGAAATGAGTTCATCTGCCTTCTCCGGGCTGAAGAGTCTCCTGGCAGATTCCTCCACCATCATGTTCCTTATCTGGCGGTCCAGCTTGGAGTAGAGTCTTGTAAAGCGGCTCGGAGACTTCCCGGCGTTCCTGTAATAAGATGTGTCAAGAGAACTTCCGTCAAAGATCCTGCAGAAGAAATCAATCAGCTTCACATCCTTGTCTCCACACTGGCTGATAATCTCATCCTTGACCTTTTCAAGTGAGAATGCCCTGTCTTCCGTGCCCCTTGACAGGACAGGCAGAGACGCAACTATATAGTGATAATTATTCACCGAAAATAAGTTTTCTGGTTTTAGGCCTCAGATACTCAGCGATAATGCCGTTGAAGGAATCTTCTGTCAAATCTATGAAATATCCGCTTCCTTTCCGGCTGATTTTGAAACCGTTGGATATATCCTTGGAAAAAGACACGTTCAGGCCGGCTCCAAGGGTTTTGCCGAAAGAAGCGCGGAGGAAACCGTCAAGCTCCTCTTTTTTGCTCTCAGGCAGTATCATGTCCAGGGAAGTTGCCTCGTTTTCAGGCTTGAAGGCAGACACGACGGTCTTTATGAGGTCCTGCATGAATTCCTTTGAAGACAAGGCCTCTCCTACAGGTTTGTTAACCGTCTCCATCGTTACGGCCTTTTCTATATCCTGCTTTACCTGGGACATTGCCTGGCGGGCGGCAGTCTTGATGTCTCCCTCTGCCTTGGCCTTGAGTTCCTGACATTCCGCTTGGGCTTTGGCCAGCATATCCTCGCTCTGTTGCCTTGCAGATGACAATATTCTCCCAGCCTCTTCCTGAGCCTTGGCAAGCATGGCCTGAGCTTCCTCCTTTCCCTTTGCAAGCCCCTCATTATAGAGCTTTTCCGTGAGTTGTTGCAATTTATCCTGCATAACTGTCTGTAGATTGGTTTTTGAATTTTCAAATTTAATAAATGTAATCAAAAAAAACAAAGGCTGAAGAATTGATTCTCCAGCCTTCGGGTTATATGTGTGTAAGGTTTTGCCTGACTTATCCGAGGAAGCCGAGCAGGATACCTGCAGCAACCGCACTTCCGATAACGCCGGCCACGTTAGGACCCATCGCGTGCATCAGAAGGAAGTTGGACGGATCGTACTTCTGGCCCTGTACATGGGAAACTCGTGCAGAGTCAGGAACTGCAGATACACCGGCGTTGCCGATGAGAGGATTGAGCTTCTTGCCTTCCTTCAGGAACAGGTTCAGTATCTTGCAGAAGAGAACACCGGCAAAAGTTGCTACTACAAAGGAAGCTGCACCAAGTGCGAAAATCAGAATTGAGGAGCCCTGGAGGAACTTGTCAGCCTGGGTAGAGCAACCTACGGTAATACCGATGAGAATAACCACGATATCGTTCAGAGGTCCTCTTGCAGTCTCGGCGAGTCTTCTTGTAACACCGCTCTCTTTGAGAAGGTTACCGAAGAAGAGCATACCGAGCAGAGGAATGCCTGAAGGAACGATGAATGCAGTGATCAAGAAACCCACGATAGGGAATACTATCTTCTCTTGCTGGGATACGGCTCTTGGTGAAGGCATTCTTATAAGTCTCTCTTTCTTGGTTGTGAGAAGCCTCATGATAGGAGGCTGGATAACAGGAACGAGAGCCATGTAAGAATAAGCAGAAACGGAGATGGCACCGATCAGATCCGGAGCAAGCTTTCCTGAAAGGAAAATTGCGGTAGGGCCGTCGGCACCGCCGATGATACCTATGGCGCCGGCTTCTGCAGGAGTGAAACCCAGTGCAAGCGCTCCTGCGTATGCGGCAAAGATACCGAACTGTGCAGCAGCACCTACAAGAAGGAGTTTAGGGTTGGAAATCAATGCGGAGAAATCTGTCATGGCTCCGATTCCAAGGAAGATGAGAGGAGGGTAGAAACCTCTTTTCACACCTTGGTACAGGATGTTGAGTACAGACCCGTCTTCATAGATACCGACCTGCATGCCTGGAAAGAGAGGGATGTTGCCTATGATCATACCGAACCCGATAGGAATCAGCAGGAGCGGCTCCCAGTCTTTCTTGATGGCCAAGTATATGAACACGAGACCTATAAGTATCATCACGATATGGCCGAAAGTCGCGTTGGCGAATCCGGTATATTGGATGAACTGCTTAAGGTTCGCTACTAAATTAGATTCCAGAATCATAGTTGTTTACAGATTATCCGATAACAACGAGAACATCACCCTCCAGTACGGAGTCGCTCTTCTTTACCTTGATTTCCTTTACAACACCGTCAGCTGTGGCTTCGATGACGTTCTCCATTTTCATTGCCTCAAGAACAACTACTTTGTCGCCCTTCTTTACGGAGTCGCCTTCCTTTACTGCTACATCCAGGATAACTCCAGGAAGAGGTGAAGTAACTTTTGTTCCGCCGGCTGCGGCTGGAGCGCTAGCTGCTGCAGGACGTGGAGCTGAAGTCTGTGGAGCAGCCTGTACAGGAGCTGCGCTCACGTTGGTGATAGTTCCGCCAACTTCTTCTATTTCAACTTTGTATTCGTTGCCGTTGACTTTAACTTTATATTCTTTCATAACTGTGTGATTTATCGGTTTATGTTAATGTTAGATTCTAGGATCCTGTTTCAGTGTAAAGCTTCTGGAACCCCAAGGGGAGTTTTTCAGAAGATCTTTGTTGAATGTGATGACATTGCTCTCCACATCGTGGATGCTGCTGTCAATAGTACCGCTCTGATACATGTGGCAAGCTGCGGCGATGGCAACCAAAATCTCTTCATCTACATTTGAAGGATTTGCAGAGATACTTGAAGCTTTGACCGGCGCGGCTTTAGGAGCAGCCTTTGCGGCTTTCTCTGCCTCGGCCTTCCTGATGGCCCTCTTTCCAATGCTCCTGAAGCAAAGGTAAAGTACGATAAGGCAGATGAACACGGTGCTCATGGCTGTTATGGCGAGTATGCCGCCATAAGGGTCCATGTCCTTCATCTTCTCACTCTTTGTCTCAATCTTTGAAGTGATGTTTGTGCTTCCGGGAGTAGGGTGGTTGAGAATTGAGAAACCGCCGTCTGCGGCAATTTTCTTGTCAACTGAACTCTTTCTGGCAGACATCTTGCTCCAGTTGATTGGCTCATGGGTTCCCTCACCGTCATAGTAACGGCCGAAGGACTGGTCGGCAGCCAAGCCCGCAGGAATGTGGATTTCATCCAGAAGAGTCTTGCCGTCAGTTGCATACAGATAGAGGTCCTTGACGCCTTCAAGGGTGAAGTTCATGTGGAACACGCCCTTTTGTGGCTGACCGTCAGCATAGAGGACAAAAAACTGTCTCAAAGGTACCTGAGTCTTGACATTTCCCTTCGGGATCATGTATTTTGTAGGATTGGCCTTGTCGTCTGTAATATAGAAGCCGGCAACATCCACCATACCGTAGGCGGTGTTGAACAGCTCAACCCATCCGCATCTTTCTCCGGTTTCATTCGCCACACCGTTCTCGTTGGACACAAGAACCTCGTTGATTCTTATATCCACAGGACTCTGTGAGAATGCCTCTGAAGAAAGAAGCAGCAGAGAAGCCAATATGAATATTGAATAAAACTTCTTCATTTTCTTCTCTTTTACAGTGGCAGGTTATCGTGTTTCTTTGCAGGGTTGGTAAGTCTCTTGTTCTCCAGCTGATGCAGTGCGCGGATCACTCTGAATCTTGTATTGCGTGGCTCGATAACGTCATCTATGTAACCATACTTGGCTGCATTGTAAGGGTTTGCAAAAGCGTCCCTGTATTCTTTTTCCTTCTCGGCCTTGAACGCGTTCACATCCTGAGCCTCTTTCATCTCCTTGCCGTAGAGGATTTCGATAGCGCCGCTAGGTCCCATAACTGCAATCTCTGCATTAGGCCAAGCGTAGTTGATGTCGCCCCTGAGGTGCTTTGAGCTCATGACGCAGTATGCTCCACCGTATGCCTTTCTCAAAACAACAGTGATCTTTGGAACTGTAGCCTCGCCGAAAGCGTAGAGAAGCTTTGCTCCGTGGAGGATGATACCGTTGTATTCCTGCTGTGTTCCAGGGAGGAAGCCAGGAACATCCTCGAGGGTGAGGATAGGGATGTTGAAGGCGTCGCAGAAACGGACGAACCTTGCACCCTTGCGGCTGGAGTTGCTGTCAAGCACACCTGCAAGAACTGCAGGCTGGTTGGCCACGATACCTACGGTGATGCCGTCGAACCTTGCGAAACCAACTATGAGGCTCTTTGCATAATCCTTGTGAACCTCCAGGAACTTTCCGTCATCAACGATGTGGTTGATGACCTCGTACATGTTGTAAGGCTTGTTAGGGTTGTCAGGGATGATCTCGTTGAGGATATCGTCCATACGGTTGACAGGGTCGTTTGTAGGAACAACCGGGGTCTTCTCGAGATTGTTCTGAGGAAGGTATGAAAGAAGTTCCTTGATGGTCTGGATACCGATTTCCTCGTTGTCAACGGCAAAGTGGGCTACTCCTGACTTGCTTGCGTGTACGCTTGCTCCACCGAGGGTCTCCTGTGTAACGTCCTCACCGAGAACGCTCTTTACAACCTTAGGCCCGGTAAGGAACATGTAGCTGCCCTTGGCCATGATATTGAAGTCTGTCAGTGCCGGAGAATATACCGCACCACCTGCACATGGGCCGAAGATTGCGGAAATCTGAGGGATCACGCCACTGGCAAGAATGTTTCTCTGGAATATTTCAGTGTATCCTGCAAGGGCGTTTACACCTTCCTGGATACGTGCTCCACCTGAGTCGTTGATGCCTATTACAGGAGCACCTACTTTCATCGCGATGTCCATGACCTTGCAGATCTTCTGTGCAAAGGTCTCGCTGAGGGAACCTCCCAAAACGGTGAAATCCTGGGCAAAAACATATACCAGCCTTCCTCCGATAGTACCGTAACCTGTTACGACACCATCGCCGAGGATATGGTTCTTCTCCATTCCGAAGTTGGTGCAGCGGTGGGTGACAAACATGTCAAATTCCTCAAAGCTGCCCTCGTCCAGCAACATTGCGATTCTCTCTCTGGCGGTATATTTTCCTTTTTCGTGCTGGGAGTCGATTCTCTTCTGACCGCCGCCCAGACGCGCTTTTTCCCTAAGGGATATCAACGCTTTTACTTCTTCGAGCTGCTTACTCATATCGTTAAATTGTTTATGTTATTTCTTGTTAGGATCTTCGCAGATTTCAGTAAGCACGCCGTGAGTGGATTTCGGATGAAGGAATGCGATGTTCAGGCCCTCAGCTCCCTTTCTAGGCTCCTTGTCTATAAGTTTAACGCCCTTACCTTCGAGTTCGGTAAGGCAAGTCTTTACAGATGGAGTGGAGAATGCAACATGATGGACACCTTCGCCTCTCTTTTCTATGAACTTAGCAATTGTTCCTTCAGGATCAGTGCTTTCCAGAAGCTCTATCTTAGTCTGTCCGATTTTGAAGAACGCAGTCTTTACTTTCTGGTCCTTAACCTCTTCAATAGAGTAGCACTTCAAGCCAAGCATTTCTTCATAATAAGGAATAGCCTCTTCCAAAGATTTTACGGCAATTCCCAGATGTTCAATATGAGTTAATTCCATAGTATTGTAATTTTATGTCTTTATGTGTAATCCATTTAAAAGAATGAAGCCCGCGTGGGGCTTCATCGGGGGCTAGTATCCCTTATTGGGAGTCGGAAAGGTCGAGAGTATGATAGACGTTCTGAACATCGTCATCATTCTCAATCTTCTCGATAAGCTTTTCGTTTTCTATCCGCTGGTCTTCAGGCAGTTTCTTCAGGTCAACGGTAGGTATTCTCTCAAATCCGCCGCTTACGATAGTGTACCCTTTCTCCTCTATATATTTCTGTATGTCACCGAAAGACTTGTAGGCGCCGTAGATTACAACGGTTTTGTTGCCGTCCTCATCTTCTTCGCTGAAAACCTCGTCCGCTCCATAATCTATGAGTTCGAGTTCCAGTTCGTCAAGGTCAATCTCTTCTTTCTCGCTCTTGATCTTGAAGACGCACTTGTGGTCGAACATGAACTCAACGCTTCCGCTTGTGCCGAGGGTGCCGTTGTACTTGTTGAAGTAGCTGCGGATGTTGGCAACCGTACGGGTATGGTTGTCTGTCGCGGTTTCTATAAGGTATGCGATACCGCCGGGACCGTAGCCTTCGTACACTATTTCCTGGAAATCACTCTGGTCCTTTTCAACAGCTCTCTTGATAGCCCTGTCAATGTTCTCCTTAGGCATGTTCTCACTCTTAGCCGTCTGGATGATTGTTCTCAGGGTAGGGTTGTAGTCCGGATCAGGACCGCCGTTCTTGGCTGCTATGGTAATTTCCTTTCCCAAACGGGTGAAGACGCGGGCCATGTTGCCCCATCTTTTGAACTTTCTTTCTTTTCTGAATTCAAATGCTCTTCCCATCGTGAACTATTTTATAGATGCTTCCGCTCTGGATATGTATTTCTGGATCTCCATTCCCTCAGGTGAGTTAGGGAACTCATTCTTGATCTTGTTGTAGCAAGAGAGAGCCTTGTCAAACTGTCCAAGTTCCTCATAGCAGATACCAGCCTTGAGAAGATACCCGGCACTGAAAATGTTATTGCTTATCTGTGCGGCTTCCTCAAACATGGATACGGCAGCTTTTACATCGCCTTTATTGACTGTAGCGTCACCGATGGCTGCTTTTGTCCTTGCCTTCATGATGTTGTCCTTGGTGCTGTACTTTTTCAGATACTCGATAGCCTTGTCATTGTCTCCAAGCCTGAGGCAGCAGATTCCTGCATTGAAATAAACAGCAGAACCGGCCTTGCTGCCATAATTGTCTATGATCTGGGCAAAACCCAGTGAATTGCCGTCTCCGTTGAGGGCCAGGTTGAATGAATCCATCCTGAAATAACGCTCAGCAACATACGTCTGGTTGACGGCTTCTTTCTGCTTAGGTAAATAAAGGAATGAGTACCATGCGTAAATAAGGGCTGCCAGTACAATTATGCCTACCGCCACATATCCGATAGTCTTCTTGTTGTTTTCGAAGAACAATTCTGTCTTTGAAAGTGCCTCGGCAACATTAGCCTTAGGCTCAGAGCTTTCTTTGTTGATTTTAGCCATTTTTATTAAGATTTTTTGCGAAGTGCAAATTTACGCATAAATATTCTAAATTTGCAATAGTTTTAAACGATATGTTTTTAAGCAGGATAATCATAACGGATTTCAAAAACATAGCCCTGGCTGACCTGGAGTTCTCAGACAGACTGAACTGCATCTCAGGCAGCAATGGCAGCGGCAAGACCAACCTTCTGGATGCGGTTTACAGCCTTTCCATGGCTAAAAGCTTCTTCAACTTCCAGGACTCGTTTTCCGTGCGTCACGGCAAGGAGACTTGCGCCCTGGCCGGTTATTACACGATGGATGACGGCTCTTCCAACAGGATAGGGATGAGCATGGCCTCGGATGAAAGCAAGGCCGGCAAGGTTGTCAAGAGGAACGACAAGCCCTACAAAAGGCTGGCGGACCACATTGGCCTTATACCTATAGTAATGGTATCTCCACAGGATTCCTCCCTGATAAACCTGTCAGCTGAAGAAAGGCGCAGATTCATGAACGCCCTCCTTAGCCAGATAGACAGGGAGTATCTTGACCGTCTCCAGCGTTACAACAAGACGCTTGGCCAGAGAAACAGGATATTGAAAGACTTCAATGTGCAGAACGAGCTTCTGGAAGTGTTCAATGCCCAGCTTTGCGAGAACGCTTCTTATTTATTCCAGGCAAGGGAGAAGTTGTCTCAGATGCTGTCTGAAAGCGTACAGCACTACTACACGGAAGTAAGCGGAGGAGCCGAGAAAGTCAGGCTTTCCTACATTTCCGAGATGCACAAATACAATATGGAAGAGATTTTGGCCAAGAATCTTGAGAGGGACAAGATAATGGGATTCACGACTGGAGGCATTCATCGCGATGACCTTGCATTTGACATGGCGCTGGGTGAGGGGGGCTTCCATCCTCTCAAAAGGACGGCCAGCCAAGGGCAGCAGAAATGTTTCCAGATAGCTCTCAAGCTTGCCCAGTTTGACATAATGAAGAGCCGTTCAGACGGCAGGGCCCCGTTGCTTCTTCTGGACGACGTGTTCGACAAGCTGGATATGAGAAGGGTGGAAAACCTTCTCCAGATGGTCAGCGGAAGCGGGTTCGGACAGATATTCATAACAGACAGCAACAAAGTCAGGATGGATGCCCTGATGGAGAAAGTCGGCGGAAAATGCCGCAATTTCGAAGTTTCAGAAGGAATAATCGCAGAGATAAAATGAAAAAGCAGAGCAGCAGAAAATTGGGAGACTTGCTGAAAGAATATCTGGATGACATTGGCAGGAACCAGGGAATACTTTCCGCCAGAGTGGTCAGATGCTGGGACGAAAACATGGAAAGCAACATAGTCAGGGCCACATCCTCACGCTTTTTCAAAGACGGCGTGCTCTATGTCAACTTCTCTTCTTCCATTATCCGTAGCATTGCCTCCAGGCGCTCAAGGTCCATAATCTACATTCTGAACAAGAGTCTGGGCGGTTCCTATGTAAAATCTTTGGTTCTCAGGTAATATGATTGCAGTAATAGACAATGCCATTCCTTATATAAAAGGCGTTCTGGAACCGTACGTGGATGTCGTTTATGCCCCTGGAGACGCTTTCAAAGCTGTGCTTGACAGCCATCCGGAAGAAGAGTTCTGCCTTCTGGTCAGGACCAGGACCAAGTGCGGCAAAGACCTTCTGCAAGGCCGCAAAGTGAGGATGATAGCATCTGCCACAATAGGCAAAGACCATATAGATGAGGATTATTGCCGCGCAAATTCAATTTGCGTAGTCAATGCTCCGGGCTGCAATTCAGCTGCCGTAATGCAGTATGTGTTCACATCTTTGGCATACTCCGACATACTCCCTGAAACCGTTGAAAACAGGAAAAAGACAACGATAGGGGTGATAGGGGCCGGGAACGTGGGTGAAAAGGTAGCCCGGCTGGCCGAAAGATTGGGTTTCAGGGTCCTCAGGAACGATCCGCCAAAGGAAGCCGCCCAGCTGGCCGCCTTGTCAAGCGGACGGATTGCCCCTGGAAACATAATAGATTACCATCCACTGGAGGAAATCCTGGAAAGTTCCGACATAATAACACTCCATACTCCACTGGATGAGACCACAAGATCTCTTGCCGGAAAGCGTTTCTTCTCCGTGATAAAAAAGGGAGCTCATCTTGTAAACGCCTCCAGAGGCCCTGTAGTCGATGATAACGCCCTCCTAAAATCAAAGAAATTGGGCCTTTTCATCTGCGATGTATGGAACAATGAGCCGGATATAAACAAAGAAGTACTCCAAAGAAGCGCCTTGGCAACTCCGCACATTGCCGGATATTCCGTTGAAGGCAAGCAGAACGCCACCGATGCAGTAGTAAGAGCCTTTGCAGCCTTTGCAGACATAAACGCCCTTAAAGATTTCACGTGCAGATCGAAGGATGAGAGGCACCATCTTGACATAAGCAAAAACCTCAAGCCACAACTTCAAGATTTCTTCCCGATCGCCGAGCTTGACAAGGCCCTGAGGCAGCATCCTGAAGATTTTGAGAAACTTAGAAAAGAATATATCTACCGCCATGAGTTTGATTATTGAAAAAGCCGCAAGCATCCAGGACGGAACTATCCTAAAACTTACTCCGGAGGAAGAGGCCAAGTATCTTGAGATTGCTGATTCCTTTGAGGGAACCTTGTGCAAGTTCACTCCTGCCAGCGGTGCGGCTACCAGGATGTTCAAGCCACTGTATGAAGAAGGAAAAGAGGCTGACCGCCTGAGAGAAGAACTCAAGGCCAAGACTCCGATAGATTTTTCCATAGACCGGGACATCCTGGCATCCACTCCAAAGGGGCTTCTGCCTTTCCATAAATACGCGATGTTCACTCGCACACCTCTTGAAGAGCATCTGGTGGAAGGTGCAATGTACGCCAAAGACAAGAGAGGTAAGGTTAAACTCCATTTCACTGTCTCCGAGGAGCATCTGGATGATTTCAAAAACCTTTTCAACAGATTCAAGGCTGGTTACGAGAACAGATATAACTGTACATACGAAGCTGTTTTCACGACCCAGGACCACTCCACAGACGTTATTGCCTACGATGAAGCGGGCAATCCTTTCCTAAAGGAAGACGGCACAATCCTGACCCGTCCTGCTGGCCACGGAGCTCTACTGAAGAACCTTAATCTCTGCGACGAGGATTTCATCTTCATCAAGAACATAGACAATGTGGTTAAGGAACCTTTCCTCGGCGATACCATAAAGTGGAAAAAGATCCTTCTTGGAATGGCAATCCAAATAAAAAACACCATCGGAGATAATATTGACCGCCCGATCAGAGTCTGCGGTATGGTCAAGAACGAAGGTGAACCTGGCGGCGGACCATTTGTCTGCAAAGAAAAGGACGGCTCCACTTCTCTCCAGATTCTGGAAAGCGTCCAGATCGAGGACAAGTCCCTTATGGCAAACTCCACTCACTTCAACCCGGTCGATATTGTCTGCTGCATAAAGGACAAAAATGGCAACAAATTTGACCTTCAACAGTTTACTGATCCGGCAACAGGCCTCAGCGTAGAAAAGACCTTTGCCGGCCGCAAGGCAAAATACACGGAACTCCCCGGACTGTGGAACGGCTCCATGAGCCGCTGGAACACAATATTCGTGGAAGTTCCGATATCTACATTCAATCCCGTCAAGACCGTGATCGATCTTCTTAGACCTGTCCACCAATAGATATAGTGGTCCGATTATACGGGACACTATAATCAAACCTTTTTATCTGGCGGACACACTTTTTGGGACACTATCTTTTCTTCAGGGTACCATTCATCCGGCAACCGCTGTTTCTGAATATGTTGAATAATATGTCCATCGTATTCATATTTTAGTTGTCGTTTGAATAGGTGTTGCGGTCTATGTTTTCAGATGACGTTGCTGACCTGTAGCGTCTTGTCTGTTTCATAGTACCCATGTATTTTCTGAGACCACTATAGTTATACAGGTGTTGTTTTTATGGACGCATCATAAAGTACACCATCATCGCCAATAAGTTTATATAGACGTAATAATTCATTATTAAGAAAACCTAAAAGGTTGTTCCATTTTTTTAAAGGGGTGATATCTTCTGATTTGCAGTAACATATTTCATTATCTTTGTTTATATATAATTTAGAACCATCCCATTCATAACTACCAATGATAAAATCATTATGTGTAGCATTTTTTGGTCTTTCATATAGATTAGGAATGATAATATCATATGGTTGCCATAATATTTCTTCAGAGTTTCGAATGTAATTAAATCTGTATCCAAATAAAGAAATTGTGTCACCCAATATGTTTAAACCATTTGAAAAAGAAAGCATAAATGATTTATATGATTGTGGTATCTTTAATCCAACTGATTCCTCAATTGATTCAATCTCTTTTAGGGAGATAGGTTCGTATATACAGTTTAGCCACGCATCTGGAGCTATTTGAGGTACGTGACCTATTAACAATGCTTTGCTATTTGAAACGTTTTTCATTCCTAAATAAGATACTTTCAATAGTAACGATTTGACTGTATTATAGTTTTCCATAATTTAAAAGAAATTAATTTTACCTTATTTTCGGTTAATAAGTTGGCCGTGTGTTTCGTTTCTAAAATTACCATTATGTGTTTTCAGATGCTCATCAGCTTTAATAAAAGAAACATTATCTGGATTCCCCGCTAATTCAGGATGGTCTTTTACATTGTTTATGTGATGACCAACATAACCTTTAACTTTCCCATTTTGAAGTAGCTCTTGCTTTTCTGCCTTAGTCCAGGCTCTAGAACCCATTCCCGTCCTTCTTACTAGAGCTTGTTCTTGTTTCCAAGCTTCTCTTACGGCTTTTTGCCTGAGGTGTTTTAATATCTTGCCAGATTCTATGCTTTCTTTGGTTATTTTATAGATAGCATAATCCTTTTTTATTTTTTTAGTCTTGGCAATATCCCCTAAATATGGGAATAAACTTATTGCACTTATTCCGGCATCAGCCCAATTACCATTTTTAATTTGTAAAAAGACATTACACCCATCTGCAATACCTGATGGATCAAAGATTCCTACAATATCTAGAGCTACGCCTAAAATATCATCGCCTTGAAATACATAGACCCCGCCAAAATCAATACCGTTATTCGATAAATCTGCTTCAAAATTTATAAGGCTTGTTGATATTATTATTTGACTTTCATTTTTACCGGATAGAATAATATCTAGGCCGTTTAAATCAATATATAATAGGGGATTACTATCGCAATAGCTATAATTAGATATCAGATAATAACTTTCCGCCATCGGGTCCATCCCGTTCCATCTTGCAATCACTGGATCCAACATCCTTGCTCCATAATCCACCAACCTTGTCTGAGCCATCATTTGGAGTTCCTTTCTGTTATACAGCAGGCGGTATGGTAGCATTTTTCCAGTTGGTGAGGAGACCGTTGGGCAAGCGTTGCCGTTCTGTCCAAATGCAGTGAAGTAGGTTGGCATCCTCATCCTGTACTTGTCCGGAAGTGTTGGATAGTTCCTTCCGAGATCCGTTCTCAGGCCGTACGGATAGTAGTCGTTCTTCTCCAGGATGTTCCCCTGGCTGTCAGTGATTGTCCTGATGCTTCCTAGATGGTCTTTCAGGAGATACAAGGTTTCGTATGCAATGGTGTATGTCGTGTCTCCCGATGCTGCCTGCGGTGTTGTCGTAAATGCAAACCTCGCATCCGAACCCAATGCGTCAGCTGACTCCAGCAAGGTTATATATGGAGTTGTGGTGTTGCTGCTATTGCTATTATTGCCACGACTGTTTCCGCTGCCGTTTCCCGAACTGCTTTGTCCGTAGTCTTTCCTCGTGAGCGTGAACGGCCCGATGTATATCCTGCTGTTTCCGTCTGTGTCCTTTATGGAGTACTTTGTCCCGTCTGCAAAGTAGGAATAGACGGCCGTGAGATCCTCCTGTTCAGAACTCTGGGTGTTTATGACTTTCTTCACATCATGGAGCAGATTGTTGATGTCATAGCAGAGTTTCATCTGCTGGTCTCCATCAAATGTCATGTTCCCGTTTCCGTCATAGGAATAAGGAGTGTTCATTGCTACATCCCCCACCCACCTGGTAAGGGAAGAAAGCTTGTCCCCGTCGTATGAATAGGTGAAGTTGGAAATCCTTTTCAGGGTAAGTATGTTCCCGTTGCGGTCGTATGAGATGTTCCTTTCCGTGTAGAGCTGCGTTGCTGCCGTTGCCGCCCCGTTGTACCTGTCAGAAGAAGTGAGCCTTCCCTGGGTGTCATATGTGAAGCCGTAA
>ONEF01000019.1:33830-52127 GCA_900316795.1 uncultured Bacteroidales bacterium | reverse complement strand
AAGCATATCCATATACTTGAGTCTATCTTCATAAGTATACTTTTTGTACATAACAAAACCCCGAAAGTTTTTTGTCTAACTTTCGGGGTGCATGTCATTTCCAGGGCTTTTCCTTTTACTCCTTTATGCTTTTGAATCCTCGTCCTATTGTTTCGGAAGAGTTGAGTATGTTAATGAAAGCCTCCGGATCTATGGCAGCTATCCGGAAACGGAGATTCACAACCTCTCTCCTTGTAAGGGTGACATAGATTATATTCTTCTCCTCACCACGGTACATCCCGGTCGCGTGTATGAGAGTAGCTCCTCGATGCATGTCCTCTATGATCACCTTCCGGATTTCATCTGGCTTGGTGGAGATTATCATCATTGTCTTGGCAGACTGTCCTTCAATCACCTTGTCTATGATAACACTCTCAAGAATAATGATAATCCAGGAATACATAGGGAGTTTCCAGTCTCCGAAAGCTATCACCGTTGAAAGGGTTATGAGGCCATCTACGATGGTTACTGCAGTACCCATGGAAATGTGCAGGTACTTGTTGATAATCATCGATATGATGTCGCTTCCTCCGCTGGTGGCCCTGGAACGGAATATCATTCCCAGGCCGATTCCGTACAGGATACCTCCAAAAATAGCGGCAAGAAGCTGATGGTCAAACTTCTGGATTGCCTCAACGCCTGAAAGGCCTGCAGCTGAAATACTTTGGCTCACTTCAGGCTCTATCAGGGAATCAAAGCCGTATGTCTGGTGTATCAGCCACATGAAAGCCGGTATCAGCAGAGTGCAAAGCAAAGTCTTTATTCCGAAACGGCTTCCTAGCACGATGGTACCGATAACCAGAAGCGGAATATCCATGCACAGGGCAGAAACTTCCGTCCTCCAGCCCCACAGGTGATGGAATACCATGGAAAGTCCGTAAGTGCCTCCCGGGGCAAAACCGTATGGCTCAATAAGGAGCACAGCCCCCAGTGAGAAGATGAAGCATCCACCCGCCAGAAGGCTGTATTCCAATATGTTCTGTTTGGTGAAAATTTTCTGCGCCATATCTTACATCATCATGCCGCCGCAAACCTGGATAACCTGTCCGGAAACATAAGATGAAAGGTCGCTGGCCAAGAAAAGGCAAACGTTAGCAATATCCTCAGGGGTACCGCCTCTTCTGAGAGGAATCTTCTTGTACCAATCCTGCTTGACTTCCTCTGGAAGCTTGTCTGTCATCTCGGTGATGATGAAACCTGGAGCTACAGCGTTGGCACGGATGCCCCTGCGGCCCATCTCCTGGGCGATACTCTTTGCAAGGCCGATCATACCAGCCTTTGAGGCAGAGTAGTTGCACTGGCTTGCATTTCCGTGTACTCCGACAACTGAAGACATGTTGATGATGGAACCACCCTTCTGGCTCATCATTACAGGAGTAACCGCATGGATGAAGTTGAAAGCGCTCTTGAGGTTTACTGCCAGAACGGCATCCCACTGGGCCTCAGTCATCTTGAGCATAAGACCATCCTTGGTGATACCGGCATTGTTGACAAGTATATCCAACCTGCCCAGCTCCTTGACAACCTGAGCGACAGCATCGTGAGCCTGCTGGAAATCAGCGGCGTTGGAAGCGATAGCCACAACCTTTACACCATAAGACTCCAGTTCCTTCTTTGTCTGCTCACCGATTTCGTCTATCACGAGGTCTGTGAAAGCGATATCTGCACCTTCGCTTGCAAACTTCAGGGCAACAGCCTTGCCGATTCCCCTTGCAGCACCTGTTACAAGTGCAACTTTTCCTTCAAGTAATTTCATAATATCTGATTCTTTTGATTATTAAATATCTTTTTTCCTTTATGCAGAGTGTCTATGCAAGCACTGCCGTAAGGTCATACTCTGTAGCTGAAACAATGCGTACAGCCGCAAATTTACCAATAAAACGCTCCGGAGCAAAGTCTGCAGGAAACTTGGCCTTCTTTCCGTCAGGAAGTGCCGAAATGTCTATAAGTATGGTTCCGTCCACTTCAGGACTCTCTTTCTGGCTGCGGGCTATCAAGAAGCCGTCTTTAAAGTCATCTATGAGTACCTTCTCAACTTGCCCCACCCTTCTGAGGTTGTTTTCAAGAGAAATCCTGCTCTGGAGCTTCATCAGGCGGTTATACCTCTTCCTTTTTACGGAAGAAGGCACGTCATCTTCAAAATGGGAGGCGTCATAGGTTCCCTCTTCTTCGGAATAAGGGAAGGCGCCCAACATCTCAAAGCGGTTCTTTCTGACAAACTCCAGAAGATCTTCAAACTCCTCCTCCCCTTCTCCTGGATGCCCCACTATCATCGTGGTACGCAGGACTATTCCGGGAACCCGGTCTCTGATTTCATCTATCAGCTTCTGGGTCTTTTCGTGGTCCACACCACGCCGCATCATGGAAAGTATCTTGGATGAGGAATGTTGGAGAGGTATGTCAAGATATTTGCACACCTTTGGATTTGAAGCCATTACCTTCAGGACATCTTTCGGGAAACCGGCAGGGTAGGAGTAATGTATCCTTATCCATTCAATGCCGTCTATCTTGGAAAGACGCTCAACCAGGGGAGCCAGCATTTTTTTCCCGTAAAGGTCCATTCCGTAGAATGTTGTGTCCTGGGCGATGAGAATAAGTTCCCTCACGCCCTGGGCCGCCAAAGCCCCGGCCTCCCTTTCCAAAGTAGCCATCGGAACTGAAGTGAACCTCCCCTTGATAAGAGGAATTGCGCAGTAGGAACACTTCCTGTTGCATCCGTCCGCTATTTTCAGGTAAGCGTAATGCCTTGGAGTTGTAAGGTATCTGCCAATCCAAACTGAAGGCTTCTTCTCAGCGATGCCCATCCATTTGAGAACCTCCTTCCACTGGAAAGAGCCGAAAAGAGCATCCACTTCCGGAAGACTCTCTTTGAGATCTTCAGGATAACGTTCAGAAAGACAGCCGCAAACCACTATTTTTCCTACATATCCTTCTTTCTTGGCCTGGGCCGCTGAAAGAATCTCATCCACAGATTCCTTTTTTGCATCGCCGATGAAACCGCAGGTATTGATTATGACAATATCAGGTCTGGCCTCCTCATAAGGAACGCTCTCAGGGATAATTTCCAATCCTCCGTCAGACAGACGGGAGAGAAGTTTCTCGGAATCCACCCTGTTCTTGGAGCAGCCCATCGTGACAAGCTGCACCCTCTTTGGCTTGTATAGCCCTGCAATCTCCAGCATAGCTGATTAAACCACCTTCCTTGGAACGCTGGCCTTAGCCGGAGCAGCCTGTTTGCTGCTTACTTTGGTACCCTGATGCTTGGATGCCTCCTTGGCCTGCTTGGAAGCAGCGGTCTTGGCGCTTTCTTCATTGTCTGAAGCCTTTGACTCGCCTTCATCTTCCTTCTCGAAATCCAGGCTGGCATACTCCTTGAGGCAGTTGTACCACTCCACAACCTTCTTCATGTGAGAAGGATAGAACCTCTCGCCGTCATAGTTTGGAACAACCTTCCCGAAGAATTCCTTGAGTAGCTCAGGAGCGCTCTTTCCGGAAGGAGCCTTTTCTTCTCCAAGTTCCTTCTTCATAGCCTCCAGAACTTCCTGGAGCTTCATCTCACCGTCCTGTGTAAAGATAGAAATATCTGAAAGAGCACTCATCTTCACTGATGGGCCTGCAGAAAATCTTTTCTTTGTAAGCATTGACTCCAAAATGGCACCTCTGGTTGCCTGGGCCACGTAAGTGAAGAGCCCCTGCTCTCCGCTGACTGTAAGTACTTTTCCTAAATCTGTCTTCATATAATTAAAATATTACGTTTATAATCTGCTGTTTTATGGCCTAATGACCGCTAAAGCATTTCTGCCTCATACTTTATTTCATACCACGTTCCTTCTTTATCTGCTCGTAAGCGCTCTGAACGCTCTTGAACTTTTCTTCCGCAGCTTTTTTCACGTCATCTCCAAGATTCTCCACCTTGTCCGGATGAAACTTCACGGCAAGACGGCGGTAAGCTTTCCTCACTTCCTCGTCAGTTGCAGTCTTGTCTATCTCCAGAATCTTGTATGGGTCTTTCTCCGGCTCAAACATTCCCATTATGCTGCGGATATCCTTCTCATTCAGGCCAAGGTTCTTTCCGATGTTAAACAGCAAACTGCTCTCTTCCGGAGAAACCTGCCCGTCCGCCTGCGCGATGCCAAGAAGATAATGGAAAAGCTGGAGCCTCTGGGAAACAATCATATATGCCCGTATCTGGGCACAGGCCTGAAGTATGTCTATACTCTGCTGAAGCAGTTTCTTGATAATCTGGAGGCTCTGAGAAACGGCATCTTCACCGAAATTGGAGCGGATGAAGTCTTTGATGTAGTTGAGCTCGGACTTCAGGACCTTGCCGTCGGCCTTCATTACAGCGGTGCTCAGCACAAGAAGGCTCAGAAGGAAGCTGTTACGCTGCTCAGTGTTGGAATATGTGCGTCGTCCTCCGGTATATCCGCCGCCACTCCATCCGCCGGTAGAGCCTCCGGTGGACCAACCGTCACCTGAGCTTCCGCTACCAATCCTCTTGGTGGTGCTCCCGTCCAGGGCAGAGCCCAAGGCAAAACCAATAATGCCCCCAAGAAATCCTCCGGCAGCCCAGCCTATTGCTCCAAATATCCACTTGAATATCATCTTTCCAAGTTTGTGTTTATAAAAATCAAGCCTTCATCTTTTCAAGAATCTTCTTTGCGGCAGATTCCAAATCCGTATTCCCGGAAGCTTCCATCACAAAGTCCGCCTTCCGGATCCTCTCCTGATCCGAGCACTGGTTCTCAAGCCTCCGCCTTACCTGCTCCAAAGTACTGTTGTCACGCTTCATCACCCTCTGGATCCTCAGTTCCAAGGGAGCTGTAACCACCAGGGTCTTGTCCATGAAACTGTGGACATAATCGTTTTCCAGAATAACGGCGCTTTCAAAAACCACAACTCCTCTCTTCCACCTCTTCCATTTGCAAAAATCCTCCATAACAAAAGGATAGACTACATCTTTTACCCTTTGCATCAGAACTTTATCGCTGAAGATGATGGAGGCCATTGCCTGCCTGTCCAGACAGAAACCCTTTCCTTCCCTTTTCAGGATTCCGTCTCCCAGAATCTCAACCAGCGCATACAGAAGCCCATGATCCCGATCATACAACTGCTTGGTGCGGGAGTCAGAGTCGTACACCTGACAGCCAAGAGAAGCAAATATCCTGCTGACAAAGCTCTTGCCGGAGCCGATTCCGCCTGTTATACCCAAAACCAATGCCATCCTATTCCACGATTATCCTGTCCAAAAACAAAGGTTCCACAGTCAGGTTCAGTACGCCGGCAGGCAGTTTGTCCAACTGAACCCTCGCCTTTCCTGACTCAGCTTCCAAAGCCTGCCCGAAATCTACATAGGCGGAAAAATCATTAGACTGCAGATGAGTTTTCCTGCCGTATTCCTCCCTGAAAGTTATCTTGACAACAGAAGGGATCAAGGTCATCCTTGAAGAAGCCGGCATATTCCTTACTTCCACGTCCAAATCAAGGGAACGCTCCACGTACCTCCCTATCCTCAGACTGTAAACAGTCTCGCCGCTGCTCATTTCCACACCGGGAATCTGCTCTATCCGGGCAACTCCCTGGAGGCTGCGGCTCACGGAACGCCCATACACCTTCTCCGTAAACACTGAATCTATGCCGGAAACAAGCCCCTCTTCACCCATTATCAGGATGGAATCCGGTTTCAAAGACACTTTTTCAAGAGGCATGTACTCTGAAGCATAAGACACATCAGTCCTTAGACAAACAGGAACCAGCTTCTGGAATGTTTTAGGTATGGTAAAAACCAGAGTATCAGACAGTATGTCTTCTACCACCACAGATCCTTCCAGCATTTCACCCAAACGCTCGTTAAGCACTGAGGAATGGAGAAAGAAACCGTCACGCATCCCCTCCAACGGTTTCAGGACAGAAGGATTCACCCTGAAATGCAAGACATTGTCCTTGTTGCGGACGGAATATTTATGCCTTAAAAGATAAAAACCTGAAGAGGAGCCCCTGAAAGTAAGCAGATCTTCCGAAACAGTATTGAAAACCCGCCCTTCCATAGGAGAAGATACCTCCACATGGAAATGGAAAAGATAATGGTAAGTAGCGGAGAGTTTCATCACTCCCCACACCACCATAGCCAAGAGCAGAGAAACAACTATAACAAGAATATCCCCACCCCAGCGCATTTTGGGCCAGTTATGTTGCTTACCGTAAGCCAATCAACCAGATATTACTGCTGCTGAACGTCTGAAAAATCCTTGACAATGGAGCTTTTGGCCACCCTGATGTGAACATTGGTGTCCACTCTCATCATCACGTGATGCTCTGCTATTTCCTCTACGGTACCGTATATTCCTCCGATAGTGACAACCTTGTCGCCCTTTTTCAGTTCATTGCGGAAACGCTGAAGCTCCTTCTGCTTTTTCTGCTGAGGACGGATCATCAGGAAATACATTATGGCAAAAATGGCCACCATCATAATGATAAGTGAAAGTCCGCCGCCGCCCTGCTGAGCAGGCTGTGCCTGGAGTGTAATTGTCAAAAAGTTCATATTATCTGTCTTTTTAAGTTAATAATCTGTTTTATCGCGATGAATATCAGTCAAGGCCACCTCCAATCATACCCCTTGGGTCTTTCTGTATTCTCCCGTCTGACATCATGTCCTTTATTATGGTATAGAGAAGTCCGTTCACGAAAGAGAAACTCTTGGGGGTTGAGAAATGCTTGGAAAGTTCAACATACTCGTTGATGGTAACCTTTGGAGGAATGGTGCCGAAAGTCTGTGCCTCTGCAACTCCCATAACGATGATCAGAAGGTCTGACTGGACCTCCCTTCCTGCCTCCCAATTGGTTATATATGAGGTAACTGTCTCCAGAATATCATCATAATTCACCAGAACGGTGCTTACGAGCTTGCGGGCAAACTCCTCATCATCCTTGTTCTCAAAGACCGGAGGGATTTCCACGGCCCCCTTCGACGCCATTTTCCAGAGTCTTTCATTAAGGCAGTTGATGACATATTCAAGATCCTCGGTCCACCAGATGTTGTTGGTCTCCAGCGCATCTTCAAGCACCTCGTTGCCAGAAAGCTCTTCACTGAAAATATTGCGGAATAGCCCTACAGCCTCCTTCATCCCCGGATTCTCAAGACTTGTATAATCCTGGAAATACTCTTTCTTGAGAATACTGTTGTAGATGCTCTTGAGAGGAGTTTCATATTCATTCCAGGAGATGCCTTCGTTCCTGCACCAGGCGGCAAAAACGGAGTCTGAGCGTACAAGTTTGGAAAAAGCGTTGCCGGCAAATCTGGTATTCTTTTCAATGACATCCTTGTCCGGATTGAACTTGCGGTATTGTGTGGATATCCTGTCCTCAGCCAAAGTAGCTAAGGCTGAAGGCAAAAGGGCACACATGGCAAAAAGACGCCGGGTCTGTACAAACGCATCCATAAGTTCCCTTTCAGCCGCCTTGACATCTGAAGATCCGGTAATTATCCTGCTATATAGCTCCTTGAAAGCCTTTACCCTTATAAGTGTCCTGTTAATCATTTCAGCATTAGTTGAATATTTTGCAAAGATAGATTATTACGCTCAAAAAAAATATTTTATCTTTGCTAACCGAATTAAAAAATTACAAGATTATGTATCAAGAAGATTTTGACAATGCTTTCTCTCAGGAGAAAAGTGGGGATGATATCTATTCAAGGCCTGTTAGAGCCGGCAAGAGGACATATTTCTTCGATGTAAAGGCCACTAAGAACAACGATTACTATCTTACAATCACCGAAAGCAAGCGCAAGGTTGAGAAAGATGGCCGTTTCAGCTATGACAAGCACAAGATTTTCCTCTACAAGGAAGACTTTGAAAAGTTTGCCCAAGGTCTGGAAGAAGTTGTGCAGTTCATCAAGGAAAAATGCCCTGTACAGGAGAGAGTTTACTCAGAACCTTCTGAAACCCCTCAGTTCCACAACAGCTCTGACGAAGGAACAAATGATTTCACCAATGTAGATTTCGACAAGCTCTAGAATCAGAAAAGACACAGACAAAACTTAAATAAGAAAAAAACAGATCCCCGAGGCAAATGTCTCGGGGATTTCTTTTCCGGCAATCGGCGACCTCGGCAGCACGCGTCCCGGTTACCGGAGAAGCCGACGACCTGGTCATAGTCCTTCAGGAACTGGAGCATTTCTCTGGCTACCAGGGAATTCAAGGGTGGTGAGCTGGGTTCTGTCGCCAAGACAAAAAAGCGCTTCAAGGCTCTTGAAGCCTACTTGGCCAAACCTGAAAAGGACCGTCTTATCAATGAAATGAAAATGACAACTGCCATTTACCTGAAAAGCAGCTATCTCAGGGAAAACGCCCTAGGCAAAATGCAGCATATCCCAATCAACATCGGGATAGCGGTCAAAGGGCTGGAATATCAATAAAAAAAATGTTACTTCCCGGTCATTGTGTATGACATGTAGTTAGAGTGCCCTATTTCATCATAGGTCTGGGCATCGTAAGCTACAAGGCGTACATAATAAGTGTGCTTGCCCTTCTTAGGGTGAAGATCTGAGTTAAACATCCAGATGATTTTGTCATTGAGCACAAATTTGTCTGTCTTGTTCTTGTTCTTAAAATTCTTGACCTTCTGGACAGGTAAACGCATACTTCCCTCACCTCCTTCATCATCATCCAGATACTCGTGTAGAGTGCCTTTTGGACTTTCAATTTCCATATAAATCTGGACATCATGCTTTTTCATTCCCGTAAAATCGGCTGAGAAATGGCATACCATTTTCTTCTTCCCATTATTGTCTTTCACGTTCATCTCAAGACTGCAGTTCTTGAACGTTGCTTTCTGCCCGTAAACTACATTGGGCTTCAAAGAGGAGAACAGAAATGCCATGACCATCATGACAACAGTAACTCTAAGTGTGGCTTTCATCTTTGTTTGTTTTTAATAGTTTCTTTCTAAAATGTAAATATAGTAAAATATACTAAAAGGCCAGATTAATTTGCCTGTGGAAGCGTAAACGTAAAAACTTTTGGGGCGGACACAGGCTATTGTACCGTTTGGCATCCATTCAAAGAATAATCTGTTTAATATCGTGGCAGAAAAAGTTGCGAGAGTTATTGGAATATCGCAAAAATGCGTTACCTTTACATTGTCACTATAAAATGAAATGGAATGAACTGCTAAAGATTGCCAAAGAAAAAGGCTTTGTTTTACATAGACACGGAAGCAATCATGACATCTATGTTCACAAAGACAGGCCAGATGATTATCTGCAGATTGAACGGCATTGGAATTCTGAAATAAGAAAAGGGCTTTTAGTAAAATTGAAAAAGCAAATCGGTTTTTAATCGATAATCGTATTTGCTCAACAAATACTAGTTATTATGACAGTAAGAGTATTAATAGAAAAAGACGACAAAGGTTTTTCCGTTTACACCGATAACCTGAAGCATGGTGTGATTATTGGTGAAGGGAAAAATGTTGAGGAAGCGAAAGCAGATTTCTTTAACTCTTGGGAAGAAATCAAAAGCATATATCCTGACAGAGGAATGAAAATCCCCGATGAAATGTTAAATCCAAAGTTTGAATTCAGATATGACGTATCTTCAGTCTTCGATGAACTGGATGTAATCAACACCACCAAATTCGCAAAAATGGCGGGAGTCAACTCATCTTTGCTAAGGCATTATAAATGCGGCGATTTCCCTATTTCAGACAAGCAGGTCAAAAAAATCGAAAATGCTCTTCACGACCTAGGCCGCAGGCTTCTGTCTGTATCTATGTTTTAATCAGAGATCTATGACACCATCCCCATTTTTTAACAGAAAACCCCTTCCTTGAGTTGGGAAGGGGTCAGTTGTTCACTGGAGGTACCAAGCAGAATCGAACTGCTGTACACGGTTTTGCAGACCGTTGCCTAGCCACTCGGCCATGGTACCAGAATGGGAATGCAAATATAGCAATTTTTTTGATTATTCAACATAAAGGACCAAACCTTTGAGATATTCGCCTTCCGGGTGGCAGATATCTACCGGATGGTCAGATGGTTGAGTCATCCTCGCGATTATCCTGACCTTGCGGTTTGCAATAGTGGCGGCTGAAAAGACTGCCAGGGCGAAGTCGTTCTTGTCCACAACCTGAGAGCAGCTGAAGGTGAAGACAATGCCGCCTTGGGCAACCTTTTCTATAGCCATGGAGTTCAGTTTCCTGTATGCTCTCAGAGCGTTTGGCTTGGCGCTAAGGTGCTTGGCAAAAGCAGGAGGATCAACTATCATAAGGTCATATCTGCCCTTCTCCACATTCTTCAAGTATTCGATAGCATCTGTACATACACACTCACAGTTTTGGGTAAATCCGTTGAGCTTGAGGTTGTTTTTGCAGGCGTCAATGGCAATCTGGGAACTGTCCACAGAACAACAGCTTTCAGCTCCGCCACTCATGGCATAGACGGAAAAACCGCCGGTGTAGCAGAAAAGGTTCAGAACATTCCTGCCCTTGGAGAGCCTCCCTACCATATTGCGGTTTTCCCGCTGGTCCAGGAAAAATCCTGTTTTCTGGCCTTTCTCCCAATCCACAAAGAACTTGCACCCATTCTCAAGCACCTGCGTAAATGAAGGCAAATCAACACCTTCCCTCTTGTAAAGATAATCGTCATCGCCGATGAAAGTTCCTATAGGAGTGGATTTGGAATAGACCGCATCCAGCTTGCCGTCGAACACTTTTACAAGAGCATCGCATATCTGTTTCCTCTCAGCGTACATCCCGGCGGAATGAGTCTGCATTACCGCCACACGGTCATATATGTCAACAATAAGGCCGGGAAGATAATCGCCCTCTCCATGCACAAGCCGGAAGCAGTTTGTCATCCCCTCGTTAAGAGATACAAGAGTCTTTAATCGCTGAGTATAAGCTGCTTGGATCCTCTTCTGCCAGAAAGTCTCGTCAATTTCAGAGTTGTCCCAGACAAGCATCCGCACCATAATGGAACCTTTCTGGAAGTGGCCTTTGCCTAGAAGGTTACGGTCTGAAGAATAAACTTCCACAGTATCACCGTTCTGGGGATCTCCCTCAATTTTGGCCACAGCTCCTGAAAACACCCAAGGATGGAAACGGAGAAGAGACTGGTCCTTTCCCCTTTTCAGTATGATTTTACCGTGCATTTTCCTTTTATCCATATAAAATTGTTTGACACGTGTCAGACAGACATAAGTTTAATGTACATTTCACGGCAAACCCAGGCATCTATAGCAGCATACTTGAGCTGAGCTTCAGAAAGGCGGCTGCTCTCCCAGTTGGAAAGCTGCTGAGACTTTGAAACCCGGATTCCCAATATGATTGCTGACATTTTCCTTACGCTCTTTTCCTGTATGCCAAATTTCTCCGCCAGAATCTGGAGATCTGCAAAACCGCTGGCATTGAACTTTGCATAGGTGTTGAGGCCGTGTATATCATCACGCACGGCAGCACCTACTTTTATGATTGCAGGATTTGAAAGAATTGAACACAATTCTTCCGGAAGGCCCAGCGGCTGAAGACGAAAAATGTATGCAGCACTTTCTGTTGAGAGCTGAAGCAGGGCCATCCTGTTTTTCGGAGCCTTGGCCACAAAGCAAGGCTTGGTCTCGGTATCAAAACCTATGACTTTTTCCTTGTTCAACGCCTCAACCGCATCGCGATACTCTTTCCCCAGATTTTCTACAACTATTATATTTCCTTTAAAATCAGCCAATGGCAACTGTTCTATCTGTTCAGTTGCTATATGTGGAAGAAATGACATTTATTTCAGTTTTTCTTTAATCTTTTCGTAAGTGTAAGGCACGAGGTTCTGGATTCGCTTGAGATTATCCGGATTGAGGTTCTCCCTGGAGAACGGAACAGGTACGGTTGTTATTTCTTCTGTACCGGTAAAACGGCCGTACTTGAAATCGTGGGTAAGACCTCCATCCGCTTCAAGGTTTTCAGGACCTACCCTGAAATAAGGCACGGAAATGAACGCATCAACACTCCCCCTTCTGGTCCTGAGTGCCATAAGCTTGTCTTCCCTGAGAGACTTGCAGCATTCAATTGCAGTAAAGACGGCAGGATCAATGAACTGGAAGTCATCAGCGATAAGATGGGAATACATCGACATGCCGTTCTTCTTGTATGCCTTGAGCTCAGCAAGACAAGCCTTCAGAGTATCGAGGAGGAAAGGATAATGGGTACAACCCAAAATCACGCTCTTGAGAGGAGCCTGCTCCTTGCTGTTTCTGATTTTCTCCAATAGGCTGACCAGATGGAAGCGGGCATAGTTGGCAGCTGAATTGAGCTGGAATTGCGTGAACTTGCCGTTTTCCTTCTTATAGAGTATTCCGCCGTCTGCAAAGCAGAAGTTATAGACATCCAGAAGCTCTTCCTTTATGTCTCCTTCTCCGTCACCCAAAACAGGTCCGCGATAGGTGTCTCTAGGAGCTTTCAGTGAGAGGTCAACAAAGTCCTTCTCCAGATCCACAGCCTCGGCAAAACCAGCACCCTTCTGGTTTACCACAGAAATGAATCCATCATACTTCTTTTCCTTCTTGACCTGCATTATGGTACGGCGGTAAGCGTCAGAATCTATGGTACCTACGGTAGCCATAACGCCGATGGAAAGTGAATCCCTTCCCTCAGATGACAGGATGTCTTCAAAAGCCGCATTTACACCGGCATTGATTACACCGATAACCTTGACTCCGGTTCCTGAAAGTTTCAGAAGATTCTGTATATCGTTCAATCCGTAGGCCGTAGCTGTATTGCAGGCAATAACTATGATCTTGCATTTTTGCTTTTCACCTTTGGCAACCTTGTCGGTAGGCAGTTTATAATACTTGTCGCCGAGAAGGAAAAGGGCATCCTTCACAGCCAGTTCTCTCAGATAGTCCGCCTTTCCTTCTGAAGAATATGTACCGTACGGCATATTTGCCTGGTCTGCAAGGTACTGGAAATCCTCCCCATGGAAGTCAGGTATCCCATCCGGCTCCAAGTCACCGTCTATGTTGTCCATATAGTCAGCGCTGAGGATAACTTCCAAAACGGTAAGTCCTCCGGTTCCTGAGTCAAAAACACCGATAGGCAGCTGGCTGCGGTCAACCTCCTGAGGAAAACTGTCAAAGTGCCCATACCAGATACTTGAAGGCTGATTCAAGGCTTTGTCCATTACCGGAGTCACTTCTATGCCGGGAGTCTTTTCATTTTTGCAGGAAGAAGCACAAACCAGTGCCGCCAACGCAAAGAACAGAGTAAAGCAAGACAGATATCTTTTCATAATATTAATAATTGAATTCACCGATCTGGCTCTTGACAGTAAGAGCTGGAAGTCCGGAGCCTCCCTTTTCAACCCGGCCTATAACCCTTGCCGGTATTCCGAAACTTTCAGAAATAGCTATAATATCCTGAGCGTCAGATTCTCCAACATAAAACTCCATTCTGTGTCCCATGTTGAAAACCTTATACATTTCTTTCCAAGGAGTTCCGCTTTCCTCCTGTATGGTCCTGAACAAAACCGGAACAGGAAAGAGGTTATCCTTAATTACGTGCACCCCTTCAACAAAATGGAGGACCTTGGTCTGTGCTCCCCCTGTACAGTGTATCATGCCATGGATGCGGGCTCTCATCTTGTCCAGAACCCGCTTTACGACAGGGGCGTAGGTCCTTGTCGGAGACAGGACGAGCTTCCCGTATGTCAGACCTGTTTCAGGCTCTATGTCTGTAAGATGCTTTGTCCCGCTGTACACAAGATCGTCAGGCATCGAGGAATCAAAGGTTTCAGGATATTTTGCGGACAGATACTTTGCAAACACATCGTGACGTGCGCTTGTCAGACCATTGCTCCCCATCCCGCCGTTGTAAAAATCTTCATAAGTGGCTCTGCCGTCTGAAGCAAGCCCCACTATCACATCTCCGGGCTTGATGCCGGCATTGTCAATAACCTGGCTTTTACGGATTTTGGCAAAGACAGTAGTGTCTGCAACAACCGTCCTGACAAGATCACCTACATCTGCAGTCTCTCCGCCAGTGGGTATGAGCCTGACACCAAACTCACGCATCTTTGAGACAAAACGCCCTGCACCGTCTATAAGCCTTTCGATAACCTCTCCTGGAACCAGTTTCTTGTTCCTTCCTATTGTGGAACTTATGTAGATTTCATCTGTAATTCCAACGCAAAGAAGATCATCCGTATTCATCACGATGGCATCCTGTGATATACCGTCCCATACGGAAAGGTCACCAGTCTCTTTCCAGTATGCGTAAGCCAGGGAAGACTTTGTTCCCGCACCGTCTGCATGCATCACGCAGCACCACGGGTCCTCTTCACCTTGAGAGTAAACGTCCTCCACTATCTTACAGAACGCCCTGGGGAACAGTCCTTTATCTACATTTTTGATAGCTTTGTGGACATCTTCCTTCTGTGAAGACACCCCACGAAGCATATATCTGTCAGTATTATTGTCTGCCATCTTATGATCAGTTGATGTGCAAATTTAATAAAACTGACCGTAAGAAGAAAACCGGACCGGCTTCAACTACCGGAAAGACTGAAGTTCCCTGTATTTAGGAAGCGGCCACAGCTCGTCATCAATGACCATTTCCAGCTTGTCAGCCCTCTCCCTGATCTTTGCCATGTAAGGAAAGACTTTCTCGGAATATGCCTTGGCCCTCTTGGGAATGTCAGCTATCTTGTTGGCAACCTTCCTTTCTTCAACCAGTCCGTGGACATTGTCGTGGAGGGAATTTATGTATCCGGATATCTTCTCTATCAGCCTGAGCTGCATTCCGCACATTTCGGAATAATTGTCAGGGAAAAGCTCCTTCAGGCCTTTCACGTTCTTTATCAGCGAGTTCTGGAAGGTAATCGCGGTTGGAATCACATGGTTTGTAACCAAATCGCCGAGTACCCTTGCCTCTATCTGGAGCTTTTTGACATAGATTTCGTTGAGCACTTCGTAACGGGCTTCCGCCTCACGCGCAGTCATTATGTCCAAGTTCTCGAAAAGCCTTATGTTCTCTTTGCGCACATATTCTGAAAATGCTTCCGGAACGCTTATGCTCTTGAGGCCTCTGCGTTCTGCCTCCTCCCGCCACTCCTTGCTGTACCCGTTACCTTCAAAGCGGATCTTCTTGCTCTCCAGCAGGAACTGCCTGATCACCTTCATCATGGCCTTTGTTTCAGCCATACCCTCAGACATATAACCGGTAACCAAAGACTTGAATCTTACAAGCTGCTCAGCGACCACCGCATTGAGTACATAAATGGATGAGGCCACATTGGCTGAGGAGCCCACAGCCCTGAATTCGAACCTGTTACCGGTGAAAGCAAACGGAGACGTACGGTTCCTGTCCGTGTTGTCAGGAAGAATTTCAGGTATCTGGTTCACGATATGCATCTTGCTGCGGACCTTCACATCCTTGTCTGTAACTGAAGAAATCTTGCCGTCCGGCATATTCTCTATGCTCTCGACAAGCCTTGTAAGAGTTTCTCCGATAAAAATGCTCAGGACTGCAGGAGGCGCCTCGTTCCCTCCCAGGCGGTACATATTGTTCAACGACGCCACCGTACTCATCAGCAAGTGGTTATGCTCGTAAACACCTCTCATCACGGAAGAAAAGAAGCACAAGAACTGAAGGTTTGCCCTCGGATTCTTGCCGGGCTTGAGAAGGTTGACTCCGGTATTTGTCACAAGGCTCCAGTTGCAGTGCTTGCCGCTGCCGTTAACACCGTCAAAAGGCTTCTCGTGGAAAATCACCCTCAGATGGTGCTTCTCGGCGATGGCTTTCATTATGATCATCATCATAAGGTTCTGGTCGGAGGATATGTTGGCCTCCCCATAGATAGGAGCAAACTCGAACTGGTTGGGAGCCACCTCGTTATGCCTGGTCTTCAAGTGCACGCCCAACTTGTAGGCCTCTGTCTCAAAGTCCTGCATGAATGCCATGACGCGGCTTGGGATAGCACCGAAGTAGTGGTCTTCCAGCTGCTGGTCCTTAGCCGCGGTATGCCCTAGAAGCGTCCTGCCACAGGCAACCAGATCCGGTCTGGCGCTGTAAAGAGAACTGTCCACAAGGAAATACTCCTGCTCAATTCCAAGTTGAGGTATCACCTTCTCCACATTCTTGTCAAACATCTTGCATACGGCAACTGCAGCCTTGTCTATTGCGGCAATTGACTTCAGGTGAGGTGTCTTCTGGTCCAGGGACTCACCAGTATAGGCCACAAAAACGGTCGGGATACAAAGAGTCTTTCCTATTATAAACGCAGGAGAGGTAGGATCCCAGGCCGTGTAGCCTCTGGCTTCAAAAGTGTTCCTCAAGCCACCGTTAGGGAAACTCGATGCGTCCGGCTCCTGCTGTATGAGGGTGCTACCCTTGAAATTCTCGAAAGAACCGCCACCGGCACTCCTGACCGGATCCGAGAAAGACTCGTGCTTTTCTGCCGTGGCATCCGTAAGCGGTTGAAACCAGTGGGTATAGTGAGTGGCACCCATCTTCACGGCCCAGTTCTTCATTCCCAGTGCAATCTGGTCAGCCACCTCTCTCTCTATCTTGGCTCCGCTCCCGACAGCATCCACAACAGCTTTGTAAGCCTCTACAGACAGATAAAGCTGCATCTTGGGAAGATCAAAGACATTGACGCCAAAATACTCTGAAACAGGACGGTCATCAACAAAGAATCGCTGAGCCTCATGAGTTGAACTCTCCGCCAAGGCTCTTGTTCGGACATTGCTCATAACAAACTAACTAAAAGGTACTTATAATAATACAATCTTAAACCTCTGAACCAACGAACTTCCAACCTCCCAGCATCAACCAACAAACTTCCAACCTCCCAGCATCAACCAACAAACTTCCAACCTCCCAGCATCAACCAACAAACCACAAAGAATATCACATAAAAATGATAATATTTCCGGAAAATAGCCTAATAAGGACCATTTCTACCCACAAATATAGATATTTTCCCAAAAAATCACCTCGGAAACAAGATATTTTCATCAAAAACCGCCACAGATTCAAGATATTTCCCCAAAAAGCACCACAGATGCAAGATATTTCCCAAAAGGCACCACAGATTCAAGATATTTCCCAAAAAGGCACCACAGATTCAAGATATTTTCCCAAAAGGCACCACAGATTCAAGATATTTTCCCAAAACCAATAAAGAAGCCTATTGTATCTGAACCGCAAAACTTTTCACAAGGCAATCTCTGAAAAAAGATAGTTTAAAAAAAATTTCTATATGCTCTCTAAAATGCCATCGTTGAAAAAAAATCTTAACTTTGTGAAAAGCCCGTTTGTTCAAATTTGTTGTTTGATATTATATGGAGGTAATTATGAACAATAGTTTTTGGCTTATCACTACAGAACAGCTTAAAGGTAAGCTCTGGTTCAAAGATGAAGAAGACTATAAGGTCGGGATGAACTATGTTGCTATTCTGTCATCAACATCACCGGTCAGTGTCTTGGCTTTCATTTTGATGTCCAATCATGTGCATTTTGTTGTTGAAGGAAGCTATTCAGAGGTCTCTGTCTTTATTGGACGTTTTAAGAGCCTCTATTCTCAATACTCCAGCCACAAATATTCAGACAAGGAGCTATTGAGGAATAATTCTGTGGACATAAGACCGGTTTCATTAACTGACGAGTCACTGCTTAGGGCCATAGCCTATGTACAAATGAACAGCGTAGCTGCAAACATTTGCATACAAGCATCTGGATATCCCTGGGGAACAGGTGATGCCTTCTTTAGGGTCTCGCCTTCAGCAGGCAAGCCCCTTGGAAGTTATAGGGTCTTGGAGTGCCGGAAAATGCTTCACAGCAAGATATCCTTGCCTAAAGATTACATCGTTGATAACAGAGGCTTTGTATTACCGGAGTCTTATGTCCAAGTCAAGTTTGTTGAATCAGTTTTCCGAACGCCAAAGCGCATGATGGCATTTCTTCTAAACTCTTCCAAAATAAAAAGCCATCCCGAGAAAAATCCTAAATTCAGCGATATGCTCTTATTATCTACACTTCGCGAGTTGTGCCAGTCAGCATTTGGCGTCAAGGATTTCTCTAATCTCGATTATAATCAGAAAGCTGATGCTTTAAGAATACTGCGTTATCGCTTCTTTTCCGACTCAAAACAGATTTCACGGGTAACGGGTCTAGATATTGAGGTGGTGGACAAACTTCTTGATTCTTTCTACCTTCAAGACCGGTGAAAGTGTCCAGGTGGTGCTCAAATCGGGACACCTGGACAGGATTTCACGC
>ONEF01000019.1:0-33785 GCA_900316795.1 uncultured Bacteroidales bacterium | reverse complement strand
TTGAGGTGGTGGACAAACTTCTTGATTCTTTCTACCTTCAAGACCGGTGAAAGTGTCCAGGTGGTGCTCAAATCGGGACACCTGGACAGGATTTCACGCTGGATGTGTCCAGGTGGTGCTCATATCGGGACACCTGGACTTAGATGGAGGTTGAATCGTCTGGCTTTCAAAAAAGCCGGCGGACTCATTCCACCGGCTTTTTGATTTGCCTGATTAAGTTTCCTTCAGGATGCTGCTTTCCTTCAAGATGCTGCTTTCTTTCAGGATGCTGCTTTCTTTCAGGATGCTGCTTTCCTTCAAGACGCTACTTTCTTCCGGGATAAACCTTCAGGCCTTCCTCAAGGCACTTGATGGCGTGCTCTATGTCCTCAACCTTGAGAACGTACGCAAGTCTCACCTCGTCAACTCCTGTGTTTGGAGTTGCATAGAAACCGGCGGCTGGGGCAACCATAGTGGTTTCTCCGTTGTAGTTGAACTCTTCAAGCATCCACTTTGCAAAATTCTCTGCTGAATCAACCGGCAGACGTGCGATGGTGTAGAATGCTCCCATCGGTTTAGGAGTGAACACTCCAGGAATCTTGTTGAGCATATCGCACATTACATCTCTTCTGTGGATGTACTCGGCCTTGACGGCTGCAAAGTACTCGGCCGGAGTGTCCAGCGCCGCCTCAGCTGCAATCTGCTCTACTGTAGGTGAGCAGAGGCGGCTCATGGCAAACTTCATTGTAGCGGCCATAACTTCCTTGTTCTTTGAAACTATGCAACCGATACGCGCACCGCACATGCTGTAACGCTTTGAAACAGAGTCAAGCAGCAGGACGTTCTGGTCCAGGCCCGGAATCTGCATCGCTGAGAAATGAGGGTCGTCTGAATAGCAGAACTCCCTGTAAACCTCGTCTGAAAGAAGGAAGATGTTGTGCTTCTTGACTATCTCGCCGAGTTTGAGCATGCTTTCCTTTGAGTAGAGGGTTCCTGTAGGGTTGCCAGGGTTGCAAATGAGGATAGCCTTGGTCTTTGGAGTGATGTACTTGTCAAATTCCTCGATAGGAGGTACCTGGAAACCATCGTCTATCTTGGTGGAGATAGGAACCAGTGTAACGCCTGTCTGGATGGCGAAAGCGCGGTAGTTGGTGTAGAAAGGCTCCATTACGACAACCTCGTCCCCAGGGTTGCAGAGAACTGTCATTGCAAACAGTACAGCCTCTGATCCTGAAGTTGTAACGATGATGTCCGATGCATCCACATCTATACCTATCTTGTTGTAGTAGCCTGCCAGGCCCTTGCGGTAACTCTCGATTCCTGCTGAATTGGCGTATGCCAGATTGTTGAGGTGAATGTTACGGATAGCCTCCATTACACACTTAGGGGAGTCGATGTCCGGCTGGCCGATGTTCAGGTGGAAAACCTTTACGCCTCTTTTCTTTGCTGCCTCAGCGTATGGCACCAGCTTCCTGATAGGAGAAGCCGGCATTTCTATTGCTTTCTGTGAAAGAGTTAACATGATTGTTGATTTTTTGTATTGTATTTATTGTTCTTTGTTTCTCAGCGATTTGTTAGTCTGCGCTGGCAAGAGAGTACATGAAGCCTTCCAGATGCTTCTGGATGTCTCTTGTAGGGCAGGAGTAGTTGTTGACAAGTATTGCAAACTTTATCAGTCCATGTTTCGGGCCGGCATAGACATATCCGGCATAAGTCTTGACGCAGCTCAAGCTTCCGCTCTTGGCATGAACTCCGGCTGCTATGTCTTTGTCGAATTTCTTCCTGTCTGTAAGCACGGTACGGAATGTTCCGACTCCAGGATAAGGCATTCCTTCCACAAATTTTTCAAAGCAAGGCTGCTTTGCCATAGCCATATAGAAGTTGCAGAAGAAATCCGGAGAAAGGTAGTTCTCGCGGCTCAGACCGCTACCGTCGTCCTGGGTGTAACCCAAAGTGTTCACTCCCAGTGAGTCAAGGATCTTCTTTGCGGCCCTCTTCGACGCCCTGTATGAGCCGTCGTCGAACATCTTCTTGCCAAGCTGCTTGAAGAGAGTCTCAGCATAGAAGTTGTCGCTGACAAGAAGAGTCTGGGCGGTTATCTTCCAAAGCTCCGGAGAATAAGTGGTGACAACCTCTGTAAGGTCTGTCTTCTCCACGTCTTCTACAGGCAATACATCTGAACCAAGGATGACTATTCCCTGTGAAATAGCAAAATCCCTGAAAGCGGCGCCGCAGGAAAGGTATGAAAACTTGTTGGAAATTGTGGAACGGATGGTATCCCTGTCAACCGGAACGCTGCCGGTGAACTTTCCTACTCTCGCAAGGTCCGAGCAGTTGTATTCAGACCAGTCTCCGCTCTTTGCAGGGCCTGTTGTCAGGGCATTTACGTATGTGAAACCAGGAATCTGAGGATAGAGAACCTTGATCTGTGGTTTTTCGCCTTCTTTCTTTCCAGGGATAATCCTCACGTTCTGGATGTCCTGGTGGAAAGGCAGGCCGCTAGGAGCGGAACCATAGTCGTAGCCTATGTTTCCCCAAGCCCAGGAAGAAGGAATCACTTCCCTGTCGAGGTAGCTGTCATCTACTATGATATTTCCCTGTACTTTATTGATGCCCATCTGTTTGAGAGCTGATGTCCATACTCCGAAAATGGAGTCTATAGGATAAGCCATGCCGTCTTCGCTGCCGAGTGTAGGATCTCCTCCACCCACAATCCAAAGATCGCCGAGGAGTGTACCGCCGCTTACGGAGCCGCTGTACTTGAGAGTTGTAGAGAACTTGTAGTCCACTCCAAGGTAAGCCAGAGCCATACCGCAAGTTACTGTCTTGAGGGTAGATGCAGTAAGCACAGGAAGATTGGAGTTCCATTCTGCCACAACCTTTCCGTTCTTGTCCACTGCCTTGATGGCAGCAACAGCGTTCAGATAGTTGGGATCTTTCTTGATCACCTTGTCTATGTACTCCTGAGGAGTATAGGCACTCTTCTTAGCCTGCGCGAAAAGATTTGCCGCAGGTGCCGCCGCAATCAAGAAGACAACGGCCAGAGATAACAGAGAAACAGTCTTTTTCATATCGTTTTAATCAAAAACTTCATTTTCATGAAAACGGATTCAAATGTAGTCTTAAACAATCAAATTACCAAGTCTGGAGATAACCATTGCGCATAAAAGCAAAACAATTTCCACTCTCAGGAAAGAATTGCTTCCATACTGCGAGAAATACCGGGCCAGCAGCACGGCGGAAGGACAGCAGGCCAGAAGCGCCACCTCTGAAGCATTGGAAGAAGAAAACATGATGAAAATTGCAGAGCATACCATCACGTTCATTATCTGAACCTTCAAGGCATAGGACTCGGAGATGCCATATTCCCCCATCTTGCTCAGAAACAGCAGAGAGGCGTGAACGCACATCATCAATACGCAGAAGATGAAGAACAAGGCAGGAATATCCAGAGAAAACAGGCCGGCTCTGATATATGTCATTCTGCCCCAAAAACTTGTCAATTGAGACAAGACATCTCCTCCAAAGATGTATATAACTCCGGATACAAGTATGTAAGGAACGGCCAGACCGCCGAAAAACTTCAGGAGGTTCCGCACGGTATCTGTCAGACCGGCAATGAGCATCAGCGAAATTACCAGCGGGGCCACCCACATGACAGGCGGAAACAACATCGCTGAGACACCGATGAAAAAGAATGCAGTAAAATACTGCTCCTTAAGAAGGCAGAACTGAGCCCACAGCAGCAAGATGGCCGAAAGGTGAATAAAACTGCCCATAACGGCTCCGGGGCAAGCAAAAATGAAAGCCGCGCTCAGCACCACGGACAACATCCTGTTCTGGTGCCTGATTGCAACAGGTTCTGCAGTGATATATACAGAAACAAGCATCAGGACTATACAAGCCAAACCGCCGGCCAGAAGCCAGAACTGTGCACCCTGCAAACGGAACACATTACCGCGGCCTACCAGCAATGAGGTCAGAAACAGAAAGATAGCCACAACATACAGCGCCACCTTATTGTTGTATCCAAGGCCTTCCGTCTGCTTCTCCATAGCTGTCAACCTTCTATATAGCGGATAATGTCCAGACCGATGTCCCTGCGGAAATATTTGCCGTCAAAGTCTATGTTTTCCAGCTCCGCGTAGCAGGTCTCCCGGCCTTGGACGATGCTCTTTTTCCATGAACCAGCCTCACCTTCTCCAGCAGGAGGAAAACTGTTGGAAGTTATGGCAAGAACCCTTCCGCCTGAAGTGACTATGGAACCGTCCTCTGCCAAAGATGTTCCGCTGTGGAACACTTTCACAGGACTTGTGAAAGAGCCGCAGGAATGTACACGGCAGCCGGAAATCCTCTTTCCTTTAGGGTAGCTTCCAGGATATCCGCCGCTCACGCAAACCACCGTAAGAGCACTTGAAGGAGAAATTGAGATTCTCTCTTCTTTAAGGCAGCCTTTGGCACAAGCAGAGAGATGGTGCAGCAGGTCAGAGTCTATCCTGGTCATGACAGCCTCGGTTTCAGGATCTCCCATCCTGACATTGTATTCAATGACATAAGGGTCTCCTCCACAGTTCATAAGCCCCAGGAAAATGAAACCTCTGTAATCTATCCCCTCTTCCCTCAAACCGGAAAGCGTAGGTTCTATGATCCTTTCCGCCACCTTTTTCCGGAAAGCATCATCAGCGAAAGGCACGGGAGAGACAGCCCCCATACCTCCGGTGTTCAAACCAGTGTCTCCTTCTCCTATCCTCTTGTAATCTTTTGCCTCAGGCAGAACGAGATAATCCTTACCGTCTGTCAGAATGAACATTGAGACCTCTATGCCTGAAAGGAACTCCTCAATGACCACAGTCTTTGACGCGGAGCCGAACTTTCCTCCAAGCATATTCCTCAGTTCAGATTTGGCCTCTTCCAGATCCTGGCAGATAAGTACGCCCTTGCCGGCTGCCAGACCGTCTGCCTTGAGAACATAAGGAGCCTTCAGGCTTTCAAGAAAACGGTCTGCCTCAGCGATTGTCTCAGAGGTGAAGCTCTGGAAGGCTGCTGTCGGTATTCCGTATCTGAGCATGAATTTCTTTGCAAACTCCTTGCTCCCTTCCAGGGCGGCACCGTCAGCACAAGGGCCCACGAAAAGGACTTTACCCAGCTGAGGGTCCTGCTTGAAGAAATCGCCGAGCCCACCTACCAGAGGATCCTCCGGCCCTACGACCACTATGTCTATATCATGTTCAAGAACAGCATCCTTTATCTGACGGAAGTCTTTGACGCTTCCGGGGATATTCTTCCCTATCTGGGCCGTGCCCGGATTGCCCGGCATCGCATAAAGTCCAGTACAATCTTTGCTCTGACTTAATTTCCAAGCTATTGCATGCTCCCTACCGCCACTTCCCAATACAAGTACGTTCATATATTCCAAATGTTTTACAGTTCAATCCTTGCACTGTGCAAGCCCTTCTCACGGATAGCCTCCAAGACTTGAGGAAGAGCCTCAAAAAGGTTGCCCGCACATTTTATGGAATCGTGGAAAGCGATAATGGCTCCGCTTTCCAGATATGGAACCACATTCCTCACGCATTTCTGCCCGTCCGTGCGGCGGCTGTAGTCGCGGCTTATTATCGTCCACATTATGTGCCGGTACCTTTCAGCCAGGACACGAGCCTGGCTGGGCCCTATCCGCGCATACGGAGGACGGAAAAGGTTGGAATGGATCAAGTCATCAGCGATGTCAATATCCCTGACATAGTCTCCGGTCTTCATCCCCCACCCTTTGACATGGCTGTAGGAATGGTTGCCCACTGCATGGCCCCTTCTTTTGATTTCCTCAAACAATTCCGGGAACATCTCCACGTTCTTGCCCAGGCAGAAGAAAGTGGCCTTGGCGTCAAATTTATCCAACTGGTCTAAAACCCAAGGAGTTACTTCTGGCCTTGGCCCGTCATCAAAGGTAAGGTACACCTCTCCCTTGGTGTTGGGCAGTTTCCAGATGAAAGAAGGAAACAGTCTTTTGATGAATTTCGGAGGATCTATCTTCATTTCCAGCTGATAAAATTCAAGCCATAAAGATAGTGCAAATCCTGGATAATTCTTATTATTTTTGCAGATATGAACAGAACATTCAAAATATCAGTTACCATACTGTGGACACTGTCAGTCCTGTTTGCCTGCACAAAGGAAAAAATCCTCAGGAAAGACCAGGTTGCCACCATAATGTACCAGTTATTCGTCGCCGATGAATATGCCAAAACCTATTCTGAAATCAACCTTGCCGCAGATTCCATTCTTCTCTACCAGCATGTGTTTGAAAAGAACGGCTGCACCCTGGAAGATTACCAAAGATCCATCAAGCACTATCTCCAGGATGAAAAGGCCTTCACCTATATCCTTGACAAGGCTACCGAGATTGCCAAGGACAGTTCTGCTGCAGCGAGCAAGGATTTCGATACAGGACGCCACGGCCTGTATTTTACCGTACCTTACATAGCTCCTATTGGCATAAACGCTCCTGACGACTGGTGGAACAAGAATTTCCAGGGAGATAGGTTTGTGACAGGCCAGTTCTACAAAAATCTCCAAAGAGTTCTCGTTAAACAAAAAAAGGCTGAGAAAAAAGATGTTGAAGAACCAAAAATGGAATTGGCAAAATGAGGAAAATAGCAGCAGATTATGTATATACTCTCGATGGTGGAGTGAAACCCGTTTTCAGACCATTGATAGAAGTAGAAGACAGCGGCCGGATCATATCCGTCAATCAATATGAAGATACTGATTCCCTTCCAGATGGCACTGAATATCATCAAGGTACACTTGCCCCTGGGTTTGTGAACGCCCACTGCCACATAGAACTCTCTCATCTGAAGGATGCTTTCAAAGAAGCCACCGGAATGAGCGGTTTCATCAACCAGATCAACGAACTCAGGGAAAGCGTAGATAAGGAAGGCCGGCTGAAGGCTATGGAAGCTGAATTCAAGAACTTCTCCCTGCAGGGAGTTGTGGCTGTTTCAGATATCAGCAACTGCAACGAGAGCTTCATATTCAAGAAAGAATACCTCAACTATTCACATTCTGATGAAAAGCCGCTGTTCCCGGTTTACTACAGGACATTCGTGGAACTTTTCGGAACAGAGAAACAGGATGCCCCGCAGATCCTTGCCGGCGGACAGAGAGTTGCTGACGAAGCCTCCGCGATGGGGCTGGAAGCCAGCGTAACTCCGCACTCCTGCTATACCATGAGCCCGAGACTGCTGGAAATCACGGCAAAAAGAGGGCTGGAAAGCGGCATCATCTCATACCACAGCCAGGAAAGCCAGGAAGAAGAGGATATGATAATGAAAGGCAGCGGAGCCCTTGCAGACAACTATCGCGGAAGAGGTCTTTCCACGCCTCCTGTAACGGGAACCACAGCCCTGGAATACTTCATAGACCGTCTTCTGGAAGCAGAAAAAGAAAACGGTGGCGGAAACAGCAAAGCCCAGAAACAGGCCGGAAAGATTGGCGGCAGGATAAATCTTGTCCATAACGTTGTCATAAGCCAAAGGAGCATAGACAGGGCCAAAGAAACTCTCCTGAGCCCGTTCTTTACCATCTGCCCTCTTTCCAACATCTTCATCCACAGACAGCTTCCGCCTATTGGACTTATGAGGAGAAACAACCTCAAGATCTGCCTGGGAACAGACAGCCTGTCCTCCAACCACATACTGGATATGGTACGGGAGATGGAATGTCTGCAGAAGAGCTTCCCTGACCTTGAGCTGGGTGAAATCCTCAGCTGGGCCTGCGCCAACGGAGCAGAACTGCTCTCAAGACAAGACATCCTGGGAAGCATCGCGCCTGGAAAGACTCCGGGGCTGGTATTGCTTGAAAACCTCCAGGATTTCAAAATAACAGAACGCACCACATCAAGGAGAATTGTTTGACAGAAAACGATGGCTGAAAAGCCTGTCAGCAAAAACACAAAAAATATGTCCACAAAGCTTTTTGAATCACTTATAGTTGGTCCTATACATAGCCGCAGACTGGGATCCTCTCTCGGCATAAACCTCCTGCCGGAACACGGCAAGATATGCACATTCGACTGCATCTACTGTGAATGCGGATGGAACAAGGACCACAAGGAAGACAAGATTATTCCTGCAGCAGCACAGGTCAAGGAAGCTTTGACCAAAAGAGCGGTTGAACTCACCAATGAAGGCATAAAGGTTGACTCAATCACATTTTCCGGGAACGGGGAGCCGACAACCCATCCGGAGTTCGCCAAGATCGTAGATATAACTGTAAGCATAAGAGACAAATACCTCAAGGGAGCAAAAGTTTCCGTCCTGAGCAACGCCTCAATGATCTGGAAAGAAGAAGTCAGGCAGGCCCTGGCCAAGGTGGACAACCCCATCCTCAAGATAGATTCCACCGATGCGGCACTGGTAAGAGCCGTGAACCGTCCGGCCCCAGGCTACAGCCTCAGCAAAACCATCGAGAACCTCAAGAAGTTCAACGGCAACTTCATACTCCAGACCATATTCTTCAAAGGCAAGGCAGAAGATCCACAGAGCGGACAAATCCTTGACATAGACCTTACAGACAAGGCTCTGGCCGAAGACTGGAGAAAACTTGCAAGAGAACTCCGTCCAAGACAGATAATGATGTACACCCTGGACCGCGACACCCCGGCCAAAGGGCTTTCAAAAGCCACAATGGATGAAATGCGGGAAATCGCACTCCCACTTGCCAGAGAAGGCTTCAACATAACCATAAACGGAGAGCCGGTAGTTGCGGAGCGCAGCTGCGAGGGACGGCAATCCCTGCGATAAAAAAAGACAACACGTTATGAGAGCAGTAATACAGAGAGTGAAACACTGCAGCGTCACCATAGACGGCAAAGTGAAGTCATCCATCGGAAAAGGAATGCTCGTGCTTCTGGGAGTCGGAGAAGAAGATACCACAGAAGACATAGACTATCTGGTAAAGAAAATCACAAACCTCAGGATCTTCGACGATGAGAACGGAGTGATGAATATCTCAGTCCTGGACGACGGCGGAGACATCCTGGTGGTGAGCCAGTTCACCCTGATGGCCTCCACTTACAAAGGCAACCGCCCTTCATACATCAGGGCTGCCAGACCGGAAATCTCCGTCCCGCTTTACGAGGAGTTTGTAAGACGCATCGGCATCGCGATGAATCCAGACCCTTCAAAACCAAAGAAGGAGATTGCAACCGGAGAGTTTGGAGCTGACATGAAAGTGGAACTCCTCAACGACGGCCCGGTTACAATCATAATGGACAGCAAACAAAGGAATTTCTAAAAACATACAGATATGAAACTGACAGAAAAATACAGCCTGACCATAAACGCTGAAGAACTCGAGAAGGAACTTGCCCAAATCAAGGAAAAGGCAAAAGCCAACTTCAATGCAGAAAACCTCAAGATTGCCTTAGGAGCGATAGACCTGACAAGCCTCCACACTTCTGACACTCCTGAATTCATTTCAAAGTTCACAGATAAGGTAAACAAATTCAAGGCTCAATATCCTCAGTATCCGCTTCCTGCATCAATCTGCGTCTATCCTAACTTCGCCAGGACCGTAAAGGAAAACCTCAAGGAAGAAGGAGTCGGCATTACCACGGTTTCCGCCTGCTTCCCTTCATCCCAGAGTTTTCTGGACGTCAAGGAACTGGAAACAAGACACGCTATCGAGGGTGGAGCCACGGAGATAGACATCGTTCTTCCGCACAATTCATTTGTGGCAGGAAACTACGAGCAGACAAGAAACGAGATATCATCGCTGAGGAAAGTTACGGAAGGCAAGACCCTGAAAGTCATTCTGGAAAGCGGAGCACTCCAGACAGGTTACCCAACCCTCCAGGAAGGAGTCGAGGCCATTGCAGAAGCATCTTTGCTTGCCCTTGAGGAAGGTGCGGACTTCATCAAGACCTCTACCGGAAAGCAGGAACCGAGCGCTACCCCTATCGCAGCCCTCGTAATGTGCAAGTGCCTGAAAGCGTTTATGGAAAAGACCGGAGAAAGAAGAGGTTTCAAGCCTGCCGGAGGAGTCTCATCTTCAGAAGACGCAATACGCTATCTGACTATCGTTGAGCACACTATGGGAAGAGAACAACTGTCTCCAAAGTATTTCAGGATTGGAGCCAGCAGTCTTGCCAACAAGGTACTCACCTCCCTTGAAGGCGCTCCCGTTAAGTTCTACTAAGTTCCGGACAGCAGCCTGCAAGAACTACTGTTCTGCCTTGAGCATTTCATCAGCCACGGCATTTATCAGACCGTTACGCGTAAGCAAATCTCCCGAACCTGAGCCAGCTGGCTCAGGCCTTCCGGCATCTATGCAGTACTCCCAGTACATTGCACCCAGCAGATGATGCTCTTTTGCAAAGCGGCATTTGGCGCGGATAGACTGCTCGTTTTCAAAGCCATATACCAGATTGCCATCTGCATCAGCGATGTAAGGAACCTGTGCAATCTCATCCCAGACGACCGAGAAGCCTTCTCCCGGCTGCCCGGTCTGTTCAAATTGCTTCTGGAACGGATAATCCACTCCACCGCCGCTCTTTCCGTAGAACGGCATTCCAAGCACCAGCTTAGCTGGATCAAGTCCTGCCGCAATGTGCATCATCACAGCCTCTTCCGTAGTGCATTGCCCTGCAATGCGGCTCTCCGCCGGAGAGGAACCGCCGCCAGCACCGCTTCCATCTGAAACCGAGAACTCCTGTCCCTTATCCTTAACCTGAAGTTGAATTGCATACTGCCTGAAGTAATCGGCGTTGAGAATCACCGGAGTCTGGTACATCTGCCCGTATTGCTGGGCAACTGTAGAATCAGACGGATAGCCCGTAAAGCCGAAGCCCATCCTTAGGTTTCCGATAAGGCTGTCTCGGAGAAGCTCTGTCTCGAACCTCTTCAGCGGAGCATGGTGATACGGAGCCACAGCCATATCGTAACTCATTATGTTGTAGAAGTCTATATATGGATCAACGGCCTTGAAATCAATGAATCTGGCAGTTGAAATGGTGGCAATAGTAAGCAGCCTGCCGTCGCCGAGAGCCTTCCTGAGCTCTTTTACCAGAAGGGTGAAATTGTCTATGTCCGTAGGCGCAGAAGAAATGCCGGCAACTCCGCTGGACGGATATTCCCAGTCCAGGTCTATGCCGTCTATGCCATAATCCACGACAACCTTCTTGCAGGCAGCAACAAAAGCGTGCCTGTAGGCGGTGTCGGTGACCATCTCGCTGAAGCGGCCGCTCCCCCATCCTCCGATGGAAAGCTGCATGAAAACCTTCCTCTGTGCAGTCTTGTTATACTCGTTCTTCAGATCGGCGATCTCCTTGAACCGTGGTGGGTTCTCAATGCTCAAACCTGAAAATGTGCTGTCAATCCTGCCGAAGGCATAATCAATGTGGGTAACCTTCCCGAAATCCGGAAGCGGCTTCCCCTGCCCTCCGCTGACATACGCCACTACCACCGGACCTTGTTTCCCGTTGTCAACAATAACGGAAGAATCTCTGCAACTGCCCATCAACAAAGCAGCCGAAAGAACAACTACAATAAATATCCTGAACATAGCGCCAACAAAGTTAAAAGGAATTACTCTTTCTCCCGGAATCGATTTGTCAAATTCCGATTTATCAATTTTTCATTCTTTTGTAAAGATGTACACTGCAACTGTAGGTAGAATAACCAATAACAGCAGCGCTATCTCTACCAATGCGTATGACCCGAAAAGGTCCACCAGTGTCTGGAATTTCAGAATTCCGTCAACCAGCAGGACCAAGAGCGCGAACCAGCATACACCGAATATCGCTGCGAACTTGAGCTTTCTTTTCTTCAGTTTCATCTTAAAGAAAGGGGATAACACTTACAATGATGTAAAAGCCTCTGCAATTGCCGCTTCGCTGGACTTCATGGCGTCGAGGGTCTTCTGCAGCACTTCGTCCAAGGGCCAGCCAAGCATATCAGCACCCTTCTCAATCACCTCGCGCGAGCAACCGGCGGCAAAGGTCTTTACCTTATACTTTTTCTTCAGCGATTTCAGTTCCATATCCTGGACACTCTTCGACGGGCGCATCAGTGCGGCCGCCCCGATCAGTCCCGTGAGCTCATCGGTGGCGAAAAGTACTTTCTCCATCGTGTGCTCAGGCTTCACATCCACATGCATACCGTAAGCATGGCTGCAGATGGCGTGTATCATATCTTCGCCGATACCAGCTTCACGCAGCAGCTCGGGAGCCTTGATGCAATGCGCATCGGGATACATTTCAAAGTCGATGTCATGCAGAAGTCCTACGAGTCCCCAGAAATCTTCCTCGTCGGCAAAGCCCAGCTCCCTGGCGTACCAACGCATCACAGCCTCCACCGTCAAAGCATGACGAAGGTGAAACGGATCCTTGTTGTAATTCTTGAGCAGCACGACGGCCGCTTCCCTTGAGATGTGCTTCTCCATAATCGTTGATTAATTCTGTTATGCGGCATAAATATACAGACAATCGGCCTGATGACAAAGAATTGAAAATCGAGAATAAGCCCTGCAAGATAAGTAACGGAAAATAGAGAATAAGCCATTGCAAGATAGGTGATTGAAAATTAGCAAGATATAACTTTTCTAGTACATAAAATCAAACACAGGGGCAGTTGTCGCGTGATAATGCAGACGGTTGCTACTTGGTGCGTTGCGGCCTGTTGTAACGAGGTGTGTTGTTGGCTATTTTCGGCTCAGTGTTGTGGCGGTTGCTAAGTGGCGTTGCGTGGTGTTGCGGCATGTTGCGGCATGTTGTTACGAGGTGTGGTGGAGTGTTTCCGGCGTTTAATGTATGTCGTTGCAATGTTGAAAGTGGGTGTAGCGTAGTGTGTGAGGGAGGGCGTTTTCGACAAACAGCTGATAATGAGCAGTATAAAACATTGAGGGGTAGCAACTTTAGCCACCCCTCAAGTATGTAAGTTATTGATTATATGCTATTTGTAAGAAACGGGCACTATCGGCTCTTTCGTTTAAATCTATTAGCTGCGGCTGGAAGCAAATAAATTGAGGATGCTATCGCAATTCAGCTCCGAACTTCTCCTTGAAAACTCGCAGGAGCTTCTCCATAATGGCATCCACGGCCTTGTCTGTCAAGGTCTTGTCCGGATCCTGGAGATAGAAGCTGATGGCATACTGTTTCTTACCCTCAGGAATCTTGTCACCGGTATATACATCGAAGAGGACTATATTCTTAAGCAGCTTCTTCTCAGCCTGGTAAGCGGCATTTCTGAGGTCTGCGAAGGATACCTGGTAATCCAGCAACAGGGCCAGGTCACGCTTAACTTCAGGGAATCTTGGAAGCTCGGTGAACTTGACGGTGTTCTTCTTGATCTTGTTAAGCAGGACATCCCAGCTGAACTCGGCAGCATAAACCTTCTGTTTGATGCCGAACTTCTTGGCAAGCTTGTCCTTAATGGCTCCCATTGTAACTATCTCCTTGCCGCTGGCCTTTAGCTTGTAGGTCAGGCCCTCGGAGAAGATGTCCGGAGCGGCTCCCTCATAATCAAGGTCTTTGAGTTCAATGGCAAACTTCTTAAGAAGGAGTTCCACATAGCCTTTCAAGGAGAAATAGTCTCCGCTAACGGTCTGGCTTCTCCAGCTCTTAAGTCCTTCTCCGGTCACAAAGAGGGAGAGTTTTGGACGCTCGGTATAGGCCTTCAGGGTGCTTCTTTCTTCCTCCGGTTTCACATAGTCTTTGTTGAAGCTGTAAACATTCCCGAACTCGTAGAGCTTGAGCTGGGTCTCCTGACGGTTGATGTTGTAGGCCACAACCTCAAGGCCGTTGAGAATCAGTGTCTGGCGCATGCAGTTCAGGTCTGAAGACAGAGGATTGCATATCATCACGAGCTTGTCCTGAGGATATGTCTTGAGGTCCTCATAGTATGCACTCTTGGTCAGGGAGTTGTTCATCATTTCCATGAAGCCGTTGGCTGTCAGGGTTTCGCAGGCAGTCTTGCGGATCTTCTCCGGATCCGGATGAGGGGCAATGTTCACGGAGCACTTCATGCTGCCTGGAAGCGGTACGTTGTTGTAACCGTAGATGCGGAGAACATCTTCCACCACATCACACTCTCTGTAAACATCCACCCTGTAGGTAGGAACCTTCACAACGCATCCTGTTTCAGATTCCGACACAAATTCCATCTCCAGATATTCAAGTATCTGGTGAATCTTCTCATTGCCTATCTTGCACCCCATCAAAGACTCCATGCGGGCATAGTCCAGTTCTACGACTTTCTTCTCGATTGGCTTGGAAACCACATCCTTGACCGGCCCGACGATTTCACCTCCGGCAAGTTCCAGAACCAGCATTGCAGCTCTTTTGAGAGCATAAGGAACCATATTCGGGTCGCATCCCCTTTCATAGCGGAAACTTGCTTCTGTCTTAAGCGTATGGCGCTTTGAGGTCTTTCTTATCAGAACCGGGTTGAAGTACGCGCTCTCAAGGAAAACTGATGTTGTTCCAGGCTTTTCTCCGTCAGCCATCTTCACTCCGCTGTCAAGCCCGCCGAATACTCCTGCTATGCACATAGGAGATTCCGCATTGCAAATCATCAGGTCCTGGCCGCTGAGTTTTCTTTCAACACCGTCAAGAGTTGTGAAAGGAGTGCCTTCAGGGCAGAAGTCAACCACTATTTTGCCTCCTTTGATCTTGTCCACGTCAAAGGCATGCATCGGGTTGCCGGTCTCTATGAGAATGTAATTTGTAATGTCAACGATGTTGTTGATAGGACGGAAACCTACGCTGAGAAGCTTCTTCTTCATCCAGTCTGGAGACTCCTTCACTGTTATACCCCTGATTGTAAGGCCGCTGTAGCGAGGAGCCCCTTCCGGCTGGTTTACCACGATATCCACAGATCCGTTGTCGGTTTGAGGAGCCTTGAAGCCATCAACAGAAGGAAGGGTGAGTTCACCTCCCAAGTTGTTGAGCCTGAGCCAAGCGCTCAGATCCCTTGCTACTCCTATGAAAGAAGCGGCGTCTATCCTGTTCGGGGTGAGACCGATGGTATAAACAGTATCGGACTTGAGATTCAGGTAGTCTTTGGCCTTGACACCTACTGGAGTGTCTGCCGGAAGAACCATTATTCCAGCGTGGTCAGAACCTATACCGAGTTCATCTTCAGCGCAGATCATGCCGCAAGACTCAATGCCCCTGATCTTGGACTTCTTGATCTTGATTTCTTCTCCGCCGAGAACCAGCTTTGTGTTCAGCGTGGCAAGCAAAACCTTCTGGCCGGCAGCCACGTTTGGCGCTCCGCAGACAACCTGCAGAAGTTCACCTGTTCCGCAATCTACTTTTGTCACGTGAAGATGGTCGGAATTCGGATGAGGCACACACTCAACAACATGAGCGGTAACAACACCTTCCAGTCCGCCCGGAATCTCTTCTACAATATCCTGATGTTCAACTTCCAGACCAATATTGGTCAAAGCCTCAGCAACCTGATCAGGGTTGAGGTCAAACTTCACGTACTCTTTCAGCCAGTTATAAGAAATATCCATACTTAAAAAACTTGCCCGCCTACGCGGATTTATATGTTAATATTTTAATTACCTCTGTTAATTATCTGCCAGTCTCTGACAAATATCAGTCATTTGATTTGGTAAACAGCGATTCCACAAAATCCTCCCTGCTGAAAACTTTCAGGTCTCCAACCTGTTCACCAACTCCTATGAATTTTACAGGAACCTTGAATTGCTCAGCGATGCCTATGACCACGCCCCCTTTGGCGCTGCCGTCCAGTTTGGTGACGGTCAGTGAGCTGATCTGGGTAGCCTTGGAGAATTCCTTGGCCTGCAAAAGGGCGTTCTGGCCTGTGGAACCATCCAGAACCAGCATGACATCGTGAGGAGCATCGCTGACAACCTTCTTCATCACGTTCTTGATCTTGGTAAGCTCGTTCATGAGCCCGATCTTGTTGTGGAGTCTTCCGGCCGTGTCGATGATTACCACATCCATTCCTTTAGCCACAGCTGAATTCAATGTATCATAAGCCACAGAAGCCGGATCCGCCCCCATCTTCTGCTTTACTATCTCAACTCCAGCTCTCTGCGCCCAGATGTCCAACTGTTCCACTGCCGCGGCCCTGAAAGTGTCCGCCGCTCCGATCATCACCTTCTTTCCGGAAGCTTTCAACTGAGAAGCTATCTTTCCGATAGTTGTGGTTTTCCCTACTCCGTTCACTCCTACAACCATTATCACATAAGGTTTCTTGGAAAAGTCGAAGACCTTGCTGCTGTCCTTGAATGCGGTGTCCACATATTCATCATCCGGAACCCCGTTGGTTGAGGAACAGGTCAGCATATCTGAAATCTCTTCCTTGAGAATATCCATAACCCTGTCGGTAGAAACTCCTTTTTCCTTGCGGACTCTCTCCTGCAGCCTGTCCATTATCTGGGAAGTGGTATCTATTCCGACGTCAGACCCGATCAGAGCCTCTTCTATGCTCTCCAGCACCTGGTCATCAACAACGCTCTTGCCCATGATAGCATCAGCTATCCTGGAAAAGAATCCCCTTCTTGTCTTGTGAAGCCCCAGGTCCAAAGACGAATCTGTTTTTTTCTTTCTTGAGAAAAGTCCCATAATTATCGCGATTAAAATCTGACAGAATCTGGTTAACAAACAACAAATATACACAAAAAAAAGACTTCCGGAACAATCCGGAAGCCTCACTCGTGACATGGTCTTGATTAGTTCTTCTTGCCAGCAAGAAACTCCTTCTCCTGTCCTACAGGAACAACGGCCTCTTCAAAGTAGTAAGAACCGGTCTTCTTGCTTCTGACCATGCGGATACATTTAACAACATTCTTGTTCTGTGACTTGTCACCAGCGAACGTTGCAACCGCTTTCTTTGCCATATTCTAAAACGTTTTAATTATTTTACTTCTCTGTGCAGCGTAACCCTCTTCAGGTAAGGATTGTATTTCTTACGCTCCAAACGCTGGTTAGTGTTCTTCTTGTTCTTGGTGGTGATGTAACGGCTCATGCCTGGAACACCGCTCTCTCTCTGCTCTGTGCATTCGAGGATAACCTGAACTCTGTTTTCTTTCTTTGCCATAGCCTAACCTCCTTAAACGATGTCAATATAACCATTTTCCATAGCCTTCTTGAGCTCAGCCTCGAGGCCATTCTTGTTGATGTTGCGCATACCTGCAGCGCTAACTTTAAGGGTAACGAATCTCTTCTCGCTCTCAAGCCAGAACTTCTTCTCTCTCAGATTAACGGCGAATTCACGCTTTGTGCGCCTCTTTGAGTGAGATACATTGTTACCAATCATTCTCTTTTTACCTGTAATTTGACAAACCCTTGCCATAACTGTATCTTTTATATTTTTAATATTCTCTTCAAAATCGGGGTGCAAATATGAGAAATATTTTTCTAAATCCCAAATTAAATGTGCCTTACGAACTTAAAAATCCTGTTCCATCTTATTCCAAGGAAACCTCCACCGTTACCTCTGGAGAACCAGATCACGTAAGGAGCGCCCACTATATGGTCTTCTGGCACAAACCCCCAATACCTGGAGTCCAGGGAGTTATGACGATTATCTCCCATCATCCAGTAATAATCCTGACGGAAAGTGTAAGTTTTTGTCTCCTGGTTGTTAATGAAAATCTTTCCGTCTTTCTCCTCCAGGACATTATCCTCGTAAGAGGTAATTATCCTCCGGTAAAGAGGGAGTGTCATTTCATTCAGCTCTACGGTAGCCCCCTTCTGAGGAATCCAGATAGGACCGTAGTTGTCTCTTGTCCACCGTCTGAGAGTGTCAAACGGAAAGAGCATCAGCGGTGAATCCGGATAATCAGGAGGATAGATGTCTATGTTCTCGGTAACCTTGAGAACTATAGGCAGTCTGGAGATTTTCTCAGCCTCCTGGGCCGTAAGAGACAAGTCCGGATATCCAGGAAGGGACGGGTCAAATGAATACTCATCGGAGTTTACCCCCATATCGCTGAGTATTACACTGTTTATAGGATCCCCTTTGGTCTGGACAAGATAAGAACTCTGGAGAGTCTGCCTGGCCGGCTCCTTCTTGCGGTTAACGTAAACCGCACCGTCAATCACCTGGAGAGTGTCTCCGGCAACGGCCACGCATCTCTTTACATAATTGTCTTTCTTGTCTTTCGGACGGACCACCATCGGGCCATACATGTCTATGACAGACTGGCGGTCTCCACCGGCAAGACGGATCATCTGATAGTAGTCCGCCTGCGGAACTTTCTTCAGAACCGTATCACCGTGCGGGAAGGAGAACACGACTATATCATCCCTTTTTACCTTTCCGAAACCTTTAAGCCTTCTGTACTTGTTCTGTATGACGGTAGAGTAAGATTCTTTGTTGAAAATGGTATTGTGCACAAGCGGAACAGAAACCGGCGTCTGCGGAACCTTAGGGCCGTAAGCGAGCTTGGACACGAAAAGATAGTCTCCGGTGAGCAGACTCTTTTCCATGGAAGGAGAAGGTATGGTAAAGGCCTCAAACCAGAATATCTTTATGACCATGGCCGCAACTACGGCAAAAATGCCGGCATCCAGCCAGTCCAAAAGAGTATCGGTGAAGTTGCCTTTCTTCTCCTTTCTCCTCCAGAAAGCCCACTTAACCTTCTTGGTCACATATAAATCGAAAATTACCGGCAAGCCCAAAAGCCACCAGTAATTTCCGAGCCAAATGACCCACAAAAGGTATAGCGTTCCCCAAAGGGCAAACTTAAACCATTTGTTCCGCCAGAATCTCATCTACTGCCATATTGTTAGTCCAAAGACTTTACTACCTTCTCAAAAGCCTGAGGATTGTTCATGGCCAGGTCAGCAAGAACCTTGCGGTTGAGGCTGACGTTGTTCTTGGCAAGCTTGCCTATGAACTGAGAGTAATTGAGACCGTATGCTCTTACAGCTGCATTGATTCTCTGGATCCAAAGAACCCTGTAATTCTTCTTTTTGTCCTTACGGTCATTGTAAGCATGAGTCCAACCCTTTTCCAGAGTGTTCTTGGCAACTGTATAGACATTAGCCCTTGCGTGGAAGTTGCCTTTGGTCTGCTTTAAAATTTTCTTGCGGCGTGCTCTTGACGCTACAGAATTTACACTTCTTGGCATAATTCAATTGTTTTGGAAGCCAGCGCTCTTCTCCATAAGAGACTTGTTCTGCTGGACATCCGGTTAATAAATAAGTTAACTAGGAGAGTATAAGCTGTTTTACTCTCTTCTCGTCACTGCCTTCTATAACACCTGAGTAAGCAAGATTTCTCTTGCGCTTGGTTGTCTTCTTTGTCAGAATGTGACTGTGATAGGCATGACGCCTTTTAATTTTACCCGAGCCAGTAAGCTGAAAACGCTTTTTGGCACTGGACTTGGTCTTTAATTTTGGCATATCTTTACTTTTTTTTAATAGGTGCAATTATCATGCTCATCCTCTTGCCTTCAAGAAGTGGCATCTTCTCCGCCTTTCCAAAGTCCTCAAGTTCCACTGCAAATCTCAGAAGAAGCTTTTCACCTTGCTCCGAGAACAAGATTGAACGGCCTTTGAAATATACGAAAGCCTTCACCTTGCAGCCATCCTTGAGGAAGTTCTTGGCGTGGTTTAACTTAAACTGGAAGTCATGCTCATCGGTCTGTGGGCCAAAACGCAGTTCCTTGATTTCAGTCTTGGCTGCATTGGCCTTCATCTCCTTGGCCTTTTTCTTCTGCTGATAGAGATATTTCTGGTAATCTACTATCCTGCATACAGGAGGTGTTGCATTAGGTACAATCTCAACCAAATCAAGCTCCAATTCCTGGGCCATCTTCAATGCCTTTGCTGTAGGGTAAATACCCTGCTCAGGCACATTATCTCCGACTACCCTTACCTCGGGTACTCTGATCTGCTCGTTGAAACGCGGGCCTTCATCTTCCTTGCGGAATCTGTTCTGCCCTTTCAGACCTGGCTTCCCATCTGTGGATGCAGGTCTGGATTGGTTGGTTCCCTGAGGCCTGAAGCCACCGGAACGCGGTTTGAATGGTGCGATAAACTATCCTCCTATTTTTAGTTAAACATTATTTATTCGGAAGGTTTAACCGGTTCTCCCAGTTCTTCCTTAATCCTTTCTTCAATATAAGCAGCAAAATCCTCTACCTTCATAACACCCAGGTTTTCACCGCCTTGCTTTCTCACGGCTACGCAACCGCTCTCCATTTCCTTCTCTCCGACAACCAGCAGATAAGGCATCTTCTTGAGCTCATTTTCCCTGATTCTCTTTCCGATGGTCTCGTTGCGGTCGTCTATGGAGGCGCGAATTTCGCAATTTTTTAGTGAATTGCAAACTTTTTTCGCAAAATCCACATATTTTTCACCGACCGGAAGCACCACGCACTGGTCTGGAGTAAGCCAAAGAGGAAGATTTCCGGCAGTATGTTCCAGAAGAACTGCCACAAATCTCTCCAGGGATCCGAACGGTGCCCTGTGGATCATGATCGGACGATGCTTGAGGTTGTCAGCTCCTGTATATTCAAGCCCGAACCTCTCAGGAAGGTTGTAGTCCACCTGGATGGTTCCAAGCTGCCACTGTCTTCCCAAAGCATCCTTTACCATAAAGTCAAGTTTAGGGCCGTAGAAAGCAGCCTCGCCATACTCAATCTTGGTCTTGAGGCCCTTTTCGGCTGCAGACTCGATGATTGCCTGCTCGGCTTTCTCCCAGTTCTCCTCGCTGCCGATATACTTGCTGCGGTCAACTTTGTCGCGGAGAGAAACCTGAGCGGTGTACTGGTCAAACTTCAGCGTCTTGAATATATAGAGCACAATGTCTATAACCTTGCAGAATTCCTCCTTCAGCTGGTCCGGCCTAACGAACAGGTGAGCGTCGTCCTGGGTAAAACCGCGGACTCTTGTCAGACCGTGCAGCTCGCCGCTCTGCTCATAGCGGTAAACGGTACCGAACTCGGCGAACCTGAGAGGAAGATCCTTGTAGGAACGCGGTTTGGTCTTGTATATCTCGCAATGATGAGGGCAGTTCATCGGCTTGAGCAGAAACTCTTCTCCCTCCTGAGGAGTGGTTATCGGACGGAATGAATCTTTGCCGTATTTTGCCCAGTGGCCAGAAGTCACATAAAGCTCTTTCTGTCCTATGTGCGGAGTGATTACAGGGAGGTAGCCGTAGTCGCTCTGAACCTTCCTGAGGAAGTTCTCAAGCCTGGTCCTAAGGGCCGCGCCTCTTGGAAGCCAAAGCGGGAGGCCTGCGCCTACCTTCTGGCTGAAGGCAAACAGTTCCAGGTCTTTGCCCAACTTGCGGTGGTCTCTCTTCTTGGCCTCTTCCAGAAGTTTCAGATACTCGTCCAGCATACTCTTCTTAGGGAATGTAATGCCGTATATACGGGTAAGCATCTTACGCTTCTCGTCACCTCTCCAGTATGCACCGGCTATGGAGGTAAGCTTTATGGCCTTGATTATGGAAGTGTTCATTATATGAGGGCCACGGCAAAGATCGGTGAAGCCACCGTTGGTGTAGAAAGAAATCGTACCGTCCTTAAGCTCACCGATGAGTTCAGTCTTGTACTCATCCCCCTTCTTGCCGAAAAACTCAAGAGCCTCTTCCTTTGGAACCTCGCGGCGCACATAGTTCTCACCGGTGCGTGCAAGCTCCAGCATCTTGTCTTCTATTTTCTTCAGGTCAGCCTCAACTAAAGTCTTGTCTCCAAGATCCACATCGTAGTAGAACCCGTTGTCGATGGCCGGTCCTATACCGAATTTTATGCCTGGATAGATGGCCTCAAGCGCCTCTGCCATAAGGTGTGAGGATGAATGCCAGAAAGCCTTCTTGCCTTCCTCATCTTCCCACTTGTGCAGGCGGATGGCCGCATCTTCTTCAATTGGAAATCTCAGGTCTTGAACCTGACCGTTAACAGAGACAGACAACACCTCTGCCGCAAGACGGGGACTGATGCTCTCTGCAATCTGATAACCCGTAATGCCTTTTTCAAATTCTCTTACACCCCCGTCAGGAAATGTAATCTTTATCATACTCATAGTAATGAAAATTAAGTTAACTAAATCAAGTGCAATACATAGCACTTGGCCTAAACAGCCTGCAAATCTACAAATTTTAACAATATAAAAACCTGGCGGATTCATTTTTATCGCGATTTGCATTATCTTTACCGCACAAAACACTCAAATACCATGGAAGAGTACCAGAACATCACGTCAGAAAACGGCACATCCCAGCCGGTAAACAAACTGAACAGCGCAGCGGTCAACGGCCTGAAGTTGGCTGCAATCAGCATAATATTCTCCTTGATAGCATCCCTCATACCGCAAAACATGGGCGGCGCCTTCATTGGAATAATAATAACACTGGCCAAACTGGGAGCCACCATCACTTTCCTGTGGTGGGCCATGAAAACATTTTCTGCAAAGAATGCAGCCGCACAAGGCTTCACCACCTACGGGAACGTATTCTCTTACGGTCTTTTGACTTCCCTGTTTTCAGGCATAGTCCTGGCCGTATATTCTTTCATAAACCTCAAATGGATCAACCCGGACTCCGTCCAGGCCATGAAAGATGCTTACTTGACACAACTTGAGAATACCGGAAGCGGAATAGACCTTAGTTCCATAGAACTGATCTTCAACAACCTTGAAGTGGTTTCCGTCATAGGCACCCTGATTTCAGCAGTCATCTACGGGCTGATATTCTCTGCCATTCTTGCAAGCAGCACCAAAATAGAACCGCACCAGTTCAACAACTTCAACAACTTCAGCAACTGAGCAGACCGGCAGAGCTGACTTAAACAGCAAATCGCAGAGAGGGCTTAAACAACACTAATCGTAATCATATGGACATATCGGTAGTAGTATCCATATTCAATGAAAAGGAATCGCTGAGAGAACTTGTATCAGGAATCAGGGAAAATCTTGATGGCGCAAGCCTCTCCTATGAAATCATAATGGTCAGCGACGGCTCCACGGACGGCAGCTGGGAGGAAATCCAGGCAATGGCCAAGGAGCATTTGGCCTCAACATCAAGTGAAAGCCAGACATCTTCATCTGCCAACGCTGCATCAGAATGTCCCAACGGTCAGATACACGGCATCTGCTTCCGCCGAAACTACGGCAAGAGCGCAGCCCTGTACTGTGGCTTCGAGGCTGCCCGGGGAGATGTCGTCATCACCATGGACGCCGACCTCCAGGACGACCCGAAGGAGCTGCCGGAACTCTACCGTATGGTCAAAGAAGAAGGATATGACCTCGTAAGCGGCTGGAAGAAGAAAAGATACGACAACACCTTTACCAAGAACATCCCTTCAAAGATATACAACGCCACGGCAAGGCGCGTGACCGGAATCAAGCTACACGACATGAACTGTGGTCTCAAGGCATACAAAAACGAAGTCGTCAAGAACATAGAAGTTTACGGAGAGATGCACCGCTACATCCCGTTCTTGGCGAAAGAGGCCGGCTTCAGCAAAATCGGCGAGAAAGAAGTCACCCACCACAAGCGCAAGTTCGGGAAAAGCAAATTCGGCATGAACCGCTTCGTCAACGGCTATCTGGATCTGATGACGCTGTGGTTCCTCCAGAAGTTCGGCAAGAAGCCTATGCACCTGTTCGGAGTGTGGGGCACGCTGATGTTCCTGGCCGGTGGCGTCATCGCCCTGTGGATAATCATCCGCAAACTGGTCCTCCAGTCGATGATGAGCAGCCAGATTGCCGCCCAAGGCTTCACGGACATCAAACTCAGAGCAGTAACGGACCAGCCGCTATTCTACCTGGCCCTGCTGGCAATCATCCTCGGAGCCATGCTCTTCTTGACAGGCTTCATCGCAGAGCTTATCAGCCGCAACTCATCGCAGAGGAACTCCTACAAGATCAAAGACAGAATCTGATTTCTATCTCTTTAGATCCTCAACCATTTAGCGATTTTCCCCCCGACATGATAAAACGGCAGACTTGCTATGTATGTTATTATCAGCATAACAAGATAGATAACTATTGGATACTTTAATCCATAAATCCAGTCGTGGAAAAGATAATAACAGAAATATGTATGAATCAACCACATAACCATAGACTTTCTTCCAATCTCCTGAAGAAAGGCAAAGGCGACTTTTCCCTTTTTGATATGAGGGAACAGGATTATTACGGCAAATGCAAAGAGAATATGGAACAGAGAATTGTTTATTACAACATCAGCGATAAAAAATAACAACAGGAACAAATAAATAAACCAGTTATATTTATAAAGGAGCAGGGAACTTCTGGAAAAAAAACTTTGCCATTTTGGTGAAGAAACTCCATTTTGCGAAACATCACATAAAACCATCCCCAAAACAAAAGGAATCATAAAACCTGCCGTCAAAACCAACTGGTAAGCTAGTCTAGGCATTCCGTTAACCCCTATTCTTGATATCAGATACTGGGCGGCAATAGTCATTACCAAGGAAATCAGCAGAATCCATTTCTTTCCTAAATACCTCATCATTTCCAGATAAACCCCAAATAAAAGACTTGTCAAAACATAAGGAAGCAAAAACCAAGTCTCAGAATTATACGTGTCGTAAAAACCTAAAGCATTTAAAACAGCTTTGGTTACAGAACCAGGGTATTTCACCGGGTTCAGATACGACCCTAATCCCACAAACAAGATCAATGTCAGCCAATAGAATACATAAAGGCGAAGAGCACGCTTCAAACGAGTTCCGATTGAAAACTTTGCTACATATAAACCGTAACCGCTGAGAACTACAAAAAAAGGAACCGGTCCACACCCTTTAGTAAGAATATGAATTAACGGTATTCCCTTAATACTCAAAAATGTAGTACACAAATCCACATTCTGCATCCGGTTGAATAAATGCAGGAACAACATCAGGAGAAAAGCTAATCCCTGGATTGCTTTACTGTCTTGTCTAGATATTGAAAACATTACACAATGATAAAGCAATCTCCGGTTATTACCAAATTATTCAGTGTACCTGAATCCTAATTGTTGCACGATAGCCTACCACCGTGGCACCTGGAGGAACATCTTTGGTAACTACGGCTCCAGCTCCGATGACTGCATGATCGCCGATGGTTATATCCCCTATCACAATGCTGTGCGCCCCAAACTGGACATTGTTTCCAATCCTAGGGCCTCTCAGCGATTTGCCGTTGTTGCCTACGGTCACACCTTGGCGGACGAGAACACCCTTCCCGCATTTTTCAGGATAGAAGACGATTCCCCCGAAATGGGCTATGGAAAATCCATCTGGCATGTGGAAACGCGAACTGATCTCGATTCCATATTTGACTCTGAGATGATTCAGGTAGCACAGCCAGATACAATACAATGGCATAAGCCACCAGACACCCCTCAGATAATAGCAGATGCGGTGGTGGAAAACATACTTGAAACCTGGAATAAAGAGAAGCTTGCCGGCAAATGTTCCACAGTATGCCGGATTCCGGGCATCGGACCGCAATTCCCGTATCAAATCTACAAAGGACTGTTTTCTACCCATTTGATGCAACGCAGAAGATGACGGCAAATATATTCGCTGAGAGAAAAGGCCGGATGCCAAAACGTCAAAAGTTTCAGGTACAATCTCAGATTTTTACTTTTCCACGATTGTACTTGTAATTGATGAGTTTTTTCTACTTTAGTGTCCGCATTTGAATTGTTCATGTTTGAAACACATTATATGAGAAGATTGAACATTGTCATACTTGGCCTAATAGCATTGGCTGCATTTTCCTGCAATAAAATCAAGGACGGGGAATACACTCTTCACATCCTGACTACCAACGATGTACACGGAACCTGGTTCGATTCCACCTATACTAACGGGAACCAGAAGAAGTCTCTGATGGCTTTAAGTTCCATCGTAAACAAGTTCAGGGACAGCGTAGGGGCTGACAATGTAATACTCATCGATGCTGGAGACTGCCTCCAGGGAGACAATGCTCCATACTACTTCAACTATGTAGATACAGTCAGTCCTCACCTCTTCCCGAGACTGATGTCATATATGAAATACGATGCTGTGGCAGTCGGAAACCACGACATCGAAACCGGCCATGCGGTATTTGACAGAGTTACCAGGGAACTTGAAGAAAACGGCATTCCTTTCCTCGGGGGCAACGCTATCAAAGACAGTTGTCCTGTTTCCGAGGAGGAGGGACTGAAGGCAGGCTATAGTTTTGAAGACAGATACTTCCCTACATACAGGATAATTGAACGGGGCGGACTTAAGGTTGCCATCCTGGGCTATACCAACCCCAACATGAAGGCCTGGCTGGACGAGAGCGTGTTCAGCGGGATGCACTTCGTTTCCCTGATTCCTCTGGTCCAGCAGGATGTGGACAAAATCATCCAGAAGGAGAAGCCGCAGGTTGTTATCGTTGCCATCCATTCCGGCACCGGAGAAGGCAAGGGCAACAACTACGAAAGCCAGGGTCTGGACCTTCTCAACAGTCTCAAGGGAGTTGACTTTGTGGTCTGCTCACACGACCACAGGCCATACACCGCAGAGAAAGACAGCATCTGCCTGATAAACTCCGGCAGCCATTCCAAGAACCTGGGGCACGGCCATATTGACATCACCATCAAAAAAGGCAAGGTGATTGAGAAAAAGCTCAGCGCCGAAACCATAGAATCCGACATGAAGGACGTGGATACCGCCATGCGCAACAAGTTCCGCCCTGAATATCTGAAAGTCAAGAGCTTTACCCTCACCGAGGTCGGAACCCTGGACAAGGATATGGCAACACGCGATTCATACCGGGGAATGAGCTATTACATGAACCTGATCCACACCATCGGTCTAGCCTCCTCCCAAGCTGACATATCCATTGCAGCTCCTCTGACCTACAACAAGACCATTGAGGCGGGAAGTATTGTCTATAACGATTTGTTCACTATCTACCCTTTTGAGAACCAGATGTTTGTCATCACAATGAGCGGCAAGGAACTCAAGGACTATCTGGAGGCTTCATACGATAAGTGGATAACCGCAGATTCTACCGGCCATCTGCTCAGGATACAGCCGAGGGAAGATCCACGCAACAACCAGGAGGTATGGTCTTTTGTAAACCGTTCCTACAACTTCGACTCTGCTGCCGGTATCTATTACACCGTGGACATTACCTTGCCAAAGGGTGAAAGGATCAAGATTCTCTCAATGGCAGACGGCTCCGCCTTTGACATGGAGAAAACATATAAAGTTGCGATGACATCCTACAGGGCCAGCGGAGGTGGCGGCCTTCTGGATGAAATCGGGATTGAAACTGACAAGATAGATGACCGCATAGTAGCCAAATATCCTGAATACAGGGATATTATCTACAGGTACCTGCAACACCACAAAGCTATCAAGGCAGATGAAGTCTCCAACAGAAACATCATAGGAGGATGGGAGTTCATTCCAAGACTTAAAGCGAAGAAACTCCTGGATCAGGATATGGATCTTCTCTTCGGCGAAAAAGAATATTATTGCTCTGTGAGGAGTAGCGGACTTGAACCGCTGACCTCTTGCCTGTCAAGCAAGCGCTCTAAACCAACTGAGCTAACCCCTCAATAATTGTCTCAGAACACGTATTCTGTCTGCGATCTGCACTTTACAGCATCACAAAATGCCTCTACAAAGCCTCTGCCGCATCGCGGATGGCTTCACTCATGGTCGGATGAGGGAACACCGTGTTTTTTACCTGCTCGGCAGTAGCTCCAAGATCCATTGCCAGGACCATTCCGCCGATAATCTCGGTAACATCTGCTCCAATCAGGTGAACACCAAGCAGTTTGTCGGTATCTGCATCGCTGATGAGTTTCACGAAACCATCTGTCTTGCCTGCTGCCGTGGCCTTTCCGGATGCTGTGAACATGAACTTGCCCACTTTGTAGTTTATACCGGTTTCCTTTGCCTTGCGCTCGGTCAGTCCGCAGGATGCAATCTGAGGAGTGGTGTATGTTGCTCCCGGGATATGGGCATAGTTGATCGGATGGAACTTTACTGGTTTGCCGGCAGCATCTATCTTGCCCTCATCCTCAGCGATATGCTCAATGCAGGCTACAGCCTCAGCGGAAGCCATGTGTGCAAGGGCAGGAGTAGGAATCACATCACCGATGGCGTAGATGTTGCCAACTCCGGTATGATAGAAACTGTTCACGCTTATCTTGCCGCGGTCTGTGGCGATGCCCACATTTTCAAGGCCGAGGTCTTCTGTGTTAGGTGCCACTCCCACCGCACAAAGAACTCTCTCCACCTTTATCTTCTCTTCTCCTTTCTTGCTTTCAACGGTTACCGTGACATTCTCAGGATCAGGGCTTCCGTCTTCCAGTTTGGCATCTTTGTCTATGTCCACGCCGCAAACCTTGGTGCTTACCATAACCTTCATGCCTTCCTTCCTGAAAGAACGGCTGAGCTGAGCGGAGACATCGTCATCCTCCAGAGGTACTATCCTGTCCAGGAACTCTATCAGATGAACCTGGCAACCCATTGAGTGATAGAAGTATGCCAACTCGGAACCTATGGCTCCGGAACCTATCACCGCCAAGGATTTCGGCAATGTTGCCGGAACAAGGGCCTGCTTGTAGGATATGATCTTCTCACCGTCAAAGGGAGCAAAAGGAAGAGCTTTAGGATGTGCTCCGGTAGCAATTATTATGTACTTGGCTTCAAGGCTCTGGGCGCAGTCAACGGTAACAGTATGTTCGCCTGTTATTGTGGCCTTGCCGCTGACAACGGTAATCTTGTTCTTCTTGAAGAGGAACTCCACACCCTTTCTCATCTTGTCGGCAACTCCCCTTTCCCTCTCAACGATCTTAGCCACATCAGCCTTGAGGTCTTTTGTCCTTTCAGGGTCTGCAATGTTGTCTCCGTCAAATGAAATACCGTAAGAAGCCAGGTGCTTGAAAGCCTGGAACGTCTCGGCTGACTTCAGGAGGGCCTTGGTTGGGATGCATCCCCAGTTGAGGCAGATTCCGCCAATCTCGGCTTTCTCCACTACCGCTACATTGAAACCATATTGAGCAGCCCTAACAGCAGCAACATAGCCGCCGGGGCCTGAACCTATCACTATAATATCGTATTGCATCGCGACAATATTTAAATACAACAAATAATCGAATCATATATCCCTCACGAGGGGTTAAACCTATACAAGGCCTTTTCCGTGGCAGTTCTTGAACTTCTTGCCACTTCCGCAAGGGCAAGGGTCGTTCCTGCCGACTTTCTTCTCCACGTGTACAGGCTGGTTGCTCCTTTCCTGCCTTCCAGCTGCAGCAGCGGCCTCAGCGCTTCCGTCATCCCTACGCATGCTCATACGGCTCATGTCTGTCTTCTTGCGGCTGGCTTCCTGGCGAAGCTGGGCGTCATTGTCCTCACGCAGAGCTACCTGAGCCCTGACGAGGAAGGAGATGACATCCCTGCTTATATTCTCTATCACGCCTGAGAAGAGGTTGTAACCCTCAAACTTGTAGATTACCAGCGGATCCTTCTGCTCATAGGTAGCATTCTGCACAGACTGCTTGAGGTCATCCATATCTCTCAGATGCTGCTTCCAGTGCTCGTCTATCTTAATCAGGGTGACATTGCGTACCAGACCCTTCTGGATTTCCTTACCCTTGGTGTCAATAGCCTTCTTCATGTTGACAATCAACTGAAGTACCTTCTGTCCGTCCGTAATCGGAATAGCAATGTTCTGGTATGCTGCAGCCTGAGTCTCATAAACCCTCTCAACTATAGGGAAGGTCTTGGCAACCAGGGTCTCTCCCCTTCTTTCTATTATCTCCGCGATTTCCTTCTCCAGAAGATCGCTCATCTGAGCCTTGGTGCTTGAACGGAAGAACTCTTCGTCAAACGGAGCATCTATTGAGACCTGCTTGATGAGCTCCAGCTTGAAGCCTTCATAGTCGTATTCATCTTTCCTGGAAGCCAGAGCCTCTGCAAAGTCCGCTATCATGTTCTGGAGGTCAACGTCCATTCTTTCTCCGTTGAGGGCGTTGTTTCTCCTGGCATAGATCACGGTTCTCTGGGTATTCATCACATCATCATACTCCAGCAGCCTCTTACGGATACCGAAGTTGTTCTCTTCCACCTTCTTCTGGGCTCTTTCAACTGATGAAGACAGCCACTTGTGCTGGAGGACTTCTCCGTCTTTCATACCCATACGGTCAACAAGCTTGGCTATCCTGTCTGCCCCAAAGAGCCTCATGAGATTGTCTTCCAGAGAAACATAGAACTCAGAAGAACCCGGGTCTCCCTGCCTGCCGGCACGTCCCCTCAGCTGGCGGTCAACCCTTCGGCTGTCATGTCTTTCGGTACCGATGATGGCAAGTCCGCCTGCTTCCACGACTCCCGGACCCAGCTTGATGTCTGTTCCTCGTCCTGCCATGTTTGTCGCTATGGTGACAGTCCCGGCCTGACCCGCCTGAGCCACAATCTCAGCCTCCTTGGCGTGAAGCTTGGCGTTCAAGACGCTATGAGGAATCTTTCTCAGGCTCAAAGATTTGCTAAGCATCTCGGAAACCTCCACGGAAGTAGTACCCACAAGTACAGGGCGGCCCTGCTTGCGGAGCTCCGTAATCCTGTCTATGACTGCGTTGAACTTGTCTTTCCTGGTCTTGTAGATGAGGTCCTCCTCGTCTTTTCGGATAACCGGCTTGTTGGTAGGAATGGTTACTACATCCAGCTTGTAGATGGACCAGAACTCTCCGGCCTCAGTGGAAGCCGTACCCGTCATACCTGCCAGCTTATGGTACATCCTGAAGTAGTTCTGCAGGGTAATGGTTGCGAATGTCTGGGTAGCGGCCTCAACCTTGACGTTTTCCTTGGCCTCCACCGCCTGGTGCAGACCGTCTGACCAGCGCCTTCCCTCCATTATACGGCCCGTCTGCTCGTCCACGATCTTGATCTTGTTGTCCATTATCACATAGTCCACATCCTTCTCGAAGAGGGTGTAGGCCTTAAGAAGCTGTGTCACTGTATGAACTCTTTCAGCCTTGATGGCGTAATCTGCTATGAGCTGGTCTTTTGCCGCCTGCTTTTCCTCGGCGGAAATGTTTTGCCGGTCTATCTCCGCAACCTCGGTTCCTACATCCGGAAGCACGAAGAACTTAGGATCGCTTACCAGGGAGGCAATGTACTCGTTGCCTTTGTCGGTCATCTCGACAGACTTCTCCTGCTCATCGATGATGAAATACAGAGGATCGGTGACAACATGCATCTCCTTGTTCTGGTTCTGCATGTAGAAGTTGTTGGTCTGCTGCAGAAGCTGCTTCATGCCCTGCTCTGAAAGGAACTTGATCAGAGGATTGTACTTAGGCAGAGCCTTGTGAGCCCTCAGAAGAGCCATACCGCCGTCTTTCTCGTTGCCGGCGGCTATGAGTTTCTTGGCCTCGTTCAGGTATTTTGTAGCCTCCTGCTTCTGAAGGTTGTAAAGCCTCTCTACATAAGGTCTGTACTCCTCGTACTGCTGGTCTTCTCCCTTTGGAACAGGACCGGATATGATCAGAGGTGTACGCGCATCGTCTATGAGCACGGAATCCACCTCGTCCACAATCGCGTAATGATGCTCTCTCTGCACAAGATCCTCGAGCCCTACTGCCATATTGTCTCTCAGGTAGTCAAAACCGAACTCGTTGTTTGTTCCGAACGTGATATCGGAAAGATAAGCCTTCTTCCTGGCCTCCGAATTAGGCTCGTGCTTGTCTATGCAGTCAACGCTCAGGCCATGGAACTGGTACAGAGGGCCCATCCACTCGGAGTCTCTCTTTGCCAGGTAGTCGTTAACCGTAACCATGTGGACACCGAACCCTGCCAGAGCGTTCAGGAACACAGGAAGGGTTGCTACCAATGTCTTTCCTTCACCTGTAGCCATCTCGGCGATCTTGCCCTGGTGCAGAACGATACCTCCGATCAGCTGCACATCGTAATGAACCATGTCCCAGGTAATCATATTGCCGCCAGCCATCCACTGGTTGTGCCAGATAGCGGTATCATTCTCTATCTCGACATAATCGAACCTTGTGGAAAGATCCTTGTCAAAATCAGTGGCCTTGACCCTTATGGTCTTATTCTCCTTGAACCTGCGGGCAGTGGACTTCATTATGGCAAAGGCAACAGGAAGCACTTCATTCAGCACAACCTCCACATCCTCGTTGATTTTCTTCTTGAGACGGTCGTCCTCGGCTGCCAGTTTTTCTTTCTCCCTTGCGGAAATCTCAACATCTTCAAGCTTGATCTTGAGAGCCTTGCGACTTTCTACATCGGATGATATACGATCGCGGATTATCTTGCGGATCTTGTTTGTCTCCTCTCTAAGCTCGTTGTCTGAAAGGGCGTCCACCCTGTCGTATTCTGAAAGGACTTTGTTCAAAATCGGCTTTATTGCCTTGAGGTCTCTCTCCTCCTTCGAGCCGAAAAGTTTTTTCAGAATGTCTGATAATGTACTCATATACGGTAATCTGTATTTTTAATTCCTTTTTCTTTTCATTACGACAATCCTGCCAAATGAAATAATTGACAAATTTGCAGAAAAAAAGCGGAAAAATCAATAAATTTGCTCCACGATGAAGACAATAAATCTGATACTTGCTCTGTCATTGATTGTGGCGACGTCTTCCTGCAGGAAAGAACTGGAGGTTATTCCCCCTACAGAAACTGCCGTCACTCCCCCCTTTGAAGGAAGCGTTACCGGCTTCTACCTTTTGAACGAAGGCAATATGGGAAGCAACAAGGCTTCTCTGGATTTCTTTGACTATACTTCCGGCATCTATATGATGAATATCTTCCCTTTCCGGAATCCAATGGTCGCCAGGGAACTCGGCGATGTGGGCAACGACCTTCAGATTTACGGGAAAAAGCTCTATGCCGTAATCAACTGCTCAAATTTCGTGGAGGTTATGGATAGCCGGGATGCAGGTCACATCACCCAGATTTCCATCCCGAACTGCCGTTACATAACCTTTGACAAGGGCTATGCCTACGTGTCTTCTTACGCAGGCCCGGTGGAAATGGATCCTAATTCCCGCAAGGGATACGTGGCCAAGATAGACACCACCACCCTTCAGGTTGTGGACGAGTGCATAGTGGGCTACCAGCCCGAAGAAATGGTCATCCTTAACGGCAAGCTCTATGTTGCCAACTCAGGAGGTTACAGAGTGCCCGACTATGACCACACGGTTTCTGTCATAGACCTGGCCACTTTTCAGGTTATCAATACCATAGATGTGGGCATCAACCTTCACAGGATGGAAAAGGACCGCTTTGGAAACATATACGTATCTTCCAGAGGAGATAGCTATGACATTCATCCCCAGACGTTCATAATTAGTTCCGCTTCTGACGAGGTTACCGACTATCTTGAGCTTCTTCCGGTTTCCGATATGGCGATGTGCGGAGATTCCCTGCTCGTGGTTTGCTCCAGTTGGAACAACTTCACGAATTCCAACGAAATCAGCTATGCGATCTACGATGTGGTCCGAAAGGAAATCGTCAGCCGCAACCTGATTACAGACGGCACCGATAGTGATATCCGGATTCCTTACGGAATTGCCGTAAATCCGGAGACAAAGGAGTTTTTCATCGCCGATGCAAAAGATTATGTGACTCCGGGCACTCTATACTGCTACAGCCGTGACGGAGTGAGAAAATGGATGGTCACTACCGGAGACATACCCGCCCATATAGCATTTGTCACTGAATAACGCTACGAAAGCATAAAAAAGAAAGAGCCTGGACAATGACATGCACCCCGAAAGTTAGACAAAAAACTTTCGGGGTTTTGTTATGTACAAAAAGTATACTTATGAAGATAGACTCAAGTATATGGATATGCT
>ONEF01000002.1 GCA_900316795.1 uncultured Bacteroidales bacterium | reverse complement strand
CAGCAACGGGGATCCACCTCTTCCCATCCCGAACAGAGAAGTTAAGCCCGTTCACGCCTATGATACTGCTATACCAAGTGGGAAAGTGGGTAGCCGCCATCTTCAAAGAAGCCTTCAGAGCAATCTGGAGGCTTCTTTTTTTGTTGTTCGACAAACCTGTTTGTGTTAGTTGCCGCTACAATTCCGGTAATGGTGATTCTTCAAGATCACTTTTCTGAAAAAAGGTCAGGGCGTAGAGCCTTGGTTCTTTCTATGGCCTGTTCATCAAGCCATTGTGAAATTTTCTCATGATCTCCGCTCAGTAGGATATCTGGTACTTTCCAGCCTTTGAAGTCGGCAGGTCTTGTATAGATAGGAGGTGAAAGCAGGGAATTCTGGAAACTGTCTGTCAGGGCTGAAGTTTCATCTGACAGGGCTCCTGGAATAAGTCTTACCAGAGTGTCCGCTATGGCGGCAGCGGCTATTTCTCCTCCGCTGAGCACATAATTGCCTATTGAAATCTCTTTGGTGATGAGATGCTCCCTGATCCTTTGGTCTATTCCTTTATAGTGTCCGCAAAGAAGTATGATGTTTTTCATCAGAGACATTTTGTTTGCCATGTTCTGGTCAAACAGCTCACCATCGGGAGACAAATAGATGATCTCATCGTATTTTCTCTGCCTTGAAAGTTTTTTTATGATTTTATAGACCGGTTCAACCATCATTACCATACCGGCGCCACCACCATAGCTATAGTCGTCTGTTTTCTTGTGTTTCCCTGTGGCATAGTTCCTTAGGTCGTGGATGAATATGCTGACAAGTCCTTTATCTTTCGCCCTTTTTACAATGGAGTAATTCAGCGGGCTTTCAAGAAGTTGAGGGACGCAGCTGATTATATCTATCCTCATTGATCCTTTCTTCCTGAAGGTTTTCTTTTTAGCCTTGTTGTCAGGTGCCGGCAGTCTGTTTTGCTGTTCCTTGTCCTTTGTCTTTTTCTCCATCTGTAAATGATTTCTTGTCAAATACAAATATAGTTGTTTTGTTATGCCTGAAAGAACTTTATATTGCATTTTTAGTTATATTTGTGGTCCGTCAAATAAAGTGTACTTATTAATAGAAGTCTAATGGAAGAAAACACCACCGCTTTGAATGCACAGCAGGAAGCTGACGCAAAGCAGGAATCGTTGAAGAATGAGGTTCAGCCTGAGGCTGAAATTCAGGAGAGTCAGGATTATTCAGAGAAGTCATTGAACGAGATTTTGTCTTTGTTCGAACAAATGATCCAGGAGGGGGATCAGCAGAAGCTTTACAAGAATGCCGAGCCTATAAAGGCCGGATTCTACAAGGTTTTGCGTAAAGAGAAGATTGCTTCAGGGGTTTTTGTTGAGCCAGGTATGGGTGAACAGACGCAGAATCCTTTTGAGGAAGTGGAGAAAGCATTCAAGGACCTCTATGCCCAATACAAGTCTTCAAGAGCCAATTTCAATCAGGAAATGCAAGCCAAGAAGGAAGAGAATCTTGCAGAAAAGACCAAGATAATTGAAGGTATCAAAGAGTTGAGGGAGAAGGCTGAAGACATGAACCACACTCTTCCGGCATTCAGGAAGTTGCAGGCACGGTGGAAAGCTACCGGCAATGTTCCTCAGGAAAATGCAAGGGAAATTTGGGACCAGTACAACCGTGCTGTTGAAGATTTCTATGATTTCCTCAAACTTAACAAAGAGTATCGCGATCTTGATTTCAAGAAAAACTATGAGCAAAAGATTGAACTTTGCAAGAAAGCTGAACTCCTGGTTGAGGACAAAGATGCTGTAAAAGCCTTCAACGAGCTTCAGAAACTTCATGAGGAGTGGAAGGAAATCGGACCTGTGTCAAAGGAGAACAGAGAAGAAATTTGGGAAAGGTTCAAGGCTGCCACTTCAAAGGTCAACAAGCGTCATCAGGATTTCTTCTCAAATCTCAAAGAGGAACAGAAGGCAAACCTCAAAGCTAAGACTGAAATTTGCGAATTGGCGGAAGCTATTGCAGCAGAAGAGGTTACTGACTCCAATAAGTGGAATGCCCTGTCCAAGAAAATGGCAGCTCTCCAGACCAAGTGGAAAAGCATAGGCTTTGCGGCCAGAAAGGACAACCAGAAGATTTATGACAGGTTCCGTGCCGCTTGCGACAAATTCTACAATGCAAAGCGGGTCTTCTATACTGAGTTCAAGAATGTGATGCAGGAGAATCTGAAGAAGAAGGAGGAGCTCTGCATTCAGGCTGAGCAGATCAAGGATACCGATGACTGGAAGAAAGGTACGGACCAGCTTATCAATCTTCAGAACGTATGGAAGACAATAGGCCCTGTTGCAAGGAAACAGTCTGATGCTGTATGGAAGAGATTCCGTGCGGCTTGCGACGAATTCTTTGACCGTAAGGCTAAGCATTTTGGTGCTGAAGGCGAGAAATTTGAAGAAAACCTTGCGGCAAAGAAAGCTGTAATAGAGGAGATAAAGAATTATACAAGCAATGGTCCGGAATCCGACAAAGAGGCGTTGGAGAATTTCCTTTCAAAGTGGAATTCAATAGGTTTTGTGCCTTTCAAGGAAAAGGATTCTTTGCAGAAAGAATTTGATTCAGCCCTGAATGTCCACTTCTCGGCGATAAGGGATCTTGATGCAGAAAAGAAGATGGGAAGGATACGCAGGCTTATATCTGAAGCCAAGAATCCGGGCAAGAGTGACCGTGGCATCAGGACAGAGAGGGAAAAGCTGCTCAACAAGTTCCGCAAACTTGAAACTGACATAGCTACTCTTGAAAACAATATGGGATTCTTTGCCAAGAGCAAGAACGCCGATAAACTGATCGAGGATATCAAGGCCAAGATCGCTTCTGGAAAAGAGGAACTGAAAGCTCTGGAACAGAAGATTAAAATGATAGATAAAGAGTTTTAGAAATGCAGAAGAACACTATTTTGGGATTTGTCCTTATAGGACTTATCCTCATTGGTTTCAGCTGGTACAATTCATATAACTACAAAAAACAGGCTCGCGAGGCTTTTGTCAAAGACTCCCTCGCCAGGATCGAGGCCCTTACCAACCCGAGGGTGGCAGATTCTCTCAGAATAGCAGATTCTATCCGTAACGCGGCTTTAGGCATAAAGGATACATCTTCTTCCTCAGCCTTGCAAGTGTCTGATTCTTCCTCTGTTGCTGTTACAGAAGAAGTTCCTTCAATTGCAGATTCCCTTTTGAATGCCGCTCAAAACGCTGAAGAGTCTTTGTATGTCCTGGAGAATGAAAAGCTGAAGTTATGCTTCACAAGTAAAGGAGCTCAGATAAAGACGGCCCAGATAAAAGGATACAAGACTTACGGAAACGATTCTCTTTACATCGTGAAGGAGAATTATTCAGATATGTCTCTTGTATTCAATACGGTACAAGAGATCAGGACCTCCTCCTTCAACTTTGAGGCGGTTGAACAGACAGATTCGTCGATTGTATTCCGTCTTCCATTTTCATCAGGCGCTCATCTGGATTTTGCCTACAGCCTTCCTAAAGACAGTTATCAGTTGGACTTCAACATTATAACAGAGGGATTGGGCGGCCAGATGTCCAACAATGCCAGTGATTTCGACCTTGACTGGAAACTGAGGATATCCAGATTTGAGAAAGGATATGACAATGAGAAGAACTACTCTACAGTAAACTTCAAATATCCAGGTGAGAAATCTGTTGAAGACCTTGGCATGAGGAAGGCAGAGAGCCAGAAGGACATACCTACCAAAATCCAGTGGTTTGCCTTCCATCAGCAGTTCTTCTCAGCGATCCTGATGTCCGACGACAATTTCAGCAGCGGTAATCTTTCCTACAAGTTCCTTCCGGAGAACGATCCGGATTCAGCCCTTTTCGACTGCTCTGCTAATATGCAGATGGAATATGGAAGAGGGGAAGATGTGAATATCCCTATGCATTTTTACTTCGGACCTAATCTGTACAAGGTTCTCAAGAGCTACGGGAATAACTATGAGAAGATTATCCCTCTGGGAGGAAGTATAATCGGCTGGATTAACAGGGTGGTGATTATCAATACGTTCGACTTCCTTCGCAAGTTTATATCCAACTATGGAATCATTATCCTGATAATGACCATCCTCATCAAGCTTGTCTTGTCTCCGCTCACTTACAAGTCATATCTTTCTTCGGCAAAGATGAGGGTGCTTAAACCTGAGATAGACAAGATCAACAAGAAATATCCAAAGCGGGAAGACGCCATGAAGAAGCAGCAGGAAACAATGGCTCTTTACCAGAAAACCGGAGTCAGCATGATGGGCGGGTGCCTTCCTATGCTGCTTCAGATTCCTATTCTGTTTGCCATGTTCCGCTTCTTCCCTGTATCCTTTGAGCTAAGACAGCATCCTTTCCTTTGGGCTTCGGATTTGAGCGGTTATGACTCTATTCTGGATCTGGGATTCAATATTCCGATGTACGGAAATCACGTGAGTCTTTTCGCTCTGCTGATGGCCATATCCATGTATCTTTTCTCAAAGATGAACATGCAGCAGATGCCGGACAATGGCAGCATGCCGGGTATGAAAGGTATGCAGTTGTATTTTATGCCTGCTTTCATGCTCGTTCTCTGTAACAATTTCTCAGCTGGATTGAGTTACTACTATATGCTCTCCAACTTCATTTCCATCGGGCAGAACTGGTTGATCCGCAAATATGGTGTGGATGAGGAAAAACTTTACGCTCAGCTCAAGAGCAGGGCAGAATCCAATAAAGGCAAAAAGAAATCAAAATGGCGCGAAAGAATGGAGGCGATGATGAAGGAGCAGGAGAGACTTCAGCGCGAAAGACAGAAGAAAAAATAATGAGTATCAAGGAAGAATTATTACAGTTAAAGAAGGAAATCCCTTCTGGAGTGAGACTTGCACTGGTTTCAAAGTTCCAGGACAATGACAAGATCATGGAAGCTTATCAGGCTGGGCAGAGGATTTTTGCTGAAAGCCGTCCCCAGGAATTCGAACAGAAAGTCTTATCCCTTCCGAATGATATAGAATGGCATTTCATCGGTCATCTCCAGTCCAACAAAATCAAGATGGTTGTACCTCACGCCGCTTTGATCCATTCCGTGGACACTGAAAAGCTTCTTTATGAAATCGAGGATTATTGTCTTAAGAATGACTTCAATGCAAACGTGCTCCTGGAGATTCATGTTGCAAAGGAGGAGACAAAGCAGGGCTTTACTATGAAGGAAGCCGAGGAACTGCTTGAAAAGCTCCGCGTAGAGCCTCTCAAGAAAGTGAAGCTCTGCGGAATAATGGGTATGGCTACTCTCACCAGCGATAATGTGGAAATACAGAAGGAGTTCACGCTTCTTTACAGTTTCTTTGCCAGGATGAAGCAGCGCCATCTGCAGTGGCCTGAATTCAAGGAGCTTTCAATGGGTATGAGCGAGGATTACAAGTATGCCATAAGACTTGGCAGTACTATCCTCAGGATAGGGACAAAGGTTTTCGGAGAAAGAGTCTGAAATATCAGATTTCTATATCACATTCAAAGACAAGGGTTGCAGGGCCTGTAAGATAGACTTCCCTGAAGCTCTTGTCTTCTTTTTTGTATTCTGCGCTGACTTCCAGCTTGCCTCCTCTGGCGTTAAGTTTATAGGTGAACCTGTCTCCTTTTGCGGCATGTGGCTTGACACCGGAAACGTAGGCTGCGATTGCAGAAGCCGTGGCGCCTGTCCCGCAAGCGTAAGTCTCTGCTTCCACTCCTCTTTCATAGGTTCTGATCTTGAGAGTGTCAGGACATACTTCCACAAAATTCACATTGGTTCCACCCTCGAAGTAATATCTCCAGTATTTTCCTTTGGTATCCACAGGATAGTTGTCCACATCTTTTACAAATTCCACATAATGCGGAGAACCGGTATTGAGGAAATAGGATTTTCTCCCGAATTTTGGGCATGAATCCACATCGCTCATTTTCAGCCTCACTTTCCATACATTATCCTTTCTGGAGAGGATCTTTGCATTGTGATATCCGTCTATAGCCTCAAATTCAAGCTTTTCCACTCCGAGGTAGTTGGCAAAGGCAGAGATGCATCTTCCGCCGTTTCCGCACATTGAGCCTTCTTTCCCGTCAGCGTTGAAGTATCTCATGGAGAAGTCGTATTTGCGGCTGCTGCCAATGAGCATCATACCGTCTGAACCGATTCCGAACCTACGGTCGCAGAGATGGTTTATCTGTTTTGTGGTAAGATGGATATCGCCTTTGCGGTTGTCTATGCAGACAAAATCGTTGCCCGCTCCCTGGAATTTATAGATGTGGATTTTCATTTTGCTGTCAGATATTGTTATGTTATTCGGTTGTTTTATTCAGTTCTTCCACCATAGCCTTTGCAACATTGTTTGAAGCTCCTCCTCCACCAAGGACATGTCTGAGCTGCTGGTAATCTTGTTTCATGGCATCTATGTATGGTTTATTTTCCAGAAGATTGTGAAGCTCTTCAGAAATCACCTTCTGGCAGGCATCCCTCTGGATGAGTTCCTTGAATATCAGCTTGTCCAGGATGAGGTTTGCCAGGCTGATGTATTTGATGCCCTTGACCAGGTGTTTGGCTATGACGTATGAAAGTTCGCTGGCCTTGTAGCAGACAACTTGCGGCACACCGATCAAAGCAGCCTCCAAAGAGGCGGTACCGGAGTTGACGACGGCTGCATCAGACTGCTTCATGATGGGATATGCTTGCCCGTAAATGACAGGGACATCGATTTCAGAAGGCTTCAAGCCGTTCTTCCTGCAATACTTTTCTATAAGCTGAGTGTAATAGTCTTTCGGGATAGACGGAGCGGCGGCGACCAGGAATTTGTATGAAGGAAATCTCCGGACGATATCCAGCATGACCGGAAGGCAGTAGGAGATTTCAAACCGGCGGCTGCCTGCAAGCAGAGCCACGAACTTGTCTTCAAGAGAAAAACTCCTGCCTGACAGCTCAGACATCCTTCTTATGAAGCTCTCCTTGTCCTCGTTTATGAAAGGATTCTGTTCAACGCTGTCCAACAGCGGATTACCCTTGTAAACGGCATCTATATTCCATCTTTCTTTGAAATAGCTGATTTCAAACGGGAATATGATAAAAAGCCTGTCCACATATTTCTTGAGCCTCTTGCCTCTGCTTTCTTTCCAGGCCCATATCTTAGGTGCGATATAGTAGAATACCTTGAATCCCTTCTTTTTTGCAAATTTTGCCATTCTGAAGTTGAATCCGGGGTAATCGATGAGTATGACCGCATCCGGATTGAATTCGAGTATGTCTTTGCGGCATCTTCTGAAGTTGTCCAGAATCTTTCCGATTTTCATCGCGACCTCGAAAAAGCCCATAACGGCCGTGTCCTTGTAGTGGCTGAGAAGTTCTCCACCGGCTTCTTTCATCAGGTCTCCGCCCCAGCATCTGATCTGGCAAGCCGGATCTGCATGCCTGAGCCCCCTGATCAGGTTGGAACCATGAAGGTCTCCAGATGCTTCTCCTGCTATGATGAAATACTTCATATCGTTACAACTGCCATTTTTTGCTGAGCCTGTCTTTTTCCTCGTAGGATGTTGAGTCTATCCTGTGGGGCACTATCGTGATGTAACCCTTTTCAATGAGGGTGTGGTCTCCTTCGGCATCGGCCGCCTTGTCCAGGAAAGTTCCGCAGATCCAGTAAAACGGCTCTCCGTGAGGAGTTGTATATGATTCAAACTCATTTATCCACATTCCTTCTCCCTGATGTGCGAACTTGGCTCCCCGGATTTTATCAGGCGGAAGGTTAGGGAAGTTTATGTTAAGAAACACTCCTTTTCCGGGAGGAAACTTGAGATAGTTGTCAACAAGTTTCCTGAACCAGACCTCAACTGCAGAGAAGTCCGCATCAGGGTCATGTGTATCTATGGAAAGAGCGATGGCGGGAACCTCGTAGATAGCTGCTTCTGAAGCTGCGCCCAGAGTTCCGGAATAGACGGCTGCAGAAGATGCGTTGGAACCATGGTTTATGCCGGAAAACATGAGGTCAGGCTTATTGGTCCTCGAGAAAACTCTGTTCATTGCCATTTTGACGCAGTCTGCCGGAGTTCCGGTCAGGCTATAGATTGTAATCTTGTTCCCGGAAGGCATTATTCCTTCACTTTCTTTATTGAGAAACAGCGGCTTGCCCATGCTCAGAGCAGCACTCATCCCGCTCTGTGCTGTTTTGGGGGCAATTGCTGTCACATTACCAAGTCTGCTGCAAAGTTCCACCAAAGTCTTGAATCCCTTGGCGGTATATCCGTCGTCGTTAGTTATGAGAATTTCCATATACGCAATATTCTCTGCAAATTTAGGTAAAATGCTCAAAAAAGTTGTAAATTTGCCGAGTTGAAAAATTAATTAACAGAACGAGATGAGTAAAATTAAAGTTGGTATTAACGGTTTCGGCCGCATCGGCCGTCTGGTTTTCAGAGCCGCACAGGAAAGGGACGACATTGAGATAGTTGGAATCAACGACCTTCTGGATGTCGATTATATGGCATACATGCTCAAGTATGACACAATGCACGGCCAGTTCAATGGTACTATAGAAGTTGCAGAAGGTGCATTGGTAGTTAACGGAAAGAAGATAAGGGTTACCGCTGAGATGGATCCTGCTAATCTGAAATGGAATGAGGTTGGTGCTGAGTATGTTGTAGAGTCAACCGGACTCTTCCTTACCAGGGAAAAGGCTGAGGCCCATATCAAGGCCGGTGCCAAGAGAGTTGTAATGTCAGCCCCTTCAAAGGACGCTACACCTATGTTTGTATGTGGAGTTAATTCAGATACTTATGCAGGTCAGGATATCGTTTCAAACGCATCTTGCACAACTAACTGCCTTGCTCCGATTGTAAAGGTTCTCAACGATAACTGGGGTGTGAAGGAAGGTCTTATGACCACCGTACATTCGACAACTGCTACCCAGAAGACTGTTGACGGACCATCCAAGAAAGACTGGAGAGGCGGACGTGCAGCTGGCGGAAATATCATTCCTTCATCTACAGGTGCCGCAAAGGCTGTCGGAAAGGTTATTCCTGCACTCAACGGCAAACTTACCGGTATGTCAATGAGAGTTCCTACTCTGGACGTTTCAGTAGTGGACCTTACAGTAAATCTTGAGAAACCTGCAACTTATGAGGAAATCTGCGCTGCCATGAAGAAGGCCAGCGAGGGAGAACTCAAAGGAATCCTCGGATATACAGAGGATGCTGTTGTTTCTTCTGACTTCCTCGGCGACAAGCGTACCTCCATCTTTGATGCAAAGGCCGGTCTCCAGATCAGCCCTACCTTCGTCAAGGTTGTATCATGGTACGACAACGAGGTCGGTTATTCCAACAAGGTTCTTGACCTTATCAAGGTTATGAGCCAGAAGTAGTGATCTTCTGATAGTTGAAAGACAGGCGGGCCAAACTCTTTTTGGTCCGTCTCTTTTTTTGTACATTTGCACCGACTATACACTTTTTCTTATGTTGCTTAAGAAGAAAATATCAGTAGGTTTTGTGATTCTGGGATTCATCCTTCTGCTTTCCAGTCTTATAGCCATATTTGAGTTCATCACGATGAGGCGGACCGTGGGGCAGTTTGTCCGGGATGACATCATAAGCATCAACACCACCAGAAAACTGCTGGATATGGCAGACCAGTACAACTTCGAGTTGTTGAGCACGATGGGAGACTCCACCTATACTGATGTCAACACAATGCCTACGATAAGTGAAGACGACAGGTTCATAGATACTCTGTTAAGTATAAGGAACCGTTTCAAGACTGTTGCTGAGAGGGAAATGGCAGACTCCATACGATACGCGTACGTTTCATACGCACACATCCTGGAAGAAGCAAAGGGCATTTGGAATGAGCCAAGATATCTGAAGAAGAAAGAGTGGTATTTTGAAAGGCTCTATCCTGTGTACACTCAGCTGCGCAGATACATCAAGGAGCTTAACTTGTCTTCCCAGCGGGCGTTGAAGCAGAATTCAGACGATCTTTCCGAAGGTTTCTACAGAAGTCTGATGCCTTGTGTGGTAGCTGTTGGAATAGGTATCCTCCTTCTGTTCCTGTTCAACTATTATCTGAACTTTTACTTCTTCAATCCGATGGTGAGGATGAACCGTGCCCTGCATAACTACAAGCGGACACGCAAGACATACGATGTGATAGTGGAATCGGATGACGAGGTGGAAGAACTCAACGACAATGTAAAGGAACTTGTACGCGAGCACAAGCAGCTCACGAAGAATCTCCAACAATAATACAGGATGAATATAAATTACATATCAAGAAATGTGGGGATAGCGTTGGTTCTCAACGCGGCCTTCATGTTTTTGAGTGTGATAGTGTCTTTGTGCTACGGGATGGACGAGGCCTTTTCTCCACTCTTTTTGAGCGGAGTGATAACACTGGCTGCCGGCTCCTTCCCTCTGCTTTTTGTGAGGACAAACGGTGCCGTAACCCTTAAGGAAGGTTTCTTCACTATAGTTCTCACCTGGCTTCTGGTATGTGTGTTCGGCTCATTGCCTTATGTTCTGTGGGGTGGTGACTTTTCTGTCATTGATGCCTGGTTTGAGAGCGTAAGCGGATATACTACAACCGGTTGTACGGCTCTCGAGGATGTTGAGGCGCTGCCTAAGAGTCTTTTGTTCTGGAGAAGTTCCACTCACTATCTTGGAGGTTTGGGAGTTGTGGTCTTCATGATAATCATCCTTCCTAACGCCAGGTCAACTTTCGGGCTGAGGCTTTCATCCATGGAGATGGGGTCACTGTCAAAACAGAACTACAAGTTCAAGGTCATGGAGACGGCTAAAATCATCATAGTAGTCTATTTGGGACTTACCGTAATCCAGACCGTATGTCTTGCTATTGCCGGGATGGATTTCTTTGATGCCCTCAACCATTCCATGTCCATAGCTGCGACAGGAGGTTTCAGCACCAAGAATGAATCAGCCGCGGCTTTTTCATCTCCTTCAGTGGAGATTATAATGATAGTTTTCATGTATCTGTCAGGCTTGCATTTCGGGCTTATCTATCTATGTTTCAGGACAAGAAGCATGAAGATGTTCAAGGATCCGGTGATAAAGTTCTATTCTCTGGTCCTTCTCGGCTCCGTTATACTGACTACATTCAGCCTGATTTCCACAGGTACTGAGAAAAACCTTCTGACTGCGATAAGGCATAGTGCCTTCATGAATGTGTCAGCGGCTTCTACAACAGGATTCGCCAATGCGGAAACCCTTCACTGGCCGGTAGCTCCATTGCTGATTTTCTTTTATCTGGCATTCCAGGGAGCTTGCAGCGGTTCCACTACGGGAGGTGTCAAGGCAGACAGGATTTGCGTAAGTTTCAGTTCTTTGAAGGCCAGGTTGAGGCGTCAGCTCCACATAAATGCAGTCATCAGGCCGAGGATGGGCAACAGGATACTCAACGAGGAGGTGATCAGTGAGACTAACCTTTATCTGGTTTTCTTCTCCTCCATCATATTTGTAGGCTCCATCCTTCTCTCGGCGACGGGGATGGATCTCAAGACATCGGTTACGACTTCTTTGGCCTGTACCGCCAACACCGGTTTGACATTCGGCAGCATAAGTTCTTTTGGCAACTATAATGACTTCCCGGTTTTCTGTAAAATGGTTTACACCCTGGAAATGTTCCTGGGCCGTCTGGAAATTTACCCGGTTCTCGCATTCTTTGTCATAAAGCGGTGGAGATGAGTGCCCTTAAAGATTTTCTCATTTCCAAAATGGAAGAAAGGCTCGCGCTTGAGCCGACACCTTGCCAGAAGGTGTTGTTCAAAGAGCTGGGGCAGTTTCTGACCGGCAATGCTTCCGAAAATTTCCTGATGATGGTTTCCGGTTATGCAGGAACGGGAAAGACATCAGCCATAGCAGCTTGCATATCAGTTCTCAAAAGTTTGAGAATGAAGTATGTACTTTTGGCACCTACCGGCCGTGCCGCCAAAGTCCTTTCTGGCTTTACTGGTGAGAAGGCCAGCACTATCCACCGTCATATCTACAGGATGAAATCGCTGAGCAACCCGATGAGCGAATTCTCCTTGAATTTCAACAAGGCAAAAGACACGGTCTATTTCGTGGATGAAGTTTCCTTGATTTCTTCGGGGGATGGTTCGGAGTCCATCTTCGGAAGCGGCAACCTTCTGGATGATCTTGTGGAGTTCGTAAGGCAGTCTGCTTCCAACCGTCTTGTCCTGATAGGGGATCCGGCGCAGCTGCCTCCTGTCGGGCTGGACATCAGTCCTGCCCTGGATTCTTCTTATATGAGCCGATATTGTCCTTCTCTGGTGGAAGTTTCTCTGACAGATGTGGTCAGGCAGGCTTCAGGAAGCGGTATCCTCATGAACGCCACAAGCCTGAGGCAGCAGATAACAGACGGGGACATTGACCCTCCAAAGTTTGACGTGTCTTCCTTCACTGATATAGTTGCCATAACCGGTTCCACTCTTATCGAGGACCTCCAGGACGCCTTCTCCAGATACGGGCCGGATGAGGTGGTTGTCCTGTGCCGGAGCAATCTCAGGGCCAACCGTTACAATATGGGTATCCGTTCCCAGGTACAGTTTCTTGAGGAAAAGCTTTGCCGGGGAGACCGCCTTATGGTTGTCAAGAACTGCTATCAGTTTGACGGCCAGGATGAAGAATTTGACTTTATAGCAAACGGAGACATTGCAAATCTTGTAAGCATCTCAAACTTCAGGGAAAGGTACGGGCTGCATTTTGCTGACGCCACTCTGGCTTTCCCGGACTACAACGGAAGGGAGGTGGACGCCAAGGTAATCCTCGATACCCTTGAGAGCAAAAGCGCCGCTTTGGACAGGGATGCACAGTCGGCTTTGTTCGAGGGTGTTCTCGCGGATTATGAGGAGGTTTCTCCAAAGGGAAAACGATATAAGGCGGTAAGGGAGGACCCTTATTACAACGCCCTTCAGATCAAGTATTCCTCCGCGATAACGGGGCACAAGAGCCAGGGCGGCCAGTGGCGGTGTGTTTTCATAGACAACATTCTCTGGAAGGACGAGATTACCATCGATGACAAGAAATGGCTCTATACTGCCCTTACCCGTGCCGTGGAGAAGGTCTTTTTGGTTAACTTTGACAAGAAATACCTGAAATAACACAAGACATATATGAAAAGAACAATCCTTGCACTTTCTGCAGTGCTTATTTGCTGGAGCGCTTCCGCCCAGAAGAAGAACCTGACTCTGGAGCAGATAGCAAATGACAGGTTTCCCGCTGTTGAGAACTATATAATGCCACCGGCCTGGGTATCCGACGACATGGTTCAGGTCAATACGGTGGATCTCGGAAGCCGCAAGCGGGACAGCAAGTTCTACAATGTGAAGACAGGAGCTTTCGTAGAGAATTACAAGCCTCAGGAAAGCCCTGAGGAATCTCAAAACGATATCAGGGAAGACGCCAAAAAAGCCAATTCGCTGATCAATGGAGACGGAATGATTGCCAACCCGACCTACAGCCCGGACGGCAAACTTATGGCCTTCACCAACAACGGAGATCTTTATGTGTTTGACAAAGAGGGAAATAAGGTAAAGAGAATCACGACCGACGGAAATGCCGTTATTCTCAACGGGCGTGCTTCCTGGGTCTATTTTGAGGAAATCCTGGGCCGCTCCTCCCAGTACAAGGCTTTCTGGTGGAGCCCGGACAGCAAGACCATAGCTTTCTACCGCTTTGACGACAGCCAGGTTCCGATGTTCCCGATCTACGACCCGTCCAAGGCAAAGAACCAGATCCTTGAGAGCCACTATCCAATGAGCGGCGAGAAGAATCCTGAGGTAAGGATAGGGTTCGCCGATGTCCAGACGGGAAGTATCGTATGGGCTGACTTCAACGAGAAAGAAGACCAGTATTTTGGCATACCGTTTTGGAATTCAGAATCTTCACGCTTCATCGTTCCTTGGATGCCGAGGGTTCAGCAGGATCTTGTCTTCTACTCCGTGAACCCTGAGGACGGAAGCAAGGAGTCTATCTACAAGGAGCATCAGGACACCTGGATCGACTGGCCTGAGCAGATGCTCTTTGACCAGAACGGCCTGTATATGGTAAGGGATTTCACCATGTGGGAGCAGATCTACTACCTCTCATTTGACGGAAAGACACAGAAGTGCCTGACAGACGGCCGCAACTGGGATATCAAGCTCCTGAAGATAGACCCTAAGAAGCAGGAACTGTATTTTACCTCCAAGAAGGAAATAAGCACTCGCGTGGATATCTACAAGGTGTCCATCAAGAAGGCCAAGACCACGAGAATCTCCACCGGGGACTATTCTTACAGGTCTTTGCAGCTCAGCGATGATTTCAAGTATATGGCTGCCATCTGCAGCAATGCCCGAACTCCTGACAGGGCAGTGCTCCTTCCTACTGACGGCAGCGGAAAGATGACTGTTCTTGCAGACGGGAAGGGGAAGGACTTTGACTCGTATAACCTTGCCATTCCTGAAATGGTCTATATCACCACTCCTGACGGCTATACGATACCGGGCAAGATCACCCTTCCTCTGAACTTTGATCCTCAGAAGAAATATCCTGTCATCATCTATATGTATGGCGGACCTAACACTCCGGTAGTAGCCGACAGCTGGAGCATGATCTCCTCTTCCAACCAGTGGTGGGCAAACCAGGATGTCATCCAGTTCTCAATGGACCACCGAGGGAGCGGCCACTGCGGAAAAGAAGGCTGTAACTTCATGTACCGCAACTTCTTCTCGATAGAGCTTAAAGACTTCATCGAGTGGGCCAAGTACCTCAGAAGCCTTCCTTACGTGGATGCCGACAAGATAGGAATCTACGGGTTCTCGTACGGTGGCAGCATGGCAACTCTCTGCGTTACAGAAGGATGTGAATACTTCAAGTACGGAATTGCAGGCGGTGGAGTGTATGACTATATGCTTTACGACACCCATTACACAGAAAGGTTCATGGATACTCCGCAGCGCAATCCTGAAGGTTTCAAGCGTACCATAATGGCAGACAGGATAAAGAAGTCAGGCTATAAGGGAGATGCCACAAACTATTTGATGCTCACCCACGGAGCCGCTGACGACAATGTCCATATCCAGAACACCATGAGCCTGGTTCTGGAACTTCAGAAGATGGGGAAACAGTTTGACCTTATGATCTATCCAAGGCAGCTGCACGGATATCGCGGAGCACAGGGAGCCTTCTCAGAGTTCAACGACTACCGTTTCTGGTATCGCCATCTGTTCGGAAAAGAGGTTCCTAAGGAACTCTCTGACGCTTTTTCGAGATAGTCAGCTTCCCAAAAACAGGACAACCTGCCTGAGGGCTTCAAGAATCGCTGAGGAGATTACTGATATTACTCCACCTACGGCAGGGAGACCGCCCAAAAGTGCAGAGGCTGCGCTTGAATAGACGGACAGTGTTACAAGTGGAGCGCTGACAATATTGGAAATCAGGAAATTCCCGCTTACTCTCCCAAAATACAGGAGGATGAGCGGGAATGTCGCTATCTGGCAGGTCATTGTGATTCCCATAAGACGCATCCCTGATGCGGTAATCCTTCTGGCGAAGCTTCGTTTGTTCCCGGTCACTTTCCTTATGCTTTCTTCAATGGTCGGATAAAGGAAGACGATTCCGGCAACAGCCGCGAACGACAGTTGGAAACCAACCATTTCCACAGCAGCCGGATTGAAAAGTGCAATCACCAGGGCAGCTGTCAGAAGAGGCCCTGTGCGGTCTTTGCTTTGGCAAAGCGAATCTGCTGTCTTCCAGACTGCTATCATTATGCAAGCTCTGCTCACTGAAGGAGAAAGACCGGTTATGATGGCGTAGATGAAGATAATCGCGATGCTAAGGGCTAATGAAAAGGCCTTTGCTCTGTAATTCCATCTTAGGGCTGCTGTAAGAAAGCAGATTATGCTCCAGACAATCCCGACATGCATCCCGGAAAGAGCCAGTGCATGGCTGATTCCGGCATTGCGGAATGCGGTCTTGGTATCAGTATCCAGCCCTCTGCGGTCTCCTAGCAAAAGGGCTGAGGCTATTCCTGTTGAGGAACCTCCATGAAGCCTTTCAGCGAGCTTTACGGAAATATGGTCCCTTATCTGAATGGCTTGATTTTCAACGAATCGCTCCGTAGCAGAAATCCTTTCTGAATATAAAGTCCTTCTTTGGATTCCCAGGAAGAAAAAGCAGGCGCAGCTAAGAAGGATAAACACTATGGCTTTCTTCCTGGACAGATACAATAATCCTGGAAGAATAATGCAGAAATATGAAAGACCGAAGCCGCCTGAAAATCTGCCGGCCATCGTCCCAAGAAGGAAACTCAAAGTTATCGCCACTCCCAACCGCCTCAAAACCATCACTTAGCCTTCCAGTTTCTTCATGAATTTTTCAGGGTCTATTATGAATCTCGAGTGGGTGCCTTTTCCGATTTCTCCTTTGCTGTCGTAGGCCGTTACCTTGAAGATGACAGCCCTGCGGTCTATGTTCTCAACTTCCGCTTCCGCCCAGACCTCGGTTCCCGGCAAACAGGCCCTCAGATGCTGGATATTGACACCCGTCCCCACGCTTGCCAGCCCCAGTTTCTTAAGAAGAAGGAAAGAGGCTTCTTCCATCATTGCTATCATAGAGGGCGTGGAAAAAACTGCCATGGCTCCCGTTCCTGCTGCTGCGGCGGTGTTCTGGTCTGTGACCAGGCGCCGTGCGGTATTCTTCATCCCTATCTTTAGATCTTCAATCATATAAGCGCTGTTTGTTTCTGATTACAAATATAGAAAAACCGGAAAAGATTTCTAACTTTGAACTGGAGTAAAAAACTAAACTGAACTATAAAACATCGGGTTATGAAAAAGAGCTTTTTTCTTCTTATGGCAGCATCGCTGATTTGCAGCGCGTTGTTCGCCCAGAAAACCTATCCGAAGGAATGGGATGAATATGAGGATTGGGATCCTCGCATCTCTTTCAAAGGGACGAATCCTACTATCGTGGATTTTGTCAATAATTTTTTGGCAGAGCCTGAAGATGAACTGAGCGGGGGGCTCAGCGACATGTGGACAAAATACCGCAAGGGCAAGCCTCAGGATGAGGGTGACACTGTAATTGTGGATATCCGCAACGGCTATGTATGCTTTAAGGACTGGACAGAATATGACGGCGGGAAATCTTTCAGCAAAACTGAAATCTGTTACTGGAACTGCTCGGACGGAAAGCACAAACTTGTGGCTTTCTCAAATGACCTTTGGTCAGACGGAAAGTGGGTGAACGGCCAGTATTGTGGCATTTCCTTCTTTTTGTACAACAATGCCCAGCGCCGCATGACCGTGATTTCCAATTCAGGCGGAGAAGAACTGGGGGTAGTTGTCAAGACCGGACGGGAAGGAGAAATAAGCGGTTATGACGCCACTGCCAAAACATATTATGCGGAACTGGACGGCAAGAGGACGAACATGACAGAGGAAGAGTTTTTCAAGTTCATTGACGAGAGTCCGGTAGTTACATATTCCCTTCCAAGGACAGGCAAGACACTGAAGGCCATAATAAACACCCCTTCAACCCACAAGGAAGTTCTCTTCCAGTGGGACGGAATGTATTTCCACCCTGCAAAGTAAGGTCCAGAAATTTATTCCTGCATTTTAGTTTTTCCCGGCTTGTAGGATTTGGCGAAGCGGAAGATTTCCAGCGGGAGGTGGCAGTAGCCGCCAGGGTTCTTGTCCAGATACTCCTGATGATATTCTTCCGCCTTGAAGAAGTTCTCAAGAGGGAGGAGTTCTACGGCAAACTTCTTTCCGCCCTCTTTCTCCAGAGAGTCGTAAACAGGCTTTATGACGCTTAGTTCGGCTGGATCCGTGTAATAGATTCCGGTCCTGTACCTTGTTCCCTCGTCGTGAGCCTGGCGGTTAACTGAATAGGGGTCTATTATCTTGAAATACAGTCTAATCAGTTCTTCAAGGGAAATCCTGCCGCTGTCGTATGTCACCTTCACGGTCTCGGCGAAACCCGTCTTGTCTGTATAGACTTCCTTGTAGGAAGGGCCGTCTCCTTCCTCATTGCCGCAAAACTCTTCGTTCCCGTTGGCATAGCCGGCCTCCGCGCTTTCGACGCCCTCTATCAGGGAGAAGAAATGCTCCACTCCCCAAAAGCACCCTCCGGCAAGGTAAATCTCTTTCTTTTCCATACTCTAACTGTTTACGACAAAGATATCGCTATTTTTATTAAATTTGCACGATAACGAAACAAATTCAAGAATATGATAATACTGGTTTTAAACTGCGGGAGTTCCTCAATCAAGTACCAGGTGCTGGACATGAGGAGCGAAAGTGAACATTCTCTGCTTGCCAAGGGTCTGGTAGAGAGAATAGGAATGGAGGAGGGCGATATTACCCACTCTGTTCCAGGAAAAGACAAACACAAGATCCACAAACCTGTCGCTGACCATACAGAAGGCATAAAGGATGTGCTCGGACTTCTGGTTGACCCTGAGCACGGAGTTCTCCGTTCTCTGGACGAGATAGAGGCTGTAGGCCACAGAGTTGTGCATGGTGGAGAATATTTCACCCAGAGCTGCATCATAGACCAGAGGGTTAAGGACGGAATCGAGAAGTGCGCTTCCCTGGCACCTCTCCACAACCCTGCCGGACTGCTTGGAATCAATGCCGTAGAGAGCATTCTGCCAAAAGTTCCTCAGGTGGCTGTGTTCGACACTTCATTCCTTCAGACTATTCCTAACTACGCCTATACTTACGGTCTTCCTTACGAGTACTACGAGAAGGACAAGATCCGCCGTTACGGATTCCACGGAACCAGCCACAGATATGTTTCCAAGGCTGGCGCCGAGCTTGCAGGCATAGACTACAACGACTCCAACATCATCACCTGCCACCTGGGAAACGGCAGCAGCGTGACAGCCGTCAAGAACGGAAGGGCAGTTGATACATCTCTGGGACTCAAGACTATAGATGGTCTTATCATGGGAACCAGATGCGGAAGCCTGGATCCGGGAGTTGTAACCTACATAATGAAGAAGTACAATCTGACAGCAGACCAGATGGAGACTATCCTTACCAAGAAGAGCGGATTCGTCGGAGTTTCCGGAGTTTCATCTGACTGCAGAGACCTTGAAGAGGCGGCAGCTCGCGGAGAAAAGAGAGCCCAGCTGGCTCTTGAGATCTTCCGCTACGGACTGCTGAAGTTCGTGGGAGCCTTCTCTGCTGCAATGGGCGGAGTTGACCTGATCGTGTTCACTGGTGGCATCGGCGAGAACGACCCTAAGACCAGGGCTTACATCGGCCAGAAGTGCGCTTATCTGGGCGTAGACTTTGACGAGGAGGTTAACGCAGGCCTCAGGGGCAAGAGCGCTATTCTTACCAAGAAAGACTCCAAGGTAAAGGTTGCAGTTGTCTGCACCAACGAGGAGCTGGTAATCGCCACTGACACCATGAAACTGGTGAAAATGTAATGTTTAGCAAATAAAACAGATAATCAGAAAAATACAGATCATGAAAACATTTGACGAAGTATATGAGCTTCTCAAGGCCAATCCCAAGAGAAGACTGGCAGTAGCCTGGGGTGTTGACGAACATTCAGTTTGCGCTGCAAGCATGGCTATCGATGCAGGTTTCTGCGAGGCAACCCTTTACGGAGACCGCAAGATGATCGAGGCAGTTTGCGCCAAGGAGAACATCGATATCAACAAGTTCATCATCATGGATGTTCCAGTTGAACTGAAGGCTATCCAGGCTGCCGTTACCGCCGTTCACAACGGAGAGGCAGACGTTCTGATGAAGGGCCTTTGCTCAACCGACAAGTACATGAGGGGAATCCTCAACAAGGAATGGGGGCTGCTCCCTCCTAAGGCTGTTTTGAGCCACATTTCTGTGATGCAGCATCCTAACTATCCGAAGTTCCTTGTATTCGGCGATATGGCTGTTATTCCTCTGCCTGATTTCAAGCAGAAGACGGCTATCCTCAAGTATATCGTGAATGTCTGCAAGTCTCTGGGAGTTGCAAATCCTAAGATTGCCGCCGTTGCCGCCACCGAGCAGATGCTGGACGGTATGCCAGCCTGCGTAGAGGCTGCAATGCTTGCCAAGATGGCTGACCGCGGTCAGCTTCCGGGTCTGGTGGACGGCCCTCTGGCTCTGGACGTTGCAATCAACAAGGAGGCTGCATCCATCAAAAAGCTCAAGAGCGAGGTTGCAGGTGACGCAGACGGACTTCTGTTCCCTAACATCGAGAGCGGCAATGTCTTCTACAAGTCCAACACCATGCTTGTTCCTGGTGTGAGGACAGCTGCTTTCGTTGCCGGCGCATCTTCTCCTTGCGTGCTTTCCTCAAGGGCAGACAGCATTGACACCAAGCTCAATTCCATAGCACTGGCTTGCCTTCAGGTCAAATAGATAGGCTTGTTTCCTATATGCCGGAAAGGAATTATGACTTTGCAATAATAGGGGGAGGTGCTGCAGGACTGATGGCTGCTGCCTGGATTACGGAGCAGTGGAAAAGTTTGCAGGCACATCCCTCTGTTGTTTTGCTTGAAAAGATGCCAAGGCCCGGGCGCAAAATCAACATTACCGGCAAAGGAAGGTGTAACCTGACCAATACACGTATGTGGGATGAATTCTCCCCTCATATCCATCCCAATCCACAGTTTGCAAAGAACGCTTTCTACAATTTCTCAACGCACGACACGATGGATTTCTTCAAGTCCATCGGACTGGAACTCAGTGTGGAAAGGGGGCAGAGGGTATTCCCCAAGAGCATGAGGGCCATGGATGTTACCGATGCTCTTGCAGGTTGCATCAAAAGGGGAGGAGTGGTTGATCTGGAGACATCTGCAAGAGTGCTTTCAGTTAAAAAGTCTGACCTGTTCGAGGTTTTGTACCAGGATGATGATGCCTGTGTTGAAAATCTTGTCAAGGCGCGGAAGGTCCTCCTGGCAACCGGAGGCCTGTCATATCCATCTACAGGTTCCTCAGGCGACGGCTATGCTTTTGCCAAGTCTCTGGGGCACAGCATCATCAAGTGTCGCCCTTCTCTTACCGCCCTTACTCCGTGTGAATACCGTGAAAAGGACGGGACCCTTTCTCGCTTCGGAAAATCTCTTTGTGGACTTCAGCTCAAAAATGTAGCAGTATCTCTTGTGGTGAACGGTGCTGTCGTACAGGAAGAGTTCGGGGACATTGACTTTACAGATGGCGGAATTGAAGGTTCTCTCGGATTCCGGATAAGCCGCAAGGCCGTGGAGGCTATGGACAACGGCCAGAAGATTTCTGTGGTGCTTGACCTGAAGCCTGCTCTCAGCCAGGAGCAACTCCATCAGAGAATCAAACGAGAAAGTTCCAGTGGCAACAACAATCTCAAGTACCTGCTTTCCAGACTGCTGCCTCATCAGATGATATCTCCTTTCCTGTATCTTGAACGCCAGCTTGCGGATATGCAGCCAGGCAAAGCTGCGGCCTTGCTTCCGCAGGCGTTGAAAAACCTGAAATTCAACATAGCGTCATACGTTGGGTTTGAAAGATGCGTCGTGACCAACGGAGGGGTATCGCTGAAGGAAGTTTCCCAAAAGACAATGGAATCCAAACTGGTGGAAGGTTTGTATCTTGCGGGGGAAGTGCTTGATTTGGACGGAGATACGGGTGGATATAACCTCCAGCTTGCATTCTCTACAGCTGTTCTGGCTGCAAAGAGCGCTACGGAGAAGATGTAGTCAGCAGATTATTTCTATCTGCCTGTCTCTGTACGAGACAGTTTTTGTCTGGCCTTGTTCAACCTCCACAGCGCAGATATCTTCCAGTTCCAGGATAACCAGATCTCCGCTTCTCAGAGACATGAACTCTGAAGCTCTCTGCAGTGCGGTGTCAAAAAACTCAAACCCCTGATAGTCGTCTCCGATTTCTGTTGCTTCAGAAAGGAAGAAACTGTTGTCCAAAGTGTTGCCCTCGTTTACATCGTATGAGCATAAATGAACTCCCCATCCGCATGATGTGTAGTGGCGATGTGCGTATTCTTCCCTGATGCACTTTCCTGCCCTGGAAATCCTGACATAGGCGAAAGGAACTGCCCTCAGGGTTTCAATCGTGTCCGGTACATAATACTTCAATAATCCGCTGGCAGATTCTTCTCTGCATAAAGCGGTATCCGGGCTGGTGTAGAAATTGTCGCTCTGGTAGGGGAATATGAACAGATTCATATTTCAAGTGTTTTGGAAAGGAGCACTCTACCTGTACTTTTCAGGGTTCATCTTTATCTGGGTGAGCACCCTCTTGGTGTTCAGGGTAAAGTCTCCCCCTTCCATCCAGGCATAGTAGCTCGGTTCTTTTTCCAGTACATCCACAACCAGTTTGCCCTTGTGTTTCCCGAAGTTGAAAACAGGCTTTCCGGCATCGTTGAGCACTATTCTTCCGGCAAGGTCCACATTTCTGGTCTTGGTGGAGAACTCAGCCAGCTTGTCCACATTGTTTTCCAGTTTGCCGGCATATTTGTCCAGCTGTGCCTTGAGGACTTCCATCGTGGCAACTGTATCAGCTTCAGCTCCGTGCGCACCTTCCAGATCCTTGTGGCAGTAGAACTTGTAGGCTGCGCTGAGAGTCCTTTCTTCCATTTTGTGGAAAATGTTCTGGACATCTATGAGTTTGCGGCGGGAAAAGTCAAAGTCCACACCGCATCTTTCAAACTCCTCCGCAAGGAGAGGGATGTCAAACTTGAGGGAGTTGTAGCCGGCAATGTCACATCCTTCCAGATATGCGGCCAGGCCTTTGGCGTACTGCTTAAAAGCAGGGCAGCCTGCAACATCCTCATCTGTAATGTGGTGAATGGCGGTGGACTGCTCAGGAATGTGCATCTGCGGGTTTATCCTGTGAGTCTTGATGTCAGTGTGCCCGTCCGGGAACAACTTCACAACGGATATTTCTATAATCCTGTCTTTGGACACATCCAAGCCGGTACTCTCTATGTCAAAGAATACCAGCGGTCTAGTCAGATTTATTTCCATCGTGATATTATTAGAGCCTCATCGGCATCAACAATGCGCAGATCTCCTGGTTAGGATCAGTCTGCTCTGCCGGCTGCATCAGGGCTGCCTTCGTAGGCTCAGCGAGTTTGATGCAGATCTGGTCGTATGGCAGATTTGCAAGTATCTCTATAAGGAACTGGCTCTTGAACGCGATTCTCATAGGTTCTCCGGTATATTGGCAACCGATGGTTTCTTTTGCACTCATTGAGAAATCGAGGTCCTGTGCTGTTATCTCCAGCCTTCCGTCAGCTACCTTGAACACTATCTGTCCGGTTGACTGGTTGGCACATACAGCTACTCGTCTTGTGGCGTTGAGAATATCTGTCCTGGATACGGTTATGATATTGTTGTTGTTCTTCGGAATAACCTTGGTATAGTCAGGATAGGTTCCCTCTATCAGGCGGCATACAACCAGCTGATGCTCAAACTTGAAGAAGGCGTTCTTCTTGTCAAAGCTTATGGATACCGGCTCGTCTGAAAGCCTTGCCAGGTTGTTCTTGAGGATATTGGCCGGTTTCTTCGGCAGAACGAATGAACTCTCCACTCCTGCCACATCTTTCCTTTCAAAGCATACCAGCTTGTGTGCGTTGGACGCCACAAAGGTTGTGGACTTTTCGTTGATGTCAAAGAACACTCCGTTCATCACTGGTCTCAGAGGCTCTTCTGCCGTAGCGTAGATGGTACCGTTGAGAGCTTCGCATAAAACGCCTGCCGGAATCTCTATCTTCTTGGGATCTACCAGCATAGGGAGTTCCGGATATTCGTCCGGAAGAATGCAAGGGATGCTTGCCGTACCGCTTGCCCAGGTGATGGTAAGGATGTTCTTGTCCTCGTTGGTCTCGAACTTTACCGGCTGGGTAGGGAGTTCCTTGAAGGAGTTGGTCAGCAGAAGTGCAGGAACAGCAATACGTCCCTCTTCTCCTACTTCATCGATGTCCATTATTGTCTTTAAAGTTGTCTCCTGATCAGAGCCGGTGATAGTCAGGCTCTTGCCTTCTAATTCAAGAAGAAAGTTCTCCAGTATCGGAAGTGAACTCTTCTGTGGCACTACTTTAGAAACAGACAGTAAAGCCTGTAAAAAATCTGTACTTGTTGCTGAAAACCTCATATCAATAAAACTTAACTCAACAAATATAGTAAAACTAATTCAAAATACCGCTTACAGTAGTGTAGTTATTCCCAAAATCTAAAGATGACCTGTATCAATCGGTATGCACAACCAGAGTCAGCTGGGCAAATCCGACTATAGAATAAAGGAATAGGGGAATGATGGCAAACAAATATAACAATTAAGCGGCAATTGTAAAAATGAATTTTGAGCAGTGATGTAACCAAGGAGTTCCGGTTTTCGTATATATTATCGCGATATAATCGTTTTTTAGTATATCATTATATAGAAGTATCAAAAGTTTATTTATAGATGAGACAGTTAAAAATTACCAAATCAATCACCAACCGTGAGAGTGCTTCACTGGATAAATATCTCCAGGAAATCGGTAGGGAAGAGAGGATTACGATTGAGGACGAGGTAGAGCTCGCCCAGAGGATAAAGAAGGGAGACCAGGCGGCTTTGGAAAAATTGACCAAGGCTAACCTGAGGTTTGTGGTGTCTGTTGCAAAGCAGTATCAGAACCAGGGCCTCAGCCTTCCTGACCTTATCAACGAAGGAAACCTGGGTCTTATCAAGGCAGCTGAGAAGTTTGACGAGACCCGTGGCTTCAAGTTCATATCATACGCGGTGTGGTGGATACGCCAGTCCATCCTCCAGGCTCTGGCTGAGCAGTCAAGGATTGTCAGGCTTCCGCTTAACCAGGTTGGTGCGCTCAACAAGATAAACAAGATAATCAACAAGTTCGAGCAGGAGCACCAGAGGCAGCCGTCTCCGGACGAAGTTGCTGAACTTCTGGAGACAAGCAAGGAGAAAATTGCTGATACCCAGAGGGTTTCCGGCCGTCATATTTCTATAGATGCTCCGTTTGTGGAGGGTGAGGACAACAGCCTTCTGGATGTGCTTCCGAACAATGATTCCCCTTCAGCAGACCGCGGGTTGATAAATGAATCGCTGAAGATGGAGATAGAAAGGGCGCTTTCTACCCTTACGGAGAGAGAAAGGAACATAATAAAGTATTTCTTCGGAATCGGTTGCCAGGAGAAGACGCTTGAGGAGATTGGAGAGACTTTCAACCTGACCAGGGAAAGGGTAAGACAGATAAAGGAGAAGGCTATCCGCCGCCTGAAGTCTTCCGGAAGGAAGAAACTTCTGATGAATTATCTCGGTTAACTATTTCCCAATCTTTTTGCCATGTCTTTGATTTTGTCTTTTGAATCTGTAAGCCGCTCTTTCATCAACTTCAGCGATATGCTCTGTACCTATCCTGAGTTCATTCTCCTGATAGGCGGAGGATTGTTCTTCTTGATTTATTCAGGTTTTGTGCCGGTAAGGTACTTTGGAAAAGCCGTCAAATCCTTGGGAAAGAAGGACGATTCCCCGGGGCAGATCAGCTCTTTCCAGGCTCTTATGGGAGCTATTGCCGCAACAGTTGGTATGGGCAGTATTGCCGGAGTGGCGATTGCCCTGATGCTGGGCGGCCCGGGCGCAATCTTCTGGATGTGGGTCAGTGCCATAGTGGGTATGGCTACCAAATTCTTTGAAGGCACCCTGGCCATAATGTACAAGGGAAAGGATGATGCAGGAGAAGTTCAGGGTGGCCCTATGTACATGATAACTGAGGGAATAGGCAAGAAATGGAAACCTCTTGCCGTGTTCTTTTCCGTAGTAGGTCTTATAGGTACTCTCTGCATCATGCAGGCCAACCAGCTTACTGAAACCATCGTCACGATATTCACCAAACCTGCCGGAATACCAGACAGCCTGTTAGTCAAGTTCATAATCGGTTGCATCATCTGTGCCATAGTGGCTGCTGTGATCCTTGGAGGAATCAAGAGGATTGCAAACATTTCCTCCAAGATAGTTCCGCTGATGGTAGGACTGTATTTTCTGATAGTTGCATATATAATCCTGACCAACCTGCCTGCAGTTCCCAAGGTCTTCGGCGATATTTTCAGGGGTGCTTTCACCTTCAAGGCTGGAGCCGGCGGAGCCGTAGGCTCTTTCCTGATGGTGGCAACCATCGGAGCCAGAAGGGCGACGTTGGTAAATGAGGCCGGTGTGGGTACAGCCAGCATGATGCACGGGGCTTCAAAGAACAATGAGCCTGTCAGAGAAGGCCTTGTAGCCATGCTCGGGCCTTTCATGGATTCCGGAATAGTTTGTACGCTGACGGCTGTGGCCATACTTATTTCCACGGCTTCAGGCACTTATACCCTGCCGCCTGCAGGATCTGACGTAAAAGGCCTGGAGATAGCCCTCAACGCTTTTTCAGCCTCTATCCCGTACCCTATATTCAATGGAAGGCTGGGGGGATACCTTCTTACGATAATGGTATTCTTCTTTGCGTTCTCCACGATGTTCTCTTACTCATACTACGGGATGAAGTGCACGAGCTATCTGTTCGGAACCAAATACGGCAAATATTACAATTACTTCTTCCTTGCGATGCTCATAGTTTGCGCCATGATTCCTCTGGAACTTGCCGTGGCTGTCATAGACCTGGCCTTCTTCCTGATGGCGTGCGCCACTATGTTCACGCTCCTTTATCTGAGCCCTAGAGTAAGGAAAGCAGAAAAGGAATACTTCAAAAAGAAATGACGATGACACCAGATGTTTTCATAAGGCCGATAGTGGCCGAAGCCATCAAGGCTCTCTACGGGGCGGACGCGGACGAGAAGATGATCCAGCCTCAGCCTACAAGAAAGGAATTTGAGGGGGATATTACCGTTGTGACTTTCCCTTTGTTGAGGATCAGCCACAAATCTCCGGAGCAGACCGCCACAGAGATAGGGACTTATCTTCAGGAGCACAGCAAGGAAGTTGCCGCTTTCAATGTAGTGAAGGGCTTCCTTAACATCAAGCTTTCCCAGCAGTTCTGGCAGGAGGTGTTCACCGATATTTCCGCTGCCGCTGACTACGGCCAGCTTCCAAAGAGCGGCAAGACTGTTATGGTGGAGTTCTCTTCTCCTAACACCAACAAGCCTCTGCATCTTGGCCACATCCGCAACATCCTTCTTGGCTGGAGCATCTCCAAGCTGATGGAGGCCAACGGTCACAATGTGGTCAAGACCAACATCGTCAACGACCGCGGAATACATATCTGCAAGTCTATGCTGGCTTGGCAGATGTGCGCAGGCGGAGCCACTCCTGAGTCAACAGGAGTGAAGGGAGACCACTTTGTCGGTGACTACTATGTGAAGTTCAACAACATACTCAAGGAGCAGGCATCTGAAATCCTGGCCAAAGGAACTCCGGAGGAAGATCCTGACAAGGAGAAGGCCAGGGTCAAGGAAGCCGAGAGGCAGGCTCCTGTGCAGCTTGAGGCCCAGAGCATGCTCCGACGTTGGGAGCAGGGAGACCCGGAGATTGTGAACCTGTGGAAGACAATGAACGGCTGGGTTTACAAAGGATTTGACCAGACATACGAAAGGCTCGGAGTTGGGTTTGATATAATCTACTATGAGTCAGATACATATAAATTAGGCAAGAAAACCGTGCTGGAAGGTCTTGAAAAAGGTGTCTTTGAAAGACACGAAGACGGCAGCGTATGGTGCGACCTCACCAAAGACGGGCTGGACCAGAAACTCCTTCTCCGCAGCGACGGAACTTCTGTCTATATGACACAGGATATCGGAACCGCCCAGGAGAGGTACAAGAAGTATAACTTCGACCAGATGGTTTATGTTGTGGGAGACGAGCAGAACTACCACTTCCAGGTTCTGAAGCTCATTCTTTCCAAGCTCGGTTTCAAGTGGGCGGACTCCATCTACCACATGTCCTACGGAATGGTGGAACTCCCTGAAGGAAAGATGAAATCCCGTGAGGGAACAGTAGTGGACGCTGACGATTTGCTCCAGACAATGTATGAGACCGCACGGGAGAACTCCCTTGAGCTGGGCAAGCTTTCAGACATGGATGAGGCCGAGAAGGAGAAACTGTTTGAAATGCTCGGTCTCGGTGCCCTCAAGTACTTCATCATAAAGGTTGACCCTAGGAAGAAGATGCTCTTCAACCCTAAGGAGAGCATTGATTTCAACGGCAATACCGGCCCGTTCATCCAATATACCCACGCCCGTATCAAGTCCATACTCAGAAGGGCTGAGAGCCAGAGTCTGGAATGTAAGGTTACGGGAGCCGAATTCAACCCTAAGGAGATTGAGCTTGTGAAGATCCTCAACTCGTTCCCGTCCAAGGTGAAAGAGGCTGGAGACGCAATGAGCCCTGCTCTGATAGCAAACTATTGTTACGATCTGGCAAAGGAGTTCAACCAGTATTATCACGACTACTCAATACTCAGAGAAGAGGACAGCGCAGTAAGAAGCCAGAGGCTCGCCATTGCCGCAGCAATAGCCAAGACTTTGGTAAAAGGTATGGACATACTCGGCATCCAGCTCCCTGAAAGAATGTAAATGCCACAGCAGCAGGAAATAAGACGTTCAGCTTTCCTGCCTACGACAAAGGACGAAGTCCGGCGTCTGGGCTGGGATCAGCTGGACGTTATTCTTTTTTCCGGAGACGCTTACATAGACCATCCGTCCTTTGGTACAGCCATAATCGCCAGGGTACTGGAAAAACAAGGATACAAGGTAGGGGTTGTTCCCCAGCCTAACTGGAGAGATGACCTGAGAGATTTCAGAAAGCTTGGCCGTCCGCGCCTTTTCTTTGGGGTTAACGCCGGTGCAATGGACTCTATGGTAAACCATTACACCTCTTTCAAAAGACTCCGCAGCAACGATTCCTACACCCCGAACGGGGCTGCCGGTTTCCGCCCGGACTATGCGGTCACAGTTTATACCAAGATTCTCAAGGAGCTTTTTCCTGATGTGCCGGTGGTGATTGGCGGCATAGAGGCATCGCTGAGGAGAGTCACCCATTATGACTATTGGCAGGACAGGCTCCTTCCTTCAGTTTTGGTTTCAAGCGGAGCTGACTTCCTCTCTTACGGAATGGGAGAAAAGGCTATGGTGCAGATGGCCCGCTATCTGGACGGCAATCCAGACAACCTGGCTCTGAGAGACCTGAGACAGACAGTATATTTTTCTGAAGACAGCCCGTCTGATGACGGAAACACCATAGTTCTTCCATCCTATGAGGAGTGCTGCAAAGACAAGAAGGCCTTCATAAAGGGTTTCAACGAGGTGGAACTTCAGGCCAACCTGCTTTCTCCCAAACGTCTGGTGGAGCCTTGCCAGGGCGGTTATGTGTATGTGAACGAGCCGTTTCCGCCTCTGAGCCAGAAAGAGTTGGATGAAGTATATGACCTTCCATATACCTTCTTGCCTCATCCAAGATACAAGGGCAAGACGATTCCTGCATACGAGATGATAAAAAACTCGATTACCATCCACAGGGGATGCTTCGGCGGATGCAGTTTCTGCACTATCGCCGCGCACCAGGGAAAGTTCATCCAGAGCCGCAGCAAGGAGTCAGTCATCGCTGAGATAGAGCAGCTTGAAAAGGTACCGGGCTTCTCCGGAAACCTTTCAGATGTGGGAGCACCTTCTGCAAATATGTATATGATGGGAGGAAAAGACCGGAGCATCTGCCTCAAATGCCGCAGAAAGTCTTGCCTTTACCCCAAAATGTGCCCAAACCTGTACCATTCCCACCTGCCTTTGCTTAATCTTTATCGCGATATAGACAACATAAGGGGGATCCGCCATTCCTTCATTGGCAGCGGAGTAAGGTACGACCTTCTCCTTGATGAGAAAGGTTTTCTTGACGATACTTCCAGAGAGTATTTTACGGAGTTGATATCCAAGCATATAAGCGGAAGGTTCAAAGTTGCTCCCGAGCATACCCAGGACCATATCCTGGACCTTATGAACAAACCTTCTTTCCGTCTTTTCGGAGTAATGAAAAAAGAGTTTGAGAAGATTTGCCAAAAGAAAGGCCTCCGGCAGCAGATAGTTCCGTACTTCATATCTTCCCACCCTGGGTGCAAACTCTCTGATATGAAGGCACTGGCTGAAAACAAAGACCTGAAAGGAGTGTTTACCGAGCAGGTCCAGAGCTTCACTCCAACTCCTATGACAAGAAGTTCCGTTATGTATTACACTGGCTTGGATACCAAGACTCTCAAGCCACTGTTCGTTGAAAAAAACATCTCCCGCCAGAGAGAACAGAAATCTTATTTCTTCAAGAAATAACTGCCTCTTATTGATCTATACTTTTGTTGCCAATTGTGCCTGTAGCGGTACTATTATCTGGGACCACTACAACCTATCTGAGATCTCATGTTTTTCTTAATAGAGAATAAAATATCAAAAAAAAAATTGTGTTAAGAAAAAATACCTTATAATTGCATCGTGAAACATTAACAACCTATTAATCTTTTGAAAGTGACTACAGTTAAGAAGACTCAGAGCAAAGCTACTTCAAAGACCGCTGCAAAGAAAGCACAGCCTCTGAAGGTTGATACTATAAAGAAAAAGGAAACTGCCAAGAAAACAGCTGCTACCAAGAAGGCTGAGCCGGTGAAAAAGGCTGCTGCCAAGAAGGCTGAGCCGGTGAAGAAGGTTGTTGCCAAGAAGGCTGAACCGGTGAAGAAGGCTGCTGCCAAGAAGGCTGAGCCGGTGAAGAAGGCTGTTGCCAAGAATGCTGAGCCGGTGAAGAAAACTGTAGTGAAGAAAGAATCTCAGGAGAAGAAGGTTGTTTCCAAACCTGCTCCAAAGCAGCCTGAATCCACTCTTGGAAGAATCAAGATACAGCCGATTTCTGTTGACGCGCAGACCACAGGCTCGGTTTCAATAACCCATGAGAGGCCGAAGAATGTGGGAATTGACCCAAGCGGCAAGAGAAGGTTGGTGGTAAGCTACTCCAACATGAAGGAGGATGTGGCAGCCGCTTTCAAGGAAAAATATCCTAGAGGCTATTCAGATTATATGGGAGACCTGTTCAAGGTGGACAAACCTGACGGGACTTCTTTCTATGCCATCACTCTTGAGACAGAAACTGCCATCTATCTTATAAAGATGGTTGTTACCATAGACAGGGCTGAGGATGCCCAGAAGACTCTGTTCCCTGATACTGAGGGATCTGACGATATGCCAACGGAGGGAGAGACCTTCCCGGACGACAATACGGAGAACATGTCGGATTCTGATGATGACCTCGACTGACAATCCGAATATTTTCAAAAAGATATCACACTCGTTGAGAGTTTGGCTGGAGAGGATGCCTGAGACCAGGAAAGTCCTCCTCCTTGCTTTTGTAGTGGGCTTGGGCAGCGGACTTGCCGCTACATTGCTTGTGGAGGCCATCCACTTTTTCCAGTGGATCCTGGTGGGATGGTTCAAGACTCCGGCCTCCAGTTACCTGTATTTTGTATATCCTGGAGTTGGAATGCTCATGGCTTATCTGATCGTAAGATATGTGATCAGAGACAATATTTCCCACGGAGTCACGAAGGTGCTGCTGGCAATGTCCAGGTATGACTCCAAAATCAAGCCTCACAATACCTGGTCTTCCATTCTGACAAGCGCTGTTACCATAGGCTTTGGTGGCAGTGTGGGAGCCGAGGCGCCGATTGTCTATACAGGAGCGGCCATTGGCTCCAATGTGGGAAGGAAAGCAGGCCTGTCCTACAAGAATGTGACGCTTCTTCTCGGCTGCGGCGCTGCCGGAGCTATAGCCGGTATATTCAAGGCTCCTATGGCCGGGGTTTTGTTTACGCTGGAGATATTGATGTTCAACATGTCCATGACCAGCATCCTTCCGTTGGTGCTCAGCAGCGTTACTTCCACTACGGTTACATATTTGCTGATGGGAGATGCTGTGGCCTTTGACAATACATTGACGCCTTTCCAGATGGGGAACATACCGTTCTACGCCATGTTTGGCATAATCTGCGGATTTGCTTCCCTGTATTTTACCAGAGTTACACTCTTTACGGAAGACAAGGTCAAGTCCATAGCCAACCCTTTCACACGCTGGGCGTTTTGTTCGATAGGCCTTGGCATAATGATTTTCTTGTTTCCTCCTCTCTATGGAGAAGGTTATGGAAGCCTTACCAATCTTCTCAACGACAATGATATGCAGGCTGTGGGCAATACTGTCTTCGGGGGCCTTTTTTCCTATAGATGGACTCTTCCGATATTCTTTGCTCTGGTATTTCTTGTAAAGGTATTCTCGATGAGTTTCACAAACGCCGGCGGAGGAGTCGGTGGAACATTCGGCCCTACGCTTTTCATGGGTGGAATACTCGGTTTCGTGGCCGCAAGAAGCAGCAACCTTATAGGGCTGGACCTTCCGGAAACCAACTTTGTGCTTGTGGGTATGGCAGGCCTTATGGCAGGCGTCATGCAGGCGCCTATGACAGCTATTTTCCTCATTGCCGAGATAACCGGTGGCTACACCCTCCTTATGCCTCTGATCATAACATCTGTTATCTCATACGCCACCATCAGGATATTTGAGCCGTATTCAATATATACCAAGCGTATAGCCAAAAAAGGCCATCTGCTGACTCACGATTCAGACAAGGCTGCACTCACGCTCCTGAAAATAGACGATGTGCTTGAAACCAATTTCTCCACGATAGAAGAAGGGGCGACATTGGGAGATATATTGCCGGTAATATCTAATTCAAGCAGAGATATTTACCCCGTGCTGGACAAAGACGGGCACCTTCTGGGAACAGTTTGGCTCAACGATGTGAAGAAGGATATGTTTGACAGCTCCAATTACTCCAGGCCGGTTTCGGACTATATGGAAAAAGAGGAAATATGTGCCTATGCCGATGACAGGATGGATGATGTGATGAACAAGTTCGAGCAGACCGGCGGCTGGAATCTTCCTGTGATAGACAGAGACGGCAAGTGGAAAGGCTTTGTGTCAAAGTCCCATATCTTCTTTGCATACCGTGACAGGTTGCATCAGGTAAGCCACGACTAGTGTTTACCTCCCAAAGAATTTTTTGCCTATCTTTAACGCATAAAGCACAATGCTTATGAATGCGTTATATGTAAATTTCATTGCAGAAAAACTTGGCGTAAAGCCTTGGAGGGTGGAGAATTGCATCCAGCTCCTGGAGGAGGGGGCCACCGTTCCGTTCATCTCGCGATACAGAAAGGAAGCTACCGGAACAATGACTGATGTGGAGGTTGCCGAGACCAATTTCCACTACCAGAGGTTCCTGGAACTGGACAAGAGAAAGGAGGCTGTCATCAAGAGCATAGACGAGCAGCAGAAACTCACTCCTGAACTCCAGATAATGATTGAGGACTGCGTGGAGAGCCAGAGGCTGGAAGACATCTACCTCCCTTTCCGCCCGAAGAGACGCACCCGTGCTTCTGTTGCCAAAGAGAAGGGGCTGGAACCGTTGGCTGTAAAGATGCTTTCGCTGAATGTGGATAATATCTTCAAGGAGGCGGAAAAGTTTGTGAAAGAGGGTGTTCCTACGGCGGAAGATGCGCTTTCAGGAGCGAGGGACATAATCGCCGAGCAAATATCAGAGAACATAGAGATAAGGGAAGAACTCAGGAGTTATTACGGCCGGAGCGGATTCCTCAAGACCAAGGTAGCAAAGGGAAAAGAGGAAGAGGGGGAGAAGTATGCAGATTATTTTTCATATTCGGCTCCTTTGTCCAAGATGCCGTCTCACAGGGTGTTGGCAATCCTACGTGCCGTGAACGAGAAGATCCTGTCTGTGAAAGTGGAGACTGATTTCCAGGTTTCCCTTAAAATCATGAACCGCATATTCTACAGAGGGAAGAAATATCCCGTCCAGAGCCTTTTTGACCAGCTGAAACTCTCTCAGGAAGATGCTTTGACCAGGCTTCTTGACCCTTCTATCGAGAATGAGACGCTGAAAGCTGCAAAGGAAAGGGCAGATCTGGAAGCCGTCAAGGTATTCGGGGAAAACCTCAAGCAGCTTCTTCTGGCTGCACCGGTTGGGCAGAAGAAGACAATGGCCATAGATCCCGGCTTCAGGACAGGCTGCAAGGTTGTATGCCTGGATGAGAAAGGGGAACTTGTGCATCACGATGTAATTTATCCGCATCCTCCTGTGAACCAGAAGATGGAGGCTATGACCAAAACCTGCTCAATGGTTGAAGATTATGGTATAGAGGTCATAGCAATAGGCAACGGAACCGCGGCAAGAGAGACCGAGGCTTTTGTAAGAAGACTCGGTTTTGGCCATCCTGTCAAGATTTATTCCGTAAGTGAGGACGGCGCGTCAATCTACTCTGCTTCCGAGACAGCCCGTCAGGAGTTTCCGGACGAGGACGTTACGGTAAGAGGTGCTGTTTCTATCGGGCGACGCCTGATGGATCCTCTGGCGGAGCTTGTGAAGATAGACCCTAAGTCTCTGGGAATAGGGCAGTACCAGCACGATGTAGATCAGACGCTTCTGAAGGAGAAGCTGGACGATGTAGTGGAATACTGTGTAAATACGGTGGGTGTGAACCTCAATACGGCCAGCCGTCACTTGCTGTCATACGTTTCCGGTATAGGGCCTGCTCTGGCTTCAAACATAGTGTCTTACAGGGCAGCCAACGGAAGTTTTTCCTCCCGCAGCCAGTTGATGGAAGTTCCTCGTCTGGGGCAGAAGGCTTACCAGATGGCGGCCGGCTTCCTACGTATTCCGGGTGCTGATAATCCGCTGGACAATTCAGCCGTGCATCCTGAAAGGTACACCCTGGTTGAAAAGATGGCGAAAGATGCAGGATGCAAGGTTTCTGAGCTTATAGGCAATCCCGAGAAGATAGATTCCATCAACCTGCAGGACTATGTGGGAGAGGATGTGGGGCTTCCTACCCTAAAAGATATAGCACAGGAACTTAAGAAACCAGGCCGTGACCCGAGAGAAAGCGCCAAGGACTTTGAGTTCTCTTCTGAAATTTCCACAATAGAAGACCTCAAAGAGGGGATGGAGCTCCCCGGCATTGTCACAAATCTGACAGCCTTCGGGGCATTTGTAGATATAGGAATAAAGCAGAACGGGCTCATACATATATCCAATATGGGGAGGAAGTTCGTTCGCAGCGCCACCGATGTCCTCAAACTCCATCAGCAGGTGAGAGTAAGCGTAATAGGAGTGGATTTGAGGCGTCAGAGAATTCAATTGAGGCTTCTCGGTTAGGAAATGGAGGTATTCTTATTAAATTTGCAGCTTGACACAAACAAGAGAGACTGATATGGCAGAGAAACTGGTTGTAATCCCTACCTATAACGAGAAAGAAAACATTGAGAAAATCACCCGAAAGGTTTTTTCCCTTGAAGGTGAGTTTCATATACTTGTGGTGGATGACGGTTCTCCGGACGGCACGGCGGACATAGTCAAGACCCTCCAGAAAGAGTTTCCGCAAAGGCTCCACCTTATTCAGAGAAGCGGAAAACAGGGCCTTGGAACAGCCTATATCACAGCATTCAAGTGGGCGTTGGAAAAGGGATACGGTTATGTGTTCGAGATGGATGCGGATTTTTCACATAATCCTGATGATCTGATTCGCCTTTACAAGGCATGTGCAGAAGACGGGGCGGACCTTTCCATCGGTTCCCGTTACTGCAATGGCGTGAGTGTAATCAACTGGCCTATCGGAAGGGTTGTGATGTCTTACTTTGCCTCCTATTATGTGCGTAAAGTCCTGAGGATAAAAGTTTATGACTGCACCGCAGGCTTTGTCTGCTACACCCGCAAGGTCTTGGATACCATAGATTTGGACAAAGTCAAGATGAAAGGCTACGGCTTCCAGATAGAGATGAAATATACCACCCACAAGCTGGGCTTCAAGATAAAGGAAGTGCCTATCATTTTCGTGGACCGCAAAGAAGGCTCCTCAAAGATGAGCTCCGGTATTTTCGGTGAGGCTTTCTGGGGGGTAATCGCGATGAGATTCAGAAAATTCCGGCCAAAGGTCAAATGAAAAAGCTTTCCGCTCCATGAAGAACCTTCTTCTTAAAAACGGCAGCATCGTCAATGAAGGCGAGGTCTTCAAAGGAAGCATCGTTATTGCCGGGGAATACATATCGCAGATTATAAGACTTTCTGATTTCAAGTCCGTAAAAGAATACGGTTCTTTCCTGAAAAAGGTTGAAAGCCAGATGGAAAGCTTAGATCTGACGGGCCTTCACATATTCCCTGGCGTCATAGACAGCCATGTTCATTTCCGTGAGCCGGGAGACGGCTGGAAGGGGAATATAGAGAGCGAGAGCAGGGCGGCGGTCCTTGGAGGCGTGACTTCCTTCATGGATATGCCCAACAACACTCCACCGGCAACAACCCGTTCACTTCTGGAAGACAAGTTCGCCAGTGCCGAGCAGTCTTCCTACGCCAACTATTCATTCTATCTGGGAGCCAGCAACAGCAATATCGCTGAGATAAGGAACATAAAAAGAAGAGATGTCTGCGGAGTCAAGCTTTTCATGGGCTCCTCTACCGGTAACCTTCTGGTAGATAACTCAAAAGCCATAGATGACATTTTCCGCTTCTGTCCTACTCTGATAGCTGTTCATTGTGAAGATAACCAGACCATAGCCTCCAACCTGAAGAAGGCTCAGGACAAATACGGGAAAGACATTCCTGCAGCGGTCCATCCGGACATAAGAAGCCGTGAGGCCTGCATTAAGAGTTCCGCCAAGGCCGTGGAACTTGCCCTAAAATACCATAGCAGGCTCCACATACTACACGTGACAACCAGGGAGGAAGTGGAGACGCTTTCCGCCTTGAAGCGCCCAGCCGCCTGGAAAGCTTCAGACAAAGCGCGCGAGGCCATTGTCACCGCGGAAACTTGCCCAACATACCTCTGGTTCTGCAGAGAAGACTACTCAAAGTACGGCAACCTCATCAAGTGCAATCCGGCCATAAAAGACAGATCAGATATGTTTGCTCTGCGGCAAGCCTTGAAAGACGGCGCCATTCAGACTATTGGCAGCGACCATGCTCCGCATCTTCTTTCAGAAAAGTTGCGTCCGTATGCCGAATGTCCTTCCGGAATCCCGCTGATGCCTTATTCCCTGCAGATTATGCTGACCCTTGCCAAGAGGGGCGAGTTTTCACTATCCGAGATAGCTGACAAAATGAGCCATTCTCCGGCAAGATGCTTTGCGGTGGAAAAGAGAGGATTCATCCGGGAAGGCTATTTTGCTGATTTCGCAGTAGTGGATATGGAAAAGCCAAGTGCTTCCGCCAGCCATCCTGCTGCAATGTGCCGCTGGAGCCCGTTCTCGGAAAAAGGCATCACTTACCATAATCCTGATGGAACAGACGAAGATCTGGAACAATTCCCTGTATCCGTAGTTCACACTTTTGTCAGCGGCTGCCAGGTAGTTGAAAACGGCACCCTTACAGGCAACACCAACAGCCGGCCTCTGACATTCAACCGTTGACAGGAAATCCAAACAAGCATTAGCAGACTATTCTGGACGAGATATGGCAGAGGGAAGAAACTTGACAAAAGCATATATATTTGCAATTATATCAATAATAGCGTGGGGCTTCTCCTTTATCTGGGAAGACTACCTGATAAAGAACAATATACAGATATTCACATTCATCTTTGAGAGGATGCTCATCTCCTCAGCGATATTGTGGATTGTGGGCCTGATTCTTGGTTCAGTGCAGAAAGTAAGGAAGGAAGACATCAAGTGGATGCTCCTGCTTTCCGCCGGAGAGCCGTTCGTCTATTTTCTGGGAGAAAACTTCGGCATCAAATACACCTCCGGTATGATGGCATCAATCATAATTGCCACCATTCCTCTTTTCTGCACGGTTGTTGACCGCTTCCTTTACAAGTACAAGCTTTCCTTTCCTAAAATACTGGGTTGTCTTCTGTCTCTGATAGGAATAACATTTTTCGTGATGGAGAAAGGAGGCGTGGGCTCATCACATCTCAAAGGCATTCTGATGCTGCTGTTTCTGGCTGTAGGAGGCTCTCTGGTTTACAGTTACACCACCAAGGAAATGATAAAGAAATACAGTGCATACACAATTGTCACATACCAGTTCTCTTTCGGTGCGCTTTATTTCCTGCCTTTCTTCCTGTTGTTTGGGCTGAAAGGCCTGGATGCCCAGTTCTTTACCTTCGGAGTCCAGTCCAAGATCTTTGCCCTTGCCGTTCTTTGTTCATGTGTATGCTTCGGGCTTTGGGCCTACTGTACCGGAAAGCTTGGGGTTGTCAGGGTAAGCATTTTCTCAGCCCTGATTCCGCTGGTTTCAGCCGCTGCAGCTCACTTTCTGTACCCAGGCCAGGAAACCTTCACCGCCCTCAAACTCACCGGCATTGCCCTCACGGTTTTAGGCGTCATCATCGTCCAGGTTGTAAAAGACGTGAAAAAAAACTAACTTTAGACTTTGAACCATAATAAACATCATAAACTTAAACACAATGAAAAAGATTCTTTTCCTTGTCGCGCTGACACTTGCGCTGTATTCCTGCAAAAACGGCGAGAACGCCAAAAACTTTGCCGTAGATCCGGCCGGTTACGATTTCTCCGAAGTTCTTGCTTACGGCAGTCCTTTCAAGTTGGGTATAATCGGTGAAGATTTCACCAGGCTTCAGGTTTATTACGCTAGTGTAACCAAGACAGATGCCACGCATTACGCGGTAAAGGGATTCTCCAAGGTCTGGGACAATGTCCAGTCTTTCGATGGTGTCATTGAACTGAAGTCCATCTCGAAAATAGTCCCTGAACCAGATGAGAACGGGGAGTATGTGACAGACCATGTAGACAATCACGAGGCATATTTTCTTGAGTGCAGTTACAGTTTCCCTCAGGCCGACGGGGAGTTCAACGGAAAGAGCCTGAACGAAATCTATTTCAAAGGCAATAAAGCTCTCACTGATGACTGTTACGAAGGTGCAGACGGATATGACAACAACCAGCATATCGGTACTTTCACCTACACCAACGGCAAGGAGACCGTTGCCAACTGGGGCGCCTGGCGCATTCCTGACTCAGAAGACCTCGACCAGGGAGTAGGGGAATTTGTCCCGAGTGAAAAATATCGTGACAACGGCTGGGGAACATACTACAATGCGCTCTTCAATAACGAAGAAGGTGAATTGAATCAGCTTATCAGAGTTAATTCCATCTTTGAAGAATGCAGGCAGTGGTGGGATCCTGAGGCTCCAAAACTCGATCTTGAGGTTGTGGACAATCATTTTGAAGTGGCGGTGACAACCCCAGCCGGAAAGCATACATATCAGTTCCCTTCAATGTATCCTCCTGAGTACAAGGATATAAACTTTGATGGTTATATGGATCTCTACCAGACCGGAGACGAGGAGCGGCACGATGAAGGGGCCTGCTATCTCTATAACCCTCAGACAAAGGAATTTGAAAACTGCCCGTCCTTCCATGACATTCTTCACGTGGACCATCTTGCGGTTTTCCCTGAGGAAAAAGTCCTTATGACCAGCCATAACTTTGCTGAAAAGGGAGAATTCTTCTACTATCTCTACAGATTTGAGGACGGCAAGTTTGTCCTTGGCGGAACGGTGCTTGAGAAAGACGGCATCTACAGAGAATACGACAAGGACGGAAACGAGATACACAAGACAGATAACATAGCAGACCTGTCCAGAGTCTGGGCCGTTTGCTTTGCCGGCTAGAGTCCAAACGCCATTGAGTCATTATCCATCTGCAGATTATTTATGAAAAAGGTACTTGCATTGCTGATGATTATCGCGATGATGCCCGTAGCGGCAGTATCGCAGAGCAAATTTGCAGTTGATCCTGCAAAATATGACTTCTCCGGAGTGTTTGAAGCGGATTCCCCGTTCAATCTTGGAATACTCGGCAAGGAATACAAGAGGCTCCAGATTTATTATGAGTCTGTAACAAGACAATCTTCAACCAATTACATAGTCAAAGGCTACTCCAACGCAGCCGGTAACGTATGCCCTTTTGAGGGTACGCTCAAGATTGTGTCCATCACGGTCCAGGACTCCGAGGATTTTGAAGAAGACCACAATGTTTATTGCCTCGAGGCGTCATACAGTTTCAAGGAAACCGGCGGAGTGGGAACCGGAACATTCTCCGGCAAGGCCGGATTTGATTTCTGGATCAGTGGCAACAAGCCGTTGATCGAGGACGGGATGTTCGGAGCAGACGGCTATTGCAACAGCCAGTACGAAGGTTTCTGGACTTCCGACAAGACCAAGGCCAAGAAGATTGCCAACTGGGGAGCCTTCCGCATTCCCGGCAGCGGCGACCTGGACCAGGGGGTAGGTGAGTTCATCCCTGCCGAGAAGTACTGCTCAAAAGGCTGGGCAGATTATTTCAACGCTCTCTTTAGCCAAAACGAAGAAGTACAGGCCAATGCCCACTTCAGGGAGCAATCCAGGTGGTGGGACAAAAAAGCTCCTGTCCTTGTCTTCAAGAAGGCCCCAAAACCTGTTGTCAATGTTTACAAGAAGAACGGGAACTCCCAAGGTGCCCTCATCCAGACATTGAGTCTCAAAGTATCTGAAACTCCGGAATACTGGGATTTCAACAGCGACGGCTATAATGATATCATCCAGCTCAGCGATGACGGCCAGCTCTATGTCTGGAGCCAGGAGGACGGCCAATTCTACAATGTGCCTTCCTATGACTTTGTCAAATACAAAGGCTACCTAACTTACGAGCCGCAGTTAAAGAGGTATTTCACTACCAATTATGACCCTGATACCCAGGCGCATTACTTTTATATGTACAGCTATCGCCTCTCAAACGACCGCTCTATGGACGCCATTGTCTTTGAAGGCAGCATTTCCGAGAAAGACGGAATCTGGTCAGAATATGACAAATACGGCCAGACTGTTCACAGCAAGGTAAACAGCCCTGAGAAACTCTCCAAAATCTGGTCAGATTACATCAGGCTCACGATGGCCCAGTATTAGACAAGATTGCGATAGACCGCAAGAACGAGTTCTGACAGATACTCCTTGTCGTCTATATGTTCAATGGCATAATAAGGCTTGGCTCCGGGATAAGGACTCTTTAGAACAACCTCCCGGAGCTTTTCTTTTAGCGCATCTACAGGCTTGAGAAAAAGGCAGTTGTCGCAAATCAGCCCCACCACAACACCATTGCAGTAAAGGCAATAGTCTCCCATCATCTTCCTGGCCGCTATTTCTCCCGCTCCGGAAGCCTGCTCAACAATATATTCTACGAATTCAATCTTGCTGCTCATAGATGCGAAGATACAGAAAAATCAAAACTCAGCGATTTCTCTGTTTTTAGCAAGTCCTGCAGAATTTAATGTGCCAACTTTGGCATTATATATTAGTTCTTTCAATATACTTCTTTGTCTATCAGATAGTTTTGAAGAACTTAATGTGCCAAATCCTGAAAGAGCCGAATATTTCTCCTTCAGATAAATACGCCCCATTTACACTATCATTTACACTATCATCTATGCTACCAGCAAGGAATGGCGTAAGCGGATGCTTGAAGCGTATGGTCAGGCAAACAAAGTTGGGTATGATCTCAAATACCTGTTTGGGCAGGCCTATCCTTGAAATTATTCTCAGCGATTTTTTTCAAGGTTTACAAGAGTTTCTTCAATTCTTCTACATCGGGAAGGGCTTTCCGCAGTTTTTCCGGCATTTCTTCAGAAGTCCTGTAAGTAACAACCCCCAAGGGTTTGTTGTAGTCTCTGATTACAAATTCCACAAACTCCCGATTGGCTGATTTGCACATAACAATTCCTATAGACGGGTTTTCATTAGGCTTTCTGACCTTAGTATCCAGTATTGAAAGATATGTCATCAGTTGACCCAAGTAGGAAGACTTGAACACTCCTTTCTTAAGATCAATAACAACCAATGCGTTTAATTCCCTGTTAAAGAAAAGCAGATCCGGAAAGTTCTCCACTCCATAGATTTCCAGGTGATACTGATTCCCCACAAAGGCAAAGTCATTCCCGAATGTCATTATGAACTTCTTGATATTCTGCATAATCCCTTTCTCAACAACCCTCTCGTCAATATCCTCTTTGTCTCTTTCTCCGATTTCCTCTACATTGATAAAGTCCAGCAGGTATTCATCCTTGAACATCATTACTGCTTTTCGAGCCATTTCTGAGTCGGACAAAGTTGCAGAGAAATTGTTGGGCATTCTGTCTTTGTGCTCGTAGTCTTTATTGTCGATTAGTCTTTTTAGTGAATTATATGACAAGCATTCTTCAGCTGTTTTGTGAATGTAATAGTATCTTTCCTTTATGTTTTTTGTGCTAGATAATATCGCCAAATGATGGGAAAAGGGAACTTTGAAGAAATCTTCAACTGGGAATTCTTTCGTTTCTGGAATCACTATAGCTTGATGAATGCTAATAGTATTTTCGTAACTCTTAATTTCGTCAGATGCATCTGACGAAATTATAAATTTTTCATAATCAATGCTTTGCGTTTTATTTGTTGCGACTGACGAATTTTGGTCGAGAATAATCCACTCATCATAGAAAACTCTCATGTTCTTTAGATTTGTTGCCGAAAACCCCTTCAATCCTGGCAATTCCTTTCTCAGTTGCCTGCTGATTGTTTCAATGGCTGCTGAACCCCATTTTGCATTCCTTGTATTCAGCGACAGATACTTCCCAATACTGAAATACACCGCCAACTGCACCCTGTTAACCTCCTTTGCCGCCTCATACTGCCCTTGCAGTATTGCTGACTTGATTGCAGCCACAGCACTCATCAAGTTCTGTTCTTTCTTCTCCATAGCCATAATACTCTTTTTAAAAGTTTATGGCTACAATAGTATACAGTTTTTTCTTAAACCGGATGCCAAACAGTAAATTTATCAGCCCACCGGACAAAAAAATACAATCCAGGAATTCTCCGTACAATCCGCTATTTCCTGCTTTTTCCAGAAACCGCCAACCTCCCGCAACCAAAATTGACAGAAATCGTCAAAACGCCGCTATAACTTTGCCCGCGAGAGATATATTTTGTGAAAAACCTGATTATTTCCTAAATTTGATAACCCGAATACCGCAAGCGAAAATGCAAACTTCGCAAACGTATTCGTGGAATAAGCAGGTATAACCGCAAACAACGCAAGTAGAATCGTAGAATCATACAAATAGACTCGCCGCTATGAAAAAGCTATTTGTCTATGTTATAGTAGCGCTGTGCCCATTGCTCCTAGGCTCAGCCCTTCAGTCCTGCCGTCCTTTCCGCCCGTTCGCATCCCACACCTGCCGCCTTATGCTTCTCCATATAGATTCCTATAACGACAGCATCAACGACAAGGAGCTAGGCGCAGATGAAGAACCAACTCAATCTCCTAATTTCTCAGCGATTAAGAATTTACTGTCTAAACAATTGTATGATGTTATTCAACGATAATAAGGAGATTGAAATACCGGCTGACAATCCTTTTCTTAATTGTAAGCTAGATCGCCAGAAATTTGCCGAGGCACTTACTTCTGTTATTGAGGCATTTTCTGATTCAGACAGAGGGTGTGTTATGTCTCTGGACGGGGAATGGGGCTCTGGTAAAACAACCTTCATAAAAATGTGGCGACAGCTTCTTAAGAAGAATCAATATTCAACGATTTATTTTAATGCATGGGAGTGCGATTATGTTGACGATCCTTTGGCTGCGATGATAGCGGAATTAAAGGAGATGGGTTTAGATAATGAAAAGCTTAATAAGGTTATATGTGCGGGTGGAAAAGTTTTAGTAGCAACGTTTAAGTCTATTTTTAAAGGTCTGCTCAAGGCTAAACTAGGTATTAATGTAGATTCTTATTCGGATATTTTAGATGAGGCGGGGAACCTTGCTAATGATTATATTGAAGAAGTTGAGAAACAAAAGAAAACGATTTCGGATTTTAAGAAAGCGTTATCTGAATATATAGTTTCTTCAAAGAAATCTCCAGTTGTCTTTTTTGTTGATGAATTGGATAGATGTAATCCAGAGTTTGCTGTGAGAGTTTTAGAACGAATAAAGCACCTTTTTGATATTCCTAATTTGTTTTTCGTAATAGCTGTAAACAAAACACAATTAGAGTTTGCAGTTCAAGGTTATTATGGTTCTGATAAAATAGACTCTTCAGAATATCTAAGGCGTTTTATTGATTTGAATTATTCGCTCCCAGAACCGGATTTTTCAAAATATTACGATTATCTGGCGGATAAGCATAATTTTAAGAAATTGTTTTCTGACTTGACAAGTAACAGATATTATGGAGGAAATGATGGTTATGCCCTTTTCGTCAGTATCATTTCTGCGCTTTTGCCATCAGCTAAATTGAATTTGAGAGCAACAAACAAACTGTTCTTGTTGTCAAGATTGACAATGCAATCATTTGTTCCGAACAATCTGCTTTTTTCTGATGTAGTCTTTTTTCTTTGCTATTGGAAAGTCGTAGATACTTCGTTCTACAATAGTATTGTTGAGAGAGCCTTCAATATTCAAGAATTGATTGATGAAATTGAGAAAAGATTGCCAGCTAATATTAAGAGAACGAAGGATGAGATGATTGTTCATAGGATGGCTTATACAATAGCTGGTCTGTCATTCCTTTATAATCTTCGAGATAATTTTTCTAATGTAGATATAGGTTTTAAGTCTTCTATTAATGAAGAAGGCGTTTATGAGTTTCCTGTCAGCAGTTCCTTTATTGATTATAATTTATTGAATCAAGCGTTCAATTTCTATGATAATCATCATAACCCAATAAGATTGAGTTATCTTACGAATAAGATAGATTTTTACGAATGCATAAATAATAATATTGGTTAATTAGGATAACTACGAAATAATGATAACAGGCGAGATTAAGAACCGAATAGACCAAATATGGGATACCTTCTGGACAGGTGGTATCACGAATTCTATAACCATCCTTGAGCAGATGACATATCTCTTCTTTATGAAGATGTTGGATGATGCTCAAAGAACAAAAGAAGCAAATGCAAATGCTTTAGGAGTGAAGGTTAAGGAACCAACTTTCAAGGATGGAATGTGGCATAACCCTGATTCAGACAAAAACGTACCATACAAGAACTTGCGTTGGAGTGTATTCAAGAATATGGAACCTGAAGCAATGTTTCGTACCATAAGCAGGGATGTTTTTATATTCATTAAGAACCTAAACACAGGTAAAGAATCGGCATACAGCAAGTTTATGGCAAATGCTACTTTCCTGATACAAAGCCCAAGAACACTTGTCAAGATTGTTGAAGGCATAGATGCTCTTGATATGAACAACAGAGATACTATGGGCGATGTCTATGAGTATGTTCTTGGCAAGATGGCTGCAAGCGGCAACAATGGTCAGTTCCGTACTCCAAGACATATTATCCGTATGATGGTGGAGCTTATGCAACCTAATCTGAAGGATGTAATTTGCGACCCTGCTATGGGTAGTGCAGGCTTCATTGTGGAAGCGGCCAAGTATGTCAAAGACCACTATAAGAAAGAGCTTCTTAAAAAGGAGAATTCCGAGCATTACAGGAACGAGATGCTGCACGGCTTTGACACCGATTCCACGATGTTAAGGATAGGGGCTATGAACCTGATGCTTCACGGAGTAGATAACCCCGACATCAAGTATCAGGACAGCCTTTCTACAGACAACACCGATGAGAGCCGCTATACTCTCTGCCTTGCCAATCCACCTTTCACGGGCAGTCTTGATTATGAAGCTGTGGCCAAGAATCTTCTTGCCATTTCCAAGACCAAAAAGACAGAGCTCCTTTTCCTTGCTTTGTTTGTAAGAATGTTGCAGATAGGAGGGCGTTGCGCATCCATTGTACCTGACGGAGTTTTGTTTGGTAACTCCACAGGCCATAAGTCCATCAGGAAGGAGCTTATAGATAATCAGCGATTACAGGCCGTTATTTCTATGCCTGCGGGAGTGTTCCAACCTTACTCGGGAGTATCTACCGCAATCTTTGTCTTTACCAAGACCAATGCAGGTGGAACAGATAAGGTTTGGTTCTATGATATGAAGGCTGACGGATTCTCATTGGACCAAAAGAGAAATCCTGTGGAAGAAAACGACATTCCTGACATAGTAGAAAGATTTAAGAACCTGAAAGCTGAGGAAAAGCGCACCCGCAAAGACCACTCTTTCCTTGTGCCTGTGGATGAAATAAGAGCCAACGATTACGACCTCAGCATCAACAAGTACAAGGAGGTTGAGAAGGTTAAAGTAAAGTATGAAAAGCCTGAAAAAGTTCTTGACAGGATAGACGCTCTGCAAAAGGAGATAACTAAGGCGTTGTCTGACTTCAGAAAAAAATACTTGTAGGCTATGGAGAAAGGTTGGAAAACAATAAAGATGGCCGATGCCTTTGAGCTACAGATGGGAAAAACTCCAAGTAGGAACAACCCTGATTATTGGGATGGTACGGAGACTTGGGTGTCTATAGGGGATATGGGTGTCTCAAAGTATATTGGTACTTCAAAAGAACAGATTTCTAAAAAGGCTGTTTCTGACACAGGTATAAAGTTATTGCCCCAAGAAACTGTTATTATGAGTTTTAAGCTATCTGTGGGCAAGGTTGCTATTACTTCTAAGCCTTTATTTACCAATGAAGCAATAATGTCATTTACTCCTAAGAAAGGTTTTTCTTTTCTTGCTGATTACATTTACTACTACTTGAAGGGCTATAAATGGGATGGAACAAATCGGGCAGTAATGGGCATTACACTTAATAAAGCTTCTATCTCACAAGGAGTTTTTTCATATCCATCCCTTTCAGAACAGAAACGCATTGTGGCAGAGCTTGACCTTTTGACAGATGTGATAGACAAGCAGAAACAGCAACTGAAAGAGCTTGATACCCTTGCCCAATCCATCTTCTATGATATGTTCGGAGACCCTGTGGAAAATGATAGAGGATGGAAGACAGATGCCCTGAGTAATGTTGCGCCACAAAAACAATATGATGGAGTAGTCCCATCTTATAGAGGGCATTATTGGCTTCTTAATCTGGATATGGTAGAGCAGCAGACGGGCCGTGTAATAGAAAGAATACTATTGCCATCATCTGAAATAGGAAGCTCAATAACAACATTTGACACATCAAATGTTCTATACTCAAAGCTTCGTCCATATTTGAACAAGGTGGTTATACCTGATGCTATTGGGTACGCTACTTCTGAGCTTGTACCCCTTAAACCAAATCCTAAAGTGCTTGGTAGGGTATTTCTTGCTTATCTGCTTAGAAGCAAATCCTTTGTTGATTATATTTCAGTTAAGGTGGCGGGAGCAAAAATGCCAAGAGTATCAATGGATGTTTTGAGAGCATTCGCCGTGATACTTCCTTCTATTGCTCTTCAGCAATCTTTTGCAATGAAGATAGAGGCAATAGAGAAGCAGAAAGAAAACATAAACCAATCCATTGCACAGACACAGAAGCTCTTTGACTATACGATGGATAAATACTTTGGATGATATGGAAGGTGGCGGTGGTTTATCTCTGATTATAATGCTCTTGGCGATTGGAGGCTTTTGCCTTCTGTTCTTCTATGCGATTAAGAATGCGGCCAAGAATTTACCTACTTGGGAAGGGATAATTATCAGTGCAATCTTTGGCTTGCTGCCGCTATACCTTGTACTTTGCTTTTTCGGATGGATGGGAGAAGAGAGCGATAGATACAGATAAAATGTTGGTCTATGAGAAACTTTGACTACATACGAGAATTAGGCCTTGATGAACTATACAAGTTCTGTTCAGCCGCTGAGGAATGTCAGTACAGCAATCCGAATTTCTCTGCTATCAATGCAAGAATGGCTTTGGAGTATGTTGTAAGGTCGCTGTACCTGATGAAGAACATTGAGGTTCCTGAAAGGGTGTCGCTATTTGAGCTTGTAGATGGAGAGCCGTTCAAAGAATTCATCGCTGATGATAAAGTGATGATGGCTGTTCATTATGTCAGGAAGGTCGGTAATAGAGGTGCTCACGCAGGGGATGTGAGTAAGAAAGAATCCTTCTTTTCATTGTTGAACATCTATGATGTAGTAGGAGCTATACTTCTCAAACTTAGAGTAGTGCCGAAGGTTGCTCCATTTGATAAAACTTTGATTCCAAGGTTTGCAGAAATTTCAATAACTGTTCCTGATACAGTTTCCGTGAAGTCTTCAGATCCTCTTGTCGCGTCGGCAGATAAAGAGGTGGTTTCATCCCCTGAACCGGTCGTTGAGATGTCAAATCCAGATATCTCAGAGGCGGAAACAAGAAAGATGTTTATAGACCTGATGCTTCGGGAAGCTGGATGGGAAGTGCTTTCTGTGGAAGGAGCTATTCAGCCGCTGAAAGCATGCATAGAGGTGGAGTTGGTTGGTATGCCGAACTCTGAAGGTTTAGGATATGCAGACTATGTCCTTTTCGGAGGAAATGGATTGCCTCTTGCTGTGGTTGAAGCCAAAAAGACAGCCGTATCTCCAATAAAAGGAAAGCATCAGGCAGAACTTTATGCCGATTGTTTGGAAGCACAATATGGAGTAAGACCGGTCATTTATTATACCAACGGATTTGAGACAAACATCATAGATGGGCTAGGATATCCACCTCGCAGGCTGTATAGTTTCCATACGGCAAAAGATCTAGAATTGATGATCCAGCAGCGAGGTAGAGCCGATATTTCAGACTTTGCGCCCAAAGACAGCATCACGGACCGTCCATATCAGAAAATGGCGATAAAGGCTGTTTGCGAGCATTACAACAAAAAGCACAGGAAAGCTTTGCTTGTAATGGCAACCGGAACAGGAAAAACCAGAGTAGCCATATCGCTGGTTGATGTGCTGACAAGAAACGGTTGGGTAAAGAATGTTTTGTTCCTTGCAGACCGTATTAGCCTTGTAAGCCAGGCGCACAAGAACTTTGTGAAGCTTTTGCCAAATACAACAACATGTGTCCTCAGTGAAGCCGGAAGTGAAAAAGATACTAATGCACGTGTAGTATTGTCCACATACCAGACAATGATAAACTACATAGACACAGATGAAAAGCAGTTCTCTGTAGGAAGATTTGATCTGATAATCATAGATGAAGCTCATCGCAGCATCTTTGGAAAATACGGGGCTATCTTCAATTACTTTGATTCAATGTTGCTGGGCTTGACGGCAACTCCTCGTGACGAAGTGGACAAGAGCACTTATGATGTCTTTGAAATGGAGCAGGGACAGCCGAACTATGCATACGAACTAGAAGATGCAGTAGCAGATGGCTATCTCGTGAATTATCATGGATTCAAGAGAGGCTCAATGATACTAAAAGAAGGAATCAAGTACAACAACCTGTCTGATGAAGAAAAGAAACAGATGGAAATTGTGTGGGAGTATGAACAAACACGCAAGGCTCTGGATTTGAACTCCGAACAGTATCATAGAGATATATTAAGCAACGAGATTTTCAGCTACATTTTCAATGAGGATACTGTTGATGCAGTTTTGCAGGACTTGATGACAACAGGCTTGAAAGTGCAGAGCGGGGAAAGAATAGGCAAGACAATTATCTTTGCATACAACCACAGGCATGCAGAGTTGATTGTAAATCGTTTCAATATCCTTTATCCGGAATATGGCTCGAGTTTCTGCGCTTTGATAGATAACTATGTGACATATTCTCAGGACCTGATTGAAAAGTTTGAAATCAGAGACGAAGATCCTCAAATTGCGGTATCTGTTGATATGCTCGATACAGGAATAGACGTGCCCGATGTTTTGAATTTGGTGTTCTTCAAGGTTGTAAAGAGCAAAATCAAATTTATGCAGATGATTGGCCGTGGTACGAGGTTGAGCGAGAATATCTTTGGTTGTGGAAAAGACAAGGAGTGTTTCTACATATTTGACTGGTGCCGTAATTTCGAGTATTTCGACAGTCATCCGGACGGCAAAGATATTTCACCTCGTATACCTTCGCTTACAGAACGACTGTTTGCACTGAGGACAGACATTGCATTCCATCTGCAGCATCAGAAATGGCAAGAAGATTCCTTTGCAAAGAGTTTGCATGACGAGTTGAAACAGCTTCTTAGAGAGCAAGTTTCTGTTTTGTCAGATAACCATATTTCCGTAAGGGAGAGGTGGGAGGCTGTAAGCCATTTCAAAGATCCGGATTCATGGGTTTATATTTCTGACCTGGATGTACTGTCTCTGAAAAATGATATTGCTCCACTGCTTCCTAAAAATACTCTGGAGGAGAATGCCAAGAAATTCGACGTTCTTGCCTTGACGGTAGAACTTGGTCTCTTAAGTGAGGATGTTAATTCAGACAAATGCGCTCAACGAATTCAGTTGATAGCGGATAAACTTCAGGAAAAAGCCACTCTTCCTCAAGTCCAGGCAAAGATGGCAACTATTAAAGAGGTCTTATCTCCTGTTGCATGGGAGAACATTTCTCTCCAATGGATAGAGAAGGTTAGGAAAGACCTTAGAGATCTTATGAAGTTCCTTCTGGGAGAAAAAGGCAAGAGTTTTATTGTTGATATAGAAGATGTTATAACCTACGAGGGCGAAAGAGAAGGTGTGCTGCCAAGAGTCAGCTACAAGCAAAAGGTTATGGATTTCCTTGCAGCTAACAGAAAGCTTCCTGTGCTGGACAAAATCTACAACCTTCAGCAACTTACAGAGACTGATATAAAGGAACTCGAAAGGATCCTCTGGGAAGAACTTGGCAATAAAGACGATTATGACAAGTTTACAACCGATATGGCTTGTGGTTCCAATGTTGGCGCATTTATCCGTTCCCTTATTGGAATAGACCGAAAAGAGGCGGTCAGAAAGTTCGGTGAATTCATTTCTGGAGCTCAACTGAACTCAGACCAGGAAGAATTCCTTATGACTATTATCAGTTATGTTTGCGAGAATGGAGATATAACCAAGGAGATAGTAGCCAACGACGCTCCATTTACTGAGCGTCTAGATGTGTTCAACTTGTACTTTGTCCAGCTCGCCAAATACATAGACAATATACATAATGTAATAATCCCTAATAATATGACTTATTTAAGTGCCTGATAATGCGTCTAAAGTATCATATTAATAATACCATAATATATAATTCCTTTTTATCAACTTTTTAAATATTGAGGCAATGAGTACTAAAATCACAGCAAAGGAATACAGCATTAGCAATGTCTTTAGTAAAGATTTCCAGTTTTTTATTCCTCCTTATCAGCGTCCTTATGCTTGGAACACAGAACAAGCATATGAGTTGTTTGATGATATTTTTACTACGTTCAATTCTGGAAGCGGGAATGAGACCTATTTTATTGGAAGCATAGTTTTGATAAAAGAGGAAGGGAAACCACGTTCTGAAGTTATTGATGGTCAACAACGTCTGACAACATTAACAATTCTTTTATCTGTTTAACGTGATAAACTCAGTGATTCTTACCGAAAAGGTTTACTGACTAAATATATTTTGGAAGAAGGGAATGAACTTGAGGATCTTCCTTCTTTCCCTCGTTTGACAATAAGAGAACGTGAGAGATCTTTTTTCAAGTATTATATTCAAGACGGAAAACTGGATGAACTTCTTAGTATTAAGTCTGAGATGTTTAATTCAGAATCTGAAAAGCATATTGCTGAGAATACAAAAGAGTTATCAGATCTAGTTTCTAACAGGTTTGATAATGAAAGTTCTATTTACAATTTCACAAAGTTCTTAGTAAGTAATTGTTTTCTTGTAATAGTTGCAACACCTGATATGATATCGGCATATAGAATCTTCTCTGTATTGAATACCAGGGGATTAAGTCTTCTTCCAGGCGATATTATCAAGTCTGTTGTTATAGGTGCTTTATCTGAGAATGATAGACCTGGTTATACGAAGAAATGGGAAGATACTGAGGTGGACTTAACACGAGATGGTTTTAATGATCTTCTTGGACAAATACGAATGATCCGTCTGAAAAATAAGCCAAGGAAGTCTATTCAAGAAGAATATAATGAATCCATTATTAATGACCTGACTCCTTCCAAGGCCAAGGCATTTATGGATAATACCTTGTTTAAGTATTCTGGTGCCTATGATTGTATAAAAAATAATGGTTATCAGTCTGCCGATAATGCTGACAAAGTCAATGGTATTTTGAAATGGCTTAATAAGATAGACAATACTGATTGGTTGCCTGTTGCTATGAGTTACTATATAAAATGTTTTTCAAATACAGATGCTTTTTATTCTTTTCTGCTAAAGTTAGAAAGGCTTGCTGTTTTTATGAGGACAGCTTCTTGGGATGTTAATCATAGAATTGCCAGGTATGCTGAGATTTTAGAAGAATTAGAATCTTGTAACAGTTCATCTGGTTATAATGGTTCGAGATTGAATTTAACCTTAGAGGAAAAGGATGTCTTCTTAAGATACTTAAATGGAGATATTTATAATATGCCGTCAAAAAAAAGGAATTATCTAATTCTAAGACTTGATTCATTTGTTTCTGACGGATCCGCCTCATATGACTCTAAAGTTTTTTCAATCGAGCATGTTTTGCCTCAAACAATGTATGCAGATAGTGGTTGGGCTAAAAATTGGACGGAAGAGCAACATAAAGAGTGGATTCACAAAATAGGGAACCTTGTTCCGTTAAATAAAAGAATCAATTCTTCTGCGCAAAACTATGATTTTGAAGAGAAGAAAGAGAAGTATTTTAAGTCTAAAAATGGCACAAGTTCTTATACCTTAACTACAGGTGTATTGAACGAAGACGTATGGACTCCTACTGTTGTGGAGAATAGGCAAACATCATTAATCGATATCTTTGCTGATAAGTGGGAATTGCGTTAGTCTTGTTTTGAAATAGTAGAACTAAACGTTAATAACAAGGTTATATGGGACGTATCTTTACGATATAAAGAATAGAATAGTATTTGATATGAAAACGATTGAAAGAATAGAGACAATTAATCTCAGAAACCATTTTAAGAGTGAATCTGGAGAGTTTACACCGTGGCTTGCAGAGAATTTGAATTATGTTTCTGAGGCCATTAATGTTAAGCTTTTTAATCCATCAACAGAGCAAACTTCTGAAAACTTTCGAGTAGATATTCAGGCCGAGTTGGAAGATGGTTCTGGCGTTGTAATAGAGAATCAGTTCGGGGACTCAAATCATGATCATCTAGGCAAGATAATTACTTATCGTACGGCATTCGATGCTAAGGTGGCCATATGGATAGTGGAGAGAGCTAAGCAAGAACATGTAGATGCCGTTGATTGGCTTAATGAGACAGATAGTGGCTGCGATTTTTATTTACTGGAGTTGCAGCTTATCCGCATAGGAGAATCTCCGTTAGGACCATTGTTTACAATTAAAGCTGCTCCTTCTGTAGAGGCCAGAGAGAAAGGACAAATTAAGCGTAATGAAACCCGAAGGCATGAAATGCGTTTCAAATTCTGGACTGGTCTTCTTAAGGTGTTTAAGACAGATAAATCTATGACTGCTTTCAAGAACTCTTCAGCTACAAAAGATAGTTTTATCTCAAGTGGCGCTGGAATTGGGGGTATTCAATGGCATCTGTGGGTAACAAAGGACAATGTTAGATGCGAGCTTCGTATAGATAAAGGGAAGGGAGCAGAAGAAGATAATATTAAGATTTTCCAGCATTTCTTGAAAGATAGAGAAACGATAGACAATAATTTTGGACCTGGTCTTATATGGGATGATAAGGAAGGATACAGAGCAAAATCAATTTGGACAGAGTTAAAGGGTGGCTATAATAATCCTGAAGATGAGTGGCCCCGAATTTTTGAGGTTGACTTGGAAATAACAAAGCGCTTTATTTCCGTATTGAAAAACTCTGTTCAAAAATTGAAGTAATTCAAAATAATAATTACAGAATACTGTCTTTCATTTTGAATAAAAGTTTTTTCCTTTCTATGGATTTCCCATCGCTGAGGAAAATGATTTTTTGATTAAGGCTATGAATAACAACAGAAATAAGCATAGTGGCAGAATGGGCAGTGGCGGGAATGGGCAGCAGACGTATATAGAGATAGAGGTGCTGCTGAGGCAGTCGGCGGAGTGGATGGGAGAGCTCAAGCAGGTGATGCGGGAGGCGTATGTGCCTGTCAGATGGCAGAATGGGTACTATCATATTACGCTGGCGTTTTTGGAGAAAGTGCCTTCCAGGGAGGAAGTTATTGCTATAATTATGCGGCATCTTGAGCAGTTTGAGGCGCCGGAGCTTACGTTTGACAAGCTGGACGCTTTTGGCAAGAGTTCTGGCGGGGGAGTGCTGTTTCTGACGAGTACAGCCGTGCCGGAGAATTTTATGCGAATGGTGGATGCTCTGCGACAGGATCTTGAAGCGGCCGGCTGTATAATAGAGGCGGACTTCAAGCTGCACGTGACGCTTGGGCGCGTGGATAGGGATGCCAGGGTAGATGCCGAGCGGCTGCGGGAGCTGGCTGGAAGTGTGGATGTGCCGTCGTTTTCTCTGAGGCTGAAGACTGTGAACTACAGGGAGTTCAGAGGCCGAACGCTATACAGCAAGGTGCTGAAGGAGCAGTAATATAGGCATATCGGCGAGTTTTTATTCAGGGGACCTTCTTGGTTCCCTGTTTTTTTGTTCATTTCCGGACGATTCCAGAATTGTACAGGGTAAATTCTACCGGATGGTTTGCAAGAGGGGGTAGAGCGGGTGTAGATTTGCGGGAGTGAATTTGGGGTAAGGCAATTGAAATTTTGTCGTCAATTTTATTGTTTATATCCAATTGGGAACGCACTGCGTTCCCAATTAAACTGAGCTCAATCTCGGCGCCTAATACAGATCTCAGATGCTTCTAAAAGAGAATATTATGAATTAGAGGCCGTTAATAATGCCTGGACGAGCAGAGAGTTGGAGAGGCAGATAAACTCAATGCTGTATGAGAGGCTGTTACTGAGTAATGACAAGGAGGCTGTTCTAGCGGTTGCTCGTAAAGAAAGGATTCCGGAGACACCTTCTGAGGTGATAAAGGATCCGATGGTGCTTGAGTTTTTGGGTTGGGAAAGAAGGATGGCTTGGTTGTTACTTCGCTTAGGAAACACTTTCCTGGTATTGCGTTCTTCTTGAAAATAGTTGGTCAGTTTTTTACAATTCCGGGATTGCATAGGGTAAATTTTATCGGATGGTTTGGTGGAGAGGGAGTTAGGGCTGTAGATTTGAGCGAGTGAATGAAATGGTGCTGATTAGGCGATTATTTTTCGGATAATTTTGTTATTAATTTAATAATTCATAAATTTGTGTTGTATGAGGGTGATTGCTGTATCAACTTTGAGGGATTTTTGGTCTGTTCATTCTGATGCAAGGTTGCCTTTGACAGAATGGTATATCAAGGTCTGTGGGGCGCATTGGAAATCTGTCGCAGATATCAAGAATGACTTTAACTCAGTCGATTATGTGGGAAATCAACATTTTGTTTTCAACATAAAAGGGAATCGGTACCGGTTGGTAGCAGCAATCAAGTTCATCCCGGGGCTGGTATATATCCGTTTTATGGGAACTCATAAGGAATATGACAAGATAGATGTTTCAAAAGTATAGGAGGCAGAACATGGTACAGATAAAAAACGAGAGGCAATATAATGCCATAATGAAAAGGATAGATGCTCTTTTTTTTGAGACAGGGGAAGATACACCGTCTGATGATCCGAGGCTTGTTGAACTGGATTTACTTTCAGCTCTTGTAGAAGAGTATGAGAAAGAGCATTTTCCCATAGAGCTTCCCAGCCTGTCGGAAACAATCAATGCACGTATTGCTGAGTACAATATTACTCAAAAGGAGATGGCGGCAATGCTCGGAATAACAGCACCAAGGCTGAGTGCTATTTTATCAGGAAAGGTCAACCCTACCTTTGAGCAGGCAAGGATCATCTCTTCAAAACTAAATATCTCTCCGGCAATAGTACTTGCGGGATGATTCGGCGATGGTGCCTTGTAAGTTGCTGAGTTAGACTATACAACCTCCAGGTAAAAGGTAAAGGGGCGGAAGCCGTCGTTGCAGCTGATCATTGCGCTCATTGGGTTTTTCATCCAGCCGTCAAAGAAGTTGCCTTCTCCTTTGGCCAGGGACTCCACAAACGGTTTCATTGAGTCCCAGGCTGAAGGGCACATTCCCTCCGGACGCTGGCCGTCTTCCGAAATCCAGGTCTGCCCTTCCCTTACATCGCAGGTGTGCTGGATAGGGTTCTCATATTTTGCAATCAGATCCGGATAGGTGGTCTGGCGTATTGCAGTGATTCTTACCTTGTTCATAGGGGGTAGTTAAAACTGTTTGCTCCACCAGCCAAGTGGTAGGCCTACATTGAAGTATAATGTATATTCTTTTTCGTTTTCTATGCCGTCACCGTCTGTGTCTCCCATAGGAAGCATGAAAACCATCTTGTCGCATTTGCCGGAAGGGGTGTCTATCAGAGATTGCCCTTTGAGTTGGGAGGCTCCGATCGATCTGAGAATGGAGTATTCATCTGAAACTCTGGTCACAAATAGAGGTGAGTCCGGAGTCTTTCCTTCTCCTGAACGGGATATGGTTGTCAGAAGGATGATGTACTGGCCAAAGGCTCTGGAAGCTACTTCTTCATCCTGCCTCTGCTCGGCCGCCAAAATCAGATGTTCCAGCAGTTCGATACAAACCGGGTTGTCTTTAAGTGCTTCCAGTGCAGCTTGTTCCGCTTTTTCCCAGTCTCTTTGCTGGATGAAGAATCTTAAGGAATCGTAGCTGCAGTATGGGTTGTATTTTTCAGTGAAGGCATAGCCGTAGTAGATTATGGCAGATTCTTCAAATGTAAAGGGAGAGATAGGGCCGTCTTCCAGCATTTCCATGGTTACTGTCAAGCTGTTGAACCTGTCCATGAGGGAGTTGTAACGGTCAGTGTCGTTTTTGACAATGTTCTCTATCTTTTTCAAGTCCGGGATGAACCTTTCTACAGCTATGGTGTCTTGCTCCTGAGCATTGGCTGGAGTTAGAGAGAGAAACTTCAAAGTTATCAGTGTTACAAGCCAAAAAGCTATTTTGTGGCCGGAAGCTGTTTTTATGCTGCAGGCAGTTTGTTGGGTAAGAGTTTTCATAATCGTCGACTTTTTGCAAAAATAGAATATTATTTCTGCACTTTTTTACAATTCCAGGATTGTGTCGGGTCAAATTGACGTTTTGGCTTGGTAGAGAGAGGGGTTGGGGCGTAGATTTGCGGTAAAAAGACATGAAGAGCATTAAGAATAATATTGATTCAAACCTCATTCCAGCAAACGAGGAGATAATTCTCTATAATCCTGGGGATAATGTAAATATTCAGGTCAGATTAGTCGGAGATACGGTGTGGCTTAATAGGCAACAAATGTCAGAGCTATTTGACCGGGACGTAAAAACTATTGGGAAGCATATTAATGCTGCTATGAAAGAAGAATTGAGGCATATTCCAACTGTCGCAAAATTTGCGACAGTTCAAAATGAAGGCTCTCGATTGGTTTCACGTATTATTGAGTATTATAACCTTGATATGATTATCTCTGTAGGTTTTCGAGTTAAGTCTGAAAGGGGAATTCATTTTAGGCAGTGGGCTAATCGTATATTGAAGGAGTATCTTTTGAAAGGATATTCTATCAACAATAGGGTAAGCCGATTAGAGGAAAGAGTTTCAAAGACTGAAGGTCAAATTGATTTCTTTATTAAGTCCTCATTGCCTCCAGTTCAGGGAGTATTCTTTAATGGGCAGATATTTGACGCTTATCGGTTTGTATCAGACCTTATTAGAAGGGCTAAGTGTTCTATAGCCCTGATTGATAACTATGTTGATGACTCGGTTCTTTCTCTGCTCGACAAAAGAGGGAGTGATGTGAGCGCCACTGTCTATACCAGGCAAATAAGTTCGCAGTTGCGGTTAGGTGCATCAATTAAGGACTTGGGCAAGAAGTGGTTTGGCTTCACACTTATGAAGGATATCAGTTCAAGGGACATACTTGAGAGGATAGCAAGTGAGTAATGTCGGCGATGGTGCCTTGTAAGTAGCTGAGTTTCAATACATCCTAAAAAGCACCTGCCGTTTTTGCGGGGGTGCTTTTTAGGATGTGCTGTCTATCAGGATGTTACAGCCCACCATCGCCGGAGCTGCGATCTCGGGGAGGTCATCACCGGAACTTCCATCGCCGGGGCTGCGATCTCCGGAGCTGGCATCGCTGAGCCCGGTTATTTGAGCAGGCTGAGGCTTCTGGAGACGAATTCTGAAAGCTGCTTGCCTTTGAGCATTCCGTTGGAAAGAAGGGCGAGGTCCGTGATCTGCTTGAGCAGGGTGTTGCTTCTTCCGAACTCTCTCATCAGTTCGCGTTTCTGGTCTCTGAGGCTGTTGAGGGTGGAGTTGAGCTTGTCTCTCTTGTCTTTCATCTCCTGAGGGATATCCTCGTTCTTCTTGTCCTTGGTGTCTTTGTCTATGAGGTCGAGGGCATCCTGGACATTGGCTATCTGGGCCTTGATGTCTTTTGCCTTTTCTTCTGTCTGCTCGTCTTTCTCAGCGATGATCTTCTTTACCAGAGGGTTCTCCACGTTGAGCTTGATTGTGTAGGAATCAGGCATCTCCCCGTAGAAGTTCATACCTCCGCCAAGGGCGCTCATTTCCTTGTATCGCCTCATGAACTCGTTCTGGGTAAGGAGCATAGGGGCGGCGTTTTCTCCCATGTTCTCCGCCTGCAGGGTGTAGCGTCCTTCTTCAGGAAGCACTGCTGCAAAAGCGTATTCGAGGTCAAGTTCTTCTCCTTCCTTGAGCTGAGGCTTCTTGGCGTCTTCTTTCTGAATGAGGTTGTCTATGCTGTCTGAATCCACACGGGCGAACCTGCTGTCCTTGATCTTGGTTTCCAGGAGGTTCACAAAGTGGGAATCCAGCTGGCTGTCAAACAGGAGCACCTGGTAGCCTTTGGCCTTGGCGGCCTCTATCCACTGGTACTGGGCCACTGCGTCTGTAGCATACAGATATACGACTTTCTTGTCCTTGTCTTTCTGTTCTTTCTCAATGAGTTTGCCGAAGTCTTCGTAGCCGAGGAATTTGCCGTCTGTTGTCTTGAACAGGGCAAACTTCATGGCTCTTTCGCAGAACTTCTCGTCGGTGAGCATACCATATTCGATGAATAGTTTGAGGTTGTCCCACTTGCTCTCGAACTCTTCTTTCTTGTCTTTGGATATTTCTTCCAGGCGGTCCGCTACTTTCTTGGTTATGTAAGTGGATATCTTCTTGACGTTGGAGTCTGCCTGGAGGTAGCTTCTGGAAACGTTCAGAGGAATGTCTGGAGAGTCTATGACTCCGTACAGCAGTGTCAGGAACTCAGGGACGATGTTCTCCACCTGGTCCGTGACGAACATTTGGTTGCAGTAGAGCTGTATCCTGTTCTTGGAAACATCCATACGATCCTTGATCTTAGGAAAGTAGAGGATACCGGTGAGGTTGAACGGATAGTCCACGTTCAGGTGGATCCAGAACAACGGATCTTCCTTCATAGGGTAGAGCTTGCGGTAGAAATCCAGGTACTCTTCATCCTTTATCTCGCTTGGAGTTTTGGCCCAGAGAGGCTCTGAGTCGTTGATTATCTTGTCTTTGTCTGTTTCAACATTCTTGCCGTCTTTCCATTCGGTTTCTTTGCCAAAGGCAATCTTTACCGGCATGAACTTGCAGTATTTGTTCAGAAGTTCCTCAACTTTCTGTTTTGTGGCAAATTCCTTGGAGTCATCGTCCAGGTAGAGGGTTATCTTGGTTCCGCGGTCTTCCTTCTTGCATTCTTCCATAGTGAACTCAGGAGAGCCGTCGCAGCTCCATTTGACTCCCTTGCTGCCTTCCTTGTAGCTCAGCGATTCTATCTCCACCTTCTTGGAAACCATAAAGGCGGAATAGAATCCCAGTCCGAAGTGGCCTATGATGCTGTCCAGCTGGTCTTTGTACTTTTCAAGGAATTCTCCTGCTGAAGAGAAGGCTATCTGGTTGATGTACTTGTCTATCTCCTCTGCGGTCATGCCTATGCCGCGGTCTGTTATGGTGAGGGTGTTCTTCTTGTCGTTGGCCTCGATGTGGATGGTGGTCTCTCCCAATTCTCCCTTGAGTTCACCCTTGCCGGCAATGGCCTTGAGTTTTTGGGTTGCATCTACTGCATTGGCTACCAGTTCCCTGAGGAATATCTCGTGGTCTGAGTAGAGGAATTTCTTTATAACCGGAAATATGTTTTCCGTAGTTACTCCAATCTGTCCTTTTGTCTTTGTCATGATATGTTGTTTTATAATTATCCTGTTTTTCTCAGCGATTCATTCTGCGTCTGTCTGCTTTGCGCCGGCCTGCTTAAAGCATCGCTGAGGTATAAAAAACCTCCCGGAGGTATTTCAATCTTCATACCACCGGGAGAGTTGTGACAATTTGTCACTATGAATGAACTTTTACATGTTTTGGCCTATGTAAGGTGCTGGCTTACTTATGGGTTACGGAAGCGCCTCTGCTCTTTTCAAGTATTACCTTGTCTGGATTTCCGGTGTAGGTGAAACTTGAAGCTCCGCTGACTTCTCCTGATACTCTCTTCTGTACATTTATCTGGGCTTTGGCGGCCCCGCTGATTTCTACAACTGCCTCTTTGGCTTGGAATTCAGAACCTTCAAAATGGCTGGCTCCGCTGACTTCAAGGTTTGCGACCTCTGCCTTACCGCTCAGGTTTAGTTTTGACGCTCCGCTGATTTCAACTTCCACTTTCTTTGCCGAGCCGCTGCTGAGGAACGTCTTTGTAGCGCCGGACAAATCTGTCTTGATGATGTCGTATGAACCGGCCAGGACTAATTCAGAGGCACCGGACATGTTGAGGTCCAGAACATTTGCGTTTACTTTGCCAAGGCGGACTTTGGAAGCGCCGCTGAGTTCAATTTCGCAGTTTTTCTCAGAAAAGGTTTCCTTGGAATGGAGGGTGGCGGCTCCGGAAAGTTCTATCTTGGCAAGTGAAGGCATTTCAACCGCAACCTTGATAGGGCCTTCGAGGTCCTTGGAAGATGAAAACCATCTTTTTTTGCCGTTCCCCACGTTGTAGCCGTTTTCAATCCTCAGGCGTAGTACTCCGCCGCTTTCACTCACGATCACGTGATCCAGAGTCTTGGCAGGGGCGTAAACGGTTACTTTGCCGCTCCTCCCTTTTTGGACGGTGATCTGGAACACGCTCCCGGCCTCAATTCCAGACAGGGATGAGAATTTGTAGGACTTGGACTTCAGTGTTTCGTCGTTCTGGGCGTAAGACGGCAGTGCTGTCAAAATGGCTGACACCAAAAGCAATGCAGCAAAAATCTTTTTCATATCGGTAATTTTTTTGATTATCTGTATATTGTATGTAAACTTATGTGTATTCTCTGCGTTGTGAATGCGTTTATGCTGCATTCATAATCATAATCATATTCTTATTCTTCCTCCGGCTCGTTCATCGCGATGAAAGTCTTGATTTTTTTCAGGCCTTCCATCTTCTGGTTGTAATACTCTCTGATTATCTTCTGCTTTTCCTTTTTTGACATGTTTTCAGGCAGTTGCAGCGCCATAAGCTCTTCCCCGTCAACGATGGAGGAAATGGAATAGAGAGCGTCTTCCTTGTCGCCATGGGGCAGAAGATGGCTGTCTGTCTTGAGCTGGTTCCCCATTTCCTGAAGCTCTGCAAGGCATTCTTCTTCGAACCGGTCCAGGCTTCCGGAAGAAACCTTCGGGATAAATACGGCAGCTGCAACTATGCAGGCAGCCGCGGCGAGTGACACCCAGGCAATCCTGATAGCCTTCTCCGCTTTCTGCTTTTTGGGTGCGGCCAGTTTCCTTAGGAACCTTTCCTTGTGGCCGTAGGGCAGTTCTGCTCCCTCCTGGCTTTGGCGGTAGCTTAGGAACAATTCTTCCAGTCTGTTGTCAAAATCTTTCATGGATACCCTCCTTTTTCATTAGTTCGGCAAGTGATTGCCTGCCTCTCATATATCTGCTTCTAATTGAACTTTCATTCATGGATGTAATCTGGGCTATCTCTTGATAGTCAAAACCTTCTATTAGTTTCAGAGTCACGATCTGCCTACACTTGCGTGGAAGGCGGCTTATAAGCTCTATTATCTTTTCCACGATGGGGCAAGTGTCTTGGACATTCTCATCAATGCCGTCTTCCTCCTGGCTCCGGGCCGAGATGATCTCTGTCTGGTAATTCTTCAGGCTCTGCCTTTTGCGCAGCAGATCCAGAGACTTGTTTATGCAGCATCTTGTCAGGTAGGCTCCCAGGTTTTCCACTTTTGAAGACGAACCGTCTGTGCACACTTTGAGTATTGTATCCTGCATCACATCTTCAGCTTCTTCCCTGTTGCCCAGAATGCGAAGCGATGCAAAGTACAGCCTCCTTGAGTGCTCGTTGTAGATATGCTCTATTTCTTCCTGGTTTATCTTCATTCCACAATTATGACGTTTCAGCTTTTGGAATGTTGCAATTTATTCATTAAAAAGTTAAATTTGTATGCAACGCCGTGGAAACCGGATTGCATTGCAATTTAGAAAAACTCTAAAATACATTTATATGAACAATTCTATTTTCAGTTTCCCGATTCCGGCAAATGAACCTGTAAAGGCTTATCTTGCAGGAAGTCCGGAGAGAATCGCCATTGATGCGGAACTTAAAAGACAGAGCAAGACAGTCATAGAAATTCCTTTGATCATCGGAGGAAAGGAGGTCAAGACCGGTAATCTGGGTAATGTCGTAGAACCCCACAATCACCAGCATATACTGGCCCGTTATCACAAAGCTTCAGAGAAAGAAGTCCAGATGGCAGTGGACGCTGCTATGGCGGCACACAAGAAGTGGGCTGAAACCCCTTGGACTACAAGGGCCGCCATTCTTCTCAAGGCCGCAGATCTGATAGCCGGAAAATACAGGGCACTGATCAATGCAGCCTGCATGCTGGGACAGAGCAAGAACATGTTCCAGGCAGAAATCGATTCAGCCTGCGAGCTGATAGACTTCCTCCGCTACAACGCTGCTTATGCATCTGAGATTTACGCCATGCAGCCCAAATGTGCAGCGGGCCAGCTGAATTCTATGGAATACAGGCCTTTGGAGGGTTTTGTCCTGGCTGTTACTCCATTCAACTTCACTTCAATTGCCTCTAACCTGAACATGACCCCTGTACTGATGGGCAACACAACCGTATGGAAGCCATCCACAACCGCGTTGCTCTCCAACTACTACATCATGAAGGTGTTTATGGAAGCTGGTCTGCCGGCAGGAGTCGTGAACTTTGTTCCCGGGCCTGGTTCTGTAATAGGAAAGGTTGCTTGCGCTTCTGAGGATCTGGCCGGTATCCACTTCACCGGTTCTACCAAAACTTTCCAGGGGCTTTGGAAGACAGTAGGCATGAACATAGACAAATACAAGACCTACCCGCGTCTTGTAGGTGAAACCGGAGGTAAGGATTTCATCTTCGTTCACAAGAGTGCAGACGCTGAGGTTGTAGCCAACGCCGCCTTCTGCGGAGCGTTTGAGTTCGCAGGCCAGAAATGTTCTGCCGCCAGCCGTATGTACTGCCCTAAGAGCTTGTGGCCTAAGGTTCTTAAGGGAATGAAGGAAAGATGCGAAGCCGTAAAGGTAGGGGATGTCCTGGATCCTGAGAACTTTGTCAACGCTGTAATAGACGAGCCTTCATTTGACAATATTGCTAAGGCTATAGCATACGCCAAGAGAAGCAAAGACGCTGAGGTTGTAATAGGCGGACAGTGCGACAAGAGTGTCGGATATTTCATCCAGCCGACTGTAATCTTAGCCAAGAAGCCTAATTTCAAGACTATGGAAGAAGAGCTGTTCGGTCCTGTACTTACCGTTTATGTTTATGAAGACAAGGATCTTGACAAGACTCTGGAGCTGTGCAACACAACATCTCCATACGGTCTTACAGGTTCCGTATTCGGACAGGACAGGCTGGCTTGTGATTACATTTCCGACAAGCTGCGCTATTGTGCCGGAAACTTCTACATCAACGACAAGCCGACCGGGGCGGTTGTCGGATTGCAGCCTTTCGGCGGCAGCCGTGCATCCGGTACCAACGACAAGGCCGGAAGCCAGTTCAATCTCCTCAGATGGGTTACCTCAAGAGCCATCAAGGAGACGCTGGTTCCTCCTACATCGTGGAAGTACACATATATGAAATAATCATCCAATAAACTGAATATAGGTTTTTAGAAAAAGATAAAATGGCAAAATCTGTACATCAGCTCCACATGGAGGCAATGGTAGTCGATACCCATTGCGACACTCCTCTCAGGATAGATGAAGAGCACGCAGACCTCGGCGTGAGGAGCAATGAGGGACATAACGATTTCATCAGGATGAAAGAGGGCGGCATAGACCTTATGTTTTATGCTATCTTCACCCGTACAAGGCTTACTCCGGACCAATCTACAGTTCAGGCTGTCAGGCTGATAGGAGAGACCAAGGACATGATTGCAGCTAACCGCGACAAAGTGGCCCTGGCTTATTCAGTGCGTCATGCCCGCCAAATCAAGAAGAGCGGAAGGGGAGCTATCATGCTCGGTATGGAGAACGGTTCTCCTGTCCAGAATGACCTCGCTCTGCTCCACGAATTCTACCGTATGGGAGTAAGGTATATAACACTCTGCCATTCAGCCCATAACCAGCTCTGTGACAGCTGTGCTCCAAAGCAGGCCCAGTGGCATGGCCTTTCTCCTATGGGAAAGAAGGTTGTGACCGAGATGAACCGTCTGGGAATGATTGTGGACGTAAGTCACCTGTCAGATGAGTCCTTCTATGACTGCCTCAAGTATTCAAAGGCTCCTATAGTTGCTACACATTCCTGCTGCAGGGCTCTCTGCAAGCATCCAAGGAACATGACAGACCAAATGATAAAGGATCTGGCCAAAGCAGGCGGAGTGATCCAGATCAACTTCTATCCTGCTTTCCTCAGCGATGAGTATGGCTGCGATGCTTACTTCGATGCTGCCGACAACTACGACGCTGCTATGAAGGCATATTGGAGAAGCGGCAAGAAGGGCAAGAAGGAAATCGCCGAGTTCAAGAAGCAGACGGCCTTCATAAAAAAGAACTTCCCTTCTCCTTCATACAAGCTTCTGGTTGACCATATCGAGCATGTAATTGACTTGGTAGGAATTGATTACGTAGGTCTTGGCTCAGACTATGACGGAATTGAAATGCCACCTGTAGGACTGGAAGACGTCAGCAAGTTTGAAGTCATCACCCGCGAACTCCGTCACAGAGGATATTCAGACGAGGACATCAAGAAGGTTCTTGGAGAAAACTTCCTCAGGGCATTCACCCAGGTGGAGGATTGTGCTCTGACTTTCTAGAGGCGTTTTTATCAAGCGCTTGATTTATACGTATTTATAAAATTGAGGGGTGTCTTTGGAAGATACCCCTCAATTATTTATTTATCTGTATGTCAGATATTTGCTAAAAACGCCCGGTTCCTTTATTCTGCTTTTGTGCTCTCAGCGGGCGCAGAAGTCTGCTGATCGTTTTTGGCAGGTTCCATAAGGCCGGCATCCTTGAGGATCTGGTCTATCTTCCGGACCATGTCCCAACGGTCTTTGTCGTTGCGGTTCTCAAAAACAAGTACGGTAAGGTCAGCGTCAGGGAAGAAGCCTTCATAGATCTGGAACCCGCCGTTGTCTCCCGTGTGGTAAACCTTCTTAGGGAAACCTGGCTGCTGCTCCAGGAACCATCCATAGCCGTAGAAGGTGTTGTCTCTGTTCTGGTATCCGCTGTACTTGCTGCCGGAAACCTGGTTGATGAATGACCAAGCCTCTTCTTTTGCTCTCTGAGGGATTATCTTGTTGTCTCTCATAGCCTTGATCCATTCAGCAAATTCATGGGTAGATGTGTATATGCCACCGTCTGCCTTGGTTGCGAAGAATGTTTCCTCTCCATAGTCACATTCGGAGAATTTGCTGTGAGGAGTTCCGTCATCAACCTTCTTTTCAGGCTGCGCTGCCACAGCTCCGGCAGGTTTGTCAGAATCCACGCTGGAGGTTTCCTGGCCGTCCTCCAAAATGTATCCGTGTGCCATGTTAGGGATCTTGCTCTCATTTTCTTCTGAGAAATAGAGAGTTGTCAACATTCTTGCCGGAGTGAAGATGCTCTCTTTCATATATTCTTCAAATCCCTTTCCTGTAAGTTTCTCGATGAAAAGATAGAGAAGCTGGAATGTAGGGTTGATGTACTGGTATTCAGTTCCCGGAGTGAAGTTGAGTTCCTTGAGTCCCTTCATGTATTCGATTGACTGCATATCTGTGCAGGTGAGCATGAAATGGCGGTCTGTCCTAGGGCGGGTGTCCGGAATGCCTGAAGCGTGGCTCATCAGATGCGCTGGAGTGATGTCTGTGAATGGGGCCTTCTTCTTTGGCAGGTAAGGAGTTACAAGAGGAGATACATCATAGATGCTTTTCTTGATGTCCAGCTTTCCTTCTTCGGCCAGTTTGAGAATGGCAACAGCGGTGAACTGCTTTGAGCAGGAGGCGATGTTGAAGAAAGTGTTGCCGTCAATTTTGTATCGGCGAGCCAGATCAGAATATCCGTATCCTTTGTCAAATAGGATGGAATCTCCTTTCATGATAAGTACTGCACCACCTGGTTCAGCAAACATTGTGTCGATAGGGGTGTACCTGTCAACGAACAGTGAATCTACTTTCTGCATTGCTTGGGCAACAGGATCTGCCGCCTTCTTTTCAGTACATGCTGTCATAGCTGCGATTGTTAATGTCAAGAGCAGGCTCTTTATTATTATCTTTTTCATATTGTTGAATATTTGTATCAGCGATGTTTATTCTGCATTATGCTTGTCTGTTTCAAATTTTCCTTTTGTATGATGTCAGATTTTGCCGGATATAAGGCTTCTTCTGAAAAGGTCGAGGGCTGAGGCTGCAAACCGTTCTATGTTAATCTTTCTGGTGCTCTTGGATACCAGCGTTGCAGTGACCGTTCCCTTTGGGCCGCTGACAGCCATCCACAGTGTACCTACAGGCTTGGCAGGCGTTCCGCCTCCAGGACCGGCTATCCCGGAAGTGGCGATGGAATATGTTGTTCCCAGCTTTTTCCTGACTCCTTCAGCCATCTGGGCTACAACTTCTTTGCTTACCACTCCATGTTTTTCGATTGTTTTTTGGTTAACTCCCAAAGTATTGATTTTTACAGAGTTGTCATAGCTGACTACACTTCCCCAGAAATACCTGCTGGAACCGGCAATCTCCGTAAGGAGATGGGCTATATAACCTCCTGTGCAGGATTCTGCTGTGCTGATTGTAGCATTCCTTTCCAACAGAAGCTCTCCGGCAACTGTCTGTGGGTTGGTTTCTCCTTCCCCGTAAACGGCATCGCCGAGAATCTTCTTCAGCGATGCGGAATACTTCTCCAGCTCCTCTTCTCCTTCCTTCTGTGTAGTGCCATATATGGAAAGTCTGAGCCTGACTCCAAGAATAGGGTTGGGAAGGTAGGCAAGGTGTAGGTTCTCAGGAAGGGAGTTTTCCCACTCCTCAATCTGTTTGCTGAGTACTGACTCGGCGATTCCAAATGTGCAGATTGTTTTGTGGAATATCTTGTCAAGCTTATAGTGTGCTTGTATTGAAGCTATTACATCAGGTGTTGCAAATTCCGTTTCAAAAGGTACGCCAGGCATTGAGAACAGAAGATTGTTTCTCCCGAACATTTCCTCCGGAAAATGGAACTGCATGATAGGGGCGGTTCCTATCCTGTTGGGAATTACGGTGCATCTGTCAGGAACATCTGCCTGCATACGGTTTATGTCCAGCATTTGGATGCCTCTGGATGTCAGTATGTTCTTTATTATTTCCAACTGTTTGCGGCTGGTCCTGAATCTTGTGCTGCCGCTCAGGCGCATCAGGACCCTTTTGGTTATGTCATCTTTTGTAGGGCCGAGTCCGCCGGTGGTTATCACCACGTCAGACATCTTGAGACAGCGCTTGAGTGTATTGGCTATGTCCTTGTCTGAATCTGAACAGGAGGCCATGTGTATAACTTTGACTCCTATCTTGTTGAGTGCCTTGGCCAGGAAGGCTGAATTTGTATCTGTGATCTGGCCGATTAGGATTTCATCTCCTATGGTGCATATAGATGCAGTTGTCATTTCAGTTGAGTTTTTGAGGTTTGGGATAGTCTTGCCAACTCTCTCTCCTTCATTGTCTTGTAAATGTACTTGTTTATTTTCTTGGCATATTTTGGGCCGTTGTAGATAAAACCTGTATATACCTGTATCAGGGACGCTCCGCTATCCAGCATTTCCATAGCCTGCTCCGGAGTCATTATTCCTCCGCTTGCTATGATAGGCAGGTGTCCGTGAGTCTTCTGGTGAATGTACTTGACAAGCTGAAGGCTTCTCTCATACAGCGGCTTTCCGCTGAGCCCGCCTTTGCCTATCTTGGAAATCTGGCTCTTTGATGAAAGGAGTCCGTCTCTCTTGTTGGTAGTATTGGCTGCAATGACCCCATCCAGTCCTGACAGGAGGATCAGGTTGATGATATCGTCAAGATAGTCTTGTTCAACATCCGGAGAAATCTTGAGGAGGATAGGTCTGTAGTCATCATACATCATCCTCAGTTCCAGCAGTTTGTCTATGATAGGGGTGATGTTTTCAAGACTTTGGTTTTTCTGTGAGTCTTCCACATTCGGACAAGAGACATTGAGGACAAAGTAATCTACATAGTCATACATGTATTCAAAGGAGAACTCGTAGTCTTTGTAGGCGTCTGCCATGGATGTCTCCCGTCCTTTTGTTATGCTGCAGCCGATAGGGCAGGATGGTTTGTGTTTCTGTATATGGGAGATGGCGTACTTGACTCCTTTGTTGTTGATTCCCATCCGGTTGATGATGGCCTTGTCTTTGACAAGACGGAAGCATCTTGGCTTAGGGTTGCCTTCTTGTGGTTTTGGAGTTATGCTTCCTATCTCAATGAAGCCGAACCCCAAGTTAGCCAGAGCGTTATAGGCGTCGCCGCATTTGTCCAGGCCTGCGGCCAATCCAACGGGATTCTTGAATTTGACTCCAAACACCTCTTTTTCCAATTCAGGCTTGCTGTATTTGTAAAAGAGTCTTATCAGGTTGGGGACAAGAGGTATCCCGTCCAGAAATCTGAGAACAGATATTACTATATCGTGTATTTTCTCCGGTTGGAACAGAAAGAGTATGCTTCTTATTAGTCTGTACATATACCTTATTATATAAGTTATGTTATATGCAAGACAAATTTAGCAAATTCTATCTGTCAAATAACTCAAAACTCCCGTCCGAATACAGAAGAATTATTTTTACAGGTCTTTTATGGGGTTCTGGCTTCAGAATTTGCCTATGAGGATCCAGGCTTTCTTCAAATTTTGGATTCTCAGAAGGTTCAGACGCTTTGTTTTCATCTGTAATGCCCTTGTCCTTAATTGATTGCATCATTTCAAGGCGCTTGTTTAACTCTCCTTCTTCCAGAGCAGGATAGGGATGGTAGGTGGGATTTTCATCTTCTGAAGGAAAATCTTCCACGTCCAGAGGGAAGTCATCAGACACATTCCCGTCCGTTACATCTTTCCCATCCAATGCTTCTTTCACACCCGTTGGCTCCTTCTCTTCTTTTTTCTCCTTCTTCTCATCCATAAATCCAAACAGATTTCCATTATTGTAGTCGGGGTTATCAGTTGCGTCAAAAATACTCAAACCTGCTTTTTCTTCATGCTGCTTATTTTTTGAGTCATTACTACGCATTATCTGAACTGCTTCTTCTGATGAGCTATTTGTGTCATTATAACTCATAGATGTAGTATTTTTCTCGTCCTTTATGTTTGTGTTATTTAGACGCATACCACGCAGGTTTAACCCGGAATTGCGGTAGGGTTGGCCTTCGCCTTTGAGAAGCCAGTCTAAATTCAAATTCGGCAATTTTGTCAGTATTGCCAGGATCAGGTCATAACTCGGTTTATTCCTTCCGCTCATAAGGTTCGAAAGGGTCGATCTCTGTATGCCCAGCAAAGAAGCCAACTGTGCGGCGGATATGTTTTCCAGGCTCAAGATGGTTTGCAAACGCTCTTTCATGATTGAAAACTTATATTTTTCTCAAAGGTAAACAAAAGTATCTGATTTTGCAAAATTGAATCTGATTCAGAGAAGAATTCACAAAATTATTCAGATTGCGTAGTTAGTAAAAAAGTGCCTTATATGGGTGTCTGTAGAGGATACGCAAAAATAATCTCATTTAATGCCGTAATTTAGTTAGTGGCATATAATAAACATAAACTCAATGATATACGATAATTTAATATTCTATTTATTTAGCGAATTGCGCATTTTGATGACTCAAGTAGCTGTTTTTACCTAAATTCCACTTTAGTTATATGTGCATAATATGCTTATTATCAATAACATAAAATTTTTAAGATTTTACTATTAAAATATTTGATACTGTGCACTTGCCAGGCATATCAGAAGTACGCAATTTGAAGTTATTGTGTTGTGAATTGTGAACAAAACCCGTTTTAAGTTGTGAAATTTCTAAAATGGGAAAACCTGTATTTTAAGAGATTTCTTCTTTCGTGGACATTTGTATATCTTTGCACAAAATTCAATGGATTTGAAGCCTATTATCAAAATATCAGATTTTACCTATCCCCTCCCCTCCGGGAGGATTGCCAAGTATCCGTTGGCAGAAAGGGATTCTTCTAAGCTCTTGGTCTATGGCCGTGGCAGTTTTTTGAATGAAAGCCCAAAAATTGAGGATGACTTTTTTTATAATTTCTCCAATTATATTCCGGAAAATTCCTTTATGGTTTTCAACGATACCAAGGTTGTTCCGGCGCGGCTTTTCTTCAAAAAAGAGACTGGAGCTTTGATTGAAATACTTTGCCTGAATCCGGATTTTCCGGCAGATTATGCCCAGTCTTTTGCTTCAAGAGAGAGCTGTTGTTGGTCTGTTGTGATAGGAAATGCCAAGAAATGGAAGGGCGGCGAGGTGTTTTTTGCCTCTGATGAGGCCACAAAATCCCTCAATTTCCGTGCTGAGCTGGTGGAAAAAGGGCTTGGTAAGGCCTCAAAAGTTCGGTTCAGGTGGGACGGAGGCTTGACTTTTTCAGAGGTTCTGGAGAAATGCGGTCAGGTTCCTATTCCGCCATATCTTGACAGGGCGACAGAAGACATAGACAAAAGCCGTTACCAGACGGTCTATGCTCATTTTGAAGGCTCTGTGGCTGCGCCTACTGCCGGCTTGCATTTTACTGAGCGTGTCCTCAATTCCTTGGACCATAAGCATATAACTCGTGAAAATATTTGCTTGCATGTGGGGGCGGGAACTTTTGTCCCTGTCAAGAGCGAATTCATTTCAGACCACAAGATGCACAGCGAGCCGTTTTCTGTGACCAGAAGTTTTCTTGAAGACCTTCTTGGGGCCATATCGCTGAGGAATAAGGGAGAATCCTGCGGCAGGGTTGTTTCTGTGGGAACCACATCCACCCGCTGTCTGGAATCCCTTTATTATATAGGAGTCCAGTGTCTGGAGCATTCTGAGCTTCCTCTGAGCCCTGTCGGGCAGTGGGATCCGTACGAAAGGGAGTATCCATACTCCATATCGGAGGCCTTGAAGGCTATCGTGGATTATATGGACCGCGAGAATCTGTCCAGGCTTGTTGCCGGAACTTCCATAATCATTGTTCCAGGCTTCAGGTACAGGGTTGTGGATATGCTCGTGACAAATTTCCATCAGCCTCAAAGTACTCTTCTGCTGCTGATTTCCGCCTTTATAGGAGACTCTTGGAGAGAGGTTTATGCACATGCTTTGGACAGTGGATACCGTTTCTTGAGCTATGGAGACAGCTCCCTGCTGTTCCGCCGGGACTGAGGGTTACGAATTGTTTTCTTTTTTTAGGTTTTTAGCAAAACTGGTTTTATTTTTGTGTCCCGTGAAATAATTTGAAGATGCAGAAGCTTGACAGCATATTTGATGATATAAGACCTTATTATGATTCTGAGATCAAGGAATCTGCTGCCAGAATGTATCCATACGAGTACCTTGACGACATTGCTGATTTCCTGCATATTGAGGGTGGGGGAGACACTTTCAGGAAAGCTCTGAAGGAATGCTCCAGCATATTTGATTTCCAGGACAAGATAATGGCAATGGTCATGGAGCATGTTCTTTCCCAGACCAGCGCAGGTGTGGAGTTGACGGGCCTGGAATATTTTGAAGGCGGCCAGACGCATCTGATTCTCGCAAATCACAGAGACATTGTCTTGGATCCGGCTATAATTCAGCTGATATTCCACCGCAAAGGCATAACTACCACGGAGATAGCAGTGGGAGACAATCTGATAACCTCCCAGTTCATAGAAGATGTGGCCCGCAGCAACAAGATGATCAAGGTTACACGCAGCACTTCCGCGCGTGAGGTTTACAATTCTTCTTTGCTGCTTTCCAAGTATATACGTCATCAGGTGGCTTCCGGTTCCAGTTCCATCTGGATAGCCCAGCGGCAGGGCCGTACCAAAGACGGGCACGATCTTACCGAGCAGGGGCTCCTGAAGATGGTTCAGATGAGTGGCAAGGGTGATTTTGTTTCAGATATGAACGAGCTCAAGATCATACCGGTAGCCATATCGTATGAATTTGAGCCTTGCGATGCCCTCAAAGCCAGGGAAGTCTATATATCAAGACGCAGGCCGTACGTGAAAAAAGAAGGGGAAGACCTCAACAGCATACTTACCGGAATGCGTTGCTGGAAGGGGCGGATAAAAGTCTGTTTTACAGCCCCGCTTCTTTCTTCGGAGATAGAACATTGCGCCTTGTTAGAAAAGAACGAGAGGTTCGTTGAATTGGGGAAGGTTGTGGACAGCCGCATCCATTCATCATACTATCTGTGGCCAAACAATTACATCGCTGAGGACATATTGAGGGAAAGAGAAGGGGAAAAGCCCGGTTTTGTCCGCAAATACAGCAGGGCGGCAAAGGAGACCTTCCTTATCCACATGGAAGAGCAGGTTTCTTCCGTCATCAGCGATATTCTTGAAGATGAGACTCTTGGTGGTGCAGATAAAGAAAATGTGCAGAAAGAGCTTGAGGACATCTTCCTGCACATTTATGCCAATCCTGTCAGATACCGTTAGTACTTGTCTTCTATCTGGTCTTCACGGTCTTCTATGTAGTCTTTGAAGCGCTGCCTGAGGCTCTGCGGGAGGCTGCCGTCCGCCATCACCTTCTTTTCAATTTCCCAAAGCTGGTCTTCCACTTTCTTGGCGTCGCGTTTCTTGCGCTGGCTCAGAAGTTTGTCATACTTGCTCAGAAGGCCGTAAACCCCGTATTTCTCACACAGGGAGTTGAGTGTAGGCTTTGCCTGTTCTTCCTTTTTCTTGATTTCCTCTTCTTTGGCTGCCGTTTCCTCAGCGACGGCCGTCTTCTGGGATTTGAGGGAGTTCACTGTTACGGAGAGATTCTCTGTCTGGGCCAGAATCTGTTCCGCTTCTTTGCGGCTGAGTTCTCTGTTGGACTTGAATACTAGAGTCTTGCTGTTTTCGGTAGAGGCGTTGAGGACAGGAATGATATTTCCCATGTCCTGTGCCTGGAGGCAGAAATCTTCTCTGAGCTTTACGCCTCTGATATCTACAGGGACGATATCTATGGAGACTGAATCTATTGCAGATGATGTCTCCTTCTTTACAGGGACGGTAGCCTGGACGCTCCATTTAGAATTGTCTTCAGGGTTAGGTGCGATGAACAGGTTCACGTCTTCCGTGAAGCTGAAATCAGAAAACGCGTTGCCGAGAAATTCTATTGCGGACTTGTCTATCAGGACATCTTCCGGTTGCTTGGTGGAGCATGAAATGAGTGCCGCAGTGGCAGCAAAAATGAACAGGAAACGTTTCATAAGTGTTGTTTTATGGGTTGGTTTTGTTTGTCAAATGTCAATGTCTAGTTCTACCGGGCAGTGGTCACTGCCGAGGATGTCTGTATGTATCTTAGCGTCTTTTAAGCTGTTTATCAATCTGTTAGAGGTGAGGAAATAGTCAATTCTCCACCCCGTGTTCCTCTGGCGTGACTGGAAGCGGTAGCTCCACCAGGAATAAACGCCTTCCACATCAGGATAGAAATGTCTCCAGGTATCCGTGAAACCGGCTTCCAGCAGGAGAGTGAACTTCTCCCTTTCCTGGTCAGTGAAACCTGCGTTGTTGTGGTTTGTCTTTGGGTTCTTGAGGTCTATCTCCTTGTGTGCCACATTCATGTCTCCGCAAACTATCACAGGCTTCTTTTTGTCCAGCCCGGTCAGGTATGCCCTGAAATCATCTTCCCATTTCATCCTGTAATCCAGCCTTTTGAGTTCTTCCTGGGAGTTCGGGGTATAGACGCATACCATAAAAAAGCTTTCAAATTCAAGTGTTATGACTCTTCCTTCGTGGTCGTGTTCTTCTATACCTATACCATAAGAAGCTTTCAGGGGGCTGATTCGGGTGAAGATTGCAGTCCCCGAATAGCCTTTCTTTTCTGCATAGTTCCAGAAAGACTGGTAGCCGGCAAATTCCATATCAAGTTGGCCGGCTTGCATCTTGGTTTCCTGAAGGCAGAAAATGTCAGCATCCAACTTTTTGAAAATATCCGAGAAGCCTTTGCCCTCACAGGCTCTAAGGCCGTTTACATTCCAGGAGATGAGTTTCATCGCGATTATTGTTGTTCCTTTTAACAAAAGTATATAAAAAAACGCTTCATAAGGTCTGCGGAAGGATATTTATGCTATATTCGCACTGGAATGAGACAGAATGTTTCAAATAATTTCTGGTGGCGCACTTGCAGATTCTCCCTGTAAGCGGCTATTTCTTATTTATAATCAGACAATTAATACGACACGCCGCATGGTGTGTCTTTTTTTTAACCTCAAATACCATTCATCATGAGAACAAAACGTTTTCTGCTCGGAGAATCAGCGATTCCGACCCATTTTTTCAACATCCAGGCTGTTATGCCTAACAAGCCCCTTCCGGTTCTCAATCCCGCAACCAAAGAACCGATGAAAGCTGAAGACCTCTATCCTATCTTCTGCAAAGAATGTGCAGACCAGGAGTTCAACACCACGGATGAATGGATTCCTATTCCTGAAGAACTGCGCCAGATGTACGCCTCGTACAGATGTACCCCTTTGGTAAGGGCTTATGACCTGGAGGAGGCTTTGGGGACTCCGGCTCATATTTATTTCAAAAATGAAAGCGTGTCTCCGGCCGGGAGCCATAAGTTGAATTCAGCTTTGGCCCAGGCGTATTATGCCAAGAAGCAGGGAATCAAAAACATAACTACGGAGACGGGTGCTGGCCAGTGGGGTGGTGCCTTGTCATACGCTGCTAAAAAGTTCGGACTCGAGTGTGCCGTGTACATGGTCAAGGTGAGCTACGACCAGAAACCTTACCGCAAAAGCATTATGCAGACATTCGGTGCTGCAGTGACACCTTCTCCATCCATGTCAACAAGGGCCGGCAAAGATATTCTGACAGCCAATCCGATGGACCAGGGGTCATTGGGATGCGCCATTTCTGAGGCTATAGAACTGGCGGTGACAACTCCGGACTGCCGCTATACCCTCGGCTCTGTTCTGAACCACGTGTGCCTGCACCAGACTGTTATCGGCCTTGAGGCTGAAAAGCAGATGCAGATGGCAGGAGAGTATCCCGATATTGTAATAGGTTGTTTTGGAGGCGGTTCCAACTTTTCAGGAATATCTTTCCCTTTCCTCAGGCATAACATGAGAGACGGAAAACGCACGAGATTCATAGCCGCGGAACCATCTTCCTGCCCTAAACTGACAAGAGGCAAGTTTGAGTATGATTTCGGAGACGAGGCAGGACTGACTCCGCTTCTCCCTATGTTTACTCTCGGGCACGGCTTCAAGCCTTCCAGCATCCATGCAGGAGGACTCCGCTATCATGGGGCTGGAGTAATATTGTCTCAGCTGATGAGAGACGGCTTCATTGAGGCTGTGGACATAGACCAGACCGAATCTTTCAGGGCCGGAGTCCTGTTCGCCCAGACAGAAGGCATAATTCCGGCTCCGGAATCTTGCCATGCCATTGCCGCTACCGTGGCTGAAGCTCTGAAATGCAAGGAAACAGGGGAGCAGAAGACAATTCTCTTCAACCTCTCCGGCCACGCTTTTGTGGATATGGCGGCATACGACCAGTATCTTTCCGGACAGATGCAGGATTTCCATATTTCTGACCAGGAGCTTGCCGGTTACATATCCCAGGCAGACGCTCTGAACAAGTAGAAGCTGTTTTCTCGGACCAAGGTTCAAGCAGCCTGCAACCTGAGCCCCGTGTTTTTGATTTTTCGTGGAGTATTGTTAAATTTACACTCAGTAACTAAAACTGACTTTATGAGAAATCTGTCAAAATCCGTGAGCTTGTTGGTTGCAGGCTTTGCTTTCTTCAACCTTCTTTTTTTGCCGTCAAGACTTTCTGCCAATATTTCCGTACCAGATACACTGGCAGCAGCCGGAATTCCCGATGACAGTTTTTATGAGAATACACAGAGGCAGAGGTTTCCTGTTTTCGGTCAGTTCAGGGAAACTTATTTTGTTACCGGCATACCTACGGACGGATCAGATGTGAACAAGCATAACGCGGATGTCCGTTTCCAGGTTAGCCTGGCCCTGCGAATTGCCCGTATAGACAATGTGGACATACTTGGTTACTACACTGAAACCGGCGTGTGGATTGTTTATGACAAGTCCAGTCCGCTTGTGGAGAACGCGTTCAATCCGGGCCTTTGCGCATACTGGTATGTCAATCCCCGCCTTGACCTGCTTTTCGGAATCAGCCATCAGTCCAACGGATATGTCAATGAACGGTCCAGATCTGTAAACACGGCTTTCGCAGAGGCCCTTTTTTCTCCTGAAAAACATTTGACTTTAGGAGGAAAGCTCTGGTATGGCTACTACGAACATATACCAGGTCTTCCGCATTTTTTCAAGAGAAGGGGATTCTGTGACCTGTGGGCTACATACAAGGCCTTTGAAAACCGCCTTAACATCACGGCTCTGGTAAATCCGTCCAACAAGTTCAAGAACTACAATCTGGAACTCAACTTATCTTACAGGCTGAGCAACAAGGGGGCTTTCCTGCCTGCCGTTTTTGCCCAGTTCAGGAGCGGTTACTGTGAAACCCTGATTAATTTCAACAAGTACGAGTCTCACTTCAGGGTAGGATTTGCATTGGAGCTAAAGCACGGATATAACTCATCAATACATTAATACACTGGATATTATGAAAAAGATTTTGACAATTGCTCTTGGAGCAATGGCAATTGCAGCAGTTTCAGCCAGTTGCAAAAGCAGCGGAAACAACGGAGGAGAGGCTGAAGTCAAGGATACGGTAACCGTGGCTCAGGCCGTGGATCCGGCATTTGACGAGGAGATTGCCGTGGAGGAAGGCCAGGAGGTTTGGAAATCTTTTGGCGGAACCTATTTCTTCTGGGGAGACGGAGAGCAGCTGACAGTTGATTTCCCTCTGCCTCAAGAGGGAGGATGCATAAAGCTCTGCTACAAAGGCGGTGAGTATGAGGCTACTGCCGATGAAAACACAGGAAAGATCGTGGCTAAGGACAGCCTGGGGCGTGTGGTGTTCAAGGGTTATTTCTACGACGGGGGTAATACCGTCAAAGGTCTTTTCAAGGGAGAGCCTATTGAACTGATGGGAAGCGGAGACTAGTATTATCGCGATATTTAATTGAAAATGAAAAGAATACTTATTGCCCTGCTGGCAGTCCTGATGATGGCTCCGGCTTGGGCCGACGAAGGAATGTGGCTGCCTGTCCTCATCGGGCAGAGAATAAAGGATATGAGAGCCAAGGGTTTCAAGCTCAAGGCCGAGGATGTCTATAGCGTGAACAAGGCCTGCCTGAAAGATGCCGTGGTGCTCTTCGGTTCAGGATGTACCGGAGAACTGGTTTCAGGAGAGGGGCTGCTTTTCACCAACCACCATTGTGGCTACAGCCAGATCCAGAGGCACTCCAGCGTGGAGCACGACTATCTTAAAGACGGTTTCTGGGCAATGAGCCGAGACCAGGAGCTGCCGAACAGGGGATTGACGGTAAGTTTCCTGGAATATATGCAGGATGTCACCGATGCCGTTCTTAAAGGTTATTCCGAGGGAATGACCGAGCGGCAGAGAGATTCCGTGATAAAGGTTAATTCACAGGGGCTTGTCGCTGAGGCGGTAAAGGAAGGAAAAGGCCTCAGGGCAAATGTGGAGGCGCTTTTCTACGGCAACCAGTATTTCCTGTTCGTGTTCAGGACTTTCCGCGATGTGCGCCTGGTGGGAGCTCCGCCTTCCTCAATCGGAAAGTTCGGAGGCGATACCGACAACTGGATGTGGCCGAGGCATACCGGAGACTTCTCCATCTTCCGCATATATGCCGACAAGGACAACAATCCGGCAGACTATTCGGAGGACAATGTTCCTTACCAGCCTAAGAAGTTCTTCAAAATCAGCCGCAAGGGAGTCAAGGAAGGAGATTTTACCTTTGTTTACGGCTGCCCTGGCTCCACCAAGGAGTATGTAACTTCCGATGAGGTGGAATATACCGGAAATGTGTCAGATCCCAAGAAGATTGCCCTCAGGACCAAGCGTCTTGACATCATGAAGAAGTATATGGCTCAAAGCCAAGCCGTCCGCATCCAGTATTCGTCCAAGGCAGCCAACGTGTCCAATGCCTGGAAGAAATGGCAGGGAGAGGAAAAGGGAATACGCAGGATGAAGACGGTGGACAAGAAGAAAGAGTATCAGGAGCGTTTCAAACAATGGGCCAAGGGAACCCGTTACGACGGCCTTGTTGAGAGGCTGGAGGCCCTGTATGCCAAGCGGAACCCATACTTCCTTGCATACGAATACTATAACGAGACGGTAAGGAGCATAGAGCTTCTCCAGATAGCTTCCGGTATGCTGAATGTCCTCAAGAACAAAAAAGCAAAGGATGCAGCCGTGGAGGCTTTCTTCAAAGACTATTATCAGCCTATAGACGAAGAGATATTCGTGGCTATGATGAAAGCCTTTGACGACGAGATGCCGGATGAATTCAAGCCTGATTATTTCAAGCAGATGCTCAAACAGTACGGCAGTGTGGAGGCCTGGCGGAAAGACTTGTTCTCAAAATCCATGTTCACAGACAAGGAGAAGGTTCTTGCCTTGACAAAAGAAGATTCTGAACAGATAAAGAAAGATCCTGCCTATGTGCTGTATGAAGCCTTCTACCAGTGGTATTTCAAGGAACTGAGACCTGTAATCAACGACGTGAACTCCCAGATAAGGCTGGCATACCGGGATTATATGAAGGGGCAGATGGAATTTGAGCCTCAGAAACAGTTCTATCCTGACGCCAACCTGACATTGAGGATAGCTTACGGGAACGTGAAGGGATACAGCCCTGCTGACGGAATTTACTACTCCCCAGTTTCTACCTTGAAGGGTATAATAGAGAAGGACAACCCGGATATCTTTGACTACAATATTCCTCAGACTCTCAGGGATATATACGCAGAAGGCGGACACGATGCCCAGCCTGTCTGCTTCCTGGCAACCAACCACACCACCGGAGGAAACTCCGGAAGCCCGGTCATAAACGCGGACGGCAACCTTGTCGGAATCAACTTTGACAGGGTTTGGGAGGGTACGATGAGCGACATTGTCTATGACCCTTCTGTTTGCCGCAACATTTCTCTGGATATCAGATACCTGCTGTTCAATATCGAACATATAGGCCATGCTGCCTATCTGTTTGACGAGATGGTGTTTGCGGACTGACGCAAGCAAGGCGCGGAGCCTAGAAATTGAAAATGTAGCCTATAAGGAAGAACCGGCGGTTGTTGTAGGCGGTTTCCACCCAGCCGCTCATGCCGTCCTCTGAATTGTAGCTGCTGGTTATCCTCTGCTCCAGAAGGTCCCTGCCTTCCAGGTAGATCGTATGGCGCTTGAACTTCTTTTCAACACGGCTGTTAAGGCTGTAATACTTGTCGTATGAATAGTAGGCTCTTGTTATCTTGCTCTGGTAGGATATGTCTGAAGAAATGCTCCATCCTCTTTTGAAAATGAATCCCCCGGAGGCTTTGGCTGTCCAGTAGTGGTCTTTTCTGACTGTGCCGGCGGTTTTTGCTTTCCCTTTATAGTCGTAGTAGCCGACATCTGTTCTGAGGTAGAATCTTTTCGTGTCATACCTGAGGAAGAAAGACGTGTTCCAGACTTTGCTGTAAGAAGTGTTTACCCAAGTGAAGAATTTGTGTTTGGTTTCGCCGATATAATCTTCATAATAAGTCTGTTCCACTTCTCTCAGATTGCGTGTGAAGGAAGAGGAAAGTTCGCTTGAAAACTTGCGGAATCTGATTCTGTAAGAGAAAATGTTCCTGTAGGACCTTGAGGACTTGAGGTCTGGATTTCCCACGATGTACTGTCCGGGAAAAGCACCTTCCCTTGGATACCAGCATAGCTGCGTGTATGACGGCCTTCTTATGGAAGTCAGGTAGCCTACAGCAAGAAAATGGTTGTCTGCAATCCTGAATTCGGCCTCCCCGCTTCCGGCAAAAGCAGGATCCATAAAGTCATAGCCTTGGTGGGATTCTTTGTTGGTGAGTTTGTCCGCGTAGAATTGTACAGAGGCATCCAGTTTGAGTTTTAGGAACCTGTAAGAATAATCCGACTTTATATATGGGGTCAGGGTGATCACTCCATACCTGAAAGTTTCCCTGAGTTTGAGGCTGTCCACCCAGGAGTCCTTGTCGGAAAGATCGCTCAGATATGCTCCGCGGTTCTTGTCATTGTCATAACTGATGGAGAACAACCCTCCAGCCTCTGCATTCAGGTTCTTGATGCTGAAGGCATTGCTTTGGCTTATATAAGCCGTGGCATTGGCCCTTAGTCCGAGAGAAAACGGAGTCTTGCGGTATATTTTGTCAGCAGAACCTTCAATCGAGCTGAGAGTTGACCATTCGATGTAGCGGTCAACATTGGTGTAACCAAGTTTTGCTTCTGCAAACAGTTTACGGTTCGCGCTAAATTTCTTTGTCAGGTTGAAACCGCCTGAGGAAGAAAAAATATATGAGTTGTTGTCTTCTCCCTGGAGACTGATATGTTCTTTATCCAGGTTTATCATGAAGCTGATTTTCCGGTTGTGCCCATAGTCATAACTTGCCGTGGCAAAAGCGTTGTAAATGATGTCAGGCCTGGTCCATTTCAGGTTTGTGGAGAAGTTGTAACGGCTGGACATCAGTTTGATTTCAGACCAGTTGGCTGTAAGGTCATCTTCTCCTTTTAAGGACAATCCGACAGTGGCTTTGCGGTGGTTGTTCCAGGCAGAGCTGAACAGGACGGTGGCAATGAAATTGTCCTTGATGTATTTCAAGTTGATTCTTGTATCTGCCGCCTGATGTTGTAAATTTGGAACCAAAGTATTAAAAGGAGATTTTGAGTAGTTGTATCCTCCTGTAATTGAGGCTGAACCACTCCATTTTCCTCTTTTTGTCGTGTCAGACTGGCCAGTGGCTGTTGTCAGCGACAAGAATAAGGCGGCAAGAAAAGCCGATATGATAAAGACGGGTTTCATCAGCCGCAAATTTAAAAAATTGCTTAAATTTGAGTTCTATACTTGATAATATATCGCCGATGAAAAGACTGTTTGTTTTGCTTGTTCTGATTTGCGCCTCATCTTATAGCGCTTTTTGTCAGCTCAGTGAGGAAGCGTCTCCAGTGGAGGAAGGAACTGGCGACATCAAAAAGTTCGGAATAAGAGGGCTTGTGAATTACCTCAAGGCTCACGAACTTTCCGGGGTGGATACCAACTATATCGGAGTGCCGAAAAGGAAATGGACGGTATTTGCCAACGGCTACTTCACAGATATGGATTTTGACCTCAGGAGCAACGCGCTTGCAAAAGAGAGTGCCGGTTATGACCAGAAGATTGGCAAAGTGAGCATTGATATGTATTCAAAACTTGAAAAGCAGCTTTCTGTCGGGTTGTACTGGATGGGCTATGGTCTGGGGTATTCCTTTAATCTTGGAAAGGGCTTCAACAAAGACCTGTCCCTTACAATGTATTCTTCACCTGTGGGAGGAGAAATCAGGTTCCACTCAACCAACAGGATCAGCGGCAAAATTGCAGTTAAGGGAATGGGGGTTGAACTTGATATAGGGGAACAGGACGCCAAAATGGAGAATTTCATACTTAACGCTTATTATGTTTTCAATCCCAAGAGATTCTCATACGGGGCCGCAATGAGCTATTCTAAAATACAGAAGAAGAGTGCCGGCAGTGTTCTGGCAGGCCTGACTATGAACCGTACACGCCTGACCGCTTATGACATGGTGCTGGCATCTCTTATGGGTGGAGTGAACAAGATAAATATCCAGCAGATTTCCGTTGGAGCCGGTTACGGATACAATTGGGTTCCTGTAAAGGGGCTGACTGTTCATCTTTCCGAGATACCTATGGTTCTCATCACAACAAAATCTGCCACCAAGGCTTCAGGAGACTGGACTGACACTGAAAAAGACCAGCAGAAGAAACTCTTCGGGAACAAGACCCATATTTCCTTCAGCCACATGTTCCGCACATCCGTAAGCTACGGGTGGAATGACAGGTTTCAGGCCGGAGTGTCCGGATACTACAATTATTTCCGCGTGGGCCGTCATTCTTCTTATTTTGCCAGTATGGAAGACTGGAGCGCTCGGTTTTTCTTTGCAGTCAGATTCTGATAATTAAGATATACGTTATGATACGGTTTGGCAAAAAACGCTTCTTCAGTATGTTTTTCGGCCTGTTTCTTCTGGTCTCCACTTTTGCATCAGCACAGACGGAATTATCCAAGGGCATAGAAGAAAAAGCCTTCAGGTACCCTTTACTGAAAAGGTTGGACAATTATTTGGAATCCAGAGAACTCTCCGGTGTAGATACCAACTATATTGGGGTTCCGAAAAGAAAGTGGTCCGTGTTTTTGAACACATATCTGTCCAGGATGGACTTCAATCTGAGCAGCCGCCTTGCAGAAGGAGATGATTTCGGCGATAAAACAGGTAAGCTGATAACGCAGTCTGTCATCAACATGCATTCCAAAGCCAACAAACAGATTTCTCTGGGTTTGTATTACAGGGGTTATGGTCTGAGTTATTCCTTCAACCTTGGAAAGGGATACAATAAAGACTGGTCTTTTGCCATATATTCTTCTCCGGTAGGAGGGGAGTTCAGATATCATTCCACAAAGAAAATCAAGGGTGACATCGAGTTCAAAGGGGCTGATGTAAAATTGGATCTGACCACCGGAACTGCCAAGATGGAGAATTTCATACTGAATGCATACTATGTGTTCAGCCCGCGGAAGTTCTCTTATTCACCCGCTATGAACTACTCCAAGATTCAGAAAAGGAGCGCTGGCAGTTTTCTTGCCGGCCTCACTCTCAACAGAACGCGCCTGAGAGCCTACGATCCATGGCTCGGATATGCTCTTGGAAGAGTTAACCGTCTCAATATCCAGCAGTTTGCCCTTGGAGCCGGTTACGGATACAACTGGGTTCCAATGAAAGGTCTGACCGTACATCTGTCTGCCATTCCTATGCTGTTGGTAACCACCAAGTCCAATACTGAAATGAAAGCAGCTCCAGACAGCGATGGATGGGACACTATGCAGGAGCCCGGGCAGAAAGATTTGTTCGGTGCCAAGATGAAACTCTCTTTTGCCCACATGTTCCGTCACTCGGTAAGCTATTCAGCAAAAGACAGATACACTTTCGGTGCATCTGTCTTCTACAATTATTTCAAAGTAGGAAAACACTCGGACTATTACGCTCTGTCAAGAGACTGGAGCCTGAGGTTTTTCTTTGCCTACCGGTTCTGACGGCTTTTCTTTATCCAAGGATTCCTTGTCAGCAGATAGTTGACTCCAAACACAACGTGAGTGTTGAATTCGTTTACCGGAAGCAGCTGGGGGGTCATGTGGTAGTAATGGCTGTCCGTCCCCAAGAATGCACTGAACTTTTTGGCATATACGTTGACCATTCCTCCAAGCTGCCAGCCGAAAGTGGTGTATGCCGTATTGAGTGAAAGGCTTAACCACTTGAGCGGTGTTGCATTCAAAGATATTCTGAACTCATTGTAACGGGTCAAGTGGCTTGAGCGGAAACTGCCGAGAAGTCCTATTGACATTTTCTTGTAGAAAGGCATCTTGAATTCCGCTCCGGCGTTGAAGTTTATCGGAAGGCTCTGGGTTGTGAAGTTCTTCTTGTCCGGCAGGAACTCATATACGCTCTCCACTTTGTCTATTATCCCCTCAATCACATCTCCAAGTCCGCCGACATCGTCCAATGCGATGTCATCCACAGAAACTATCCAAGTACTTCCGTCATTGTATCCGACAACCCTGTTTCTCCAGAATATCACTCCCAGGTCATTGATGGAAGCGGACACGTTTATGTATTCATTTACCTGATATCTTGCCCCGATGTCAATGGCTCCGCCAAGGCCTCCGAGCCCGAGCGGCCTGTATTTGATTCCGTTGAAATCAACAGCTTCGTACCCTCCCATAGAGCCTTCTTTCATCCTTCTCTTGATTCCTCCTCCGGCTCCGGTCATGACTGCCTTTGAGTGGAAAGACCAGTCAAAGCCATCCAGGCTGGCATACATCTGCTTGATGTTCATATACATCTTGTTGGTTCCGACAAGAAACTTTGCTCTGGCTCCAACTTCCAGGTTTCCGAATCTGGTGGATGTTCCTGCAGCAGCTTCCAGATATGTCTGGGTGTAGGCGGAAACATGTGACAGGTCATAGAAGAAATCGTCTTCACTTCCGCCTTTGAGGAATTTGAAAAGGTTGTAAGGAATCTTTGCGGCGGAGTTGCTTCTGAGGTTGAGCTCAAAAGTCTGGAAAATCTTCTTGCCTTTGAATTTGGTCCAGAAGCCTGTGGACGCTATGTTGTAGCTTGCATTTACATTGATCCTGTTTTTGTCTTTCAGCTTGCCCAGGAATTCTTCCTTATCTACAGACTTGTGCATGAAAGTTGCCAGCTGTCCTTCATAAGGGTAGAACAGGGTGGAGATGCCTATGTTGCTGTAAGTGCCTGCGTTGACATTGCTCAAAAGCCCTCCCACAAAATTCTTTTTGGTAGTGAAGGCAGGATTGAGGCGGTATGAATATGTATAGTTGTCTATGAAGTAAGCACTGTTGAGGTCTTGGCAGGAAACTTCAGATGAAGAAAAGCAGAGCCAGATCAAAGTTGCCGCTGCAAAAGACAAGCGGTGTAAAGCCGTTTTTTTCATTTTGAGAAAATTATTCTTCATTGCTGGTCTTGTTTTTCTTTATTTTGAAGTTAATGCCGTCCGGCAGCTGAAGCCGCACGTTTTTGATTGCAAGGCCACAGCCTCTTTTCACGGAAACTGTCTCAGAAGGCATCTTCTTGACTGTAAGGTCAAATCTGATACCGTCGAAAGCCACTCCCCTCAGCTCTTTGGAAGATAAAATGTTCAGAGTTGCAGAAGAATAAGATGGGTTTTCCTCGCTTCCACCGTAAACGTGTGCTTCTATTATAGGGCTTACTCCTTCAACCGGCATTCCGAGAGTGTCTATCACATTGCAGGTCACATCAAACTCAAATGGCAGGGTGCTTTTTACATCCATAAAGAATCTTATGTTTGGGATATGGGCCTTTTCCAGATGGATGAAAGCAAGTCCGGCTATCTCGATCTGCCCGAAATAAAAGTCTGTAAGAGCTTCCCCGTCAGGGACAAAGGTGCAATATTCCTCATCGGAGAAATCAAAGTATTCTTCGGCCGGTTTCGAAAGGAGGTCTTTGATTTTGATAGTAGGGAAACTGCCGATTGGGACCACGATCTGCTGGCCGGCGTTGATTTCGTAGTCAATGTTCTTGCTTTTCAGGTCATAATCCTTGTCTATGTGGCAACTGCCAAGGAACAGCGGAACCATAAGGAGCAAAATCAGTGTTCTTTTCATTTCTGTTGAGTTTGTGCCCGGGAGGCTGTTTACGTCTCAAAAATACAATTTTATCTTTTGTCGGGAAAATTTAAGTTATATTTGTACACTGAATTTTCAAGCATGGATTATGAAGAAAACAAGTATCAGAAACCTGTTTGCTGCAGTTTTTGTCTCAGCGATACTCTTTCCGGCGGTTTCTTCGGCACAGGCCGATGAGGGATTTGACCGCAACCGCTGCTTTGACCTCTATGTAGATGACATTACTTACACCCCAAAGGCGCAAGATGCAAAAAGCGGTTCCAAGGTGCTGGATGTCATAGCTTCTGTAATTACAGGCGAGTTCCAGCAGAACCACGACGGTTACGCGGATGCTGTCCGTTCCGGAATCGTCAGGGGCTTGAGCAACGCTTTCAGGTTCAAAGTACGTGACAGGTATTTTGATTCCAATACTGACAGCCCTGACTATGCGCTGGCCATTGACGGTAACATAGCTGCCATAACCACAACCGCCAAGGTCTTCACTCAAGAGCACAAGGACAAGAACGGGAAGGTTACAAAGACAACCCGGGAGAATTACAGGGCCGTCATATTGTTTACCCTCACCCTTAAGGACTTGAACGGAACCATCATCAATTCCAACACGTTCAGCGTTGAGAGCAACGAGTATTCCTCTTCTTCATGGTTTTCCACAAGGCAGTCTGCTTTGGAGAAGGTTCTTTCCTATGTTCCAGGCTATGTAGCCAGATATTATGATGAAGTTTATCCTCTGACGGCAGACATCATAGAGACCGGGGCTGACAGAAACAACAAGCAGAAAGAAGTGTATATCGACCTTGGTTCAGCACACGGTGTCTATGTTGACCTTACATTTGGTGTTTACCAGCTTACAGAGATTAACGGTCGAGTTTCCAAGCATTATCTTGGCAGAATCAGGGTAAAGGAGATACAGGGGCCTGACGTCAGTTACTGCAAGGTTGTAAGCGGAGGAAAGGACATCAAAAAATGCCTGGACAATGATGTTCCGCTTTTGATTATATCCAGACACTGATCTGTTTCATAGAATTGTTTATCTGAAATTTTAAATCACGAATGAAAAAACTACTTTTGCTGGCAGTAGCGGCTACCGCTTTTGCCGTTACATCCTATGCTGGTGATTATCTGACAAATACAAACCAGAGTATTAGATTCCTGAGAAACCCTTCAAGGGTAGGCGCCATCGGTATCGACGGAGTTTACTATAATCCTGCCGGAGTGGCCTTCTTGAAAGACGGATGGCATTTTCAGTTCAACTGGCAGAGTCCGCACCAGAAAAGAAACGTATATTCCAACTATGGTCCGCTTTTCGGAGCAAATTACCTGAATCCAGGCATCGCTGAGGCCGACGGGTCTTTCAGCCGCAAGTTTAACGGCAAGGTTGATGTTCTGATGCAGCCTTCGCTTTTTGCCGTTTACAACACAGGCAACTGGTCTTTCCAGTTCGGGTTCGGAATCCTTGGCGGAGGCGGAGAATGCAAATTCAAGCAGGGAATAGGGGCTTTCGAGGCTCTTGTCGGCCAGATGGGAATGGCTAAGATGGGTGCTCTTTTCGGAGGTTACAGCCTCAATCAGCATGTGGAAGGCAAGTCTTTCTATTATGGTGTCACGATGGCGGCTGCGCGCAGGATAGGTGACAAGTTGAGCCTCAGCCTGGGACTTAGAGGAATCATTGCTTCCAACCACTTCAAGGGTGGAGTTGATGACATCAACTTCCGCACCACAGGAGGTGACATCATACCTGCAGGCAGCAACTATCTTCTGGACTGCAAGCAGAACGGGTTCGGCATTTCTCCTATCATTGGTCTGGATTACCGTCCGAACCAATACCTGAACCTTGCGCTGAGGTACGAGTTCAGGACCCACCTGGAAGTTGAAAGCAAGGCAAAGAACAATGACGCTTTCAATGCTCTGGCTGCAGGCCAGCCAGCCTTCGCCAAGTATCTTGACAAGGCCAAGCACAATGCAGATATGCCGTCAATGCTGGCATTCGGAGTCGAGGTCAGTCCTCTTCCTTATCTGAGGATAGATGCCGGATATAACCATTACTTCGACCTTGACACCAAACAGTGGAACACAGATTTGCTGAAGGATACCGACGAGATCACGTTCGGTGTGGAATTCGATGTTACCAAGAAGTTTGAGGTAAGTGCCGGTCTCCAGCATACTTTTTACAGCCAGAAGGAAGCCAACTATTCAGACATGAACTTCAACCTTGACTGCACTTCCCTTGGATTGGGAATTGGTTATAAGGTGACAGAAAACCTTACGCTAAACGCCTCGTACTTCACTTCTTTCTACCAGGACCATACCAAGCCGCAGACAGTCGGGTATTCCACTTACAGCCGCACCAACAACGTGTTCGGAGTTGGAGTTGACATAACTTTCTGACGGAAACAAGTGCAGGCTTGATGAAGCCGGAGCCGTCGTATAACAAAAATCCTCTCAGATCGAGAGGATTTTTGCTATTCTTAGCATATCAGGATCAATGGGGTTGTGCCTTGAACATGCTTCTTTGAATGGGATGTAAGATATTTGTCCGCCTTTCAGGCCCACCATGATTCCACTTTTTCCTTCTATCAGGGCATCTACGGCGTGGTTTCCCAGCATACTGGCCAGCACCCTGTCTCTTGTGGAAGGTGAGCCGCCTCTTTGGATGTGACCCAGGGTGACCACCCTTATCTTGTACTCCGGCAGCAGCTGGCTGGCCCTTGAGGCTATTTCTACAGCGCTGCCAAGCTCCGAGCCTTCAGAAACGATGACAATTCCGCTTGTCTTGTTCTTCCTTCTTTCTGTCTTCATGTAAGAACAGATGTTTTCAATGCTTGTGGGAACTTCAGGGATGATTGTAGCCTCCGCCCCGGTAGCAATAGCGGTGTGGGTTGCAATAAAACCTGCGTCTCGCCCCATCACCTCCACAAAGAACAGGTGGTTGTGTGAATCTGCCGTATCTCTGATCTTGTCTATGGCTTCCATCGCCGTATTTATAGCGGTGTCGAAACCTATGGTCAAATCAGTTCCGTAGATATCGTTGTCAATGGTACACGGTATTCCGACAACAGGAAAACCGAATTCCTTCACCAGCAGGTCAGCGCCTCTGAACGAGCCGTCTCCTCCGATGACCACGAGAGCATCTATCATGTCTTCCCTGAGGTTGTCAATGGCCATCTTCCTCAAGAGCTTGTCCGTTGCGAATTCTGGCAGCCTGCTGGATTTTAGGATAGTGCCTCCCAGCTGGATGATTTTGGAGACGGAGTGGCTCTCCATCGTCTCGAAGTTCTTCCTGACCAGCCCCTTGTACCCCCTGTATATGCCTACGGGTATTATGTTGTTGTATATGCAACTTCTTACTACAGAACGTATTGCAGCGTTCATTCCCGGAGCGTCTCCTCCAGAGGTCAAGACACCGACTTTCTTTATCTTGTTGTTATCCATAGACTATTGTATTGTCGCGATGAAAACAAAAACAACTGCCTTCAAAGCGTGTGCAAATTTAATGAATCGGTACCAAAATGCAATTTTAACGGTTATTTGTGGCTGTAAAAAAAGCAAAATGGTTATCTTTGGAATATCAAAAACTTGACTATATGAGTACACTTATGGTTATAGAACTCCTTATAGTGCTTGCAGCGCTTTATGTGGGTTCCCGTTACGGCAGTCTTGCACTGGGTGCCATATCTGGCATAGGGCTAGCCATTCTGGTTTTCGGCTTCGGGATGAAGCCTGGCACTCCTCCGACAGATGTCATCTATATCATCATCGCGGCCGTTACCTGTGCCGGAACTCTCCAGGCCTCCGGCGGTATGGACTGGATGATCCAGATAGCCGAGAAAATGCTCAGAAAGCATCCCGGAAACATCACTTTCCTTGCCCCTATAACCACTTTCTTCCTTACGGTTCTTGTTGGCACCGGACATGTGGTATATACCCTTATGCCTATCATCTGCGATATAGCACTCAAGAAAAACATACGCCCTGAAAGGCCGTGTGCAGTTGCTTCCATCGCTTCTCAGGTTGGAATCACCTGCTCTCCGATAGCAGCTGCAGTAGTGGCTTTCGTGACAATCTCCAACGCCAACGGCTTTATGGTTTCCATTCCTCAGGTGCTGATGATTACAATTCCTTCCTGCCTTTGCGGGCTTGTCTGCGCTTCTCTTTATTCATATCGCAGAGGAAAAGACCTTGACAAGGATCCTGATTTCCTTAAGAGGAAGTCTGATCCGGAAACCAACAAGTACATGTACGGCAGCAGCGCCACAACATTGGACAAGAAGATAAGCAAGAGTGCCAAGACTTCAGTTTACGTGTTCCTGGGGGCACTTCTCGTAATAGTGTTCTTTGCTTTCTGCCAGATGATTCACGTGGACAAGAACGGGGATAGCATCACTCTGGCCCAGCACATGGGAATACCGAAGATGAACATCATCATACAGATCATTATGCTGACGGCGGCTGCCTGCAACATAATGTTCTGCAAGGCCGAGCCGAAGAAAGCAGTAGGAGGGGCTGTCTGGCAGAGCGGAATGGTGGCTGTCGTAGCTATCTACGGAATCGCTTGGCTGGCAGATACTTACTTCAGCAATTATCTGGACCAGATGAAGGTTATGCTGGCAAGCCTTGTTGAAAGCTATCCTTGGGCTATAGCCTTTGTGTTCTTCATTGTGTCCGTGCTCATAAATTCTCAGGGTGCTGTCGTGGTAGCCATGCTTCCGCTGGCATACGAACTGGGAATTGCAGGGCCGGTGCTGCTTGGGATACTGCCAAGCGTTTACGGGTATTTCTTCATCCCGAACTATCCTTCGGACATCGCGACTGTAAACTTTGACCGTTCCGGCACTACCGTTATCGGGAAATACCTTCTGAACCACAGTTTCATGATTCCGGGCCTGATTTCCGTAACCGTTTCAACCATAATAGGTTATCTTTTGACTTCTACGGTATTCCACGGATACTTCCAGGCCTTTGTACAATAGTGTTCTTACTGATTTTGAGATTATTTGAATTTGAATTGATTATGAAGAAAGGTATATTCATTGTTTTTGCCCTTGTCCTGGGGCTTTTTGCAACAAGTTCCGTTCTTTTGGCCCAACCTAAGGTGGTTGCTCACAGGGGATACTGGAATGTAAACGGAAAATGGAACGGCAATGCCTCCACTCCCCAGAACTCCTTGGCTTCTTATGCCGAGGCTGACAGGTCAGGATTTTACGGGTCTGAGTTTGATGTCAACCTCACATCAGACGGCGGTCTTGTTGTGTGCCACGGCCCTAAGATAGTTTCAATAGAAGATGTGCAGAAAGAGGCCTTCCTGACCGTCAGAAATGAACATCTTTCCAATGGAGAGGCGGTTCCTTCTCTCGACGAATTCCTGTCCCTGATAAAGAAGTGCAAGATTCGTCCGGTTCTGGAAATCAAGCCTGATTATCGCGATAAAGAAGGGAGTCTGCCCGCTCTTGAAGCAATAGCCAAGGCTCTGAAAAAGCACAAGATAGATATGGGTAAACTTACCATCATATCTTTCAGCCTGGATGTTTGCAAGGAGGCTGCCAGGAGATACCCCAAGACTATGGTCCAGTACCTTGGTGGGGAAAAATCTCCTCAAGAACTCAAGGCTTTGGGAATCAATGGACTTGATTATCACTACTCAGTCTTTGACAAACATCCTGAATGGGTTGAGGCTGCTCACGACCTGGGGATGGAGGTAAATGTGTGGACTGTTGACAAAAGGAGAGATATCAAGCGCATGGCTGCTTTGGGTGTGGACCAGATAACCACAAACTATCCGGTTCTTGCCCAGCAGATAATAGACGGAACCCTTCCTAAGAAAGTTTTGATAATAGGGGCGCATCCTGATGATCCCGAAACCGGTTGCGGCGGAACAATGATCCTCATGAAACGAGCCGGCTATGATGTCAAGTGCGTCTATCTTACAAGAGGAGAAGCCGGTATAGAGGGTGTACAGGGCGATGAAGCAGCCAGGATCAGAAGCGAGGAGGTCAAGAACGCTTGCGCAATTACCGGTGCGGACCACGTTTTCCTCACCCAGATTGACGGCCAGACGGAAATCAACAAGGCCCGTTACGACGAGATGCTGAAGCTAATCCAGGATGAAGATCCAGATATAGTCTTCACACACTGGCCTATAGACGGCCACAGGGACCACCGGATCTGCTCAATCCTGGTCTATGACAGCTGGAGAAGAACCGGAAAAAGCTTTGACCTCTACTACTTCGAGGTCATGACAGGTGTCCAGACACAAAACTTCCATCCTACAGACTATGTGGATATAACATCCGTACTGGAAGAAAAGTACAAAGCCTGCTATTGCCACAAGAGCCAGAATCTCGAGCCTGTTTTTGAAGGCTGGCATACTCCGATGGAAGTCTTCCGGGGAATAGAGAACCGATGCAAGGTGGCAGAAGCTTTCATTCGCCAGACAGACGGAAACCGGATTTTTGAGCCGGCTAAACCTTAAAACAAAAAACAAATAGAAAACAGTTATGGAAACAAAGGAAGACTATTCATTCATGAAGTATCTCATAGTTGTTGTGCTGGTGGGATTGTTGTGGGCCTGTCTTCAGATTGTAAATGTGCAGGTTGATGACCGTGAGAATTACATGCGGAAAACCATAGACGAGGTTGGAAGTACATGGTCCTTGGACCAGCGCTTGGCCGGCCCGGTTATCGTATATGACAGGACTACCTATGATACCCTTGCACTGAAGTCCTCAAAAGGCAAGGACTCGCTGGTGGTGAGAAAGAGAGAAACTACAAATGAAATCTATCCGGAGGTGATGGATGTCAAATGTGATGTGGACAGCAAAAACCTTCACCGCGCCATCTATGACGTTAGCGTCTATAGCACGAAAGCCATGTTTTCCGGCTACTTCAGGATACCTGAGGAAGTATTGGGCCAGCAGACAAGGAATTTCCGCGTAAAAATGTCCGTCTCTGACCTGAAGGGTATTTATGAACAGTTATATGTAACTCTGGATACTGTACGATATCAGCTGAATCCCAACCCGAAATCACCCTCATCGAGTGTTAAGGAATCTTCTTCCGATGATGTGGTGGAGATGGTGATTAATGAAGTAGAAACCAGGACAGAGGTTCTGGATTCTCCGATTACCTTAAAGAAGGGAATGCTTGAAGTCCCTTTCAGTGCGCTTCTTGCAGTAAAGGGATCTAACTCGCTGAGTTTTTATCCGGTGGGAGATGCTACAACCGTGGAGGTTAAGTCTTCATATAACAATCCGAGCTTTAAGGGAGATTTTCTACCTATAGAAAGGAATGTTGATGAAAAAGGCTTTTCAGCCCAATGGAAAGTGTTAAAAATCAACAGGAAGAGTCCTTACGGAGTGTCTTTCGGAGTAGATTTGATCCAGCCTGTTACCCAATATCAGAAGACATCGCGGAGCATAAAATACGGAATACTGGTTATACTGCTTGTTTTCCTGGCAGCCATCGTAGTTGAGTTTTTTACAAAGAAAAGAATCAATATCCTGCAATATGCCGTTATCGGTCTGTCCCTGGTGCTGTTCTACCTGCTCCTGCTATCGTTCTCTGATTTCCTCTCTTTCGGCTTGTCCTACCTCATAGCGTCAGTTATGACCGCGCTTGCCCTTACACTGTACTTTAAGGGTATTCTGAAGCATAAATCTGCTTATCTGCTTGGAGCTTTGGTTTTTGTTTTCCTGATGTTCAGCTTCGTAATGATGCAGATGCAGGTATATTCCCTTCTGACAGGCTCTCTGCTTCTGTTTGTAATTCTGTGCGTGATAATGTACCTGACAAGGAACATGTCTCCAGTAAAGGATTTGGATGTTAATTAGTGTTAATTTAAATAGTTGATTATGAAGAAACTCCTGTGTTTAATCGCCTTTGCGGGATGCGCCGCAATGCTGTTCACGTTCTGCAAGAACAACGCTCCTAAGACAGAAGAAACGGATCCGGATACAGAAGCGGCTATAGCGGCTGCGGCTGAAGTCGAGAATCTCGGTGGAGACCCTGCTCCTTCCAACATGACTGATTCCCTGGATGTGATGAACCTTTATGCGACGGTAGAGAATATTATAGTCAAACCTCAGGGAGTGCTGCCTTATCCTTCTGACGGTATCAGTGGAGATGCTCTTGAGCACGAAGTTGTCAAAGCCTGGCCGAAACTTAGCATATTCGTAAAGCAGTCTGGAAATGAATTGGATATTCTCGACATTTTTACCGCGATAGTTGAAGTTTATCCTGCTCCTCAGCTTTTGGAAGCCTGGTATGCCATAGACGACAATACTGCAGTCTCTTCAAAATCCAAGTTCGTCTGCCAGGAAAAGAACCATTTCATTTCCGGAGAATGGCCTGACCCGGAATTCAGCAACAATTTCTATCTGAAGGCCTGGCCTCTGATGGAAGACGGCAAGTGGATTGTGGGGCTGGTTTACAACAGGCTCTGGGACGGGGATGACGGTATAGGGCTTTACCAGAATCTGATGTTCTGGACATACGATTCCTTAGAGGAGCATATCCTCAGGCCTGTAGATACAGAAGAGCGTTTCCTGCCTTCCTACACTCCGCAGAGAGGCTATGTTGTTTTCTACCCGGACAATGACAACATTGACTTCAAAGACGGGGCTGATCCTGACCTCTACTGGAAGTGGAACGGCTACTGGTTTGAGTCATCCGCTCCTCAGGAATAGTTCTGCCGCTTAATCTCCTGAATAATAGTGCATCAATAAAAATACCCCAAGCCGATTCGCTTGGGGTATTTTGTGTAATGAGTTGATAGTTAAACAACTAAGCGACAGGGCTACTTTGTGTAATCGTAGAAGCCCTTTCCGGTCTTTCTTCCCAGAAGGCCTGCGCGTACCATCTTCCTCAGAAGCGGATGTGGACGGTACTTGCTGTCTCCGAACTCGTTGTAGAGAACTTCCATTATGGCAAGGCAAACATCCAGGCCGATGAGGTCTCCAAGAGCCAGAGGACCCATAGGATGGTTGGCGCCCATCTGCATGGCTGCATCTATTTCCTCCTTGGTTGCGATTCCGTCTGCCAGGATTCCGACTCCCTCGTTTACAAGAGGAATGAGGATTCTGTTAACAACAAAGCCAGGAGCCTCGTTTACGGATACAGGGCATTTTCCGATTGCCTTTGCAATCTCCACTACCTTGTCGTGAGTCTCTTCAGAAGTGAGCTGTCCTTTGATTACCTCAACCAGCTTCATCAGAGGAACCGGGTTGAAGAAGTGCATACCGATCACATTCTGAGGACGTGAAGTGAATGCTGCTATGGCAGTGATGCTCAGAGATGAAGTATTGGATGCAAGAATAGCCTCCGGCTTGCAGACCTTATCCAAGGTCTCCCAGATTTCCTTCTTTACAGCCATGTCTTCAGCGACAACCTCTATTACCAGATCGGCATCCTTGAGGTCATCATAGTTAAGGGTGTCTTTGATCCTGCCAAGAATCTCATCCTTTTTCTGAGCTTCCATCTTGCCTTTCTCTACACTTTTTGTGAGGAATTTCTCGATAGCCTTGTGGGCTCTTCCAAGAGAAGCTTCGCTACGTCCTTTAAGGAGTACGTCGTGGCCGGCAGTAGCAAATGCCTGAGCTATGCCGTGGCCCATTGTTCCGTTACCAACAACTGCAACTTTCATGTTATTGAATTTTAAATGTTTATGGTTTTGTTTGTGTATGTCCTGAATATCTTTTCCTATACTATCTTTTTTTCCATTCGGCCGGCCTCTTCTCAAAGAAGGCTTTCATTCCTTCCTTTTGGTCTTCAGTTGAGAAACAAAGCCCGAACAGGCTGTTTTCTATGGCGATGGCCGTGTCCATGTCTGTCTGCATCCCGCGGTTTATGGCTTCCTTGCTGAGCCTTACGGCCACAGGAGCGTTCTTGGCGATTGTCTTTGCCATAGCCATGGCAGCGTCCATAAGTTCTTCCGGCTCCACAACCTTGTTGACCAGACCAATCCTGAAGGCTTCTTCCGCGTTGATTGCCTTTGCCGTATAAATCAGTTCCTTGGCCCTTCCTTCACCTACAATTCTTGGCAGTCTCTGTGTGCCTGAGAATCCGGGCGTTATACCCAGTCCCACCTCAGGCTGGCCGATCTTGGCCTTTGATGAAGCTATGCGTATATCGCAGGAAAGAGCAAGTTCGCATCCTCCGCCAAGGGCGAAACCGTTGATGGCGGCTATGACAGGCTTGCCCAGCAATTCAATCTTGCGGAATACCTTGGAACCCTGGACTCCGAATTCTTTTCCCTGGGAGGCGTTCATGGTGCTCATCTGGGAAATATCTGCTCCCGCTACAAAGGCGCGTCCTTCACCTGTAAGTATAACTGCATCTATATCAGCATCTTGATCTATTGATGAAAAAGCTGCATCAAGCTCCGATAGAACATCTGAGTTGAGGGCGTTCATGCTCTGCGGATTGTTTATCCTTACAATGCAGATGTTATCTTCTTTCTGGATGATAAGGTTTTTGAATTCCATAATCTGAATAATTAAAGTTTGTTGCAGACATGTTCTGCCTACATCTTGCGAAGTTAGTAAAAATATCCATAATATAAAATATAACAAGTTTGTTATTTTTTTTCAGACTTTTTTCATTATATTTGCTTGAATTATTTAAAGATAGTGGCGATTTTAGGGCCACTGCAAAATAGACAATATTGTAATACGCATATTTATAGGTAAATACAAATAATATTCAAATCGTTTTCTTATGGATAAAAGAATTTCATTACAGGAAGCCGTTTCTATGATTAAGGACGGTATGACAATTATGGTTGGAGGTTTTCTTTCAGCCGGTTCTCCTCTGGATATCCTCGACGCTCTTGCAAAGAGTGATGTGAAGGATCTCACTCTTATTTCCAATGACACTGCATATCAGGGAATAGGAGTAGGTAACCTGATCGGTGCCCATAAGATCAAGAAACTTTATGTTTCTCATATCGGAACAAATCCTGATACAGCCGCCCAGATGAACGCAGGCGAGCTTGAAATCGAATTCTGCCCTCAGGGAACTCTTGCCGAGAGAATCCGTTGCGGCGGAGCCGGCCTTGGCGGAGTGCTCACTACCACCGGTATGGGTACCGTAATCGCTGAGGGAAAGCCTACAGTAGAGGTTGACGGAAAGACTTACCTTCTTGAGAAGCCTCTTCACGCAGACATCGCCCTTATCGGAGCAACCGTTGCAGACGAGAGAGGAAACTGCATCTATGTAGGAACTTCACAGAACTTCAACCCTCTTATGGCAACCGCAGCTGATGTTGTCATCGTTGAGGCGGAGAAGATAGTTCCTGCCGGTGAAATCAAGCCGGAGGCTGTAATCACCCCTCATGTTTTTGTTTCCTACATTTATCAGTCAACCAATAATTTGCAGAAAGTTAGAGAATAATATGGCAGCAAAATCTTTGATCAGAGTAAGAATGGGCGGTGAAGATGCCCATTACGGCGGAGGCCTTGTTGACGGAGCTCACATGCTGAAGCTTTTCGGCGATGTTGCAACTGAACTCCTTATCATCAACGATGGTGACGAGGGGCTTTTCAAGGCTTATGACAATGTCGAATTCATAGCTCCTGTATATGCAGGAGACTACATTGAGGCTACCGGTGAGATAACCCACGTGGGCAACACTTCACGCAAGATGGTCTTTGAGGCCCGCAAGGTGATTGTTCCGCGTCCGGATGTATCTGACTCAGCGGCAGACGTGCTCGCAGAACCTATTGTAGTATGCAGGGCAAGCGGAACTTGCGTGGTTCCTGCAAAATGCCAGAGAAAGAAATAGTGTTATGGAGAAACTGATAATCACTGCCGCCATTTGCGGCGCAGAGGTGACCAAGGAGCAGAATCCTGCTGTTCCTTACACCGTAGAGGAGATTGTACGCGAGGCCAAGAGCGCAGTTGACGCCGGTGCAGCCATCGTCCATCTCCACGTACGCTGGGACGACGGTACTCCTACACAGTCCAGAGACCGTTTCCAGGAATGTGAGGAGGCTATCCTCAAGGTTTGTCCTGACGTCATCCTCATACCTTCCACCGGCGGTGCCGTAGGTATGACTCCTGACGAGAGGCTCCAGTCCACAGATACCGACCCGCTGCCTGAGATGGCCACGCTGGATTGCGGAACCTGCAACTTCGGAGATGAGATCTTTGACAACACCATGCCTACGATGCGGGCTTTTGGAGCACGTATGATGGAGCGTGGCATCAAGCCTGAATATGAGTGCTTCGAGATGGGCCATCTGGACACCATCCTCAACATGGCCCGCAAGGGTCAGGCTCCAGGTGCTCCGATGCAGTTCAATTTCGTCCTCGGGGTTCCGGGATGTACTCCCGCTACCGTTGCCAACCTCTGCTGGCTTGTCAACGGCATTCCTGCCGGAAGTACCTGGACAGTAACCGGAGTAGGCCGCTCAGCATTCCCTATGGCTGCCGCAGCCATTGCCATGGGCGGTAACGTACGCGTAGGATTTGAAGACAACCTCTATCTGTCAAGAGGCGTCCTTGCACCGTCAAACGGCGCTCTGGTAGAGAAGGTCGTACGCCTTGCAAATGAACTTGGAAGACCTGTGGCAAACAGTGAAGAGGCACGTCAGATACTCGGACTTGCTCCACGTAAATAAACAGAATCGTTGAATATTAATTTATAAAAACAATATTTTTATGCAGAAACATGGAAATCGCTACGGTACACACCGTGTAATTGAGCCTGTAGGCGTACTGCCGCAGCCAGCCAACAAGTTGGACAACAATATGGACGAGATCTACGACAACGAGATCCTCATCGATGTCCAGACACTCAACATAGACTCAGCTTCTTTCACCGATATACACAACTACGCCAAGTCCCAGGCCAAGAATCCTGACGACGAGGCCGAGGTAATGGAGGAAATCAAGAAGGAGATGTTCCTGAACGTTGAACTTCAGGGAAAGCACCGCAACCGTCGTACAGGTTCCGGAGGTATGCTTCTTGGAACAGTTGAGAAGATCGGTGACGCTCTCAAGGGCAAGATTGACCTCAAGGAAGGCGACCGCATCGCTACCCTGGTATCCCTGTCACTGACTCCTCTTAGAATTGATGAAATCATCAAGATCAAGGCTGATGTTGACCAGGTTGACATAAAGGGAAAGGCAATTCTGTTCGAAAGCGGCATCTACGCAAAGATTCCTGATGATATGCCTGAGAAGCTTGCTTTGAGCGCATTGGATGTTGCCGGCGCACCTGCACAGACTGCAAAGCTCTGCCAGAGCGGTCAGACCGTTGTTATCCTGGGAGCTGGTGGAAAGAGCGGAATGCTCTGCTGCTATGAGGCCAAGAAGAGGGTAGGCGTTACCGGTAAGGTTATCGGTCTTGCAAACAGCCCTAAGTCAACCAACAGAATCAAGGATCTTGGCTTCTGCGATGTTGTTGAGAGCGTCAAGGGAATGACTCCTGTTCAGGTTAACGAGCTTGTAAGCAAGCTGACAGGCGGCAAGATGGCAGATGTTACAATCAACTGCGTCAATGTTCCGGACCAGGAAATGACAGCTATTCTCTGCACAAAGGACGACGGTATCGTTTACTTCTTCTCAATGGCTACCAGCTTCACAAAGGCAGCTCTGGGAGCTGAGGGAATCGGAGCAGATGTCAACATGATCATCGGCAACGGTTACACAAAGGGTCACGCTGAGATCACCCTTCAGGAACTCCGCGAGTGCCCTAAACTGAGAAAGATATTTGAAGAACTTTACGCATAAAACTGATATTATGGCAGTTTCAAGAAGAAAAGAACTTTTTCCTGAGGTTACCGATGCCCAGTGGAACGACTGGAAATGGCAGGTAAGAAACAGGATTGAGACTCTGGAGAAGCTTAAAAAATACATAAAGCTCTCCAAAGAAGAGGAAGAAGGTATCCGCGAGTCACTCAAGACTATCAGGATGGCCATCACTCCATACTATCTTAGCCTTATAGATCCGAACAATCCTGAGGATCCGGTAAGAAAGCAGTGCATCCCTACAATCAACGAGACCCATCGTGCGGATGCAGACCTGCTGGACCCTCTGCATGAGGATACAGACTCTCCGGTACCTGGGCTTACCCACCGTTATCCGGACAGAGTCCTTCTGCTTATAACAGACATGTGCTCAATGTATTGCCGTCATTGCACCAGAAGAAGATTCGCGGGTCAGAAGGATGCTGCAACTTCAATGGACAATGTCGAGAAGGCAATTGAGTACATCAAGAACACTCCTCAGGTAAGAGACGTGCTGCTTTCCGGCGGTGATGCTCTTATGGTTCCGGACGACAGACTGGAGTACATAATCAAGAAGCTCCGTACAATCAAGCATGTGGAGATAATCAGAATCGGTACCCGTACTCCTGTTGTATGCCCTCAGAGAATCACTCCTGAGCTTTGCAACATGCTCAAGAAGTACCATCCGATCTGGCTCAACACTCATTTCAACCATCCGCAGGAAGTTACCGAAGAGAGTGCAGCAGCCTGCGCAAGGCTTGCTGACGCCGGTGTTCCTCTTGGAAACCAGAGCGTTCTGCTTCGCGGAGTAAACGACTGCGTGAACATTATGAAGAAACTTGTTCACGAGCTGGTGAAGATGAGGGTAAGGCCTTACTACATCTATCAGTGCGACCTTTCAATGGGTATCGAGCACTTCCGTACTCCGGTATCCAAGGGTATCGAGATTATCGAGGGCCTCAGGGGCCACACCAGCGGCTACGCCGTTCCTACCTTCGTTGTGGACGCTCCAGGCGGTGGCGGAAAGACTCCTGTAATGCCTAACTACGTGATATCCCAGGCTCCTGGAAAGGTTGTCCTCAGAAACTATGAGGGTGTAATTACAACTTACACAGAACCAACTGACTATAAGGCAGACAAGTGCAACTGCAAGTACTGCCAGGAGAACAAGGAGTGCGAAGGTGTACTTTCTCTTCTGGAAGGCAAGCAGATGACAATCCAGCCTGATCATCTTGCAAGGGAAGACAGGGCTGTGAAGTATCGTGCCAAGATGGCTGCAAAAGCCAAGAAGGCCGATGCCAAGCCTGCTGCCAAGAAGGCCGTAAAGCCTGCAGCAAAGAAGGTTGCAAATAAGAAGTAGCGCTGCACAATGTCTTTCATCAGTGATATACTCAAATTCAAGAGCCTCTCGATAGTAGGGCTGGAGAAAAACACTGGAAAGACCGTGTGCCTGAATTTTATCCTGGACAGGTTACCGTCCACTTGCCGTGTGGCGGTAACCTCGATCGGGATAGACGGGGAGAGCAAGGATCAGGTGACCGGAACGGCCAAGCCTGAGATAATACTCAAGGAAGGTACCATTTTCTCGACTTCAGAAGTTTTCTACGCCCGCAGACGTGTTCTGAGCGAACTTCTGGAGATAACTTCCGAGAGGAGTTCATTGGGCAGGATTGTCACTGCCCGTGTTCTCAGAAGCGGGAAGGTGCTTCTCAGCGGACCTTCTTCCGCGCAGGCCCTGGCCAGGTGGGCCTCAGGAGTGGAAAAGTTCACACCGTACCTGACAATAGTGGACGGTGCGCTTTCCAGGCTCAGCAGCGCATCTCCGGTAATCAGTGAGAGCCTGGTACTTACTACCGGTGCAGCCTATTCAGTGGATCTGGCTACACTGGTCAGAAGGACAAAGTTCATAGTGGAACTGGTGCGGTTGGAAAGGGCTGACGAAGCGGTTTGCCGAAAATTCGACGGGCTGGAAAAAGGTCTGTGGGGGATTGATTCTGAAGGCAATCTCATTGATTTCCACGTGGAGTCTTCCCTGGCGATAGACAAGATAAAAGACGATGTGACGGGAAGGAGCGTGGCGGTTTTTGTTTCAGGAGCTTTGACGGACAGGTTCCTGGGGTTGATATCTGATTCCAAGAGAGTGAAGGATATAGACCTTGTGGTGGCAGATTTCACCAAGATATTCGTCTCTGAGCAATCTTACAGGGTTTTCCTTAAGAAGGGAGGCCGTCTGAAGGTCCTCAGAAAGAGCAAGCTCATAGCGGTTTGCGTAAACCCTACAAGTCCGAGGGGCTTTGTGCTTGATTCGGATTTGCTTTGCAGGAAAATGCAGGAGGCCGTAGGAGTGCCTGTATATGATATAGTAAAAAACAGAGAAACTATCTGATCATGTTATTTAGAGAGTGTCTGGACATACCGTGCGGAATTAGGTTCATGTTTGATGAACTTCAGCTGCAGTCTGCCTGCGGCAGGAGCCGTCTGCTGAATACTCCTATGTTGCAGACAAGGGAAGAAGTAGAAAAGACCTACAAGACCCTGGAAAGATGCTTCAGGATTCTCTACTTCAATCCTTCTCCGCAGGTTTCGTCGTCTCTTGCCGCTCTCAAGCACAGGCTTATGTGCCTTAGAGACATAACAGGGACGCTTGACAGGCTTCAGCGGGATGTGGTGCTTGATGACGTGGACCTGTTTGAGATAAAGTACGTGGGGCTGCTTGCCGGCCATGTCAGAGAAGGGGTTAAGGCTCTCTCCCTGGAAGGCGTTGAGATACCGGATATGGAAAAGGTTGTTTCCATACTGGATCCGGAGGGGATGAGAATCGAGAGCTTTTATGTGTATGACATTTACTCCAAGGAACTTGGAAGGATCAGGGCAGACATAAAGAAACTCCAGGGGCTGTCTCCTGACTTGTCTGTGACTTCCGACCGGCTCCTTGAACTGATAGAGAAAGAAAGACTTCTTGAAAGGGATATCAGGGAGAATCTTTCACACCTGCTGAAAAACCATATCGCTGAGATAAGGCAGGCCATAGATGCAATGGGAGATCTTGACATTCTCCTTGCCAAGTGCCTTCAGATGAAGGTGATGGGGCTTTGCATCCCTGAGGTTTCTGATGACTCCCGGACGGTGTACAAGGGTATGTTCCATCCGTATGTTGTGCATCTATATGAGAGCCAAGCTTCTATGGGTGGAAAGAAAAAACAGTTCCAGCCGGTGGACCTTAGTTTCTCCCTGGAAAGCGTTACCATAATCGGAGCCAACATGGGCGGAAAGAGCGTGGTGCTGAAGATGGCCGCACTCAACCAGCTGCTTTTCCAGTTCGGTTTCGGTGTGGCTGCGGAGTCTGCCAAGATAGACATCAAGGAAGACATAAGAGTATGCATCGGCGATGACCAGGACCTGTCTTCAGGCTTGAGTTCTTTTGCCGGTGAGGTCAAGGCCATTGACAATGTGCTGAAGGGGATGCGCACAGGCTCAAGGATGCTCGCCCTGATAGATGAGCCTGCCAGGACGACCAACCCGATTGAAGGGACGGCTCTGGTGAGGGCTTTGCTTGACATACTGAAAGACAAGAAGATATCGGTGCTGATGACTACCCACTACAATGTTCCCGGAGATTTCTTCAGGAGATTGAAAGTGAAGGGGCTTTCAGCAGGAAAGATGGATTATTCTCTAATTGAGACGGTTGAAGGTGAGATTCCTCACGAGGCCATAAATGTTGCCCGGAGCCTGGACATTGATCCGGTGTGGCTCGATGAGGCGGAGAAGATCCTGTCAGAAGAAGACAACAGATAATATAACAATAATAAGTACTTCACAACAAACTAACTGATATGCAGAGTAAAGTAGGTTTAGATTTTGAAAAAGTCCGCCTCGCGAAATCCTTGGCAGAGAAGGTTGCGATAGAGGTGCAGGCTTTTGTGGAGCGCTATACTACCGTTGCCACGGAAAGGACTATAGCCCGTGCATTGGGTATTGACGGCGTGGACGAAAGCAATGTCCCGCTTCCTAACGTGCTGGTAGATTCGCTCAAGGAGAAAGGAGTGCTTTCACAGGGTGTGATGTTCTACATTGCAAACGCGATGATAAGCACAGGTCTTTCTCCGCAGCAGATTGCTGAAAAAATTGCAAACGAGGGTTTTGACATCACAAAGGAAGCCAAAGTTACGGACCCTGTAAAGCTCCAGGCCGCTGTTCAGCCGGTTATAGACGCTACCATAGAAAGGATCCGCAATCACAGGCTTCGCAGAGAGAAATACGTGGCTGAGTACGGCGAGGACCGTGCCCGTCCTTACATTTACGTGATTGTGGCTACCGGAAACATATATGAAGATGTAGTCCAGGCCCAGGCTGCAGCAAGGCAAGGGGCAGACATCATAGCCGTGATCCGTACGACCGGCCAGAGCCTTCTGGACTATGTTCCTTACGGGGCCACCACAGAAGGATTCGGAGGTACATTCGCCACTCAGGAGAACTTCCGCATAATGAGGAAGGCTCTTGACGAGGTAGGGGAGGAACTCCACCGCTACATCCGTCTTTGCAATTATTGCTCAGGACTTTGCATGCCTGAAATTGCAATTATGGGTGCATTGGAAGGACTGGATGTAATGCTCAACGATGCCCTTTACGGAATCCTCTTCCGCGACATCAACATGCAGCGCACGCTCATTGACCAGTACTTCTCAAGGATAATCAACGGCTTTGCAGGCGTAATTATCAATACAGGAGAGGACAACTACCTTACAACGGCAGACGCGATTGAGGCTGCCCACACTGTTCTGGCTTCAGACCTTATCAATGAGCAGCTGGCTCTTTTCGCCGGTCTTCCTGAAGAGCAGATGGGTCTGGGCCACGCTTTTGAGATGGATCCTATGCACAAGAACGGATTCCTGCTTGAACTGGCCCAGGCACAGATGACAAGGGAGATTTTCCCTAACGCTCCGCTTAAGTATATGCCACCTACAAAATTCATGACAGGAAATATATTCAGAGGCCACATCCAGGATGCTCTGTTCAACATAGTGGGTATCTGGACACACCAGGGCCTTCAGCTTCTGGGTATGCCTACCGAGGCAATCCACACCCCGTTCATGAGCGACCGTTTCCTTTCAATTGAGAACGCCAACTACATATTCAACAATCTTCACGACATCGGAGAGGAAGTTGAATTCAAGGAAGGCGGCATAATCCGCTCAAGGGCCAAGGAAGTTCTTGACAATGCCATCAACCTGCTGCAGGAAATGACTTCCGAAGGTCTTTTCAACACGCTGGAACAGGGTAAGTTCGGCGATGTAAAGAGGCCTAAGAACGGTGGCAAGGGACTTGACGGCGTAACCGAAAAGGGTGCCAATTACATGAATCCGTTTATTGAACTTATGAAAGGGAGGAAATAAAGATGAGTGAAGGTCTGTATTCAATGGAGGCCAAGAATTACGACAAGACTCTTGACCTGAAAAAAGTAAAGCCTTACGGCGACACGATGAATGACGGAAAGGTGCAGCTCAGCTTCACGCTCCCTGTCCCTGCCGGTCCGGAAGCTATAGAAGCAGCAAAGCAGCTTCTCAAGAAGATGGGTTTTGAGAATCCTCTGGTAGTGTTCTCGCAGGAACTCACTCCTGGGTTCACTTTCTTCAATTGCTATGGAAGCAGCACAATGACAGTGAATTATGCCGACATCTATGTTCCTAAGGTTGAATCCAAGACAATGAGCATGGAGGCTTGTGACGACTTCATCCAGGAAAAGATAGGCCGTCCTCTTGTAGTTGTAGGCGCCAGCACCGGAACCGATGCCCATACCGTGGGAATCGATGCCATAATGAACATGAAAGGTTATGCCGGACACTACGGTCTGGAGAGGTACAGGATGATCGAGGCTTATAACCTCGGCAGCCAGGTGCCTAACGAAGAATTCCTTGCAAAGGCTATCGAGCTCAAGGCAGACGCTCTGCTGGTGAGCCAGACGGTTACTCAGAAAGATGTTCATATCCAGAACCTTACCAATCTCATAGAGCTTATGGATGCTGAAGGTCTTAGAGACAAGATGATTGTCGTGTGCGGAGGGGCCCGTATAAGCCACGAGCTTGCCAAGGAGCTTGGTTATGATGCCGGCTTCGGCACCAACACCTATGCGGATGATGTGGCAAGCTTCATCGCTGAGGAATTTGTAAAGAGACACAACAAGTAAACACAATATCAATCATTAAATATCACTATTATGGATAAACAGCAAATTAGAGAGTTTATTGCAAAGCGTGCTGCCCTTGAGGTAAAGGACGGCGACGTTGTGAATCTGGGTATCGGACTTCCAACCCTTATTCCTAACTATCTACCTGAGGGAGTGACTGTTACTATCCAGTCAGAGAACGGTTGCCTTGGAATGGCTGCAGATCCTGCACTTTCCGGGGGCCAGAGGGATCCTCACTGGATTGATGCCGGCGGCGGATACATCTCACACGAGCCCGGTGCCGCTTCTTTTGACTCTGCTACCAGCTTCGCTATGGTTCGTGGCGGTCATGTCAATGTTACTTTCCTCGGCGCTCTTGAAGTTGACGAGAAGGGAGACCTTGCAAACTGGATCATCCCTGGAAAGAAAGCTCCTGGAATGGGTGGCGCAATGGACCTTCTGGTGGGAGCCAACAAGGTTATCCTCACTATGGAGCACACCGCAAAGGGCAACCCTAAGATCCTGAAGAAGTGCCGCTTGCCTCTTACAGCAGCTGGTCAGGTGAACATGATCATCACCGAAATGGGTGTTATGAACATTACCCCTGAAGGAATCGTTCTCAGCGAAATCAACCCTGAGTTCACTGTTGAGCAGGTTCAGGCAGCCACTGAGGCTACACTTATTATTGCCCCTGATTTGAAAAAGATAGAACTTTAGAATTTTTAAGATATGGATTTCGAACTTACTAAATCCCAGAAACTGTTTCAGCAGATGATAAGGGAGTTCGCCGAAAAAGAGGTGAAACCTATTGCTGCAGAAGTTGATGAGGAGGAAAAATTTCCTACTGAGAACGTAAAGAAGCTCGGAAAACTTGGTGTAATGGGTATCCCTACACCAAAGGTTTACGGTGGAGCCGGCGGAGACCACGTTATGTACACCGTTGCCATAGAGGAGCTTTCAAGAGTTTGTGCTACTACTGGCGTTATTGTTTCAGCCCACACTTCACTTTGCGAGGATGCTATCCTTGACAACGGAACTGAAGAGCAGAAGCAGAAGTATCTGCCTAAACTTGCCAGCGGCGAGTGGATTGGCGCTTTCGGTCTTACCGAGCCTAACGCCGGAACAGACGCTTCCGCACAGCAGACAATGGCAGTTGAGGACGGAGACGACTACATCCTCAACGGAACCAAGATATTCATCACCAACGCAGGTGAGGCTGATGTTTACGTTATTGCCACAATGACAGACAAGTCAAAGGGTAACAAGGGCATCACCACCTTCATCGTTGAAGCTTCCACCCCTGGTTTCTCAATCGGGAAGAAGGAGCACAAGATGGGTATCAGGGGAAGTGCTACCTGCGAGCTCATATTCGAAAACTGCCGCGTTCCAAAAGCTAATATGCTCGGCAAACTCGGTGGTGGCTTTGCAGTTGCGATGAAGACTCTGGACGGTGGCCGTATAGGTATCGCCGCACAGGCTCTGGGTATCGCTCAGGGCGCCATGGACGAGACCGTCAAGTACTGCAAGGAAAGAAAGCAGTTCGGCAAGAGCCTCTCCCAGTTCCAGAACACCCAGTTCCAGCTCGCAGACCTTCAGACCAAGATCGAGGCCGCAAGATACCTGGTAAGGGCAGCTGCCTGGAAGAAAGACCATGGAATGCCGTTCAGCGCAGACGCAGCCATGGCAAAACTCTTTGCTGCAGAAACAGCAATGGAGATGACAACCAAGGCTGTACAGTTCCATGGAGGTTATGGTTACACAAGGGAATATCCTGTCGAGAGAATGATGAGAGACGCCAAGATTACTGAAATCTACGAGGGTACCTCAGAAGTTCAGAGAATGGTTATTGCCGGAAAATTGTTCAAGAAGTAAAAAAGTCAGATTATGAATATAGTAGTTTGTGTAAAACAAGTTCCGGATACAACCGTTGTAAAAATTGATCCGGTAAAGAACACGCTGATAAGAGAAGGTGTTCCTTCCATCATGAACCCAGACGACAAGGGTGGTCTTGAGCTGGCTCTCCAGCTTAAAGAGAAATGCGGTGCAAACGTAACGGTCATCACGATGGGTCCTCCACAGGCCGACCTGGTTCTGAGAGAAGCTTTCGCTATGGGAGCGGACAGGGCTATCCTCCTGACCAGCCGTGCTTTCGCAGGTGCTGACACCCTTGCAACTTCCAACGCTTTGGCAGGTGCTCTGAGGGCTATCCCTTACGACCTCATCATAACCGGCCGTCAGGCTATTGATGGAGATACCGCCCAGGTAGGTCCTGAGATGGCAGAACATCTCCACCTTCCACAGGTGTCTTATGTTGTTGACTGCGAGTATAAGGGAGAAAACAACTTCAGGGTAAAGAAGGAAACCGAAGACGGTTACGAGATTCTGGATGTTGAAGGTCCTGCAGTATTCACCGTTCTTGCTTCCGGCTACAAGGCCCGTTACATGAACGTAGGCGGTATCGTTGACGCTTTCGATCGCCAGGTAGAAATCTGGACAGAGGCCAATCTGGATCTTGATCCTTCCAAACTCGGGCTCAAAGGTTCTCCAACCAAGGTTAAGCAGGCATTCCCTAAGCAGACCAAGGCTGCAGGCCAGGTTTACGAGCTGGAACCGGAGCAGGCTGTTGATGTTATCATCGCCAAGATGAAAGAGAAATTTATTATCTAATTGCCTAATACTGAAAGAAATGAACAAATCAGACTTTAAAGGCGTATATGTATTCGCCGAGCAAAGAGACGGAAAAATCCAGTCTGTAGCCCTCGAACTTTTAGGAAAGGCAAGAGTGCTTGCAGACAAGCTGGGAGAGGAAGTGGTAGCTTTCTATCCTGGATACAAGAATACCGAAAATGCCAAGGAACTCATAGCATGGGGTGCCGACAGGGTTATCGTGATGGATGCTCCTGAACTCGAGCACTATCTTACCGAGCAGTACTCACAGGCAATGAGCCAGGCCATTGACAAATACAAACCAAGCATCGTTCTCCTTGGTGCAACCACTATCGGAAGAGACCTCGGTCCAAGGCTGGCTTCCAGATTGGCAACCGGTCTGACTGCAGACTGCACCGCTCTGGACATTTCTGAAGACAGAGAGCTCCTTATGACCCGTCCTGCATTCGGAGGTAACCTTATGGCAACCATCATGTGTACCGAGCACAGGCCACAGATGTCAACCGTACGTCCTGGCGTTATGCAGAAAGGTACCCGCGATGAGAACCGCAAGGGTGAAGTTGAGGTGTTCGCTCCTCAGTTCGACGCTTCCAAGTTCAAGGTAAAGCTTGTTGAGTGCGTTAAGGAAAACAAGGGCAAGGTAGATATTACCGAGGCCAAGATCCTGGTTTCAGGAGGTCGTGGAGTAGGTAATCCTGAGGGATTTGCCAAGCTTCAGGCTCTGGCTGACGTTATCGGCGCCCAGGTTTCCTCTTCAAGAGCTATGGTTGACGCCGGCGTAATGCCTCACGAGGTTCAGGTTGGCCAGACAGGTAAGACAGTCCGTCCTGCCCTCTATATGGCTTGCGGTATCAGCGGTGCCATCCAGCACCTTGCAGGTATGGAAGAGAGTGATTTCATCATCGCCATCAACAAGGACAAGTTCGCTCCTATCTTCGGTGTCGCTGATGTAGGTATAGTAGGGGACGTTCACAAGATTATCCCTATGCTCACCGAAAAGCTCTCCAAGATGGTTACCAAGAAGTAAGGTACTTCTGGACTAAAGCCAGATATCAAGAATGGGCCTGCCTGAACGGCGGGCTCATTTTATTTTAGGTGCACATCCGTAGCCTTTAACAGCACTTTTGAAAGAGTTCAGAAAATGAGTAACTTTGTTGGAGTTTCAAATTATTCACGATATGGAAGTCATACAGAGTTTCACCATTGATCATACCCGTCTTAAGCCGGGCATCTATGTTTCACGTGAGGATAAAGGTTTTACGACTTTTGACCTGCGGATTACCGAACCTAACAAGGAACCTGCAGTGGCTCCTGCCGCCATGCACAGTCTGGAGCATCTGATGGCTACCTGGTTCCGCAACAGCAGGGCCAAGGATGATGTGGTTTACGTTGGTCCTATGGGATGTCTTACCGGGATGTATATCATAATGACAGGTTCATACACCGTTGAGGACATGCGCAGCCTTACCATTGAGTGCCTGAAGTGGATCCTGACCCAGACCGAAGTTCCGGCTACGCGCCCTGAGGCCTGCGGCAACTATCTGCTTCACGACCTTCCAATGTGCAAGTGGGAGAGTGCCAGGTACCTGGACCGCCTGCAGAATGATTTCCACAGCGAGTATGCCAAGCTTAAGATAACCCTGGACGACGGAAAGATATTTGCCGACGCATAGATAATAGCCGGTTATGTCAGTGTGTGTCCTTAAAACGCACTTGTCGGCCCTGGTCCTGGCTCTGGTTGTTTGCTCCTGCAGAGCCGGCAACAAACATCATCCGTTAGCTTATTCTCTGACCCATAGATAAGTTCCTTCCTTGCACTCTTTGACAAGGCGGAGCATGTACTGCTCCTCCAGGGCTACGCATCCCGCGGTGGTAACATCGTCAAGGTAATCGCAGTGGATGAAGATTGCAAAACCTTTGCCCCAGACTTGAGGATTGGTGTTGAAGTCTATGGCCATCGCATATTTGTAGGAAATCTTGAAGCGGTAGAGATGTTCGCTCCTGCTCATATCGCGAGTACCGGGCTCCACTTCAACCCAGGTGTTGTAGTCTTCCTTTTCTCCTGACCACCAGGAAGTAGGGGTTATCCGCCTGTAAGGCATCGCTGAGCCAGGGTCCGGTGCGTTTCCAAAAACAAGGGTAACCTTGAAAAGCCCGATAGGGGTGGTTCCGTCTCCATCGTGGCGGTCTGCGTTGAGTCCGTTCTTGCCGTAATGGCAAGGCACCTCAAAGGCCATGTCCCAGCTTTCAGCAGTCCTGTTCCACAGGCTCAACCTGTGGTCCTGTACAAGGATTACCTGTTTAACTTCTTTCGGAAGGGTATTCAAATCCTTCACGCGTTGATTGTCTCTTCCAGATAACATCGATATAAAGCAAATAACAGCTATAATGAGTCTCATGCTTCAAATGTACGTAAATTATTGATATGATTACAATATACATAAAAAGCAAGTTGTTTGGGCGTTTTGTTTTTTTAGTTGTATATTTGAAACAAGAACCGATATGCCGATGAAAAAAAGAAGCCGTTTTTTGCGCAGATTCCTTAAAGTTCTGGCTTTTGTAGCAGCAGGATCAGTTCTGTCCCTGGTTTACTTGTGGGGCCATGCTGACAGGATCCTGACCCGGATAGCAGACAGCAAGCTCAAGGAGTTTGTGAGCCGTTCTGATTCTTTTGACCTTAGATATTCAAGTCTTGACCTGAACCTTGCCAAGGGTACTATAAGCCTCAGTGGAGTTGTTTTCTCAAAGGACAGCCTGAAAGCTACAGCCAGAAGGATTGAGGTGGGCAATATCAAACCTCGTCAGGTGTGGAAGAGCAGGCAGCTCCTGCTGGATTACATAATCCTCAAGGATGTGTCACTTTCTGCAACAGCTTCAAAGAAAGCTCCAAAAGATACTGTTTCTTCTGGTAATGAGTCTATTGGAGTAAGCAAAAAAACTGGAATAAAAAAGTATCTGGACTCAATAGGGGTAAAAAAAGTAGTTCTGGACGGAGGCGGTTTCTCTTTCCGCAGGCCGGGTGACAGTTTGAGAGCCAAGCTCATGGTGACAGAGCTTTGTGCCTTTGCTCTCGGTTACAATACTGAAAACGGGAGTTTTTCCTATAGCGATTCCTTATACTCGATCCGTCTGGCTGATATAGAATTTACTTCCGCAAGCGGTCTGTACGCTTTGTCTGTGGACAGTCTTGCTTCTGAAAATTCAGGCGGTGTTTTCATAAAGAATTTTCACAGCCGTAATACTGTAGGGAAAAAACACCTTGCTTCAAGAAAAGGCAAGGTACCTTCAAGCTGGTCTGATATCAAGTTTAAGGAACTTCATACCTCTTCAGTCAACCTGTTCCGCCTTGCTTTGTCCAAGAAGATAGAAATAGACAGTGTTTTTGTAGAAGGGGAGCGGCTGAAGCTTTTCCGCGACAACAGGTATCTGCCGAAAAAACCTTTCAAGATGCCTCAGGAGGGGCTTATGTCTGCCAAATCTCCTTTTCACATAGGTTATCTTGCCATGACTTTACCGGTGCTGGATATGGAGGTGCTCCTGAAAGAAGGGGGAATAGGGGTTCTTCCTTTAAGGAACATCAAAGTTGAGGCGGAGAACATTTCAAATGAGGAAGGTAGTGCTGTTACAGCTCGCCTTTGGCCTTCTTTAGGCAGGGGGCGGGGATTCATAAAGATGACCCTGGTAAACGACTCCAAGTGTTCTTTCAGAGCTGAGGCTAAAATTTCAAATCTCAAAGGGCATGATTTTGAAAGCCTTCTCAATCCTCTCTTCGGAGCATCTGTAGAGGCCGATATAACGAGTCTGCATGCTGATGTCAGGGGTGACCGTCATTCTATCAGCGGACCTTTCTGCATGCAATACACCGGTCTTGAGGTCCATCTGGACAAATCCAAGGTGCCTCAGCAGAAACTCGCTGACAAAGCCTCTTTGGTTAACACATTCTCTTCACTGGCAACTCATAAGAGCAATCCGCGCAAGAACCAGAAGGATCCGTTCTCATGTAATGTCATTGTTGTCAGGAACCCTATGAAGAATTTTGGCGGTTATATGGTGTCTGCACTTCTGGACGGAATGATGCAGACTGTTCTCGGCGATGTGGCATACCACAAAATCAAAGCGGCGCAGGCTGGCCAGAAATTCGGTGTGAAGGAAATGGTAAAGGATGAGAAAGAGGTTATTAAAAACCGGGAGCGGGAGAAAATCGCGGAAGGAAAGGAGAAGCTCAAGGAAAAGAAGCAGAAGGTCAAAGGCAAGATCAAGGATGCCTTTGGAAAGGCTGAGAGCAAATGAGCTGCAGCTGAGCCTGATCCTGCTAAATTTTTGTTACAAAGTTTATAATCGGACCGTGATTGGATACACAGGTCCGATTATCGTTTTACTTTTGTACTGCCGAAAGGCAAAAATTGTAGAAAATAAAGCATTTTATTATTAATATTAAGATTTTACGATCATGAAGAAAGTATTTTTCATCGCAGTTGCAGCTCTTGCATTTGTAGCTTGCAACAACAACAAGACCAATGAGGCAGCCGCTGAGGCTACTGAGGCCGCTACTGAGGTTGTAGAGGAAGTTAACGCTAACGCTGAGGCTGCTGTTGAGGCAACTGGAGAGGCTACTGAGGCTGCTGCTGAGGCAACTGAGGAAGCAAAGAACGAGGTTGAGAAGGCTGCTGAGAAGGTTGAGAACGCAGCTAACGAGGCTAAGGGAACTGCTGAGGCTGTAAAGAATGCAGCAGATGCAGTTAAGGGTGCAGCTGACGCAGTTAAGAAATAATTGCTGTTGGGCAAAACTCTGAAAGGGGCAGATTTTAGTTCTGCTCCTTTTTTTTTTGTGAATTGTTGGAATGATTTTGTGGACTTGGTGCAATTATTGCTATATTTACATTCGTTAAGCTTAATTACTAACTTAAATCAATTCAAATTATGAAAAAGTTTATTGCAATTTTTTGCGTATGCGCTTTCCTTATGAGCGGAACTTATGCACTTGCTTCAACATCTTCAGTATCTGAGCCTCAGAAGCAAGAAAAGACCAAGTCTGGAAAAGATTCCAAGAAGGAAATGGACAAATCAAACAAAAAATCCGACAAGAAGTCAGACAAGAAGACTGAGAGCAAGAATGACAAAGGCAAGGCTTCTTCCAAGACAATGGAGAAGAAATCCAGCAATTCCACAACCAACAAGAAATAAGGTTTTGTATGAAATGAAAAACGAAAACTCCCGCCTTGGACGGGAGTTTTCTGTTTGTCATCACATCAGTCAAAGGTCTAGAACAAGGCAGTAACCTTTTCTATCAATTCCATAGGGCTGCATTCCGGGCTCATGACAAGGTCTGCCTTGGCGTTTATATAGTCAAACTCTTTCTTGAATCGTTTTTCACCGCCTCCGGTGATGTTCAGCATTATGGTATCGTCGGGTGCAACGTGGCCTTCCTTGAGGGCTTTGATGAGGCTGACAAGTGCCACTCCTGCTGCGGAGTAAATATCCGCTCCCTCGAGTTCCTCAAACATGTCACAAGCTTCTGTAAGTTCTCCGTTTGTCACTTTCTGGAAACTGCCGTTTGATGCCTTGAGCACATCATACAGGCCGCCGGCTATGGAATAAGGCGGCTTGCGGTTACTGAGTACAGGGGCTTTTATTTGCAGAGCCTTGATTCTGCCCTCGTTTTCGTCCATTGGAAGAAGGCTGCGGCTGTCTGCCTTCCATGCATCATACATCGGGGTGAAAGGTACGTTCTGTGAAGGAATCAGTTTCATGATGTTGTTTCCGAACCTTCCGTCTTCAATAAGCCTCAGGTTTGCCTCGTAAGCCGCAATTGTGCCTGTGCCGCTTCCTACAGCCTGGAAATATGCGTCAGGAATTCTGCCTATTGCTTCAGCAGCGGAAAGGACGGTAGTTCCCATGCCGTCTCTTCTGGCTACATTCTTGGCACCGCCTTCTTCAAGGAACAATGGCGAGGCGTTGAGTTTGGCAGCAAGGGCAATGGCGTCAAAGTAGTCGCTTCCTTTAGGAGAACAAAGAACTTTAACGCAGCTGTTGAGTTTCTCCTTGAACCACAATGCGTTCAGATTGTCTTCAGGTATGGCGATCACCAACGGGATGTTGTTGTCTGAACAAACTCTGGCAAAAGCCCTTGCAGTGTTTCCGGCAGATGCTACAACAAGAATCCTGCCCGTGTCTTTAAGTCTTCCGCACACTGAATAGGCTTCCGTTTCCTTGAATGAGCATGTGTTCATCGTCACACCTTTCTCCGGCCAGTAGCCACTGTATGTTATATAGAGATTGCTCAGTCCGAGTTTCTCAGCCAGCGCTTTGCTCTTGTAGGTGACGGGAGCTGAAGAACCTTTCAGCATTCGGCTTATTGGAAGCCAGTCTGCAAACCGGTAGATTCCGTATGACTTGTCTTTGAATTCAATCTGTTTCTTTTCATAGACAGCCCTTATGAGGGAAGGTGCTTTGTCCTCAGGATCAGCCATAAGCCATCCTGTGTCCTCAAATTGCCTTTTGCTCAGGCAGCTTTGCAAATGGTAGCTTGTCGGTTGGATTTCCATTTTCTTATAGTTTTTATTCATTGTCATCAATTCAAGAATTCTGCTTGAGTCCGGATATGCTGGAAGATATTATCTCGGCGAAATCCAGGACAGGCACATCGGCCTTGCTTCTTATTGCCTTGTAGCACATCGGGCACGCGGTAATTATCTTGTCAGGTGCGTTTGCCATGAGGTTGGCCACAGAGCTTTCTGCAATCTTGGAGCGGTCCTTTTCATCCAGGGTCAGACTGCCAAGGCTGTATCCGCAGCAGATGCTCTCATCTCTTTCCTTTTGTGCCTTTTTAAGTTCTCCGATGCCGGAGAGTACATTTCTTGGTTCATCATAGATTCCGCAACCTCTTCCGAGTTCACAAGGATCGTGATAGACCAAAGAGCCCTCTTTCTTTTCCAGAATGAGTTTCCCTTCTTTGGCGAGCCTGTCTATATATTGTGTATAATGCAGTATCTCGATATTTTCTAGGTTGTATTCCTCTTTGAAAACTTTCAGGCAGATAGGGCAGGAGAGCAGAAGGATGCTGCACCCGGACTGTTCAATGATCTTCTTGTTTGCCTCGATGGTTTTCCTTGCGGCTTCTGTCTTTCCGGCCAGCATCAGAGGGCGGCCGCAGCATATCCCGCTGTCTTTGTCCATGAACTCGAACTCCACATCGGCAGCCTTCAGCACTTTCTCCACAGACTTGATTATCATTGGGGTAAGATGAGTCATGCAGCCGGCAAAATAAAGGACCTTCCCTGATTTACGAGGCTTGTCTGAAAGCTCGGCAGCGGCTTTGTCAGAGTAATCTTTCAAGTAAGAGTAATCGTAACCTACGGAATTGTTGATGGTTTCTCTCTGGACTCTCCTTATGTCCGGGGAATTAACGCCGACAGGGCATAAGGCCGCGCATTTGCCGCACATCAGGCATTTCTCAGCGATTTCATTGATTTTCTTGTTGTTGTGCCTTCTCAGAAATCTTATGAAATAGACAGAAGAGTATTTGAGGTTCTTCTTTTGGGTGTTCATCGGACAAGCGTCTATGCACAGGCCGCAACTGGAGCAGGCGTATATTTCAGCTTCCGCAAAACCTTTGCGGGGTTTTCTGACTTTGAGGCCGGCGTTGCGGAACAATATCAGGACCGGTTCAGTAAGTATGTGCATATACCTGGAAAAAGGCATGGCAAGGAAGAACAAGCCAAGGCAAATGGAATAGGCCCACCATGTAGGCATGAAATTAAGTTCATTGCCGAAGAATGCCTTGAACAACCAGTTTACAGGCTTGGTCAGAAAACTTCCTCCGCTGAGGTCTGCTGTAAAGCCTTCTGCTAAAAGCCTCAGAGGAAAAATTGCCCAAAGAGAGTAAAGGGCAACCCTGTCTGCCAGTGACGGTTTGGTTGTATGCCTCATTCCCAGGGCTATGGACCTTACTCTCTTGAACATGGCCAGAGCTATGCCGCTCAGCACATACAGAAGAAAGAAGTCCATCAGGAAGAAGAACACCGTTCCTCTCAAGGTTTCGTGTGCCGGGTTTATCCAGATAAAGAACCTGTAGAAAATAGGGTAGTAAAGGGAGCCTTCAGATATTCCTTCAAGGTGTCTTGGAGCAAAGATGTAAACTTCCAGATGACCTAGCACTATCAGCATGAACCATCCGAAAGCAATCGCCGAGTGCATATAGCCCAAAAGTGGTTTTCTCTTCCATATCTTTGTGTGAAGGAGGCAGTCGCAGAAAATGTCCTTGAGGTTTTTCAGAGCTGTCTTCGGGTTGAAGAGAGACTTCAGGAGTTTGATCCTGTCTTCACCGCTCAGGTGATAGAGTACCCGGACCAGACCAATCAGCAAGTACACCAGTATAAAGGATATACCAATGACAAACGGCAATACGAAATGATTGTAACTATTTGGATACCTGTCTATTATACCTTCAGGTGTTACTGCTTGCAGTGTGACGGACAGAATGTTGGTCATTTTCCGTAGATTTTTTGGATTGAGATGATAAGGTGCCTTGTGTTAATGCCTCTTGGGCAGACCATTGTGCATTTGCCGCACAACATGCAGTGTTTGAGAAAATCCATAGCCTGGCTGATTTGCCCGTTCTGAAGGGAAAGTATGGCTTTCCTGACACTGGTCGGCTGGAACTGTGATACAGTGCAACTGGCGGAGCAGCTTCCGCAAGCCATGCATTTGACAACGTCAGGCTCAATCTTTGACAAGGCTACGAAAGATTTCTTGTCAACTTCGTCCAGATTTATTCTGGAACTTGGACTTACTGTAAAACCGAAATCTATCATTGCTCCTTGAAATTATCTTTGACGTACCTGTCAATTTCCAGGGCTGCGCTGCGGGCTTCGTGCAGCGTATCCGGAAGGGTTTTGGCTCCGGTGCAGGCTCCTGCGTAGAAGAACCCTGGAAGCTTGCTCTTCTGTATTGCCAGCATATTGTCGGAGGATGAGAAGAATCCGTCATCCTCTGTTGTGAGGTTAAGCTGGCGGCCTACACTTCTTCCGGCTTCTGACGGTCTCATTCCTGCCATCAGCACCAGCATATCCAAGGTTACTTTCAGCGGCTTGCTGGACAATGTATCTTCTGCCTTGACCAAAAGCCTGTTGTCCATAGTTTCAGCTACTTCGGAAACCCTTCCGCGAATGAACCTGATTCCATATTCTTTCTGGGCTTTCAGATACAGGTCTTCATAGTGGCGTCCGAACATCCTGAGGTCCATATAGAAACAGTAAACATCCGCATCTGGATAAACCTCCTTGATTTCACATGCTTGTTTTACAGCTGTGGCGCAGCAGACTTTGGAACATGCAGGATTTCCGGCCTTCTCGTCACGGGAGCCAACGCAATGGACAAACCCTATGGCCTTTGGTGCCTTGGATGGGAGAGTCTTTTCACGGAAGGCTTTTTCAAGGTCTGCATTTGTCATTACCCCATCATATATTCCGTATCCGTATTCTTCTTTCTTTTCGGCTTTGAAAAGGTCAAATCCAGAGGCCATCAGGACCGCGTCAGCCAATACGGTTATCCCGTTGGAAAGGATAGCGTTGTAAGACTTGTCCAGCACATTGATAGACTGGATATTGGTCTCAGTAAAACATTTGACGCCGGAAAGCTCTGCAGTGAGGGCGTCCAAAGTTTTTTTTGCGGAAACTCCGTCCGGGAACAGTCTGTCCCACTTGGCCAGGTGACCTCCCAACTGTTTGTCTTTTTCTATGAGGATTACATTGTAACCAAGTCTGTCCAGATTGGCTGCTGCCTCCATACCGGCCGGCCCGCCTCCGATTATCAGTATATTTTTCTTCATAAGGCTTATTTTAGACAATGAGGTTTTTGGGGCTCCCCAAGATATTTGCCATTCCTTCCCAGATATTTCTTTGCCGGGTCATAAGGTATTCCGATTTTGTCCAGCAGCGGCTCAACGCTAACTTGATGCGTCTGTAGTCCAAGGTCCCAAGGGTCATATCCCATCACCAGACCAGCCACTTCCTCGTATGTGAACACAGGAATCCCATGACCGTTTTCACCGTATGTCTTCCCTTGAGTCTCAGCGATGACATACTGCCACCTGTCGAGGAAGTACGGGCAACCCGGGCAGTTGGTGATTATCATGTCGGGTTTGAAAGGTTCCATGCTTTCGAACTTCTTGTGGGTGTTGGAGACTGAATATCCTCTGTTACCCTTGATGAGATATTGGCGGAACCCGAATCCGCAGCAATGCCTTCTTTCCGGATAGTCAATGATCTGGCCCCCCCAGGCTTCGACCATACCTACAAGCACATAAGGATACTCGGCTCCTCCGACTCCCTTGGAAGGGAACATCTTTGAATAATGGCAGCCAATGTGTTCAACCACCCTCAGAGGTTCTCCGGTATTCTTGTTGACAAGCTTGAACTTGCTCTTGGATGCTATCTGCATCCTGTATTTGAAGATGAGGTCGCTGGCGTGTACCAGGAATTTAGGCTTGGCAAATTCCAGTTTGCAGCTTTTCCAGAGATTCTCGGCGATTTTCTGCTGGAGCTCAGGATATTCCCTCCAGGTCTCCAGAGTCTCGCAATACAGGCCGAATGATGTGATGCAGGAGCAGACATAATTCTCGTACCCGTATTTCTTCATAAGGGCAAACTGCCTGGCTATGATGGTCATAACGGTTTCCTGAGGTATGGTGTCTGAATGGTAGGCTATACCTCCGCAAGTAGTATGATGCTCAGTTTCAAAGATATCCTTGCCAAGTTTATTCCTTGTTATATCCAGGAAGGTGGCTTCGGAAGCAGGGAAGAAAGACTGCCTGATGCAGCTTCTTACATAGAAGTAGTGGTCTTCCGGTATTTCTTTCTGGTAATCTGCCCAGATTTTCTTTTTTCCTTCGTAAATCATATCCTAATGGTTGAAATGTTTGGGGCTGCACTCAGAATACAACTTCTGGCAGTACTCCTCTTCGGTAAGTCCAAGTTCCCTGGCTTTTTCCAGTCCGGCTCTCTTGACATTTTCAAGCATTTCTGTAGCTCCGGTCACATCGTAGATCCTTTTAAGTTCATCCAGGTCTTTTTGCGGAATCTTTCTGACTGCCCCCGGGCCTTCTTTGTCGAGATTGGCACCAAGTCTGTCATAAACGTCGTCCATGTTTTTCTCCACCCATTCCCAGACAAGTCCGGCCTCCATGTGCCCGTCATATTTGAATGTCCTTGGATAAACACAATAACCATAGTTGAGAATGTTGCTGTTGAGGTCTTTGCACAAGAGGTACATCTGTCTGCCTTTTTCAGATTCCATGAAGAAGCCTGTCTGGATGGACAAACTTCTGAGCGCCATTATAATAAGGCCGGCCTTGTTGTTGCGGGGGCATCTGGTCACGCAACTGAGACATTCTCCGCAGTACCAAATGGTATCGCTTTTGAGGAGTTCTTCTATCTGGGAGTCATCCTGATGCTGGACTATGTCCACGATCCTTCTGGGATCGTAGCGGTAGAACTCCGCGGCAGGGCAGATCGCCGTGCAAGTGCCGCAGTTTATGCAGGCGTTGAGACCTTCCTTAAGCCTGTAGTCCTGCATCAGCCTGTCATACAGTTTTCCCATAGCTATTGTTTCTTTGTGGGGTATTTGGCCGCAAGCGCCAGCAGGTCAATGTCGTTGTTCATGTTCTCTGCCATCTTGCTGAGCACGTTGATGAAAGTCTGTAGATCTCTTTTGGATATACCGCTGATGATGTGGTCAACGGCTTCCATGGCCAGTTCCGTTATCTTGTCTTTGACGGCAATGGCATATTCTGTCACCTCGATCAGATTCTGCCGCCTGTCCTTTGGATTGCTCGCCCGCTTGACCAGTTTCCTCTCTTCCAGCCCGTCAACAAGTTTGACGACCGAGTTCTTGTCTTTGAGCATGTAATTGGCTATCTGCTGTTGCGTCAGCACTCCCTCGTCCCACAAAGCGTCCATGACAAGGAACTGCTCAGGGGTTATATTGAAGCCCTGTTCTTCGAAAATGGCAGTGACATATTGCTTGAACCGGTTGTGGACAAGGTTCAGGAACATTCCTACCTGTTTGTTGATTATCATATAATATCCCGTATTATAGTAAAACGATTTACTTTCATAAAACGATTGCAAATATAACATTTAAAACCTAACTCAGGAAACTATTTCACAGAAAGGTTTACAGTGATGTAGAGAGCGTAGAAAGCAAGCAGGAGGAATCCTTCTATCCTGCGGATCTTCATGCTGGTTCTGGCAGCCAGAAGCAGCAGCAGGGTAGCAAGGAGAAGGAATACGAAATGGATATGGTTTATACTCTCGAGTTGGAGAGGAGTTATCACCGCACTGCCTCCAAGTATTAGGAAAACGTTGAAGATGTTGCTTCCGACAATATTGCCCAACGCCATTCCAACTTTCTTTCTGATGGCAGCGACAACACTGGCTGCCAGTTCAGGGAGGCTGGTTCCGATTGCCACTATCGTTGAACCTATGACAACATCACTTACCCCATAGTGCTTTGCAACTATTATGGCGTTGTCAACCAGCAGCTGACCTCCCCAGATCAGAGCTCCAAGACCTCCTGCTACCATAAGAAGGGCAAGGGGGATGTTGACTTTCTTCTTCGGTTCTTCTGAACTTTCAGTATTTGCCCGGTTTTCGTTCCCTTCTTTTCTCTTGGCACTTATGACTGAGTAGAACATGAAGATTATGAAGAAAAGTATCAGTATGATTCCGTCGCTCCTGGATATGAAGTTTGATGCCATGTTGTCGTCAATGGTAAGGCTGTCTATCTGTGAGTCGAAAGCTATTACCAACAACACTATAGTGGAAAGGAGCACAAACTGCATATCTCTGTTTATGTTCTCCTTTGATACTGACAGCGGATAGATCAGGGCGCTTAATCCCACAATCAGGAGAATGTTGCAGATATTGGAACCGACCACGTTTCCTACAGCAATACCGGCACTCCCTTTCAAAGCACCTAGGATGCTGGTGACAAGTTCTGGCATGGATGTTCCTATGGCAACGATGGTCATGCCGATGACCATGTCGGAAATGCCGAACTTGGAGGCTATCCTTGAAGAACCTTCAACAAGAAAATGTGCTCCTCCTGCAACAAGTATGAGGGCAGCTATGATAAGGAGAATCGGAACAGTCATAATACTTTTGTTTTAAGACTCCAAATTTAGCAAATACTCTGGTTTAGTATTCATCCCAGCTTTTGATTTGTATATCGTCAGGGTCAATTGTACAGAATGCGCTGATGAAAGCGCTGGCAAGACGGGTGTTGGTCAGAAGCGGGATGTTGAAGTCCACAGCGGCCCGCCTTATCTTGTATCCGTTGTCAAGTTCTGTCTTGGACAGGTTCTTTGGTATGTTCACTACCATATCTACGGTCTTGTTCTGGATAAGGTCTATGGCTTGGGGAGTCTTTCCTTTTTCACTTGGCCAGAATACTTCAGTAACTTGAATCTTATTGTCTTTCAGGTATCTATAAGTTCCTCCCGTGGCGTAAAGCTTGTATCCTCTGCGATGAAGCGTCTGGCAGGCCTCCAGCATTTCAGCCTTCTGTTTTCCGTCTCCGGTAGAAAGAAGTATTCCTTTTTCCGGAATCGTGTAGCCTACAGAAAGCATTGATTTCAGGACAGCCTCCGAAGTGTCGTCACCGATGCAGCCGACTTCTCCGGTAGATGACATGTCCACTCCCAGGACAGGATCAGCTTTGAGCAGTCTGGAGAATGAGAACTGCGAGGCTTTGATTCCGACATAGTCCAGATCGAAGGCGCTTTTGTCAGGAACCTTGAACTTTTCTCCGGTGATTATTTTTGTAGCCAGCTCTATAAGGTTTATCTTCAGTACTTTAGATACAAAAGGAAAACTTCTTGATGCCCTGAGGTTACATTCTATGACCAGAATGTCATTGTTCTTTGCCATAAACTGTATGTTGAAAGGGCCGCTTATGTTGAGTTCCTTTGCTATCTTCCTGGAAATTTTCTTTAGCCTGCGGACAGTTTCTACATAGAGCTTCTGAGGAGGGAACTGGATGGTGGCGTCTCCGGAGTGGACACCGGCGAACTCGATATGCTCGCTGATGGCGTAAGCTACTATCTCCCCGTCCTTTGCCACGGCGTCAAACTCGATTTCCTTGGCATGCTGGATGAATTCGCTGACCACTACAGGATGCTTTTTGGAAACCTCGGCGGCCAGGCGCAGGAACTGTTTGAGTTCATGGTTGTTGGAGCAGACATTCATTGCAGCTCCGCTGAGAACGTATGATGGTCTGACCAGAACCGGGAAACCGACCTTTTCAACAAAGCTGTGTATGTCATCAAGGGTGGTAAGTTCGCTCCAGCGCGGCTGGTTGATTCCAAGACGGTCCAGCATCGCTGAGAACTTGTGCCTATCTTCAGCGTTGTCTATAGATTGTGCAGATGTGCCAAGAATACGTACGTTAGCATCGTTGAGCCTCATAGCCAGGTTGTTAGGGATCTGGCCCCCAACACTTACGACAACTCCGTGAGGAGACTCAAGGTCATAGATGTCCATCACTCTCTCATAGGTGAGCTCGTCAAAATAGAGGCGGTCGCACATGTCGTAGTCAGTGGAAACAGTCTCCGGATTGTAGTTTATCATCACGCCCCTCCATCCTGATTTCCTGATGGTGTTGAGGCAGTTGACGCTGCACCAGTCAAATTCCACGGAGCTTCCTATGCGGTAAGCGCCGCTTCCCATTACTATGATTGACTTGTGGTCTTTCTCGTAGGATATGTCGTGGGATGTCCCGTGATATGTCAGATAGAGATAGTTGGTTTTGGCAGGGAACTCCGCTGCGAGAGTGTCTATCTGCTTTACAACCGGAAGGACTCCCAGTGATTTCCTGTATTCTCTTACGCTTACGGCAAAGGTGTCCGGATCCTTTTTCTTCTTGAAGACGAGTCTGCCGATCTGGAAATCGGAAAAACCGTTCTGCTTGGCCATGAGCATCGTGTCTCGGTCAATCTCCCTGAGATCCTTGAACTTTAAAAGCTCCTTCCCGGTAACGTAGATGTTGTAGAGTTTCTCCAGGAACCATTTGTCGATCTTTGTGGCCTCGTGGACCTTGTCCACCGTGTAGCCTTGCTCAAAAGCCTTGGCTATTACAAAGATGCGGCTGTCTGTAGGTTCCTTGAGCTCTTTTTCTATATCCTCCACCTTCATCTCCCTGTTGCCCACGAAGCCGTGCGCTCCTCTTCCGATCATCCTGAGACCTTTCTGGATTACCTCTTCAAAGCTTCTGCCTATGGCCATGACTTCTCCCACGCTCTTCATGCTGCTGCCTATCAGGTGACTGACGCCATAGAATTTGGAAAGGTCCCAGCGAGGGATCTTGCAGACAATGTAATCCAGGGCAGGCTCAAAGAAAGCCGGCGTGTTTTTTGTCACAGAGTTGCTTAAGTCAAACAAACCGTATCCAAGCCCCAGTTTTGCGGCCACGAAGGCCAGCGGGTATCCTGTTGCCTTGGAAGCCAGGGCTGAAGAACGGCTTAGCCTTGCGTTTACCTCTATGACCCTGTAATCTTCACTGGACGGGTCGAAGGCGTACTGGACATTGCATTCTCCAACTATTCCTATATGTCTGACTATCTTTATGGAAAGTTCCCTGAGGAGGAAATACTCGCGGTTTGTCAGAGTCTGTGAAGGGGCTACCACAATGCTTTCACCGGTATGTATTCCAAGCGGGTCGAAGTTTTCCATGTTGCACACGGTGATGCAGTTGTCAAATCTGTCCCGAACTACTTCATATTCAATTTCTTTCCATCCTTTCAGAGATTTCTCCACCAGTACCTGGGGCGAGAACGTGAAAGCTTTGGCGGTAAGTTTCTTCAGCTCGGAGTCGTTGTTGCAGAATCCGCTTCCGAGCCCTCCAAGTGCGTAGGCGGCACGGACTATCACGGGGTAGCCCAGTTCTTTGGCGGCCTTGAGAGCGTCTTCTATGCTTTCTACGGCATGGCTCTTTATGGTTTTGACATTGATTTCGTCCAGTTTCCTGACAAACAGTTCCCTGTCTTCGGTGTCCATTATTGCCTGGACTGGGGTGCCCAGTACCTGGACCTTGTACTTTTCCAGAACTCCGCTCCTGTAGAGCTCAACTCCGCAGTTGAGGGCGGTCTGCCCTCCAAAGGAAAGCAAGATGCCTTGCGGTTTTTCTTTTTCAATTACCCTTTCAACGAAATATGGGGTTACAGGAAGGAAATAAATCTTGTCGGCGATGCCTTCAGATGTCTGGACTGTGGCAATGTTCGGATTAATCAGCACAGTCTTGATGTGCTCTTCCTTCATTGCTTTGAGTGCCTGGGAACCAGAATAGTCGAATTCTCCCGCCTCACCGATTTTCAAGGCTCCGGAGCCAAGGATGAGGACTTTCTTGATGGATTTGAGATGCTTCATCTATAAGAGATTTATAAACTGGTCAAACAAAAACTCGGTATCGGTAGGGCCACTTGTGGCCTCCGGGTGGAACTGGGCGGAGAAAAACGGTTTCTTCTTGTGCCTGATGCCTTCGTTGGTGCCGTCATTCATATTGACGAACAAAGGTTCCCAATCCTTGCCTAATGTTGAGTCGTCAACGGCGAAACCGTGATTCTGGCTTGTTATGAAACATTTGTCTGTACCTGAAAGCCTGACAGGCTGGTTATGGCTGCGGTGTCCGTATTTCAGTTTGTAAGTCTTTGCTCCTGCCGCTCTTGCCATCAGCTGGTTTCCCATGCAAATCCCGAAGATAGGCTTGTCGCCTTTCATTGCAACCTTCAGGTTTTCGACTGCTTCCGTGCACAACTGCGGATTTCCAGGGCCGTTGGATATGAAAAGTCCGTCCCAGGCAATCTTGTTGAAATCGTAGTTCCACGGAACTCTTACAACCTCAACATTCCTGTTTATCAGGCATCTGAGGATATTGTTCTTTACTCCGCAATCTACCAGGACAACTCTTTTGGAACCTTTGCCATATACAGATGGTTTCTTGCAAGAGACGATATCTACCTGGTTCTCGAGGTTCGGATCGGCTATTTTGCCTTTGTTGCCTCCTGACAGGGGAACAATCTTGCCCAGCATGGAACCGTTTTCTCTCAGGACCTGGGTGAGATGACGCGTATCTACCCCGTAGATGCCAGGTATCTTATTCTCTTTTAGCCATTTGTCCAGACTTTTGGCGGAATCCCAATGGCTGTAGTTTTTTGAATAGCAGGAAATGACCAGCCCTCTCACATGGATTTTTCCGGACTCGAAGACTTTGGAGATACCGTAGGAGTCCAGCTGATCCTCCGGAACTCCATAATTGCCTATGATAGGGTAGGTTATGCACAGGATCTGTCCGGAGTAAGAAGGGTCGGTAAGGCTTTCCGGGTAACCGACCATTGCGGTGTTGAAAACAATTTCTCCGTCTGTACTCTTCTGATACCCAAAAGAATAGCCTTGAAACTCAAGGCCATTCTCTAAAACAAGTTTTATTTTATTATCGGATTGCATCATCAAGAGGTTTTTCTCGGGACTCAAAGGTATAAACTTCTTGCGAAATACTTACAATCTGTTACGAAATATTTTTCAGAATAATATCAACAGATTCCTGCTTGATGTTACAAGCTTCTGGCAAAGAGGCTCCAGAATTCCGCCTTGAGCTCTTCCCAGGTTTTCTGCTCTGAGGCGCTCAGCCGGCTGCAGTAGCTGTCCAGAAGTTCCACGGCTTCATCTCTGCGTCCTTCTTCTATGAGTTTTGCCGCTTTTGCTTCCAGAGCTGGAGCATCGTCAAAAATCATGTCGTCATATTCTCTCAGGGCCTGCCTGATCCTTCCGGCAGTCCTGTTCCACCCGAAGGCGGCCAGTCGGTTGGTTTCCCTGAACTTCCAGATGGCGGCATCCTGGCGGTAGCGTTTCTGGCCGCATACGCCAAATCCGGCCGGGAGCTTGGTCTGTCCGGCGTAAATCGGTACTCTTGGAGTAAGTGCCGGGATATCGAAAGCAAAATAGGCCACCCCTCCGACCTCGTCCGGCAGCCAGCTGCGGAGTTTGATTATTTCTGAATATGAACACTGGATGACAGATATGGTATAGGCCCAGGAAACGGTACCGGGCTTAAGGGTGTTCAAAAGAGAGCGCATCGCGTTTGTCATGTACGGGCTTACGGGGCAAGTAGTATCGGAGACCGTTACCAGTTCTCCCTTTTCGTTCCTGACCCAGCGCTTTACCTCAGTGTTGAGGTTCTTGAGCATGTCAAACTCGCTTCCTTCGTAGGTGGAGCGGTAGATTTCGAACATCTGTCTTGCGCTTACTTTCTTCTCCGGCTTGACAGTGAAAGGAATCTCCTCGTCCTTCATGCTCAGACCAAGACCAGGGGAGAGAAGGTTGAATACATATACTTCCCTATGGGAGAAGTTCTTGCCGTTTTCTCCCTCTTCAGACACCATCTTGTAGAACTTGAAAGGAGACTGTCCGTCCCAAAGGCCGAGTTCCTTGCATCTTTCCCTCAGGTCTGAACCGTACATGAAGTTTTCGTGGTCGGAGAAATCAACAATTCCAATTCTGGGAACATTTGCGCTTATCCCCACGTGATCGTCCGGAATTCTCTGTGCAACCCAAAGAGCTCCAGGCTTTTTGCCGCTTTTTCCGCTGCCGTATATCTCAAAGAACCAGGCTTCGTTCTTGTCTATCACCGTGAGACATTCGCCATTGTCAGCAAAACCATATTCTTCTGCAAGACTTCCCATCAGGCGGATGGCGTCTCTGGCTGTAGAGCATCGCTGAAGAGCCACTCTCTCAAGCTCTTCTATAAGGAACAAGGCATCGCCCCGCCGAAGGTCCTGCCGGCCTTCAGTGGTGGTTTCTCCTATGGCAAGCTGCTTTTCGTTCATGCAAGGGTAAGCCACATTCATGTAACGGAAAGTTTCTTGCTCCGGGGCTGGGATGCTGCCCTTGACTTCAACATCTCTTGTATCGTAAGGTTCTTCCGTATGCATCAGCCCCCAGCGTATTTCATCACGGCTTCCCGGGACAAACTTCTTCCTGGGCTCCATCGTGAGCCAGGTCCTGAAGTTGGAGTCGCAGGTATGGGCTGTCATTACCGATCCGTCGTCAGAGGCTTTCTTTCCGACAACAATAGACGTGCATTGGGCTGAAGCCAGACTTGGCATAAGGCCAAGTAGGGCCAACATCGCGAATGATATGACAAACTTCCTCATTCCCAATTACATGCTTCGTGCAAAGATGCTCCAGAATTCTTCTCTCATCTCTTCCCAGGTTCTCTGCTGGGATGCGCTCAGGCGGCTGCAGTAACTGTTCAGAAGCTCCACAGCCTCTTCCTTCTTGCCTTCCTTGATAAGCTTTGCAGCTTTCTCTTCAAGTGCCTTGGTGTCTTCAAACAGCATCTGGTCGTAGTCGGCGAGGGCTTTTCTGACGCGGTCTTTGGTTCTGTCCCATCCGATGGTAGCCACACGGTTTGTCTCCCTGAACTTCCAGATTGCGGCGTCTTTGCGGTAGCGGTGCTGGCCGCATACGTCAAATCCGGCAGGCAGTTTTGTCTGACCCGCGTAAATAGGAACGCGAGGGGTCTGGGCCGGGTTGTCGAAGGCGAAATATGCTACTCCGCCAATTTCGTCAGGAAGCCATCCTCTCAGCTTAACTATCTCTGAATATGAGCACTGGATAACGGCTATCGTCCTTCTTCTAGGTGCGCAGCCTGGTTTTAGCATGTTCAGCAGTTCCCTTGTGTCGTTGGTCATAAACGTGCTGATAGGGGCGGTGGTGTCGGTGACAGTCTTCATTCCCCCGTCTTCTCCCCTGACTCTTCTTTTAACTTCTACTTTAAGGTCCTTGACCTGGTCAAGGTCAGTTCCATCGTATGTCTGGCGATACAGCTCGAACATCTTCTGGGCAGACACTTTCTCCTTCGGCTTTACGGAGAAAGGCATCTCGTCGTCTTCGAACTTGAGACCCAGATCCGGTGCCAGAGTGCTCAGCACAAAGAACTCCCTGTAACTGAAGTTCTTCTTTTCTGAACTTACCATCGGCCAGAATTTGAAAGGAGACTTTCCGTCCCACAGCCCCAGTTCCTTGCATCTTTCCTTCAGGTCGGAAGCGTACATGAACTTGTCCGGATTCTTGAAGTCAATCACCTCTATTCTTGGTATGTTGGCGCTGATGCATACGTGGTCGTCAGGGATTCTCTGGGCAGCCCACAGTGCTCCTGGCTTCTTGCCGCTCTTTCCGCTGCCATAAATCTCGAACAGCCAGGCTTCTTTCGTGTCGATAACGGTAAGGCACTCACCCCAGTCTCCGTAGCCGTACTCCTCTGCCAGGCTTCCCATCAGGGCAATTGCCTGACGTGCAGTGGAGCACCTCTGAAGGGCTATTCTCTCAAGTTCCTCAATCTGGAACAATCCGTCCTTGTTTACCAGTTCACGCTTTCCGTCCGTGGTTGTCTCTCCCATAGCCAGCTGCTTCTCGTTCATGCAAGGGTAGGCCACGTTGAGAAACTTGAACGTTTCTCCCTCAGGTGCAGGAATGCTTCCTTTGAGAATCGTATTCCTCAAGTCAAACGGCTCTTCGGTGTGCAGCAAGCCCCAGCGAATCTCGTCCTGGCCGTTTGCAAAAACCTTCCTCGGCTCCATAGTCACCCAGGTCCTGTAGTTGGCATCACACGTGTGGGCTGTCATCACAGACCCGTCATCAGAGGCCAGCCTGCCCACCACAATAGAGGTGCAGCTTTCCTTTATGGGTTCATCCTCAGGTAAATAAGGGATAACCTGCGCCTGAGCGGAAGTCAGGCTCAATCCCATCACCACGGCAGAAACAACCGCCGAATAAACAGAAGAAAGAATAGTTTTTTTCATATAAGTCAATTAATTGATGGTAAAGAATATGACAGGAAGCCTGATGTTAAAGGAATCGGAAAGAGCATTATCAGCAGACCGTACATATCTTTATCGCTTTATAAGTTATTCAGTATCAGAAGTTGCACCATTGAACAAAAGTGTGGCGGCGGACGGGGCCATCTTGGTGTTGGAGTGGCCGACTCCTTTTACATATTCCTTCCTCCAGTTGAACGGAATGCCTTTCACTTGGGCGTCTTTGTGGCAGAAGCTGAAGAAGGCGTTGCCTCTGGCGAGCCTTGTAAGGCCCTGGGCGTCAGTTTCCGGAGTCTGCCTCAGCGATGATGTCCTCAGTGTGTCTGCATCGCCGAGAAGGATGATAAGCTTCTTGCCGTAATAGGCCTTGATGTCTGCCCCGCTGCCCTGCGCTCCATAAGGATATGAGACCGTGTCGGACGGATAGGTGTACCAGCCGGCGTTGGCGGCAACGGCCCGGTCCAGATGCGGGGTAGGGCTGAAAAGAAGGTAGCGGTGCACGAACTGCCCTCCGGCTGAATGGCCGTAGATGCTGAAAGTCTCGGCTTTGGATGCGCTGTGGGCTTTAAAAAATCCGAACACTTCATCTATAAGGGTATAAACTCTCTCGTTCTCAGGATTGTAGGTTCCGTCTTCCGAGGTTACGTTGCCTCTCTGGTAGAAATCGTCAGGAAACTGGTCTTCTGAAAAGGTAGGCACCAAGACTATGAATCCGTATTTGTCTGCCTGGTCTTTCCATTGGTCGCGGTATTCGTCTCCGTTGCGGTCCATTCCGTGCATGACGAAAAGCACCGGCATTGAGGCTATATTACCGCTTGGAATATGGTAGAAAACCTTTATGTTCTTGCCTTCAAAAGGGCCGTGGCAGGCATAGTCCACCACTGAAGAACCTTCTGTGAAAAGAATATCCTTGCGGCAGGAATACAGGGAGACCAAAACCGCAGCAATAAACAGAAATGACAGCAAACGTTTCATTGCATTTGATTTTTTGTAAAGTTAATATATTTCCGGAAATAACTGTATTGGGCGGTATGGGCATTGAATGATATTCCTTATTTAATATCTTTGCGGAGTTATGTGGATTACTCTAGGACTGCTTGCGTTTGGTTTCATCATTGGCCTCTTCCTCAGGGGGCAAAGCGGCAAACTGGTTTCTGCCGTTGTAATGGCTACTGTATGTATCCTTTTGTTTGTCATGGGCATACGGGTTGGGCTGAACGAGGAAATCATAGGTGCCATAAAGTCAACAGGAGTAATCTCAGCGATTCTTTTCGTTTTTGGAACCGGAGTCTGCATTGTCCTGACCTGGCTTTTCACCAAGTATGTGATCGACCGGCACGGCCGCAATTCCACGGATAGTGCTTGTTCAGACAAATGCGGCAAAGCTTCTGACTCTGAACAGTCAGGCAGCTCAAACGGTTTCAAGGACAGTGCAATCATACTCGGATGCTTTTTGCTGGGGCTGGTGCTGGCATTGACAAGGGTGTTGCCGGAGACTTTCTACGCTCTTGATTTCGAGTCTTATGCAGATTGGGTGCTGTATGCTATGCTGTTGTCTGTAGGAATAAGCATAGGAATGGGGGACAGCATCCTTGCTCTGGTAAAGAAACTGCCCCGCAGAGTATTGTGGCTTCCGTTGGTTGCTCTCGCCGGGACTTGGATAGGCTCTGTAGCGGCATTCATGACAATAAGGGCTCTGGGGTATGACCTGTCTTTGCAGCAAAGTGCAACTATCAATACCGCAATGGGTTACTACTCCCTGTCTTCTATTCTGACAACCAAGGCCTGGGGAGCTACAATCGGCTCGATCTGCCTTCTGACAAACCTGATGAGGGAGCTGTTCACGATCTTGGCAGCCAAGCCTATAGGCCGTATTTTCGGCAGGTTTGCTTCAACTGCCTCGGGTGGGGCAACCGTAACCGACACCAGCCTCCCGATCATCCTCAAGGCTGAGGGCCGTGATATTCTGCCCGCTGTCTTGTATTATGGTATCGTGATAAACATAGCCGTGCCGTTCCTGCTTACTTTGTTCATCATGTAATCTAAGTGCTTGATGTCATGAACCGGCGCCAAAAGCTTCCTGCTTATTAAAAGTTTGCTGTTTGTCTGAAATTATTTGTATCTTTAAGCGTTTAATTGGTTTTAGACGCTTTTTTGTTGTTTGCCAATTGAAAGTTATTTGGAATTTTTAATGATTGTACAGATAATGTAAAATATCAGATTATATGAAAAGAATAATTGAATGTGTGCCCAATTTCTCAGAAGGGCGCAACCGTGAAGTTATAGACAAGATAGTTGCAGCCATTGCTGCCGTAAAGGTTAATGTGGATGGAAAGCAGGAGGGGGTAAAGGTTCTGGACGTGGATCCTGGTGAAGCCACGAACCGCACCGTGGTTACATTCGTGGGAAGCCCTGAGGCTGTGGTAGAGGCTGCTTTCCAGGGTGTCAAGAAGGCCGCTGAGCTCATCGACATGCGCAAGCACAAGGGTGCTCACCCAAGGTCGGGCGCAACTGACGTGCTGCCTCTGATTCCTGTCTCAGGCATTACCCTGGAAGAGTGCGCGGAGCTGGCAAGAGCCTTGGCAAAGAGGATCTTTGACGAGCAGCAGATTCCTTGCTACTGCTATGAGGCGGCGGCTTTCAAGCCAGAGAGGAAGAACCTTGCCGTATGCCGTGCAGGTGAGTACGAGGCTCTGCCTGAGAAGGTTGTGGACCCTGAAAGAAAGCCGGATTTCGGCCCTGACGAGTACACTGATGTTGTGGCCAAGGCTGGTGCCATCAATGTAGGCGCACGCAATTTCCTTGTTGCCGTGAACTTCAACCTGAACACAACCTCTACCCGCAGGGCTATGGCCGTGGCGTTTGACGTAAGGGAGAAGGGAAGGAAGATGAGAGAGGGAGGAAGCCTTACCGGCAAGGTCCTCCGCGATGCGGACGGAAAGGAGATGTGGCAGCCCGGAACCCTCAAGGGATGCAAGGCTATCGGCTGGTACATAGATGAATACGGCATTGCCCAGGTTTCAATGAACATTACGGACATTGAGGCTACTCCGCTTCATAAAGCTTACGAGGAGGTTTGCAGAGCTGCATCCGCCAGGGGGCTCAAGGTTACGGGAACAGAAATCGTGGGTCTGGTGCCTAAGAGGGTGCTCATAGACGCCGGCAAGTTCTATCTGGAAAAACAGCAGAGGTCTCTTGGAATCGCTGAGGACGAGATACTGAAGATTGCCGTAAAGAGCATGAGCCTGGACGATCTCAAACCGTTCAACCCTCACGAGAAAGTTATAGAGTTCCTTATGGAAGATCCTAAGGAAATGGCTGAGAAAGAGCGTCTTGTAAGAATGACTTGCAAAGGCTTTGCCATAGAGACGGCATCTGAGTCTCCGGCTCCGGGCGGCGGAAGCATTTCCGCCTATATGGGTGCTCTGGGAGCTGCCCTTTCCACTATGGTCGCCAACCTGTCTTCCCACAAGAGGGGATGGGACGACCGCTGGAGGGAGTTCTCCGACTGGGCGGAAAAGGGCAATGCGCTTATGAACGAGATGATTGCACTTGTAGATGAGGACACCGCCGCTTTCAACAAGATAATGGACGTGTTCTCTATGCCTAAGGGAACAGAGGAAGAGAAGGCTGCAAGAGCCCAGGCTATGGAAGAGGCCACTCTATACGCCACCCAGGTGCCTTTGAGGACTCTCAATACTGCCTTCAAGGTGTTTGAAGTTGCCTCAGCGATGGCGTCCGAGGGCAACCCTAATTCCGTTTCTGACGCCGGTGTTGCAGCTATTGCAGCAAGAGGAGCTGTATTGGGTGCAAGGCTCAACGTACACATCAACGCCGAGGGCTTGAAAGACAGGAAGAAAGCTGAGGAGCTGATGAACGAGGCGGACAGGATTGCAGCAGCGGCCACTGCAGAGGAAAAGCGTATTCTGGAGGTAGTGGAGGAGAAAATCAAGGCTTAGTGCTCCCGGCGCATTTGCAGAAGAAATATATAGAATTAAAATAAGTGATTATGACATTCAAGGATGAGATACTGGCTGGAATAGGGAATGTCCTTCCTCAGCCTAAGCCATACGACAAAAACATTAACCACGCTCCCAAGCGTAAAGATATACTTACGCCACAGCAGAAGAAGCTTGCCCTCAGGAATGCTCTCAGGTATTTCCCGAAAGAGTTCCACGCTACGCTTGCACCGGAGTTTGCCAAGGAGCTAAAGGATTACGGAAGAATCTATATGTACCGCTTCCGTCCGAGCTACAAGATATATGCAAGGCCGATAGACGAGTATCCTTGCAAGTGCCGCCAGGCTGCCGCCATCATGGCTATGATACAGAACAACCTGGACGAGAGGGTTGCCCAGCATCCGCACGAGCTCATCATTTACGGAGGAAACGGTGCCATTTTCCAGAACTGGGCACAGTACAGGCTTACGATGCAGTATCTTGCAACTATGACCGAGGAGCAGACCCTGAGCATGTATTCCGGCCATCCTATGGGGCTTTTCCCTAGCCACAAGGACGCTCCGAGAGTGGTGGTAACCAACGGAATGGTAATCCCTAACTATTCCAAGCCGGATGACTGGGAGAGGTTCAATGCCCTTGGCGTAAGCCAGTATGGGCAGATGACGGCCGGTTCCTACATGTACATAGGCCCTCAGGGAATCGTTCACGGAACCACGATAACCGTAATGAATGCCGCCCGTATGCAGCTTAAAAAGAGGGGGATAGAAGGAACACGGGATAATATGGCAGGAATGCTTTTCGTTACCGCAGGTCTTGGTGGAATGAGCGGAGCCCAGCCAAAGGCCGGCAACATTGCCGGAGTTGTGAGCGTTACCGCTGAAATCAATCCCAAGGCCGCAAGAAAACGCTACGAGCAGGGCTGGGTGGATGAACTTCACGACAACCTGGATGAACTCATTTCGAGGATCAGGAAGGCCACAACCGGCAGGGAGACAGTTTCCCTTGCATACGTAGGCAATGTGGTGGACCTTTGGGAAAGGCTTGCAGACGAAGACATCAAAGTAGATATAGGTTCAGACCAGACTTCACTCCACAACCCTTGGGCAGGCGGGTACTATCCTGTTGGCTATTCCCTGGAAGAAAGCCAGAAGATGATGGCTGAAGAGCCGGAGAGGTTCAAGGATGCTGTGCAGGCATCGCTGAGAAGGCAGATTGCTGCCATTAACCGCCTCAGCGACAGGGGAATGTATTTCTTTGACTATGGCAACGCCTTCCTTCTGGAGTCTTCAAGGGCCGGTGCTGACGTGATGAAGGCAGACGGCACCTTCCGTTATCCTTCATACGTGCAGGACATTATGGGCCCTCTCTACTTTGACTACGGTTTCGGCCCGTTCCGCTGGGTCTGCATGAGTGAGGACCCTGAGGACCTTGCCAAGAGCGATGATCTTGCAGTTGAGGCTCTTATGGAGGAATCCAAGACCGCTACGGACGACATAAAGATGCAGATGCTGGACAACATCCATTGGATTGAAGAGGCTGGCAGGAACCATCTTGTCGTTGGCTCCCAGGCCCGTATCCTCTATGCTGACGCAATCGGCAGGACCACCATTGCCCTCAAGTTCAACGATGCCATCCGAAAGGGCGAGATCAAGGCTCCGATAGTCCTGGGAAGAGACCATCACGATGTCTCAGGCACAGACTCTCCTTTCCGCGAGACTTCCAACATCTACGACGGCAGCCAGTTCACAGCCGATATGGCCGTGCAGAATGTAATAGGTGACGGCTTCCGCGGAGCTACCTGGGTGTCAATCCATAACGGAGGCGGAGTCGGCTGGGGTGAAGTCATAAACGGCGGCTTCGGAATGGTTATAGACGGAAGCGAGGACTCTGCCCGCCATATCAGGGAAATGCTTCACTGGGATGTGAACAACGGCATTGCAAGGCGCAGCTGGGCACGTAACAAAGGCGCGGAAGACGCTATCAGAAGAGAGATGCAGCGCACTCCTTCCCTGAAGGTTACGATGCCTAACCATGTAGATGATGACATTATAGAATCGGCGATTTTCTAATCGCCGATTCTTTCGTTCATTTCATTCTTCTGGGTTCTTGCTTTCTTCGCCCTTCCGTTTCTGCCCCAGCTGAAGTTATATGTAGCCATGAAATTGTAGCTCCGCGATTCTGTCTTATTGATGACTTTCCGTGTATATTGTCCAAGGTCAATAGTCATATTCTCTCCCCTTTTATAGGAATTGAATACATCTGATACGGTGAAGCTGAGGTTCCATCTGTTGATGCGTTTGGCGACCTTGAGATAGAGTATGAACGGTTCTTTCTTGTAGGCATTGTAACCGACTCTCTTCTTTGTCTCGGCGTAAGCTTCGGCTGTAAGTGAGAAAGATGCAGGTAGGGAAAGGGCTGCAACCAATGCGCAGGAGAGAGAGTTGTTCCTTTTTGTTATACCATCTATCTTACTTTCAGAATAAGCGTATGAAACCGATAAGTTAAGGTTTAACTTGTTGAAGAGGTATTTATAGTAACCTGCTCCTGCGGATATTTCCTGAAAAGAGGCGTTGTTGGTATAAGTCTGGTATATTGTTTCATCATCTTTTGTGTAAAGATAGGCTGAAATGGCTTTGTCTGCCCTGTTGTAGGTGGCAGAAAGATTGATGCTGTTTAACAGTTTCAATGAAGATTTGAAAACGTGGGAGTTATAAGATTTCAGGCTTGGATTTCCCTCCCTGATGATGATATCCCGCTCAGAAAGCACTGCATTGGGATCAAGCTGGGATATGCTCGGCCTGTGAACTGCCATTGAATATCCTGCACTTAGGATATTCCCTTTTTTTCTGTCAATATAGTAGTTTAGCGAAACGCTCGGCAATAAATCAAAGTAATCGTGATGATTGATACTGGCCCAGTCAGCTGTCAGTCCGATTCTAAAGCCTACTTTCTTCAAATCAACAGAATATGAGGAAAAAGGTCTTAACAGGGACTCGTCGTAATCAAATCGCAAGTCATTGTTTATTGAATTATTCCTGATATAAGAATACCTTAATCCGGCATTTAGTGTGTGTTTCCTTTTTATTCTTTTTTGATAGTTGGAATAGCCTGCAAAGGTGCTGGAGTTGTTCTCTGTGTGACTGGCGGCAAGAATATCGTCTGTAATGTCATTGTTTTTGTATGAACCCACATAGTCTCCTGTCACGGTAATCTCAGACGCATCTTTGAATTTGTGCGTGTACATCAAGGAAAAAGCCGGCTTTTTGTCTGAAGTCTTGTAGAATATTTGTTTCTCAGAAGTGACTATTCCTGATTCTTCTGAAGTGGTTTTTCTTTTCAGATCTTTATCTATTTCTCTGAAAGATACTTCTGCGGACAGATAATCATTCTTTGTAATGTCATAGGCAATTCCGAAAGTACCATTGGCAGAAAGTGGAAACTTTATGTTCTCCTTTATAATATCTTCTGCATTTCTTTTACTGGACTTCCACTGATAACTTGTAACATCTTTTCGGTCTCTTTTCTGGAACTGATATCCACCGGAGCCATAAAAGGCAATATTGTCTCTTCTGTAGTCTATATTAAAAGATGAACCGAATACGAAATTGTTCGCATTGAAAGAATTTCTGGCAGAGGCTGACATAAAACCGCCAGTTTCTTTTTTTGTGGTTATCTTCAGAGCTGTCCCTGAATGCCTTGCTGAAATGTCAGGATTTGAAATGACCTCAATTTTTTCAATGTTTGCGCCCTTGTAAGATTGCAGATAAGCCAAGAGAGCATCCTCATTCATCTTTATCTTGCGCCTGTCAACATATATATTGATGACGGGGCTTCCATAAAGGGTCACCTTGTTTGTGACCATTACTCCAGGGGCAGTGTTTAGAACTTCTGCAAGGTCCTTGTTCTTAAGTGCTTCTATATTGCCGACACGGTATTCGTATCCACTCATGTTGTATTCTACCCTGTTGGCGGTGACCTTTATTTCTTTAAGGAGAGATATGTCTTCTTCAAGGACAATGACTTCAAAATGTATGTCCTTATCCACTTTCAGTTTGGTAGTATATTTCTGATAACCAATCAAGGATACTTCGAAGCTATATATGCCCTCTTTTGCATTTAGAGTAAAAGAACCATCCTTGGAGGTTGTAGTGCCTATGAGCTTCTTTGTCTGGCTGTCTGACAAAACAGCCGCAGCAAATTCCAAGGCCTTTTGGTCTTTGTCAAGAACTCTTCCTGAAATCTTGTAAAGCTCCTGAGCGTGGGAGTTAACAAAGCTGCATAGTATTATCAGAATGAATAGGAGATCTTCTCTCATTGCCTCTGATTTGTCAATGTGTCAAGTCCATTATCATTAAGCTTGTTGTGTCTGGTTCGGGTTCTGGCCACTGTTCTGGATTTTCATCAATCCATTCAGTATCGCAGTCTCTGCAACGAACTTGAGCAGCTATGCCTCCATTTGGATGAAAGTGATTCGTGTTAATGCTTCCACAATTAGGACAAATTAATTTACAATTGCATTCTGAGGAATAGGAGGCAAATAAGCTACTGCATACAAATAATAGGAAAAAAAGCGCTAGAATAATCGTTGATTTTTTCATAATAAAGTTATTAAAGGTGTTATAATAATTCTAAAAACTTAGGATTAGAATCAGAAGTATATCCCGCATACTTTGCAAATATAACATATATTTCCTAAAAAAAAAGTTAAGGTTGCTCTAATAAGTTGAATTTGTGATTATAATAATTACAAACTATGGGTTGTGATAAAAATTGAGTATATTTGAGTGTAAATACCGATTTTATGGAACACAAGATATCATTTGAGCATCTCTCCCTGGAGAGAGTGAAGGAAATAATAGACAAAAAAATGACGCTTTCCTTGTCTGAGGAAGCTGAACAGGCAATTGTCAAATGCCGCAAATATCTGGACAGCAAGATGGAGGACATCGGCCGTCCGGTGTATGGAGTTACAACCGGCTTCGGTTCTCTCTGCAACGTGACCATTCCTGAAGACCAGCTCAGCCAGCTGCAGTACAATCTGGTGGTAAGCCACGCCTGCGGCTTTGGAGAGAAGGTAAGGCCTGAGATAGTGAAGCTGATGCTGCTTCTGAAAGTTCAGTGCCTGTCATACGGACATTCTGGAGCTCAGCTGGTTACAGTTCAGAGGCTTATAGACATGTTCAATAACGATATCCTGCCGGTTGTATACCAGCAGGGTTCTCTTGGAGCATCCGGAGACCTGGCTCCGCTGGCGCATCTGTCTCTTCCGCTGCTGGGACTAGGAGAAGTGGTTTACAAGGGAAAGACGATGCCGAGTTCGGAAGTGCTGTCTCTTATGGGATGGGAGCCGATCAGGCTTCAGAGCAAAGAGGGTCTTGCCCTTCTGAACGGCACACAGTTCATGAGCGCTCACGCCGTATGGTCTTTGATCCAGTGCCATAGGCTCAGCGAGTGGGCAGACAGGATAGGGGCGATGAGCCTGGAGGCATACGACGGAAGGATAGAGCCGTTCTATCCTCTTACACATCGTCTGAGAAGGCACAGGGGACAGATAGATACTGCAGAGAGGTTTATGAGGCTTCTGGAGGGCAGCAAGCTTATCGCGATGCCTAAAAAGCACGTGCAGGATCCATATTCATTCCGCTGCATCCCTCAGGTGCACGGAGCCGTGAAGGATAACTGCCGCTATGTGGAAAGCGTGATAGACAATGAGATAAACAGTGCTACCGACAATCCTAACGTATTCCCGGATGAGGATATGATTATCTCTGCCGGAAACTTTCACGGAGAGCCAATCGCTATACCGATGGATACTCTTGCCATCGCGATGAGCGAGCTGGCAAACATCTCTGAGAGAAGAATATACAAACTGATTTCTGGGCAGAGAGGCCTCCCTCAGTTCCTGGCTCCAAGCAGTGGACTGAACAGCGGATTCATGATTCCGCAATATACCGCGGCTTCCATCGTGAGCCAGAACAAGGGGCTTTGCTGGCCTGCTTCCGCTGATTCCATCCCGTCTTCACAGGGACAGGAGGACCACGTGAGCATGGGAGCCAATGCTGCAACAAAACTGGTTAGGGTTGTGGAGAATACCGAAAGGGTGCTTGCCATAGAACTTTTCAACGCCGCACAGGCACTGGATCTTAGACACAAGATTTCAGGAGAGGTTTCATCTCCTGTTATTGAAGGTATCTTGGCGGATTACCGCAAGGAAGTGCCTTTCCTTGAGAAAGATACCTATATGCACCCGCTGATGGAAAAATCTGTTGAGTTTTTAAGGAAGTAAATGAGTTATAGGCATTTATGAAAGACACGCTGTTTGTAAACATAGGAAGAATTGTGGGTATCCTGCCGCAGGGAGTGAGGAAGCTGTGCGGAAAAGATATGGGCAAGGTGGAGACCCTGGACAACGCATACCTTCTTGTCAAAAGGGGCAAGATTGCTTCTTTCGGGCCTATGTCTGATGTAGATGAACAGAACAGCCGTGCCGTTTTCCTTAAAAAGAATGATGCTGAGAGTATTCAGGTTGTGGACCTTTCAGGAAAGATGCTCCTGCCTGCTTTCTGCGATGCCCACACCCACATTGTATATGCCGGAGACCGCCAGCAGGAGTTTGTGGACAAGATCAACGGCCTGAGTTACGAGGAGATTGCAAAAAGAGGAGGCGGTATTCTCAATTCCGCTGACCTTCTCCACTCGACAAGCGAAGACGAACTGTTCCGTCAGGCTTCCGGGCGGCTGGAGGAGATGATTTCCCAAGGCACTCTCACTATGGAGATAAAGAGCGGCTACGGTCTCAGGACCGAAGACGAACTGAAGATGCTCCGTGTTATAAGACGGCTCAAGGAAAAATATCCAGTGACGATAAAGTCCACTTTCCTTGGGGCTCACGCTGTGGGCAGGGAGTATGCCGGAAGGCAGGATGAGTATGTTGACCTTGTCTGCAATGAAATGATACCGGCTGTAGCCTCCGGAAACCTGGCGGATTTCGTGGATGTCTTCTGCGATGAGGGTTTCTTTACCGTGGAGCAGACAGACCGTATTTTGAAGGCTGGAATGAAGTATGGCATGAGGCCTAAGATCCATGCCAACGAGCTTGCCGTAAGTGGGGGTGTTCAGGTAGGAGTCAAGTACAACGCCGTTAGCGTGGACCATCTGGAGAGGACAACGGATGTGGAAATGGAAGTTCTCCGCAATTCAGACACGATGCCGCTTATGCTTCCTGGTGCGTCCTTCTTCCTTGGAATGCCTTACGGCAGGGCGAAGGATTATGTCAGGGCAGGTCTTCCTGTGGCTTTGGCCTCTGACTGCAATCCAGGTTCTTCCCCGTCTTGCGACATGAGGTTCGTGATGGCCCTCGGGTGCATCAAGATGAGACTGACACCCGAAGAAAGCTTCAACGCCTGCACAATCAACGCAGCGTGCGCAATGGGATGTGAGGATGTGGCAGGCTCGGTGACTGTAGGCAAGAAAGCGGCCTTCATCGTGACGAATAAAGTGATGGAACTTGGCTTCATCCCTTACTTCCATCACACTCCGTTCATAGACCGAGTATTTGCGTAGTTGTTTGCAATTTGTTGTATAACTAATTTATAACCAGTATGAAACGTTTTTGCTTACCTGTGATTCTGCTTCTTGCAGTCTTGCCGTTTTCTTCTGTGGCGGGGCAGGATATCAAGTTCAATCCAAAGTTTGAAGCTGTGTCAGAAGAGGAGGTGAAGATGACATCTTATCCTCGCGATACATCTGCCGCAGCAGTCATCATCTACAAGGAACTTACCAGGACCGTATTTGTTTCCCCGGGCTTTGAGTTTTACCTGAAAAATATCAACCGTTACCGTTTCAAGGTTCTTAAGGAATCAGCAAAGGATATCGGAGACTTTGAAATCATTTACCGTACTGACGGTGAGATGAGTGAGAAAATCCATGATATCAAGGTGACCACATTCAACTGGGAAAACGGAAAGGTTGTAAAGACCAAGATGGGAAAAGAGTTCATATTTGACCAGAAGTATTCCGACCATGCCAAGAGAATAAGTTTTTCTGCACAGAACGTGAAAGTGGGGTCAGTGATAGAAGTGACATTCGAAAGACTGAACAAGCATTATTGGGATATCGGTGACATCACTTTCCAGGGCAGCATACCGGTAAATTGTGTAGAGGCCAAGGTGAGATATCCGGAATGGCTGGTTTTCAATGCAATGAGCAGAGGCCTCAAGCTCTATTCCTCAAATCAGTCGTATGAGACAGACAGGCTGACCTTGGGAACAGGAAAGTATGCAGATTACAACTCGCTGCAATTTAACTACAGGGCTGTTAATTTACCTGCCCTGAAGGCTGAGGATAACGTGTACTGCATCAGTCAGTTCTACAGCGCCGTTTCTTTTGAGCTGGCCGCCCTGCGTCTGCCGGGTCAGGTTCCAAAGACTGTGGCTTACCAGTGGTCCGATGTGGACAAGCGCATAATGGAGAGCGATATCTTCAGTGAACTCAATTCCAGCTGCAAGTTCAAGGATGAGGTGGATCCCATCAAGAATTCAGACAAGTCTTTCAAAGAGAAAGTTGTGGCCATACGTAATCTTGTGGCCGGGAAAGTAAAATGGAACAAGACCATAAGGCTGGTCCCCAAGTCAGCATCTTCTGTCCTCAAAGAATCTTCAGGCAGCAACGCAGATATTAATGCATTGACTGGCAGCGCATTGAAATATGCCGGATTTACCGTTACACCTGTTGCCGTAAAGCTCCGTACAAGCGGTGAACTTCAAGATTTCCATATCTCCCTGGATGCTTTTGACACATTTGTCCTCAAGGTTGCTTCAGACAAGGGAGAAGTCCTGATGCTGGATGCGGCTTTCCCTACCGGGTATGTAAATATATTCCCGTATCCTTATCTGGTTCCTAAAGCCAGGCAGATTGTCAAGGACCAAAGCATCAGGCCTTGGATAGACCTCACATCACTGACAAAGAACCAGACCTCATATAATGTGCATGCCAAACTCGATGAAGACGGTCTTCTTTCCGGCACGATGAAGATCGAAGCTACAGGAGAAGAGTCTATGTACCTCAAGGAGTTCTACAACTCATACGACGAGAAGGAGAAATTCTATGCCGCTCTGGAAAAGAACAACTCCTACACCATTGTGGATCTGACGGTCCAGAATATGGATGAATATACTCCGGACTGTTCCATGACCGTTGGAATAGAGAGTCAGATGCAGACCACCGAAGACAGGATATATCTTAAACCTGTCATTGAGACCCTCCATTCAGAAGGCCGTTACAAGTCTGAAACCAGGTCTGTCCCGGTTGATTTTCCTTACAGGGAAACCACCGTTTACAATCTGGTTGTGGAGATACCTGAAGGCTATGAAATAGAGCAGATGCCATCCAATTCCTCAGCCGGTTCCACGAAGGTGGACAGCAAGGCGGATATTGTTTACAAGAAATCTGAAGATGGCCGCAAGATAGAGGTGTCCTATATTTATGTACTCAACGATATGTATGCTGATCCTCGTGACTATCAGGATTTCAGAAGATATTGGATGCAGCTTGCAAAGCTGGAGAACGAAACCATAGTCCTTAAGAAGAAATGAAAAAGTTCCTGCTTCTTGCCGTTCTCTTCCTTGGCCTGAAAGTCTATTCCCAGGAAGTGCATCTTTACAGCGCCCAGATTCTCGAAGTCAAGGAGAAGTTCGATATGAAGAGCGTCTCTTCCGGAACCTATTCCGTTTATAAAAGGGTTTTCGTCATCAAGGAATCGGCAGATCTTGAAAGGGCTGTTACTATCTTCACAGACGGAGACAGGTATCTTTCTTCTTTTTCCGGTACTGTTACCAATTCCTCCGGCAAGGTAATCAAGAAACTCAAAAAGCAGGATTTGGAACAAAGGGCTTTGGCCCAAGAACTTGCGGACGATTCATATATTTACTATTATCAGGTTGAGGCTCCTTATCCGTTTATCCTGGAATATGAGTATGAGGTTACATATCGCAGAGGAGTGCTGTCTTTTCCTGCATTCATTCCGGTTAACGCCCCTGATGTGATTGTCAGCAAGGGAGAATACAGTGTCAGTGTGCCTTCAGGAACTCCCATCCAATATAGTTCCAACCTGGAGGTTGAAATCAAAAAAGATGGGAATGCAGACATATATACCTGGAGATGTGATGGATACGGAGGTTATACAAGGGAGGACTATATGCCGTCTCAGATAGAGCTGGTTCCAAATGTTTTTGCTGCTCCTAAAAACTTCATGTTCTCTAAAGTTGCCGGACAGCAGGGCTCTTGGAAAGACATTGGCTCCTGGCTGTATGATTTGCAGAAAGACACCTGGGATCTTTCTGATCAGGACAAAGCCAAGGTCCTGGCTATGACCTCAGGATGCAAAAACACTTTTGAGAAAGTGAAGGTGCTGTATGACTATCTGAGGCAGACCACGCGCTATGTGAGTATCCAGCTCGGGATAGGGGGCTACAAGCCGTTCCCTGCTTCAACGGTTTCAAGGACCGGTTTCGGAGATTGCAAGGCACTTTCAAATTATCTGAAGGCCATGCTTGAAGTTGCCGGGGTGGAGAGTTTCTACTATATAGCAAATACCAGGAGGGCTGAACTTATGCCAAACTACTCATCTGTAGGACAGATGAATCATGCTATGCTTGCTGTTCCGCTGAGTGATGGTGGAATTCTCAAGGGAGACACTTTGTGGGTGGAATGTACAAATCCCGCTCTCCCGCTGGGCTACAGGCATGAAGACATTGCCGGCCATCAGGTTGTATTCATTAAGGAGGATGGTGGCCAAGTTGTGCATTGCCCGATATATCCGGACTCGGCTTCCCGTATGGTAAACAATGTAAGAGTGCTTATGAGTTCTACAGGAGAGGCGGACATTTCAGTAAGGCATAACAGGTATCTTGATTTCGCGGAGGGTTGGTTGAGCTTCAAGTCGCTGAGCCTTAAGGAGCAGACAGACAAACTTTCAGCAGATGTGATTGTGGCTGCAAACGGGCTGAAAATAGAAGGCGTTTCTGATAATTTTGAAGATTATCCAAAATATGGGCGCAATTATATTCCTGGAATGAGCATTTCATATTCTTTCAAATGCAGGAACTATGCAGAGGCTTCCTCCGGCAGGCTGTTTGTGCCGATAACCTGCCTTAGAAGGGGATTCTCCTGGCAGAGAGGCGAACGGAAAAACGATGTATGGATAAGAACCAACCGTTCTTATATTGATTCTGTAAGCGTGCTTGTTCCTCCGACTTATGAGCTGGAGGGCCTTCCTAAAAGTGTCAATGTAGATAGCCGGATTGCAAGTTTCACTTCTTCTTTCAAGCAGGTTAACAATGAAGTGAAAGTTGTGCTTTGCTGCTCCTTCAAGGCCGGAAAATATCCGAAGGACAGTTACAAGGAATATGCAGAAGCGGTGCGCCGTTTCAACCGCATGTGCGACTCCAAGATAGTTTTCCGCAAGAAGCAGGATTAGGATTTCCTGTCCGCTTCTATGATTTCCAGGAGTTTGTCAATGGCTTCAGAATCCGGTACTGATTTGAGGACCGGATTTTTTCCCTTGTAGATGGTTACCATGCCGCCGCCTTGGCCTACATAGCCGTAGTCAGCGTCTGCCATTTCTCCGGGGCCATTGACGATGCAGCCCATCACTGCTATTCTGACTCCTTTCAGGTGGGAGGTCTTTTCCTTTACCTTGTTGAAGGTCTCCTCGAGGTTGTACTGAGTGCGTCCGCAACCCGGGCAGGCTATGTATTCAGGGTGATAGAACACTCTCCTTGCACCTTGCTGGATGTTCTGCTTAAGGCTTTCCATTTCTTTTTGAGGGTATGGACTGTCAGCGATTGTGAAATCGTCTATCTCCTTTTCCAGAAGCATTACCCCGAACAAGGATGCTGCCCTTATGATGAAGCGGTTACGGTCTTCTTTGTCACATTCCAGCATAGAGAACGGAATCTGCGGGGCCCTTGAATCCTGCTCAGCGATATACTTCCTCAGCTTTGCCTGAAGGCCGCTTTCGAAGAATTCGGCGATCTGACGCCCGGCAGGAATCTCGTTGACAGGATTCTCCGTGAGAGAAACCCTGATTGTGTCTCCGATGCCTTTTGAAAGGAGGGCGCCGATGCCTATGGCGGACTTGATTCTGCCCTGGTCTGAATTGCCTGCCTCTGTCACTCCCAGGTGGACAGGATATACCAGGCCGCTTTCTTCCATCGCCTTGTAAAGCAGCAGATAAGCCTGGCTCATCACGATTGTGTTGCTGGCTTTCAGAGAAACTACAACCTTCTCAAAGTTCTCCTGACGGCACATCTGGAGCCACTGCATCGCAGCTCTCATCATGCCTTCAGGGGTGTTTCCCCAGCGGTTAACTATATCCTCGCCCAATGAACCGTGATTGAGACCTATACGAACGGCTGTGCCGTATTTCCGGCACTCTTCTATGAATCGTGAGAACTGAGCTTGGGCATCTTTGTGGACCTGGGAAAAATTGCCCGGGTTGATCCTTACCTTGTCTGCAACCGCGGCTGCGGCTATTGCAACTTCGGAATTGAAATGCACATCGGCGACAAGTGGAGTCTTGACGCCCTGGTTACGCAGGATTGCCTTGATTTTGTCAAGAGCTTCCACCTCCTTTATTCCCTGGGTGGTAAGTCTTATCAGCCTGGCCCCGGCCTTAGCCATCTGGAGGCATTGCTCAACGCTTTTTTCAACATCCTGGGTGTGGGTGTTGCACATTGTCTGGACAGCTATGGGGGCTCCGCCTCCAATAGACAGTTCTCCTATTTTAACCTGGATTTTTCTCATCTTAGCCAAAGCTTTTGTCAGTCTTTTTTGATTTTCCTGCTGCGGAACGGGGCGTTGGATTTAATCTTGTATGAACTTCCTCCTATCCTGCAATGCAGGCCTACGGAAATGATTATCTGGCTTGTGTGCGTAGAAACCCAGTACTCGTCATTATAGAAAGAAGCTTTGTCATAGAGGTTGCTCAGATTGTGTTTGTAGTTGGCCTCAACCCGTAGTTCAAAAGGACGGAAGACATAAGCGAGTCCGCCGCCGCCAATGATTCCGTAACTGTATTTTTTCCAGGTGGAAGACACAGTCTCAGGCAACAGTCCTGAGAAAGAGGCGGAGGTTCTGTATCCGAAGTAGCATCCAAGATTAGCTATGATCCTCATGTTCCAGAAATCGAAATGGAACTGTGAAACAAACGGAAAGGTTATGTTCTGGAAGCTTTCAGTGCCCTCTTCGAGGAGTTTGTCATTTTCATCCATAATCTGAGTCTTGTAGCCTTCTTCGTTGAACTGGACACCGGTTTCTATTCCGAAAAGAGAGATTGCATTCCAGAGAGAATGGTAGTAGGTATAGTAGATTCCGAAATTCTTTGGAGACATTGCGGGTTTCTTGTCATAGTCAATGCTGAAGGAAATGTTGTTTACTGACATTCCCCATTTTACGCCTATAAAGTGTTCCCTTATCCTTGTGGAGTCTTTTACCTCACCTGTGACCTTGGCGTCCCTGAAAGAGAACTCGTCAAACTCTTTCATGATGTCAACGGTATCAACTATCTGGCTGAATCCCCTGAAGGGGAGAATGCAGATGAAAAACAATATAACAAGCGTTTTTTTCATATTATCTGAACAAGGTTTTAAGGTCCACGCTCTGAGTCAGGTCTGTCTGCTCGTTGAGCTTTATGATGACTTTTCCGTCAGGCATCTTGAGAAGTCTGGCCTTCTCCGGAGGGATTCTCTTGACGATGTCTCCGACGTCCAGTTTGCCGTTATGGTTTACATCTTGGGTGATCCTGAAAGAATATACACCGGCGTTGAGGTAAGGGAAAAGAAGGTTGCAGTCTCCGGATATCTTGTGGCTGAGGAAGACTTTGTCTCTTTTCTCATTTACAAGTTCAACGATGTATTCCTGTTTTTCGGTTCCGGTTATCTCCAGGGTTATGCTGCACAGCTTGTCGTCCGTAGGGAGAGAGAATGTGCGGAATGTGGAGTCGTTTGTGAAAGAGTTGATATCCTTGAATGTAGCAGTCTTGATGCTTATCTTGTACTCGTTGCCGGTCTTGTAAGGTTCTTCAGACTGGATCTTGTATTTAAGCATATTGGAAGAATCTCTTTCAAGAGTGAATCTGACATCGGAAACTACGCCTCTTGGAGTCTTGGATGTAAATGTGATGGAGTCTTTGTTGGCCTGTATCAGAGGAGTAGGGAATTCCAGCTCTATGCCTCGGTTTTCCACAGTCTTTCCGTCAACCGTCAGTTTCATCTTCAGGAGATCTTTCCTCTCCTGGTTCTTCTTGTCCGGTTTTTCCAGTTCATCCTTCTTTCCGTTGTCATTGTTGCCGAATGGGTTGCGGTTGCGGTCGCCACGGGTGTTGCCGAGGTTCCGCAGATAGTCGTTGGTAAGTCCGGATTTGTTCGGGTCTCCCTTTTCCGCATCGGTGAGCTGGCTCTTGTCAAACGGCTTGACGAGTTTGATGTTTTCTCCGAAAGGTACAAGCTTTCCGGTAGAATCTGTTTTCATATAGTTGATTCTCAGGAAAAGGGTGTCAGCTACAGGTCTTTGGTCGTTGATCCAGAATGTAAGCGAGTCTCCTTCAGGATTGAACTGGCGGATGATGCGGTCATCAAAAACACCTTTGATCCTGAATGTGTCTATCTGAGGGTTTGCGGCCCTGAATTTTATGAAGCACTCTCTTTCTGAAATCCTTCCTGAATTTTCAATGTATTGGCTGCTCAGCGTTTCTTTGAATATGTAAATGTCCGTCTGGCTAGGTCTGGAAAGGCAAGCCAGTGTATCTTTCATATCCATCATCTTGATCTGTGGCATGTCAGGTTTGCCCACAATGTCAGGGGTAATGGTGGTGTCGCAGAATCCGGCTTTCTCGCCGCCTCTGTCATACAGCTGGTTGTTGTTCTTGTCCTCAAGTGCATACAGTGAATAAGGAACCCCTTTAAGGCCCTGCACGCAGAAATATCCCCAGTCGTCTGTTTTGGCCACTGCATCCGGAAGTGTTTTGATCAGGCATGAATCTGTAGGATTGAGGTAAAGCGCAACCACCATACCCTTTTGAGGCAGCAAAGTTGCGTAATCCATTACGGTGCCGCTGATTATCAGAGAATCGAACTGCTCGCCTGTAGAAAACATCAGAGAGTAGTTGTTGAACTGGTTGCCTTCGTTTACGTCCGATATGGCCTGTCCGAAAAGCAAGGTGTAAGTCTGGTCGTTTTTGAGGGTGTCTTCAAAGGTCACAACCACACTTTTCTTCTTGATCTTTGCCTGAGGCTTCTTTTTGGTAGGAGGTGAAAGCAAGACTTCCTGATAAGGGTTCTTGAGCTGCACATATTCGTTGAACGTCACCACAATCTTGCCTTTGTTCACAGGGAAAGACTTCATTGGGACCTCAGGGGCGATGCCGACCACTACAGGCGGAATGGTATCTTTCGGGCCTCCGGACGGGCCTTTGGATGTGTTGGCGCAACTGAAGGAGGCCACCGTGTATGCAACGGCCGCGGCAGCTGCTGCCAGAGTGCGGATTATAATTCTGTATCTCATGATTTTTCCTCCTCTTTGACATCAACCCTGGCGGCTGTTTCTATTCCCTTGATGTTCTCAATGTTCTTTATGATTTCTTCCAGGTCGTTGGTGTTGTGTACGTAAAGGTCTATATATCCATAGAATACGCCATCGTGAGTCTCAAAGAAAAGCTTGCGGATATTCACGGACAGTATCAGGGTTATGTATCTGGTGATGTCGTTTACAATGCCGAGCCTGTCTATTCCCTTCATCTCGATCCTGGCCAGAAAAGACAGGATGGTGTGTTTTGTCCATTTGGCGTTAATGATGTTTCCTCCGTTTGTGGATGCAAGTGAAATGGCCCTAGGGCAGACTTTCTTGTGGATGACCACCTGGCCGTCTTCATCTATGAATCCGATTATCGGATCTCCGGGAATAGGGTTGCAACAGTCTGCAACCTTGTATGTCAGGGTTTTGTCTATAGGGTTTTCCTTGAGCAGGTAATCTTTGTGCTTGTCTATTTTCCCGTTTTCCGCCGGATGGTCCTGCCCTTCGTCTCCATTCTTTTCTTTTCCGCTGAAGAACTGGAGGTTCCAGAACTGCACAAGTTTGTTCTCCTTGTTTTTCTTCAGTATCTCTTCCAGGTTGGAAAGGTCTATCAGCCCTGATCCTATTTTGCTGTACAGTTCGTCCTTGTTGCTTACCTTGAACTCGGCGATCAGCTTCTTCAGAACCCTGATATGCTGCTTTACCCCCAGTTTTACAAGTTCCTGCTCCAGGATCTCCTGGCCTTTCTTGATGGTGTCCTTTATGTCACCTTTGATGCTGTCCAGAATCATGTTCCTGGCCTTGGCGGTCTTTGCAAACTCAAGCCACTGCCTCTGTGGTTTCTGGGAGTCTGCCGTTATGATCTCCACCTGGTCTCCGTTGCGGAGCTCGTATGAAATCGGTACAAGCTTGAGGTTTACCTTGGCGGCAATAGCCCTGTTCCCGATTTCGGAATGGATGGCGTATGCAAAGTCCAGAACAGTTGAACCTTTCTCCAGCCTCTTGGCCTCACCTGCTGGAGTGAAGGCGTATATCTCTTTGGACATCAGTCCAGTATGGAAGTTATCCAGGAACTCCAGCGCATTGACATCAGGGTTCTCCAAAACTTCCCTTACCATATTCAGCCAGTTGTCCAGTTCGTTTTCGGAGTTGTTGATCTTATCTCCCTTGTAATTCCAGTGGGCTGCAACTCCTTTCTCAGCGATGGCGTCCATCCTCACCGTTCTTATCTGGACTTCCACCCATCCTCCGTGCGGACTCATAAGGGTACAGTGCAGTGCTTCGTAACCATTTGATTTAGGTGTACTTACCCAGTCCCTTATGCGATCGGTGTTGGACAGGTAGTCCTCGGATATGAGAGAGTAGATGTCCCAGCATTGCTTCCTTTCGGAGCTTCCCTTCTTGGGAGTGAACACTATCCTTACTGCAAACAGGTCGTAAATCTCTTCAAAAGGAATCCCTTTTGTCTGCATCTTGTTCCAGACAGAATATGGAGTCTTTATTCTCTTGTTTATGGTGAACTTGTAGCGGGCGCTTTCCAGTAGCTTTGATATAGGTTCTATGAACTTGTCTATGCTTCCGCCTTTCTCCCGTGAATATTCCTGGATTCTGCGGCTTATTTCATTGTACTGTTCCGGCTGACGGAATTTCAGCCAGATGTTCTCCATCTCGCTCTTGATGCTGTAAAGGCCTAGCCTGTGGGCAAGAGGAATGAAGATGTACATTGTTTCGCTGAGGATCTTGTCCTGTTTCCTCTCGGGCATTGAGTCAATGGTCCTGAGATTGTGCAGCCTGTCTGCAAGTTTGATGAGTATGACTCTTACGTCATCGTTGAGGGTCAGAAGTATCCTCTTGAAATTTTCCGCCTGTATGGATTTTTCTGATTTGTCCTCCTCTATCTTGCTGTCAATGGCAGATTTGATTTTGGTAAGCCCGTCCACCAGAGATGCTATCTTGCTTCCGAAGAGCCTTTCCACATCTTCTGTGGTGTATTCCGTATCTTCCACCACATCGTGGAGTAGAGCGGCTACAATGGACTTGTAACCCAGCCCGATTTCCTGCACGACAATCTTGGCGACAGCGATAGGGTGGATGATGTATGGCTCTCCGGAACGCCTCCTTACGCCTTTATGGGCTTCGTTGGCAAATTCAAACGCCTTGAGCACGCCCTCGTACTCCTCCTGGGAGGCGCACCTTCTGAGTGCCGCTAGCCTGAGTTGTTCGAACTCGCGTTCTATCAATTCGTTGTCTTCTCTGGTAAATTCGCTCATAGTCTCTAGATAACTCGCTTATAATCTCAGGTCTCTTTCTCCTTCGGCGATTTTCTTCAGCCGTTCTTTGATTTTCTCTTTCCACGGACCTTCCTCTATTTGTTCCATTTCCTTGCCGATAAGGATCCTGCCTTCTTCCCTTGTCTTTTCAGAGGCATAGTCTTCAAGATACTCGGCAAGTGTCAACAGGGCGTTGGGGGTGCAGAACTTCTTGATGAAGCCGGGAATGGCGAACTCCATGAAGTGCTCTCCGGTCCTCCCGCTGCGGTAGCAGGAAGTGCAGAAACTTGGAATGAAACCTTCTTCCATAAGCCATCTGGCAGCCTCGTCCAGTCCCCTGGTGTCTCCTACCTGGAACTGCTCTCTTTCCAGGCTCTGGCCTTGTTTTTTCTCGTTATAGCCTCCTATTTCCAGGTGTGTTCCTGCATCTATCTGACTGACTCCGAAATGGATGACTTCGTTCCTTACCTGAGGGTTCTCCCTTGCCGTCATTATCATGCCCGTATAAGGAACGGCCAGCCTCAATGTTGCCACCAGCTGCTTGAAATCTTCGTCAGAGCATCTGTAAGGAAGGTCCAACTCCAGTCCGTTGGCCGGCTGGATCCTTGGGAAGCTGATGGTATGCGGGCCCACTCCGAACTTGTCTTTCAGATGGATGGCATGGCTGACCAGGCCCATCACTTCGAAGCGCCAGTCATACAGGCCGATCAGGGCGCCAATGCCCAGATCGTCTATTCCGGCTTCAAAGGCCCTGTCCAGGCCGTCCAGCCTCCACATGAAATCTCCTTTTACCGTATTTGCCGGATGGTACTTGGCATAGGACTCCCTGTGGTAGGTCTCCTGGAAAATCTGGTAAGTACCTATGCCCTCGGCCTTTATGGTCTTGTATCCGGCCACGTCCAGAGGCGCGGCGTTGATGTTCACCCTCCTTATGGAGCCGTTGCCGCTACGCACGGAGTAAACCGTCCTGACGCAGTTGGCTATGAAATCAGGGCTGTAGAGTGGAGACTCACCGAACACGAGAATCAGCCTCTTCTGCCCCTCATCCTCCAGCGCTTTCACCTCGCTGACAATCTCATCAGTAGTAAGAGTTTTTCTTACAGTAGTTTTTGAAGATTTCTTGAATCCGCAGTAGGCGCAGTCGTTGATACAGAGGTTTCCTATGTAAAGCGGTGCGAAAAGCACTATCCTGTTGCCGTAAATAATTCTTTTGAGGTCTCTTGCCGCCTGGAACAGTTCCTGCCGTCCTTCCTCGCTTCTTATGGCCAGGAGTGAGGCTGTCTCGTCAAGAGTCAACGGATTCTTCTCCAGAGACTTGGCAAAAATCTCCCTGTACAGGAACTTGTCTTCCTTCTTTTGTGAAAGAAGCTTAGCGATACCGGGGGCGTCTATGAAATCAAAAGCCCCCTTGCTTAAAGTCTTGTCCATCTTGTAAGCCATATCGATACAGTATTAACCGTTTGTCTTGAGAGCTTCAACGAATGTCTTTGCAAATTCTTCCAAGGAGGCATTTATCTTCTCGCAGGTCGGCTCTCCGAAGGCCTCTACGGTAGGGGAGACAACGTTCAGTTTGGCTTCTTCCGCAAATTTTGAGAGGGCTTTGGCACCTGCTCCGTTCCAGCCGCTGGTTCCGAATATGCCCATTACCTTCCCCTTAGGAGACATTATCCTGAGTTCATTGCAGAGATGCTCCATCATCGGGTGCATGAAGGTGTTGTAGGCGCAGGTTCCGAGGATGAATCCTTTGTAGCGCATAATATCGCTGAGGATATAGGAAACATTGGTTCTGGAAACATCATAAGTCCTGACGTTCCTGATTCCACATTCTGACAGTCTTGCTCCTATCTGGTCTGCAAGGTTGGCCGTATTGCCGTACATTGAGGCGTAGGCTATCACAACTCCTTCTTCCGCTTTGGAAGCCGCCCAGTCTGAATAAAGGCCGATAACCTTGGCCGGATCCTCCTTCCACACAACTCCGTGGGAAGGGGCTATCATCTTGACAGGCACTCCTGCCAGCTTGGCTATAGCTCTGGTTACCATCTGGTTGTATTTGGCAACAATATTGGAGTAGTAGCGTCTCATCTCAGGGAGGAACATCTCATCCATATTGTAGTCTGAGTCAAATATGCCACCGTCAAGGCTGCCGTAACCTCCAAAGGCGTCGCAGCTGAAAAGCACAGAATCCTTGACATCCAATGTCACCATCGTCTCCGGCCAGTGTACCCAAGGCACGAAAACGAACTTGAGGACTCCGCTGCCTATGTTAAGTTCCTCTCCGTCTGATACCTGCATGAAGTGTTCCTGAGAAATCCCATAGTATTTCTGAATGAGTTCGAATGTCTTGGCGTTTCCTATCAGTTTGGCTGACGGGTACTTTGCAAGCACGCTTTTCATCATTCCGGAATGGTCAGGTTCCATGTGGTTTACAACCAGATAGTCGAGGCTCCCACCTTCAAGTACAGCCTCGATCTTGGAAAGGAAATCTCCGTCTGAGCCGTATTCTACGGTGTCTATCAGCACGTTTTTCTTGTCTTTGATTATGTATGAGTTATAAGAAACTCCGTAAGGAATAGGCCAGTTGTTCTCAAAAAGAGCAGTGCGGCGGTCGTTCACGCCAATGTAGCTTATCCTTTCAGTAACTTTTGCAATTCTCATTGTTTCTGTATTTTAAGTGTTCTTTATATTAAATCATCTTTATCGTCAGCGATGTTTTCTCTTTCGGGGTTGGCTATTTTGTAGAACTCTTCTTCCGATATGACCGGGATTCCCATTTTGCGGGCTTTCTCCAGTTTTGCGCTTCCGGCTTTTGTTCCGGCTACAAGGTATGTGGTTGAGGAAGTTACGCTGCTGCCAACCTTGCCGCTATGGGCTTCTATATAGTATTTCATGGTTTCCCTGGAAACCGAATAGTTTCCGGTAATCATGATTGTCATTCCCTTCAGAGTGTCCGATACAGGGGCTTTGTCCTCGACGGCAAACTGCAGTCCGGCTTTCTTCAATGCTTCTACCGTCGCCCGATGTCTTGGCTCCTGGAACCAGTTGGTGATGGAATCCACAAGTGTGTCTCCGACATCTTCCACCGCCAGCAGTTGTTCTCTGGTGGCGGAGGCAAGGGCGTCTATGTTCTTGAAGGCGGTAGCCAACGTCTTGGCTGTTGTTTCTCCTATGTTTCTGATTCCCAACGCATACAGTACCCTGTGGAAAGGAACTTGTTTGGATTTCTCCAGAGACGCCCTGAAATTCTCCACACTCTTTCCTTTCCATTTGTCCAGGCTCAGCATCTGCAGGTCATCCAAGGAGTAGAGGTCTTGGAGTTCCTTCACGTACTCTTTGGCGACAAGCTGATGTACCGCAACTTCTCCTATGTTTATATCCATCGCCTTGCGGGAGGCGAAGTGTATGAACTTGCCTTCTATCTGAGGCGGGCAACCGTCTGAGTTGGGGCAGAAGAACTTTGCCTGTTCAGGGTCTCTGACCAAAGGGCTTCCGCAGGACGGACAGTGGGCGGGGAATGTTTCCGGAGTGCTTTCAGGGTTTCTTCTGGAAAGCTCCACACGGGTGATCTTGGGGATAATTTCTCCGCCTTTTTCTACATATACATAATCTCCGACCCTTATGTCCAGGATTTCCATCTGGTCCGCGTTGTGCAGTGTGGCCCTTTTTACGGTTGTCCCGCTCAACTGTACCGGGGAAAGATTGGCGACGGGAGTTACGGCTCCGGTCCTTCCTACCTGGTAGTCAATGGACTCTATCTTTGTCAGAGCTTCTTCCGGCTTGAACTTGTAGGCTACTGCCCATCTTGGTGTCTTTGCAGTGAAACCGAGTTCTCTCTGGACGGCGTACTGGTCCACCTTGACCACCACGCCGTCCGTAGGGAATGGAAGGGAGTGTCTTTTCTCGTCCCATTCCTTGATGTATTCAACGACTTGGTCTATGTCTGTACATCTTCTGGAGTGCTCTGATATCGGCAGGCCCCAGCTGGCGGCATCTTCAAGCGATTTGCTGTGAAGGGAATCTTCATATCCGGGGGCAATGAGATGATAAAGCACGCATGCCAGCCCTCTTGAAGATACGGCTTTTGGAGAAAGCATCTTCAGGGAGCCTGCCGCGGCGTTCCTGGGATTTGCAAACAGAGGCTCCTCATCCAGCTCTCTCTGGTAGTTGAGCTTGTTGAAGGAGTCAAAAGGCATGTAAATCTCTCCCCTTATCTCAAACTCGTCAGGATAATTGGAGCCGGGATTCAGTTGTATGGGTATTGCCTTGATGGTCTTTACGTTGCGTGTTACATCGTCTCCTGTCGTTCCGTCTCCTCTGGTAAGGGCCCTGACCAGGATCCCGTTGCGATAGAGCAAGTTTATTCCGGTTCCGTCGAACTTGAGCTCGCAGTTGTAGGAGAAACGGGAAACGGTGCTTTTTCTGGTCCTGGAATCAAATTCCCGTAGCTCCTCTATGCTGTAAGTATTAGCCAATGAGAGCATTGGATGGAGGTGAGGGTATTGCTTGAAGGGAGCGTTCTCTGTTTCCAGGTCGCTTCCTACCTTGGCGGTAGGTGAGTCTGCACTCCTGAACTCAGGATACAGGTTCTCCAGCTCTGTGAGTTCTCTCAGAAGAAGGTCGAACTCATAGTCTGAAACAGTGGGGGAGTTTTCTATGTAGTAATGCCTGTTGTGGGCATTTATCTCATCCCTCAGTTGGGTTATCCGGTTTTTTGCTTGTTCTCTATCCATATAGTTTTGTACAAACGCCAAATATAACAAAAAAATGGTACATTTGCCCCCGATTTATAGTTATCGTATTATGCAGAAATCAATAGTTATCCTCACCGGTGGCGGACCCGCCCCGGGAATGAATACTGTGGTAGGCAGTATCACCAAGACTTTCATCAGCAACGGTTATCGAGTATTGGGCCTTCACGGGGGCTACAAGGGCTTGTTTTCACCGGATCCAAACTTTGTGGAACTTGACTTCTTCAAGGCAGACGACATATTCAATCGCGGAGGATCATTCCTGGTTATGAGCCGTTTCAAACCTACTCAGGAAGATTTCGACAAGAACTTCAACCTCAAGTTCTTCCAGGATAACAACATAGAACTGCTGGTAACAATTGGCGGAGACGATACCGCCTCTACCGCCAACCGCATAGCAAAGTTCCTCAAGGAGAAGAATTTCCCTATTGCCAACATACACGTTCCAAAGACTATAGACAATGACCTTCCTCTTCCTCAGAACATCCCTACGTTCGGATACCAGAGTGCAAAGGGAGAAGGTTCCAGGATTGCCGCGACAGTTTACGAAGACGCACGTACTTCACACAACTGGTTTGTGATTTCGGCTATGGGAAGAAGCGCAGGACACCTTGCCCTGGCTATCGGATATACCAACCATTTCCCGATGATCGTGATTCCTGAAATGTTCAACAAGAGCGACATTTCAGTGGAGAAGATTCTCAACATGGCAGTTTCCGCCATCATCAAGAGGAAGATTCTGGGTATTGACTATGGTGCGATCATCATTTCCGAAGGCGTTTTCGAAGGCTTCTCTCCGGAAGAGCTCAAGAACTACGGAGTCCGCTTCTCTTATGACGAGCACGGCCATCCTGAACTGGGCAAGATCTCCAAAGCACAGATGTTCAACGATATCCTTGACGTCAAGCTCAGTCAGCTGGGCCTGAAGGTGAAAATCCGCCCGGTGGAAATCGGATATGAAATCCGTTGCATCACCCCTCACGCATACGACCTTGTATATTGCACGGAGCTTGGTATGGGAGTATATAAACTCTTCAAGCAGGGCATAACCGGATGTATGGTCTATCTGGATCTGAACGGAAACATAAAGAGTCTGTACCTGAAGGATATGCAGGATCCTGCAACAGGAAAGATACCTCCTAGAGGAGTTAACATCCATCAGGACAAGGTCAATATGATTTTCGAGTACATTATGCACTACATCACGCCTGCAGATTACGAGGCCGCCAAGAAGTATGTGCCGGATCCGGAGAAGTACGACTTCAAGAAAATCCTGAACTGGTAGGTTTGGAGCCATCTTGGAGGTTCGAACTCCAGACCTACGCGTTACGAATGCGTTGCTCTACCTGCTGAGCTAAGATGGCGATAGCGGGTGCAAAAATAATAAAATTTCTTTATGGCAGTTGTAATTCCTACCGAACTTGGAACCGAAAGGATTCCCAAGCTGCTCCGCCAGTATGCTGTTCCCGCCATCATCGCGATGACGGCATCATCTCTGTACAACATGTGCGACAGCATATTCATCGGACAGGGAGTGGGCTCTCTTGCTCTGGCCGGGTTGGCTCTGACATTCCCGATCATGAACCTGAGCGCTGCAGTGGGCACGCTTGTAGGAGTAGGTGCGGCAACACTTATCAGCGTACTTTTGGGTCAGAAGAATTACGACACTGCAAATAAGGTGCTTGGCAACTCGGTGGTTCTGAACATAATAACCGGTATTCTATTTGCGGTGCTGGTAATTGCTTTTCTTGATCCCATACTTTATTTCTTCGGCGCCAGCGAGAATACCATCACCTATGCCAGGGAGTATATGTTCATAATCCTCCTGGGCAATGTGGTGACTCACCTGTATTTCGGACTTAATGCGGTGGTAAGGGTGATGGGGCTCCCGAAAAAGGCTATGGGGGCCACAATATTCACGGTTGCGTTGAATTTCGTTCTGGACTATCTTTTCATCATGGTGTTCAAGTGGGGCATCCAGGGGGCTGCCATCGCTACCGTGCTTTCCCAGTTCCTCGCCATGATTTACGTGTTCATCCTTGTTTCTGACAAAAGCCGGGTGATCCACCTCCAGAGGGGAATCTATCGCTTGAAGAAAAGGATTATATCCCAGACTTTCTCCATCGGAATGGCTCCATTCCTGATGAATGCCTGTTCCTGCGTAATAGTCATTGTAATCAACAAGCAACTTACCACATACGGCGGAGACATGGCCATAGGAGCATACGGAATCCAAAACAGGCTTGGCTTCATAGCTGCAATGATAGTTATGGGCATCAACCAGGGCATGCAGCCTATTGCGGGTTACAATTATGGGGCGCAGAAGCACGACAGGGTTTCAAAGGTCCTTCATATCTCCATTTTCTGGGCCAGCGTGGTGACTACCCTGTTTTTCATTGTGACAGAGCTTTTCCCCAGACAGCTGGCCGAGATCTTTACAGACGACGAGGAACTACTCGCCCACACAATAAGGGGCATGAGAATCAATTTTGTTGCTTTCGCCATTATTGGATTCCAGATGGTTACCACTAATTTCTTCCAGAGTATAGGAAAGGCCAAGAAAGCCATATTCCTAAGTCTTACCCGCCAGGCCATCTGCCTTCTTCCTTTGCTTCTGATACTTCCTCCGGTGATGGGAGTTGACGGGGTATGGTGGAGTCTTCCGATATCTGATGTTATAGCCAGCATCCTTACCTTGTGGATGCTCATCAGACAGAAACAGGAATTCAGAAAGAGCATTCTCGCCCAGCAGGAAACTTCAGAAAATCAGCCTCAAACACAATCATAGCATGGAAAAGCACATTCATATAAACATCGGACGCCAGATAGGGGCGGGAGGTCTTGAAGTCGCCAATGAACTCGGCAAAAGATTGGGAATCAAGGTTTATGACAAGAATCTCCTGGCTTTGGCTGCCAGAGAAAGCGGGCTGGACCATTCAGTCTTTGCAAGCGAGGATGAAAAGGACAACTTGTCGCTCAATACGGGATTCAGTTTTTCTTCCTTCGCTGAGGCCATATCCAACACTTTCCGGCCCAGCATATACAACAGCAACACCATCTTCTCTATCCAGAGCGAGGTTATCCGCAAACTGGCCTCAAGGGAGTCCACAATCTTTGTGGGCCGCTGTGCCGACTATGTGCTCAGAGACGTTCCGGGATGCATAAGCGTATTCATAACGTCAGACATGAAAGACAGGATAAGCAGGATCCGGACCGTCAACAAATACGGAGATACAGTGGGGCTTTCAGATGAAAAGATAGCTGATCTTCTGGAAAAAGGAGACCGCAAAAGAGCCTCATACTACAGAGATTACACCTTCAAGACCTGGGGTGCGGCAGAAAGCTATGACTTGTGTCTTAGTTCCAGTTTGCTAGGCATCGAAGGTTGTGCCGACATTATCGAAGAGACGATAAAGCGTCATCTGCTTTGATCTTCCTTATGAGTTTTGTCACGATTTCTTCAACAAGACTCCCTTCTGTGTAGTCAGCTGGGCAGATGAAACTTACCCTGTGCTGTTCGTAGAGTCTTCTTGCCACGTTCCTGGAGGCTTCGCTGCTGTTATATACGGCAATGGAAGTTCCACCGAGCTGGCGGGTAAGTTTCATGCAAGGCACGTCGGTTTCCCCGTCGCCGAAATAAATCATATTGGAAAATGCGATTCTCTTTTCTTCCTCAGGCACGGAGGCGTTTATCTTCTCGCTGTCGTGGATGTTGAGGATGCCCTTGTTTATCTTGAAAAGAAACTGAGTCTTGTTGGTGTAGTTCACGGCAGAGGCCGGCCAGATTGCGCAGCCGTCCTCGTCGTAATAGAAAGAACTGGCGAAGATGGCCTTGAATTCCTTTGAAATGCTGGTGCCTTCCATAATTTCCAGAAGACCTGAGGAATTTATGTAGTGTTCAACCGTAACTCCTTCTTTCTCACCGATTTTGTTTATCCTTTCAAACCAGGTCTCCACTCCGTTGAAAAATGTTATGTCCTTGCCGAAAGTCTTAAGTTTCCTTTTGGTGAGCTTGATGCCTTTCCTCTTGGCCTCTTCAAGCATCAGGAGCATGTAGATGAGCACACCGTCAGCGTCCTGGTGCCTTGCCATCTCGTGAGTTTCTCCCCAGAATTCATCCTTGTTTCTTCCTACCGCACTGATGAAGGAATACTCCTGCATGTTGCCCGGCGCCAGCGTCCCGTCAAAATCGTAAATAAGCGCCACGATGGGCTTTTCCTGTTTCCTGTTCATTTCCTTCTTTCTATATCGTTGAAAATCATTCTTGGAACAAAGACGAGAAGAGGTCTTCATCAACGTTGTTCTGCTGTTTCTTCTTTTTCTTGGTGTCTTTCTCCTTTTCCTTCCTGGATTTAGGCTCTGCGGCGGCAGGGGACGGGAGGTCTGCAACTATGTTGCGGATAAAGTCGTTGGATCTGTCTGCCAGGGACTTTGGAGATTCTATGGTTATAAAAGGATGGTTTTCATATACCCATCTGAAGAACTCGTCGTTGGGGATGAGGCCAAGGTGGAAGGTGCAGGTACCGTCATCGGCTTTGCCTGTCAGCCTTTGGCTGGAATGCAAAGGGTTTTGAATCAAGCTCCTGGCAACAATCCCATGGGCGGAAACCGTAATTTCTTCCTTTGGCGCGGCGGGTCTTGATACTCCGATGATGTCTGCAAAATACTCGTCCGGATTGAACCTGTAGTTAGGAGGGAAGGGAAGAATGGCGTAGGAATAACTTGTAATGCAGTCTGTCTGCACAACCTGCACGCCTTCTTTCCCGTCAACATATCCCAGGCAGTACCATCTGCCCATCCAGGTAGTCATGTATAGCGGGTAGAAAATAACCTCACGGATATTTGATTTCTCGTCTATATAACTTAAACTCAGTACTCTGCGATGTAAAACAGCATCCTTCACAACATCCAGGAAAGCTCCGCCGGAAGGCTTCTGGAGCTTGCTTCTCCTTATTTTCTGGAAAGAGCCGCTGACCTTGTTTTCCATACATTCACGGATCAGGTCAACTGCACCTTCAAGCGATTCCATCCCTGCCATCCCGGAATAGCGTTCAAGGGTTTCAGCTATCTCAGACAAAGGCGTGAGAGTGGTCTGCTTGACATTTGCGTTGCCTATGGAGTAGTTGGGATCTGAATACTTGTAGTATTTCTGTTCATAGACCACGATAGGGGCGTTATAGCCTTTCTTCTTGTCCCTCATCATCTGAAGGTCAAGCTGAACGGTCCTCGTGGATACGGAGAAATTGTCCTTTACCTTGCCTTTGCTATTCTCTTTGACGGCCCTTGTGCAGGCTGCAATAAGATCCTGAAGAGAATACTTGTGAGCGGTATCTCTCAGGCAGGCATCAATCGTAATGTGCCTCAGAAGGGCATTGGAGGTGACAGACATATCCTTGAAACTCTTTTATACTTATCGCATATACTTTGCGCAAAAGTACAAAAAAATCTCTAATATCTATCATCTTACGGCATAAATACGCAATTTTAATGCGTTATACGGATTATTCATTGGAATAACCTTCCTGTCTCTTGGGCAAGCGTCATAACTTGAGCAGGCTTTTTGCGTAGCTGCTGATATTTGCCTTGAGTTTTTTCCCTTTTATTATCTGTATGTCATCTGCCAGCCCGGCAATAAACCTTGTAGCTCCCAAAGGTGAGCATATTTCGGTCTTGAGTAACCAGTGGCTTTCATCCTCTTGCGTAAGATATTTCTCGCCGAGAGGATACTCTTCCACAAGCAGATTCTTGGCTCTGAGACTCAGCCTGAGGACTATTTCTTCCGTGTCTTTACCACTCATCCGGAATATGTCCATATTGCCGCTGGAGTGTTCTTTTTCATGTTGCCAGCCGTTTTCAAGGATTTCCACACCCTTGATTCTTTCCGTCTTGAACTGCTTGTTATGTCCGTCTGAAGGGTCATAGCACCAGACGGATATGTAGTTGGTGGTAAACTTGAACGGTTCCACGGTCCTGTCCGCCACCTTTCCGGTATGGGAAGAGGCATAGCCCTTCAGTATCACCTGCTTTTTTTCCTGGATGGCTTCCGAAAGCGAGTTCACGTTGGAGGCGTTCTCGTTCTTGACCACAACATCCGCTATGGAGGTGAAGCTGTATATTGTAGCCAGTTTCTTCCTGAGGTTCTGCTTGATGGCGTTGGTGTCGTCTATGCCGTCTATCAGCCGGTTGACCATATAAGCTTCCTCATCGGTGAAGTGTACCAGCTGTGATATGTCCTTGAAGAAGCGGCTCTCTTTTGCAATATGGTAATAGTCACCAGTCTTGTGCACCACAAACCCGGCTTCCTTGAATGTGTCCAGATAGCGGTAGATGGACCTGTATGAAGTGTCCAGCTTGTCCGCCAGTTCGTTGATGGAATAGTTCCTACCGCTGGACAGCAGCATCATCAGACGCAGCATCCTCTCAACTTTCGGCTGATCCATATCTTTTGGTTTATTTAATTCAGTTTGTTCAAATACCTTTCCTTCAGTCTGTCCAGATAATCATTCCTTCCACCCGTCCATTTGACAACATCGCCAATGTCAGATTATCAGATCTTCAGCACGGACTTTTGGAATATAATGTATTCCGTTTTCCCTGAAATAGTCATGACTTTCATTCTCAGCGATGTGCAGTATCTGGTACTTTTCCGCTCCCTTGCCCAGTGCAATTACCAGAACCGGTTCCAGGAAGAAAACATCTGCAACCCCTTCTCCTTTCCCTGAAAGGATGCTCCTGCTTTTTGCCTGTAATCCTGACATCACAACGCGTTCAGCCTCTTCCTTGTTGAAAGCTCCGATGCAAATGCCGCTCAGCCCCATCTCCGTGGCTTTTAGCAACATGCTCTGAGCCGAAATACCAAGATCAATATCCACCCACTTGTTTTCAGGTACGGTTGAGCAGACAATTATGAAAGCGGACGGCTCGCAGCCTTCCGGCGGGAACTTCATGTCAGGCAGAAGCGCTCCTAGCTTTATGAACGGGCAGAAATCCGCTGCAGCCTTTCCCGTCAGGAGCTTAAAGCGGAGCACCTGCTGGTTCTTGGCGCAAGGAATCATCGTGTTTACGGCCACTATCTTGCGCAGGTCTTCCTCTGTAACTTTAACCGAAGGCACCCATGTCCTGCAGCTTCGGTTTTTGAGGAGAAGAGTATCAAGGCTCTTGACGTTGCCTTTAGTCCTGACAACCTTTTTACGGTTTTGCAGGTCCTCCATTTTCTTTCCGAGATAATTGTCTGCCATAATCCGAAGTTTTAGTTCATTCAAGCTATGCTTCCTTAGTTCATCCAGCTTTTTTAAATCCAGATTCCTAAGTTCATCCAGATTCCTAAGTTCATCCAGCTTCCTAAGTTCATCCCAGCTCATCCCAGCTCATCCCAGCTTCCTAAGATCATCCATCTTCCTAAGTTCATCCCAGCTCATCCCAGCTTCCTTAGTTCATTCATGAAGCATTAGTTCAGGCAAAAATAGAAATACATAATCATTTTGACAAATATTGTCTGGGAAAGCTCGGCGATGGTGTCTTGTAACTGGTTGTATTTCAGGCCTTCCCTGAAAGCACTATGGCTTTTTACGGGGGTGCTTTTTGAAACATCTTAAGAATCAGATATTTGGGGAGCACCATCGCCGATAAGAAAACTTCTTTATATTTGCAACAGCTTTATTATGGTAAAAAGACGGATCTTATACGGAATATTGCTGACAATCAGTCTGCTGACTATCCTCATTGGCGGAAAAGGCACTAAGCCGCTGCCTCAGGCCGGCAGTGAGGACGCGTCTGCAGTTTCTTTCTTTATAGCCGGAGGTCTGCCAGCGTCAGAAGCCCAGGCGTCATACCTTGTGGCTGTACCAGCCGCTGCCTCTATGGAGGCTCCGTCCAGGGGTGGCATCGCTGAAGCTTCTGAGTCCCTTTCTGAAGGGTTGAACCTGGTGTTCAGATATGTCAGGCTTAGGTTTCCGGTTCCTTCTGATGCCGGCAAGAGGCGTCTTCTTCTGAAGGTCCTCAGAATTTGATTTCTTAAAGTGCGTTTTCTGTAAGTTGTTCAAATACAACTGTTTAGTTATTTGAAGGGTGCTGGTTTTGCATACCCCTCAAGTAAGCAATATGTTGATTACCAATTAAATACATTTTACGGCAACCCTTTATGCGATTGCAGATACGACGATCCGTTATGCGATTGCTATATGGTTATTTGATTGTAGCATCTACGAATATGTTAATCCATAGAGCGATAGCATAGTTAATTCGTTAAGCGATTGCAGATACGATAATTCGTTAAGCGATTGCAGATACGATGATTCGTTAAGCGATTGCAGATACAACGATCCGTTATGCTATTGCAGATACGGCAATCCGTTATGCTATTGCAGATACGGCAATCCGTTATGCGATTGCAGATACGATGATTCGTTGAGCGATTGCAGATATGCTGATCGTTTGTTTCACATTGTTCATACACACATTTAATTAATCAGATTTATGAATAAGAAAATAGCAAAGGTCCGCACGACTGCGGATATGATAATATCATTGGTTGTACTTTTGGCTGGCGCTGCATGCTTTGCAGTCCGTTCTACCGGAATGATGATTCTGGGAGGAGTTGTTATACTTACCGGCCTGGTTCTGCTGTTCATGCTTAAAAACGGATACAAGATTGAAGGGCAGAAGGAATTGTTCAAGAAGAAGGAACACTTCTTCCCGGAAACCCGCTTTGACGCGATTTATTCAGAGATAGAAGCAGGAAGGATGATAACAGACTTCAAAGACGAGGACAAGGCTATTGTAGTCAGGCTTGATGTTTACACAAGCCAGTCCGGGAAGAGATTCGCTGAACTCTACAAGTATGTTCCGTACGACTATAAAAAGCAGGTTGAGCTGAAGGAGGTTTTATAATCGGCGATGGTGTCTTGTAACTTACTGAAATTCAAGGCTCCCCTAAAAGCACCTTGGCAAATGGCCGGGGTGCTTTTTTGAATACTTTAGGAATCAGATGCTTAAGAAGGACCATCGCCGATAAGAAAAAATCCTTAAATTTGTTGCAGGTTACCCTCATATATGTTCAAGACTATTCTAAGACAGGTCAAGCAGTACAAGACGGCTGCCATCCTCACACCGGTGTGGACGGCGGCTGAAGTTGTCATGGGGGTCCTGATTCCGTACGTAACCGCTTCTATCATAGACAAGGGCATCAATGCCGGCAGCATGCCGGATGTGTACAAGTACGGCTTGTATATGGTCCTGATGGCTTTGCTGAGTCTTATGTTCGGTATTCTGGCAGGGAGGTTTGCTGCTTATTCTTCCACCGGCATTGCTGCCAATCTGAGGGATGCCATGTACCGCAATATCCAGAGGTTCTCGTTTTCTGACATTGACAAATACTCCACGGCAGGGTTGGTTACAAGGATGACCACGGACGTTTCCAACATACAGAATGCCATCCAGATGCTGCTGAGGGTATCTTTCCGTGCTCCTTTGAACCTGATCTCCAGCGTGGTGATGTGCTTTTTCATAAACTCGAGGCTGAGCGTTATATTCCTTGTCGCGATAATAGTGCTTGCCACCCTTCTGACTCTTGTCATAAGCAGGGCAGCCAGGCTCTTCCAGGAGATATTCAGGAAGTATGACGATCTGAACGCGGTTGTCCAGGAAAATGTCTCGGCGATAAGGGTTGTAAAGGCATACGTCAGGGAGCATCATGAATTGAGCAAGTTGGACAGGGCGGCTCTCAACCTGTTTTCCCTCAACGTGAAGGCAGAGGCCATAATGGCTCTCAACGGGCCGGTGATGAACCTGGTGGTTTACGGGTGCATCATTTCACTTTCCTGGTTTGGAGCTCATTACATAGTGGAAGGAAGCCTTACTACCGGCCAGCTGACATCTTTGTTCTCATACGTGATGATGGTGCTGCAGGCTCTGATGATGCTTTCAATGATCTTTGTACATCTTACCCAGAGTGCGGCCAGCGTCAGGAGAATCGCCGAGGTGATAGATGAAGTTCCGGATATGGAGAATCCCGCTGATCCTGAGATGGAAATCAAAGACGGCAGGGTGGAGTTCGATCACGTCTATTTCTCCTACAAAGCGGGTGGCGACTATGCCCTGGAGGATATAAACCTGAATATAGAGTCCGGTCAGACCATAGGAATAATAGGCGGAACGGGCAGCGGAAAGAGTACGCTGGGAGCCCTTGTCAGCCGTCTGTACGACGTTTCAAAAGGAGAGGTGAGGGTCGGTGGCCTGGATGTCCGGCGGTACGATATGCAACGGCTCAGGAATGAGGTTGCCGTGGTGCTCCAGAACAACACTCTTTTCAGCGGTACAATCCTGGACAACCTCAGGTGGGGGAAGGAAGACGCTACGGAAGAAGAATGCCGGCAGGCTTGCATATCAGCCTGCGCGGACGAGTTCATCTCTGCACTTCCGGACGGATACAACTCCATCGTTGAACAAGGTGGAGCCAACTTTTCCGGTGGCCAGAGGCAGAGGCTGTGCATAGCCCGTGCGCTGCTCAAATCGCCGAAGGTCCTTATTCTTGACGACTCTACCTCAGCCGTGGATACCGCGACAGACTCCAAGATCAGGGAGACTTTTGCCAGGAGGATTCCGGGTACCACCAAGATCATAATATCCCACAGGATACTCAGCATCCAGCATGCAGACAAGATAGCCGTAATGGATGATGGCCGGGTTATGGGCTTTGACACTCACGATAACCTTCTTGAAAACAACGATATATACAAAGAAATATATACTATGCAGACCTCCGGAGGAGAGGGGGACTTTGACCAGAAAAAATGAGATTAGGCGGCGGACAGATAAAGGAAAGGGGCTATGTGCCACCAACCGGGAAAGTGAACCTTTCCACGGTAGGCAGGCTCTTCAAGCTTATTCTCAAGAAGAACAAGTGGAGGCTGTCTCTGGTGTTGCTTTGCATCCTTGTCTCCACTCTGGCAACTTTGGCTTCTACTTTGTTTACCAAGACTTTGCTGGACGATTATGTTGTTCCTATGCTCTCCCAGGCTTCTCCGGATTATTCTCCTCTGGCTGTTGCGCTGGTGAAGCTGGCCGCTGTCCTGATTATCGGTACAGGTGCCTCTTATCTGCACAGCATAATGACTGTCTATATAAGCCAGGGAACTCTCAAGACCTTGCGCCACAACCTGTTCGAGCACATGGAGAGGCTGCCGCTGAGCTACTTTGACGGCCGAAGCCACGGAGACATCATGAGTGTCTATACCAACGATGTGGATACTCTCCGTCAAGTGATAGGGCAGACCATCCCGCGCCTGTTCCAGTCTGTGGTGACTATTGTTTCGACATTTGTGAGTATGCTGGTTCTGAGCCTTCCGCTTTCCTTGGTGTCTGTGGTCATGGCTGCCGTGATGTACTTCACCACCAAGAAACTCGGTGGGATTTCAAGAAGGCATTTCAAGAAGAGGCAGGAGATGCTGGGCAAGGTGAACGGCTTCATAGAGGAGATGGTTTCCGGCCAGAGGGTAGTGAAGGTTTATTGCCACGAGCAGAAGGCTATGGACCAGTTCTCCAAGCTCAACGAGAGCCTCCGTCAAAGTGTCTATAACGCCAACAAGATAGGTAACATAGTAATGCCTGTAAACGGCAACATCGGAAACCTCGGCTATGTCCTGATAGCCACTGTAGGTGCCGCCATAGCCCTGTCTTCTCTCGGCGGCTGGTATGTCTGCGGCCTCAACGGTTCCGCCCTTAGCCTTGGAGCTTTGGTGGCCTTCCTGACCCTGCACAAGAACTTCACCCGTCCGGTCAGCCAGATAAGCAACGAGGTCAACAGCATCCTTATGGCAAGCGTGGGTGCAGACCGCGTTTACGAGATGATGGACCAGCCTAAGGAAAAAGATGAGGGCAAGGTGACTTTGGAGCAGACGGGAGATTGCCAGTGGTGCTGGAAAACTCCTGAAGGAAATACAATTCCTCTAAAGGGAGAAGTGAGCCTCAGCGATGTGGATTTCAGCTATGTGGAAGGCAAGCAGGTTCTCTTTGACATCAACCTTACCGCATATCCCGGCCAGAAGATAGCCTTCGTGGGCGGAACCGGTGCCGGCAAGACCACCATTACCAACCTGATCAACCGCTTCTACGAGATCCAGGACGGCAAGATAACCTATGACGGCCTTGACATCAAGGACATTGAGAAAGATTCCCTTAGACGCAGCCTCGGGATTGTCCTCCAGGAAACCAGACTGTTTACCGGCAGCGTGGTGGACAATATCCGCTATGGCAGGCTGGATGCAACTGACAGGGAGTGCGTTGCCGCAGCCAAGCGTGTATGCGCTGACAGTTTCATCAGGCGTCTTCCAAATGGCTACAACACAGTGCTGGAAGGGGACGGCGGCAACCTCTCACAGGGTGAACGACAGCTTCTTGCAATAGCAAGGGCGGCCGTTGCGGCTCCTCCTGTCCTCATCTTGGACGAGGCTACTTCATCAATAGATACCCGAACCGAAAAACTTATCCAGCAGGGAATGGATGAACTGATGAAAGGAAGGACAACATTTGTCATCGCCCACCGCCTTTCAACAATCCTCAATGCCGACTACATTATGGTAATGGACCACGGCCGTATCATTGAACGTGGCAAGCACAACGAACTACTCGCCCTCAAAGGCAAGTACTATGAACTCTTTACCGGAAACCAGATAGTCTAGTGCAAATCTTGACTTTCAATCTCATTTCTTTTCTGCATTCATTGTAGGGAACCATTTTATTTCTTAACTTGCCCAAAAGATTTCCAATATGAAAAAATCTCGTCTTACATTTCCCCTTTTCGTCTTTCTGTCAATATACTCGGCGATAGAGGTTCACGGGCAACTTACCATTGTCAACGAACCTCAGACACCTTCCGTCCAGGCTTCAGAGATGACCAAGTATGGCAAGCAGGATGTGAATCTCTATACCGGAGAACTTTCCCTTAACATCCCGATCTATACTTATCGCGATGATGATTTCACCATCCCAGTATCTTTGTCATACAGTTACAACGGTTTGAAAGTCAATCAGCAGGCAGGCTATGTTGGTCTGGGCTGGACTCTCAACTGCGGTGGCTATATCACAAGGCAGGTGAGGGGTATCCCGGATGAAGAACGCTCCAAAATGACCATCTCGCTTAGTGGCGATGGCGCAGTGGACCTTTATGGTTATTGTTACAATTCCTTCTATCCTCTCGACAGCATTAATGCACAGCCTCTTTATGAACCTTTTTCTCCCAGTAAAATCCTCAATCTTTATTATTCTAACAGCGGCACTGATCAAAACTATGAGGTGACATCCGATATCTACCACTTCAATTTTCTTGGTCACAGCGGCTCTTTTGTAAAAGACCCCTTTACCGGCAAATACAATGTATATCACACATCTACTTTTGACAAAAATTACACAGTCACCTTTTCTTCATATTCAAAGACTTATGCGGGCAATCCATTTGTTGTCATAAGCGGTTTTGACATAAAGACCTCCGACGGCTATACCTATCATTTCGGAAGCCTTTCACCTCTTCATGAGCCTTCTTCTTACGACGAGCCCTATGATGCCACAGAGAGGGACATTATCATTGACAAGAGCCAATCAGACGACCCTATACCGAGCACAATTACTGCCTGGGCATTACGTGGCATCACAGCCCCCAACGGACGATATTTGGAGATTCAATACGATAATGATGAGAAGTTGTCTGGTTCCGTTTCCTCTTTCATAACCTATAACTCCAGCCTATGGTATTATTCCGACAACGTGCCCCAAAACCAGATTCATTATACAGATTCTTACCACAGCTATCTGCTCCCCACTTCAATAAAAGTAGACGGGCTATCCCAAATCTCTTTCTCCTACTCGGCCAAACAAACCGGCGAAATTCCGTGGTACAGGAATGGCATTTATGAACCCCGTCCAATAGGAGAACAATATACCTATCCTTTGCTTACGGGCGTCAGCGACCTCAAGAGCAGCAGCATCCTTTCCTATACCTTCAACAGCCAGGGAAGCCCTTATCCATTTCTTGCTAGTGTTGATATAGATTCCGTTGGCCGTTATTCCTTCTCCTACAAAGGTCTGGATGACGGCTATTTCCCACTTTTAGGCACCATCGCCAAAGACCACTGGGGCTATCTGAACAATACCACAAAGGCGATTTGTGATTCCAATTACATAACCTGGTCTCAACTGTTTCAAAACCATGGTTTAACTGAGACACTTACCAGTTTCCGCAATCCTGATTTCAATGCCTCCTCCTTGGGTCTTATGACCAATGTCAGTTATCCCACTGGCGGCTCCTCCTCGTTTGAATGGGAAGCAAACACATATACTTCCAAGGTTGCCAAGACCGCTGCCAACTCTTTTGTCCCGGCTCTCCTTCAGGAAACAGGCGTTGGCCCAGGTGCCCGTATCAAGAAAATCATCAACCGGTCAAAGGAAGGAATTCCAATAGATTCCACATGCTATAACTACACCCATAGCAATTCTTCTGGACAGACTACAGGGAGCGGAACACTGCTTGTAAGCCCCCGGTACAGCCTCACTTATCAGGGGATGATTTTTGACGATAATGGCTCTACCGGAAGGGTAGTCTCATCCTCTTTTTACTCTGACGGCGGCATTGTTGCCTACGAGGGCATTCCCGTTGAATATTCTGAAGTTGAGCAGGTTTTCACAGACGGCAGTTCTGTCCGGACACGTTTCACCAGTTGGGCAAACGGTTTTCCTGATGAGTTTCCCTCCCAGCAGACATTGTTGTATCCGAGGCTTTATGGACCAAATTCTCCCACGGTATATCTTATCCTGAATGACCATGACAGGCAACTTGTAACAAACATATTGTCCCCTGGTTTGAGTCTCCAGCGCCGGCGCGGAAAAATCCTTTCCCAGTCTGTTTTTGATGCGTCATCAAATAAAGTTAGGGAAACTAAGAATGCATTTACTCCAGCCCACCAGAGACTTGATGCATTAGAGTTTATTTATGTCGGTGAAGCGGCCGTCCAGACATACAAGAAAACCAACGATTTTCATCAGACCTTCTCTAAAATAGAGGACTACCGAGGCAACAGTTCCGGCTCTTTCTCCTCGGGCAGTTCATACAACAGCCTTGGCTTGAAGATAACCGACACAACTACAACCCTAGGCGGAGAAAAGACGATTACAGAATACCTCTATGTCTCCGACAAATATGCCAGCGGTGCTACACTCTCTCCTGCCGAAGACAGCATGAGGATTGCAGGATGGTATTCTATGCCATTGGAAGTAAGGACTGCCACCATTAAAAATGGCCAGGAATCTCTTGTCTCTCACGACAGATACACCTACAGAAAAGTAGCTGGTTCAGACTCCCTGAATTTTAAGCCGGTGCTGTGGGAGAAAAAGGATGTGGAGTCTGGCCAGTGGTACACCTTTGCAGCATACAAATACGATAAATTTGGACGCATGATCCAAAAGACCGACGCCAACGGTATCTCCACTGTTTTCGTGTGGAGTTCAGAGCATCTGGGGCCGTCGCTGAGGATAGACAATGCAACCGTATCTGAAGTGGCTTCTGTCATAGGCAACTGCTTTTATACCACGGACAAATCCAATGTCCAATCCAGGGCTTCCACCCTGAAAACACAGCTCCCTCGGAGTGCCGTCTCCTGGTTCAGTTGGTACGAGTACGGCATGCCTGAAGATGTTGGTGACCCTTCAGGACGTGTCACTCATTACAGATACGATATGGCAAAGCGTCTTCATCTTGTGACGGATGACGGACGGAATCCGGTAGAAAAATATGATTACCAGACCTCAACAAGACAGGAATAAATCCATGAAACATATAAGATACATCTTTTGCCTTGTGCTTTTCTTTCTGTGTGTTTCTGCCCGAGCCCAGGAACAGACTCCCCAACTTCTGTTGGGTGTGGACTTTATTTCTCCCACGCAGGAAATTGAAGTGGATCCTGAGGGAGAGACGGTCACTCTGCACATTCTTGCCAACGGAGGATTTATGGAAGAGACGCTTATGGAAAGTATCCAGGCCGGCCTGGAGGCTCTCTCCATTGATTGGATAACCAGTGTCTATCTTACCAACAAGGAGGGTATATATGAAGCTGACCTGAACTTTGTAGTGGATGAGAATGATACTGAATCGATGAGAAGCCTCATCCTTACCGCCTCCAACGGTTCCGCAACCATTAAACAGTATTCCGAAGTGCAGGCATACAGCATTTCCCCGTCATCGCTGACCCTCATCCATGGAGAAAGCAAAAACGTTATCCTTTCGGGTTCCGTGTCCGGAAATGAATACCTGCTTGTTTCCACTCCGGGCAATGATTCAATCACAATGCAGGGAACGGGGAGCGCTCTCAGTTTCACCGTCTCTGAGCCAGGACTGTACAGATGCTATGACATTTCTCAGCCCCATGTCATAGAGATGCGTGACAGCTGCCTTGTCCAGTGGGAACCTTTCTACAGTTCAAACAGGAACAGCAGCCTCGCTCCCAATCCCTACAGGTTCCCTAAATCAGGCGGCTCCGTAACTTTCACATACCAGTTGCAAAACGGTGAGCAGCTCTCCCTGAACAGAATCCTCAATTCATACAACGGCGGAACTAACCTGAGCTGGAACAGCCACATGGAAATAACTGTAGATCAAAACTCTTTCCCGGCAGCGTCAATTACCGTTTCCTGCACAGAAAACACAACTGGAGCTGAAATACGGAACGACACGTATTTCAAGGACCTTTCCGGCAACCACATAGTCTTTATCCAGGATTCCTGGGCAAAAACAAAGTACAGCCTCTCGCTCAGCGGCTCTTCACCAAGTCAGCGTCTTGTGCTTTCCGGAAGTGAGGCCGGAGTGCCTTACCTTCTATACAGAAACGGTGTGCCTTCCGGCACAGAAAGAACAGGCACAGGCGACACCCTGTCCTTCCCGATTCCGACTCTTCCAGGCAAATACCATATCTGTGCGGAGAAAGATTCCGTGAGAGTGCAGATGAACGGTACCCTTACCATCACCGAGGACGGAACAGCGGTCATTGGTGACAACTGGATACTGAAGCAGACCTACACAGAAGCCAACGGGGCCGCCTCCAACCTCGACATAACCTATTATGACGGCCTCGGATATCCAACACAGATAATCAGCGCCGGAGCGTCTCCTTCCGGAAAGAACATCGTTACCCCCGTGTGGTATGACCCTATGCGTAGGGATGATGCCAAGGCATATCTCCCTTACGCATCTTCCTCAAACGCTTTGTCTCAACCGGAAACGGATCCGTACGGAAGCCAAAGAGCTTTCTACACCTCTCTTTACGGAGCGGGACCTGCCGAGTATGCCTACGCAGAAAAGGTCTATGAGCCGTCTCCACTGAACCGCGTTGAAAGACAATACCTTCCTGGAGACGACTTCCGATCTGGGGGAACATATTCCGGAAATGCAGACCACTTCACCCAGTTCGGATATCAGTTCAATTCTGCAGGCGAGGTTCTGGATCTGCTCTGCGATGCGTCGGGCAATCTTCTTGTAAAAGGTTTTCTCCCTGAAGCAAAGCTGTATAAGAATACAACCACCTCGCCGGACGGCAGGGTAACTGTGGAGTTCAAGGATTCCGATGACAGAACTATCCTTGCAGCCAGTGGTTCCGGCAGTCAAACTCAGGAAACTTACTATGTTTATGATGGCAGAATGCAACTTAGGTGGGTTCTCCAGCCGGAGGCCACGGCAAGGATAAAGGCCTTGGCTGCAAACGCATCTTCAGCCAATCCTTCAGTATTCACCCAGAGTGACTCCACCGCCCGGAAATTCTGTTTCATCTACAACTACAACGGAAAAGGACAGATGACGGAGAAACGGATTCCGGGAAAAGGATTCGAGTATATGGTATATGACCCTGCGGGAAGGCTTGTGGCTACGCAGGACTCCACCCTCAGGCTCCAAAACCGCTGGATACTCACACGCTATGACAGTCTTTCAAGGATAACGTCAACATCGGTATTCACAGGCACTGTCAGCCAGAGGACAAGAGACCAGATGCAGGGCATATTCGACCTAAGTCCTTATCCTGCCATTTTCGGCAACGCGGGCAATATTACACTTACCTCCGCCACATTCGGAGAGGCGGGAAACACTTTTTCAAACGGAAATGTCTACAGTTCAGACATACCTTCATATCTAGCCTTCTCTCCGGTCAGCGGTGTGGCCGAGACAGCTGACATTGATAGCAGGACGGCATCGCTTCTGCTGTATGACAAGACCCTCAACCTTAACACAATAAACAGCTCTCAAAACCTGAGAAGATACCGCGAGAGGGCGTACTACTATGACAGCAAGGGAAGGGTCATTCAGACCGTGGAGAAACTTCCGGACGGGGAGACGCTCAGGACTAGCGTAAGGTACGACTTCACGGGGAATCCGCTAAAGACCGTGCAGACTTCTTCAAGGCAGGGGCAGATGACTCTGGTGCAGACATTCAACTACGACTCACGCGGAAGGAAGCTTTCTTCCTCCGCAAGGATGAACACCTCGCAGAACCCAAGCACCAACCCTATAGCGAAGACCTTCTCCGCAGTCAACTACACCTACGACGGGCTGGGAAGGCTCACAGGATCGGAGCGCGGAAAGACAGCGCAGGCTGATTCTTTCGTTCTTTCGCCATCTTCAACCTCTCCTGTCCTCTCCACATCCCTGAACTACAATATCCAGGGATGGATGACAACACAGACAGACGTGCTGAAAAAAGGCACCTCCCAGTCTGACATTGCAAATCTCTATTCCCAGACACTGAGATACCACGACGCCCAAAAAGCCTCCACAACAAAGTCATACGACGGCCTGATTACGGAATGGGAGACCACCCAGTTCTCCAACGGGACGGACTTCACCCTTCCGGGAAGCACGGCGGACAGATATACCTACGCCTATTCCTATGACAGTTTCGGAAGGCTCACGGAAAGCGCAAGGTATGCCGGATTCAGCGTGAACCCAAACAACATCTTCACGGAGAAAAACCTGACATATGACCGAAACGGGAACATCCTAACACTCACAAGATACGGGAACGGCAACGCAACTATCAAGGACAACTTCATCTACTCCTATGACGGCAACCGCCTGAAACATCTTGCAGGAACGGCAGACTACCAGTATGACGGCAACGGGAACATGACGCTGGACGCCTTGAGGAACATCACACTCACATACGACATAAACAACCTTGTTAGCACCGTCTCCAGGAACGACACGCTGCTTTCCACTTACCATTACTTTGCGGACGGGACAAAGTACAAGGTAATAGACCCTGACAACAACGGGAGGGTTTACATCGGGCCGTTCTCTTACACCACAGCCAAGTCTGGAAACACGGTGTACTCATACCTTGAAGGCATTGACACCGACGGCGGAAGGATAATGGTGGTGAGGAAGCAGAGCGGAACACAGAATACATACGACTACACCACAGCCTTCTTTGTCAGGGACCATCTGGGAAGCACGAGGGTGATGCTGAACGCCCAGGGAGACATCTTGGAAAGAAACGCATACTATCCGTTCGGCCTGCAGATGAACCAGGGAAAGGCTTATCCTACACTCACCCAAAGGCTGCCGCAGCTCTACAGCGGATATGTCTCCTCAGCCCCGGCAAGGCGGGACCTCTACAACGGAAAGGAAATCCAGACAGCAGCAGGAACAGACTACATTGACTATGGATTTAGGCAATATGACCAGACCGTTGCAAGGTGGTTCAACATTGATCCGAAAGCGGAGAAGTATCTAACAATAACACCTTTCGATTACTGCACCGGAAATCCGATAAGTTTATACGATTTGATGGGAAACGACTGGTATTCTACTACGGAAACGGATTCCAGTGGAAATGTAATTACAAAATATTATTTTTCTTATACCATCTATTCGCAGGAAGATTTAGAGAAAGAAGGTATAGAAGGTACATATATTGGAATTAATGGTTTTGTCGAGAATAATACTAAATACTTGAACTTATTTGGCGGGGAAATGCAAATTAAGGATAGTAAATCATATAGGAATGCATTAATTATTGCAAATCTTGATAATGCAATTATTAGTTATTACCGAGCTAGATATACAAACCGCAATAGACCATATCCTAATCAAGACTTTGATGTTGGTTTAACTGATATGACTTTGTATGATGTTAGGAATGATAATAAAAAATTTGAGATTACTAAAAGTCAGATTTATGCGATAGAATATGCTGGAGGGACAGTATTTTATACAACAGCCAATGACTTGAGCAATTCTTACTTTGATTGGGGGACGGGAAAATACTATAATATTTTTGGGAGCTTTAATCTTAAATACAACCTTGGCTCTGGTATTATAGCAAGGATCCGTAGATATTATCACAGATTTGAACCTGTTATTTGGATATTTAAGGATTGGGATAGCTGGAATAATGCTAAGGAAAGAGCAGAACGCATCCTATTATACAGAAAGAAACCATTTTAACACATAGTACTAATGAAAGTTTTAAAATTATTCGTCGTGCTCATATTAATTATAGCTTCCTGTTCTTCAAATAATTATACCAGTATATCTGTTAGTTATCATATAAATGATGACATATTTGTTGAATATCTTTGTAAAGAGAACTCACCTGTCTACAAGAGGTGTCCTGTAAGTCTATCTGAAGAAACCAGCAGATATGAGAGAGTCTTGCTTCCGTCTGATATCGAGAAATTTGATTGGGTTTTCGGCCTGCGGCGTGTGCACAGCACATCAAAAGACGATAGTAGTTTTTATGAAGATCCTAATTATTATAAGGGAACTGTGCGAGACTTTGATTTTGATCTATTTCGTATGAATTCCGTGTATTATGGTGTGCTGGACACTTTGCTAATGTGGGGGGATGTTAGTTTAAGTTTGACAGATTCTACTATAATTTATCGTGGAGTGCGAAATAAAATTGGAAGTAATAGTCTTTCTTCTTTTGGCTTGAATAACAGGATAATTAAAGATGTTTCTATCAAAATTAAGAATCGTTTGTTACAAGAGTTTGTCGTAGGTTCAGATAGAGACACAACGGATTTTGTTTTAAAATACTCAAAAGATACTCTCAAAGAAGTAAGTATTTGTAGAAAATATACAAAGGAAGGGAAACTCATACAAACTCTTAGCAGTGTCTTATACGAGTATAGAAAAGTTAAAATCAAAGATTCAGATTTATCTTTATAAAGGCCCGAATTAAAAAAATGGGAAAATAAAGAAAAATTAAAGGGCACAGCTAACTCCGGTAGGCGATTTTTTACATATTAATTTTATGGTCAGGCCCAGACCAGAAGACCGGTGCAGATGATGGCGCCGGTAACTACCAGGTCTATCAGGCAGAATCCCATGATGTCCCTTGCGTTGAGCTTTGCTATGGCAAGGGCCGGAAGTGCCCAGAAAGGCTGGATGAGGTTGGTCCAGGCGTCTCCCCAGCTTATTGCCATTCCCGTAAGGCCAGGGTCAACGTCAAGCTGGGCGCCTGCAGTGAACATGATAGGGGCCTGGATTGCCCAGTGGCCGCCGCCGGACGGAACGAACATGTTCAGGACTGCCGCGCAGAGGAAGGTCAGAAGAGGATATGTGGTATGGTTGGAGATTGAGATGCAGGCGTTGCTGACTTCGGTTCCCAGGCAGATGCCGCTTTCTCCCGTACCCATTATAATACCCATGATACCGGCGTAGAACGGGAACTGGAGCAGGATTCCTGAAGCTCCGGTAGCGCTCTTTCCGAACGCTCTCACGTATGAAAGCGGGTTGCCGTGAAGCAGGATGCCGGCAAAAAGGAAGAGCATTATCACAAAGTTCAGGTCTATGCTGCCGCCCTTGGCGAGTTTGATTATCAGGAATGAAAATCCCATCAGCGATATTATCCAGCTCAGGATGCGGCTGTTTTCAAGATGCTCGGCAGGAGAGGAAGGCTTGACCTTAGGTGCCGGGGCCTCATCGGTGAGAAGGAAAGGGTCTATCGCTATTACATTGTCTCCCTTTGGGTGCATCAGGGAGTTGACAAGTATGAGGGCCACTATCACTATGGCCACAATGATCAGGTTGTGAGGGTCCAGGATGGTGCTGGAAATAGGGACAGGGTTTTCAACAGCTCCCCTGGTGATTTCCTTAAGGCCGGAACCAGGTGTTGCCATCGTAAGAGGAATGCTTCCGGAAAGACCGGCGTGCCAAACTACAAAGCCGCTGTAGGCTGAGGCAATCAGAAGGCGGTAGTCAACTCCGCGGAGTTTCTTGGCTATCTCCTTGGCAAAGATCACTCCCACAATCAGGCCGAAACCCCAGTTGAGCCAGCAGGCTATGGCAGAGATACCTGTAACCAAAGCAATTGCAGCGGCAGGTGTCTTTGGGATGGAGGCCAGTGAACTTATACCTTTCTTTATTACAGGTGCTGAGGCCAGAGTTGAACCGCATACCAGGACCAGCGCCATCTGCATGGCAAATGCCAGGAGAGACCACACTCCGTTGCCCCAGTGCTCGATGACTTCTATAGGGCTTTGGCGGCAGACCGGCATGGCTACGCATGCTGCAATAAGAGTAAGGATGACTGCAAAAATGAACGGGTCCGGTAGATATTTCTGGACCAGTTTCACACACGCTTTGATTATTCTCTGAAACATAGGACTTTGGTTTGACGGGGCAAATATACTTAAAAAGGAGAGACGCTGTTATCGGTGGCAAAAAATGCCGAATATTAGTTTTTTGCTTTAAAATTATTTGAAAATTTTTCCGATATGTTGAAAATTTGTTATATTTGTCAAAACATTTAAACTTTTAGCAAACACTATTTGACTAGTAGATATGAAGAATCTAGAATGGGGAAAGATGTCTTTCTCATACACTAAGACAGATTACATTGTTTACAGCACGTTCAAGGACGGCAAATGGTCCGCTCCTGTGCTTTCATCTGATTTCAACATTGCTTTGAGCGCATACGCAGGTGTACTTCATTATGGTTCATCCTGCTTTGAGGGTATGAAGGCCTTCAGGGGCGTGGACGGAAAGGTCCGCCTCTTCCGTCCGGAGGAGAATGCCAAGAGAATGATCCGCAGCGCAAACTTTCTGGATCTTGCAGTTCCTTCAATAGAGCAGTTCGTGGAAATGTGCGTGATGTGCGTAAAGGCAAACGCGGAGTATATCCCGCCTTACGAGACAACCGCTTCTCTGTATCTGAGGCCTCTTCTTATAGGAAGCAACCCTCAGCTCGGAATCCGCTCATCGGCTGAATCTACATTCATTGTAATGGCTTCTCCTGTAGGAACTTATTCTGGAGACAAGATACTTGTTCCAGGTACTGCAGTAATCGCAAGAAACCATGACCGTGCCGCTCCTAACGGATCCGGAAGCTACAAGATCGGCGCAAACTACGCCCAGAGCCTCCATCCTTACAACCTTGCCCATAAGCAGGGCTACCGTGAGCTTTTGTTCACCGATGCTTTGACCCACAAGTATATAGAAGAGTTCGGATCTTCCAACTTCTTTGCAATCAAGGGTAACACTTACATCACTCCAGACAGCGACAGCGTGCTTCCTTCCATAACCAACGCAAGTCTGAGGACGGTTGCCAAGGATCTTGGAATGGAGGTTGAGATGAGGCATATTCCTGTAACTGAACTCGCTGAGGTGGATGAGGTCAACTCTTGCGGAACAGCAGTTGTGATAACCCCAATCTGCCGTATAGACGACAAGGTACGTCTGGAAGACGAGACCCCTTGCCACGTTTACAATTTCACCCAGGAGTGCGGCGTCAAGTCACGCGCTCTGTATGACCAGATAATCGGAATCCAGAAGGGTACCCTTGAAGACCGCTTCGGATGGATTCTGTTTGTAGATTGCTAATGTCTTGTAAAGAAGGAAGATGACTGCTCAGCAGCTGGAGGAGATTCTCCGCGATGAAGGGGCGCAAAAAGCCATCGCCGAGGCGGAAAGGTATATTTCCACCGGCCCGGCCGACCTTGACTACGCCTATTATATCCGGGGCAACGCCTACCGTAAGATGGGAGACTGGCAGGGGGCCATCAACAATTACCTTGAGGCCATCGCCATCAATCCCGAGTCTCCTGCAAAGCAGGCTTACGACATGGCCAACGACATCCTCAACTTCTTCAACAAGGATATGTACAACCAGTAAATTCTAACCAAACTAAATACACTACTATGGCTAAAATGAAAGGTGCGACCGTAATCAACACCGAGCGCTGCAAGGGATGCGGCTTGTGTGTTGTTGCGTGTCCATTCCAGGTTCTCGCTCTTTCAGACAAGAGCGTGAACAGGAAGGGGTACAACTATGCCGTCACCGTAAAGGAAGACACCTGCACAGGATGTACCTCTTGCGCTGTAGTTTGTCCTGACGGATGTATAACCGTCTACCGTAAAAAGGAGGAATAAATTATGGCAGAACAGGAAATTACTTTGATGAAAGGCAACGAGGCCATTGCGCATGCGGCCATTCGTTGCGGCTGTGACGGATACTTTGGCTATCCGATCACCCCTCAGTCCGAGGTGCTTGAGACCCTTGCCGAGCAGAAACCTTGGGAGACAACCGGAATGGTGGTTCTCCAGGCTGAGAGCGAGACTTCTTCTATCAATATGGTTTACGGTGGTGCCGGCTGCGGAAAGAAGGTCATGACTTCTTCTTCCAGCCCTGGTATCAGCCTTATGCAGGAAGGTCTTTCCTATATGGCAGGATGTGAGATTCCTTGTCTTGTTGTCAACGTAAGCCGTGGCGGTCCAGGTCTGGGAACTATCCAGCCAAGCCAGGCAGACTACTTCCAGAGTTGCAAGGGCGGCGGACACGGAGACTATCATCTTATCGTGCTTGCTCCTTCTTCAGTTCAGGAAACGGCTGACTTTGTGGATCTTGCATTTGAACTTGCTTTCAAGTACAGAAACCCTGCAATGATTCTTTCAGACGGAGTCATCGGCCAGATGATGGAGAAGGTTGTCCTTCCTCCTTTCAAGCCGAGAAGGACCGAGGAGCAGATTCTCAAGGAGTGCCCTTGGGCTGCTACCGGAAGACCGAAGACCAGAAAGCCTAACGTAATCACTTCCCTTGAGCTGGATCCTGCAAAGATGGAGGAGATAAACATCCGCATCCAGAAGAAATATGCAGAAATCCAGGAGAAGGAAGTAAGGTTCGAGGAGTTCATGCTGGAGGATGCTGAATATGCCATCTGCGCGTTCGGTTCCGCAGCAAGAATCGCCAAGAAGGCTATAGAGGATGCAAGGAAGGAAGGCATAAAGGTCGGACTTTTGCGTCCAATTACCCTTTGGCCATTCCCATACAAGGAAATCGAAGCCCTGAGCAACAAGGTAAAGGGTATACTTTCTCTTGAAATCAACGCCGGCCAGATGGTGGAGGACATCCGCCTTGCTGTAAATGGCAAGATTCCTGTAAACCACTACGGACGTCTTGGCGGAATCATTCCTGCTCCGGACGAGGTTGTAAGAGAACTCAAGAAAATGATGAAATAAGGAGGATGCGTTATGGATATCAAAGAAATAATACAACCCGAGAACCTGGTGTACCAGAAGCCTGAGCTTTTGAACGATACACCTATGCACTATTGCCCTGGCTGCAGCCACGGAGTTGTGCACAAGCTTATTTCAGAGGTGATTGCAGATATGGGTATGGCAGACAAGACCATCGGAGTTTCTCCTGTGGGATGCGCTGTATTCGCATACAAGTATATAGATATAGACTGGGAGGAAGCCGCTCACGGAAGGGCTCCTGCACTGGCAACCGCCATCAAGAGGCTGTGGCCTGACCGCCTGGTGTTCACATACCAGGGAGACGGTGACCTGGCCTGCATCGGTACCGCAGAGACTATCCACGCCCTGAACCGTGGCGAGAACATCACCATCATCTTCATCAACAACGCTATCTACGGTATGACCGGCGGACAGATGGCTCCTACCACTCTGCTCGGAATGAAGACAGCTACCTGCCCTTACGGTAGGGATGCAAAGCTTCACGGTTATCCTCTCAAGATCGCGGACATTGCAGCACAGCTGGAAGGAACCTGCTATGTAACAAGGCAGAGCGTCCATACAGTTGCAGCCATCAACAAGGCAAAGAGAGCTATCCGCAAGGCCTTCGAGTACAACATGGCCGGCAAGGGCTCATGCCTGGTTGAGATGGTTTCAACCTGCAACTCAGGTTGGAAGCAGTCTCCGGTAAACGCCAACAAGTGGATGGAAGAGAACATGTTCCCGTTCTACCACATCGGTGATCTAAAAGACATTAACCAATAAAGGATTGTAAGATGAAACAGGAAATAATCATTGCCGGATTCGGTGGACAGGGGGTTCTGTCCATGGGAAAAATCCTTGCATATTCCGGACTTATCGAAGGCAAGGAAGTTACTTGGATGCCAGCTTACGGTCCTGAGCAGAGAGGCGGTACCGCAAACGTGACTGTAATCGTGAGCGACGAGGAGATTTCCTCTCCTATACTTTCCACTTACGACACTGCCATCATCCTCAACCAGCCTTCTATGGAGAAATTCGAGAAGACTGTAAAGCCTGGCGGAACCCTCATCTATGACGGTTACGGCATAAGCATCCCTCCGACACGTACGGATATCAATATCTACCGTGTTGACGCTATGGATGTTGCAGCCAAGATGAACCTCATCAAAATCTTCAACATGATCCTTCTTGGAAGCTATCTGAAACTTCATCCTATAGTTCAGATAGAGAGCGTCCTGAAGGCTCTCAAGAAGACTCTTCCTGAAAGGCACCACAAACTGATACCTCAGAACGAGGAAGCCATCAAGAAGGGAATGGAGCTTGTCGGCTGACATATCCAGTGCCAATGAAGAGAGCCCGTCTTGCATATTGCAGGACGGGTTCTTTATTATGTCAGGTATTTTTTGTATATTTAAAGTCTGAAACTTTAAACTATTCACGATATGGCAATGTGGCATGTTTGGCTCATAGTGGCCTTGGTATTTTTCATCCTCGAGATTTTTACTACAGGAATCGCTGTCATCTGCTTCTCTTTCGGGGCAATAGGATCTTGCATAGCCGCCTTGCTGGGGGCTAACCTCACTTGGCAGGTAATTGTGTTCGCGATAGTCACTCTGCTCAGCTTCATCTTCATAAGGCCTATGCTCATCAAGCTTTTCTACAAGAAGGGCAAGGAAGAGGTAAAGACTAACTATGAGGCCCTGAGCGGCCGTATCGGTATTGTTTCCGAGGCCATCAATCCTGCAACCGGAGAGGGGAGGGTGAAGGTAGATGGAGACGACTGGAAAGCCGTAAGCGTTGACGACCAGCCTATTGAGCTTGGAGCAAGAGTTAAGATCCTCAAGCTCGACAGCGTGATTGTAACAGTCAAGAGAGCTGATTAAACAGATTATTAACCATCAAAAACAATAGCTATGATAATGGGTATGCAACCAATTACTCTGATACTCATCGCGATAATCGTGATTGTAGTATTGATAGTCCTGTCTGGAATCAAGGTTATCCAGCAGTCTGAAACCAAGATAGTCGAGAGGCTGGGTAAATACCACGCCACACTCCCTTCCGGCATCAATATCATCTGGCCGATAATAGACAAGCCGAGGAAGGTGTATATCAGGAAAGTAATTGAAGGATACGATGGCACTCCCCATGTTATCCTCCGCCAGAGCGACAAGATAGACCTCCGCGAGCAGGTGTTCGATTTCCCTAAGCAGAGCGTTATTACTAAGGATAACGTTACTACCACCATCAACGCGCTGCTCTATTTCCAGATCACTGACCCTATGAAGTCTGTCTATGAGATTGACAACCTGCCTTACGCGATAGAGAAACTCACACAAACCACTCTGCGTAACGTGATCGGTGAACTTGAACTGGACCAGACACTTACTTCCCGTGATACCATCAACTCCAAGCTCCGTGCCGTCCTCGACGAAGCTACCAACAAATGGGGCGTGAAGGTTAACCGCGTTGAGCTTCAGGATATTACTCCTCCAATCAGCGTTCGTGACGCCATGGAGCAGCAGATGCAGGCCGAGCGTGAAAGGCGTGCAAAGGTGCTCAAGGCATCTGGAGACAAAGAGAAAGCCATCCTCGAGTCTGAAGGTCTAAAGGCTGCCCAGATTAATCGTGCAGAGGCCGAAAAGCAGACCAAGATTCTCCAAGCCCAGGGTATAGCCGAGGCCAAGATTCTCCAGGCCAACGCCGAGAGTGAGGCCATCCGCAGAATCGCTGAGGCTGTAAAGGAAAGCAACATGTCTCCTGCCAGCTACATGCTTGCAGACAAGTACATTGCAACCCTCAAGGAGATGGTTTCCGGCAAGGACAACAAGACCGTTTACCTGCCTTACGAGGCTTCCAACCTCCTGGGTTCCATCGGAACCATCAAGGAACTGTTCAAGAATCAGTAATGGCCTCTCTTAAGGAAAAGGATATCAGACTGGTTGCCTTTGACGCGGACGATACGCTCTGGGACAACCAGTCTTTTTTTGACCGTGCAGTTGACGATTACTGCTCTCTTCTCTCCTGTTACGGAGACAAGGACCAGATGTATGCCAAGCTCTATGATACAGAGTGCGGCAATATGGCTTCTTTGGGCTACGGTACCAAGGCTTTCATCATATCCCTTGTGGAGAACGCCATTGAAGTAAGTGGAGGAAAAGCCTCCAACGCTCTGCTTAAGAAGGCTGTTTCCATTGGCCGAAGCATACTTGAAAATCCCGCTCATCCTCTTGAAGGTGTGGAAGAAACCCTTTCCAGGCTGAAAGCCTCCGGCAAATACCGTATGGTGTTGTTCACCAAGGGGGACCCTCTGGAGCAGGAGGCCAAACTGGACAGGTCTGGTCTCAGGCGTTTCTTTGATGACGTGGAGGTTGTGTCAAACAAGACTCCAGATGAATACATTATGCTTTGCCGCCATAACGGTGTCCGCCCGGAAGAGTTCCTGATGGTGGGCAACTCCTTCAAGTCTGACATTGACCCGGCCCTCAGGATAGGGGGAAACGCTGTCCTGATCCCGTTCGGCAACCTCTGGGAACACGAGAGGGTAGAGGAATACGATCATCCTGACCTTGTAAGACTCAGCAAGTTCAGTGATTTGCTCACAGTTCTAGATTCGTAGGCGTTTTCAGTTTGCCTTATGGTCAAAACAGTGTATTTGTTTATTTTATCAAGATGAAAAAGAAAGAGAAATACGAGATGATGCTCCCTCAGCTTAAAGCCTTGACTGAAGGTGTGAACAACAACACGGGAGCTCTTGCAAACGCCGCCGCCCTGATCCACGAGACCATGGGCTTCTTCTGGACCGGCTTCTATCTTGTCAAGGACAACATCCTTCATCTTGGCCCGTTCCAGGGCCCTGTAGCCTGCTACACGATTCCTTACGGCAAAGGTGTCTGCGGCACTGCCTGGAAGGAGGGCAAGACCTTGGTGGTGAAGGATGTTGAGGAGTTCCCAGGCCATATTGCCTGCAGCAGCCTTTCCAGGAGCGAGATAGTTGTCCCAATCTTCAAAGCAGACAAGATTATAGGGGTTCTGGACATAGACAGTACGGAAACCGGCACATTTGATGAAACAGACAGGGATTATCTTGAGAAGGCCATGGATATTCTTTCAAGGAATCTTGTCTGATAATTCAAAGCAAACTATTATATTTGTTCAGCGACATTTGCGCTACAAAGAAACAATTAACAACAACTAAAACAATAAGACAATGAAAAAGTACGAGTGCGAGCCTTGCGGCTACATCTATGACCCTGCAGAGGGCGATCCGGATGGAGGAATTGCTCCAGGAACACCTTTCGAAGATATACCTGATTCTTGGGTTTGCCCGCTTTGCGGAGCTTCCAAGAGCGATTTCAAACCAGTTGAATAGATTGGGCGACTGTGTAGCCTGTGGTCCAGGCCGCCTGGAGGTTGAAGCCTCCGGTGATGGCGTCGATATCGAGAACTTCCCCGGCAAAGTAAATGTCGGGGTGTTTTTTTGACCGGAGGGTGTTGGGGTCTATCTCATTGAGGCTTACACCACCGCAGGTTACGAATTCTTCCTTGAACCTTCCTTTTGCCGTAATCTGATATGTGTCGGAGGTGAGGGTGCTTGAGAGTTTGTTCAGCTGCTTGGAACCTACCTCACCGCAGCGGATGTCTTCCCTTATGCCGGAGCGCTTTATGATAAGTTCCCATAGCCGGGATGTCAGGCCGTTGAAATTGACGGAAGACAGCTGTTTCTTTGGGGTCTCGGCGATGAGTTTCTCCACTGCCAGCCGGGCGGCTTCCTGAGTGCTTGAAATCCAGTTGATTGATACAGGAGCCTTGTAGGAGTTGTCTTTGAGGAATCTGGCAGCGTAGGAGGAGAGTTTCAAGGTGGCAGGGCCGCTGATGCCCCAGTCGGTGAGCAGGAGAATACCCTGGCTTCTGAATTTGGTAGATGGGATGGATAGGGTGGCATTATCTACTACCGTGCCGCTCAAGGAGTTGAGGCCTTTGTCCTTTATCTCGAAAGTGAACAGGGAAGGAACGGGCTTTTGAGTTTCTATGTTGAGCTTGGAGAGGAATTCATAGCCCTTGTCCGTTTTCTTGCCGCCGGTGGTTATGACCTTGATGTCTTCAGTGAGAGATGTGATGTCCGTTATCTTGTGGCCGGTCATGACTTGGATGCCTTCCTGTCTTATCAGGTTTTCAAGGGTGTGGACAATCTCCATGGCGTCCTGTGACTTTGGGAAGATGCAGCCGTCTTCCTGGGTTACAAGCCTTACTCCATGATTTTCAAACCATTTGACCGTATCTTCCGGAGAGAAGACATTGAACAGCCTTTTCATCAGCCTGTGGCCTCTGGGATAGACATGTTCCAGACGTTCTAATTTGCCGTTGGAGTCTTTGTAATCTTCGAATGAATTGGTGAGGTTGCACCTTCCGCCACCAGTTACTGAGACTTTGGCAAGAAGCCTGTCCTGAGACTCGTAGATGCGCACCAGGGCATCGGGCAACAGTCTCTTTGTCTCTATTGCGCAGAAGCATCCGGCCGCTCCGCCTCCTATGATGGCAATGCTTTTCATTTTCTCTGTAAGGTATCGGGAAGGACGGTAATCTCTATCAGTTCCGGACGGATGTAGAACCTGGGAATCCTGGTGCTTTCCCTTGCCAGGCCGCGGCTGATTATTGCGTAGCGGCCCTGGAAGTCATAAAGTCCTCCGGTGTATTTGGTTTCGGCGGTATGGTCCGGAGCATAGACTCCTTCTCTCATCCAAGGAAGGCGGAACTGTCCGCCGTGGTAATGCCCAGCCGTGAGAAGGTCGAAGCCGTGCTCCATGAACGTCTCCACAAACTCGGGGCGGTGATGAAGAAGGATGGTGTAGAAGTTCCGGTTGCAGTTTCTTGCCAGGGAATCTACGCCGTCCAAGACAATGCGCCATGTTGTGTGCTCGGTGACATCCGGCCAGCCGCAGATGTTAATGGAATCCTTTCCGTGGGCGAATGATGCCGTCTCCATATCCAGGAGCCTTACTCCGGAGAGGCTGACCAGGTTCTTGATGGAGTCCAGATGCCCGCTTTTGACCTCATGGTTGCCTGTAACGTAATAGCACCTGTATCTGGGCCCAATGTCACAGAGAAACTCTTGGGTGATGTCCATAGGCTTCACATCGTCATAGATGTCTCCTCCCAGCATTATAAGGTCTGGGCTGAACTTGTCTATCTGCTTGATTATACGGCTTTCTCCCTTGCCGTAATAGCAGGAGTGGAGATCGGTGATGAGAACTATCTTCAGGGGAGAGGTCAGCTTGGATGAAGTGACGGTGTATTTTCTTACCTTTATCCTGCAGTCAAGGCCGCTGACTACAAATATCAGGAATGCAAGAAGAATTATCCTTATTATGGTTCTCAAAGTCTTCATCAGGTGCAAAAGTAAGAATCTGCATGAATTAGTGCAAAACAGATTCTGTGACAGGAGTTATCTGAGAGCATTCTTTCTGTAATGGGTCATCGTGACAAAGAAGAACATTGCAACTCCCATGATATGGAAGGCTACAGAAGACCAGAAGGCTGTCTGGTAGCCGAATTTCTCAGCGAATATGCCGCCCAGAAGTATGCCGATGCCCATACCCAAATCCCAGGAAGTGAGCAGGGTGGAGTTGGCCGTTCCCCTCTGGTTGTTCTGGGCCAGGTTGATTATCATGTTCTGGAACGCAGGCCATATATGGCCGTTTCCAAGACCGATGAGAATGGCTGAGCCGTAGTAGCCTATGGCAGATGGCCAGGCTATGAAGATGGTATATCCAACGGTTGAGATCAGCACTCCCTCCAATGCGTTGGAAAGGAGTTTCCCTTTTCTCAAGGCCCTGGCTCCCTGGATTCTGGAAGCCATCAGGCCTATGGCAAGGAGCATGAAGTATGTTCCGGTTCCCTGGGTTATGCCCAGCTTCTCCTTGCCGTAGATAGCAAGGTAGCTGCTCAGCACCCCGTAGCAATAGCCGAACATCATCATGTTGGTGGCTATGGCCCAGCCTTTGAGCAGGAAGAAACGGTCCAGGGAGATGGCCCTCTTGTCTGGCACGGGTTCTTTTTTTGGAGCGTCTATGCTGCCGGCGGCCCAGAGAGCCAGTCCGGAGACGGCAAAGGCAATCCAGAACAGAACATGGAAGTTGCCTATGTACTTGTACAGAAGGATGCCGATGGTAGGGGCGAAGGCGCTGCCAAGGTTGTTGCTCAGGCCGTAAAGGCCTATTCCTTCAGTCCTCCGCGATGATGGGAGGACATCTATGGCCATTGTGCTGTTGGCCACTGTAGCGGCTCCGAACGGTGCCCCGTGCAGAGTCCTGACTATTGCAAACAAGATCAACGTGCTGGCAGCCAGATAACTTCCGAAAACAAGGAAGTTGGCCAGGATGCAAACTACCAGGACCTTCTTTCTGTTGAAAGTGTCTGCGATGTAACCTGAGAAGGGCCTTGCGGCAAGAGCCAGGAGGATGTAGCCGCTCAGCACGAAGCCTATGGTGTCTTTTGTGGAATGGAAAGTCTCGCTCAGATACAGAGGGAGAAGGGGAGTGATCAGGTAAAAGGCGAAGAAGAGGCAGAAGTTGACTGCCATCACCTTGGTGTAGTTCCTGTTCCAGAGTTTCTCCTTTGTATCCATATCGGCTGCAAATTTATCAAATGATTGCTATTTTTGCCATCCGTGAGATAACAAAACAGGAGGGCCTGTTAGGGTTTTACATAGAGTACAATGGCTTCAAATCAAGACAACATAATAGTCAGGGGTGCCAGGGAGAATAACCTGAAAGGCATATCGCTGAGCATACCAAAACACAAGATAACCGTATTCACCGGAGTTTCAGGGAGCGGGAAGAGTTCTCTTGTGCTGGACACGGTGGCGGCCAAGAGCCGCAGGGAACTCAACGACACTTTCCCCACATTTGTCCAGCAATACCTCCCGAAATATGGCAGACCTCACGTGGATTCTATTGAAAACCTGCCGATTGCTATTGTCATTGACCAGAAGAAACCGGCCTCCAACTCCCGTTCCACGGTGGGCACGTACACAGACATTTACTCTCTCCTGAGGCTTTTGTTCTCCAGGGTGGGGAAGCCGTTCGTGGGATATGCGGAGAGCTTCAGTTTCAACCATCCGGACGGAAGCTGCCCACGATGCAGCGGTCTTGGCGAAATACGTGAACTGGATATCCACAAGCTGGTGGATTTTGACAAGAGCCTCAACGACGAGGATACCATCCATTACATAGCCTTCCACAAGGGCGGGTGGAGATGGATAAGATATGCCCACAGCGGACTCTTTGACCTTGACAAGAAGATAAAGGACTACAGCCCCGAGGAGCTGGACCTGTTCCTCAACTCACCTCAGATAAAACTCAAGAACCCGCCATCCAACTGGCCGCGTACGGCAAAGTACGAGGGGCTGATTCCCAGGATGTACCGTAGCATCATAAATTCCGAGGAAGGGCTGCTCCACAGCGCCGTGCTCAATCCCATGCTCCGTATGGGAACTTGTCCGGACTGCGGCGGAACACGACTTAACAAGAAAATACTCTTCTGCAAGATAGAGGGCAAGAATATCGCTGAGGCTACCTCCATGTCCATAAGGAAACTGAACGGGTGGGTCAGGAGCATCGCTGATCCTCTTGCAGATGATCTCAAGGCTGCCATCGGAGCCAGGCTCAACGCTCTGGAGGAGATAGGGCTGGGCTACCTGAGCCTTGACCGCCCGATTGGAACCCTTTCCGGCGGAGAGGCGCAGAGGTGCAAGATTGCAAAGTACATAAACTCCTCTCTTTCAGATGTTATGTATATACTTGACGAGCCGAGCATCGGTCTTCATAACAAGGATATAGAGAGGATGAAACAATCTGTCAAAAGGCTCCGCGATGCCGGGAACACGGTTCTTCTGGTGGAGCACCACAGGGAGATGATAGGCATCGCAGACCATATTGTGGATATGGGGCCGGGGCCAGGCTCCGACGGAGGAAGAATCATATTTGAAGGAAGTTATGCAGAACTTCTTGAAAGCGGTACGGATACTGGAAGGATGCTGAGACACAACTCCAGCCTTAAGACAGAGGTGAGGGTTCCAAAGGATTATTTCGCTCTCGAGAAAGCGACTCTTCACAATCTGAAAGACGTGTCGATAGACCTGCCGCTGGGCGTTTTGTGCGTTGTGGCAGGAGTTGCCGGCAGCGGCAAAAGTTCTCTTATGGAGGCTTTTATGGAATCAAGGGGCGGGGACGATATGATTTACGTCAGCCAGAAGAGCATTGGCATCAGCCTGAGAAGTACCCCGGCAACCTATATGGATGTGGCTGACCAGATAAGAAAGCTTTTCTCCAAGGCTCACAATGTTGCTGAGACTTATTTCGCCTTCAACGGCAAGGGAGCTTGTCCTGTATGTTCAGGCAAAGGTGTCATCGTTTCGGAGATGGCCTTCATGGATAACATAGAAACCGTGTGTGAGGCCTGCAAAGGTCTGAGGTATTCTCCGCAGGCCCTTGAATATCTTTATGAAAGCCCGGCTACTCATCTGAAAATGAACATAGCCCAGGTCATGGATCTTTCCGTGGGCAAGGCCAGCGAGTTTTTCAAAGGTACTGCAATTGAGGAAAAGCTGCGGCCGATGTTGGAGGTAGGTCTTGGGTATCTGCATCTGAACCAGGCGCTGTCCACTCTTTCCGGAGGCGAGCTCCAGAGGCTCAAACTGGCCTCATTCCTGAAGGAGAAGGGAAAAGTTTTCATCATCGATGAGCCTACAGACGGCCTTCACCCGAAGGATGTTGCAAACCTTGTTTCTCTTTTTGGCAGGATGGTTGAAAAGGGCAATTCCATATATGTCATAGAGCACAACACGGATGTCATAAAGTCTGCCGACTATGTGATTGAACTTGGACCGGGGGCGGGAGAAGATGGAGGCCGGGTTATTTTCCGGGGAATTCCTTCTCAGATGAAACAGAGTCCTGAATCTGTGACCGCGCAGTATCTATAGATGGTTCTTCAGCTAAGCTACAAGAGGAAGAACATGGATACTCCAATCATGCTGACCAGAACTCCCGCAATTTCCCTGAGTTTTACCTTCTGCTTGTGAATCAGGCAGTAAGGAAGGATGATAAGGACAGGGGTAAGAGCCATCAGAGTCTGGGCTATTCCGGCATTGGCATATTGAACGGCCATAAGGGAGAGGGAAACTCCGAGTACCGGTCCGAAGATTGTTGTAAGCAAGGCATACCTGAATCCTTTTCCGTCTTTTCTGGCTGCGGAGAGTTGTCCGAGGTTTTTCTGGAGGGCCATTATCGCGATAAAGCCGGCTGCACCTACTATTGCCCTTATCATTGTTGAGGCAAACGGCATCATGAACTCCATATCAGAAGGAGAGTCTGCCGGAATGTCCATCTGATAGTGCTGCATGCCTATCTTGCTGAGAACCAGACCTACCCCTTGCCCGATTCCGGCTCCAAGGCCGAGAAGTATGCCTTTGACAGGAAGGGAGAACTTTATCTTTGAACTGTTGCCGCTGTCCTTTCCGAGGATGGAGATTGCGATTCCGGTCAGGGTTACTGCCATTGCAATCCAGGACTTGCCTTCCATCTTCTCTCCAAGAAAAATCCAGCTGGCAACCGCTGCTGCCGGTGGCGCCAATGTCATGAACAGCTGGCCGAATCTGGCTCCGATGACAAGGTAAGAGTTGAAAAGGCAGAAGTCTCCGAAAGTGTAGCCTACCAATGCTGAAAGCCCCAGCCAGAACCAGGCTTTCCCTCCGGCATATAGCGGATAGGGTGCACCTATGGTAAAGAAAAGTATCAGGGCTATGAAAACCGTGGCAAAGCTCAAGCGTATGATATTGACGGTCATTGCTCCCAGACGGTGGCTGGCAACGTCTGCGAAAAGAGCCGTAGCCGTCCACAGGACAGCTACCGACAAAGAGAGTATTTCACCGGTGTACGGCATGGGGCGACAAATTGGTTTTTCAGACGTCAAATGTAATGAAAAGGGAAATAATTCCTAACTTTGGAGAAATAACTGCTTATGAAAAGAAGTTTAAGACCGATAACCGCCCTTGTCCTGAGCGCTGTTTTGACTGCCGTTTCTGTTTATGGCCAGGGCATTGTGCATCCGAAGCCTGGAACATCATTTTCTTCCGAACGCATCAAAGTCACTTTCAGGACCCGCAAGCAGCAGTTCAATTTCAGAGACACCGCCACATTGGATACTGATATCAATTCTCCAAAGTCTGTGAACATACATCCTTCGGGAGAAAAATACTATGTCAATTCCCTGGAAGGCGGGAAAACTGCAGTATATGATTTTGCAACAGGCAAGAAACTCAAGGTTATAGACCATACTTTCACTTCTGCCCACAAAGCTCTGTGGGCTCCCGCCAGCGGCCTGTTCCATTTCCGTCACGAGTACAAGTCTCCTGATTCCTTCATGGGAAAGCCGGTGGAGAGCACTTTCTCCCACAGAGGGCGCTATCTCTGGATTCCTTATTACCGCCGCAGTTACGATATAAACGCCCAGGAACCATCTGCAATGGCTGTGATAGACACCCGCAAAGACAGCATCATCCGCATCTTCGAGACCGGGCCTCTGCCAAAGATGGTGGCTACCTCCCACGACGGCAAGCTTCTGGCTGTGACCCATTGGGGAGACAACACTGTGGGGCTGATGGACATATCTTCCCAAAAACCTGAAGAATGGAAGTACATCGCATGCCTTGTCGTGGACTATAAACTTAACCTGAATTTCAGCCTGACCCAGAAGGTTGACAGGGATGTCAACAGCGGCTACTGCCTCAGGGGTACGGTCTTTACGGAAGACGGCAGGTATCTTCTAGTAGGGTGTATGGGGGGCAGTGGAGGTATTGCAGTCATAGACCTTGAACAGAAGAAGTATCTTGGAAGGGCGGTTGGGATAATGTCCAACCTGAGGCATCTTCTGATAAAGGACGGTATCCTGTATGTGAGCATAAACAAATACGGATATGTGCTCAGGATGCCGGTTGATACCTTCCTCGGCAAGGTACGCACCTTGGACGGAGACAAGGTCAAGACCGTAGCCGTTACAGGTTTCCAGCAGTGCAAGGTGCCGGCTGGAGCCAGGACCATAAACATTTCTCCAAAAGGCGATTACATCTTTGCAGCATGCAATTCCAGCAGTTGTCTGGCTATTGTGGATGCAGTTGCAATGAAACTGATAGGAACCCTTCCGGCCGATTCTTATCCGGTAGGGCTGGACATTTCTGATGACGGACGTTTCCTCTTTACCACATCCCAGGGCAGGAGCAACGGTGGCGGAAACGCCGTTGATATTTTTGAAGTAGAATACAGGCAGCCATGAAGAAGTTTTTGACATTTCTATTTATATTCTTCTTTTCCTCAGCGATTTATGCGCAGGAAGAGAATACTGCTAAAGTGCAGCATGACAGTTTGTACATCAGTACGGCGGAGCTTGCGGACAAGATAATAGAAGAAGCTTACCGCCATCTTGGAGTAAGGTACAAGTATGGAGCAAACGGGCCAAGGAGCTTTGACTGCACAGGCTTCACGTGCTATGTCTATAACAAGTTCGGTTACAAACTTTCCCGCTCATCCAAAGACCAGGCGACAGACGGCCGCCCGGTTGAAGGAAGCTTCCGCAACCTCCAGAAAGGAGACATACTGATCTTCGGTTCCAGGAAAAACAAGAGAGTGATAGGCCATGCCGGACTTTTCATCGAGTTCGTGGACAGTACCTATACAGATTTCCGTTTCATCCATGCTTCCACCAAGAAAGGCATAACTGTTTCAAACCTTAGCGAAACCTATTATTCTGACCGTTTTCTCGGGGCCAGGAGAGTTCTTCCTGACATGGTTCCTTCAGAAATTACCCGTCCTGAGACTTCGGATGCAAATGTTTCTGAGGATACGGTTTATGTAGAAGCTTCACCATCAGATCGCCAGATAGTGCTTCTTGAGAGCGGCAGGTGGTTTTACATAGACCCGAGCGGAAGGATGACCCAGCCGGACTCATCGCTGAGCATCATCCTTGACGGAAACGGCAAATGGCGTACAGTCAGCAACCAGGGGCAGAAGATACCTCAGATAACAAAGGAAAACCAGCCTCAGGTGCACTCGCAGCCGGCAGACGAGCCAAGGCAGCAGTCCTCTGCCAAATATCACACCATCAAGGCAGGAGATACCCTCTATGGCATTGCCAAAAAGTACAAGACAACCATAGACAAACTGTGCCAGCTGAACGGGATTACCAAGAAGACCGTGCTGAGGGCAGGTCGCAAACTCAGGGTCAAGTAGTTTTGTTTTTGTTGTTTTCAACGATAACAAATCTGAGACTTATCCGTCTATATGGGTGGACAGCGAAGTGGACCTGTCCATCCATTTTTGCAAAACAACGGTTTATGAAAAGATTTGTTTTTATTGCTCTGATGCTGATTCTGCCTCTGGGAATGTTGGCGGAAACACCGGGCGGCAAGGTTTCCAAGAGGAAAGTGGCCTCGGTAATCTCTCAGTACAAAAACAGCAAAGGTGTTGAGGTGATAGACCTCGGCTGGCTCGGGACATCTCTCATCAAAGGGGTGATGAGGTTTGCTGATGACGGTGACAAGGATATGAAACAGGCTCTTTCCATGATGAAGGGGCTCAAGGGCATTTCAATCCTCTCCTATGAGGACGCTGACAAGGCGTTAAAGCAGAAAATCAGCAGCAAACTTTCCAACATTCTCAAGGAAGCCGAACTTCTGATGGAGGCCAAGGATGAAGGAGATGTGATGAAAATCTATGGTACCTTGAACGAGAAAACCGGCAAGGTCAGCGATGTGGCGCTCTTTGCTCCTTCAGACGGAACGTTCATCTACCTGAGCGGAAGTTTCAGTATGGATGATCTGGCAAAGGTCATAAATGAGCAGTAGGATCTGAGATGGATGCCGTACGTTTCAAACAAGAGTATTTGTCCCTTTCTTCAAGGCTTTACAGAGTGGCTTATTATATTCTGGAGTCTGAAAGTGAAGCTGAGGACGCCCTGCAGGAACTCTATCTGAAACTTTGGCAGATTAGAGGAAGGCTGGATTTCATCCAGACTCCGGAAGCCTACAGCATCCGCCTTCTGAAGAACATTTGCATAGACCGCATCCGCTCTTCAAAGAAAACGGTTGTGACTGACAAAATCCCGGAAACAGGGGCGGAAATGTTGCAAGATGAGCGGATTGATTCCTCTGACAGGCTCCAGAAGGTGCTTGCAGCTGTGAAATCTCTACCGGAAAGGCAGAGACAAGTACTGACTCTCCGCCTGATAGAGGGGCGGTCCTATGAGGAGATAATGAAGATTACAGGCCTGGGATACCTGACAATAAGAGTGGTGCTCTCAAGAGCTAAACAATCGTTGAAAAACAAATTATGAAGAAAATAGAAGAAATAGAAAAACTTGATTTTGAAGATCTTCAAAAGGCGGCACAGGACAGTTCCATAACTGTTCCGGACGGACTTCAGGACAGGCTTGAGCAAGTCATTGACGCCAAGCTTTTAATGGAGGACGGGACATTGGATGGGATACCATCCTTGCGGACCAGGATCGCTGCTGGTGTCTTGGGTGTTGCCGCAGCCTGCATAGCAACTTTCTTCTTCCTGAGGTATCCCCAGAAGCCAAATCTCAAGGATACTTTCGACGACCCTTATCTTGCATACGCTGAGGTTGAAAAAGCCTTCAGCCGTATATCGGATGAAATGTCCAAAGCTGCCGGCAAATCTTTTCAGGCAGCCAGGATAATTGAAAAACCAAAAGAAATAATCAGAAAAATCAACGAAAAATGAAACGCATATCCATAATTGCAGTTTTGCTGCTTGTGACAATCGCTTCCTTTGCCCAGAGCGGAAGGAGCATCTATGAAAAATATTCGGACAATGATGGCGTGAGTGCCGTTTACATATCTCCGGCCATGTTCCGCCTTATCGGGAAACTTCCTGAAATAAAAGCCGGTTCAGAGGAAGAAACCGTAGATCTGGCTCCGGTGATAAGGACTCTGACCGGAATGTATCTGATCAGCAGTGAGAATCCTGCCATAAGGGAAGCTTTGGCAAGTGACGTGAAGAAGTTTGTATCTTCCAGGAAATACGAACTTCTGATGGAAGCCAAGGACAGCGGTCAGACAATGAAGATGTACACGGTAGGGGACCAGAAAACAGTGAACAGTTTTGTGATGTACGCCATAGACGAGTCTGAAGCCACCTTCATCTGCATAGACGGCAACATGAACCGGGAAGATCTTGAAAAAGTCCTCGCCGAGCAGATGAAATGATAATTAAGTAGTGTTCAAACAAAAAGCGGCTTTCAAAAACTGAAAGCCGCTTTTCTTATTTGCACAGTCCGTTGCTGAATTCAGTCAGGAACTTCTGTATATCGTCCAGACTATCTGTGAGAGTCATTATCAGGTTTTTGTACTTCCCCTTTTTCACGAGGTCTTCCAGAAGGGGATAGACAGGCATTTCCTCTGTCCAGAATTTCTTGCCCATAAAAACCATAGGGCTGGAGAACCCGAAAGAAACATAATGGTTCTGGACAGCGTCCTGGAAAATTTCCTGCATTGTTCCGGCACTTCCCGGGGTATATACGATTCCGCCGAAAGCATAAGTGAGGATACTGTCTTCCCTTATACTGTTTTCAAAGAATTTGGCTATATGCGTTGCAAATGGTGTTGACGGCTCATGTCCGTAGAGCCAGGTCGGGATTGATATGCTCTCGAATCTGTCCTGAGGATATTTTTCCCTTACCTTGAAAGCAGTGGAAAGCCAGCCCTCATCCCTGAAGGTAGGGGCTGAGGAAAGGATTTGGAGAGCGTTCTCAACCTCTTCCGGTCTTCTACCGGCCATCCAGGCTCCGAGATGTGTGGCTTCCATGGCTCCGGGACCTCCGCCGCTTAGCATATAGAATCCGTTCTCTGTGAGCTGTTTGCTCAGGAGTACGACTTTGCGGAACATTTCGTCCTTTCTGGAGTTGGCATGCCCTCCCATAATTCCCACACATTTGCGGGAATCGTGATCCTTGAAGAAGTTTTTCAGGTTGATGTGCATATCGTGGTCATGGATAGACCGGCATAAAGATTCCCTTATGTCTTCCGGTTGCTTTCCTTTTTCCAGATAATGCTTGTAAATCAGAGCGTCAGCGCAAGTGTCCTTGGACTTTTCATCCTCTGGGTCAAACCCACTGTAAAGTTCTTCTGCAGTGTAAAGTTCCCGTCGGACAGGTTTGAACGGGAGTTTCTCTGTATAGTTTTCCAGAGCCTGTATTTTCTGTAGATCTATGGTTTTCATGTCAGATCCCATTTGTTTTCTGTTATATGGTATAAAGATAGTGTTTTTCCTTGAATTCTTTGTTTGATGATTGGTTACCACTCCTGTTTGCCTTCAGTGTCGTGATACGTTGGCCTAAAATCGTGATAATCTTTCCTTTTCTGCTGCAGGGTAAACGAATTTGGCAAAAAGTTGTATATTTGGCTATTGATACCAAAACCTGATACCTGGACAATGACACCTTATCTTTCCAAGCTGGAATTTACAATCCGGCATCATTGGAATCTGAAAGCGCTCTGCGATTATAACGGCGCATCCTATTGTTATTCAGATCTTGCAAAAAACATCGAACTTTTCCGCCTTTTTTTTGAAAAAGCAGGAATTGAAAAGGGAGAGAAAATTGCTCTGTGCGCCAGAAACTCAGCGGCGTGGGCCATGACTTTCTGGGGCATCAATGTCAACGAAAGGATAGTTGTGCCGCTGCTGTCTGACTTCCATCCGGATGGAATCTGTACGCTTGTGAACCATTCAGACAGTGTTCTGCTGTTCACCGATGCAGAAATCTGGGCAAAACTCAAGCCGGAAGATATGCCGGCACTAAAGGCTGCTTTTTGCATCGGCGACGGAAAACTGCTTTGGGCCTCTGACAGCAGTGTGGCTGAGGCCTGGGAAGGCAAATCCGGTGCGTTTGACTTGAAATATCCTGAAGGTTTTTCTCCTGAACAGGTTTCATATCCTTCTGACAATGAATCTGATGTTGCTGTAATTAATTATACATCAGGGACATCCGGGGATCCTAAGGGAGTAATGCTCACATACGGGGCTATCAGTGATACTGATGATTTTGCAAACGAGCATTTTCCGAACACGCCTGGGCAGACAATGGTGTCTATGCTTCCGCTTGCGCACATGTATGGTCTTGCAATTGAGTTCATACATCCTAATATAGATGGAGTTACGGTTTATTTTCTGGGCAAGGCCCCGTCGCCGAGCACTCTTCTTGCAGCAATGAAGGAAGTGAAGCCTTACATGGTGGTAACGGTTCCGCTGGTTATGGAGAAGATTTATTCCGGTTCCATCAAACCGGCGCTTTCCAAGTACAAGGCTCTTCTTTACATTCCTGTGCTGAGAGGTCTTGTTTTCAAGAAAATACGTAACAAGATAGTTGAGGCGTTCGGAGGGAATGTGGGGTGCTTCATCATGGGCGGGGCTCCGCTAAAGCCGGAAGTAGAACGCTGTTTCAAGCGTATCCGTCTCCCTTATACGGTAGGTTATGGTATGACTGAAGCCTGCCCTTTACTTGGTTACCAGTGGTGGGAGCAGTTTGTTCCCGGCTCCTGCGGAAAGCCTGTACATGAACTCCGTATAGATTCTGCTGATCCGCATACCATACCTGGAGAAATCCAGGCACGCGGGGCAAACATTACGGTAGGGTATTACAAGAATCCGGAAGCTAACGAAAAGGCCTTCACAAAAGACGGTTGGTTCAGGACAGGAGACTTGGGCATAATAGATAAAAAAGGCAACATCTTCATACGCGGGCGCATCAAATCCATGATACTTGGCCCGTCCGGGCAGAACATTTATCCGGAAGAGATAGAAGCCGTGCTTTCTGCCGTTGACGGTGTGGAAGAAAGCATAGTCGTGGAAAGAGAAGGCAAGATAGTGGCTTTGGTCTATCCTGCAAACAAAGACGAGCTGGACGAAGAAACATTGAAGGGGCTTCCTGAAAAGATTTGCAGCCAGGCTAACGCATCTCTGGCCAAGTACAGCCAGATAAACCGTGTGGAACTTATGGACAAGCCTTTTGAGAAAACTCCTAAACTGAGTATCAAGCGTTATTTGTACAAGTAAGTTTCCTTTGGCGGCAAAATCCTTTGTATCTTTGGGTTTGTTATGAGCAAATTGGAAACCGGAAGAATCCGGCTGCGCCTTTGGAGTGAAGATGACGCTCCGGTATTGTTCAGATATGCCAGTGAGCCGGAGATAGGCCGTAGAGCAGGGTGGCCTCCGCACCGGAGTGTGGAAGACAGCCTGGAGGTTATCCGTACCGAATTCAACAACAACCGCACCTGGGCCATAGTTTTGAATGAAACCGGTGAAATTATCGGCGGCATTGGCTATATGGTCAAGGGTGACAGCAATATAGAAATCGCAGAGGATGAAGCGGAGATCGGATACTGGGTGGCCAAGCCATACTGGAACAAAGGTATCTGTACGGAAGCTTTGGCCCTCGTCTGTGAATACTGTTTCAGGGAGAAGGGCTTCCGCACTTTGTGGTGTACATACTTCATAGATAATCCGGCATCGGGTCATGTAATGGAAAAATGCGGGTTCAAAGATACCGGCAAGACACAGTACTGTGATTTCCTATATGGCGGAAAAGAAAGGCCTGTCAGGATAATGAGACTGGATTCCGGAGACAGGAACAAATAGTTGAATATTGTTAAGTTATTTGATATGAGATTATTGGTAATTACTTTACTGGGGCTGATCTCTGCAGGAGGGGCAGCTCAGGATGCAAAGAAGTTCACCGTTTTGAAGGAGAATCCAATCACAAGCGTCAAGAACCAGTACCGCAGCGGCACTTGCTGGGACTTTGCCACCCTGGGTTTCTTTGAAAGCGAGATACTCAGGAAAACTGGCAAGACGTATGACCTCTGCGAGATGTTTGTGGTAAACAAAGACTATATGGACTGTGCAACGCATTATGTCCGTATGCACGGCTACAGCCAGATTTCAGAGGGCGGCTCCTGTGATGATGTGCTGGATGTCATACGTAACCACGGCATCTGCCCGGAGGAAGCGATGCCTGCACCAGGTTCACTTACAGGAGATTCCCTGGCCAATTTCCACGTATTCTTCCCTGAACTGGAGAAGAAGGTCCGCAGCTTTGTCAGAGAAGGCAAGCCAGAACCGCTTCCAGGATGGAGAGACAGCGCCCAGGCTCTCATTGATAAATATGTAGGTGTATGCCCCGAGTCCTTCGGATATGAAGGCAAAACCTATACTCCCAAGTCTTTTGCAGAGAGTCTTGGACTGAATCTGGACGAGTATGTGAGCCTTACAAGCTATACCCATCATCCTTTTGACCAGTGGTTTGTGATTGAGGCTCCTTACAAGTGGAGGCTCAAGCCGAGTTACAACATACCGGTGGCGCTGCTTATGGATGTTCTCGACAAGGCCCTGGATGCAGGATATACCGTAGCATGGGGAGGAGACGTCTCCGGAGACTTCAACCGAAGGACAGCCGTTGCAGATTTGCAAGACGGCGTGGAGCCTTCACAGGAGCTCCGTCAAGAGCAGTGGGACAACTGGCAGTTCACCTATGACCATGTTATGCTGGTTTACGGCAAGGCTGTTGACGAGAACGGAAAGCCGTACTATCTTGTAAAGAATTCCTGGGGCAACAGCGGCCCTTACAAAGGCACCTGGTACATGTCCCGCGATTATATGGCTTTGAACACAACCTATATTTTCCTCAACCGCAATGCGCTTCCCAAAGCATTGCAAAAGAGGGTTTACGACAGAAACAACAAATAACATGAAAACAATAATAATAGTTGACGGCGGACCGAGGAAAACTTTCAATACTGCATCTATGCTGAAGAGTTTTGCGGATGGAGCAAAATCAGTGAACAACGATGTCGAAGTAAAGACTGTGCGTTTATATGATATTGATTTCAAGGGATGTATGTCTTGCATGGCATGCAAGGTCAAGGGTCGGGCTTCAAATATCTGCAAGTTCAAGGACCCTCTTACCCCTGTTCTTGAAGATATTTCGCAGGCAGACGGGCTCGTGCTTGGCTCACCGGTTTATTTCGGAGATGTGACCGGCAAGATGCGCACTTTCCTTGAAAGACTGGCTTTCCCTTGGTTATCATACAACGACTATAGCCTGACTGCTCCCAAAAAGATGCCTGTCGTTTTGGTTGAAACAATGAACGGGACTCCTGAGGGCAACAACTCCAATGGTTATGGTTCAATGGAATACTGTATTGCCGGTGCCCTCGGGCAACCCAGACGCCTTGTAGCCTACAACACATATCAGGTCAAGGATTACAGCCGCTTTGAACTGGCAGGTTTTTCAGAAGAGGCCAAACGCAAATATCGTGACCTGCATTGGGAAAATGACCTGAAACGAGCTTTTGAGGAAGGCAGGAAGATGGCTGAGGAGATTTCAGATTAACATCAATCGCTGATGGAAAAACTCGCGGCTATTGGGGTATGTTGGATTCTGGAGCCTATTGAAGTCCGGAAGTTCCGGAAAGCGGCTTGATGTCGAAGCCTTCTCCGCTGCCGACATGGATGCTTCCGTTGTTCAGCTGGTCTTCATACCGGAAGTATGGAAGGTTCTGGAACTCGTTGCAAGCTATCTTCTTTGCTTTTTCAAACTCCGGATCTTCCGGCATTCTCCATCGACCGAAGTTCAGATCCGCTTCACGCTTGATGGAATCAATGAGTGAAATGTCCGGGATTATCTCATTATGTACAGTGTCTGCCAGGATTTCAAGGATATTCGGGTTGCTCTGGATGTAGGCTCTGGAAAGCCCGAAGACGTTGGAGGTGGATATGAGCCTGTATTTCAGATACTCGTCAGCGATAATATCGTCGAACGTGAGGCCGAGTGATTTTTTGATGATATCCAAAGTGCGTCTTGCCTGCTGTTTGGCTATAGCCATGCCGGAAGCTCTGCTCATGAACTCAGTTTGAGGACAGTTTCCTGTAGCAATCATTTCCATAATCCTCTCCTTTCCGAGCGGGCCTCTGTATGTTATGAGGTGCGCACCAAGGCTTATAACATAATGTTCAGGTTGCAAAAGCCGTGGAGCTGATTTTGCGACATCCTCAGCCAGACGGTCTTGCAGGTAATACGCATCAGCCTCGCAGACTGATTTTTCCCAAGCCTCAATACTCTTGCGGACTGGGTAGGTGAGGCCTTTGTAAAGAGGGTCCATACCTGTAAGGGTGATTCCCAGTATTCCCAGGGTGTCTTCTGAGGTAATCTTCCAGAGGAGATTCTCTTTCTCAGCTTCCGCAAGGAATTCGGTAATGTCGGAATTCTTTTCTCCTACCTCGAAAAGCCTGCGGTAAACTGCAAGACCACGTTCCCTTATAGGGAAGTCCTTTATATAGTCATAGGCTGTCCTGAAAGGCTCAAGCCATTGTGCCGGGGTAGGACGAGGTTTCTTTTCGCTCTGGCCGGATGAGTTCTCTTTAGCCTGTGCAGCCAGTGTTATCTTTGTGGAAAGATCCATGTATTTTCCCATCAGTCCGGATTCCTGGAAATTAGGGAAGAAGGTGGCGGCATCATTCTGTGTCTGACCGAAGGCCATCAGTTCTTTCTTGAAGTCTTCCACTTCCTGCCTGATAGAGTCGTCGGTTATCTTCATGTTTTCAAGACCATCTATATAGCCTTGGAGCATCATCTGTATAGTAGGATCCATATTATTCAATTTCAACGAGTTTATACTTTCCGTCTGCAGTCTCTGGAGAGAGCCTTACGGTTGGTCTTTTCACTTCCTGGCTGTACCAGTGGCTGCATGCTCCGGCAAGAGAGTTGCGATTGTTCCAAAGCTCCTGGATTTGCTCCTGATATTGCTGAGAACTCCACTGGATGGAATCAAGATGTCCGGTTGCTATAGCCTTGCTGACAGTATCGGTGAATATCTTGTAATATTCGTCGCTGCAGTCAATCATAGCCCTGAAAGAAGGCATGGCGGCGAGAGTTGCAAAATCCGGACTCGGATTGGACAGCATCTTGATGTCCTCGTTGATTTTGGACAAGGCCCTTTCAGGCTCAATTCTTGTGTCGTCGTATTCCATAAAGTCAACAAACAGACGTTGGAATCCTTCAATCGTCCTTATCCATTTGTCTTTCCTGGCCTGGAGGTCAGCCCACATTCCGCTGTGGGTGAACGTGTAATAGGGGTCTGCCTTTATCTTCTGGAGTATGTCATCGCAGAATTCCGCAACATCCGTCCAGCCCATTTCTTCCGCAGCCTGCTTGTTGGCAAACACACGGTCCATAGCCACGGCAGCAGCGCCACCGGTGTAGAGTCCGTTCTGCTTGGACTTCTCTTCAGCTTCCTCGTTAGATGAGCAAGAGTTGAGAAGGTCCAGCCATTTTTTGTAATAATCTGCCTGATAGGGAGTCCTTGGGCAATTTCCGAATCTCTGGACATAGAGTCCGTAGAGTTCCTTTGAGGTGTCTATTCCACTCATTCTGATATTGTTTTCCGCTAAGATAGCAGAAAAAACTCAATTTCGTATATGAAACACACTTTGAGCGGAAAAAAACTTAATTCCGCCGGATATGCAAAGTCATCGGATGCTGTAATCTTTATACTTCGGAAGCAGGAAACACTCCGGATGACGTGCCGTCACTCCACGGTACATGTCAGCGAGCTGCTGATAGACCTTGTTTTTGTCACTTAAGTCGCTGATGACACCTTTTACACCAGCTTCTTTCCGTCCATAGTCTATAAAAGCGACCACAAGAGGCACATGTGCCTTTGCTGCCATATAATAAAAGCCTGGATTCCAACGGTCTGTGGGCGCAAACTTCCCCTCCGGACAAATGACAAGATGCATCCGATCCTCTTTGTTGAGCAGGTTTACTGCATCGTAGATGGAGTTATGCCCCTTTATGCCCCTGATGGGGATGCCTCCGAGCAGGCGCATGACTATGACCATCGGAAAACGGAACAGCTCCTTTTTGCCCAGGAGACGGTGAGGTACACCCCACACCTTCATCACAAGCTTGCCGATTGCAGCATCCCAGTACGAGGTGTGCGGCGCAAACACCAAGATGCTCTTCTGAACATCCGGGAATTCAGTAGTGATCTTAAAACCAAGTATTTTCAATAAAACGCGCGCTATCCACATAACAATCCCTTTACCGATTGTAAAAATACAACTTTTCCTTATCGCGGATAAAAATTGTTTTAAAAGATTATTTTTTATTAAATTTGAATATCCAAAACCTTTTACCATGAAAAAAGAGGAGTATTTTTCACCGTTAGTTTCCACTGATGAGTTGGAAACGGAAGGCATTTTGTGCGCTTCCGCAGGCGACGATACCGGTTTACCGGGTAGCGATTTTGATGATGATGCCATCTATGATGGGGGTACATTTTAATTAAGGAGGAAAGAGTTATGAAGAAATTGTTTATAGCCCTTACAGGTGTGCTGGCCCTTAGTTCTCTTGTTTCTTGCCAGAAAGAGAATCTGGAAAAAGAAGAATTGCCAAACAAGGAAGGCGTTACCGTTAAAATTGTATCCGCTCCTGGAACCAAGACTTATGCCGTAGATGGAGATATTCCTACAATCTACTGGTCAGAAGGAGATTATGTAGCATTCTTTGAGGTAGTGGATGGAACATATAATGAAGGCGTTTATTCCAATGAAGCTGTCATCAGCGGCAGAAAAGCCAGTTTTTCCGCCACCCTCACGTCAGCAGATCCCGCAGGTTCATCATACAAGTATGCCGCGGTTTATCCGGGTACTTGCATTGATAATTACGGAGATCTGGATAGCGACGGAGAGGAGGATTGGTTAGTTTTGCTTCCAAAAGCGCAGAACCTGATAAAAGGTAATATGGCCTTGGACTCAGACATTTTGGTTTCAGATCAATTAGACAATGGTTCTGCCAGAATTGAGAACAATACCGAAAGCCTGTTCAAATTCCACCGTTTGGGTACTGTAGTGCGTCTCCAGTTGAAAGGCATAACCGCTGGTGAAACAATCAGGACTGTTACTATCCATGCTCCTACAAATGTTGCCGGATATGTTGAATATGACGTTGCAACAAGTCAGTTAGCCACCGATTATTACGAGGGGACCGGTGATATCACTCTCAATTTGGGAGATGTTACCGCTACTGGAGATGACGTGATATGGTTCCGTGTCTATTCTCCTGAGAACTGGAACAGTTTTGGTATTGAGGTTGTTACCAGTGATGCAAGATATCTCCGTGATGGTTCCGATGATTCTCACGCTGTGATAGTCCCTACCAAACCTATCCAGTTTATCAACGAAGGTCTTACCAAATTCGCAGTGAATCTGGCGAGTTACCGCGTGGGAAATGTTGTAAAGAGCGTTCCTTACGTTGAGAATTTCGATACTGACAATTCCTCTGAATGGGTTTTCATAGACTCCGATGGAGATGGCTATGGTTGGAATTGGAATACCGGTTCTTCACATACAATTTCCGGTTCCGGAATTCTTCAGAGTGCGTCTTGGATAAATAATGAAGCACTCTCCCCTGATAACTGGGCGTTTACACCGGCTATACAACTTACCGAAGGTAATGTCCTCAGTTTCTGGGTGGCTGCTCAGGATCCTGATTGGCCAGAAGAGCATTATGCTGTTTATATTTCAGAAGAGAATCCTGGAGTCGGTTTACCTGGGTCTAGCACTCTGCTTTTTGAAGAGACTATTGGTTCCGGGTCATATACCCCTGTACAAACCCGTGTTGTAGACGGCAGAACTTACAATCGTTACTTCGTCAATATCCCTGCTGCTTTCAACAACAAGGTTGCTTATATCGGTTTCCGTCATTTCAATTGTTCCGACCTGTTCAGACTGAACCTTGACGATGTGATGGTAACAGAGGGCAATCCAGATCTTGAACCGGAACCGGATCCAGAACCGGATCCAACTTGGCTGGAGAACTTTGATGCTACCCTTACCGGCTGGACACTTATAGATTCAGATGGAGACGGTTACGGTTGGCAGGCAGGTTCCTCCAATGTAGGCTTTACTACTCATTCCGGAACAGGCTTGTTATATAGTCAGTCTTATGATAGTAACCATGGCGCATTAACCCCGGATAACTGGGCATTTACTCCTGGAATTACCTTAGCATCGGGGAACTATCTCAGCTTCTGGATAGCTGCTCAGGATTCTGATTATCCAGAAGAACATTATGCTGTTTATATTACAGATCAGGCACCTAACGCTTCTAATTTGGCCAGTTGTGTCAAGTTGCATGAGGAAACAATTGATGGGGCAGATGCCGCCACTCCGGTTGAGACATCTGGCAAATACAGGCGTTTTATTATCGCCATTCCTTCTCAATTTGCCAATAAGACTGTTTATATCGGCTTCCGTCACTTCAATTGCACAGATATGTTCTACCTGAATCTGGATGATGTGGCAATTTATGACAAGAACCCTAAGGGAGTTTCTTCAGGCACTATACTTTCTGCAGCTCCTGTGAAGAGTGCTTCATCAAAGCCCAAGGGCATTTACTCAGCTGATAGAAAATATGTCAAACCCAAGTCATTGACCAGGAAATAGTTCAGACAAGAATCCGGGCTTAATCGCCCGGATTTTTTCTTATGATTATCACATAAGAACAACCGCAAGACTGTAGTGGTGCCAGGCTTTGGTGGAAGCGGCCATGAATCAATTCGATTCAGTCTGGGCGGGTTTCAAGTGTAAGAACTGTCGGAGGAAACAATACTGCGGGGATCCTATTCTGAAATAAATATTTTCCTACATCACTTCCCGATGCACTATATCATGAACTTTCTAAGGAAATTTTTTCGGAAAAGTTAGATTCTTGTTAATCAATCTGTTACAAGGGCGTTTGGGCACACGAAACCGCATTTTTTGGCACACGTGTGCCAAACCGTGTTGATCTCTGCGTATCAGCTGCATACATGACTTGGACAGTGTCTTATGAAAGGATGTTTCTAGAAATTATTTCGCCAAATAAGAATAAAATGCTATATTCGTGGCGGAATAATTTTAGAATCCATGAAAGACCGAATCATAGGAAGGGAGATCGAAAAGGATGTTCTGACCTCTTTGTATCAGTCAAATAACGCTGAATTCCTAGCCGTATACGAAATACGGCGATACCAAAGATGATTCAATTGATAACTGGTTTGAGGCTTTTCACCGTCTGGAAGCGTTGCTGGATGGAAAGAAGGGGAGGAAAAGGATGGTTGTCTTCATTGATGAGATGCCCTGGTTGGATACCCCTCGTGCCGGCTTTATGTCAGCCTTTGAGCATTTCTGGAACGGATGGGGTGCCGGCAAGCATAATCTCTTGCTCATCGTGTGCGGAAGCGCAACCACTTGGATGCTGGACAAACTGATTCATAATACCGGCGGCTTATACGGAAGGACAACGCGCGAACTTCATCTGAAGCCGTTCTCATTGCACCAAACGGAGAAGTATTGTAAATCTATGGGACTGACAATGGACAGGTATGATATCCTCCAGTCATACATGATTCTCGGGGGCGT
>ONEF01000003.1 GCA_900316795.1 uncultured Bacteroidales bacterium | reverse complement strand
AGGCTACTGTAGTTCCCGGAACAGAACCGGCAGTTACCATGGATGGAAGTGCAACAGAGAGCATTACCCTTTATGGAGAGCGCGATGTTACCGGAGCTCATATACCTGTACCGATTGGCTCTTCAAGTGCAGAGGCTACAGATTTTTATCTGGTAGTTCCGCCGACAGCGTTTTCAGGTGGCTTTACAATAACCGTAACAGATGAATATGGCGGAGTCTTCGTAAAAACTACGACAAAGAGCAACCCAATTACCCGCAACAATGTCAAACCTATGCCGGCAATGGAGGTTACTCCAGACTATACAGGCATCAACGTTGAATTCTCCGATCCGGCTTTCAAGGCATACTGCGTTGCCAATTATGATTCAAATTCAGATGGTGAAATCAGCTTAGACGAAGCTAAAGCTGCCGTCAGCATGAATCTCAGAAATGCAGCAGATGAAATAACTTCTTTGGGTGGACTGGAGTACTTTACCAACCTTGTTTCACTTGATATTACAAGCCATAATATAACTAACGTACCTCTGAACACCCTTGTTAAGCTCAAACGCTTCACATGTTACTTTAACCATTCCGTCCAGCAGTTGGATTTTTCCGGCAATACAGCCCTTACACAGATAGACATAGTTGCATGTGAAAACCTGACAACCCTGGTGAGTGACAATCCGGCTCTTGTTTTTCTGAGGTGTATGGGTTATGAGGATTATCCTGGCAGACTCTCTACTTTAAGCCTGTTGAACAATCCTGCCCTTGAGAGTTTGGATGTACGGCAGAATGAGTTGACATCAATAGACCTGAGTCATTGTCCTGTCCTCTCCTCTTTCATGTGCTTTGAAAACCAGCTGGAAAGCCTGGATCTTTCTTCGAATCCGAAACTTGATCAGGTTGGTGCCTCAGATAACCAGTTGACAAGCATAACAATAAGTGGCACGGCTAATCCGAAACTGAGGTTTTTGGATCTTGCAAACAACAGCTTTACATGTACTCTGACCATCAATAATATGCCTTCTTTGGTGACTTTAATCGTTGACGGATGTTCCGATTTGCGAATTCTGTCTGCAAAGAAAAATGTTTTGCAGTATCTGGGTGTAAATGCCTGTCCTGAACTGATTGAGATTGACTGCGGCTTCAACCAGCTGGATTCACTTGGTTTGGCCGGAGCCCCTTCTTTGCAATATCTCTCTTGCGATGACAATAAACTTACCTCTCTGGATGTAAGCCAGAATATGGCCCTGGTAGGTCTCAACTGCTATTTCAATGAACTAAAAACTTTGGATGTCTCTTCCAACAGTAACCTGGAAAATATAGGGGCTTGGGATAACAAACTTGTTTCTATTAAGGTTAGTCCTGACAATTCCAATCTTAAGCGTCTCAACATTGCTAACAACTTTATTTCATCTCCAGATTCTTTGGATCTTCCTGCTTTGAGCGGGCTGGAGACTCTATATTGTGAAAACAACGGATTGACTTCCTTGGATGTGACTTCCAATACAAACCTGACATATCTTACTTGTTTTGATAACCGTCTGTCATCTTTGGATCTGAGACAGAACACCAAGTTAGGAGGATTGGTTTGCTATAACAATGAGATCAGCTCTTTGGACTTGAGTGCAAACCCTCAGATTGACCAGTTAGAGTGTTATAACAACAACCTTACTTCTTTGGATGTAAGCAACCTGACGAAGTTGTATCTTTTCAGCTGCTTCGGCAACAATATTACTACTCTCGATGTCAGCAACAGTGGCAGACTGCGCTATCTGGCGGCCTGGCCTCAGCAGAATACGCTTACTACGGTGAAAGTCAAGGCAGGAGCAACCACTGAGTACATGCTTGGCCAAGGCAAGCCATGGCCTACCATCAATCCTGCTGATTACGGAACAACTATTGTAGAGGTTCCTTAATCCTTAATTGCAGGAATAAGCCTAAGGCTTGAATAATGTTAAAGGAAGCTGGTCTTTTGTCCAGCTTCTTTTTTTGATTTATTCATGCTTGTAGTGGCTGTTCTTTGTCTGGATTTGATTAACTTGCACAACGGTTGGATATTTATCTTTGATTGCACTTAGTGGAGTGTCTTAGCTTGAAGAAGTAAAAACTGATATATATGAAAAGCATACGTAACTTGTTTCTTGCAGCTCTGACTTTGCTGTTCGGACCTTGGGTAAACATGCAGGCTCAGGAGATAGTCTCTGTGGACGGAAACACCATCGGGAGAGTTTATAGTCAAAAGTCTTCCAAGGCTCTGAAACAGAAAAGGGCGGAAGAGTTCATCCTTGGCAGTTCCGAGCCGGTTCAGTTGGGAAGTGGAGTAAGCGTGAGCTTTGAACTGAGTGCAGATTGCACAAAGAAGGGCTTTATGGTACAGGCATCCAAGATTGCAGTGAAAGTTCAGGATGCCTCAGAGCCCATCCCTTTGCAGAATCTGGACAACTACCTGGCAGATAAAGAATCTATTGTGGCAGGGCTGGAGGCAAAGTTCAAGGACCTGAAGAGTGAGAGGCCCGGAGAATCTTCAGACAAGAGGGAAATGAGAATCGTGGAATTGGAAAAGCTGGAAAAAGAGATAGTTTTTCATCGCGATTTGTTCCATGCCGCTTCAATGGCGAGGCCTGCCGTAATTGAAGTTCTGGACCGCTTCTCCCGGCATATCATTTCCGGCGAGTAGCAATCCCGTATTTAGCCTGCCGGCTGCCGGCTAAGATGTTGGTACACAGTGAGATAACAAAAGTCCCTCCTGCAATTTAGCAGGAGGGGCTTTGCGTAACACGCTTACAATCAACTTTTTAAGGGGCAGGCCCTTTTATAGGTGTCCTTGTGTGGACAGCTCTTTATAGAGTATACTTGCGTGGACAGCTCTTTATAGAGCCTCCCTGCGTGGACAGGTTCTTATTTGAACTTTGCAAAGAAGTCGTTGCCCTTGTCGTCCACGAGGATGAAGGCAGGGAAGTCTTCCACCTCGATCTTCCAGATGGCTTCCATTCCGAGTTCAGGATACTCAAGGCATTCAACGCTCTTGATGTTGTTCTGAGCAAGTATAGCTGCCGGGCCACCGATGCTGCCCAGGTAGAAGCCGCCGTGTTTTTTGCAAGCGTCTGTTACCTGCTGGCTTCGGTTACCCTTGGCGAGCATGATCATGCTTGCTCCGTGGCTCTGGAACAGATCTACATAAGGGTCCATACGGGCTGCGGTTGTAGGGCCGAAGGAGCCTGAAGGCATTCCCTTAGGAGTCTTGGCAGGGCCGGCGTAGAATACAGGATGGTCTTTGAAGTACTGCGGCAGATCTTCTCCGCTGTCCAGTCTTTCCTTGAGCTTGGCGTGGGCTATGTCTCGGGCTACTACAATGGTTCCGTTGAGGCTGAGACGAGTAGATACCGGATACTTGGTGAGTATTTTCAGGATTTCAGGGATAGGCTGGTTGAGGTCAATCTTAACTGCATTGCCTTCTCCGGCCTGGCGGAGTTCTTCAGGAATGAGCCTGCCAGGGTTGTCGTCCAGCTTTTCGATCCAGATACCGTCCTTATTGATCTTTGCCTTGATGTTACGGTCTGCTGAGCAGCTCACTCCCAGTCCGATAGGGCAGCTTGCACCGTGGCGCGGCAGGCGGATTATCCTGACATCGTGAGCCAGATACTTGCCGCCGAACTGTGCACCGAGTCCTATCTTGTAAGTCTCTTCCAGAACCTTCTTCTCCAGCTCAATATCACGGAAAGCCCTTCCGCTCTCGTTTCCGGTGGTAGGGAGATTGTCGTAGAACTTGGCTGAAGCAAGTTTGACGGTGAGCAGGTTCTTCTCTGCTGAAGTACCGCCAATCACGAATGCGATGTGGTAAGGAGGGCAGGCTGCGGTTCCAAGACTTTTTATCTTCTCGATCAGGAACGGAACCAGGGTGTCAGGATTCAGGACCGCCTTTGTCATCTGGTAGAGGTAGCTCTTGTTGGCGCTGCCGCCACCCTTGACTACGCACAGGAAGCGGTATTCCATTCCCTCTGAAGCCTCTATGTCTATCTGCGCAGGAAGGTTGCACTTGGTGTTCACCTCCTTGTACATGGTAAGCGGAGCGTTCTGGCTGTAACGCAGGTTCTCCTCTGTGTAGGTTTTGTAAACTCCGTCAGAAAGAGCCTCTGCATCGTCGAATCCAGTCCATACCTGCTGGCCTTTCTCGGCGTGGATGATGGCGGTTCCAGTGTCCTGGCAGAAAGGAAGCTTGCCCTTTGCCGCAACCTCCGCGTTGCGCAAAAACTGCAGGGCTACGTACTTGTCGTTGTCAGATGCTTCAGGATCGCTGAGGATCTTTGCAACCTGGTTGTTGTGCTCCGGCCTGAGCAGGAAGTTAACATCTCTGAATGCCTGGTTTGCAAGCATCGTAAGGCCTTCTGCATCCACCTTTAGCATCGGGTGACCTTCAAATTCTCCCACGCTTACGTGGTCTTTTGTCAGGAGATAGTATTCAGTGGTGTCCTCACCAACCTGAAACATAGGTTCATATTTGTATGCCATAATCTGTAGTTATTTATATGCGTAAAATTAATTTTCCTCTCATTCTTAACAGGTATATTTTTATTCAAGGTCCTCGGCGATGTCCTTGTCTCCTCTTTTCTTGCCCATCAGGAAGGCCTTCATGAACTCGTTGAGGTCTCCGTCAAGGACGGCCTGCGTGTCTGCGGTTTCCACTCCTGTGCGGAGGTCTTTGACCATCTTGTACGGGTGAAGGACGTATGAGCGGATCTGGCTGCCCCATTCGATTCTCTTCTTCTGGCCCTCAAGTTCTGCCTGCTTGGCTCTTTTCTTCTGGAGTTCAAGCTCGTACAGATGGGATTTGAGGATGCGCAAGGCGTTCTGGCGGTTGTCCAGCTGGCTTCTGGTCTCTGTGTTTTCCACCACTATTCCAGTTGGGATGTGCTTTACCCTGACTCCGGTCTCCACCTTGTTCACGTTCTGGCCGCCGGCTCCTGAAGAACGGAATGTGTCCCATTCCAGGTCTGCCGGGTTGATCACGATTTCAATGCTTTCATCCACCAGCGGATAAACGAACACGGAAGAGAATGTTGTCTGCCTCTTGCCCTGGGCATTGTACGGGGAGATTCTCACCAGACGGTGAACTCCGTTCTCGGCTTTCAGATAGCCGTAGGCATAGTCTCCTTCAAACTGCAGGGTAACGGACTTGATGCCGGCTTCGTCTCCTTCAAGAAGATCGGTGACGGTAACCTTGTAGCCGTTCCTCTCTCCCCAGCGGGAGTACATCCTCATGAGCATCGAACTCCAGTCATTGGCCTCGGTTCCTCCGGCTCCGGAATTTATCTTGACAAGAGCTCCAAGGTTGTCTCCCTCGTTGGAGAGCATGCTCTTGAATTCCACATCCTCAAGATGCTTCTCCAGGGCCTTGTCTGCTTCGTCAATTTCTTCCTGGGAGGCTTCCATCTCCTTCAGCACCTCAAGGTCTTCTCCCTCGCTTTTGAGGGAATCCAGTTCCTTTACCCAATACTTGACGGCTGAAAGCTTCTTTACAAAAGCCTCAGCCGCCTTGGCGTCATCCCAGAATCCGGCGCTTGTAGTTATCTTTTCCTTTTCTTCTATCTCCTTGACTTTGCCGTCGTAGTCAAAGAGACCTCCTTAACGCAGCCAGGCGTTCCTTAAAGTTCTCCATAATTTACTATCTTTACAATTTGTTTTGAAGAGGTGTATTGACACTATTTCTTAAAGCTGTGCAAATTTAGCAAATAACTTGGACCAAATATGAAAAACATCGTCAGAGTATCTTTATTTTTCCTGGCTGTAGTGCTGTTCTCAACCGCCTGCCCAAAAGGAAACGGAAATGCCGGGAATGAAGTCCTGAAACCCGACAGCGTGGCAAAGGAAATCCCCTTGGAAGAACTTTTCCTTCCGGACACGGCTTATGAGTCTGCCGGGAAGGTGAATTTCATAGTGGAGCAGGCAGACAGCCTGGAGTATTTCCTCAGCGATGTGAAAGACCGCTATGAGGCAGATTTTTCTTCTTTCACTTTCAGGCGCAACATGCTCCGCGACGCTTCCTTCACCGCCGTTTTGGACAAGAGGCCTGACACGGTGGAGATTGCCTGGGTGTTCAACACCCCTGAAGACAATTTTGTAACCAGCAAGGGAAACTGGGGCGGAGGAACAGGATGGACCGGACAGCCGATCTACGTGAGGTGGAAAGGGGAAGACATCGAGGCTTTCAGAAACTCAGGAGTGTTGCTGCCGGAAGCATTTACCCGGGTTGAGTCCACCTCAGGGAATAATGTGTCTGCAGAAACGTTTGGTGAGGAAATCATTTTCACATCGTTGAACTCAAAGGCATATTTCCTGGATTTCAACACAGGAAAAAGGACAAGGAAAGACCTGGATGTCCTCAACACCATCAAAGGTTCTCCTTCTTTGGACCCTGAGCTCAAGAACCTCTACATAGGGCAAGGCGTTTCCAGAAGCACTCCTATGTGCCTGTTGTGCGTGGATCTTCTCAAACATCAGATAACCTTCAAGTATTCAGATCACAAGGCTTGGCGCAACTGGGGTGCGTTTGACTCTTCTCCGGTTGTTGCGGGAGGTTATCTGATATGGCCCGGGGAGAACGGCAGCATATACAAGTTCCGTAGAGAGCAAGGCAGCTTGACGCTCCTTCAGACTCTGCGTTACAAGGTGAACGGGGCTGCTCCAGGCATAGAGTCCAGCATTGCGATATGGCGCAACTACGGCTGGTTTCAGGACAACCACGGAAATGTCATCTGCATAAACCTCAACACCATGAAACCGGTATGGCACTATGGCAACCACGACGATTCCGACGGTACCGTGGTCTGCCGCATAGAAGACGGCAATCCATACATCTATGCCGCCAGCGAGGTGGACCGCCAGGGTATGAGCGGTGTTTGCTACTTCATGAAACTTAACGGCTTGGACGGACGCGTGGTGTGGGAGCAGAAGATACCTTGCAAAAGGATAGACCTTGGCGGAAAGATTCTTGACGGCGGAGTTTATTCAACACCTCTTCTGGGAAACGGAAACTGCCGTGATATGATATTCGCCAATGTCTGCCGCAACAAGGCGGCCAAGACAAACGGTGAGCTTATGGCTCTTTCCACAAAAGACGGAAGCGTTCTCTACAGCGTTCCGCTCAGGCAGTTCTGCTGGTCTTCTCCCGTAGCTTTTTACGACAAGGAAAACAACATGTACATCTTTACCGGAGATGGTGAAGGTTATATCTATCTCATTGATGCAAAGAATGGTACTGTTATCCATACTAGAAAGGTGGCCTACAACTTCGAGTCTTCTCCAACTGTATTTGGCAATGCTGCTGTAGTAGGCTCCCGTGTCAACGGCATCTACAAATTCATTGTCAAGTGAACGGGACAACAAGAAGATTATTGCTGAGAGTCTTGTTTTTCTGGCTATTATTTGCCGGAAGGATTTTGTGTCTATATATAGAAAAGACAATTATACTTATCTTGTTTTTTCTTGTCAATGATATTCAAAGTTACGATAACTGGTCAACAGAACCGGATTCATTAGGTATAGACATTTGTAATGTTTTAAAATTAACGGATAATAAAGTTTATGGGCCAACAGCTCATCTTTATATGGATACATTAATAGCATATGGCTATTCCGTAGACAGCAGCTATCAGATATGTTTGATAAAGGCGGGCAAAATGGCCGACATGTTCGATTTTTCCAAGATTCGTATTACAGATAATTATACTGAAAGGGGAACAGGTGTTGTGGATTTGAATATTAACATAAAGGAGTATGTTTGCAATGTTCCCGTATCTTTCAAACATGCTGCAATTTTCTTTGAAGCCAACATCTCTCATATTCCTAACGGTATTATTGATAGCATTAGAATCTATCCGTATAAGTCAACTTTTACGGATGTAAGGCAAATAAGCGACAGTTTACTCATTTATACTACTGATACATGTGATTGTTCTACGCAGGTAGTTTTTAATGAGAACACAATACAGGATATTGATTTTACTCTGGTCTCTCATAATTATGTCACTAGATACATCTTGTTCTTAAAGAATAAAGATGGTTATCTGTACATAGGTGCGACGGATTATCCAGTTTTTAGCAGTTTGGAAGAAAATAGTAACTTTGCCACGCTATGAAAGGAATAAGATATATTTTGTTGATGGGCTGCTTGTGTGTGATGCAGGTGTTGGGGCAGGCGCAGGGAAAGTTCGTGCGGCTGGATGGAGAAGATAGCCAGAGACTTCAGGAAGTGGCAGACAGCCTGAGAGCGGACAGCATTAGGATTGCACAGATAAAGGACAGCCTGATGAAGGTTAGGGAGCCTGTGCTCAGGGCTATGAGGAAGAAGGTTGAGGGCAGCTACAGCTTCTGGCTCTATACTCCGGCAGGATATGACAGAAAGGATACATTGTGCAAGGATATTCCGCTGGTCCTTTTCTTGCATGGTAAGAGTCTGTGCGGCAATGATTTGGAAAAGGTGCGCAGATATGGCAGCATAGACTGTGTGGAACGGGGAAGGCATATACCTGCTTTGGTTGTGGCCCCGCAGAATCCCGGGGAATGGTGGAATCCTGACAAGCTGTGCAAGATCCTGGATTATCTGAAGACGGAATACCCGTATGACACGGCGAGAGTCTATGTTTTAGGAATGAGTCTTGGCGGCTACGGAACGCTGGACTTTGTAGCCTCAAAACCTGAAAGGGTTGCGGCAGCCCTTGCCCTCTGCGGCGGAACGACAGCCAAGGATGTGAGCCCTATGGGGCAGGTTCCTCTGTGGATCATACACGGAACGGCAGACAAGCTGGTTTCCGTAAAGGCTTCTCAGGTAATTGTGAAAGACCTTGAACAGAAGCATCTCGCTTCTCGTCTGAGATATGAATGGCTGATAGGGGCTTCTCACTCGTACCTTGCACGTTACTTCTATATGCCAAAGGTTTATGAATGGCTTTTGTCCCATTCTCTTGCTGATGAGGGCAGGCCGGTGAACCGGGATGTGAAGATAACCAAGGAAGACCAGAACACCGTCTATTCAGGATGGGGGAAACGTCCTGAACTTAAAACAATAAGATAAGTCTTGCGGACTACCAGCTGCCGCCAGCACCTCCGCCGGAGAAGCCACCTCCGCCGAAGCCGCCGAAACCTCCGCCGCCCCAGCCTCCGGAAGAGCCGCCGCTCCATCCGCCTGACCTTCCGAAACCTCCACGATTAAGACTGGAAAGTATATTCCCGAGAATATAACCTGTAGTGAAGTCTTCTTTCCTTCTGTTGCCGCTTCCGAAGTTGTTGTTCTGGTCGTCTTTGTTCAAGGCGTAGGAGATGACAAGGAACAGAAGTGCAATCAGCAGAAATCCGAGGAACCCGAGCAGGGGAGAATCTTCAGGCTCTCTGTAGGCGAACTCATCTGTGGAAATCTCTCCGCTGGCTACAGGAAATATGATGTTCAGGGCATCGTTGATACCGTTGTAGTAATCGTTCTGTTTGAAAGCAGGTATTACCCTGAGCTCTATGATTCTCTTTGTGAAAGCGTCTGTCAGGACAGGCTCCAGCCCTTTTCCGGGAGCTATGAATACATCTCCCTGCTGGTCACCGACTTTGGGCTTTACCAGAAAGACAACGCCGTTGTCGAACTTGCTTTGTCCGACTCCCCAGCTTGTTCCTATCTTGTAGGCCATATCGGCTCTGGAAATGTCTCCGAGGTATGGAAGTATCACTATGGCAACCTGGGTGGAAGTCTTGTTGGCAAAATCGTTACAACGGGCAGTCAGGGCATCTATCTGGGACTCTGTAAGTATTCCCGTGAAGTCATTCACCAGGCGGGGCGGATACGGTCTCTGAGGAACGCTCACCCTGCTTTTAGTTGCCTGCAAATAAGCATTTTCAGCATTCTTCAAACTCTGCGATGATGCAGAGACATAGACTTTTGTGGCAGTTGTCGGCCCCCAGGAAGTGGAAACAAGATTGCCTTCCTCGTCTCTTTGTACGGCAGCATCCTGAAGAGTCTTTTCAGCTGCCTGACGGGATACATCATTCAGAGAGTCTTGCAGATGTTTTTTCAGCTTCTCAGAAATGCTGCCGGTTTGGGCATAGCCGTACCCTGCATGGACAGACATGCAGAAAAGCAGCAATGCGGAAATCGTCAACTGCCTGAATCTATTTGCCGTAGGAAATCTCATCCGGTTGCTCGTTCACGTCGTCGTCTTTATGAGGGAAGAATTCTTTCAGCTGCTTTCCTGTCAGAAGCACAGCCTGAGTGATTCCTTCAGCGATTTGCCCGTTGGAAAAGCATTGCGCAAGAATGTTTTTAGCCCCGTCCCAGAAACCGGGATTCACCACGGAGTTTATTCCCACATCGCCGATGATTGCAAACTTTTTTGACTTGAGGGAAACATAAACCAGAACTCCGTTTCTTTGAGCGGTGTCAAACATTCCGATGGCATCGAAGATGAAAATGGCTCTCGCTACAGGATCTTCTTCAGGACATCTTCTTTCTATATGTACACGTATCTCACCGGAAGTATCTTTTTCCGCCTCTTTTATGGCAGAAATGATACTCCTTTCCTCTGTCTTTTTTATAAGCCTGTGATGGAAGAACACGGCTGTTGTCAGAATTGTACTTTAGGTGCTTCCTGAGCGGTCTCTGAAGCTGCAAAGTAAGTTTTGTTCTTGAATCCGAACAGACTGGCGACAATGTTTGCCGGGAACTTGCGGACCATGGTGTTGAACTCCTTGGCGGCGGTGTTGAACTTGTCCCTTGCATTGTTTATGCGGTTCTCTGTTCCTTCAAGCTGGCTCTGGAGTTCCAGGAAATTCTGGTTGGCCTTCAGGTCCGGGTATCTCTCTATGGAAACCAGGAGCCTTCCGAGAGCGTTGCCGAGTTCTCCCTGGGCCTGCTGATACTGCTGCAGAGCTTCTTCTGTCAGGTTGTTAGGGTCAACATTTATGCTGGTGGCCTTTGCTCTTGCTTCAATCACTTTCTGGAGAGTCTCGCTCTCATGCTCCGCGTAGCCTTTTACGGTTTCTACGAGGTTAGGAATGAGGTCAGCTCTTCTCTGGTACTGAGTCTGGACATCAGCCCATGCGTTGTTCACTTTCTCGTCTTCTGTTACAAGACCGTTGTATTTGCTCCATCCCCAGAGTGCGGCAATGATAACGGCAATGAGTACTATGCCGAGGCATCCAAATTTTTTCATATCCTGTGTTTTTTGATATTGAATTAGTTAAATTTATTTCTTCTTGACGCAGCGTACGGAAAATCCCGGAGTGTCCTTATCGGAGAAATTGAACGGGAAATCAGGAAGGTCAAAGTACAGATATCTGTAGTAGGCGTTGTTGCTGTCTTTCTCGGTAGAACTCCAGAAGTAAGCATAAGTGAGCAGGCCCTGGAAGCTGTGGTGCTGGTGCTGGCTCATTCCGCCGGAAAGCGCGTTCCAGCCAAGCTCGTTCTTAGGGTTGGTGTTCACGCTGTAAGGCCAGAAACGGTCTCCGTTGAATGTAGCCTGGCTCATCACATAGTTGCCCACTTCACTCCATTTGTCCATGAAAGGATACTCCTTGCCAGTCAAAGCTTTAGCCAAATCTTCCCAGTCTTCGTTGGTAGGAACGGACCATCCGTCAGGGCAAGCTCCCTGAGGACCTCCTCCAAGACCGCTTCCTGAGGTTCCTCCTGTTGCTTCTTTCCAGGTGTAGAGCCTTCCGGTGACATATCCCATATCATCGGCTCCTTCATAACCTGTACCGGCACCGTAGTAGTTTAGGTTTTCTGCAAACCAGATCAGGTTGCCGGCCTCAACTATGTGGTAGAACTGTTCGTCTCTGGCATCCTGGATGGAATCCTTCGGTTCAGGGAGCCCAACTACGGAGCCTCCCAGCCAAGGCATTATGGAGGTCACGTAAGAGTTGTAGATATCGTTGTAATATCCGTTGGCCATTGCGGTTTCTGTAACGGTAAACTTGCCCAGGCTGTCCGGTATGGTGAACGTATAAGTTCCGCCAGGAATAATCCAAGAGGTGTCTTTTGTGTTATAACTATTTGTCCAATAGTAGGATACGCCTGAAGATGGAGTGGTAATGCCACCGGTAAGACCTTGAACAGAGGTTCCGCAGACTTTGTATGCCGGAATGCCAGGGTTCATGTTGCCGTCCATATACAGTTTTTCTTCATCCTTCTTGTGGCAGGAGACCATCACAAAGGCTGCGAGAGCCAATGTGGCCAGGTATCTGATCTTCATTCTCATCTTTCAAAAATTGATATATCGCACAAATTTAGTAAAAATGTGCGAAGTAATAAGTAACTTTGAAGCCAACCAACTAAAAACGTGCCATTGTCTTTTTTATCGCGATGAACATTATCAGTGCAAAAACACTAGCGGCAGCCGTAATCGCCGCACTGCTGGTTTTCTCCTGCAAACAGAAGGAAGGCGGCAGGTACTATACCATAGACGGAACTACCCAAGGTACAACTTTCCATATAGTTTTCCAGCCGGAGGTTGCTTCAGACTCTTCCTTTGCAGCCGTAAGGGATACCATCAACGCCTGCCTGGAGCGGATAGACTTTTCGGTCAGCGGATACAACAAAGAGTCTGTCCTTACCGCCTTCAATGAAGAAGGCAACGGTAAAGTGGACAAGATATTCCTGGATAACTTCCTGGCATCTCGGCAGATGTCTGATTGTAGCGATGGAGTCTTCGACGCTTCCGCCGCTCCGCTTTTTGACCTTTGGGGCTTCGGCTTCAAAACCGGGACCGAGGTAACTCCGCAGATGATAGACAGTGTGCTCCAGTTTGTCGGGATGGAGCATTTCAGGATAGACTCCCTCAAATCCCAGGACGGGGCGGACAGCATTGTCATTCTCCGCGATGATCCGCGCTGCAGGCTGAACTTCAACGCAATTGCCCAGGGATATACTTCCGATTACCTTGCCGCCAAACTTGAAAGTCTAGGAATGAAAAACTTTCTGGTTGAGGTTGGTGGAGAAGTCTATGCCAAGGGAGTGAATCCCGGCGGCCAGTCTTGGAATGTGGGCATTGACCGTCCGACAGACGGCAACAACTCTCCCGGGGCATACATCCAGGCTGTGGTGCACATAAAGGACGAGGGACTGGTAACCAGCGGAGATTATCGCAAGTTCTACATCAAGGACGGCAAGAAAATATCCCATACAATCAATCCCAAGACAGGTTATCCTGTAGAGCACAACCTTTTGAGCGCTACTGTCGTAGCCGAGAACGCGACCATAGCTGACGGCTATGCAACCTACCTTATGGTGCTGGGTTTTGAAAAGGCGAGAGAGGTAGTGGAATCAACTCCTGGGATTGAAGCTCTCCTTATTTTCAGCCAAGGAGAGGAACTCAAGGTCTGGATGTCAGAAGGTCTGGATGCCGAGGAAAACAAATAAACCAGTTTCGGCATAGTGACAACGGAACATTGTTTTTATTAAATTTGAAAAGTTGTTTTCAGCCAGAAGCAATTAGAAAAGAATATCTTCATCTGTAACAGACAATAAAACATTTCAAATATGGAAAACAAAGAGAACCAGAAGAGTATTTCAAGAAGGAACTTCCTCAAGACCTCAGTGGTACTGGGCGGTGTGGCCTCTTTGGCCGCGGTAACCGGAAAGGCTTTTGCCTCAAGTGCTGTTGCACAGGGCTTTTCCACCAAGGAAAAGTTTGACACCATCATCGCCAACGGTATGGTCTATACCGGAGAAATCAAAGCTCCTGTAAAAGCAGACATCGGTATCCGCAACGGCAAGATCACGGCTATCGCCAAGCTTGGCAAGAACTGCGACAACTGGGTGGATGCCACAGACAGGGTTGTATGTCCTGGATTCATAGACATCCACGGCCATACAGACACCAACCTGCTGGAAGCTCCTCTTGGAGACAGCAAGATACACCAGGGAATCACCACCGACATCGGAGGAAACTGCGGTTACTCTCCGTTCCCGTTCTCTGACGAGGAATATGAGAGGAGGAAGAACACCCTCCGCTTCGGCTATCCATTCTGGCAGAACATAGACGGTTTCTATGATGCTCTAAGAAAGAACACCATCGGCATCAACTACGGAAGTTATGTGGGGCACGGAGACATCCGTCACATCGTGGTCGGAGACAACGACGTGGCCGCCACTCCGGAGCAGCTGAAGATGATGTGCAAAATTCTGGACAAACAGCTGGAAATGGGAGCTGTCGGCCTTTCATTCGGTCTTGAATACACTCCTGGCTCATACGGAAGGACCGAGGAGTTCATCGCCCTGCTGAAGGTTGTGGCCAAACACGACGCCCTCTACGCTATCCACATGAGAAATGAGGACGATAGGGTGGAAGAGGCTATCGCTGAGGCAATTGAACTTGCAAGAAGGTCTGGGGCAAGGCTGGAGATCTCTCACCTCAAGGCCCAGAACCAGAACAACTGGCACAAGGTTCCGAGCATGCTCAAGCTTATCCACGATGCCGAGAAGAGCGGTATGGACATCCACTTCGACCGTTACCCGTACACCGCGTTCTCAACCGGTCTGGACTGCTTCATCCCTCTGGCCCAGAGACAAGGTTCTTCAAAGGAAATCCTTGCAAGACTCGAGAATCCGGCCACAGAAAAGATCATCCGCGAATATGCTCTTGGAAGAGTCAAGAGGCTCGGCGGTCCTGAGTGCATCCTGATTGCCGCCTGCTTTGCCCCGGGCAACGAGAAATACACTGGCAAGTACCTCAACGAGTGCTGCAAGATTTCCGGCAAGGACGAGTGGGAGACCATCAAGTACCTGCTCCAGAGCGAGAAACTTAACGTGAACATGGCCGGCTTTGCAATGAAGGAAGACAACCTGAGGACTCTCCTCAACGATCCTCTGGCAATGGTCATCACAGACGGCAGCGTCTATTCCCCTAAGGGAAGACTCGGTCAGGAAGCACCGCATCCTCGTTCATACGGGTCCTTCACCAACTACATCGGCAAGTATGTCCGTGACCAGAAGTTCTGCGACCTCCAGACTGCCATCTCCAAGTGTACCAGCGTTCCTGCCCATCAGCTCAAGCTCAAGGACAGGGGACTTCTCAAGGAAGGCTACTGCGCAGATGTGCTGGTGATCAACTACGACACCATCGCAGACGTTGCAACCTACGGTCAGCCTCACCAGTTCTCAAAGGGTATCGACCACGTGTTCGTCAACGGAGCTCACACCCTCAAGAACGGCGAATACACTGGCTGCAAGCTCGCCGGCGTAATCATCTGACACCCCGGCCTCTAAAGCGCTGCCCTTTAATATGCTATTAGTCAGATACTTATTAAAAGTCCTTCCCTTGATTTTATAGGAAGGACTTTTAATATATCGCTGAGAATCAGAGCATAAGGCGGCAGCACGTTTTGAGGCTTAAACTTGTGATAATTCAAAAGGCTAACTATAAACTTTTCATTATCGCGATAGCAATAATTATTACAAGAATGATAATTAGCCACCTCACGATTGTGGCCAGACAACTGCCGGAACCTTCATTTGTTTCTTTGGCTCTTTTGCTCTCCAGATACTGCGCTTTGCATTTTTGGGAGCAGAAAACCTTTCCGGTCAATCCACCGAATAATCCGTCCGAAGCACTATAGCTGTTTATCTTACGGCCGCACCAATAACATCTCATAATACTGATATGCCTATAATTATATTATTACCCCCTTACTTCCTTTGAGGCTGTTTTTCTGACCTCAGCATCCGGGTCCTTCAGAAAATGTTGAACATAATAGCCTCCTTTTGCCACAGCCAGCCTCACCCTTGGGTCTGAATCATCCTTCAGTTTGTCGATTCCGTATCCCCACTCGGCCATTCTGATCCTGTCCTCAACTTTAGGGGAATCCACCATCTTGTCCATGTCAGGGTAGGATCCATATTGCTGATATTCATCAACCACCCTGCCATCGTAGACAAACTTTTTCTGTTCAAGTTTCTTGATTCTTTCGTTAATCATGATTGTATCCATATTTGTATTCATTTTGGACTGATTTTTCCAGCTGTTTGTCGCGAATGACAGATACAATCTTAACCAAGAACACGACCACGCGCTCTTTCTTCTGGGCAGCAACTGTCTGAACCGTGCCTTTCTCGTAACCTGGGATTTGTGTAATTACTTCTGCCATGCCGAATAATTGTTATTAAATAAACTTCAATAAGATTTTTCGGCAAAAGTAATCCTAGCTTCGGCAAAAATTCGGCAGAAGAAGCTATTCTATATGTTTATTTGATGTATTTGTTTTGTCGGTTGTTAAAACACCTACATATTTTTTAAAGAATCCTTGAGACATGTATGATTTCAAATCTTCCCAATACAGCGCAATGATATGGTCATTGTTGACAAGATTCTTTCTAAATGATTCAAACTCTTTGTTGATGCTTGGATTTCCTTTTGGAAAAATGAAAACAGAATACCTAACCTTATCGGCTTTTAGAGCATTTCTAAATAATTGATAATGTTTATTGAAAAGGTTGTCTGGTTTAGAAAAGTCATCCTCTCTCATTGTTGTAAAAGAGTCTTTGCAGTCTTGGGTAAAAAATGGAGATCTCATAAGCATTTCCTTGTATCCTTTCCCAACATAAGCTATGTGATTATTTATAGACTGTTTGGTATTGTTCTTTTTGTTAGGCCATTTACCAAAAGATCGTTCAGTGTATTTTATTTCGAAGTATATCTCAATCTCTCCATCCTGAATATAGAAATCAAATTGACTTTTTTCGCCTTTTCCTTTATTCTTGACAATCTCTTTAAAGGACTTCATTGTTTCAGAATCTTCATATTCAAATTGACACTTCGCACCTTTAGAAATATTAACGCCAATCATTTTTTGTATAAACTCAACAAGCTTCTCCTTTGCTAAACCGTAGTTTGGGTGTTGAGAATCTTTTTCTATCATTGGACGGAAAAAACAATAGCACATTACTTGAGAAGAATTCAAGTGATGTGCAAACTGATGCGGCTTTTGAAATAAATCAACTTCCACTTCTTCGTCGGTTGATTTAATTATGTCAAAAACAACATCTTTCTGTTGTTTCCCTTCAATGTTTGCGATATATGCATAATTTTTGAATTTGCCTGCTCCCCACTTATTGTAAAGAGCAAGATTATCAGTGACTATTTCTTTGAAAGACTCGTAAGACATAACATTTTTATCCATTGTATTTGATGTTCAGATTGTCCAAGCTTTTTGAAATGGTGCTTCTCAGATCCATGGGTTCCAGGACTTCCACGTCTTCGCCGAAATAGAGGAGGTCGTGGATGAAGTCGTAGTTGGGGGTGAGGTAGTAGGTGAAGATGGAGAAGCCTTTTGAGGTTTCGGTTGGTTTTATTGTGTCAGTAGTTTTGAATGTTTCAAGTTCCTGCTGGCTGTGGTGGAGAGGAAGTGTGCGGAAGTAGTTGGCTTGGCGGGCGCTGACTTTAATCTTGATCAGGGCAGGTTTAGAGTCTTCGTAATGCAGGATTCCATAACGGGTGCTGAAGAAAGATTCGGCATCAAATCTCTTTGGGATTTTGAATGGTTTATCGCTGATAGTTAGGGTGTTTATGCGGTCAAGAGAGAAAGAGTGAGGCTCCTTGTATTTGGCCTTGTGGTCACGGGCAAAAAGATACCAGCGGCGCTTGTATTCCTTAAGGCAGAAAGGCTCCAGCAGGAAGTCGCGAGGAGATTCCATATTGAAGCTTTGGTAATTGACCTCAATCATTTTATCATCCCGCATGGCGCGAATTATATCAGTGAGGAAACGGTGGCTCGATGGCTCACTTTCAAACAGCAGGCGAGAATGCAGACTTGCGCTCTCGTTGATGATGCTGTTAAGGCTGAGGGCCTCCAACATCCATTCCCGGATGCCGCTGCCGTTCAGTTCATCCTTGTTCTCAATGTAATAAGTATTGTCACTTCTGTCGCATTTTATTGAAATGCCAAAGATGTCGGCAATGGCGGCTATATGATTTGAGAATGTGCGGTTTGCGAGTTCTTTTTCCTCATCGTTGATGGAGCTGCGCATCCATAAGTCCTTGATTTCTTTTAGGGTTAAGCGGCCTCTTGTCTGGAGGGTTTCCAGGAGCCAGATGTAGGATTTGAAGTAATTCTTTGCCATAGCTATACAAAGATAATAATACCTTCGGCAAAAAAGTGGCTGAATGCCGAGTCTTTTTCTCGATTAATTGCAAAAAATTTGGTAACTATTACCAAATTACAGTAACTTTTATATCTTTGTAAAAAGATATGACACGCATTATGGAAACTGGGAAAAAATACTATTTGCTAAATGATGTAGTTCCATTGTATGCTCTTCACCCAGGAGGCACGTTGCGGGAAGTATTACGGGAAAGGAAGATAAAGCACAAAGATTTTGCCCATTCTATTGGAATGCAGCCTTCACACCTGAGTGCATTGATTAATGGAAAGAGAAACATCACTCCAGCAATAGCTGACAAACTAGAGAAAGGACTTGGCATTTCTGCTAAGTTTTGGAATAATTTGCAGAAACTATATGAACTTGATTTACAGAGAATAAAAGAACGAGATAAGTTGAATTATGAAGGTAGAGGCCGAAGGTGATTTGAAGGAGTTGATTGAAACCGATACTAATCGAAGGTATAGAGATGTTGCAAGGAATAGAGAACTCTTAGATGGTTTAAAAAGAGCTATTGAATTATTTGCTTCCGCTGATGATATAAATGCAATAAAGGCAATTAGTTTTTTGCATTATGAAAAACTCAAATATGAGTTGTCGGGACTGTCATCAGTCAGGCTTTCCAACCGTTATGTTCATCGGCTCATATTCGAAGAAAAAGATGATTTGATAACATTGAAACTCATAGAAATAGATGACACGCATTATGGAAACAAAAAATGATGGATACGTTGTTATTAATGACAGGACATGCTTTGCAGTACATCCGGGAGAAATACTTCAAGCAGAATTAAAGGAGAGAAAGATAAAGCAGAAGGATTTTGCGCGTTCTATTGGAATGCAACCTTCACATTTGAGTGCATTGATTCACGGGGTTAGAAGTGTTACTCCTGCGATTGCGGCCAAACTTGAGAAAGGTCTTGGGATTCCTGCATCCTTGTGGAATAATTTGCAGACCAAGTATGTTGAAGACTGCATTAGGCTAAAGGAAAAGAGAGATAAAGCGGCGGGCAAGAAATCGCCTGAGGGACAGGCTCCGGTAAAGCCTTATCCTGTAAAACAGTATCCTATGAGAGCATTGGCGGATCCTGCCAGTCTGTCTTGTGAGGGGCAGACAAAGATTATGCTTACCGTGGGAAACTCTGATGTGGAATGGCTGGAGTTTCTGGCGGACAGGATGGGATGGGGGTTCAGGCAAGTCTGATGTCTGCCGTTCAAGACCTAGGACTTGTCGAAGGCGGAGACTATCTTGCTTACAAGAGGGTGGCGGACAATGTCTTCCACTCCGAAGTTAATTATCGCGATGCCTCTTATCTTGCCGAGCATCTTGATGCCTTTTTCCAGTCCTGAGTCTTCTTTGTTGGGAAGGTCTATCTGGGTCATGTCTCCGGTGACGATGAACTTGGAGTTGTTGCCCATTCGTGTTAGGAACATCTTCAGCTGACCAAGAGAGGTGTTCTGGGCCTCATCGAGGATTACGAAAGCGTTTTCCAGGGTTCTTCCTCTCATATAGGCGAGGGGGGCTATCTGGATGATTCCTTCTTCCATCAGTTCCTTGAGTTTGGAAGGAGCTATCATGTCTCCTAAAGCATCGTAGAGTGGCTGGAGATATGGGTCCAGCTTTTCCTTGAGGTCTCCCGGCAGGAACCCGAGTCTTTCTCCGGCTTCAACGGCTGGCCTTGTGAGGATCAGGCGCCTGACTTCCCTGTTCTGCAATGCCCTTACAGCCAGGGCTATGGCGGTGTATGTCTTTCCTGTTCCGGCAGGTCCGAGAGCAAATACCAGATCGTGAGTGGCATAGTCTTTTACCAGCTGTTTCTGGTGCTTGGTTCGGGCTGTAACAATCTTTCCGTTCTGCCCCATCACTATCATGTCCTTGTCGCTGGCGGTCGGTACGGTGGCCTTGCTTTCTCCGCTCTTTTTGTCTGTCTTTGAGATGAAGATGCTGTCCACGTCATCTGTGTTGAGATGGCGTTTTTTCATCCTTATCTTGGTGAGAGCGTCTATGGCGTTCTGGAAGGTGTCCATATCCTTGTAGCTTCCCTTGAGCTTTATGGTAGAGTCTCTTGGAGTTACCTTCAGGTCAGGGAAATATGAGCACAGATGGTTGATTATGCGATCATTGATGCCATAGATGTCTATGGGGTCTATGTTCTGGAGCTGTATCTTTTTTTCAGGCATAAAAGTTTTGTTTGTAAATACCTTGTTCTATTCTGTGTAAACCACCTTTATGAGGTCTTGTTTTACAATCTTGGGCCAGAAGTCTGATATGGCCTTGAAGGCCTGCTGCTGGGCAGGAGTTTTGCCTCCGGATTTGAAGTCTTGACTTTGGAGGAATTCTTCTATCGGAACCACGCTGAAGTCTTCCGTGTATTGGCCCGGCCTGAAGCACCAGAGGTATTTCCAGTCGGGCATAAGCATCTTGACTTTACCGCTGGCCCTGTCTCTTGTAAACGAGAGTGTTATAAGCATTCCGGTGGAAGTCCATCCGCTGCGGCTCATATTGGAGATGTAGTTTCCCATAGAGTAGAAGAGTATCCTCTCCACGCTGTCTTTTGCCATGGGCTTCTGTTGCCTTTTCACATAGATGTAACCTTCTTCCGGTACGTGAGGATGCCCTCCGATTATGGCGTTGACTCCTTCTCTGAACATCATCTTTGCATATTGTTTCTGCTCAGCGACAGGTGCCAGCACATATTCTATCCCCCAGTGTGGAAGCGCGATTATGATGTCAGCTCCCATTTCCTTTGCTTGGCGGATATGCTTTTTGATTTCCGTACTGTCTTGAAGATTGACATAGTACGGGTCAGGTATAGGGAGTCCGTTGGTGTCGTATGTGTAGTTGAAGAGGGCGAACTTCATTCCTTTGAGCTCCACCAGAATGACAGAGGCCGTGTCTGCCTGCTTCTTGTTGCGGTAGGCTCCAAGAGTAGGCATCTGGAGTTCCGAGTATGCCGCAATAGTGTTTTTAAAACCGGTGGCGCCCTTGTCGCAGATATGGTTGTTGGCCATAAGGAAAAGGTCTATGCCGGCATCCTTTGCAGCTGAGGCTATCTCAGGCGGGGCGGAGAAACAAGGGTAACCGGTATAAGGCTTGGTGCCGACCGTAAACTCCATGTTGGCAACCATATAGTCTGCCTGCTTGAAAAGCGGGGCGACATATTTGAAAGCATTGTCGTAATTGTAGTTTTTCCCTCCACCTTTTTTCAGGGCGGCGTCTATCTGCGCCCCGTGCTGCATCACGTCACCGGTAAAGGAAATGGTCACGGTATCGCGATGAAGGAAAAAGTCAACATCCCCGAACGGCCTCGCCTTAGGTAGCGGACCAGGGTTAATCTGCTGAGCTAATGCTCCGACTGCCAGGCAGACGGCAACGGAAAGTGTCAATATCCTTTTCAAATTCATGACATAAAGATAGCGTTATTCGTCCAATCGTGATGCAAAACCTTTGGAATATTGTGTTTGACGGCAATAATTGTTAATTTTGTCCAGATTACACTATGTATGAATATGGACAAGAGACTGCTTGCCGTTTTGGCTCTCGTTATGGCTTTGGCTTCCGGATGCGACTGGATTAGAGCAAAGCTGGATATGCCTACTTCTGAGGATATTGCAAAGAAGAAAGAGCTGATTGCCTTGAAAGAGGCAGCAGTTAAGGCATCCGTTCCTTCGGATACCCTGAAGGCTGACTCCCTGCAGATGACTGATACAACTGCCGTTACCTCCATCGCTGAGGCAAATCCGGAGCCTTCCGCTTCCGGCTTGGCCCTTACTCCGCGATCAAGTCTCGACAAGACATATTACATCATCGTAGGTGCTTTCAAGACAGATGAACTCGTCTCTTTGAGCCTTAAGGAAAATGAAGGTATCCTTGATACTCCTTTCGCCTTTGCTGGCAATGGGCTCAAATATGTGGCGATAGGAGGTTATAACACTCTGGAAGAGGCCCGCGCGGCCCTTTACGAAGCCCACAAGAAGGCTCCAGAAGCTTGGGTGTGGAAGAAAAACAACTGATTTTGCTAAATTTGTGCGATTGTGTGCCAGATGAGCAGGGCATATATCGCTGAGATTGATTATTAGTTTATTTATTAGATACTTACACTTTATGAAGACAACAGCTTATACTCAGAAACACATTGAACTGGGAGCCAAGATGACCCCGTTCGCAGGTTTCAACATGCCTTTGGAATATACAGGAATAAGGGCAGAACATCTGGCCGTTAGGCAGAGCGTAGGAGTTTTTGATGTCTCCCACATGGGAGAGTTTACCGTAAAGGGCCCTAATGCACTGAAGTTCATTCAGTATGTAACCAGCAACGACGCCTCTGTCCTTTTCCCTGGAAAGGTCCAGTACTCCTGCCTTCCTAACGGGAAGGGCGGTATAGTAGATGACCTTCTGGTATATTGCAAGAGTTCAGAAGATTACATGCTTGTGCCTAACGCCGCAAACATAGACAAGGATTTTGCACATCTGTGCCAGTACGCCCCTAAGTTCGGCTTGACTCCGGGAGTTGATTTCTGCAATGTTTCCGACCAGATAAGCCAGCTGGCAGTCCAGGGTCCTAATGCCATGAAGGTTATGCAGAAGCTCTGCAAGGAAGATGTCCTGGGAATGGAATACTATACTTTCAAGATTCTGGAAGTTGCCGGATGCAAGGACGTGATCCTTTCCACTACCGGATATACCGGAGCCGGCGGATGCGAGGTTTATATGAAGAACGAGGACGCTCTCAAGGTATTTGATGCAATCTTCGAGGCGGGCAAGGAATTCAACATCGTTCCTGCAGGACTAGGATGCCGCGACACTCTCCGTCTGGAGATGGGTTTCTGCCTTTACGGCAACGACATTGATGACGACCACTCTCCGCTGGAGGCTAACCTCGGCTGGATTACCAAGTTCAACGATGTAAAGGGAGACTTTGTGGACAGGGACTATATGCTCAAGCAGAAGGCTGAGGGCCTGAAGAGAAGGCTCTGCGGCTTTGAACTCATAGACAGGGGAGTTCCTCGCCACGGATATGAGATATGCAACGCTGAAGGAAGGGTTATCGGAAACGTCACCAGCGGAAGCCTGACTCCTTGCTGCGCCCGTCCTATCGGAATGGGTTATGTGGAGGCTCCTTTGTACAAGCTTGACACTGAGATTTATATCAAGGTGCGCGACAAGCTCCTCAAGGCAGTTGTCGTAAGGCCTCCTTTCTATAAGGGATAGTTTGCTTATTAAGTTCAGAAGATGCTCAGGCGGACTTTGAAGAGATTCAGCAAGCTGATAGTTTCAGTTGGCATTGCCTGCTGCCTTGTGGCAGGCGGTGCCGGTTTTGCATCCGCCCAGAACATAGGCGGAGCAAGGCCGGAATTGCCCAGAAACCTGGAGGACTCATTGAAGAAACAGGTTTCTTTCCTCTCTTCTTCAGCGATGAAGGGCCGCAAGGCCGGGAGCGCGGAGGAGAAACTGGCCTCCGAGTATATCTACGGCTATCTTCAGGATCTGGGAGCAATGATGCTCTCCCCGAAGGAAGGGGATGATTTCGGATTGGCCAATCCGGTTACGGGAGACACCCTGCATTCTCGTAATATAGTTGGCATCATTCCCGGATATGATCCTGCCCTGGTGGGTGAGTTCATAGTTTTGGGGACCCAGCTTGACGGTCCGGGATATGAGGTGCTGAATGTCAACGGAGAGAGAAAGGAGAGGATATTCCCGGGGGCTTATTCCAACGCCTCCGGAGCTGCCGTCCTGCTTCAGGTGGCAAAACTTGTGGCGCAGAACAAGTTCATGTTCCCCAGGAGCATAATGTTCGCATTCTTCGGTGCCGGGAATCTTTCCCAGGCAGGGAGCTGGTATTTTTTGAACCGCTCGTTCGCTGACAAAGACAAGATACGTTTCATGGTGGATGTCAATTCAGTGGGAAGGGACAGCGGTCCCAACACCTTCCAGGCATTCATCGGCCTGCCGGACAAAGAGATACTCAAAGACATCTTTACCGTTGCGGAGAGGCCGTTCAGCCTGAATGTGAAAATCGCCGAGAAGGAACCGGTTCCGTCTGACTACAGGAGCTTCCATTCCGCTGATATCCCTTTCACTTTGTTCTCAACTGGAGACAACAGCCTAAGAGGGAGTATCCACGATACTCCGGACCAGCTGGATTATCTGCAGCTTTCACAGATCGTGGAATATGTGTATTCCTACTCCCTGCTGCTTTCAGGCAAGGAGGAGTTCCGTGAGACGGCCTCAGAAGAAAGCGGGGAAAACCGCATCTACAGCCAGATGGAAGTGGACAAAAGAGCGTCTTTCATGAAGGGAGACGAGAAGACCTTCCTCAGGGATTGGGTTTACCGCTATGTCAAGTATCCGGAAAGTGCAATTGCCTCAAAGACAGAAGGTACGGAAGTGGTGGACTTTGTGGTTGGAACAGACGGAAAATTGCGAGACATAAAGATTGACTCAGGCCTCAGCGATGAAATAGACAAGGCTGTGCTCAAGGTAATAAAGGCATCCCCTAAATGGACTCCGGCTGAGATAAACGGCAAGAAAGTACCGGTGAAGATATCCATAGCCGTTGAGTTCAGGCTGGCGCAAGGTTCAAAATTTGGAATAAACAGATAGAATAAAACATACAATGGATTACAAGTTCAATGAAATTGAAGCCAAATGGCAGAAGTACTGGGCTGAGAACAAGACTTTCTCGGCAAAGACAGATCCTTCAAAGCCAAAGTATTATGTACTTGACATGTTCCCTTATCCGTCCGGAGCTGGGCTGCACGTGGGACATCCTCTTGGTTACATAGCAAGTGACATCTATTCACGTTACAAGAGGCTTAAAGGGTTCAACGTCCTGCACCCTATGGGGTATGATGCGTTTGGCCTTCCGGCTGAGCAGTATGCCATACAGACAGGGCAGCATCCTCGGGTGACGACCTTCCAGAATATAGACCGCTATCGCAGCCAGCTGGACAGGATAGGCTTCTCCTTTGACTGGGACAGGGAAGTGAGGACTTGTGATCCGAAGTATTACAAATGGACCCAGTGGGCTTTCCTGAAGATGTTCCAGAGCTGGTACAACCAGGAGACTGATTCCGCTGAGCCGATAACGGAACTTGTCATCCGTTTTGAGAAAGACGGGAACAAGAATGTCAAGGCTGCCTGCGGAGATGTTCCTCAGTTTACTGCTGAGCAGTGGAAAGGTTTCTCGGAAAAAGAGAAAGCCGATATACTTATGCAGTACCGTATAGCCTACCAGGGCGAGACTTCCGTTAACTGGTGCCAGGCATTGGGTACTGTGCTTGCCAACGATGAAGTCAAGGAAGGGCTTTCTGTAAGAGGCGGTTATCCTGTGGAACAGAAGAAGATGAAGCAGTGGCAGCTGAGAGTCTCCGCTTATGCCGGAAGGCTTCTGGACGATCTGGAAAGCCTTCAGTGGAGCGATGCCCTCAAGGAGATGCAGCGCAACTGGATAGGCCGTTCATACGGAACGCAGATGGTGTTCAAGGTGGTGAATCCGGATCCTGCAGACGGCAGCAAGTTTGACAAGGAGTATGATATGGAGATCTTCACTACCCGTGCCGATACCATCTTCGGAGTTACCTTTATGGTAGTGGCTCCTGAGAGCGAGTGGGTGGAGAAACTTACTACAGCTCCGCAGAAAGCGGCTGTAGATGAGTATATTGCCCAGGTCAAGAAAAAGACGGAGAGAGAGCGTATCGCTGAGACAAAAACCGTTACGGGAGTTTTCTCAGGTTCCTGGGCCGTCAATCCGTTCACGGGTGAAAAAGTTCCTGTGTGGATTGCAGAGTATGTACTGGCCGGATATGGAACAGGTGCTATCATGGCTGTTCCTGCTCACGACAGCAGAGACTACGCTTTTGCCAAGAAGTTTGGCCTGAAGATAGTTCCTCTGATAGAGGGATGTGATGTCTCCGAGCAGAGCTTTGATGCCAAGGACGGCATTATGGTCAACAGCGGTTTCCTCAACGGCAAGACCGTGAAGGAAGCCATTGCCGATGCCATTGATGAAGTGGAATACAGGGGAATCGGGCACAGGACGGTCAATTACCGTCTCCGCGATGCCATATTTTCCCGCCAGAGATACTGGGGAGAACCGTTCCCGATCTACTACAAAGATGGCATAGCCACTCCTGTGGATGAAAAGGACCTTCCTCTGGAACTTCCTGACATTGAAACCTTCAAGCCTGCGGACAACGGAGAGCCTCCGCTTGCAAGGGCAAAGGACTGGACCTACAAAGGCTATCCTCTGGAGAAGAGCACGATGCCGGGCTTTGCAGGCAGCAGCGCTTATTACCTGAGGTATATGGATCCGGGCAATGACCAGGCGCTCGTAAGCACCGAGGCAGACAAGTACTGGAAGGATGTCGATCTCTATGTAGGTGGAACAGAGCATGCTACAGGCCATCTGATTTATTCCCGCTTCTGGAACAAGTTCCTCTATGACCTTGGCTATGTATGTGCCAAGGAACCGTTCAAGAAGCTGGTGAACCAGGGTATGATCCAGGGCCGTTCAAACTTCGTTTACAGGATAAAGAACACCAATACTTTTGTTTCCTGCGGGCTTAAAGACAAATACGAGACAACCGAGATCCACGTGGATATAAATCTGGTTTACAATGACCGCCTGGATGTGGAGGCTTTCAGGAAATGGAGACCTGAATATGCTGATGCTGAGTTTATATTGGAAGACGGAGAATATATCTGCGGATGGGCGGTGGAGAAGATGTCCAAGAGCATGTTCAACGTGGTCAATCCGGACAATATCTGCGAAAAGTACGGAGCGGACACACTCCGTCTTTACGAGATGTTCCTCGGCCCTGTGGAAATGAGCAAGCCTTGGGATACCAAGGGAATAGACGGCGTCCACAGATTCCTCAAGAAGTTCTGGAGGCTGTTCTTCGGCGGCGGTGAAGGTCTTGGAGATTTCAGCCTTTCCGAGGAAGAGCCGACTCCTGCAGAGCTCAAGGTTCTCCACAAGCTGATTAACAAGGTGGAAACCGACATCGAGAGCTTCTCCTACAACACCTCAGTTTCCGCTTTTATGGTTGCTGTCAATGAACTTGGAGCCCTCAAGTGCAACAAGAAGAAGATACTTGTGCCGATGATAGTGCTGCTCAGCCCGTTCGCCCCTCACATCGCCGAGGAACTTTGGCACTTGAGCGGCAACACTGGAAGCGTTTCATTTGCAGACTTTCCGATGTATCATGAAGAGTACACCAGAGAAGACAGCTTTGAATATCCTGTATCTTTCAACGGCAAGACAAGGTTCAAGCTGCCTCTTCCTAAATCTTTGGGCAAAGGTGCTGTAGAAAAGGCTGTACTGGAAGCTCCTGAAACTGCCAAGTACCTGGCGGGCAAACCTGTCAAGAAAGTGATAGTTGTTCCCGGCAGAATCATTAACATTGTGATGTAATATGCCTGAGGTAAAGAAGAAGGTCTCTGTCAGGAAACTTGTCCTTGACTATTTCCTTATCACGATAGGGGTTTTGATGTACACCTTCTCATGGCAGGCCTTTGTGGTTCCTACCGGCATTTCAGGAGGAGGGCTGGTCGGTTTCTGCACGGTGCTCAACTATGCCACGGGAATTCCTATTCCTGTTTTCTTCGGAACCATCAATGCCGCCTTGCTGATCATAGGAACGATTGTCCTGGGGAGGGGATTCGGTTTCAAGACTATCTACAGCATCATACTGTCCACGATTTTCTTTGCCATAATGCCCGGCATGGAGTGGATTTACAACATCGGTCTGAACACGATTCCTCCTGACAGTCCGCAGGCAGCCCTGCGCTATCTGGTGAACCCGATAATAGGAGGCTTCCTATGTGCTGCCGGAATTGCATTGATATTCAAGAGGAACGGTAGTACCGGCGGGACGGATATCCTTGCACTTATCATAAACAAGTATAAAGACATATCTCCCGGCAAGGTATTCATGTATTCGGATTTCTGCATCGTAGCCTCCATAATGCTGCTTCCGGACAAACATCTGAGCGATGTCATTTTCGGTTATATCTTTACCATCGCCTTTTCCTACATGGTGGATCTGATACTGACAGGCAGCGAACAGAGCGTTCAGGTAATCATATTCTCCCGGAAGTATCAGGAAGTTGCAGACAATCTCATGTATGAGCATAACAGGGGAGTCACAGCCCTTGATTCCGTGGGTTGGCATTCCAAGCAGGAAGGCAAGGTCCTCATTGTTGTGGCAAGAAAATATCAGTTGAAGGACATAACCCAGGCTGTAAAAGGAGTGGATCCCAAGGCTTTCATTTCCGTCTCCAACGTGTCTGCGGTATATGGTCTGGGTTTCGCCGAGATAAAGGGAAGAGCCGGAAAGAGCACAGAAAGCAGGCTCAAGCGTCTGCTTAAATGGATAAACAGTTAAAATGAACACGAAAAAGATTTTAGGAACCATAAAGGCCTACATCATCATTACCCTGGGCCTTTTGTGTTATGTTTTGGGGTGGACGATATTCCTCATTCCAAATAATTTGGTGGGAGGCGGAGTATCCGGTATATCTTCAATCATACTATATGCGTTTGGAGTTCCTATCTCCGTAACATATTTTGCCATCAACATCATACTCCTTCTGATAGCTTTGAAAGTTCTGGGTAAAGGTTTCGGCGTAAAGACGGTTTATGCCATTGTGGCGGCTACGCTTTTCTTCCAGTTTGTGCCGGCGTTCATACCCCAGGACTTCATAGAAGAGATTGCAATCTCCAACGGAAAACTTCTTTCCGCCATATTTGGTGGAGTTCTCAGCGGCCTGGGAATAGGCATCAGCTTTTCACAGGGCGGAAGCACCGGAGGAACTGATATAGTTGCCCTTATGGTGGCCAAATACCACAACATAGCTCCGGGCAGGATGATCCTGTATATGGATCTTGTTATCATAGCCTGCTCCCTTCTTATTCCGGCCAAGGACATTACAGATGCCGCAGGAAATGTCATAGGCAAGGAAACCTGGGGAATGAGACTGGCCACAGTCCTTTACGGATATATGCTCATAGCTTCATGCTCGCAGATTGTGGACATGATGGTGGCCGGAAGCCGCCAGAGTGTGCAAGTCTATATTTTCTCACGAGAGTACGAGAAAATCGCTGATATCATAACAAAAGAAATGGGCCGTGGCGTTACTGTCCTGACAGGTGAGGGGTGGTACACCAAACAGGAGAACAAGATGCTTATGGTACTGATACACAAGACCGAGACGAGCAAGATCCACAACCTTATCAAAGATATAGACAGGGATGCCTTCATCTCAATGGCCCCTGTAACAGGAGTCTGGGGGAGAGGTTTCCAGCAAATAGGCAAGTAGATTTTTACAATTCCAGAATTGTACTCAGGTATAATATTGTAATTATCAAATAATCAATATATTATTTGACAGGTGGGGAGTGCTGGAGAAGGCACTCCTCTATTTTTGTGTTTTCTTAAAACACAAAAAAAATGGATCTTTTAACACACACAAAAACTTTGTTTTCCAAGTTGTTTCTCAAAAAAAATGTGCATAAGCAACAATCTCATCCTCTGGTTGCCGGTTATAAACTCAACAATCCAGCCTCGTCTTTTCTGTATGAAGGGAACGAGGTAGTGGAGATAGCAGACAAGCTGCTTGAGCTTTATGAATTTGACAAGCCATACCTGAAAGCCGGCTTCAAGCTTTCAGAACTTGTGAATATCCTGGGAACCAACAGGAACTATCTATCCCGAACCATCAACAATTATCTGAGGATCAATTTTAACCAACTGAACAACTATTACCGTGTTAGGGAGGCTTGTCTGGTCTTCCTGGATAATACTGACATTACTTTCAAAGACTGGATGGAAAAAGCCGGATTTTGCTCTTCATCCTCTTTTTCCGGTTGTTTCAGTTATTATGTGGGCATATCTCCTGTAAGGTGGCGCAAAGAAGTGCTCCAAAGAATGAAGAGGGGGGAGAAGGTTTCAGCAGATGACTACATCAAAGATTTCAGGTACAGGCTTTAATCCAAAGAAACTGAATATGGGTTCTATTTTCAACAAGACGGCATCCCGGCTTTTCAGGGGCCGGAGCAAGGATTCTAGGAAAGCGGAAGACCTTTATCTTTTGCTTCGTTATCCGGAATGTGGGGTTTATACACCTAAAGTACAGACACTTAATGAATTATGGTATAGGCTGAGGCGGTGTATAGAGGAACGCAAGCTATATCTTGACCCCTACATAAGCATATCGCAGGTAGCCAAGATTGTAGGCAGCAACCGCACTTACATTTCCGAGATACTTGCGCCGGAGAAGGGGTACAAGTATTTCATGAATGAGTATCGGCTCAAGCACATAGCCCAAAGACTTGAGCATGTGGACATAGCCAAGGAGACTTGTTTTCTTTCAGAGGAGTATGGCTTCACTCCGCCTGAAAAACTGTCAGATATAGTTCTTGAAAGCGGGTTTGCTGATATGCGTACTTTCCGCCGGGCGTTGAGCGCTTCTGAGGGGAAGTGGGCGCAGATAATCAGAGGAAAAATTTATTGACCTTTGCAAGTACTTGTGGCAGAGCAAAAACAACAACCCTGTCGTATGGGTTTACCAAGGTGTTGCCGCTGACGATTATACTTTCCTCACCTCTGATTATTCCACCTATGATTGCTTCCTTAGGGAACTTGAGGTCTTTTACAGGGGCTTTGGTTATGGCGCTTTCCGGGTTGGCTATGAACTCCAGGACCTCAGCGTCTGAACCGTTGAGGCATTTGATGGACCGTACCTTGTTGCTCAAGGTGAAACGGAAGATACGGCCTGCAGTCACAAGCTTCTTGTTTATGACCGCATCAATGCCCATATCCTCGGCAAGTTTTATGTACTCAATGTTTTCCACTTCTGCAATCACCTTAGGAACGCCCATGTTCTTTACGGCTACTGAAGAGAGTATGTTGGTCTCACTGGAGGAGGTCACGGCCACGAAAGCATCGTAGCCACCTGCGTCTTCCTCAACCAGAAGGTCTGTGTTTCTTGCATCTCCGTTGATGACAACAATATCCGGGAGAGCCTGGGCAAGGTATTCGCACCTTTCCTTGCGCGGTTCCACCACCTTGATATGTTCAACTTTGCCAACCATCTTGCGGCAAAGCATTTCCGCAATTCGTCCTCCTCCAACTATCATAAGGTTCTTGACCTCTATCTCAAACTTTCCGGAATGTCCCATCAGCTCAGCGAAACCTTCTTTCTTGCATACCATGAATACAAGGTCTCCCTGCAAAAACTTGGTGTCGGCATCAGGAATGATGGTCTGGTTTCCCCTGGCTATCGCAACCGGTTTGAACGGTTTAAGTTCCGGTTTCCCGTCGCTGAGGATATTGAGGGTCTTTCCGATCAGAGGGGCGCCCTCATCCAGGCGGAAGACTGCCATCTGGAGTTTTCCTCTGGCGAAGTCCATGAATTCTGAAGTTCCGGTTTCTTTGAGAAGGTCTATGATTTCGTATGCCGCCATCTTCTCGGGATAGAACAGGAGGTCTATTCCCAGTTCGGTGAATATGAGCTTGTTGTCGTGCTCCATATATTCATCGTTGTTTATTCTGGCAGTGACCTTCTTGGCACCCATCTTCTTTGCAAGGGCAGCTGAGATTATGTTTGTGTTCTGAGTCTGGGCGGGGCCGACGGCTATGAACAGGTCAGCTTTGGGAGCTCCTGCCTGCTTGAGAACCGGTATGGAGGTAGGGTCTCCGTGGACGGTGACAACATCAGCAAGTTCAGAAAGCTTGTCCAGCTTGTCCTCATCGTTCTCGATGATTGTTATGTCGTTGTCTTCTCGACTGAGCATTTTGGCCAGGTGGCTGCCAACTTCTCCTGCTCCTGCAATTACTATTTTCATGATGATAGGAATTGGTTTGCGGTTGTAAAGATAGTGCAAATATGGTATATTTGCGTAATTTATAATTATGTCTGAAAAAGGATGGCGAAGAAGTTTTTTGACATAGCTCACATTCTTGTTTCTTTGGAGATATTGGACGAGAAACTATGGGGCAGGATTTCCAACCTGGCTCCTTTTGAAGTAGGGACAGCCTCAGACCCTGTGCTTGAGTTTTCACAGGTGGAGGCACTTGGAGAAGAAGAACCTGAGCCTCTTCTGGTATCCGATGACAAGGGTTTCCCCAGAATTACCGTAGCCAAAACGGACCGGGGGGAGTGGTTCTTTACAATGGCTCCTTTAGATGACGCTCCTGTAAGCTGCCGCTGCATCTGTTCGGAAGATTTTTCAAAGGCCAGGTTTGAGGTTCTTGAGAGAAAGCATTTTGCCTTTTCCGTCAACAACGCCATGATGCTGGTCTATGCTTTGCGGACTTCTTCTTTGGGATGTCTTGAAATCCACGCTTCTGTTATAATGAAAGATGGCAAAGCCGTGGCTTTTCTCGGGAAAAGCGGAACGGGCAAGAGCACCCATACCCGCCTTTGGCAGGAGAACATACCGGATTGCGAGCTTCTTAACGACGACAACCCTATAATATATTGCCGTCCCGGGGGAGAGGTTTTCATCTGCGGTTCTCCTTGGAGCGGAAAAACTCCTTGCTACAAGAAGAAAGAGGTTCCGCTGGCTGCTGTTGTAAGACTCAACCAGGCTCCTTTCAACCGGATAAAAAAGCTTTCAGGCATCCAGGCTTACGCTGCCCTTTATCCGTCTGTTTCCGCTTACCGTCCTGAGAGGAAGGTGGCTGACGGCATTCACGACTCCATTTCAAAGGTTGCTGCGAGTGTTCCTTGTTACAATCTTGAGTGCCTTCCGGATGGAGAGGCTGCACTTTTGAGTTATAGCACGGTCTATGGAAAAGGTTGAGATCCCCAATGAAGTCCTTATTCCGGAGATCGGAAAGTTGCTCGGAGAAGGCAGGGAAGTTGAACTGAGACCCAAGGGCAACAGCATGCTGCCGTTCATTCGTCAGGGTAAGGATAGTGTGGTTCTTAAAAAGAAGACCTCAGTTGAAGAAGGAGACATAGTCCTTGCGGATCTGGGCTCAAGGTTTGTCCTGCATAGGGTTATAAAGGAGGAAGGAGAGTGCTTGACCCTGATGGGAGACGGAAATGTCAAGGGCGTAGAAAAATGCCGTAAAAAGGATGTTCTGGGAACCGTTGTGACCATTCTGAGAAACGGAAAAAAAGAAGTGGTCCCGGGCAAAGGGAAAGTGTGGAGGATGCTGCTGCCAATCAGGAGGTATCTGCTGGCATTTTACAGAAGGGTTTTGATGTAGTCTTATAATTGATTGTCGCGATAACACAATTGTTATGAAAATAAAGAAAGGATTTGTTTTAAGGCAGCTTCTCGGCGAATATGTAGTTACCGGAGAAGGTCTGGAGAGGATCAATTTCAACAAGATAATTTCTCTCAATGCTACGGCTGCCTATCTTTGGGAAAAAGTTCAGGACAAGGAGTTTACTGTCGGGGAACTGGCAGACTTGCTTGTTGAGCATTATGAAGTTGACAAGGAGACCGCCTTCAAAGACAGCGAGGCTCTTGTCAACTCCTGGAAAGAAGCTTCTCTTTTGGAGGATTAAATGAAAAGCATAGGATATTGCATACGTTCCGCCTATAGGCTCAGCCGTCCGGCAAGATGGAGGATCCTTGTCAGCATACTCATAGGGGTGTTGCAGGTTGCAACTTCCCTTATGTTCGTATGGAGCAGCAAGGCTCTGGTGGATGTGGCTACAAAAGAAAGAACGGGCAGTATCTGGACTTTCGTCTTCATCATGGCTGCTGTTATGGTTCTTCAGATCTCGCTGAGGCTGTTTGCAGCCTGGTGGGAGAAGATGAACATGGTGAAGACACAGAACCTTCTGCGCCGGAATCATTTCTCCCATATTCTCAACACCAAGTGGATCGGCAAGGAAATCTACCACAGCGCAGATGTCGTCAACCGTCTGGAAGAGGACATAAGGGTCTTGACCGAGCTTCTGTGCGTCAGGGTTCCGGATGTTGCAATAACCATATTCCAGCTCTTGGCCGCATCTGTTTATGCCGTGATTCTGGCTCCGGGTCTTATCTGGATGGTTATCATCCTGATGATAATAGGGATTGCAGGTTCCAGGATGTTTTTCCGCAAGCTGAGGGCTCTTACAAACGAGATACGCAGCAAGGACAGCCAGGCTCAGCAGGTCTTCCAGGACAATCTGAGGATGAGGTCTCTGGTGCTTATGCTGTTCGGGCCTTCAAAAGTTGTGAAGCGTCTGGACGGCATACAGGATGATATAGAGACTCTTACCCGCAAACGGTTGTTCTATAACATGATAGCCAGAGGCTTCATGGGCTTCGGCTTTATGGGAGGCTATGCCGCCGCTTTCTTCTGGGGAGTGTTCGGCATCTATTCCGGGACCGTAACCTACGGTATGATGACTGCCATGCTGCAGCTGGTCAGCCAGGTTCAGCGTCCTATTTCTGATATAGGGCGGGCTATCCCGGCCTTCATCCATGCTGTGACATCCATCGAGAGACTTTCGGAAATCACGGAACTTGAGCTTGAGAGGCAAGGAGAGCAGATTATCTTTGAAGGAGCTCCTTCCATAAGACTCTCCGATATAGAGTTCATGTACCATGACAGTACCGAGTATGTTCTCAAGGACTTCAGCTGCGAGTTTCCTTCCGGCAGCCTTACTGCAATAATGGGTGCTACAGGTGCAGGGAAAAGCACACTTATGAAGATTGTCATGGGGCTTCTGCATCCTACCTCAGGTTCTGCTTCAATCAGCGGGAAGATCAAAGGAGAAGACCGGACAGTGGAGATTTCTGCATCCACCAGGGAGAACTTCACTTATGTGCCTCAGGGCAACACTCTTTTGTCCGGTTCTGTCAGGGATAACCTTCTTCTTGTGGATCCTGATGCTGACGATGCCACTCTTTGCTCTGTACTGGAAACAGCTTGCGCTGAATTTGTGCTGGACCTTCCAAAGGGCCTGGACACACCTTGCGGAGAAGATGGCAGCGGATTGTCAGAAGGGCAGAGCCAGAGGATTGCCATTGCCCGCGCCCTCTTGAAAAAAGGCGGAGTGCTGATGCTGGATGAAGCTACTTCCGCTCTTGATTCCCGGACCGAGCGCCGGCTTCTGGAAAATCTCAGCAGTAAATATCGCGGAGAAAAAACAATAATTTTCATTTCTCATCGCGATGCGGTTTCTGAATTTGCAGACACCACTGTCCGCTTTTAGGTTTTTCTGGCAGAAGTCTGATGGAGAGGGTCATATTCCATATTGATGTCAACTCTGCTTTTTTGAGCTGGACGGCAGTCAAGATGCTGTCTGAGGGGCATCAGGATATTCGTCTGATTCCTTCTGTGGTAAGCGGAGATCCAAGTGACAGGCGGAGCATAATAACAGCTGCTTCCATTCCCGCAAAAAAGCTTGGAATCAAGACCGCACAGCCGGTTTCCATGGCTTTGAGAAAATATCCGAACCTGCTGATTGTAAGCGGGGATTGGGAATGGTACGGCAAGTGTTCCCGTGGGTTTATAGAGATATGCAGAAAGTATAGCCCTGTCTTGCAGCAGTTTTCCATTGACGAGTGCTTTCTGGACATGACTTTCAGGCTCTATGGTAAAGAGCCGGTTGAGGTTGCCGCGGCTCTCAAGGATGAAATCCATTCAAGTCTTGGTTTTACCGTCAATGTAGGTGTAGGCTCCAACAAGCTTCTGGCCAAGATGGCCTCTGACTTTGAGAAGCCGGACAAGGTCCACACGCTTTGGAGCAGCGAGGTTGAGAGGAAGATGTGGCCGTTGGGAGTAAGAGACCTGCTGTGGGTGGGCAAAAAGACGGAGCAGCGTCTTATGGATTACGGGATCAGGACCATAGGGCAGCTGGCCAAGACGGATATCAACTACCTGGAGAGGATATTCGGGGAAAGGTCTGCGCTGCAGCTTCATCTCTCATCCAACGGGATAGACTCATCGGAAGTGGAAACCGAGGTTCCTGAGGCCAAGAGTTACAGTGCAGAAAGGACTTTCTCCAAAGACCTTACAGACCCAAAGGATGTGGACCGCGCTCTTTTCAAGGTAGCCTGCATAGTGGCCCACCGTATCAGAAAAGACAGCTTCAAGGCTTCGTGCGTATCCATATTTGTCAAAAGGACGGACTTTACAACCAGCCAGAAACAAAGTACATTGACCCAGCCGACAGATATCACAGCCCTGATCCTCAATGAAGCCAGGCGGCTTCTGCCTGAGATATGGGACGGGGAGACTCCTCTCCGCCAGGTTGGTCTTGGAGTTTCACGTCTTACTCATGACACGGCAGAGCAGATGTCTTTGTTTGAAGATCCTCGTCTGGAATACTACCGGAGCTGGGACAAGGAATATGACAGGAAAAAGCTGGATAAAGAAGACCCCCGTACTTTGGCGTACGAGAGTCTTTCAAAACATTCAGCAGACCATTGATCATTCAATGCTGATGAGTTCCTGGACAAGGGTAGTCTTTCCTTTCTTGTCGTAGAGAACATTCTTTACTACTCCTATGCCCTTTTTCATCCACATCTTGCAGGTTCCTTCCTGCTTGATTTTCATTATCAGGTTAACTTCCGATGCATAGTTGTATTCCAGAACCCAGCAGTCAAAAGAACCGGCTGGAGTCTCAATGGTTTCCTGTCCGGTGAACCTGACATTGGTGTACTTGCCTGTAGTGCCGAGGGAGGCTATGCTTATTCCGCAGTCTCCCAGGTCTTCTCCCACTTTAGGGTCTTCAGGGATGATAGGGCCGTGGCCTTTCACGCTCAGGCCCGGGCCGTACTGGCCCATCATGGCTCTTGCATTGGTGTGGAAATATCCTTCTGCAGTCCATACGTTGCATCCTACAGGCTCCTGGGCCACGCCCTTGATGGATTCAATTTCAACATTGAATGAGATAGTGGTTTTTCCGTCTTCAGTGTTGCTGCCTGTGATGTGGTATGTGTAGTAATCGTTGGTCTTTCCGCCTCCGGTCTTGTTTGCATATTTGAGAATCTTTCCAGGAGTTGAGCAGAACCAGGTTTCCTGCGCAAATGCTCCGAAAGTAAAGAGCATTGCTGATATCAAAAGTAAAGTCCTTTTCATACTCTGCGATTGTATTGAGTGTTTGTTATTTCTTTATGAACTCCACTCTGCGGTTCTTTGCCCTTCCGGCTTCTGTAGAGTTGTCTGCTACCGGCTCGTGGCTTCCCTTTCCTACGGCCCTGAGGTTGAAGCTGTCAACTCCCATTCCTTCAAGAGCCTTGACAACGGCCTCCGCCCTTTGCTGGGAGAGAGGGTCGTTCACCTTGTCGGAACCCTGGTTGTCGCAGTGGCCCTGTACCTCGAACCTTGCTGAAGGGTTCTTCTTCATGTAGTCTGCAACCTTCTTGATTTCCTCCATGCTCTCAGGCTTCAGGTCTGCCTTGCCACTGACGAACAGAATGTTGTTTGTAACAAACTTTCCGCTCTCTGCGATGGCCTTTTCCACCTCGCTCTTGTCGGTTGCGTTGCGGTCATACAGTTCTACGGCACCTTTACCTATGCGGAAGTTCTTTACATAGACATCCTTGCTTCCGCCCTGGGCAAACAGGGTTACCCAGCCTGCACCAGGCTTTGCATTAGGAACATTTATTACTCTTCTTCCGTCTACATAGAACTTTATGGCTCTCTTGTTGAAAGACAGTGCATAATGATGCCATCTGCCGTCGTTGAATGTACCTGCTTCAGAACTTGACTTGCCTTCTGTATGATTATAGGAAGGTTCTGAAGAAAGACAATAATCACAATTAAAAGTATGTATATCGCCACCCAACCAATATGTAATTGTAAATAATTCATTATCTCTGCTTTGACTCTCATGCATGATATCAAGCTCAATGCTAGGGGCACCGTTCTTTTCAGTATCATCGAACAGCATGTCATACTCGATGGTGAACACATCGCCGAGATAATTCCTGCTGCCGTCTTTCATAAGTGGAGAAATCCAGCTGTCGTCCTTGCTCATTGCAATGGCGGTTTCTCCGCCGATTCTCCCGACTTCCGCATAGCCTCTTACAAGGTCCCACTTGGAAGGGAACTCTCCAACCTGTTCCCCAGCAAGTCTGTCTTCAAAGATGGCAATCTCTCCGGGGACAAAGTCGCTTTTCTGGGCATCTGCGCTAAGAGGAGCATTGTCCGGCCTCTTGGTTCCACAGTCGTCGCAGAATTTGCCGGTGTTTCCGGTGTGTCCGCACTCCGGGTTGGGGCATGTCCAGGTACCAGGCTTTGCCTTGCCTGCGGAAGGAGCGTCAACATCATCGTTGTCTTCGTCGTCAGAATCCTTGTCTTTGTTCTTCTTTCCGCCCAAGAGACCTCCGATACCGTCAAACACTTTGTCAACTGCCTTGTCAACGGTTTCCTCGGTCTTGTCCTGAGTCTTGTCCTTTACGGCTTTCCCGATTTTCTTGAGGAAGCCCTGGGCGTCAGCCCCAGCTGCCACAAACATCAGCATCGCGATAATTAAAACAATTCTTTTCATCTCTGTTGTTTTTTATGTTATTTCTTGTGATATCCGGAACAGTCCCGGGTTACAGCAATCCAAGTTCAATGGCCTTGCGGATCATCTGGGCGGGGTTAGACGCATCAAGTTTGGATTTGAGCTTTTTGCGGTACCATTTGATGGTGTTCAGACTTAAACACATCAAGTCTGCAATCTGCGGGCTGGTCTTGCCTTCTGCTATCAGCTGCAGGATCCTTGTTTCCTTCTTGCTCAACTGTATGTTCCTGCTTTCGTGTAGAGCTGTCATAGTGTTCTGCGGTTGGTTAGTTGCACGTTGCAAAATTCGGGAAGAATTTGAGCAAAAACACTATACCAAAGGATAGAAAACACCATCCCTTCGGGTAGTTTTTAGGTATTTGGAGGCATTGTCGGGCCAGTTTGCTATCTTTGTGAAGAACAAAACCCACAACTATGAAACCGGTTGTTAGCATCGCCCTTCTGTTTTCTCTTCTGTCTTTGACTTTTGCTGATTCATCTTCACAGTATTCAGACCATCGCGGAAGAAAAACCGATTCCCTGGAGAGTGTCGTGGCGGGATGGACCAGGGAGAAACTTTATTCTGCGCCGAAGGAGGAGTCTGACATAATCCTTGCTGCCTATAAAGAGCTTATGTGGGGCTATCTTCAGATAAACCGGGAGAGGAGTATGATGTTTGCCAGTAAGGCTCTGGAATTCGGTATGGATCGCGGGTACTGGTACACGGCGCAGGATGCTGCGAGGATACTGGGTTTGCATTATTATGCTTCACAGCAGTGGGATTCGGCATTATTCTACTACAACAAGGGTCTGGATATAATCCGGAAGATGGAGGACAAAGAAACTACGGAGTACAGTTCCAAAATATATGAGCAGAGTACTATAGATGATGCCAAATCAGCATATTATGGCTCTCTGGGCAATATGTACAACATGATGGATTCCATTCCTCTGGCGATGGAGTACTACAAGAAGGCGGGGGAGATCTTTGAGAAGAACGGATGGAAGGAAAGCAACGCCATCCTCTGGTACAATATGGGTGAGACTTGGTTGGAAGAGGGGGATTACAAGGATGCGGAAGACTGCTATTACAAGTCTTTGGAATATGCCAGGGCAAGCGGGGACAGTCTTCAGATATCCAACCCTCTCAAAGGTCTGGGAGCCTTGTATCTGGCCCAAGGTAAAACATCAAAGGCCCTCAGATGCCTGGAGGAGGCGGACAAGTACTATTCTCTCCACGAAGACCAGGAATTCAGGTCAAGGCTTGAGACGCTGGATGTGATGCGCAAGGTGCTTCAGCAGCAGAAGAAGCAGCTCAGGTGGATAGCCTTCGGTTCTGTCTGCCTCGCTCTTCTTGCCCTTGCTCTTCTTGTTATCATAAGGCGCATGACAATCCTCCGTCACCAGAAGCAGGGTGCGGACCAAGCTCTTGTGGAAGCGTTGGCAGAACTCCCGGAAACAGAGGATCAAGGTGCCGACTTGCCTTTGTCTCCTGACGGAAGGACTTTGCAGGATGCAGCAGAGCGGGAAGAATCCGTAATGCACAAACAAGACTCCAAGGAAAGCAAGGATGTCATCACACTCACAGACAGGGAACGTGCTATACTTCCGCTTTTGGCTGAGGGGAAGACATCGCCTCAAATCGCCGAGAAACTTTATCTGTCCGTTCCTACAATCAAATGGTACCGCAAGAAACTCCTGATAAAGTTTGAAGCTACAAATACTGCAGACCTTATATACAAGGCCAAAGAAAAGGGTCTGATTTAAGCTATTTCCTTGTAAAGATAGTGTAGAGGCCTTTGAGGTTTGCCCCGAAAGGCTTGGCGTTCTCGCCGAAATCGTAATCCTTTCCGGCCGGCTTGAAGTTGAATTCGTCACATCCCATGTCGGACAGGGCTTTTATGACACTTTTGGCCCTGTCTTCTCCAAGGGCGTTTTCTTCATCTGTTTCAGCCCCAAAGCAAATCACTTGAACTATGAACTTGGAGTCAGGATTGTTTTTCAGATACTCGGCGATTTTCTGAATCTCATTTACGCTTTCAAACTTCAGTTCCGTGCTGCCCGGAGCAAAGGTTATCTTCTTTGAGGAATATCTGCCGTTGTTAAATGCACTGACGAGACTGGCCGGACGGCTTGTTCCACATTCGGAACAGAATTTTCCGGTGTTCCCAGTGTGGCCGCAATCGGGATTTGGACAATTCCAGGTAGGGCTGACCAGGTTGTTTTTGCCTTCAGTGTCTTCCTCATCCTCCTCATCTTCATCCTCATCGTCCGTTGATTTTTTCTTTCCGCTCAGGAGTCCTCCGAGGGCATCAAAAGCTTTGTCAACGGCCTCGTCAACAGTTTCTTCTGTCTTGTCAACAGTCTTTTCCTTTATGGCTTTCCCGATTTTTTTGAGGAATCCCTGGGCGGCGGTATCATTACCGGCGCATGCCAAAAGCAAAACAGTAATCAATAAGACCAATCTTTTCATAGCTGCTTTTTTTGTTCAAGTTTGGTTTCAAGTCCAAAGTTAATGATTTTACCCAAAAGAGTAGTGTTTCTTGGCAAAAAAGAAAGAGACAAGAAATGTCTCTTGTCTCTTTCTTCTAGATGGTCAATCGTTTTTGAGGTTTTACACCTCAGTTTCCATTAGTACTCATCCTCGTTGAAGAAGAAATCTTCTTTGCTAGGATAGTCAGGCCACAAGTCTTCAATGCTGTCAAAAACTTCTTCCTCGTCTTCAATATCGTTGAGGTTTTCAATTACCTCATCAGGAGCTCCGGAACGGACAGCATAATCTAACAACTCACTCTTGGTAGCCGGGAAAGGCGCATCGTCCAGTTTGGATGCAAGCTCTAATGTCCAATACATTTTTCTTTCAAATTAACCGGGAAAAGATGTCTTGTCAACTCCTTTTCCGAAATGGGCTGCAAATATAACACTATTTTCAAATTTGCAACCAATTTTTATGCCGTCAGCAAAAAATGTGTCAGTTTTGTCAAGGAAGCCAGAATACTTCAGGTGTATTGGTGATTGTATTGAAATACCGGGCAAGGGTGAACAGGTAGTCTGAAAGGCGGTTAATGTATTTTTTGCACTTTACCAGATTTGACTCCAGGTCTTCGTTTGTGGAGTGGATGTCCACGCATCGCCTTTCAACTCTTCTGCAGACGGTTCTTGCCACGTGGCAGAGCGCCGCCTGGATAGGGGCGCCAGGTATGACGAACGCTTTCTGGGGAGGTATCTGACTGGTCATTGTGTCTATGCCCTGTTCCAGGAACTCTATTTCTGATTCCTCAAGAGGTTTTAGCTGTTTGCCGGTACCTTCTTCTGGCATTGCGAGGAAGGCGGAAACGCACATCAGAATCTGCTGGATTTTCAGCAGGTCTTTGCGGATCTGAGTGGCTGTTGATGCAGTGTTCGCGGGATTCTCTCCCTCAGCGATGATAAGGCCCAGATAGGAAATCAGCTCGTCGGCATCTCCGTAAGCCTCTACCCTTGGGTCGTTCTTGAAAACTCTCTTGCCTCCTACCAGGGAAGTTGTCCCCTGGTCTCCGGTCTTGGTATATATCTTCATGGTCGTAAGTGTTTGTCGTGCAGATTCGTTTATGTGTTGTTACAAATTCCTGATTCAGATGCTGGTTCCTGCAAGTGTGGGAGCAGGGTTTATTGTATCGCTTTCCACCTTCCCGTCGCGGAGCCTGACTATCCTTCTTGCAAACTTCGAGATGTCTTCCTCGTGGGTTACGATGATGATAGTGTTCCCCTGCCTGTATATTTTTTCGAAGATGTTCATTATCTCGATGCTGGTCTTGGTGTCCAGGTTGCCTGTAGGCTCGTCTGCCAGAATGATGGTAGGTGTGTTGATTATGGCACGGGCTATGGCTACTCTCTGCCTCTGTCCGCCGGAAAGTTCGCTCGGCTTGTGGTCCATCCTGTCCGAAAGGCCTACCACTTCAAGCGCAGCGGTGGCCAGCTTTATTCGCTCTTTTTCAGGTATTCCGTTGTAAATCAAGGGAAGAGCCACATTTTCCAGGGATGAGTATCTTGGCAGCAGGTTGAATGACTGAAAAACAAAACCTATCTGTTTGTTCCTGACCTCGGCGAGCTGCGAGTCCGCCATCTGGCTGACATCTGTTCCTCCGAGTATGTATTTACCGCTTGTTGGGGTGTCAAGGCATCCAAGGATGTTCATCATTGTGGATTTTCCGCTTCCGGACGGCCCCATTATGGCTATGTAGTCATTCTTGTGGATAGAAAGGGAAACTCCGTCAAGAGCATTCACCTGCTGTGATCCGAGAATGTAAATCTTGTGAAGATCTTCAATTCTGATAACCTCCGTCCGCTTGTTTGTCTTTTCTTCCATATCTCCTTCTCTTTTAGTGGAACAGATTTCTAAGGCTCAGACCTGGACAAGCCCCTTATGCTGGTTGTCAACAAACAGGCGGAAGAATTCCTTCATTGCCTCCTTCAGGGATTCAAGGGCTTTAGGTGTTTCCCATTTGGCAGTGTTCTCTTCTCCCACTTTGTTTGAAACGCTTCTTAGCTGGATGAACTTGACATATTCGTTGAGGCAGACATAGAAAAATGCCGCCCCCTCCATAGTCTCTATATGCGGAGAATATTTTTTTATGAGCCTGTTGCAGGTTTCCTCCCCGCCGGAAATGGTCTGGACGGTAACTCCGGTCGCTCTCTTGTAGGTTGAGGCTATATCGTTGAAATAATCTGTGAGAGGCAGCATCTCAAGGGCACCGTCTTTGAAAGGGAAGAGATTGGAATCCAAGGTGTTGGAATCAAACAATGTCAGAAATCCCGAAGCTGTCATGAACCCCAGGTCTCCGAAGTACTCTTTTTCTATCAGAGCTATGCTTCCTACAGGAAACTTCTCAAGGTCATAACTGCCTGCTATCCCTATGTTGACTGCAAGTGAATACTTTTCCCCAGCTGTTTCCGCCTCTACAAGTTTCTTTGCCAGACGGTAGCAGGTGGAAGTGGTTCCTATGCCGGTGAGCATAAAGTCAATTTGGGCCTTGCCCACGATTTTGCTCTCGTAAATCCTCAACGCCTGGATGGCGCAATCCAGTTCTTCCTGCTCAGCGGCGCAAATCAAAATTCTCATATTCTCCAGCTCTATGTTTTACAACAGTTAATTCTTTTAATGCAAATCTGCTCCTATGAGCCTGAGGAACTCTTCTCTTGTCTTGCGGTTGTTGAGGAAAGCTCCCGTAAAGGCTGATGTGGTGGTTACCGAGTTCTGCTTTTGTACTCCGCGAATCTGCATGCACATGTGCGCGGCCTCGATGACCACGGCAACCCCCAGAGGCTTCAGGGTTTTCTGGATACAGTCCCTGATCTGGACCGTGAGCCTTTCCTGTACCTGGAGCCTGCGGGCAAAGGCGTCAACAACGCGAGGTATCTTGCTCAGCCCAGTAATGTAACCATTTGGTATGTAGGCGACATGGCATTTTCCGTAGAATGGCAGCATGTGGTGCTCGCACATGGAATAAAGCTCAATGTCTTTTACCAGTACCATCTGCTGATACTCCTCTTTGAACATCGCCGATTTTAGTATGGCCACAGGGTCAAGCTGATATCCGTGAGTGAGAAACTGCATGCTTTTGGCAACTCTTTCAGGAGTCTTGAGAATGCCTTCTCTGGAAGTGTCTTCGCCAAGAAGTTTCAGGATTTCTTTGTAATGCGAAGCCAGGCTCTGTGTAGTCTCTGGCGTGAACAGTTCTTTCTTCTTATATGTCATACAAGCGTTGTTATCTGTTTCAAACAGGGCACTAAGTTACAAAAAATGTTACCTTTGCCAAACAATGGGTTTGCCAAATACCGCCCAAGCATTTGATTATGGAAGATACTGCCCTGAAAGCGAACATACTTGTCGTTGATGATGAGGAAGATATTTGTGAGATTCTTCAGTACAACCTGGAAAAGGCCGGTTTTAAGGTCAAGACGGTTCTCAGTTCAGAAGAAGCCCTTTCTGTGATTTCTTCAGAGAAATTTGACTTGCTGCTTCTGGATATCATGATGGGTGGCATCAGCGGCCTGAAACTTGCCCAGCTTCTGAGAGAAGACTACAAGAGCAGCGTACCGATAATTTTCGTGACGGCGCTTGACACGGAGGATGACATCCTTAAAGGATTTTCCAGCGGCGGGGACGACTACATATCAAAACCTTTTTCAGTGAATGAGGTTGTAGCCAGGGTAAAGGCCGTGCTCTCAAGATCCGGACGGATACAGAAGCCTTCTGGAGACAATTCCGCTTCAGCGTGGAAGAACAATTCCAAGGGCGTTGCAGCCAAAAGCGTTCCTGACACTCCGCAACCTGCAGATGAAGTCCAGCAGGATTACTTTGATTTCGGGATACTTACCATTGATGCAAAAGAGAGCAGCGTGAAGGTAAGCGGAGAACCGGTCCTTCTGACCCGTAAGGAAATGGAAATCCTCTTGCTTCTGGCGCGTTCCACAGGAAAGCTTTTTTCCAGGGAGGAAATTTTGAAGAATGTCTGGAAGGATGACGGATTCGTTCTCCAGAGGACTGTGGATGTGCATATTGCAAGGTTGCGTAAAAAACTGGGCCCGGCCGGGGATCTTGTGCAGAACCGTTCCGGATTCGGCTATTGCATCCATCCTCAAGGCAAGTGATGAAAATCAAGCTCAAATATCGTTACCGGCTGGTTATATATCTATTGATGCTGCTGGCTCTGCTGGCTCTGTTCTTTGTGCTCTATTCCTCCAGGCAGAGCCGCGGATACAGTATTTCAGCTCTTCAGGGAGAACTCAAGGCAACCATTTCCCAGGTGCTGGATTCTCTCTCAGAAGGCAAGGACCCTTCCTCCATTCAGCTTCCCGACGGTTTCGGCTTCACTCTCGCCGATACTTTGGGCAACGTACTGTATGACTCCCGTCAAAGGGATATTTCCATTCCGGACAATATCTTTAGCCTTTCAGAGATAGTCACCGCCGCCTCAGGAGCTGATGGAAGCGCTCTCAGGAGCGCTGTCGGAGAACCGGATAAGGAATACCTCTACTATGCGAAAAAATCCGGGAACCTGTTTGTCCGCTCCTATTCAAGGTTCAGGATGAGCCGCCCTGCTGAAGTTGGCAAAGACAATAATTATTTCATACTGATTGTTGTCCTGCTATCAGCTCTGATATTTGCTTTCATTTACATACTCAGGCGGTTATACAAACCTTTGAAGACATACAGCGAACTTGTGAGCGCCATAAAGGAAGACGGTAACGGGCTTTCTGAGATAGACTTTGACAATGACGAGATGGGAGAAGTGGGGAAGGAGATAGCCGACACATTCTCCCAGCTTGAGAAGGCCAAGAAGTACAAGCAGCAGATGAGCCATAACATAGCCCATGAGCTGAAGACTCCGCTTACAGGGGTCAAGGCTTACCTGGAAACTATCCTCAATTCTGACGACATGTCAGCGGAGCAGATGAGGAAATTTGTAGGCAAGGCCTATTCCCAGGCCACAAGGCTGGCGGATCTGGTGAATGAAGTGTCCATACTCAACAAACTCGACGAGTCCAATGAACTCGGGAAGTCTGACGAAGCCTTGTACAGGCTGGAGGAAATCAATGTCAGGAGCTGTCTTGAGGATGTTCTCGAGGAGATTGGCTACAAGCTGGAAGATAGCAACATATCTTTTGATATGAGAATCAGCAGCCGGTTGCGCCTCAGGGGAAGCTACAATCTCGTTTATTCTCTTTTCAAGAATCTGATAGACAATTCAATAGAGCACGGAGGAAAGGGCATTGCCATTACCCTTGTGGCTGGCATCGAGCAGGTTGCCGGAGAGGGGAGATACAAGATAAACTTCACCTATTCAGATACCGGCAAGGGAGTTCCTGCCGAGGCTCTCCAGAGGATATTTGAACGTTTCTACAGGGTGGAAGAAGGCCGTACCAGAAAGACCGGAGGCTCAGGGCTGGGGCTTTCCATCGTCAGGAATGCTGTGGCCTTCCATAAGGGAACAATAACCGCCTCCCAGAAGGAAGGCGGCGGTATAGTTTTCAAGTTCAGTCTATATTCTCTTTAGAGACGGTTCTTTGTCAGAACCATATATCTATTCGTCCGACCTCTTCTCCCTTGCATCCGGCCTGGACCACCATCACTTTCTTTCCTGTCTTGCTTTCAACGATAGCAGGTTTCTTTATGAAAGTATGCGAGTGCCCGCCGATGATGATGTCCACGCCTTCCGTGTTTTTGGCTATAAGGCAGTCATCAGGGTTCTGCTCCTTTCCGTCGTTGAAGCCGCAGTGGGTAAGAAGTATTACAAGGTCACATTTTTCAGATTTCCTCAGTTTGCGGGCGAGCCTGTCCACAATCTTGTAAGGGTGCTGGTATTTCATCTTCCCGATCTTGGTCGGGTTCACGAGCCCTGTCAGCCTTACGCTCAGGCCGATGACGCCAATCCTCTTTCCTCCTCTATCTATCACGGTATAAGGGGCGACAAGACCGTCAAGAGGTGTGCCGGACAGTTTGTAGTTGGCATTGACTACAGGAAAGTTGGCCATCTTGATCCTTCTTGCAAGCTCCTCCGGCCCGTTGTCAAACTCGTGGTTGCCGAAGGTTGCGGCATCCACTCCGAGAGCGTTCATCAGCTCAATTTCAGCATCCCCCTTGAAAAGAGTGAAATAAGGCGTGCCCTGGGAGAAGTCTCCGGCATCCAGAAGTATCACGTTCTTGTTTTCTGCCCTTACCTGGCTGATGTATTTTTCTCTGCGATCCACTCCGCCCCTTCCTTTGTAGTTGCCGGAGGACAGAGGCTCTATCTGGCTGTGGGTGTCGTTGGTGTGCAGGATTACAAGATCCTGGGAATAGGCTGAAAGTGAAAGAATCGCTGAGGCTATAAGCAATATTGTCTTTTTCATGGTTATTTCCTCCCGTCTGTTATAAGTCTGTCATCTATGGCGGCCTCAATGTTCTTTCCCTGTCTTGTCAGACTCTGTATGTATTCTATGAAAACGTTCATCAGTTTCTTGTCCGTCTCGATGACCCAGTTGCTGTATTTGAGCGGATAGACATTGTCTCCTCCGTTGTAGAGGAAGTCTATCGTTGCCACCACATACTTGCGGTTTGGATCCAGAGGCTGCCCGCCGATCAGGCACTCCTTGACCTCTCCTCCTTCAGTGCGGAGCTTCACATTGCTCATCACCTGGCCCCTTGTCTTGGCGAAGAACTCCATCAGCATCTGCACCTTGTCTCCGTCAAGCTCCTCAATCACGAGGAAGTTGTCAAAAGGAAAGATGGAGAGGATGTCATATTTGGACACGTTGCCCTTAGGCATTTCAGTACGGATCCCGCCAAAGTTCATGAGGGAGAAGTCTATCTTTATGTTCTTGTCTATGTCTGTGCGGGATGTGGTATCTATGTAATTCTGGGCATATTCCAGATAAGCGTCAGACGCCCAGTTGGACAATGGGGCAACAGGATATCCCCTGAGGAGACCGTTTGGGCAGTATCCTATCGGTTCCATGTATTTGTCAACTTCCGGTTTGTATTTGGCTATGACTGCCGTTGTCTTCAGATTGTCAGAGTCAGAAGCCTCAAACCGTTTGTCGATGGTTACGGTTGTCCAGGTCATCTTCTTTATGACCTGGTTGTTGAGCTCTTGCCCGGAGTACTCCGCCTTTTTGACTCTCTGAGCCGTGGCCGTCTCTGCCGAAAAGCAAAGGGAAAGCACGGAAACTGCCAGGAAGAGCAAGCTGATATTCCGTTTTTTCATTTTTGTATCTTTTGTCTAATCCTTGAATTTAAGCCATTTGAATATCTCCTTCCAACTGGCTTTCTTACCGTATGAGAGAATGCCTATACGGTAGATTTTGGCGCTGAGCCATCCCATGAACAGGAATGTCCCGACAAGCAGTGCCACTGAAAGGATATACTGCCAAGCAGGAACTCCGTAGGCGAACCTTGCCACCATGACCATAGGGGAGGTGAAAGGAATTATGGAGCCCCAGACTGCAGCAGTGGAATTCGGATTCTGGAACGCGCTCATCATTATGAACAGTCCTATGATGAGCGGAATGGTTATAGGAAGCAGGAGCTGTTGGGTGTCAGCCTGGTTGTCCACACAGGCGCCCACTGCAGCAAACATACTGGCGTACAGCAAATAACCAAGAATAAAGTAAAGGATGAAAGTACCGATGATTCCGAGAATGTTCATCTGCTTGAGCGTGTTCATGATAGGGGCGATGGCATTCAGCCCCTCATTTATCGCTGAGGAATCAGAAGCGTTTTCTGATGTTTCTGCAAGAACTGATGCGTCAATGCCGGCAACCTCCATTCCTGAGGCGTTGAGTTCAGACATATCCATACCAGGCATGTTTGTCTGGGCTTGGACACCCTGCTTGACAATAGATGTGCTGGAGGCTCCGGTAGCCATGCTCACACCGGTTACAATAAGGAAGGTGAGAACTATCCAGGCCATGAACTGCGTGAGGGCCACCAGGGCTATACCCACGATTTTCCCTATCATCAGCTGCATAGGCTTTACTGAAGAAACAATCACTTCTATGATCCTGTTGTTCTTCTCCTCAATAACGCCCTGCATCACCATGCTTCCGAACATGAAGATAAACATGTAGATTATGAAACTGGATATGTAACCTATTGCCATATAGGCTCCCACAGAAGTTTCCTTGCCTTCTTCATCATCCTTCCCAACCTGAAGAGTCTTGACTGTGGCGTTGTTTCTGATGTTTTTCAGTACGTTTTCCAGGTCCGGGATGTTGTATGATGCAAGTTTATTTGCAGAGAGGATTTCATTCACCTGGCTCTGAATCTGGTCTTTGAGAGATATGCTCACCTGTTCGGAACAGAAGATTGAAACCTCGGAGTTCATCAGAGAATCCATGGCAGAAATCTGAAGCAAGGCGTAGTAGTTGCTGGAGGAGGGAAGATCTTTCTTTATCTGCTCGGCGATGGAATGGTCTATAACGCTGTAGGTGATGTTTTCCTTGTTTTCCAGCTTTTGGGCAACAATCCCGGACTGGTCGTCAACGGCAATAGTACGGACCTTGTTGTCAGAAGAGTACATAGCAATCAGCATCGGAATGACAAACATAAGCGCAAACAATATAGGCACCAGGAACGTACCGATGATGAAACTCTTTTTCTTTACTCTTGTGGAGTATTCCCTGGCTATTATTATTCCAATCTTGCTCATATCTATCTGTTTTTAGGGTCTGACTTACGGTAATCTTCTATACTCTGCGATGTTGCTCCTCCGCTTTCTCCGACCAGCTTGATGAATATCTCGTTCATCTTTGGCATAAGCGGCTGATATGAAACAATCTCCACCTGCCTGGAAATCTCGGAGAGGACGTTCCTGCTTGAGGCATCTTTGCAGATGTCCAGGACGCTCCTGAGCCCGTTCTTGGTGTTTTCAGTTGAGAACACGGAGAACAGCCCTTCAACCGACTGAAGCCTTCCGGTTCCACCGTCCGCTGCCATAACTCCATCAGCTGTCTCTGCCCTGTAGCAGACTTCCACACGGTTGTGGCCATGCTCCTTGCGGATCTGGTCCACGTTTCCAGAAATCACCAGTTTGGCTTTGTTCACAAGAGCTATCTCATCGCAGAGTTCCTCAACAGACTCCATGTTGTGGGTAGAGAGGATTATCGTGCAACCCTCAGATTTCATGCGCAGTATCTCATCGCGGATGAGGCTCACGTTGATAGGGTCAAAGCCGGAGAAAGGCTCGTCCAGAATCAGCAGCTGAGGCTTGTGAAGTACTGTGGTGATGAACTGGATCTTCTGCGCCATACCCTTGCTGAGTTCCTCAACTTTCTTGTTCCACCAAGGCTGGATTCCGAACTTCTGGAACCATATCATCAGTTCTCTTGTGGCATCAGCCCTGGAGAGGCCTTTCAGCCGGGCCAGATACACGGCCTGTTCGCCCACCTTCATCTTCTTGTAGAGCCCGCGCTCTTCAGGAAGATAGCCAATGTTTTCTATATCGCTGAGTTTCAGTTCCCTTCCATTGAAAAGCACCCGGCCCTCAGTTGGAAGCGTGATGCGGTTGATGATTCTGATAAGAGTGGTCTTGCCGGCACCGTTAGGTCCAAGAAAACCGAAGATTTTCCCTTGAGGAATCTCCAGGTTGATATGGTCCAGCGCCGTGAAGCTGCCGAACTTCTTGACCACGTTTTCACAACTAATGAATCCCATATAAAAAAGTTTATCTAAACAACATTCGCAGAAGTGTATCTCAAAAAACAGCCGTAGAATCCGGTTCAGATTCTGACATTTGTTCCATCTGCAAAGATAATGAATGAAACCCCACATCAAACAATCCCCAAGAACAATCAGCCACCCAACGTACGAATCCCCATCCAACGAACGAATCCACGCCCAACGTATGAATCCACGCCAAACGTGTCCAGGAGGTGCGAAAACTGGGACAGCTGGACATGAATCCCCGCCTAACATGTCCAGGAGGTGCGAAAACTGGGACAGCTGGACACGAATCTCAGCCCAACGTGTCCATGAGGTGCAAAAACCGGGACAGCTGGACACGAATCCCCGCTCAACGTGTCCAGGAGGTGCGAAAATCGGGACAGCTGGACACGAATCTTAAAAATCAACGTATGTAGGGGTGGAGTCTGAGGGTGTCTTCAGGAGAGAGGATTCTGTTTTCCACCAAAGCCTTGAGCGTGCACTCTTCTTTGGAGTGTGTTTCCAGAAACAGAGCTATGCCTCTCGCATTGTATGAACCAATATACGGATGCCTTTCAAGAAATGCCCGGCTTGCCTCTGCGATGGAAAATTTTAGGATTCCTCCGGGATGGACAAATACCTGGTCTTTGATACGGTCAAACTTCTCCTGGTCCATTCCCTTGATTTCCAGAAGCTGATCTATGTTTGCAAAACTGCCCAGCGACTTCCTGTATGAAAGGATGGCTTTGCAGAAATAGGGGCCGATGCCTCTTACGGAGAGCAGTGCGGCACTGTCTGCTTCATTCAAGTCTATATAGACTTTGGGCCTTGGGGTCTTCCAGCCGCCATTGCTGGAACCTCCAGGGGAAGGGTCTGAGCTATATGTCGCAGAAGAAGAATTTTCTGCCACGGAGTTCTCAGATATATGGAGTAGCTTTGAAGCTGCAGAAGAAGCAGATGCTGAAGAAGTTGCAGAAGAAGTTGCAGAAGAAGTTGCAGAAGTAGTAGAGGTTGAAGGTGCTGCAGGTTTCTTTTCCGTGTTGTATCTTCTGAATGATACTGAAGCTGCCGTTGGTGCTTCTTCCTCTGTTTTTGGTATGATAATGTATGGTTCAAGTTCCAGGTACTTCTCCCGGCTGACGGTGTACATCTTTGAGAAGTCTTCTTTTCTGCGGAAGCGGCCGCCTTTTTCTCTGTAGTGGATGATAGTCAGGGCCTGTTTTTTTGAAAACCCGAGGAGCTGGAGGCTGTCCAAAGTGATGGTATTTGGATTGAATGGGAACAGCGCGTATTTTTTCCTTCCGGATAGGGTGCCTGAATCAGCACGGCTGTGGCGTTTGATTTCGCCGGGGGTTCCGTTCCCTGAGAACGAACTCCTGGAATAATAGTCTGCAAAGCCGGAGCTGTCATGTTCCTGGCTTTTGCTTTGGGAGGTTTCATCTCCCTGACATTTATGGATTGTAAAAGTTACGGCCTGAAAGACGAGTATCAAGGCCATCATACCGATGACCCCACGGGCTGTTGTGTCACTGACGTGCCTGCCTGCCAGTCTGCCTTTCTGTTGATACTCCTGGTTATCTTCTTGATTTTCTATCTGTTTTGTGCTGGAGTTTTCCGCCCCTCTTCTCCAGAATCTCATTCCTTTCAAAATCTTCATCCTCATCTTTCCCATTGTCTTTCCCTTCTATGACAACAACAATTTCTCCTTTAGGTTCATTTTCCGTGAACCATTCTATAAGCTCATCCAGAGTGCCTCTTCTGCACTCGTTGTGTATTTTGCTGATTTCCCGGCATACGGCTGCCAACCGGCTTCCTCCGGCAAATTCCTTCAGACTCTCCAGAAGTTTGAGCAGCCTGTAAGGTGATTCATAGACTATAGTCGTAGCAGTGTTCTGGGCTACCATCTTGATCTTTGTCTGACGGCCTTTTTTCTGGGGCAGGAAACCCTCAAAGATAAAGCGGTCAGACGGAAGTCCGCTCATGGTAAGTGCCGGTACAAAAGCGGTAGCACCGGGCAGGGCTTCCACCTCTATGCCTTTTTCTATACATGCTCTGGTTACAAGGAAACCAGGATCGGAAATCCCGGGAGAACCCGCATCCGTTACAAGAGCCGCGTTCTGCCCTTCAAGAATCCTCTGGCAAATGCTTTCAGTACGTTTGTGCTCGTTGAACTTATGGTAGCTTTCCATGTGGGTGGAAATGCCATACTTCTTGAGCAGTACGCTGGAGGTGCGGGTATCTTCCGCATAGATGACATCCACATCGCTGAGCACCTTTACAGCCCTGAAAGTCATATCGTCCAGATTCCCCACAGGTGTAGGTACAAGGAAAAGCTTCCCGCAGTCCGTTTTCATTTGCATTTGCTTGATCTGTTTAGCTTTGGTTAAAATCTATTTGCGGAACTTGCGGCGGATGTACATATAGAGCCTGTAAACGGTGTCGCTGCTTTCATCCCATTCAGGATGGGCCATGCGGAAGAACTGCACGATAGCCTTGAAGTTAGGCATGGTGTCAATCTCCTTCATCTGGCTGTCAAACAGCATCGGGTCAGAGTGGAAGAGTTCCCTTACAAACTCCAGTTTGTCGTTGATGCCCATGCATCCCATTATGTCATCCACATATTCGGCAGGATAATCGTATTCCCAGTCGTACCAGTCTCTCTTGCCTTCTGCCTTATTCTCAGCGATTGTCTCTTCCGCGATGCCTTCTTCCGCTACCTCAAAGTCTCTGCCTGCATCCTCTGTATCATCCTCATCATCACTTTTATCAGGAAGCATACCATCAGTCTCTTCGGCCTCTTCAACCTCATCTGTCTCATCGGCATCATCAGCGACTTCTACCTCATCAACACCTTCAGCCTCATCAGCCTCATCGGCAACCTCTACCTCATCAACACCTTCATCCTCATCAGCCTCATCGGCAACCTCTACCTCATCAACACCTTCATCCTCATCAGCAACTTCTACCTCATCATCATCTTCTTCATCTTCTTCATCTTCTTCATCATCAGCATCATCTATCTCTACTTCATTTGGATTCCCGTTTTCGCTGTTAATAATATCATCCTCGGCTTCCATCACTTCCTCATTAACATTCTCCTCTGCCTGAGTGTCTTGGGCATCGTTCTCTGCTTGACTATAGCAATGAGCCTTCTCTGTGGTTTCTCCGTCTTCTTCAAACTCAGGTTCAAACTCATCTTCCATAAGATGGAATGTGTTGTCCACGTCTTCCGGGTTATGAACATCGAATACAGGTTCTACGGTATGAGTGACCTCTTCTTCAGCTATCTCCTCTTTGGCGTCGAATACCGGAGCGGCAGCGAGAGAATCCACCTTCTCGCCGATATTGTTGACGCGGCTGCTAAGGTTGTCAACCCTGTCGCTGAGAGAAGAAATCATCTTGGCTATCTCTTCAAGTTTCTCCTCCAGGGCAATTGCCTGACTGTCTTTGTCGTCTGACTGGTTCAGCTCATATTGCCTGAGCGTTTCAGCGATAGCGGACAGAATCCCTTTTTTCTCTTCCATAGCTTTAAATTTTTGTTTGGAATATAGGTGTACACTATATTTCCTATATTTGTATTCACTACAAATATAATGCAAAATGTTTCTCGAAAGTCCAAAACAGTCTGGTTGGCTTGAAGTTATCTGCGGAAGTATGTTTTCCGGCAAGACGGAGGAGCTCATACGTAGGCTCAAGAGGGCTAATTTCGCCCATCAGCGAGTGCAGATTTTCAAGCCCGGGATAGATGTCCGCTATTCGGAAACCGATGTGGTCAGCCATGAGGGGAAGCATATCCAGTCTATCAGCGTGGACTCTTCCCAGAACATTCTTCTTTATGCAACAGATGTTGATGTAGTAGGAATAGATGAGGTCCAGTTCTTTGACGATGGCATCGTGGATGTGTGCAATATGCTGGCAGACAGGGGAGTTCGTGTTATTGTGGCAGGTCTGGACATGGACTACCTTGCCAAGCCCTTCGGACCTATGCCTGCGCTACTGGCCCGGGCAGAACACATAACCAAGGTCCACGCCATCTGCGTCAGGTGCGGCCAGCCGGCCCAGCATTCCCACCGTCTGCCTACTGTCAAGGGCGCCGGGGCGGATGAGCAGGTTCTCCTCGGCGAGATGGACAAGTACGAGCCTCTCTGCCGCCACTGCTTCAACGCCGCCCTCAAGGAAGAGGGCAAACTATAAATTAGCGCTGCCGCTTAAAGTGCTGGCAATCATGAAAATATAAAAACACCCTCCTGGTTTTTCACGGGAGGGTGTTTTGTTAAAAGACTGATAGTCAAATGTTTAAGCGGCAGCCCTTTCGGGGCCGCCGTTTGGAACAAAATGCTATTTCTTGTAGTCGCGTGGAGCGAGCATGTTCTTTGGGCTGAGAGCATCGTCGAGCTTGGCCTTGGTCATGACCTTCTGCTCAAGAACGATATCGTAAACGCTGCGTCCGGTTTGCTGTGCCTCCTTGGCAATCTTGGTGCTGGCCTTGTAACCGATGTAAGGGTTGAGGGCGGTAACGATGCCGATGGAGTTCTTCACGAGGTCTATGCAGTGGTCTGCGTTTGCGGTGATGCCGTCAACGCACTCGACTCTGAGAGTGTTCATTACATTGCTCATCCAGGTGATGGACTCGGTGATGCACTGTATGATTACAGGCTCCATAACGTTGAGCTGGAGCTGGCCGGCCTCGGCTGCGAATGCAACAGCGGTGTCGTTTCCGATAACCTTGAAGCAAACCTGGTTGGTAACTTCAGGGATGACAGGGTTAACCTTGCCAGGCATGATGGAAGATCCCGGAGCCTTTGGAGGAAGGTTGATTTCTCCCAGACCGCATCTTGGGCCTGAAGCCAGGAGACGGAGGTCGTTGCAAACCTTTGACAGTTTGACGGCCAGTCTCTTTACTGCTCCGTGATATCCGACGTAACCTGCAGTGTCAGGAGTAGCGGCCACGAGGTTCTTTGCAGCTACGAAAGGCTCGCCTGTGAGCTCAGCAAGTTTCTTGCAGCAGAGCTTGGTGAAGCCAGGGGTTGCGTTGAGGCCGGTTCCGATAGCGGTTCCGCCCATGTTGATTGCATAGAGCTTCTTTTTGTTGTATTCGAGGTTCTCGATTTCCTCTTCCAGAGTATCGGCAAATGCCTTGAACTCCTGTCCAAGAGTCATAGGAACTGCATCCTGGAGCTGGGTTCTTCCCATCTTTATGATCTTGTCGAACTCCTTTGCCTTTGCCTTGAAGGAGGCTACGAGTGCCTTCAGGCTCTCGACGAGTTTCTTGTTCATCATCACGATGGTAAGATGGAGAGCTGTAGGGTAGGCGTCGTTGGTTGACTGCGCGCAGTTGATGTGGTCGTTAGGAGAGCAGAACTTGTAGTCTCCTCTTTCCTTGCCCATGATCTCGAGAGCGCGGTTAGCGATAACCTCGTTGGCGTTCATGTTGACTGATGTACCTGCGCCGCCCTGGAGCATATCGATAGGGAAGTTGTCGTGCATCTTGCCGTCAATGATTTCTTTGCAAGCTTTTACGACAGCCTTGGTGATGGTGTTGTCTATAACTCCAAGCTCGTTGTTTGCCTGGATTGCAGCCAGTTTCACGTAAGCGATAGCTGTCACGAAATCAGGATAGTCGCACATCCTGATACCTGAAATCTTATAGTTGTTCAGAGCTCTCTGAGTCTGAACACCATAGTAAGCTTCTGCCGGAACTTTGAGTTCGCCCAGAAGGTCAGACTCGGTTCTGTATTTCTTAGTTGCCATGTTGTTTTTAAAAAATTAAATATGATTATTTCTAGTTAAAATCTTTATTGAAGATGACAAATATAGTTAAAATATGTTACAATGCAAATTTTGTGCAGGAAACAAAGTTGTTACATCTTCAAAAAAGACGTGGTGGAAAGACAAAGCTGCACACTGGGTGAGTGAGGTGAAATGAGATGGCCTCATTAAAAAGGCACTTCAGTGCCCGGCCGTGAGGCCGCATACCCCTTGAGGGGTGCTCACTGCGTGAGCGTGGTGAGAAACATCAATAAACAGTGCAGTGCACTATTTATTGATGTAGCGGTAGGAGAAGCAGGCTGTTATGAAGTAGATTACGGCCTGGATCCAAAGGGCAACGAACTCTGTGTTTATAACAGAGAAGTCTGCCCCCATACAGTTGATTTTGATATATCCTTCCACGCCAAATGTTGCGGGAAATATGTATGAGAAGTATTTCCAGAAAGCCGGGAAACTGCTAAGGGGCCATGTAAGGCCACTCAGGAAGAGGAGTATCACGCTGAAAAACAGGAACATCACCATTCCGGTTTCTCTGTTTCGGATAAACACTGACCAAGTCTGTGAGAAAAATATGACTGCAAGCAGGAATGGCAGCAGCAGCCTGTATATATCCCAAGCGGAGGCGAAATGTGGTAGCCCGAACAGTCTTGGAACAATAATCAGTATATAAGATCCTATAAGAGAGTAAATGAGAAAATAGGCAGCTCCTTGTCCCAGGATGTACCTGTAAACTTTCTTCTTGGAAGGGGTTTCAATCTGGGAAAGTTTCCGGTTGGCGTTCTCCTCTCTTCTGGTTCCGGATACCATCCCTATGCCCAGGAACAGCAGCTGGTGGATGACAAGGACCAGCACACCAGGAACAAAGAAGCTGGCAAAGCCGTTACCCTCGTTGAAGAGGATGTTCATCTTGTTTCTGAGAGGTTCCGCGCTTGCAAGAGCTTCCTGTTCCGTGAGGCCTTCCGCACTCAGTTTTCTCAGCGATATGTTTTTGTTTTCATCTAGCATAACATAGTTGCAGGCCAGGGCTATGTTCTTGTAGATGAAAAAGGTTGCCATATTTACATAGAGGGATACGGTGGTCTGTCTTCCGGTTTCTATGTCTTTGTTGAAGCTCTTTGGAATTACCACTATCCCGTGAATATCTCTGCGCTTCATCTTCTGGATAGCATCATCCATATTGACGCAGGAAACCAGGCTGATTTCTCTCGTGGCGTCTAATTTTGAAGCGAATCTGCGGCTTTCTGAAGTTGCGCTTTCGTCTATGATTCCGACCGGGATTTCATCTACGCTTTCGCTGAGATAGACCGTACTGTAAAGGAGTGGGTATCCAAAACCGGCAATTATGAGAATCAGCAGCACGCCGCTGTCTGTGAAGATGGTTTTCATCTCCTTCCAGGTGATTGCCAGCATCTGGTTGAGGGCTGTGCTTATATTGTTCAGATCCAGTTTTCTCATTTGCGGCTCTCCTTTATTTGGTAGGGTAGTTAAGGTTTACCATTGCGTCTTTGAGGCGCCTTAAGACAAGGAACGGAAGGAAGAGGAAAATGCACATTCCCAGAAGGTTGATATACACATCAGAGAAGTTGCAGTCCAGCATGGCCCACTTCACATATATCAGGTAGTACTGTCTGAGAGGGAATATCTGTGCAAATCCCTGCATCGGCGCAATCATCATTTCCACAGGGAATGTCATTCCGCACATGGACAAAGCCAATACTGAATACAAGGAGGCGGCGCTGAGAGCATCGCGGAGGACAGGGAAAAGCCCTATAAAAAACAGCCCTACCGCATGAGATGCCAATATCAACATAGCTATATTCAGGAGCATCACCCAGGTTGGCCCCAGCAGAGGGAATCCGAAAATCCTGTAGGCCAGAACTACAAAAGAGAACCCCATCAGCAGGTATATCAGAAAATAGGGCAACAACTTGCCTATCAAAGCATTGATTATGCTTCCCCCAGCTTTCTCCAAAAGGTCGTGAGTGGTTTTTTGTTTGAGTTCAAAGCCTATGGTAAACACTGTCATCACTATGATGCACAAGGAGAGAATACCTGGCCATATAATGGAAATCAGGTATATGGCATAACTGCTCCACGGATTGCAGATGCTGTGGGTGTCTATGGTGATTGGCTGCAGGGTAGGCATGATGCTGGTCTCAGGAACTCCCTTGGCTCTCATGGTTGTCCTTCTCACTCCTGCATTGAGGACATTGGCAATCTGGAGGAGATTTCTGTATGCAAGCGTTCCGGGGACCATATAGGCTTCTGTATAATAGACAGGAACCGTTGGCCTGAGCCCGTTTACCACATTCACGTACAAATCTTCTGGAAACTCTATGAACCCGTAAATTTCTCCTTTCTGCATTGCCAGCCGTGCTTCGTGATAGCTGCCGTAACGGTTTGTTATCTCGATGCCCTGCATTGCTTCTATCTGCTTTATGGCAGTGCGTGAAAGGTAAGAGTCATCCATATCCACCACTCCTACCGGAACTCTTTGAGGCAGTCCCTGGTACATCAGAGAAACAAAGAATATGGCACAGAAAGACAGAACCAATATGGTGCCGTACAGGTAGATAGGCCTGCTGGACATAATATCCCTCTCCCTCAGCAGCACGTTGAGGATACATTGCAGCATATTGGTGCTTTTCCTTTTGTTTTCCATTTTCTTCAGCGATGGATTCCTTTACTTTACGATGGCGCTCATTCCGGCCCTCAGATGAGGGATCGGGGAAACAGGCCTGGCTCTGACCTCAAAGGTTTTGGCGTCGAATTCGCCGGATGCTTTTGTAGGTTTCCAGGTGGCGAAGGATGCCATCACGTTGATGAAATAGACTTCAGCCTGATATGTCTGGTCTCCCAGGGCAGGAATCTTGACATTGATCTTGCTTCCCATCGTGATGCCGCTGAGCATGTCTTCGCGGATATTGAAGGAGAACCAAACATCTTCGATGTCTGTGACCGTCATGATTGGGGCGCCCTGGCCGACGAGTTCGCCAACTTTAGGGAAAACTTCAGTAATGACTCCGTTGATAGGGGAGACAAGGTTTATCTCGTCTATGTAGGAGTTGACCTGGTCAACGCTTGCGTTGGCTGCGTCAACGGCTGCCTGGGCTGCCATCCTGTCTTCGGACTGGGCTCCGTTCTTTGCCATGTTGTACTGGCTGAACGCAGCTTTTTCGGTGGCTACAGCGGCATCATACTGGGCCTTGGCTTCGTCTCTCTTCTGGGCGGAAACAACTTCTTTCTGGAATAGGTTTTCCACTCTCTCGTAGGATTTCTTGGCTATGTCAACTCCTACTTTTGCTTTCTGCCACATCTCGTAAGCTCCTTCTACCATTTCAGAACGGGCGCTTCCGGAAGCTTTGGCTCTCTGTGCCATTGCGGCTTTGCTCTGGGCGTTGGCCTGGACTATCTTGGCCTGGAGTTCAGGGCTGTCCAGCTTGACGACAACCTGTCCTTTGCTGACGGTGTCTCCTTCCTGATACAGAAGCTGGTCCACTCTTCCTGCTACCTTTCCGGACACTCTGTATTCGCGTGCCTCGACGGTTCCCTGGATAGTGAGCTTCTGCGGCTTGGATGTCAGCCATCCTATCAACACCAGAACGATAATTACCAAAAGCAGTGCTGCCAGACCTACCAGCAGGCTTACCGTGCTTTGCTGCATCTTCTTCATATCTGTAATACTTTAACTTGTTATCTGTTTATTCGCAGTGATTGTCATCCTTTGCAACTACGCTTCACTTCTACTTGTTGTCTTTCTTCAGATTGCTTATACCCACGGCTTTACGCAGGTAGAGCTCGCTCATTCTGGCATCTATCCCCGCATCTATCTTGTCTGAGTTGGCGCTGATCCATGCAGTCTGGGCTGCAAGAAGGTCGGTGACACTTATGATACCTTCCTTGTAGGACAACTCTGCCAGGCGGAGGTTTTCTTCTGCCGCGCTGATGTTGCTCAGCGCGCTTTCAAGTTTCTTGTTGGCTTCCCTTACCTTGAAGTTTGCCTGTGTAACCTGAAGGTTTATAAGCTCTTTGGCTTCATCTATCCTGTGCTTTACTATTCTCTCTTCGCTCTGGGCGGCTTTAAGGGTGTAGATCCTGTCGCCGAAATGGAAGATAGGGATAGTCACTGCCACTCCTGCTGAGAACATACCCTTGAACTTGTTTTCGAATCCGTTGAACGTGTTAGGGTTTGTGGTAAGGTAGTTGGCTGAGGCCACGATGTTTGGAAGAAAGCGGCTTCTGGCAATGTTCACCTGACTGCGGCTTATTTTGCTCAGGTTCTCCAGTTCCCTGATTTCAAAACGGTTGTCTATGGCCTGGGCCCTGTTGTATGCAGGATCCAGTTCCTGCGCATGACCTTGGGTAATATCTTCGTCGGCCAAGCCGAAGTCTCCGTCCAGGTCAAGTCCGCAGACTCTGAAAAGTGCCATCTTGGAAAGGGCTACGCCGTCAGTGGCTCTTGTAAGGGCGAGGTTGGCCTCATTCAGTTTCACCTTCACGTTGAGCAAATCACCTTTTGTGGCAACCCCCTCATCTATGGCTGCCTGGATATTTTTCTCCAGCTTTGTCAGCAGTTCTACATATTTCTCAGCGAGTTTTTTCTTGTTTATCAGCGATACGGTTGTCCAATAGGCCTGATCTACGGAAATTATCAGTTCTTCCTGCCGGTTTTCTGTCTGGAGCCTGGCCATGTCCTCACTGGTCTTGGCTATGTTGTAGAGCTCACGGACTTTGCCTCCCATATAGATAGGCTGGGTGAATCCTATGCCGGCCGCGAAAACATTGTGGACATCGTAAGTTAGTTCACTCTTCGGGAGATATGCATATCCTTTCCACTGGATTTTCTCCGGATTAGCCTTAGGGTCAAATGGAACTCCGTCAGCATCCAGAGGAACAGGCTGGCCTTCAATCACTGTCCAGCCGTTGGAAATCTGGTCCGGGGTAAAGCCGAAGCTTCCGTCTGCCATCTTTGATCCTACCGGAAGCAGAGCGTCCTGGCTTAGAAGGGAGATCTGTTTCTGGTTCCACAGGTAGGAGCCTACTGCCTGAAAGCTTGGAAGGAACTGGGTGAATGCGGCTTTCTTCAGATTCTCGGCGGCATTTATCCTTTCTTGGGCAACCTTAAGGCTCTTGGAGTTCTGAAGCGCGAACTCTTCATATTCTTCAAGTGTGTAAGTCTGAGCCCATGCTCCCAAAGAGAGCAGCAGGCAGACGGTAACATATAGGATTCTTTTCATATCTTTATCAATGCAACCTGTTATCGGGCAGGTAGTTCCCGCTCTTCAGGCATTAGTTTCAATATTGTCTTCCGTTTGAAGTTTGCAAGGCTCTTCCTCAAGTGGAACCGGGTCAACGTTACCGCAGCTGAAGCGGTCTTTGTGACGGCCTTCCAGGTTCAGTGAGGCGTAATGGGCCTGGATTATCTTCAAGTCTTCTTTAGGGTTGCCCGTTGCTACAAATCTCGGGCCATGTCCTGCTATTTTAAACTTGTAGTTGAAGTATCCCAGATATATGGGAACATTGCAGGCTTTGGCAATCGTGAGGAATCCTTTCTTCCAGTTGGATGTCTTCTTGCGTGTACCTTCAGGTGCTATGGCCAGGTACATCTTATCCGCCTGGTTCAGAGCTTTTATGCTGTGCATGGCCACATTGCTGCCCTTGCTGCGGTCCACGGGGATTGCTCCCATTCTTTTGAGAAGCCAGCCCAGTGGCCAGAAGAAGAACTCTTTCTTTATCATTATGTTGGGAAGTATTCCTATGGATGTGCAGTAAGCCCAGGCAACTATGAAATCCACGACCGAAGTGTGAGGAACTCCAAGGAGAATGCATTTGCTGTCCTTGATGGGTTCTTCCTGGGCTGACTTCCAGCCCATCAGCTTCAATATCCGCTTGCCGAACTTCTGTCTGCTGCACATCTCAAAAATCCCTGTCTGGTGGTTAAGTTAAGCTGACTCGGCTTCGTCAGTTATCCTGTCTTCCATAATGACGTCTTCCCTGAGGTTCTTCATTATGAAATCCTGACGGAGCGGTGTGTTGTTGCCCATATAGAATTCCAGCAGTTCGTGGGTAGGATCGTCATTCTCCAGATGGACTGTGTCCAGCCTCATGTCTTCCCCGATGAAATACTTGAATTCCACATCAGATATTTCTCCAAGGCCTTTGAAACGTGTTACTTCCACTCCCTTTCCAAGTTCTTCTGTCCAGTGCTGCTTTTCTGCCTCGCTGTAGCAGTAGTGCAGTTCAAAGGAGTTGTCCTTTTTCTTTTTCCTGACCCTGAACAGCGGTGTCTGGAGAATGTAAAGATGCCCTCTGCGGATCAGCTCCGGGAAGAACTGGAGGAAGAAAGTAAGCATAAGCATCCTGATGTGCATTCCGTCCACATCGGCATCGGTGGCTATGACTACCTTGTTGTAACGGAGGTTGTCCAGATCTTCTTCTATGTCAAGGGCAGCCTGGAGGAGATTCAATTCCTTGTTCTTGTCCTTGTTGTCGTAGATGACTTTCTTGGAAGTGCCATAGGTGTTCATAGGCTTGCCCCTGAGGGAGAATACAGCCTGGGTGTTGGCATTTCTGGCTTTTGAAACAGTTCCGCTGGCGGAATTACCCTCTGTGATGAATATGGTGGTTTCTTCTGCCAGAGGGTTGTTCTTGTCTGTGTAGTGTACCCTGCAGTCTCTGAGTTTCTCGTTGCTGATCATCCCTCTCTTGCTCCTCTTGCTCTTGAGGATGGAGGCGATCTCTTTCCTTTCTTTCTCGCTGGAGTTTATTTTCTTCTGCATGGAATCTGCCGCAAGCGGATTCTTGTGCAGATAGTTGTCCAGTTCAGAGGCCAGGAAGTTTCCTATGAAGGTGCGGATAGGAATGCCGCCCCTTTCCTCAGTGTCCGTAAGCTTGGAATTGAGGAAGGTCTTGGTCTGGTTGGCAAATCCAGGTTCTCCCACCCTTATGGCTATTGCCGCAACTATTCCCTCCCTGACATCTTTAGGATCGTAGTCCTTCTTGAAGAAATCCTTTACGGTCTTGCTGACGGCCTCTCTGAAAGCGGTCAGATGAGTTCCTCCGTGATAGGTGTTCTGGCCGTTGACGAAAGAATAGATGTTTTCTCCCGGCTCGTTGGAGTGGGTTATCACGACTTCGATATCGTGACCTTTCAGGTGGATAGGCGGATAGAGAGGGGTTTCCCTCATGTTGTCGTTGATAAGATCCAGCAATCCGTTTTTGGAATGGTATGTGGTCTTGTTGAAATGGATGGTAAGACCCGTGTTGAGGTAGGCGTAATTCTTGAGCATGGAATCTATGTATTCCAGCTTGTAAGAATAGTTCTCATAAAGGGTAGGGTCTGCCGTGTATCTTATGAGCGTACCGTTCTTTTCTTCAGAATTCTCTATCTCTCCGGTTTTCTTGAGGGCTCCTTCCTCAAAATATGCCCAAACACTTTTTCCGTCTCTCCAGCTCTGCGCATAGAACTTTGTGGAAGTGGCGTTTACGGCTTTAGCTCCAACTCCGTTCAGACCCACGGATTTGCCGTAGGCGTCAGAGCCATACTTGCCGCTGGTGTTAATCTGTCCCACGGACACAACGAGGCTTTCCAGAGGAATTCCTCTTCCGTAATCCCGGACTGAAATCTCTTTGGTCTCCTCGTCAAGAGTGATGTCCACCACTTTTCCGAATCCCATGTTGAACTCATCTACAGCGTTGTCCACAATCTCCTTGAACAGCACGTAGATTCCGTCATCCTTCTCGCTTCCGTCACCAAGCTTTCCAAGGTACATTCCCGGTCTTTTTCTCAAGTGCACGTTCCAGTCCCAATGCTGGATATCTTCGCTGCCGTAGGATGCGCCTTTTATTTCTTTCTCTTCTTTGCTCATCTCTGTCTCTATCTCTTTATTTCATTTTTGCCAAGGCTGTATTAAGATTTTTCAGAGCCGTGGCCGGGTCGTTGTAAATAAGCGGACCGGTTGCGCAGCCGCCAGGGCAGGCCATCACTTCTATGAAAGGAGAAGGTGCCTTGGCTGTCTTTGCTATGCCTTTGAGCAGGGCTATGTTCTTTTTGTCCAGGTTTGCTATGGCTGTGGCCTTGAGCTGCTCATCCTTGAGGATGTACTTGACGGCGCCGATCACTCCGCCTGTCTGGGCGAAGCCGTGTGCTGCCTTGTAGCTTTCTACCTCCGGGGTGAACGGTTCCACGGTTGCAAAATCAATGTGCAGGCCGGCGAACACGCTGCCTATCTCTTCGAAAGTGAGGGCTATGTCCGTATCTGGATTATCCCTGACTTCCTTCTTTTTGGCAAGACAAGGGCCGATGAAAACTATCTTGGCCTCAGGGTGTTTCTTCTTTGCAATCTTTGCAGTATAGTACATCGGCGAACCTGTGGAAGAAACATATTTTGCCATTTCAGGAATATGCTTTCTTACAAGCTCTATCCATGACGGGCAGCAGCTGGTGGTCATGAACGGCTGACCCTGGGCTATCTTTTCCTTGAGCTCTTCAGCTTCGTTGGCGGTGGTCTCCATAGCACCTTGGGCCACTTCTATCACATCTTTGAATCCTATGGACTTGATTGCTCCATAAACCTTTTCCACTGGAATGTCCTTGAACTGGGAAAGGATGGCAGGAGCGACGATGGCCACCATTTCCTGTCCGTCCTTGATGCCCTGCAGAACATCGAACACCTGGCTGACCTCGAAGATTGCACCGAAAGGGCAGGCGTTGATGCATTTTCCGCAGTAGATGCATATATCCTCGTTCACATGCTCGATGTTGTTCTCGTCTTTGGAAATGGCTTTGAGCGGACAAGCTTCCTCGCACGGCACCGGTATGTAAACGATTGCGTGGTAAGGGCAGCTCTGCTGGCATTTTCCGCAGCTTATGCAAAGGTCATGGTCAATTTCAGCCTGGCCGTATTTGTTGAAGAAGATGGCCTGCTTGGGGCAGTTCATATAGCAAGTTCTGGCAACGCAGCCACGGCACAGGTTGGTAACCTCATAGCTGGTCTTGACGCAAGAAGAACAAGCCTCGTCTATAACGCACATCAAGTTCTTTTTGCGGTTAGGGTTCTTGCGCTTGAGAGCCTCCTTGGCATACCAGGAAAGCGGGGTGAGTTCATCCTCCTCATCCCACATGTCAAATCCCATCAGAGGGAAGCTCTTGTATTTCCAAACCGCCCTTTCCTTGTGTATGCAGCATCGTCCCAGTACTTTCTCTCCTCTTTTAGGACTCATCTCAATCGGCAGGCGGTCAATCTTGTCCACAAGAGTGCCGTCTTTCCACATTTCAACGAGTTTTGCCAGGAGAGCCTGGCGCACTATCATAACATTATTTGCAAATGCCATATTTCAAATGTAAAAATTATCGCGATAAAAATCAGTAAAATCAAGTTATTCAGTCATCACGGCATTCCATACCGCAGTCCTGAGAGTTCCCTTGCCGTCGTCCTGGTCATACTCCCAGTACATCAGGCCGAGCATTCCTTTCTGGCGAATCCAATTACCCTTTGCCGCAATGCTCTTAGGGTTGTCATATCCCATATAGAACACGCCGTCCATAGTTTCCACATAGGCGCAGTTGGCTATTGCATCCCACTTGTTCCTTCTGTATTTCTTAGGATCAAGCGTAAGTATGCTCTTGTAAGAAATTGCCGTAGGGGATTTGCTGAAGGAGTGCCTTCCGTAGAACGGAATTCCGAGCACGAGTTTCTTTGGAGAAACCCCTGCGTTCAGATAAGAATTGACGGCGCGGTTGCAATCTCTGTATGCCCTTGTATCAGCAAGTGCAGAGTGGTGATGTGGAGCTTCGTCAAAGTCGTATGCCATTATGTTCACATAATCTACATAAGGGTCCATGCCGGCAATGTCCACATATCTGTAGCCTCCCCCGGTGACAGACTGTTTGTCAAAGCAGTATCCGGCATAGGAGATGGTGTACTTGTCTCCAAGAACTTCGCGGAGTTTCTTTACCAGTTTCACATAGTTTTCCGTGTCGCAGGTAACATCAGAGGCTGCTCCGCTCCAGCTGAGGCCAGGGAACTCCCAGTCCAGATCCACTCCATCCAGGTTGTTGGTCTGGAGAAACTTAAGAACATCCTCGGCAAATCTCTGCATATTGTCATCGCTCTTGCACAATCCGGAGAAGCTTCCTCCCTGCTTGTTGTCCGAATTTGTCACGCCGTGGGTGAAGCTTATGCAGATTTTCAGGTCCGGGTATGTCTTCTTGAGGTTGACTATGTTCTGGAACCTTGTCTTGCTTCCCTGCACGTCAAACTTCTTATAGACTCCGTCAACCATATAAAGCTCTGCAAAAGCGTAGTTGATATGAGTTATCACGCTGGCGTCAGGAATAAGGCTGCCGTAGTATGTGACATAGGCGGTGACGTGCCTGCCGTCGTTTATGCGGGCTTTAGGTGCCACTACAGGCTCGTTGATTGGAGGGTCTATTTCCACTTCAACCGGTTTTGAAGGTTCTTCAGGATCCAGAGGTTTTTCGCCTCCGCCACCTCCGCCGCAGCTTGTGAGGGCAAAAAGTGAGGACACAACCATTACAGCTAAAAATCTGCTCTTGTTCATAGTCATCTATGTAAAATAAACATTCGGTTTCTCAAACTGCCAAATTTAACAATTATTCGGCAATAAATAAAATCAGAGATTTTATCTGAACACGAAATACACTGCTCCGATGAGCAGGCAGAAGGCTATCAGATGATTGTAGTTGAAGCTCTGGGTGCGGAAGAATACCAGGGAGAAGATCACGAAGATGGAGATGGTGACCACTTCCTGGATCACCTTCAGCTGGACCAGGGAGAACGGGCCGCCAAGATCCTTGAAGCCTATCCTGTTGGCTGGAATCATAAAACAATATTCGAAAAATGCGATTCCCCAGCTGATCACTATAATTCCGAAAAGCCCCCACTTAGGGAGAAGTGTGTTTGTCTTGAATTTCAGCTGGCCATACCAGGCAAGTGTCATAAAGCTGTTGGATATCACCAGCAGCAGGATCGTAAGCAGCGCCTTGTTCATAAAACTTTGTCTTTAAACAGGGCGCAAATATATCAAAGAATCAGTTACGATGTCAGTCTTGTCCCAGGCTTTTATTCAGTCATCACGGCATTCCATACGGCGGTCCTCAAAGTGCCCTTGCTGTCATCGTCATCATAGGACCAGTACATAAGACCCCTCAAACCTTTCCGGCGGATCCAGTCTCCTTTAATCGCGATGCTCTTGGGGTTGTCGTATCCAAGGTAGAAAACTCCCTGCTTGGTTTCCACATAAGGGCAGTTTGCCCCTATGTCCCATTTGTTGCGTCTGTATTTCTTCGGGTCCAGTTTGAGTATGCTTTTGTATGAAATTGCAGTAGGGGATGTGCTGAAGGAATGCCTTCCGTAGAATGGGATTCCGAGGACTATCTTATTTGGAGAAACCCCTGCCTTGAGGTAGGCGTTCAGGGCTCGGTTGCAGTCGCTGTAAGCTCTTGTGTCGGACAGGGCAGACTGGTGATGAGGAGCCTCGTCAAGGTCGTAGGTCATTACATTGACGTAATCCACGTAAGGGTCCATTGCTGCAATGTCGTTGAATATGTATCCTCCATTGGAAGGATATTTGTCCATGCAGTAGCCGCAGTATGAAAGGGTATACTTGTTTCCCAGCACCTCCCTTAACTTTTTGACCAGCTTGACGTAGTTGTCGGTATCGCAAGTGACGTCTGAAGCGGCTCCGCTCCAGGAAAGGCCCGGAAACTCCCAGTCCAGGTCAATCCCGTCGAGATTGTACTCCTGGAGGAACTTCAGGCAGTCGTCGGCAAATCTCTGCATGTTGTCTTCGCTTTTGCAGAGTTTTGAAAAGCTTCCTCCCTGCTTGTTGTCTGAATTTTCCACACCGTGGGAGAAACAGATGCATATCTTGAGGTCCGGATAGGTCTTTTTCAGGTCAACGATGCTCTGAAACCTTTTCTTGCTTCCCTGCAGGTCGAACTTCTTGTAAACCCCGTCAACCATATAAAGCTCGGCAAAAGCGTAGTTGATGTGGGTTACGATGCTGGCGTCCGGAATCAGGCTTCCGTACCATGTTACGTAGGCGGTTACATGGCGTCCGTCGTCAATGCGTGCTTTGGGAGCCACGATCGGTTCGTTGATCGGAGGATCAATCTCCTCTACTACTGGAGTTACCGGTGTCTCCGGCTCCAGAGGGTCCTTGCCGTTTCCACTTCCTCCACCACATGATGTCAGTGTAATGCAAGCAACAACTGCAAGGGTGGCCAATATTCTGGATTTTGTCATAATCCTGGTACATTAACGATTTAAATCTTAACCTTGACCCTGGCTCTTTGGCCTCTGCCCTTTGACGGCAGGAGAAATGTTCATCCGGCGGCTGTAGGTGAAAGATTTTCTGTCTGTTATAACAATCTTTCCCTCAGCGATGTACATCGTCAGCAACCGACGCGTGTATTCTTTTGCACTGCCGTCTTTCTGAAGCTCCGGAAGATGAGGTCCGTTGTCTTCCAGAAGAGCGTCCCTGACTTGATCCGGAATCTCCAGGATGAACCTGACCCTTCCGTTCTGGTCGCAGACCTGGATGCCGATATCGGTCAGGACAAACAAATTGCCCCTCGAGTCAAAAGCCATAGGGCCCTTGGAGACTAGAGTGTTGCCGTAAGAATGGAGCCAGTAGAATCTCTGCTCATAAGCCAGAGGGCTTTCTGTTCCTTCCACAGCCTGCCAGAGGCAGTTGGTCTCAGCCTCATTCCAGAAGAAGCTCTTTTCCAAGGCCATGAAACTCTCATCTGGATAAACTGCGCAGTAGTATGTGCGGGCGCTGCTGCGGCTTTTTCCTCTCCCCTGTGCAATATCTTCCAAAGTGAATGTTACCGGCATAGTTCCGTCTGTCTCTTTTTCCTTTATCCACTGGTCCCTGCCGCTTACGGAAAGAGGGCAGAAAGGAGTTTTTTCTCCATCGTGATAAAGATACTTGTTGAGGAAATCGTTCTGGGTGATGCCGGCCTCGACAGGCTTCGGGTACCCTCCCCAAAGCCAGATCATTACTTCTTCAAAGATCACGGCTGCACGGTTCCCGGAATGTTTTTCGTCAGACCAGTCGTACTTGGTGTCGTAACCTGCAAAATCCAGGGCTGTAGAAAGCATCTGGTTTGCCTCCCACCAGTGTCCGAAAGTGGCGTTCCACACGTCCTGGCTTCCGTCCTGCAGGCAGATCCTCAAAGGCTTGGGCTCACATTTGCGGACAAACATCTGGAGGTCGTTGCCGCCTCTCATGCTGACAAAAGTCCCCACTCCGCTGTAAACCCTGCGGAAAAGGTCCGGCCTCATCCAGGCAGCGTTGAAAGCAGCTATACCACCGCTGGATAGCCCGAAGATAGCCCTGTCATCAGGGTCTTTGGAAATCTTCACCTTTACGTCAGAGCCCTCAACCGAAGTGTTCTCTTCCACAAACGGGACAATCTCCCTGTCAAGGAATTCCGCAAACCTTCCGTCTGTGAAGTCAAACTCGTTGGAGCGGTTGTAACGGATTACATTCCCGTCTTTCCCCCTGATCACTCCCGGCTGGAGGAATATGCCTATGGTTACCGGCATCTTTCCCTCAGCGATGAGCTTGTCAAAAACCTTCGGGGCGTTGCAGGTTATACCGTCCAGCCCCACAAACAGGCAGGCTGGTCTGCTCCCGTCATATTGATTGGGTATGTAAACCTTTACATTCCTTTCAGTTCCGGGATAAAGGTCAACGGATGCCTTGTAGTCAAAAGACACAATCTTTCCTTGCGGGTATCCCGGTTTTTGCTGAGCATAGGCACTTCCACCAACAATGACAGAAGCCAGCATCGCTGAGGCGAAAATTGTTGCAAGAATCCTTAGTTTCATAATGTCTGAGGTATTGTTAATGCAAATATAAAAAAAAGGATGCCGCAAGAACTACGACATCCTTAAATTCAGGCAGTAAACCTGCATTACTTCTCGAACCTCTGGTTCAGAAGCTCAATCATCTTGATGACTGCGTATGAGATTCTGGTACCAGGGCCGAAGATTGCGGCTGCACCGGCCTTGTAGAGAGCGTCATAGTCCTGGGCAGGGATAACTCCGCCGGCAACTACGATGATGTCCTCTCTTCCAAGTTTCTTCAGTTCGCTGATGATCTGAGGAACCAGGGTCTTGTGGCCTGCTGCCAGAGAAGAAACGCCAACAACGTGAACGTCGTTCTCAACAGCCTGCTTTGCGGCTTCTGCCGGAGTCTGGAACAGAGGTCCCATATCCACGTCGAATCCGCAGTCTGCATAACCGGTAGCAACAACCTTTGCTCCTCTGTCGTGACCGTCCTGTCCGAGTTTTGCAATCATGATACGAGGCTGTCTTCCTTCCTTCTTGGCGAAGTCTGCAACCATCTTCTTTGCCTTCTCGAACTCGCTGTCTTTCTTTACTTCTGATGAGTAAACACCTACGTTCATACGGATCTTTGCTGTGTATCTTCCAACTACCTCTTCGCAAGCGTCAGAAATCTCTCCAAGGGAAGCCCTTGCCTTTGCAGCCTCAACTGCCAGTGCAAGAAGGTTGCCCTTCTTGGTCCTTACGCACTCTGTGATAGCGGCCAGACACTGTTTAACTTTTTCGTTGTCTCTTGTCTTGTAGAGTTTCTCCAGACGAGCAACCTGCTGCTGGCGAACCTTGGTGTTGTCGATGTCAAGGATCTTGATAGGGTCCTCGTGCTCGAGACGGTAGCGGTTCAGACCGATGATGGTCTCCTCGCCGGAGTCAATTCTTGCCTGCTTTCTTGCAGCGGCTTCCTCGATTCTCAGTTTAGGAATACCGGTCTCGATGGCCTTTGCCATACCTCCGAGTTTCTCGACTTCCTGGATATGCTCCCAAGCCTTGTGAGCCAGCTCGTTGGTCAGGCTCTCGATGTAGTATGAACCTGCCCAAGGGTCGATAGAGCGGCAAATCTGAGTCTCCTGCTGGATGTAGATCTGGGTGTTACGCGCGATACGTGCGGAGAAGTCTGTCGGCAGAGCGATAGCCTCGTCCAGAGCGTTGGTGTGAAGGCTCTGGGTATGTCCCAGGGCTGCACCCATAGCCTCGATGCAGGTTCTTGCAACGTTGTTGAAAGGATCCTGCTCGGTAAGGCTCCATCCGGAAGTCTGGCAGTGGGTTCTCAGACTCAAGCTCTTAGGGTTCTCAGGATTGAACTGCTTGACGATCTTAGCCCAAAGCATTCTGGCTGCCCTCATCTTTGCAATCTCCATGAAGTGGTTGGTTCCGATTGCCCAGAAGAATGAAAGTCTTGGAGCGAACTTGTCAACAGGGATGCCAGCCTTGATACCGGTACGGAGATATTCCAGACCGTCTGCAAGGGTGTAAGCCATCTCGATGTCGTTGGTTGCACCTGCTTCCTGCATGTGGTAACCGGAAATTGAGATGGAGTTGAACTTAGGCATATACTGTGAAGTGTAGGCGAAGATGTCGCCGATGATTCTCATTGAGAACTCAGGAGGGTAGATGTAGGTGTTACGTACCATGAACTCCTTGAGGATATCGTTCTGGATGGTACCGGCCATTTCCTCGAGCTTCACTCCCTGCTCCAGACCTGCCACGATGTAGAAGGCCATGATAGGGAGAACGGCTCCGTTCATAGTCATGGAAACGGACATCTTTCCGAGAGGGATCTGGTCGAAGAGGATCTTCATGTCCTCAACGGAGCAGATGCTCACGCCAGCCTTTCCCACATCGCCGACAACTCTTGGATTGTCTGCATTGTATCCTCTGTGGGTAGGAAGGTCAAACGCTACGGAAAGACCTTTCTGGCCGGCAGCCAGGTTCCTTCTGTAGAAAGCGTTGGACTCTTCTGCTGTGGAGAAACCTGCGTACTGGCGTACTGTCCAAGGCTTCTGAACGTACATTGTGCTGTACGGGCCTCTCAAGAAAGGAGCTACACCGGCTGCATAGTTCAGGTGCTCCATTCCTTCCAGGTCTTTTGCAGTGTAGTTGGTCTTCACTGCTATCTTCTCAGGGGTATTCCAAAGAACTTCCTTCTTTGCTGCACCCTTCTTTGCTGCAGGTTTTGCAGCTGACTTATATACTAAATCGTTGAATTTTGGACGCATAACTTTTTCCTCCCCTTATTTGATAAGTTTTTCCTGGTAAGCCTTGAGTGTCTCCAGCACGTTGCTGCGTACACTGATGAAATTCTCGATTCCCTTGCCGATGAGCTCGTCCTTGCAAGCAGGGTCACCTGCCACTACAACGATACCCTTCTTGCCAACTATCTTGGCAATCTCAGGAACCTCGTTTGCATATTCGTCGTCTGAAGAGCAGGCAACGATGATGTCTGCCTTAGCCTTGAGAGCTGCCTTTGCACCTTCCTCAGGAGAGTTGAAACGGTTGTTGTCAACTACCTGGAAACCAGCTACTGCAAAGAAGTTGCAAGCGAACTGGGCTCTTGCGCGGCACATTGCCAGGTTACCGTAAGTAACCATGAATGCCATAGGGCGTTTTGCCGCCTTGTCTGTCTTGAACCTGAGTTCCTCGAAAGCCATGGCGCCTCTGTAAACCTCGAGAGGACGGCCAAGCATTCCGGCCTTCTTCTTAGGAGCGGCCTTACGTGTTACGGTCTTCTTGGTAACTTCCTTCTCCACAACCTCTGTGAAGTTAGGGAACTGGTTGGTACCAAGGAGAGTGTCTCTTCTGGTTGCAATGTTGGAATCTCTCTTCAGCGATGTCTCCTTGATGCTGTCCTGGATCTTTTCAGCCTTGAAAGCCTCAACATAACCGCCTTCTTTCTCTATGGAGTTGAACAGATCCCAAGAAGTCTTTGCAACTGCATCTGTGAGTTCCTCGATGTAATAAGAACCTGCACCCGGATCCACAACCTTGTTAAAGTGGCTTTCGTCCAGAAGGAGGCTCTGCACGTTACGCGCGATCCTGTTGGAGAATTCGCCCGGCTTCTTGTATGCGTGGTCGAAAGGAAGTACTTCCATGGAGTCAACTCCTCCGATAGCGCCGCTCATTGCCTCGGTGGTATCGCGGAGCATATTTACATAAGGATCGTAAACCGTCTGGTTCCAAGCGCTTGTGACTGCGTGAACCTTGATCTTGCAGCTGTCTTCCTTCTTTGCTCCGTAAGCCTTCACGATGTTGGCCCAGAGAAGTCTGGCTGCACGGAACTTGGCAATCTCCATGAAGTAGTTGCCGCTGATGGATACGGTGAACTTGATTCTCTTTGCAGCCTCGTCAACCTTTACTCCGGCATCCTGCAGGAGGTTGAGGTATTCGCTGCCCATATTCATTCCGTATGCAAGCTCCTGTGTGATGGTGCTGCCTGCATCGTTGAACGCGTATGAATAAACGCCCACAACTGTTATGTGAGGGAATTCCTCCACAAGCTCAATAGCCTTGACAAGAAGTTTTGCAGCATCTGCCTTGCTGTAAAATCCCGTGGCGTTGAGTTCCTTCAGAGGGTCATAGTCAAATGAAGCCCTTACTGCAGAAGCTCTTACACCGCTTTCTTTGGCTATCGCGATGAAATTCTTCAAGATAGAAAGGTCTTTGCAACCCTTGAAGTTGACTTCAACTGCCTTGAGGTCAATGCCCTTCAGGAGAACCTTCATGTCTGCCTTCAGGACTTTTTCAGTCTGGCTGAGGTCGAAACCAGGAGCTGTGACTCCCTTCATCATGCCATCCAGAGCCAGAGCGTTGGCTGCCTTGAAATCTTTGCCGACCATGTAGTCCTGACGGATGAGCCAGTTGTTGTCGTCTTTGGTGCCTCTTACAAAAGGAAACTCTCCAGCCTTTCCGCCAACTTCCTTCAGACCCTTCAGGTCTTCTGCGCGGTAATAAGGCTGTACGGAGAAACCTTCCATAGTTCTCCACACGAGCTTTTTCTGATAGTCGGCACCTTTCAAATCCTTGATTATAGCATCTTCCCAGACCTGTTTAGGAACGGGAGGAAACTCAGTAAATAATTTCTCTGCCATATTATTACTGTTGTTTGATAGGTGTGTATTAATTATAAATAATGTCCATTCAGCATCAAGCCACCGGATGTCACCTAAAGAACAGGCATGTTGGCACCGGTGCTTAATGATAGGCGGCAAAGATAACGAATAATATTGTACTTTGTAAGCGCAGAGCATAGAAAAGCGCAAATATTTTTAACCATTAAGCTCAGCGATGCCGTTTGCTGCCGCCAGCCTGACCGTTGAAGGCAAAGGCTATCCAGAAATCCCGTCATCCGTTCCCAAGTAGCAGGGGCCGTCCAGAAATCCCCGGGTTCTATATGTACTCTTCGCCCCTAAGCTTGACCGTTGAAGGCAAAGGCTATCCAGGAATCCCGTCATCCGTTCCCAAGTAGCATGGGTCGTCCAGAAATCCCCGGGATCCGTTCCCAAGTGAGGAAGGTATTCAGGAAATTTGTTTCGGGAAAGAAAATTTTTATATCTTTGCACCCCGCAAAAGAAAAAGGAGGTGGTATAAAGCATGATTATAGTTCCTATCAAGGACGGCGAGAACATAGAGAGAGCATTAAAGAAGTTTAAGAGAAAATTCGAGAAGACAGGCATCATCCGCGAGCTCAGAGATCGTAAGACCTTTGAGAAGCCTTCTGTAAAGAAGCGTGCGCAGCTGATGAAGGCTATCTATGTAAAGCACCTTCAGATTAACGAGGAATAATAACTGCTCAGGCAGTATTGTTTAAGTGTTAAAGAGGGAATCACAGCAATGCGGTTCCCTCTTTTTGCATATAGCAGTGAAAGTGTACCAGGTGGGGTCTGAAACGGGACATCTTGCACGTTTTTAGGGCAGAAGAGTGGCTATCGGCACTGGAAATGTGACGTTGGGCACGCTTTCTGAGCAAAAGTTTGAGTTTTTGAAGGAGTTCTGTAAATTTGCCGTGTATGGGAAGCTTCAACGATTTTCTGGACTACTTACAGGTGAAAAGGAGGTACTCCGAGCGTACAGTAAGGCTATATGGCGACGCTGTGCGGGACTTCCTTAAGCACGTGTATCCGGAAAAGCTGATGGTGAACTCAGGTGCCGGAGTCAGGGCAGAGAGGCTGATGGTGAACTCAGGTGCCGGAGTCAGGGCAGAGAGGCTGGCGGTGAATTCAGGTGCCGGAGTCAGGGCAGAGAGGCCGGCAGTGAACCCCGGAACTTTTGAGGAAGGGGCTTTGGGGGATGGTGCTTTTGAAGGAAGCCGGGACGCTGAATTTCCGGGCTTTTCCGACGAGGAGGTCCTTGAGGCTCTGAGGTTCCCTTTGATCCGCGGCTATGTGGCTTCACTGTTGGACCGGAATCTTGATGCCCGCACCGTGAACCTTCACTTGAGCGCTCTGAGCACTTTCTGCAACTACCTGGTAAAGCAGGGGAAACTGCATTCCAATCCGGTCAAGGAAATCGTGAGGCCCAAAGAAAAGAAGCGCTTGCCGTCTTTCTACACGCCCGATATACTTGAAAAGTATTTTGAATCTCCACCGGACATTGAATCTGCTGGAACTGCGGATAACTCCGGGAAGCCGGCTTCAGCCAAGACAGTGTACTGCGCGGTCCGGAACAGGCTCATCGTGGCTCTGCTATTCGGCACGGGGCTGAGGCGGGCGGAAGCTGCATCGCTGAGGACAGGAGACATAGACCTCTCCAGAAAAACCATCAACATAATAGGAAAAGGCAACAAGCAGAGGATGATACCGCTGCCTGATTCTCTTTGCCAGGAGATAGAGGATTACCTGCTGCTCCGCGATGAGTTTATTTCTGAGGTCTGTTCTTCCGGAGCGCTTGCCCGTTCTGGTGGCCAATCCGGAGAGGAAAAAGTTTTTTTGCCAGATGCCGGAGGAAGACCAGGAACTGACGCGTTCTTCCTTACAGATAGCGGTAAGCCGGTGTATCTTGAGTTCCTGAACCGTGTGGTTAAGAGCGAACTGTCTGGCATTGAGGGTATATCAGGCAGAAAAACTCCTCATACCCTGCGTCACAGCTATGCTACGGCACTTTTGAACAACGGGGCGGACCTGAACAGCATCAAGGAAGTTTTGGGACACTCCAGCCTGGCTGCCACTGAGGTCTATACCCACAACTCCTTTGAAAAGCTCAAGGAAATCTACAAGACCGCGCACCCGAGAGCCAAAGAATGAGAGGGTTCAGCTTCTGGCGGTTCTTAAATCCAATGTATCTTGCAATAAAACTTTCAGCATCCCTGGATGTTCTGCAATTAAACTCGTATATTTGGGCATAAAACATTTGAATCATGAAAAAGTTCTTTTTCCTCACTTTGGCTATGGCATTCGTTGCCCTGTCTCTGAATGCCCAGAGCTCCAAGGCTCAGACCGGCCTCAAGAAAGTCTATGACGAAAACATTAACCAGCTGGAACAGATAGACAAAGCTGTTGCAAAGGCCAAGAAAGAAGGCAAGTTCGTGATATGCCAGCTTGGCGGCAACTGGTGCCCGTGGTGCCTGAAGTTTGCGGACTTCATAACCAAAGATGCTGAAATCAGCAAGTTCATCAGCGACAACTATGTCTATATCCACGTGAACTACAATCCGCGGATGGCCAAGAGCAAGGATGCTTCAACTGTAAAAATGTCCGAAGCCCTGATGAAGCGTCTGGACAATGCCGGAAGGTTCGGCTATCCGGTGCTGGTTGTTCTGGACGGCAACGGCAAGGTGATCCATATCCAGGATTCAGGATATCTGGAAGAAGGAGAGGGCTACAACAAGAAGAAAGTCCAGAGCTTCCTCAAGAACTGGACACCGAAGGCCGTTGGCAAATAATGAAAGACAACACTCAAGCAGATAAGTATAAAGACCGTGCGCTGGGTTGTATGGTTGGCGGGGCCGTGGGAGACGCCCTGGGCTATGCCATTGAGTTTGACAGCTGGCAGGAAATAGAACGCAAGTACGGCCCAAGTGGCATTACCCGTTATCAACTTGACAGATGGGGGGTTGCCCGTATCTCAGACGACACTCAGATGTCTCTTTTCACCGCCGCCGGCATTCTTCTGGGAATGACCAGAGGCTATATGAGAGGCATTATGGCTCGCATAGATACCTATTGCCACTGGACATATCTGGACTGGCTCCACACGCAGCAGTGGACTGCCAGAAAAGAAGACGAGAGAGTTGATTCCTGGCTGATGGATATCCCCCAGCTCTACTCCTGCCGGGCTCCCGGCCATACCTGTCTTACCGCCCTGATGGCTTTGGAGAAGGACCAGACTCCGGTCAACGACAGCTGCGGCTGCGGCGGAGTAATGCGCACAGCGCCGTTTGCCATTCTTGATTTCCTCCACAGCTATGCTTCCGGAGATATACTTTTTTGCGATATGTGTGCTGCTGAGGCTGCCAGGATGACTCACAAGCATCCGCTTGGCTTCATTTCTTCCGCTCTTCTCAATCACATTCTGACCAGGATTCTGGGTGGATATGCGGATGGTGAAAACCGCCAAGACCGTCTTGTCTCCCTGATACAAAAGGCCGCGGAAGAGATTGGTTCAATACAGTCTGCACCAGATGATAACAAAACTTACAAAGAACTCTGGCCTAAGCATATAGCCACCCAACAAGACATCATCAAGAAGGCCATAGACCTTGCCGGAGGAGACACTCCGGACCACACAGCCATTGAGTCCATCGGCGGCGGCTGGACCGGCCACGAAGCCCTTGCTGTTGCTGTTTACAGCGCAGTCAAGCACTGCACTTCTTTTGAAGACGCAATCATTAGCAGCGTAAACCACTCTGGAGACAGTGATTCTACAGGTGCCGTCTGCGGCAACATCATAGGCTGTCTTCTTGGCCGCAGTGCAATTCCGGCCCACTTTACCCAGAACCTGGAGCTTTTAGACATCATAGAAGAAATTGCCACAGACCTTTACACCGGCTGCATAATCAGCGATCACGATCCTGTAGACACTCCCGAAAAACAACGCTGGGAGCAGAAGTACTGCCACCACCGCTATCCTCATAAGCGCTGAACTTCATTTGTTAATTCAGGCGAATGAGCCTGTAAAAACTTTTCATTTGACAGAACTTGTCAAAGCGGCCTTTTATTTTTGCCGTTGAAAATGGGAAAGAGTTCTTTTTCCTGTCTTTTACACTTCAGAGAACATTAACCAATAAATTACGCGTATGAACATTATTGAAATCGTTGAAAAGACATTTGGCGAGTATTGCGGAGAGTTTTCCAAAATACTTGAAGAAGACACTGAAAATGGTGGTTTTGGTTTTAAGCCGTGGCTTCAGGCCTGGAATGACAAAAAAAGGCGGAGCATACACGAATCCAATCAGGTATATAAATTCATGGAAGCATATAAAGAAACGGCTCCAAATCCTTCCAAAGTGCTTACTTGGATGGAACTTCCGGTTATTATTGGAGAGTTATATCCTTGCACTCATCATATTGACGGTTTTATCGTAGATAACGAACGGAAAATTCTTTTCTTTCTTGAAGCCAAGCGTTTGTCAAGGAAGAGCAACTATGAGAGTTTGAATTGTGATGTTGGGCTTCTATATGACTTTAGACGCTATGAGTATTCAAATTTTAAAGGCAAAATTTGCGATAGTTATAAAGGATTGAACCTGCTTGAATATGACGCCTTTGCAATTTGCCTTGTTGACATATGGAAAGACAAAAGTTCGTGGACAAAAGAAATGGTTGAGAATTGGGGTACTTATGATGATTTTTCAAGAAACCCTGGATATACGTTGAAAAATGGATTGAAGGAAGTTTATCCTGGCTACTTCCAGGGTTATTATCTTATGCCATTTTTTAACAGCAAAAAATATTTTCACGATATATCAGGACGAAAGCTCCGTAAAAGGACAGACGAAACACTATTGATTTATGATGACGAGTTTGCTTTTGAGGAGTGTTTGGCTGATACTTACTATTGCGAGTCCGCTCCTGCGGATGAAGAATCTCTAATAGTAGATAATATTGAAAAAAGAGATTATGACATTTGCGAAGATTATAAAAATGCACAGGACTACAAGAAGGCTGTCAAGAATTATATGATGATCCGGTTAGGTGTTTCTGAAGAAGTTGCTGAGAATTCCATAAGGGAAAACGATGCGACTCTTGATGACTGCTGGAAAGACAAACTATCAGTTCCCGCTGCAGCTACAGGGCTGTTGCACAATTTCTTGTAATAAAAGAGCACCACCTTGCTACCCCTTTACCCATCTCCCCATCTGTTTTCCAATGCATTCAGTATTTTCAAAATAAACAGACCCAACCAAACTTCCTGGAAAGATCCTTTATGAGATTTCTGTCTTGGACCGGAAGGTGGATTGTTGCTGTAAGTTGTTTTGTCTGCCTCTTGAGGATATTAGCAGAATCAATGTTGTACTGAGTTTGCAAATTCATCCATAAATCCGCTGGAATGTCAAGAGCTTTTTCAAGTTTGACAGCCATATTCAGAGATATTGAGCGCTTGCCGTTTATTGTCTGACTTAGGATAGATGTTTTAATGCCAGTAATATCGGCAAGCTGTTTCTGTGTCATTTTTCTTTCCGCCAACTCGTCTTTTATCAATTCTCCAGGGTGTGTTGCAATAAAAGGAGTCGTGCTCTCATCAATAACGTTATTTGGTGTTATTCTATTCATAATGCTTTGATATTTCTTTAATTAAAATGATGTTGATGATCCCGGCTTCTCCAGCTCTGCTTTTTAATAGCAATCGGTATTGATCATTTATCCATACGGTTTCTATGTTACTCAAATTCCCCTTCTTTTTCTCATAGTGCAGACTCTTGATTCTAAACAAGGATTCAATTCTTGTTGCTAATTTCAGATAGTTCACAACTTTTACGTAGCGAGTTATGATATCTTTCGGCAATTTGTTATAAGTTTTGTCTTGAGTAGTTCCGTTGCTGTATAACTCCCACAGGCTTTCACTTTCAAATTCTATTGTCATTTTATTTCTGCAAATATAATATTTGTCAATTAATTATCAAAAATGATAACTATTTTTGAGTCTATGGCATTTATATCGAGACAAACTTATATCCATTCCTTTTTTCAATCCAAATCTTATCCGGATATAATCGATTATAATCGTTTGATGATTTATAAAACGGATTAGAGGTCTGAACTATAGTAAGTTAAAATTACTATTTCTATTCAGCTCGTTCTTGAAAAGGAGGCTATCGTTTCTTTTACTAATTGAATTCAGGGGTAATTATATTATTCTTTGACAGAAATTGTCAAAAGGCTCCAATATCTTTGCGCGCGAAGGTCCTTGCCAATAAAAAAACTCCCACCGAAGCGGGAGTTTAGGTAAAAACCTTCGGCATATAGCCTTATTGTGATAAGATGTAGAATCTTATAACACAAAGGTAGCAAACTTTGTTGATAAAGCAAATTAATGTTAATTTTATAGACAAATATTTATTGATTATGTCTAGAATACTTGGCCTTGATTTAGGAACCAACAGTATAGGTTGGGCTATTGTTGATACACAACAGAATGGATCCTACAAACTATATGACAAAGGTGTATCTATCTTCCAGGAGGGAGTTAAAATTGAGAAAGGAAATGAATCTTCAAAAGCAGCAGAACGTACTGGATACAGGTCTGCCAGAAGAAGAATATTTCGTAGAAGATTAAGAAAAATTGAGACGTTGAAGGTGTTGGTAGATTTAGGTTGGTGTCCTTATTTATCTGTAGAACAGTTGTCAGACTGGCGTTATCGTAACATTTATCCAAAGATTGACGAGTTTATGCTTTGGCAGCGTACGAACGATAATGAGCAAAAAAATCCATATTATTATCGTCATCTTGCGTTAACCCAAAAGCTTGATTTGTCCAAAAAAGAGGATAAATACATCTTAGGCCGTGTTATGTATCATCTTTCTCAGCGAAGGGGCTTCCTTAGCAATAGAAAAGAGAATACAAAAGAATCTAATGGCAAGGTTAAAGATGACATATCCGCTTTGAATAAAGCTCTTGAAGAAAGTGGCTGCAAGTATATCGGTGAGTATTTCTATACTATCTACGGAAAAGAAAGGATTCGTGCTCACTATACTTCTAGACAACACTACAAAGATGAATTTGATGCCATTTGCAAAATTCAAGGAATTTCTGACTCAATCAAGAAACAACTCGAAAGGGCAATCTTCTTCCAAAGACCTCTGAAATCGCAGAAGGGCTCTGTCGGCCATTGCAAGTTTGAGACTAAGAAAACCAGATGCCCTGTTTCTCATCCTCGATTTGAGGAATTCCGTATGTGGTCTTTCCTCAACAACATCAAAGTCAAGACTCCATATGAGGAGGATATGCGTCCGTTGAATGGGGAGGAAATAATTAAGATCCTTCCTCTTTTCTTCCGCAAGAGCAAGAAACAATTCCCGTTTGAGGATATAGCCAAAGCCTTGTCTGCTAGAGGGCAGTATGCTTTTTACAAAGACCCTGATGAAAAGCCGTACCGTTTCAACTACAAGATGTTTACTTCTGTTTCAGGTTGTCCTGTGATTGCCGGTTTAAAAGAAATCTTTGGAGACAATTGGGAAGAGGGCATTATTTCTAGATACACAGATAAAAAGCAAAAGACCAAAGAGCAAATTGTTAATGATGTATGGCATTCTTTGTTTTTCTTCAGCGATGATGAAAAACTTAGAGCCTGGGCAAAGGAAAAACTACAGTTATCTGAAGAAGAGGCTCTAAAATTCAGCAAGATCTCTATCGGGAATGATTACTCTTCACTTAGCCTAAATGCCATCAATAAGATATTAGTGTTCTTGCGTAGGGGATTCAAATATTCTCATGCAGTCTTTTTGGCCAATATCTCGAGCATTGTTCCTAAAGAAATTATTTCCAACCCCGAAAATCGTAAAATCATAGAACGAGAGATAGGTGTTATCGTTGATAATCCTTCGCCTACAAAAGAAACAATAGAGCAGAGGATCAAAGAATTCCTGATGGACAACTTTGATTTGGGCGCTGCTCATTATGAGAGGCTCTATCATCCTTCTATGATTGATGTTTATGCTAAATCTAACACAGGTTTCCTAGGCTCTCCGAGAACGAACTCTTTCAAGAATCCTATGGCTATGAGGGCTCTGTTTAGGTTAAGGGCTCTTGTGAACGATTTGATAAAGAATGGCGAGATAGACAAAGACACTAAAATCCACATTGAATATAGCCGCTCTCTTAATGATGCCAATAGGCGCAAAGCTCTTGAAAGATATCAGCGAGATAGGGAGAAGAAGAACAACGAGTTCAGAGAAGAGATTATTAAACATTTCCGTGAACATGGCATTGATGCGCAACCGACACTGACGGATATTGAAAAGTATCGTTTATGGGAAGAGCAAGGGCATATATGTATTTACACAGGAGAGAGAATAGCTCTTTCTCAGTTCCTTGGCTCTAATCCGCAATACGACATTGAGCATACTATTCCAAGAAGCTTGGGCGGAGAAGACGCTTTGGAAAACAAAACTCTTTGTAACAACAAGTTTAACAGAGATGTAAAGAAAAACAAGATTCCTTCTCAATTGTCAAATTATCAGGAAATTCTTATCCGGCTTGAACCAGTAAAAGAAAGGATTGAGGAGCTTAGGAAACAGATAGAAAAACTGAAGGGTGGCAGTGCTGCAACCAAAGAGGTGCGAGACGCTATTATTCAAAAGCGCAGGCTTCTGGAATATGAAAGGAATTATCTTTCTGACAAGTACGGCAAATTCCTTATGAAGGAGGTTCCTTCCGACTATAGAAAGAATCAGGATGTTGACAACAGCATTATATCTAAGTATGCACGTCCTTATTTGAGAACCATCTTTACTCACATATACACAGTCAAGGGTTTGACCACATCACAGTTCCGCAAGATGTGGGGCCTCCAGGAGGACGAAAAGAAAGACCGTAGCACTTTCCTCAATCATACGGTAGATGCAATCGTAATAGCCTGCATCGGTCCTAAGGAATACTCCGAGATGGCTCACTATTACAAAGCCGACGAAGAGTTCAGATGGTTCGGAAAGAATCGTCCGACAATGCCTAAACCTTGGGCAACCTTTACTGAAGATGTTCAAAACATCAGCAAAGAGGTCCTTGTCTCTCACTATACACCAGATAACCTGAAGAAGCGTACATATAAATTGTTGAGAAAGCGAGGTGAAATCCAGAAAGGTCCGGATGGTAAGCCATTGATGACAAAGGGAGATACTGCTCGTGGCGCTCTTCACCTTGAAACCTTCTACGGAGCCATACAAAGAGACGATGAAATCAAATATGTTGTCAGAAAGCCTCTTTCATCCCTGGAGAAAACCGATATAACAAAGATTGTTGATGATGTTGTCCGTCAAAAGGTTGAGCAGGCTATAGAAGAGAAAGGCTTCAAAGAAGCGATGGCTGGCACTATTTGGATGAACGAGCAGAAGGGAATACAAATCAAGAAGGTCAGAATATTTACCCCTTCCGTTACCAATCCTATCCATCTGAAAGATTTGCGAGACAAATCTCGTTTTGAGTACAAGCAGCAACTCAATGTTGCAAATGACAGAAACTATTGCATGGGTATTTACGAAGGAACTGACAAGAAAGGTAAGGTTAAACGCTCTTTCAAGCTGGTAAATAATCTTAATGCTGTCGGCGCTGTCAATGAGGGTGTTTCTTCCAATATGGTTCCTGTTGAAGACAGCAATGGTTTCAAACTCAGGTATGTTCTGAAGATTGGCACAATGGTTCTTCTCTATGAAAACACTCCTGATGAAATCTATGAGGCCAACCAGGAAGAGTTGACCAGAAGATTGTATAAGGTTGTTGGACTGTCTGTTTTAAGTCTGTCTAACCGTGATTATGGAAGGGTGAATCTTTGGTACAATCAAGAATCCCGACCAGCGAAGGAGGTAAAAACAATTAATGGTGCGTTTATTAGAGGAGAAGATATACGAGCGGCTATCATGAATTATCACACACAGTTAAATGCATTGGTTGAAGGCTTCGATTTTACTCTTTCTCCTTCTGGAAAGATTCGTTTCATAAGAAGATAGTATGATGTTGAAGAAAGCGGTTTACTTCTCTAATCCTGCGAAACTGTCGCTGAAGAACAACCAGCTGATTGTTGAGTATAGGGATACTGATGCACCCAATCGGTCCGTTCCAATTGAGGATCTTGGTTATGTGATAATTGTCAACAATCAAATATCTCTGACCATTCCATTGATGAATGCATTGGTTGATAACAATACATCTTTGATTATATGTGGCAATAACCAGATGCCTCATTGTATGCTTCAACCGCTTGAGGCCAATACTGTTCAGGCTGAGGTTTACCGTGCGCAGATAGAAGCAAGCCTTCCTCTTAAGAAGAATCTTTGGAAACAGATAATAGAAGCAAAGATTAAGAATCAGTCGAAATTGCTTAATAAGTTGGGGAAAGATGGTAATCTGCTAGCCCCTTACTATAGAAATGTGAAGAGCGGAGATTCAGATAATAAGGAAGGTGCAGCGGCCCGGATTTACTGGAAACAATTGTTTGGGGAGGATTTCATCCGAAATAGGGAGGGTGGTGATCCTAATGCTGTCTTGAATTATGGTTATGCGATCTTGCGTGCAGCTGTAGCAAGGGCTTTGATGGGTTCTGGACTTTCTCCGGCATTCGGCATATTTCACAGGAATCGTTATAATGCGTTTCCTTTGGCAGATGACATAATGGAGCCCTACCGTCCTTTTGTTGATGAATGTGTCTATAACATTATGACATTAGGGGAATGTGAACTGAACACTAAAGTAAAGAGTGAATTGGTGAAAGTTTTGTTTTGCGACACATATTTCCCTAAAATGAAACGTCCGTTGGATGTTGCTTTGTCTATGACTACAGCTTCTCTTGTCAAGTGTTTTTCTGGAGAGGTAAAGTCAATAGTATATCCGTCAATATGAGCGAGATTCGCTTGAACGAATATAGAATAATGTGGTTGTTTGTCTTCTTTGATTTGCCGACAAACACGAAAACCGAACGCCGTAATGCAGCAAAGTTCCGCACATTGCTTATGCGTGACGGTTTCTCGATGATGCAGTTTTCCGTGTATGTCCGCAATTGCGCTTCCTATGAAAGCTTGCAGGTCCATACAAAAAGAGTAAAAGGTATTTTACCTCCTAGTGGGAGTATCAGTTTACTGAGCGTGACTGACAAACAATATGGTGATATGCATAATTATTGGGGTAAGATAGAGGGGCTGAAGAATGCAGAGTCTCAACAGTTAGAGTTATTTTAGCTATATTTGGATGGAAATTCTGACATCAAATTTTACTTCGTAGGGCTTGAGATGGTGTTTTTTTTTGCTTTGGCAGCGCCTCTAAATGGCTGTTTTTTAGACCAAAAATCAACCTACGTTGTGGTTTGATGTAGAATCCTGATAATAGACAACGGATGGATTGAGGAAACCATCAGCGGAACGGTTGTGGTTTGATGTAGAATCCTGATAATAGACAACTGAGGTGCGTATGAGGTATGCTGACGAGCAGTTGTGGTTTGATGTAGAATCCTGATAATAGACAACGAGGTGCGGATGAGGTACGCAGACGAGCAGTTGTGGTTTGATGTAGAATCCTGATAATAGACAACTGGATGCTTCACAAGTTCCATGCTCAGATAGTTGTGGTTTGATGTAGAATCCTGATAATAGACAACAGGGGGCCTCTTCCTCTGGTGGCGTTCAGAGTTGTGGTTTGATGTAGAATCCTGATAATAGACAACCCATCACCTGGAATAATATAGGCCTCCCAAGTTGTGGTTTGATGTAGAATCCTGATAATAGACAACCAGGATCTTCTTACCATTGCCGGTGGAGGAGTTGTGGTTTGATGTAGAATCCTGATAATAGACAACATGACAAAGTACCATTTACAAGAGAGCCAGGTTGTGGTTTGATGTAGAATCCTGATAATAGACAACAGTAGACCCTAAAGTTGATATTATGGCCTAGTTGTGGTTTGATGTAGAATCCTGATAATAGACAACAGGGAGGAGAGGGAGACCTTGCTGTGAGGAGTTGTGGTTTGATGTAGAATCCTGATAATAGACAACTTCAATTTTAGTTTGCCGAACTGATGGTTGGTTGTGGTTTGATGTAGAATCCTGATAATAGACAACTGAATCGATTTCGGACGATAGCCAGTAACAGTTGTGGTTTGATGTAGAATCCTGATAATAGACAACAACCGAAGACAAAGAACAATATGCCGTACCGTTGTGGTTTGATGTAGAATCCTGATAATAGACAACGATAACGTTGGATGGTCTGCAATGGACGAGTTGTGGTTTGATGTAGAATCCTGATAATAGACAACTTCAAATTGTGAAATGTAAGATGGATTGGAGTTGTGGTTTGATGTAGAATCCTGATAATAGACAACTTTAACGGGCGATGTCGGTTTGGAACATCTGTTGTGGTTGTGGTTTGATGTAGAATCCTGATAATAGACAACAATGTCGGTAACGCTTTGAATTTCGGCCGGGTTGTGGTTTGATGTAGAATCCTGATAATAGACAACAATGAACGTTGTGGGATGGGAACAAGGTTAGTTGTGGTTTGATGTAGAATCCTGATAATAGACAACTTTGGGTTGAATTGTACGACTTCTATAACGGTTGTGGTTTGATGTAGAATCCTGATAATAGACAACTATATCCTGCAGAGGATAGGCAGTGATCTGGTTGTGGTTTGATGTAGAATCCTGATAATAGACAACATAGTCCCGTTTGCCTGCTATAATCTGCGGGTTGTGGTTTGATGTAGAATCCTGATAATAGACAACAAAAAAATCAGAACATCAGACTGGAGCGCAGTTGTGGTTTGATGTAGAATCCTGATAATAGACAACGTCACATTTACTATAAATCCGACATTATTGGTTGTGGTTTGATGTAGAATCCTGATAATAGACAACGGCACTTGATACGGTAACGCAAGCGTCGTGTTGTGGTTTGATGTAGAATCCTGATAATAGACAACGCTTCTTTCAATATCTGGTAATCTGCCATGTTGTGGTTTGATGTAGAATCCTGATAATAGACAACAAATTGATATGGCAATTGAAGAATGTGCCGGTTGTGGTTTGATGTAGAATCCTGATAATAGACAACGATGTGTAAAGATATTCGCGATATAAGTTGTTGTGGTTTGATGTAGAATCCTGATAATAGACAACCCGCGTTTGTCCTTTCCCTTTTGACTAAATGTTGTGGTTTGATGTAGAATCCTGATAATAGACAACATTTTCAGAGTAAAAACGGCTGGAAAATAGTTGTGGTTTGATGTAGAATCCTGATAATAGACAACTCACCTTATTGCCAGATGCAGACACTGTGAGTTGTGGTTTGATGTAGAATCCTGATAATAGACAACCGCCGGGGCAATCATTGTTTTTTCTTTAGCGTTGTGGTTTGATGTAGAATCCTGATAATAGACAACTTCTTCTGGAAGAAATCATATTCAGGGCCGTTGTGGTTTGATGTAGAATCCTGATAATAGACAACTTTTGTATCGGAGGCCGATATGCCGGAGGCGTTGTGGTTTGATGTAGAATCCTGATAATAGACAACTATAGCTATCGAACTTACTCTTACGATCATGTTGTGGTTTGATGTAGAATCCTGATAATAGACAACAAATATACTGGAGCATGGCCAGAAGCATAGTTGTGGTTTGATGTAGAATCCTGATAATAGACAACACATATCCTGATAGATGATGAGGCAGGAGAGTTGTGGTTTGATGTAGAATCCTGATAATAGACAACTATAATTGGTTAATCAATTCTTGCAATTTAGTTGTGGTTTGATGTAGAATCCTGATAATAGACAACTTTCTTTGGCAGAATGTTCAATTGAGCCGAGTTGTGGTTTGATGGTAAGCCTGTAAAGTACGTATTGCTATTTTGAAACAAGTTTGTGCAAGTTGTGATCAACTTGCAGCAAGTAGTTGCGAGTCTATACGAGTTGTTTACAAGTTGTGTTTTTTGTTTCACTTGACAAGCATAATTTCTCACATATCCGGCCTGTCCTGTAAACAGGACGGTGGGAGCGTTTGGGTATGGGAAGTGTGGCTATCGTCCCAAAAACAGGGACGGTGGGAGCATTTAGGTATGGAAAGTGCGCCTTCCGTCCCAAAAACAGGGACGGTGGGAGCGTTTAGGTATGGAAAGTGTGGCTATCGTCCCAAAATCAGGGACGTTGGGAGCATTTAGGTGGGGAAAGTGTGGCTATCGTCCCGAAATTAGGGACGTTGGGAACACTTTGGGAATGTTGGGGGCGTTTTAATTGGATGCTGGGAGCATTTCTGGGAAGTTGGGAGCTCTTCTGGAATGCTGGGAGCGTTTAGGTATGGAAAGTGCGCCTTCCGTCCCAAAAACAGGGACGGTGGAAGCGTTTGGGTATGGAAAGTGTGGCTATCGTCCCAAAATAAGGGACGTTGGGAACACTTTGGGAATGTTGGGGGTACTTTGGGTGGATGTCGGGAGTTATTTTGAAGTGGAGTGAACATAGTGGGAGCTGTGGAAGATTGAAAACTGTGCACATTCCAGGAATTTTGTAGGGTGGCTTTGTTTTTCAGGCTTGTTTTTTGTATATTTGGTATGTGGTATCCGGGTTCGGATGAACTTTTGGAACTTTTGACGAGACAGTTTAACCAATTAAATAGGAGGTTGATTATGGAAATTAGAATCCAATCAGTTAAGTTTGATGCAGATGAGAAGCTTCTTGCATTTGTAGAGAAGAAGGTTGAGAAACTGGAAAAGTTCTTCGATGGCTTTATGGAGGCAGACGTAACTCTGAGTTTGCTTCCGGATCAGTTGAACAAGGAATGCAAGGTGAAACTGCAGGTTCCTACCGATGACATCATCGTTACAAGGAATGCAAAAAGCTTTGAGGATGCTGTTGTAGATTGTGTAGATGTGCTTAAAGGTCAGCTGGTTAAGCTAAAGGAAAAGAAGTTCGGCAGATAAGAGTAAACCTGTCAGAAGAACAGGTTTACGACATCTTCTGAAGAAATACCCGCAAAATAGGCGCCCACTTCCAGGGTGCCTGTTTTTTTTCTCAGCGATTCTCTGGTATGAAGCGTGCCTTCTATCTGGCGTATGAACTCTTCGGTAGGGCGGGTGAAGAAGTAGTCGCCTTGTATGTTGAGGTCTGTGATCTTTCCGCTGCGGACATTGAAATACAGTTCTATGATTCCTGACGGGAATTTCCGGATGTTGCTGAAGGCGTATTCCGGACTTTTTCCGAAGTTCCAGCTGTCTGACCTGTAGCGGGTTTGCTCGAGTTCTCCGATTTCTTGAAGCTGTTCTTCTGAGAATGTGTATGGTGTGATGCCTGGTGTATGGGAACAGATGTAATCGCCGAGGAACTGTTTGAGCCACAATGTGTCTGTCGCCTGCTCCGGGGCTTTTTTGCCGGTGGATTGCTTTTCTCTTTCTTGCAGGAGCCTTGTCGCAAGAGGGTTGCTGAGTATGCCTTCTTCAGTGAGGTGCTCTTTTATGTTGGTCACTCTTTTGACGTTGCTTTTGACGGCTTTGCCGATGAATTTCTCAGGCCTTGGCTTCAGGGCTTTTGAAAGGTCTGTCTTGCTTACATCAAACATAAGTGTTCCGTGCATCAGGAGCCTCTGCTTGTGGATGCAGATGGCATTGCCGGAGAATTTGAGCCCGTCTATTGAAAGGTCGTTTCTCCCTTGCAGACAGGCGTTTATGCCAATGCTCCTTAGGGCTTCTATGATAGGGGCTGTGAATGTGCGGAACATTTCAGACGTATCTGCAAAAGAAGATCCGTGCAGTGCCTTCTTGTCCGCTCCGTGAGCATCGGTGTTGTCTGTTCCAGAAGCGTTTTTCGGGGAGTCCATATTCTGGATGAAGGTGAAGTTCAGGTTTCCCAGATCGTGGAAGACCGCCCCGCCTCCTGTAAGCCTTCTGACAACCGGAATGTGGTGTGTCTGTGTGTATTCAGTATCTATCTCGGCGATTGTGTTCTGGTATCTTCCCACAATTATGGACGGGGAGTTCCTCCAGAGGCGGAAGATGTCTTCCTGCATATTCTTGAGCAGGAATTCCTCTTCGGCCAAGTTGAAGTAGGGGTTGGTGGAAGTGTCTGATATATAGAGCATCGCGATAAGCTAACGACATTCTCTGACGCTGCCTTTCCTTCCCATTGCCCGGATAATCCAGGCACCGATCATATAGAAGATGGCACCTGTGATGAAACCTGCAGCTGCACCGCAGACAACATCGCCGAGGAAATGGCGGGCAAGGTAAACTCTGCTGTAGCAGACCATAAACGCCACCAGAAAGACAAGCAGGCTGAACCAGCCGCGCTTTGCAAAGAGGGTGATGACAGTGGCAAAACTCACTATGTTGAAGGCGTGGTTGGATACGAAGCTCCAGGCCCCGCCTTTGCCGTCTGGTGTGCGGACAAGATCCCAGGTATAGAAATCATAGCCTGGTCTAAGGCGGTGGAAATAAGGCTTTATCACTTCATGCCCGAAGTTGTCGGCAAATGCAAAGCATGCCAGGCAGGTCAGTACTATGACAAGAATGATCTTCCAGGAATTGTAGTACTCCTTCCTTCTTATGGAGAATCTCCTTCTGGAAACGATATACAGGAATACCATCACGTAAAGAGGTATCAGAAAGTACTTGTCGGAGAAGAACATCATCACCGAATCCAGAAAAGGAGAGTGCCAGCTGTTGATTGCAACCGTCAGGTTTCTGTCCAGATTGATAAGATTTTCTGTCATGGGGGATGTTTTTTAGGGAGGGTTGTTTGGACTGTTGCAGGTTTATTTGTGGAGCGTTTCCCAGATGAGGTCCTTGAGTTCTTTTATCCCTTCTCCAGTTACGGAAGAGATGAAGACATAAGGGATCTTCTTGGGCACTTTTCTCTTCAGCGATGAGATAAGGTCCTTGTCTGCTCCAAGGAGGTCGCATTTGGTGACTGCCAGTATCCTCTGCTTGTCCAACAGTTCCGGGTTGTACATCTTGAGCTCGTTGAGGAGTATTTTATATTCCTTTGCAATTTCCAGATTTTCAGCTGAAACCAGAAACAGAAGTATGGAGTTTCTCTCTATGTGGCGGAGGAACCTGTGCCCCAGTCCACGGCCTTCGTGGGCGCCTTCTATGATGCCAGGTATATCTGCCATGACGAAAGACTGGTCATCGTAATAGCGGACTATTCCAATGCTTGGTTCAAGAGTGGTGAAGGCATAGTCTGCAATCTTTGGGTGGGCTGCAGACACCGTGGAAAGGAGGGTGGATTTTCCGGCATTGGGGAACCCGACCAGACCTACATCGGCGAGCACTTTCATCTCCAGTATGAACCAGCCTTCGCTTCCACTCTCTCCTTCCTGGGCGAACTTCGGAGTCTGGCGGGTTGCTGTCTTGAAGAAGGCGTTACCCTTGCCGCCTCTTCCGCCTTTGAGCAGGATGCATCTCTGCCCGTGTTCAGTTACTTCTCCCAGGATTTCTCCGGTTTCGGCGTTTTTGGCAACTGTTCCCAGAGGAACTTTCAGGATGACATCTTTGGCGTCTGCTCCCGTGCAGAGGTTGCCGCTGCCGTTTTCTCCGTTTTCTGCGGAGATGTGTTTGCGGTATTTGAGACTGATGAGAGTCCACATCTGGCTGTCGCCCTGCATTATGACACTTCCTCCCTTTCCGCCGTCCCCGCCGTCAGGTCCGCCTTTGTCTATGAACTTTTCCCTATGCAGGTGCATGGAGCCGTTCCCTCCGTTGCCGGAAGTGAGGTGGAGTTTCACATAATCTACAAAATCTGTGTTGGGCATATTCCAAATGTGTTGTCAATAGTTATTCAAGTTCTTTGCAAATGCAGCTGAAAACTTCTTCAATGGTCTGTTCTCCCGGGATTTCGCAATAGTTTCCCTTTTCCTTGTAATATCCGATCAGGGGTTCTGTTTTCTGGTGGTAGGTGTCTATCCTGTTCTGTATTGTCGCAGGGTCGGCGTCATCCTTCCTGCCTTCTATGAGAGCGCGGTTTGCAATCCTTTTGAAGATGGTCTCGTCCTTGATGGCAAGTGAGATGACTTTGTCCACCTTTTCTCCCTGCTCCCCGAGCATCTGGTCCAGCTTTTCAGCCTGGGCTATGGTGCGTGGAAATCCGTCCAGCAGGAAGCCGTTCACATCTTTGTTTGAGGCAAATGTACTTTTTATCATACCTACGACGACTTCATCAGGAACGAGGTTGCCGCCCTCAATAAGCTGCTTGGCCTGGAGTCCCAGAGGGGTTCCGGCTGCCATTTCCTTGCGGAGAAGGTCTCCGGTGGATATGTGCATCAGGTTGAATTTCTCAACTATGAATTTGGCCTGAGTGCCTTTGCCGGCACCCGGAGGCCCGAAAAGAATGTAGTATTTCATTTCAGAGTTTCCCTTTTGTCAAATCTTTCTGGATTTTGTTCCGGTAATTATTTTATATTAATGCCTTTGCGGCGTTCTGTCTCTTCCTCGTCAAGAACATAGATGTCTTTGAGGTTGCGTCCGAGCTGGTCATAATCCAGGCCGTAACCTACAATGAAATCATTAGGAATGCTGAAAGCAGGGTAATCTATCTTTATGGAGCCTTTGTAGTTTCCTGGCTTGAGGAGGAGCGCCGAGTACTTTATGCTTCTTGCACCCCCGTCTTTGAGTATCTGGTCCAGTTCCATAATGGTAGTGCCTGTATCTACAATGTCTTCAACAACAATGACATTGCGGCCGCGTACGCTCTTGGTCAGCCCCAACATCTGCTTCACGGCTCCGGTTGTGGAAGTTCCCTCGTAGGATGCAAGGCGTATGAAACACATCTCGCAAGGAAAATCTATGCGCTTCATAAGATCTGCATAGAACATGAAGGACCCTGTCAGCACTCCAAGGAACAGAGGAGTGTCTTCCTGGTCATAATCTCTGTTGATTTTCTCAGCGACATCATCTACCGCTTTCTGAATCTCATCGTATGTGAGGTAGAGTTTGAAACTCTTGTCGTACAGTTGAACGTTTTTCATGGCAGTGTGTTGTTTGAGGACCAAATTTAGGTATTTTTGCACTATAAACCTAACAAAATTCAGATATGAAACCCTTGGTAAGCATCATAATGGGCAGCACCTCAGACCTGAAGGTTATGGAGGCTGCGGCAAAGTTCCTTGAAGAGATGGAAGTTCCGTTTGAAATCAACGCGCTTTCCGCTCACCGCACTCCGGAAATGGTGGCGGAATTTGCAAAAGGTGCTGCAGAACGGGGAATAAAGGTCATTATAGCTGGTGCCGGCGGCGCTGCACATCTTCCGGGAGTCATAGCCGCATCAACCAACCTGCCTGTGATAGGAGTCCCGATCAGGTCTTCCAACTCCATTGAGGGTCTGGATTCCATATTGTCCATACTTCAGATGCCGTCCGGGATACCTGTTGCCACAATGGCGCTGGACGGGGCCAAGAACGCCGCGATATTCGCTCTCCAGATACTGAGCCTTTCAGACCCTCAGATAAAGGAGCGTTCAGAAAAATTCAAGAGCGAGCTTTCAGACAAGATTACCAAGGCCAATAAAGAGCTTAAGTCTCTGGAATTCAAGTATAGGGTAAACGGATAATACAATTCCGGAGTTTTTTGTCCGCCCTTGTCCGCTTTAAGGACTGGGTACATTTTACCTTTTGGCATCCTGCTTTGTCAGCAGGGTGCTATTTTTGTTTCCATCAGGAGCGGAGTATGAAGAATTTGATGTTGGTCCTTGCAGTTTGCTGCTGCGGGGTTTGTCACTCCCAGGTGCTGGAAGCGGATGTGGAGGAAGAAATAATGGACAATATGGTTGAGGAGTTTTCTTCTTTGGAGGAATCTGGTGAAGATGTGATAGCTCACCTTCAGAAGTTGAGGAGCAGGCCCTTGAATCTTAATTCTGCCTCAAGAAAAGAACTTGCCTCAACGATGCTCCTTACGGATTTCCAGATAGAATCTATTCTTGACCACTTGAATCGCAGCGGGGCCATCCTGTCTTTTGCGGAGCTCTCCCTGCTTTATGGATTCAATGAAAGGGAAGTGGAACGCATCCGCCCGTATTTTGTGTTGGGGCCCCAGTCCAGCCTTAGGCAAGGCTTTGCCAAGGACCAGAGCACTAGCGTGTTTGCCCGGTACCAGAGAGGTTTTGACCCTCAGTCCGAACAGCATCTGGTGCGGTCCCGGTTTTCTTATCTTGACAAGGTGGACGCTTCCCTTGTTTACAAGGGGAAGTCCAGTACTGTTTCTTCAGAGTCTTTTGCTACAGGGGGCGCGGCTGTCTCAGGTCTGAAACTGGGGAAAGTCGAGATTGAACATCTGGTTGCCGGAGACTTTTACGCAAGGTTCGGCCAGGGGCTTTCTTTGTGGAACGGTTTTTCATTTCCAGCCGTGGCTGAGGGCAGCGGATTTACAAGGATTGCGGAGCCTGTTTCTCTTTACACAAGTTCTGATACTTCCAAGCTTTTGAGGGGAGTGGCGGCAAGCGTTTCTTTCGGGAAACTGGCTTTAAGCGCCGGCTACTCTTTCAGGAACAGTTCTTCATTGGCCAGATTGTCCTATCTGGGCCGCAGGACCAGATATGGACTGTCTTTCGTCTCAATTGGAGCGGAAAACAATGTCCTGGCCGTGGATCTGTTCTATGGCGGGAAGGGTTTTGTCCTTTTCGGGGAAGGGGCAAGGAGTCTCAAAAGACAGGATGACGGAAAGGTTGCCCAAGGTTGGGCGTTTCTCGGGGGCGTTTCCTGCGATGCCGGAAGCTTTTCCTTCCACCTTATGGGAAGGCTGTACCAGGATAGTTTTTCCTCTCCTTCGGGAGGAGCATATTCATCGATTTCAAAAATAGGGAACCAGAAAGGCGTATCGCTGAGGATTACAGGGCCGGTGTACAAGAAAGCCCGTTTTGCCTTGGGAGTTGACTATACGGGTTATCCCGAACCGCGGTACCATGTGAAATATCCTTCCCTTACCATGAAAAGTTACATTAAGATAACTCTTGATGATTCCGGCTTCGGGACACAGGCGCGTAACCAATTGTGGGTCAAAGGGCAATTAAAACATGACTTGCAGTATTCGGATCCTTTGAAAAGGGCAGCCATCTATAGCCTGAAGGCAGGCGGTCTGCTTTGTCTGGGGCGGCATCTTTCCCTGCAGTCCCGTGCAGAAATCAACATGAGGATTTCACAGGAAGAAAACTCTGAGGGCAGTTCTGAAGAAAACTCTGGGGGAAGCTCTTGGGGAAGTTCAGAAGAAAACTCAGGTGCAATTTCGGATAGAGCGGTAGGGAAAGCCTTGTCAATATCCATCAAAGGGAGTTTCATAAGGAGGATGTTGTCTGTTTCATCGGGCCTCATATTCTACAATGTGCCTGATTGGGACGGCAGGATATATTTTCCCCAGTCTGATCTTCCATATTCATTTTCTTCCACGCTTCTGTACGGCAGGGGAACTGACGTCTGGGCGCTGGTAAAGACAAGGCTCAGCCATAGACTGAGCCTTTATCTGAAATATCAGTACAACCGGGGGAAGAATCTCCTTAAAGGAGCTTTGTCCTTGGAGCTTTGACTTGAGCCGGTTGCAGCATTTCGGAACCGTTAAAGTTCCTCTCCTCTCATCAGTTTTTCGTAGTACTGGTCAACTCTCTGCAACTGGGCCGGAATGTCGATGTTCTGCGGGCAGTGCGGCACACAGTGGCGGCAACCCACGCAATGGTCCGCCATTCTTTCCGGGGCAAGTTTGCGGGCATATCCCACCAGGAAAGCTTTTCTGGCCTTGCGGTATTCAGGATCCTGCTTGGATGAAGGCATGTTGCCCTCGTTGATGCACTTGTTGAAATGCAGCAGGTTCCCCGGAATGTCTATTCCGTATGGGCAAGGCATGCAGTACTTGCAGTCGTTGCAAGGGATGGTCGGATACTTGAGAAGCATCTGGGCGGTCTCCTCCAGAAATTCCATATCTTCTTCTGTAACAGGTTCAAGCGGACAGTAAGACCGCAGGTTGTCCTGGAGGTGCTCCATATAGGTCATTCCGCTGAGGACGGTCAAGACTCCGGGGAAAGAGCCTACCCATCTGAAAGCCCAGGATGCCACGCTGTTTTGAGGTTTACGCCTTTTGAGGGTTTCGGCCACATGCTCGTGGACATTTGACAGTCTTCCGCCAAGAAGCGGCTCCATTATTACAGCCGGGATTCCTCTTTTCTGAAGTTCCCCGTACAGGTATTCTGCATCCTGGTTCCTCTTGTTGAGCTCATTGGCGTGCTTCCAGTCCAGATAGTTCATCTGGATCTGTACAAAGTCCCATTTGTATTTGTCGTGATTCTCAAGAAGGTAGTTGAATACGGAAACATCTCCGTGATAGGAGAATCCGAGATTGCGTATTCTGCCGGCCTCTCTTTCCTTGACAAGGAAGTCGAGCATGCCGTTCTTGAGGTAACGGTTTTCGAAAGTCTCCATTCCGCCGTTGCCTACGCTGTGGAGGAGGTAGTAGTCTATGTAATCTACCTGCAGTTCTTTGAAGGAATTGCGGTACATCTTTATTGACTCTTCCCGGCTCCAGGTCTGCGGGGCGAAGTTGGAAAGTTTGGTGGCTATGGTGTATTCCTCTCTCTTGTGTCTGGAAAGGGCTATTCCTGTAGCTTTCTCGCTCTGGCCCTTGCAGTAAGCAGGGGACGTGTCAAAGTAAGTTACCCCATGCTCTATGGCATAATCTACCAGCTTGTTCCACATTTCCTGGTCGATGGCGCTGTCGGATTCCCTGGTGCTGGTGTTGTCTATGCTTGGTATTCTCATGCAGCCATATCCCAGCAGGGATACTTTCTCTCCTGTCTTGGGATTGGTGCGGTAAGTCATCTTGTCTGTCGGAATCGGGCCGAGCGGGCCGCTTTCCACCTTTTCAGTCTTTTTTGAAGAACAGCCGGCAAGTCCTCCGGTAACAGCTGCGGCTCCTATTATCGCTGAGCCAAGTCCAGCCTTCTTTACAAAGCTTCTTCTGGTAATCTTGTTGTCTTTCATAATGTTGGCTCTAGATAAGTTTATGTTGCTGGTGACCTTCTACATATATCGCGCTCAATGGGCGGGCCGGACAAACATATTCGCAGGCTCCGCAGCCGATGCATTTGCTTTCGTCCACTACCGGGAACTGAGGTCCTTTTTCATTGTCAGGATCTACGGCTACCATTTCAATGGCTCCGGTAGGGCAGTGTCTGCCGCAGTTTCCGCATGTTACATTGTCCACCATAGGGAGGCACAGGCTGGCGTCCCATACGGCGTGTCCGATCTGTATGGAAGACTTTTCTTCCCGTCCTATTTTCTTTATGGCGCCTGCCGGGCAAACCTCGGAACACTTGGTGCATTCCGGGCGGCAGAATCCGCTTTCATAGGATGAGCGAGGCTGCATCAGAGTCATCAGGTCAGAAGATGGTCTGAGCACTTTGTTCGGGCAAGCTGCAACGCAAAGCTGGCATCCTGTGCAATGGCTTGTTAGATGTCCGAGGCCGACGGCTCCGGGAGGAACTATTTCTGTTTCCCTCTTGATAACCTCTTTGGGTACAATCGGGGCAAAACCTCCGTCAGTGAGTTTGTCCTGGGCCTTGGCCACGGCAGCTGACGCGGCGAGGACTGATGCCGTGGCGATGAATGACCTTCTGCCCATTCCCTCCTCTGAAACTTTTTCAGTATTTGCGGTCCTTTTTTCCTGGCCTTCATTTATGCCATTCTCCGCATATCTTTTTGAAGTATAAGAAATTGCATCTTTCTTGCACTTGGATATGCAGTCTCCGCAGACCACACATCTGGAATAGTCTATCTTGTGGTTCTTGATGTCTATGCAGGAAGCCTTGCAGTTTTTGACGCAAAGGCTGCAGTTTACGCATTTGCTCTTGTCTATTGCAGGGCGGAAGATGGAGAACCTTGACAGGGTACCCAATACGGTTCCGACAGGGCAGATTGTGTTGCAGTAAGTCCTGCCGTTCCTGAAAGCAAGGACAAAGAGTATCACGATGGAGGCGACAGCCACTATGAAAGTAGGCAGGGACCTTATCCATACGTCTTTGTGATAGAATGTGTAACTGTCTGCCCTTTCGGCGAAGTAGGCGAGTGCGTTGTTGCCCCAGAGATAGATCGGGGAGAGCAGGTTTTGGGCGATTCTGCCGTATGAACTATAAGGTGCAAGCAGGGCGACAAGTGATGCTATGCCCAGAACAAGAGCCAGTATGAATATGCCCAGCACTGTGTACCTGAGCCAGTTCTTGGCTTTGGAATAGGTGTAGCGGTTCTTTTTAGCCTTCTTGCCCATCCATCCGAAGATGTCTTGCATTACGCCCAGCGGGCAGATGACAGAGCAGTAGATGCGTCCGAAAACAATGGTAAGCAGTACCAAAGCGCAGATGATAATGACATTGAGGCTAAGTACCGCCGGGAGAAACTGGATTTTTGCCATCCATCCCAGATACTTGTGGGCCAGACCTGTAAAGTCCAGGAACAAGAGTGTGATCAGGATGAAGAAGATGACGGCGAGAGTCACTCTGATTTTTCTCAGCATAAGTGTAATTGTATGTGTGTGTATGTTTTAGGTTGTAAATATACGCAAAAGAAAAAATCCCGCCTTGCAGAAAAGACGGGATTTGTTTCAAATATTTCCTGTTGTTTCTATTTAACTTTTAGTTTCTTGCCGGCGTGAATGGTGGACTTTGCGGTAAGCCCGTTCATTTTTAGCAGTTCGTTGAGACTCATATTGTTCTTTTTCGCGATGCCATAAAGGGTGTCGCCCTTCTTTACGGTATATGTCCTGGTTCCGCCTGAACTCTTGCCTGAAGAAGAGGCCGTCTTTGTGCCGGAGGAACTCTTGGAAGAAGATTGTGACGCAGAAGCGGCTGCACTCTTGTAAATTATCAGCGTGCGTCCGGTCTTTACTGTCTTTGTCTTGGCGGACATGTTGTTCCAGTCTTTTATCTGTGAGACGGTTACTCCATATCTCTTGGCTATGGAAGAAAGCGTCTGCCCTTTTCTTACCTTGTGGTAGATCCTGCTGCCGCCATCTTCGTTGGCCTTGTAGCGGTTATAGACTATAGGATTGAAGAAAATGCTGTCTTTGTAGTTGTAGATAGTCTTTTCGTTGTCTATGAAAGAGGCGGTGTAGTTGTATGGAAGACGAAGGATCATCCCGCTGCTGTTGCCAGGGATAATATCGTGCAGGTACTGTGGGTTGAGCTCACGGATTTCCTGGACAGGAATTCCAATGACTTCTGAAATCTGCTCAAAGTGGAGGTTCTTGTGAATCATGAACGTATCCACGTGGGCAGGCATTGAAGGCTTGTCAGGAACTATGTTGTAGTTCTGGTAATATTTGAGCATATAGAGAGCGCCGACGAATGAAGGCATGTACCCTCTTGTTTCCTTTGGCAGATAAGGGTAGATGTCCCAGAACTCCCTGCTTCCGGCTCTCTTTATGGCCTTGTTCACATTGCCCGGGCCACAGTTGTATGAAGATATGGCAAGCGCCCAGTCTCCGAAGATGGTGTATGAGTCCTTGAGGAATCTCGCCGCAGCGTCGCAGCTCTTTTCCGGGTCAAACCTCTCGTCGATATAGGAATCCACCTGGAGGTTGTACTGTTTTGCAGCCGAATAGATGAATTGCCACATGCCTTTGGCGTTAGCGCTGGAAACGGCGAACGGATTCAGCGCAGATTCGATGATTGCCATGGCTGCCAGTTCTTTAGGCAGTCCGTAAGAATCAAATATGTTCTCGAAAATAGGCAGGTAGTAAGAAGAAAGAGCCAAAATGGTTGGTGCTCTTTTTTTCATTCTCTCCGTGTAGAGAATGATGTAATTCTTGACCACGTTGTTGTAAGGGAGAGAGATGAAAGAGTTCATCTTCTTGAGGTTCTCTATGTAAACTTCATCCGGGATGTCTGAAGTGTAGTTAGCGTTTTCAACATCTTCAGCACCTGGCATCGGAGCGTTGGCCATCTGCCTTTGCATATAGTATATGCTGAGAAGGCTGTCCTGATTGTCTCCAGGGGTGAGGTTGTCATAGAGTTCAGCATTGAGAAAGCCCATGTTGCCTGGATTGATGGTGTCCCCGGCTGTGGTAGTATCTGAAATTTCTATTTCCTCACCGATGAGGTTCTGGAGGGAGTCAATTGCTCTTCTGAGCTTCTGGTTCTCTCTGAGAAGTTCTTTACGGGTCTGCGAATATGATACTTGACAAGTGGCAACCACACAAAAAGCAGCCGTCATAACCAAGAATCCGAGCTTTCTCATTTTTTCCATATCACTTTTTTCCTGTTATATTCCTAAAAAGTAATGTCCATGGCAAAGCCCAACTTTGCCGAATTGTATGTCGGGTTGTAAGTGTAAAGCCCGGTTTGCGGCATTTCCGGGGTTATTACTGCCGGCTGGACATTGAAAGTTATGTCATCTGAGATGTCGAAGTGGGCGAAATGTGCAAACACATTGGCGTCTATGACATTCAGTATGTAAATCAAAGTTGTGGCAAGAACGGAGTAGTCTCTGTTTCTCCTGTAGTAGTCTCTGAACCAGACGGCATTTTCAGCGGTCACGTGTCCGGTGTAAGTGCCTTCTCCTATCTCTCTGTAAATCTTGCGGTAGCGTTTGTACTGCTTTTGGTTGAAGGCCCAGCAGTAGCCGCTGATCATGAACCCTCCGTAGTAGATAGGGATGTGCCAGTAATCTCCGTTGTAGGCCTGTCCGAGTCCGGGAACCAGGGAAGAGAAGAAAGAAGCCCTTCCGGGGAGAGGTTTCTGGTCGCTTTTGAAAGATACGGTAAGGTCTGTAAGCTGCCCCCAGTAACTGGCCACAGCCCCCCAGATGAACACGTTGCGTATGTTCTTGTCAGAAGACTTGCCGTCTTTCTTCCATTTTTTGTTGAACAATGCGGCTCCTCCTATGCATCCTCCAAGTGTTCCATAGACTATAGGGAGCTTCCAGTAGTCTCCATTGTAGATCTGACCGGTTCCGGGCAGGATCATTGCAGGGAAAAACACATTGGAAATGGTCAATGTGTCTTCATGCTTGAGGCCTTTGAAGAACCTCCCGATGGTAAATCTTCTGTAGGTGCTGTCCACTTCATATTCAGTTGTGTCTGTGATATTGTCCAGAGCAGATTTCATCGTGCCGGCCGCATTGTTGTTGTCCCGGAACTGCGCACCGGCCCTTTCCGGCAGCATGGCTGCAAGAATTATCGCGATAACTGATATGTAGATTAACCTGATTTTCACTTTAACAAGCAAGATTTACTGCAAATTGTGTTCCTTTAAGGCTTTCAGGAGAACGTTGAGCTGTTCAAGGTTTTTATAGTGCAGGACGATGTCTCCTCCGTTCCGCTTTGGCTTGACAGATATTTTTCCGCTGAAATACTTCCCGAATATGTCTCCCACAGACTGAGCCGCTTGAGGCACGGCCACTGCCGGTTGTGATTCTTTCTTAGGAGTTGCGGCGGCTGGTTTCTGGGCGAGGGCTTCTGTCTCCCTTACGGAGAGTCCTTCAGATACAACTCTCTCAGCCAAACGTATTTGGGCATCTTCCTTATCCATTGACAGTATGGCCTTGGCATGGCCCATAGTCAAGGCGCCGCTCTTGATAGCCATCTGGATTTTCGGAGGAAGCTTCAGCAGTCTCAGGTAATTGGCTATTGTGGCCCTGTTCTTTCCGACTCTCGGACTCAGAGCCTCCTGGGTAAGATGGCATTCGTCTATAAGCCTCTGGAAACTTATGGCTATGTCTATTGCATCCAGGTCTTCCCTCTGTATATTCTCAACCAGGGCCATCTCAAGCATGGAGTCTTCGTCCACCTCCTTCACGTATGCCGGAATTGTGGACAGGCCTGCGATTCCGCTTGCCCTGAATCTTCTTTCTCCGCTTATGATCTGGTACCGCCCCACAGAAATCTTCTTGACCGTAATAGGCTGGATTACACCCAGCTGTTTAATAGAGTCCGCCAGTTCCTGAAGCTTTTGCCTGTCAAATTCGCTGCGAGGCTGGAACGGGTTGGGGATTATCTGTGAAAGTTCTATTTCTTTTATCGAGGTAAGAGGAGAAGACGAGTTGTCGTGCCTTATGCCGGAGTCCTGTCCTGCATTTGAAAGCAAGGCATCCAGGCCTCTGCCCAATCCTTTGTTCTGGTTCTTGTTGGACATATTACTGGTTCTTTGCTATGACCTCCTTGGCCAGGTTTAAGTAGTTGTTAGAGCCATTGCTCATTGCATCATACAGTATGACAGGCTTTCCGTGGCTTGGAGCTTCGCTGAGCCTTACGTTGCGGTTGATGATTGTTTCAAAAACCATAGCTCCGAAGTGCCGTCTGACTTCTTCTGCAACCTGGTTTGCCAGTCTGAGCCTGGAGTCGAACATCGTGAGAAGGAAACCCTCTATTGTAAGGTCGGGATTCAGCTCTCCCTGGATAAGTTTGATGTTGTTGAGCAGTTTGCCCAGACCTTCCAGTGCAAAGAACTCGCTCTGGATAGGAATGATCACCGAATCTGAAGCCACCAAGGCATTGATGGTTACGGTAGCCAGGGATGGCGCGCAGTCTATGATTATGTAATCAAACTTCTCTCTGATGCCTGAAATGGCTTTCTTGAGCTGCTTTGCCCTCTCTTCAATTGAGTCTATGTTTTCCACGAGCTCTATTTCGGCTCCGGCAAGGTTGATGTGAGACGGAGCCACGCTGAGGTTCTTGATCTCTGTCTCGAGCAGTATTTCTTCAATATCCCTTATTCCTACAAGTACTTCATAAATTGTTTTCTTATCTGTGGAATTGGGATTGAAGTTCAGTCCGGAAGTGGCATTTGCCTGAGGATCCGCATCTATCAGCAGCGTCTTCTTCTCCAGCACGGCCAGCGATGCAGCCAGGTTTATTGCGGTTGTGGTCTTGCCCACTCCGCCTTTCTGATTTGCTATAGAAATAACTTTTCCCATATTATTTTGCATAACCCAACAAAAATAGCAAAAAAATCAGATTACTGGTTATTTGTTTATTTACACAAAGCTCTGTTCAGTGCTTAAGATAGTTTAATTTGTAGAACAAAAGAATTATTTTTGTACCCGTTATGACTACAGAAAGCTGGATGGTGATAGTGAATCCCAAGGCGGGAAGCGGGAAAGGTCTCAAAGACTGGCCCGTGATTTCGAACCAGATGTACAACAGCGGTTTGAAGTTTACCTGTGTGTTCACTGAGCATAAGTTTCATGCAATAGAACTGACTGTCAGTGCCATAAACAAAGGCTACCGTCACATAGTTGCTGTAGGTGGAGACGGAACCATCCACGAGGTGGTGAACGGCATTTTCATACAGAAAGCCGTGCCTACGACAGATATTTTCCTGGCCGTGATTCCGACCGGAACAGGAAATGACTGGATAAGGATGTACGGAATTTCTTCCACTTATTCAGAGGCCGTTGAAGCTCTCGTGCAGAAACGTACTGTGCTTCAGGATGTTGGGCGGGTAGAGTTTCTGGAGACCAGGGTGCCGCATGTAAGGTACATGGCAAATGTGGCAGGCCTTGGCTTTGACGCCATAGTGAACCTCAAGTACAACAATCTCAAAGATGAGGGCAAGTACAGCAAGAACCTCTATTTGAGAAGTACTTTCAACACCCTTCTGAGATTCAGGAACAATCACTTTGACATAAAGGTGGACGGGAAACCCTTCTATAGCGGAATGGTCTTTTCCGGGGCAGTCGGTATCGGAAGGTTCAACGGAGGAGGTATGCAGCAGACACCTAACGCTGCCATTGACGACGGCCTTCTGGACCTTACAATCATTAAGGACATACCTAAACTGAAAGTCATCCGGAATTTCAAGTTGCTGTATTCAGGCAAGATATACACTCTTCCCGAGGTGGATTACACCCAGTGCCGTACGATAGAGATAACCACAAATCCTGAAACCAGGATCGAGATAGACGGAGAGGCGGTAGGTACTTCTCCGTTCAAGTTCGCCTTGGTTCCGAAGAGCATAAAGGTAGTTGTGGGGTCCTCTTATAAGATGTCAGGCGGGATCGACATCTAAGATCACCTGCACAGGTACTTTCACAAGATCAATCACTTTCTTCAAGGCGTCCTTGTTTGCCTGGAGGTTTTTGTCCTTTGCAAACTTGACGGAAATGCACATCTGGTATTCATCGCGGAGTTTTTCCATCCTTGGAGGGAAGGGGCCGCTTATCTCTATCGCCGAGAAAGAACGGGAATTCTTCAGTACATGGGCCAGGGAGTTTGAGGCAGTTTCCAGCCTGTGGTAGTTCTTGTGCCTGAGAGTGATGTTCACAAGCCGCACGAATGGAGGGAAACAGTACATGCTCCTTTCAGCCATCATGTTTCCTTCAGGTCTCTCGTCGGAGTTGGCTGCGTTAGGAGTCCCTGTCTCGTATTCCCAGGCCAGCCTTTTGGCCATCTCTTCAATTTCCTTTATGACAGGATGGTTTTTCTGGTTGGTCTGTATGACAAGGTGTCCTTTGGTGGTTCTCCTTCCGCTCCTTCCCAGAAGCTGTATGAAAAGTTGCATGGATTTTTCGTCAGCCCTGAAATCCTGCTGTGACAGTATGGTGTCTGCCTGGATTACGGCCACAAGGGCAAGGTTTTCAAAGTCAAACCCTTTGCTCGTCATCTGCGTGCCTACCAGTATGTCTGTCTTGCCGGAGGCAAAATCGCTGAGGACCTTTTGGCTCTCTTTCTTGCTTTGGGCTATGTCTGCATCATAGCGCGCTATTGAGGCAGAAGGGAACAGTTCCTTGAGTTCCTCCTCGATTTTTTCGGTGCCGGCTCCTTTTAGTTCCAGCGCCTGTTCCTTGCAGGATGGGCATACGGGAGAATAGGGGGCCTTGTACTCGCACCAGTGGCACCTTAGGGAATTGTCATAGCGGTGGTAGCTCAGAGGCACGTTGCAGTGAGGGCACCTGAGAGGCTCACCGCAGCTGGAGCATTGGACCACAGGAGAATAGGAACGTATGTTGCGGAATACAAGCACCTGTTTTTTCTCAGCGACAGTCTTTTCTATCAGATTTATCAACTGCTGGGAGAAACTGCCTTTCATCTGGTGGCTTTTCCTTGTCCAGATGGTATCTATCACGGTAACTTCAGGAGGCGGGGCCTTGAAATACTTTTCTGACAGAGCGACTCTGGCAAACTTTCTTGTAAAGCAGTTATATAGACTTTCAAATGAAGGAGTTGCACTGCCCATCAGGACTTTGGCCCCAAGCATCTGGGCAAGCAGGGAGGCCGCGTCTCTGCCGTTGTAACGCGGGGCAGGGTCATCCTGCTTGAAACTTGGGTCGTGTTCCTCGTCAATTACCACCAGTCCAAGGTTTTCCATCGGGAGGAACACTGAAGACCTTGTTCCGAGCACGACCACGGGCGGCCTTTTCCCGCCTTCCGGATTGTTGTATGTCAATACATCTCTCACAAGTTTCTTGTTCGCCTGGGTTACCGAAGAATGGAAGACCAGAAGCTGTTCTCCGTAACGGTTTTTGAGCCTTTGGTGCAGATGGTTCCCCATAGCTATTTCCGGCACAAGGTAAAGCACGTCTTTTCCCAGAGAAAGGTATTTGTCTATAAGCTTTATGTAGATTTCAGTCTTCCCGCTCCCGGTAACTCCTTCCAGCAGGATGGTCTTGGTTTCAATCTTTTCCAAGATTTCTTCATAGGCTTTTTTCTGGGCTTCGGACAAAAGGATCAGGTCTTCTTCTCCGCCGCTCCTGAGCTTGAGTCTCTCTTGCTCCTCTTCTTTTATGGCTTTTATTACGTCTTCGGCTTTTTTGTGGGAAGAAACTTCCTGCTGCCTTATGGTAAGGATTGGGTATGCGGCCTTGAACACCTCACCCGTAGTGCAGAGATAATATCTGGCAATCGTTTCCCAGAAACGGATTTCAGAAAGCAGGACCGGCTTTTTGTCCAGGGCTTTTTTCAGGGGTTTAAGTTCCATAGCCCTGCTTTTGGGAGGCATCTGGGCCCAGGAGACGCATCTTTTCACAACCCCCTGAAAAGATTTCTGCCCAAAATCCACTTCTACCCAGCTTCCTGCAGAAACCTCTCTCATCCCCTCCGTTACGCCATAGAATATCTCCTCCTCGAACTTTATCGGGATAATGACAGAAGCATAAAAAACAAATTGCCCTTCCATAGTTGCAAAATTAAAAATATTCTCTATATTTGCACTCCCAAACCGATGGTGTCATAGCTCAGTTGGTAGAGCAAAGGACTGAAAATCCTTGTGTCCCTGGTTCGATTCCCGGTGACACCACAAAAAAAGAGACTCAAACGAGTCTCTTTTTTTGTTCCTGCCTACTTGACTTTTATGAAGCCGTAGTCATCGTATCGGGTTTCGCCGTCATCCTCGTCTTCCTCATCTTCGTCCCCGTCTTGCATAGCCATCAGCTTTTCGTAGTCCAGGGCTATTATGATTTTGGCCAGGCTTATGTAGTCGTCTCCTAGTTTCTCGTAGAATCCGTCAACGATATCGGTCTCTACCATGACAGGGATTCCCATCGCCTTGTCTGCCAGTATAGTGGTCTCACTGACGTGGAGCAGTCTCCTGCCGTATTTTTCAATCAGCTTCTTGGCATCATCTTCACTGACTTCGGAATCAAATTCCTCTATGAAGAGCATAGGATCCTTGGCGCTGAATAACCTTATCACATAAAACGGCTTGAGCTGGTCGTTTTCCTCGGACGCCTCCTGATCCCATCCGAAGGTTGTTATGACCGGGTGTTTCTTGTTGTCTATATTGCAGAGCAGACTGTCTGTTGTTGAGTAGCTTTCGTTTTCGGCCAATTGGTAAATTCCGGCGAAGAAGAGGTTGGAAAGGTCCGTGACAAAGTCTCTCATCACATAGGCTGTGTCTGCAATGTATGAAAAAGCTTCAAAGATTTCTTCCCTGGAAGCTCCATTGACGTTAGCCGGGCTTTTGCTGAGGGTGTCAGAAACAAAGTGCAGGTTGCGTATAGCTCTGGAAACCAAAGAGTCTGATGCTCCATACATGGTCCCGTCATAGTCGATGGTAATTTCTACAGGCAGAGACTCTGCAACATAATTCACCCTGTAATAATCAGGAGACAGGCTTTCTTTCCCGTTTTTTTTGTAGCCGGACTGGGTGATTTTGGCAACCACATATTCGTCTTCTTTGTTGTTTTCCAGGATTTCCATCTCTATGTCCTTGGAAACGGCGCAGGTTATGGTTGTGTCCGTGCTGATCTTGGCTCTCTGGTAGATGTACTTGAAAGGCAGGATATCTCCAGGGTCGGTATGCTTGAGGAAATTTATGTTCAGCGTGTCCTTGGGGGCATTGGTTTCAGTAGTGTTCTCCTGGGCAAGGGCGATGCTCCACCAACTTATGGAGAGCGTGAGGGCAATTGTTGCAATAATCCTTTTCATGACATTTGTTTTTTTATCGCGATAAAGTTTAGGTTTCCTCCAGATTCTACTGGAATCTTTCCTTTATAGGTGAATTGTCGAGAATGTTCTGGTAGAAGGCTTTGACCTTGTTCCACTCATAATATGGAAACTTGTCCGTTTCTACGGGGAGTGTTGCCTCATGCTCGTTGAGAAGGACCTTGACCAGCACAGGAGAGCCTTTCTTGCCGTAGAAGACGAATTGCAGGTTTCCTGCCTTCGGAATGTAATGCTCCATGTTCCAGACATTGGCAACATTGTCATTGTCCGGCTCATAGACTCCGGCTCCGTCTATGTCCATCAGGGAGCACAGCGGCATCAGGTTGGAGTCGTGCCCGAATCGCAGAGTGGCTCCGGCGCTCTTCTTTCCATCTGTTCCGACCTTGGCAATTTGCCGGTCTGCCGTCTCGAGAATGTTCTTCAGAAGGTAGGTCTGACGGTAAGGAGTGACTTTTTGACCCATATCGCAGAAACCGGCATATCTGTAGGAGCCCAGATTGCGGTAGAGGTTGAGCTGGTGCATGTCTTCGAGGGATACCACATCCATCAGGCTGACATCCAGGTCTGTGTTAGGCAGGCTGATGCAAAGTTCAGTTACATCGTAGAACAGTCCTGATGCAGTGTACTTCGGAAGTTTCTCAGGGTTGTCCTTGAAAGCAAATTTCTCGTTGTAGGTTTTGAACCAGGAGGTGTCCTTGACCAAAGATGTAACAAGGCGGTCTGTCTTGAATATCCTGTTCTTGTATTCCTCCAGAATCTCCGCGTTCTTTGGGTCTGATGTTATGTTGCTGAAGAACTTGTCAGGGTCCTGGTTGTTCATGTAGTACATATCGTGGTTGGAGGCATCGTTGGTTATACGGAGCCTCGGATTCAGTTCCTTGAGTCTCATGCAGAAAGACTCCATGCTGAGTATGCAGCGGATTATTACCGTGGACTTTGCGTCTATCTCCACATCTCCCTTGAACACTCGGGGAAAGTTTCTGAACATCCTCCCGGCAATCTGGCGATGCTGCTCCGCTCCCAGACTGGTGAGTTCTCCGTAGCGGCCTCTGACTGCCAGTTCAACTTTCTCCAGCCTTGCGAGCACGTCTTCTCCCAGAGGAGTGAGTTTGCCCTCCGTCTTTGCCTTCTTCAGGAAGGCTACCGGTCTTGTGTATGTGGCAGTGCTGATGAGCCACCTTGAGCCGTGTCTTCCGTAGTGGCTGATGTAGAACGGCCTGTAGCCTTTTGGAGCTTTGGTCAGAGCCGGTATGGAGGCGGGGTTCTGGTCCAGGATGGGGTATGGCTGGTAATCGGAGAGCACCAGGTCAGGGTTGGCTTGCACCTGCTCCCAGTCAGAGACGGAATAGACCTTGCTGGTCTGAGGGCCGGTGTATGGCTGGCCCAGGAGGCTCAGCGATGCTGCCAGTACTAGCGCAGCCGCTGCAAACAGTCTTTTCATATATCGCTTAATCTTATATTGTCAGTTTCTCGCCTTCGCTCTTGGCTATGATTACCGCTCCGCAAGCATCTCCGTAGGAATTGGTAGCTGTCCTCGGCATATCGCACAGCTGGTCTATTGCAAGAACCAGGCCCATCGCCTCAAGAGGAAGTCCTGCCACGCTCAGGGCTATGGACAGCATCACGAATCCGGCCATAGGAATGCCGGCCGTGCCTATTGCAGAAAGCATAACTGTCCCAAGCACAATCAGTTGCTGTACAATAGACATTTCTATACCATAAACCTGTGCTATGAAAAGTACGGTAACTCCTTCATAAAGGGCAGTTCCGTTCATGTTGACAGTGGCTCCCAGAGGAAGCACGAAGCTCGTTATCTTGTTTGAGATGCCGCATTTGGCCTCACTGTCTCTCATAGAAATAGGAAGGGCGGCTCCGGAAGAGCAGGTGGAAAAGGCTGTCAGTATGGCGGTGGACATCTTCTTCATGTGGCGGTAAGGATGCTCTCTTCCGAGGAAGAACACTCCTGCCGGCAGCACTCCGAAGAACTGAATCAACATTCCGGCCCATACCACAAGCAGATAGATGCCGAGAGACTGCACCAGGTCGAGAATATCGTTTCCAGCGTTTATCTGCTTGGCAAGCATGTTGGAAACGATAGCGAAAACTCCATAAGGGGCCAGCTTGATTATGAACATCGTGATCTTCATTATCACCTCGTTAATGGAGTTGCAGAGGTCCAGCAGGGTGGTCTTGGTCTTTTCAGCGCTCCTTGTAATGAAGAAGCCGAAGATTATCGCGAAGAAAATGACAGGGAGGATGTTGCCTGCGCTCATCTCCTTGAAGATGTTGTCCGGAACTATGTGGATGATCTGGTCCATGAAGGAGGTCTGGCTCTTGCCCACAGTGGAAAGGTCAACGTTCTCCGGCATAGGCAGGTTGGCTCCTACTCCGGGCCTGACAAGGTTCACGAGCACCAGGCCTATAGCTATTGCTATGGCTGTGGTGGCCAGGTAGTAGAGCATGGTCTTTCCTGCTATTCGGCCAAGGTCTTTGGAGGAGTTGATGCTGGCGACACCCACCACCAGGGACGTGAATACCAGAGGTATGATGATCATCTTCAGGGCCCTGAGGAAAATCTGTCCGGCCCAGTCTATGTATCCTGCATATTGCGGAAGGGTAATCCCGAACATTGCACCGAGCAGAAGACCTATGAGTATCTGCCAAGGAAGAGCAATCTTAATTTTTTTCATCGCGATAACAGTCTTTTAGTACAACTCCACTCCGTAAAGTTCTCTTACGCAGCCGTCTGCCAAGGCATCCAGGCTGCTTATGTGCATCTTTGGATCCAGTCCTGTGGCGGCATAGGCGATAGGAATCTCGGTGCAGGCTCCAACTATAGGCTGCTCCTTTATCTTCCACAGACCTTCTATGATAGGGCGGAACTTCTTTCCGGCTTCCTCGATCTTTCCTGCCTTCACAAGGTCCGTCACGTCGTGGATATCCACCTGTGTCTGGTAGTCCGCTATGTCAAAGTTGTAACCGCTGTCTTTGGCGTGTCTTTGGTACAGGCCGGTTTTCATCGTGCCCAGGGTGGCCGTCAGCCAGGCTCCGTTTGGAGATACCTTGCTGACTTTGCGGATGGTCTCGTCAATTATATGGATTACGGGCTTTGAAAGTTCGCTGCGGAATTCGTCTATGAAATAATGGGCCGTGTTGCAGGTTACGCACAGGTAGTCTGCTCCCCAGCCGATCAGGGTCTCGAGGCCTTCCCTTAGGTAACGGCGTGGATCCGGGCCTTTGCCAAGGAGGTAGGTTGTCCTGTCCGGAGTTTCAGTATATTCATATACAATCATTCTCGGATGCTCCTGATCGCATTCTGCAGGGTCTTTCTTAGCCAGCAGCATAAGAAAATCAGCTGTAGCGGCGGGGCCCATACCGCCCAATACTCCAAGTGTCTTGTCTGTCTTCATTTTTTTTGAGTTTTACAAAAAACAAATATACTCAGAATCGGCTATATTTGCGCTCTCAAATTTTAGGTGATGAAGAAATTCAAGGGTCTTCTGCTGGCTATGCTGGCAAGCGCGACGTTCGGTTTCATACCGCTGTTTTCCATTCCGCTTCTGGGGAGCGGAATAGAGCTGGACAGCCTGTGCTTCTACCGCTTTGCCCTGGCTTCTTTCTTCATGTGGATAATATGCAAGATCAAGGGCGTGAGTCTCAGATGTACCGGAAAGGAAATTCTTGCAATGGGGCTGCTGTCCATATTCTATGCTGCCACAAGTTTCTTCCTTACAGCATCTTATAAATACATCTCAAGCGGTACGGCAACAACCATCCATTTCTTCTATCCGGTGGTGGTGGCTCTTGCCATGATACTGCTTTTCAAGGAGAAGGTTTCATTGTGGAAGATCATCGCGATAATGGCAGGAATTGCCGGAGTTTTCTTCCTGTCGGGAGGAGTGTCGGGAGAAAAGATCTCCCTGACGGGCTTCCTGCTTGTTATGGTGACTGTCATAACTTACCCGACATACATAGTTGGAGTGAACCGTACTCCGGTCGTGATGAAAATGAACGGGATGAAGCAGACTTTCCTGGTACTTTTCTTCTCGGCCGTGATATTCTTTGTGAATGTGCTGGTCAAGGGGGCGCACTTCACTCCTCTTGCTACGGGGCAGCAGTGGGCTTATGCTCTGGCACTTGCAATTATCCCTACATTGGTCAGCGACTTTGCCCTGATCTATGCCATCCAGATGGCAGGTTCCACAATCACTGCAATCCTTGGCTGCATGGAACCTTTGGTGGCCGTTCTCAACGGCGTGGTTTTCTTCGGCGAGAGGTTCACCCTGAATTCCCTGACCGGGATGCTGCTGGTTTTTGCCGCGGTGTTCATAATCATTCTCTGCTCCCGACCAAGAAAAAATGAAGAGGTCAGTAGCGTTTAAGGGCAAAAATGCGCACTCATTGTGTAGTTTTTCATAAATTTGCACGGTACTTGAGAGAAGGGTGAATATGTACCGGAAGAGGGGCTCAAGTATGGTTTTATCGCTGAGAATTTTTTTACAACAATACACTTATGAAAAGTTTGAAAGGTACCAAGACTGAAAAGAACCTGCTCTGCGCTTTCGCGGGCGAGAGCCAGGCCAGAAACCGTTATACCTTCTTTGCAAGTGCCGCAAAGAAAGAGGGTTATGAGCAGATCAGCGCATTCTTCACCGAGACTGCTGACAACGAGAAGGAGCACGCCAAGAAATTCTTCAAGTTCCTGGAGGGAGGAATGGTTGAGATCACAGCATCTTTCCCTGCCGGAGTCATCGGCTCGACAGCTGACAACCTTAAGGCTGCAGCAGACGGAGAACTCGAGGAGTGGAAGACGGTATATCCTGAATTCGCAGCTGTTGCAAAGGAAGAGGGCTTTCCTGAGATAGCAAAGTGCTTCAAGGAGATAGCCGTCGCCGAGAAGGCTCACGAGAAGAGATACCGTGCCCTTCTGAAGAACCTCAAGAGCGGCAAGGTGTTTGAAAAAGACGAGGTTGTCGTATGGAAGTGCCGCAACTGCGGATATGTGTTCCGCGGAAAGAACGCTCCAAAGGAGTGCCCTGCCTGCCAGCATCCTCAGGCCTACTTTGAGGTTAAAGGAGAAAATTATTGAAACCAGAGTTGCCGGCATCAGGACAAGAGGCCTGAAGGCATTTGACCGTGCGCCGGCGAAAACCTGATATTCCATTGGAAGAAAAAGTTCCCGGAAAGCCATCTGCCAAAAGTTTCGGCGGGAGGCTTTCCTCTTGTGTTAAAGAAGCCCTTCCCGGGGCGTTGAAAACTATGTGGTGGGTGATAAGGATCACTGCCACGGTTTCTGTTGTCATTTACATCCTGCGTCTGACGGGGGCTCTTCCCTGGATCAGCCGCAGCCTTGAGCCCGTGATGAGTTTCATCGGCCTGCCGGGAGAAGCTTCGCTTGCTTATGTGAGCGGTTATTTTGTAAATGTCTATTCAGCGATAGCGGCTTCTGCATCGTTGAACTTGAGCGCAAGGAGCGTGACAATCCTGGCAGTGCTGGTCCTTTGTTCCCACAACATGATAGTGGAGACGGCTGTCCAGAAAAAAACCGGTTCGTCTGCCGTGTGGATAGTCCTGGAAAGGACTTTCGGGGGGCTGCTGCTGGCTTTTGTGCTGAACAGGATACTTCCCTACGAGGCGCAGGGAACAATCGGACAGGTGGAGGCCGAGCAGATTACCCTGGCCTCCAGCATAGGCCCTTGGGCTCTTTCTCTGCTGAAGCTTTGCCTGAAGATGAGCGTTCTGATTCTTCTTCTTTCCGTCATCCAGCAGATACTCAACGAGTTCGGGATAATGAAGGTCCTGACGGATGTCATCCGCTGGCCGCTCAAGCTTTTCGGGCTGCCTTCAGACACGTCTTTCCTTTGGATTGTGGCCAACACATTGGGCCTTGCGTACGGAGCCGCCGTAATGTTCCAGGAGAAGGAAAAAGGCAGGATTTCAGATCGGGACATCCAGCTGCTCAATACACATATCTGCATTTCCCACAGCAATATAGAAGACCTGGTCCTGTTTGTTTCTGTGGGCGGGATATGGTGGGTGATCCTGCTTTCAAGATGGGCTTTGTCCCTTCTGCTTGTATGGATGCAGAGACTGGTGTTTCATATTCGCGACAGATTTACTAAATTTGCAAGCTAACTATATTCGGAGGATTATGGAGAGAATCAAGGTTCTTATTGCCGGTAGCGGTCCGGCCGGTTATACGGCAGCGATTTATGCCGCAAGGGCAAACCAGGCTCCTGTCATTTACAGCGGGATGGAGCTTGGCGGGCAGCTTACGACAACTACCGTGGTGGAGAATTTCCCGGGATTTCCTGAGGGGATAGACGGGACCGTACTGGTTGACAACATGCGCAGGCAGGCTGAGAGGGTAGGGGCCGAGATCCGTACAGGAACAATTACTTCCTGCGACCTTTCTTCCCGCCCGTTCAAAGCCACTATAGACGGTAATCTCACCGTGGAGGCTGATACTTTGATAATTGCAACAGGTGCCAGTGCCAAGTACCTCGGAATACCTGGGGAACAGGAATTAAGGGGGAGCGGTGTAAGTGCATGCGCAACCTGTGACGGTTTCTTTTACCGCAAACAGGATGTTGCTGTTATCGGCGGAGGTGACACAGCCTGCGAAGAGGCGGTTTACCTGGCAGGAATGTGCCGCAAGGTTTATATGATTGTCCGCAGGGACCAGATGAGGGCTTCAAAGGCAATGCAGCAGAAAGTTGCCTCAAAAGAAAACATAGAAGTTCTCTGGAACAGCCTTCCGAAGGAAGTTGTCGGTGACCTGAAGGGAGTCAGTGGCATAAAGATTGAAGATAAGATCAGCGGAGATATTAGGACGGTTCCTGTTTCAGGAGTGTTCCTTGCCGTAGGTCACCATCCGAATTCAGAAGTGTTTGCTCCTTGGGTAAAGACAGACAAGGACGGTTACATAATTACAGAACCGGACTCTCCAAGAACCAATATCCCTGGCGTTTTTGCTGCAGGCGATGTCATGGATGTACATTATAAACAAGCTATTACGGCCGCTGCATCAGGTTGCAGGGCTGCCATTGAGGCAGACCGTTTCCTGCAAGGCCAATAAAAGAAGAGGATGAAAAAAATAAAAGTTACAGCAGTTTTGTTTCTGTTGGTTTTTGCGCTTTCCGCTTGCAAGAGCTACTACGAATCTTTGTTCCGTACACAGGATCTGGAAGAAAGGTTCAGAGGAGCCATGTATTTTTACAACAACGGCAAATTCCGCAAGGCTGCATCTCTTTTTGAGAGCATGCTTTTCCTTTCACAGGGGACAGACAAGGAGGACAGCGTTCAGTTCTACAACGCCATGAGCAATTACCGTTACGGGGACTACATAACCGCCGAGGCTAACTTCAACAAGTTCCTGGAAGTTTTCCCTAGAAGCGCAATGAGCGAAGAGGCAAAATTCTTGAGGATCAAGTGTCTGTATGAGGGAACCTACCGCTGGGAACTGGATCAGGTTCCTACTCAGAAAGCCATGGCTACCATTGCCGAATTCATGTATGACAATCCAAGCAGCGAGTACTATGATGTCTGCAAGGCTATGATGGACGAATTTGGCGAAAGGCTGGACCGCAAGGCTTATGAAAGCGCAAAGCTCTACTATACGATGAAAGACTACAAGTCTTCACATTATGCCCTGAAGTCCGTGCTCAGAGACAATTCAGACAACAGGTACCGTGAGGAAATCCTGTATTACACAGCGATGTCATCCTACAAATATGCTTTCAACAGTATCAGGGAGAAACAGAAGGAAAGATACATGACCTTCATCGACGATTATTACAATTTCATCGGTGAGTATCCGAGGGTAAGTGAACGCAAGGAGCTTGACCAGATGTTCATAAGGGCGCAGAAGTATGTAGGTCTGAAGGGAGGTTTGGATTCCGCTCAAGTGGCAGCTGCCGCTGAAGTGGCCAAGATAGATGCGGTGACTCCCGACGGGGCTGCGAGCAAGAAGAATATAAGGGCAGACAGGAAGAACACCAAACGCGCTATAAAGGAAGCCAAGAAGGCTGTCAAAGAAGCTGAGAGCCGCAGTGCCGTGGCAAGGAAGGTCAATGAAGAGACTTCCGGTACCCAGAAACAGAACCAGAGGCGCAAGGAACGTCAGGAAAGGGCTGAGGCCATGAAGATCTACGAGCAGGCCAAGGCAAAAGCCAAGGAAGAAAAGGAAAAGAAACAGGACGATAACAAAAATCAATAAATCATATATGGAAGAGAAGAAAATGACAAAGGTTCCGGACAACACAATCACAAGAGACATCATCAAACTGTCCGAGCCGACAGGAAACATTTACGAATCCGTCGTTATAATTGCCAAGAGAGCCAACCAGATAGCAGCCGCCCTGAAGAAGGAACTTTCAGACAAGCTTGAGGAATTTTCACAGAGCAACGTAGCCGACACCCTTGAGGAGACTTATGAGAACAGGGAGCAGATAGAAATTTCCCGCCACTACGAGAAACTTCCAAAACCTACCCTGACCGCCATCAAGGAATTCCAGGACGGTGAAATATATTGGCGCAAGATTGAATCTTAGTGCTTGAAAGGTTAACTATACAGAATTATGCTCTCATAGAGAACCTGGACATCGAATTCCCCGATGGCCTGGTAATCATAACAGGAGAGACAGGTGCCGGTAAATCCATTTTGCTTGGCGCCGTTTCTCTTTTGTCAGGAGGCAAGGTCGAACCGTCAGTCCTCCGCGATGACAAAAAGAACTGTGTAGTTGAGGCCGTATTCTCGTCTGAATGCGGTCAAACAATTTTAAGGAGGGTGATATCTCCTTCTTTGCGTTCCCGTTTCTTCATTGATGATGAGCCTGTTCCCGCTGCCAGGATGGGGGAGTTGGCGTTGCAGCTTCTGGATATCCATGCCCAGAACAGCAACCTTCTTCTGGGAAACCGGAATTTCCAGTTGGGAATGATAGACGGTTACTGTTCAAATTCAGACCTTCTTTCTCTCTATAAGGCTGAACATGAAGCTGTAAATGAAGCTGAGTCTGAACTTGAAGACATTATCCGGGAAATAAGCAAAGCCGAAAGTGAGGCTTCTTCAAAATCTGAAGATTTCAGGAAACTTGAAGAAGCTTCTTTGAAAGAAGGAGAGCTTGAGGAGCTTGAACAAGAACAGAAACAGCTGGAAAACGCTCAGTTGCTCAAGGAAACAGCGCTTAATGCAGTTTCTTTGCTGGACGGAGATGAAGGTTCTGCAGCCCACGATTTAAGGGAAGCTTCCCGTTGCGCAGAAAAGATATCGTCGATAGTGCCTGGTTTCGACAGTCTGGCATCAAGGCTGGAAAGTTGCAGGATAGAATGTCGCGACATTGCCTCTGACCTTCAGCGTTATTCAGAGAACATATCTTCTTCTCCGCAGAGGCTCAGACAGATAGAAGAACGCTTGGACCTTCTGTATTCTCTGATGAGGAGATTTTCTCTCCGCGATATATCTTCCCTCATATCTCTGAGGGACGAACTTAAGACATCTGTAGCGGGTGTAGAGGGCCTTGTTGAAAGGAAAGGCAAGATAGAAAAGAGCATCGCTGAGCACAAAAACAAAAGAGGGGAGATAGCTTCTGAACTTTCAAGAAAGAGGGCAGAAGCCTGCAAGAAAATCCAAAAGGTTCTCATTTCCAGCATACGAAACCTCGAGATGCCTCAGGCTCAGCTCTCTGTGGAAGTGGTGGCGTCTGGAGACTTTACACCTGACGGGGCCGACAATCCGCAGCTGATGTTTTCTGCCAATCCGAGGGAAAAGATGGTGGAACTTCACAAAGTTGCAAGCGGCGGTGAACAATCTCGCATCATGCTTTGCATCAAAAGCCTTATGGCATCTTACATGAAGATGCCTACGATGTTCTTTGATGAGATTGATGTAGGAGTGTCCGGCAGCGTGGCCCATAAAATGGGAGAGCAGATTATGAAAATGGGGAAGAATATGCAGGTAATAGCTATAACCCATCTTCCACAAGTTGCAAGCAAGGGGAACGCGCACCTGCTTGTGTTCAAGGGGATGGGAGCGGATGGCCGCAATACGGTCCACTTGAAATTCCTGGACCATGAACAAAGGATTATGGAGATAGCCCGTCTTTTGAGTGGCGAGAAGACCACGGCTCAGGCTATAGAGAACGCAAAGGTTCTGCTTGATACCAAAAACTGAAATTTTTTAAAACTGATATATTATGAGATTGATTATTCAGAAATCTTATGCGGACATGTCCAAATGGGCTGCGTCTCTGATTTTGAAAAGGATCACAGACTTCAAACCTACAGAAGAACGTCCGTTTGTATTGGGACTTCCTACCGGATCAACTCCAATCGGCACTTACAAGGAACTTGTAAACTTGTACAGGGAAGGCAAGATCTCTTTCAAGAATGTAGTCACTTTCAACATGGATGAATATGTCGGCATCCCTGAAAACCATCCTGAAAGTTATCATACTTTCATGAGGGAGAATTTTTTCCGCCACATAGACATTCCTGCCGAGAACATAAACATCCTGGACGGGAACGCCAAGGATCTTCTGGCTGAATGTCAGAGGTATGAGGACAAGATCAAGTCTTACGGTGGAATCAACCTGTTCATGGGCGGTATAGGACCGGACGGCCACATTGCTTTCAACGAGCCTGGTTCTTCCCTGACTTCCCGTACCCGTCTGAAATATCTGACCACTGACACGATCATAGCCAATTCCAGATTCTTCAACAACGACATCAACCTTGTCCCTAAGACCGCTCTTACAGTTGGCGTGGGAACAATCATGGATGCCCAGGAAGTCATGATTCTTGTAAACGGTCACAACAAGGCAAGGGCTCTGCGCCATGCCATTGAGGAAGGAATCAGCCAGATGTGGACTGTAAGCATACTTCAGATGCACAAGAAGGGCATAATAGTATGTGACGATGCCGCAACCGTTGAGCTGAAGGTCGGAACCGTAAACTATTTCAAGGATATAGAAAGGGGAGAATTTTAGTTTTCCGTTGTCACCGTATAGTCCGGATTGAAGGAAATCTTTGTAGCCGCAGTGTTTACATAACCTCCTTCAGGGTTGCGGACAAATTTGAATTTCTGCTGCAGCAAGTCCAGTTGCAGCAGATTTTGTTCCATATAGCCGGTTGCTATGTTGTTGTCCGGATACTCGGCACATTCCCTCAGGCCTCCTATAGCGCTCTTGCAGAAGAAATAGACTATGTCGTAGCCGCTGAATGCGTTGGCTCTTGGCTCACAACCGTACAAAGACCTGTAGGCACGGATGAACTGCCTTACATCTTCTCTGTTGAGGTCCACGTTGTAAGGCATGCAAATCTTGGTGTTGTACTTGAAATACAGGTTCATGTCCAGAGCCTCGAAACCTTTCCATTTAGGAGTTCCGAAAAGGGTCATCCTCTCAGGCGGAACCATCTTGATGTCTATCTGTCTGAGGATCTCTGCAGTAAGCCCTTCGGTGTAGGACTGGACAATGACTATGTTGTCCATATTGTTCCTGATGGCGGAAAGAGAAGCGGTTCCGCCGCAGGAAGTTATACTGGCTCCTTTTTCTTCCAGAATCTCCTTCAGCATCTCCGCTCCTGGCGCGTCTTTGCTGGATGGGCTGTAAACTATTATTATGTTTGGGTTTGGAGCCTTGGCTGATTCCTGGATTACCATATCCGCCAGAGCTTCCATCTGCCTTCTTGGAGAAAGGGCAGCCTGGAAAAGATAAGGACACTCTGGAAGAAGAGAATCAGCAGCGGCGTCCAAAGGGGAGACGACCGGTATCTTCAGCCTGTTTGCAACCGGAACAATCTCCTTAAGGGCTTCGTATCTGATAGGGCCGATGACAAGGTCAGCCTCTTCTATCTTTTCGCTGAGGGCAATTGAAGAAATGTTGTCTCCATAATCCAGGACATTGAGCTTTATGTTCCCTCCTGACAATTTTATCTGCTCCAGAGCCATCAAAGCTCCGCTGTAGAAATCCATGTAGTTGGCGTTTGCCTTGCCGTTGTTGTTAAGAGGAAGAAGCAAGGCAACCACTCTGGTTTTGGAGCGGTCTATCTCAGGCATCGTATAGTTCCTGAAAGGTGCTGTGTCTGAAGAGTCGCTGGAGGCAGAGAGGACCGTATCCGTTTGAGTGAATATCCGGTTGTTATCCAAGGTATCCGGATTGTTCTCAGAAACAATGGTATAAGGTGAAGCGGATTTTCTCATCGGGATATTCAGCCATTTGATTTTCCTCAGTTTCTCTGATTTGAGGCCGTTGAAAGCCATTATAGCCTCTTTTTCCACTCCATATTTCTCAGCGATGTCGTCCAGGTTTTCCAGCAGTCTCACCTTGTGACTGATGTAGTTGTCCGTGTCATATTTTTTAAGGATCTCTGAAGGCTGGTTTTCATTCCCTGCCGGAACGACTTGCCGGTTTTCATTGCCTGATGGTGCAACCTGCTGTTTTTCTGAGTCCTGTCCATCTGACTTCCGTAGGCCTGATACCGGTATATAAAGAATCTGGCCCTCTTTCAGTCCTGCGCTGATGACGGTGTTGTGTCTCTGAAGTTCATCCGCGGTAATCTTGTAGGCCTTGCAGATGGAATATATGGTTTCTCCTTTCTTTACGTTGTGGACATACATTTTCTCCCCTTTGACACTTACGATCTGGTCTGATACAGTGATCTTTACCTGCGAAAAGGCATAGGCCGGAACTGATGCCAGGAAAGCGGCGGCAACAAGGCGGAGGCAGAAATATCTCAGATAGTTTTTCATAACAAGTTGTCTAAAGTTCAAAAATATATCCGGAAGCGTCAGAGAAGTCTTGCAAGCATGTTCTTTATGTTTTCCTCCATGCTTTCAAAAATGTTCTCCCCGTACGGACGCTTGGAGAACCTTTCTCCTGTAACAGCTTCGTAAAGTTCTATGTATCTGTCAGAAATGCCAGATACAATCTGGTCTGTCATTTCCGGCACCTTCTGTCCTTTCTGACCCTGGAAGCCGTTGTCCATCAGCCATTCCCTTACGAACTCCTTGGAGAGCTGCCTCTGGTTTTCTCCCCGGTCGAATCTCTCCTGGTACCCGTCCAGATAAAAATATCTTGAGGAATCAGGGGTGTGGATTTCGTCCATCAGACAGATGTCACCGTCAAGAAGGCCGAACTCATACTTTGTATCTACAAGTATCAGGCCTTTCTGCCTGGCGATTTCTGTTCCTCTTTCAAAGAGCTTGAGGGCCGCCTGCTCTACTTTTTCGTAAATGTCTGCAGGAATCAGACCCTTGGCTATTATTTCTTCTTTGGATATGTCCTGGTCATGGCCTCCGATTTCAGCCTTGGTAGTAGGAGTTACTATAGGATGGTCAAACTTCTGGTGTTCTCTCATCCCGTCCGGTATGTCCACTCCGCAAATCTGTCTGGCTCCTGCCTTGTAACTCCTCCAGGAACTTCCTGTAAGGTAGCCTCTTACTATCATTTCTACCGGCAGAGGCTGGCACTTGTAACCTACAGTGACCATCGGATCCGGGCATGCGATCTTCCAGTTGCGGACTATGTCTTGGGTAGAGTCCAGGAATTTTGAGGCAATCTGGTTGAGAACCTGCCCTTTGTACGGTATTCCACGGGGAAGTACAACATCAAAGGCTGAAATCCTGTCCGTTGCAACCATAACCATATACTTCTCTTTGATGAAGTAAACATCTCTGACCTTTCCTGTGTACTTTCCGGTAAGGCCACTGAAATCGAAATCGGTTTTTACTATGGAATCCATATTGTTATAATGTGTTTACAAAAGTTTCAAGTTTATCGGCGAAAGTTTCCCAACTGAGTTCTCTCTTGAGGCGGGATATGTTGTAAAGATACTCTTCTTTCTTGTTTTCTGCAAAGTATTTTTTCACGGCGTCGGCAACTCCCTTTGCGGAGACGGATTCTGTAAGCATTCCTGTTCCGGCCTGACCGACGCTTTCCACCAGCCCTCCTACCGGCGTGGTTATCAGAGGCACGTCAAAGTTCCAGGAAATGGAACTGATACCGCTTTGGGTTGCAGAGCGGTAAGGGAGCACACTTACATCCGCCGCGCTGAAAAACACTTTTACCTCACCGTCCGGTATGTACCTGTTTACGAGTATGAGATTGTTCCTGACGGGGGCAAATCGTTCGGAATTTATGATCTGGCTGTATTTTTCAAAGCTTCCGTAGTTTTCTCCGGCAACTACCAGGGTGTAGGAACCATCCAGCAGAGGCATGGCTTCAAGAAGCAGGTCGAGTCCTTTGTAATCTCTTATGAGCCCGAAGAATAGCAGTACCTTGCGGCTGAGGATTTCCTCATCAGACCCCCTCATGCCCAGCTTTTTCCTGGCTTCAAGGGTATCTGTCCTCTCCCCGAAGTTTGAGTAGAGCGGGTGAGGAATGGTCAGGCTTTTGGCTTCCGGGCAGATCTGATGAAGTTCCTGCTCCACGGAGTGGCTGAGTGTAACGATCCCGCTCTGCCTTCTTACAAAAAATCGGGCGAGCGGGATGTCGAAGAAATGCTTTTCGTGCGGTATGATGTTGTCTGCGATGGCTACTGCCTTGAAGCCGCTCTTGCCCTTCTTTTTCAGGATAGAAGCTACTTTGGATGTCACGCTTCCGAGGGAAGGGGCGAAGTAACTCATCCAGTATCTGGTTATGAGAAGATCGGGCCCGTACTCAGCGATGACTTTGGCAGTTTTGCCGTAAGTAAGCGGATTTGCCGTATCCAATACGGAGATGCTCTCTACCGGAAGAGCGTCATCATCTTGTGCAACCTTCTGCGTCTTGCCGGGAAAGAGGATTCCGGGATATTGCCTTTTGAAGTTGAACGCCTTTACATCGTGCTTTTTGGACAGCTCCTTGAGCAGGTAAGTGTTGAACTGCGATATCCCTCCCCTGAAAGGGTAGAAGCAAGAAAGAATTGCAATTCTCATCGGGGACTATTTCTTTTCAGCCTCCGGTGCGCTTTCTTCTGCGGCTGCTTCTTCAGTTTGGGTTCCCTTCTTCTTGTTCTTCACATACTCATCGTTGAGACCTTCGATGATATCGTTTGTGATGTCGAGTTTAGGGTCACCTTCAAAAACGCCGGTGAGAATGAGAGCGTACTTCTTCTCGTCATTATACTTCTTGATGTACTGCTCGATGGCATCCATCACCTTGTTCATCATTACTGCGTTTTCTTCCTGGATTTCAGCTTCTTTGCGTGCTCCAAGATTCTGGTAGTCTGACATCTTGTTGTTGAGGACGCGGTACTTTTCTTCAGCCTCTGCCTGTGTCATCAGGCCCTTGTTCATCTTGTTGCTGAAATCTTTCTGCTCGTTCTCGAGAGCTCTTCCCCTTGCCTGGAGATCGTTCTGGATTTTCTGGACTTTGATTTCGAGCTCGCTTTTCAGGGTGTTGTACATATCGTATTTGCTGACGATGGAATCCAGCTGGATATATACGATACTTCCTGCTACGGGAGATGAACTTTCTCCGTTTGGAGCTGTTGTGTTGTTGTTCTGGTTGCAGGAAGCAGCAAATGCCAATGCAAGAGCTAAGCAAAGGAATGACTTGATTTGTTTCATCTTTAAATTATGTTACGTTTATAATATCTTTCAACAGTCGGCAAATATACAAAAAATCGGTCCGCACAGCATTATCTTAGCTCTCTTCTGTAGGCCTGGATGGTGTTTTCCAGTCCGAGGTAGAGGGCGTCGCAGATCAGGGCGTGTCCGATGGAAACTTCCAGCAGACCGGGGATTGTCTGGGCGAAATATCTGAGATTGTCCAGGTTGAGGTCGTGCCCGGCATTGAGTCCGAGTCCGCACTTCTGGGCGGCGACTGCAGCCTTGTAGTAAGGCTCTATGGCTTGTTCCCTGTTGGTGCTGTAGTTCTTGGCGTAAGCTTCAGTATATAGTTCCACTCTGTCGCAACCGCAGTCGGCGGCGTTTTTAACCATCTCCTCGACAGGATCCACAAAGATGGAAACCCTTATCCCGGCATCCTTGAATCTTTTGCAGACAGACTTGAGGAACTCCTTGTTCCTTACGGTATCCCATCCGGCATTGGAGGTAATGGCGTTTTCAGCATCGGGGACCAGGGTCACCTGTGCCGGCAGCACTCCAAGGACCAGATTGTTGAAAGGTTCCTTGGGGTTGCCCTCAATGTTGAATTCAGTAGTAAGCAGGGGTTTGAGATCCAGTACATCCTGCCTTTTGATATGTCTTTCATCCGGTCTTGGGTGGACGGTAATGCCCTGTGCCCCGAACTTTTCACAGTCCAGCGCGCACTTTACCACATCCGGCATATTGCCTCCCCTGGCATTGCGCAGGGTGGCAATCTTGTTTATATTTACGCTCAGTCTTGTATTCATAGGTTACAAATTTATAAAATAATACCTAACTTGCGAAAAATTGGAAAACATGAAAGTAGCGGTTTTCGGAAGGACTATAGACAAGAACAGCCACCAGAGACTGGGAGAACTGTTGGATCTCATAGTAAACGACACTTCCGTGCAGCCTGTGTTCTACGGGCCTTTTTATGAATATCTGGCGGAGCATTTCCCGTCGCTGAGGATAGAGAGAGCGTCTTTCTTCTCCTCAACCTCAGACCTTCCGGACGATACCGGGCTGTTCCTTTCCCTTGGAGGTGACGGAACGCTTCTGAGCAGCGTCCCTCTGGTCAGGGACAAGAAAATTCCTGTGGCCGGCATCAATTTCGGGAGGCTTGGTTTCCTCACAACTTCCGGTGCAGACAAGGTTTCAGCCCTTCTGAGAGGAGAGTTCACTACAGAGAAACGGCCTCTGCTGAAGGTAGATACGAAAAACCTTCCTGACGGATTCTACCCATACGCGCTCAACGAGTTTGCAGTCCAGAGAAAAGGTCCGGCTGTGCTGGAGCTGGACCTGAAAGTTAACGGAACTCCTATCCCGAGATATATGGCGGACGGTGTACTTGTTGCCTCGGCCACCGGTTCCACAGCATATTCCCTGAGTGCGGGGGGGCCTGTCGTGATGCCCGGATGCAAGACTCTCATAATAGTGCCTATTGCTCCTCATAACCTGAATATCAGGCCTCTGGTAGTGTCTGACACATCTTCTATAGAAGTCAGTTTTTCCACCAGGTACAAGGATGCTACCCTTTCAGCGGACAACCGCAGCTTTTCTTTACCTGACGGTGCCAGCGCCACATTCACCAGTTCGGATGCCGGCATAGAGCTCGTCAGTGCCGACAACGACTTCATGCAAGCTCTCAGCAGCAAGCTTTACTGGGGAGCCGATTGGAGGAACTCATAATTTTGCTATATTTGTAGTCTGTAGATTTTTTATGGGAGATAATCTGAAAATACCGCAGCATGTGTCCATTATCATGGATGGCAACGGCCGTTGGGCCAAGTCTCTGGGCAAGGAGAGGATTGAGGGGCATAAGGAAGGGGCCGAGAGTGTAAGGGCTTGCCTTGAACTGGCAGTGGAGATGAAAATCAAGTATCTGAGCCTGTTCGCTTTTTCCACTGAGAACTGGGGGCGGCCGGACGAAGAGATTCACGGCCTGTGGAGCCTTATGCTCAAGTCCGTGGTCAATGAAACCTCAAACATGCTCAAGAACCATGTCCGCTTCATGGTTCTCGGTAATTTGGAGCAGCTTCCTGAATATCTCAGAATAGCTGTCAGAGACTGCATGAAGGCAACCGCTTCCTGTACCGGAACAACCTTGGTGCTGATGCTTAACTACAGCGGTAAATGGGACATAGTCCAGGCTGCCAACAGGTTCTTTGCCGAGAATCCGGGAAAGACTATGGAACGGGAAGATATGGACAAGTATCTGGTGACATCCGGAATTCCTGATCCTGACCTGCTTATACGGACAAGCGGTGAGGAGAGAATCAGCAACTACATGCTTTGGCAGACCGCATATACCGAGTTTTATTTCACCGATATCCTTTGGCCCGATTTTCGCAAACCTGAGTTTCGTCTTGCGCTGGAGGCTTTTTCCAAGAGAGAGAGGAGATTCGGCAAAGTATAATTAAGAAACTGTTAGATTGATGAGAATAACTAAGCTGTTGGCTGTGGCCGCGTTGTTGATCCTGCCTTTGTCCATATCCGCCCAGGATGTGGATTATTCGAGTCCGAAAACATACGTGATAGGCGGGGTTAGGGTATCCGGAATCAAGTATCTGAGTGAAGAGCAGATACTTTCTGTGACGGGCCTTACGAAAGGTGAAAAGATTACCATCCCGAGCTTGGAACTTTCAGACATCCTGAAAAGAGTGTGGGCGCAGAGATATTTCTCCGACGCCGGATTCTTCATCGACTCCCTTTCCCAGAACAGGGATACCGTCTGGCTGGGTCTGCACCTTCAGGAAAGGCCAAGGGTTTCAAGATGGTCCTTCAGCGGAATCAGAAGCGGCCAGAAATCAGACCTGACAGAAAGACTGAAACTGAAAAGAGGTTCTGAACTTTCTGACTACATCATTGAATCCTCTACCAACATAATCAAGAAATATTTCCACGAAAAAGGCTTTCTCAAGTGCGAGGTCAAGGTTCTGCAGGAAGAAGATCCTGTTGTTCAGAATGCGGTGAGGGTTACCTTTGACATAAACAGGGGGCCGAGAGTGAAGATCGGCAAGATCACCTTCAACGGAAACCATAACCTGACGGAAAGGAAGCTGGTCAAGTCCATGAAGCACACCAGAGACATGAGACTCCAGAATTTCTTCAAGTCCAAGAGGTTCAAGCAGAAGGAATATACAGAAGACAAGAGTAATCTGATTGCAGCCTTCAACGAGCAGGGTTACCGCGATGCCAGAATCCTGAAGGACACGATGTACTATATCGCTGATAACCGCCTTCAGATAGATTTTGACCTGGAGGAGGGTGACCGCTACTATTTCAGGGACATTACCTGGACAGGAAACAGCATTTATTCCGCCGACCAGCTCAACAGTGTTCTCAGAATAAAGAAGGGTGATGTCTATGATCTTGTCACTATGGACAAGAGGCTTAACGGAGACCCTAAGCAGATGGAGCCGGACGTAAAGAAGATGTACACGGACAACGGTTATCTCTTCTTCAATATAATGCCAGTAGAGAAGGCTATCCAGAACGATTCTGTGGATGTCGAGATGAGAATGTACGAGGGCAAGCCAGCTACATTCAACAAGGTGATAATCAACGGAAACAATATCACGGCAGAAAAGATTGCCAGAAGGGCTCTGTTTACCAAGCCTGGTTACCTTTACTCCCAGACCGATTTCGAGAGATCTGTAAGGGAACTTTCTTCCATAGGACATTTCAATCCTGAAGTTTTCCAGACCGGTGCCGGTTACAGCGTTATTCCTGATGCCAACAAAAACACTGTTGACATCGCATACAATCTTGAGGAAAAACCTGACAGCCACGTGGAACTTTCCGGAGGATGGGGCGGCAACACCTTTGTCGGAACATTGGGACTGAGCTTCAACAACTTTGCAATCAAGCGCGTGTTCAAGAAAAAAGCCTGGAGACCGGTTCCGCTCGGCGACGGCCAGAACCTCTCCATCAGGTTCCAGACCAGCGGTACTTACTATACAGCTCTGTCCGCATCATTCGCTGAGCCTTGGCTTCTCGGAAACAAACCAGTGAGCCTGAGCGTCTCCACTTATTTCACAAGGCAGACCAATTCCACATATTTCTACCGCCATTCAGACCAGTACATGGAGGTTTACGGCGTGAGTGCAAGTCTTGGTTCAAGGCTTTCGTGGCCAGACAATTACTTTGTACTGTTCCATGCCCTGAGCTGGCAGACATACAAGCTCAACAACTGGCATTACAATTTCCTTTTCGATACAGGAAAGAGCCACAACATAAGCTACACCATAGGTTTGCAGAGGAATTCCACGGACCAGCCTATCTTCCCGAGAGGCGGATCTGATTTCTCCCTGACGCTTTCACTTACTCCTCCATACTCTCTGATGAGAGGTCATCGTGATTACAAGCACATGTCAGATCCGGAAAAGTACAAGTGGATCGAGTACCACAAGTGGCAGTTCAAGGGAGATGTTTATATGAATATCGTGGATAACCTGGTCTTCAGGGCTTCCGCCAACTGGGGCTATCTGGGATACTACAAGAAGTCTCTGGGCTATTCTCCGTTCGAGGGCTTTGAAGTCGGCGGTGACGGTATGAGCGGCTACAATACTTATGGCTCTGACATCATTTCGCTCAGGGGTTATCCTAACTACTCCCTGACCCCAATCGAGAACGGTGCTTATGTAGGCCACGTTTATGACAAATTCACGCTGGAACTCAGATATCCTCTGATACTTCAGCCTTCAAGCACGATATTTGCTCTTGCATTCCTCGAAGGAGGAAACTGCTGGAGTGAGATCAACGGATTCAATCCGTTCGAGATCAAGAGAAGTGCCGGTGTAGGAGTGAGAATCATGCTCCCTATGGTAGGTCTGATGGGTATTGACTGGGGATATGGATTTGACCCTGTTCCTTCAGAGGGGAAGAAGAGAGGAGGCAGCCAGTTCCACTTCGTGATCGGCCAGCAGTTCTGATCCTTTGTTCAAGACCGGATAATGTTCAATTTTATATAAGGAGGAAACATCATGAAGAAATTATTGGTTCTGGCAGTTGCATCTATGTTTGTATGCCTTCAGGCTTCAGCGCAGAATGTTCCGCAGAAATGTGGCTATGTGAATACCGAAACAATACTTTCGGCTATACCAGAATATAAAGTTGCCACTGAAAAACTGGAGGCTTTGGGAAACCAGTACCAGGAACTGGTCAAAAAAGATTTTTCTGAGATTGAAAAACTCTACAACACCTATCAGAAGCAGAAGGCTTCCTTGAGTGCATCGCAGAGGCAGGCTAAGGAGGAAGAGATTATTTCCAAGGAAAAGGCTGCAAAACAGAAGCAGCAGTCTTATTTCGGGCAGGACGGAGTCATGCAGAAAAAGACCCAGGAGCTTGTGGACCCGATAAAAGAAAGGGTGCAGAAGGCCATTGACATTGTAGCTGAAAAGGGAGGATATCTGCTCATAATAGATATCGCGACAACCCAGGGCGTTGTGTATGCAGACTCTTCTGCTGACCTCAGCGACCAGGTTATCAGGCTCTATCCTACCATAAAGTAATCCATAGATTTGAGAAACAAATAAATAATTAAAATCAGCAATACGATTATGAAGAAGACAATCATGTTTGTGGTTGCAGCCCTTTTGGCTGGTGCAGCCCTTATGCCGACCAAAGCTTCTGCACAGAAGTTCGGTCACATCAATTCTCAGGAAATAGTGGCTCTCATGCCTGAAAGAGATGAGGCTTTGACAAAGCTTCAGGCGTTCGGCAAGGAGCTTCAGGAGACAATCAACTCCATGCAGACAGATTACCAGACCAAGATGCAGGAGTACAATGAGAAAGTCTCTACCTGGAACGAGTCTATCAAGAAAACCAAAGAAGATGAAATCAACAGCATAATCCAGAGGGTGCGCCAGTTCCAGGAGCAGGCCGAGCAGGACTTCGCCGCTCGTCAGGAAACCCTCATGACTCCTGTCGTAAAGAAAGCCCAGGAGGCGATAGACAAGGTAGCCAAGGCTCAGGGTCTGACTTATGTTTTCGATCTTGCAACCGGTGCCATCATCTACCACGATGAGACAACTTCCGTAAATCTTCTTCCTTTGGTAAAGGCAGAACTCGGAATCCCTGCAAGCAAGACTCAGCCTACACAGATTCAGTAAATTGTTTTTAAAGATATAAAACGCCCGTATTCCAGATGGGATACGGGCGTTTTTTGTAAAACATCCGGGAGGTTCCTGAACTTTGCCCGGCAACCTCCATCCTGCATCATTGGAGGGCGGTGTTGAAAGGTTTGTTTAAAAATTATAGCATTTTTGTTGTCCGGAGTTGAAAGATTGTCTATATTTGGAAATATTTTAATGATTAATTGAAAGTATTTCTATACGCGAATCTTTTATTATGGAACGTAAAGTGGTTGACGTTAAGGATGTGGTAATCCGTTTTACTGGAGACTCCGGAGATGGAATGCAGCTCACAGGTACTTTGTTCGCAGATGCATCTGCACTGTACGGAAATGAGATATCTACCTTCCCGGACTATCCAGCTGAAATCAGGGCTCCTCAGGGCACCGTTTCCGGTGTTTCCGGTTTTCAAGTGCATATAGGCCAGGGCGATGTCAAGACTCCTGGAGATCTTGCAGATGTTCTGGTATCTATGAACCCGGCTGCACTTATGGCTAACGCCAAGTTTGCAAAACCTGGCGGAAGCATTATTCTTGATGAGGATTCTTTTGACAAGCAGGGCTTGGAAAAGGCAGGATTCAAGACACTTGATCCTGTTGAGGAACTCAATCTTCAGGATTATAACATCATTTGGGCTCCTATCACTTCTCTTACCAAGGAAAGTCTGAAGGACAGCGGAATGGACCTCAAGTCCATCGTCAGGTGCAAGAACATTTTCACATTGGGAATGTGCTATTTCATGTTCAACCGTCCTCTTCATTTTACAGAAGCTTATCTGAGGAAGAAGTTTGCCAAGAAGCCAGATCTGATAGAACCTAATATAAAGGTTCTCAACGATGGTTACAATTACGCCCACAATACTCACGCTATAGGCAACACCTACACCATTGAACCGGCCAAGCTGGAGAAGGGTGTTTACCGCAGCATCAACGGAAACCAGGCAACTGCATGGGGCCTTATAGCCGCTTCAGAAAAGAGCGGAAGGCCTATGTTCGTAGGTTCTTATCCTATAACTCCGGCAACTGCAATCCTGGAAGAGCTTGCTATTCACAAGAATCTGGGAGTCAAGACAATGCAGTGTGAGGACGAGATTTCCGGTATCTGCACTTCCATCGGAGCGGCTTATGCCGGTAACATGGCAGTTACCACTACTTCCGGTCCTGGTCTTTCCCTCAAGAGCGAGGCTTTGGGACTTGCCTGCATCGCTGAGCTCCCGCTTGTAGTTGTGGATGTTCAGAGGAGCGGTCCTTCCACTGGTATCCCTACCAAGACAGAGCAGACCGACCTCGGTCAGGCTCTCTACGGAAGAAACGGCGAGTGCCCTGTTATGGTAATGGCAGCCAGAACTCCATCAGACTGCTTCAGGGCTGCCTTCTATGCGGCAAAGTACGCTATGGAGCACATGATGCCTGTAGTCTTCCTTTCAGAGGGCTACCTCGGCAACGGAAGCGAGCCTTGGAAGATTCCTTCAATGAGTGACTATCCTTCTATCAACCCTCCGATCATAACCGAATGTGAAGGCAAGTTCAAGCCGTTCGAGAGAGATCCTCAGACATTTGTAAGGAAGTGGGCCATACCTGGAACACCAGGCTTGGAGCATAGGGTCGGAGGTCTGGAGAAGACTCCTGCCGGGGCCGTGTCTTCAGATCCTGAGGTTCACGAGATGATGGTACGCAACCGCGCCACCAAACTGGCAAAGGTTGCAGACTGCATTCCGGAACTTGAAGTTTACGGGCAGAAGGAAGCAGACGTTCTGCTTGTAGGTTGGGGCGGAACATACGGCCATCTCTACACTGCAACCTCACAGCTTCTGGAGGAAGGAAAGAGTGTGGGATTTGCCCAGTTTGACTATATCAACCCGCTGCCTAAGAACACCGCCGAGGTATTCAGCCACTACAAGAAGATTCTTGTATGCGAGCTCAACAGCGGACAGTTTGCAGACTACCTGAGGGCAAAGCTTCCTCAGTTCAAGTATCTGCAGCTCAATAAAGTACAGGGCCAGCCATTTATGGTTCACGAGATTGTGGACGCAGTAAAGGCACTTTAACCATCGGAGGAAAAGTTATGAAATATACACAGCAAGATTTCAAGAGCGACCAGATAGTAAAGTGGTGCCCGGGTTGCGGAGACCACGCCATTCTTGCGGCAGTACTCAGGGCGATGCCTGAGATCTGCGAGAAGAGGGGATATACCAAAGAGCAGTTTGTCTTTGTGTCAGGAATCGGATGCTCAAGCCGCTTCCCTTACTATATGAACACTTACGGGTTCCACGGCATCCACGGCAGGGCTGGTGCCCTGGCAACAGGAATGAAGGTGGCAAACCCTAAACTTTCTGTCTGGCAGATGACCGGAGACGGAGACGCCCTGGCAATTGGAGGTAACCATTTCATCCACGAGATCCGCCGTAACATAGACGTCAACATCATCCTGTTCAACAACCGCATATACGGTCTTACCAAAGGCCAGTATTCTCCAACTTCGAGGTTCGGAATGGTAACCAAAACTTCTCCTTACGGAACCATAGAGTATCCTTTCACCCCGGGTGAACTTGTTCTTGGGGCAAGGGGTACATTCTTTGCAAGGAGCCTCGACAGCGAGCTCGCCCTCAACCAGGAGATTATGGTCAGGGCGGCAATGCATGACGGAACTTCAGTGATGGAGATGCTTGTCAACTGCATGATTTACAACAACGGAACCCATGCAGACATTTCTGACCGCGCAGTAAGGGCAGACCGCACCATCATCCTCCGCGACGGGGAGCCTATGATCTTCGGCAAGGACCGTGACAAGGGAATCATCCTTGACGGCCTGAAGCTCAAGGTTGTAAAGCTTGGAGAAAACGGAATCACCGAGAAAGACCTCCTGGTTCATAATTCCAAGGAGGACAATTTCGGAATCCACTCTATGCTTGTTGACATGAAAGGCCCTGACTTCCCTGTGGCTTTGGGTGTTATCCGAGATGTTGCAGACAAGACCTACGACGACAGCATCTACTATCAGATGGATGAAGTCAAAGCCAAGGCCAAGATCCACAACATGGACGAGCTGCTCCACAGCGGTGCGACGTGGACTGTAGAATAAGTCGCTGAGAATAAATGAATTTTATACACACACATTATAACAAAACCAATTTTTTAAATCATAATCTAATATGAAAACAGCTGAAATTATGGCTAACCTGGCTGCTAAGCATCCTGGTGAGAATGAGTACCTTCAGGCCGTTCAGGAAGTTCTCGAAAGCATCGAGGAGGTTTATAACCAGCATCCTGAATTCGAAAAGGCAAAAATCGTTGAAAGAATGGTCGAGCCAGACCGTATCTTCACTTTCCGTGTAACTTGGGTTGACGACAAGGGAGAAGTTCAGACTAACCTCGGTTATCGTATCCAGTTCAACAGCGCCATAGGCCCTTACAAGGGAGGTCTTCGTTTCCACAAGGCAGTTGTTCCTTCAATGCTTAAGTTCCTCGGTTTTGAGCAGACTTTCAAAAACGCTCTGACTACCCTCCCTATGGGTGGTGCAAAGGGTGGTTCTGACTTTGATCCGGTAGGAAAGTCAAACGACGAGATCATGCGTTTCTGCCAGGCCTTCATGACTGAACTTTGGCAGTGCATCGGCCCTGATCAGGATATCCCTGCAGGTGACGTAGGAGTAGGTGGCCGCGAGATCGGTTATCTCTACGGAATGTACAAGAAGCTTGCTAGAGAGTACAACACAGGAGTTCTCACCGGAAAGGGAGCTACTTGGGGAGGTTCTATCCTTCGTCCAGAGGCTACCGGTTTCGGCGCTCTGTACTTCACCCAGCATCTTCTCCACAAGGCTGGAAAGGACATCCAGGGCAAGAAGGTTGCTCTCTCAGGTTTCGGTAACGTTGCTTGGGGTGCCGCTACAAAGGCAAAGCAGCTTGGTGCCAAGGTAGTTGCCATCTCCGGTCCTGATGGAGTATGCGAGATTCCGGATGGCATTACCGACGAGATGATTGCTTATATGCTTGAAATGCGTGCTTCCAACCGCAACAAGGTTGAGGATATGGCTACCAAGTTCCCTGGACAGGCTAAGTTCACTGCAGGCAAGAAGGCTTGGAGCATTCCTTGCGACATCGCTCTCCCTTGCGCTTTCCAGAACGAGCTTTCTGAGGACGACGCCAAGGAGCTTCAGAAGAATGGTTGCTGGTGCTGCTGCGAGGTATCCAACATGGGTTGCCAGCCAGGCGCTATCCACTATTTCCAGAACAACGGTATCCTCTTCGCTCCTGGTAAGGCTGTAAACGCTGGTGGTGTTGCTACTTCAGGTCTGGAAATGACCCAGAACGCAAGCCATATCAGCTGGTCTGCAAAGGAAGTTGACGATAAGCTTCACTTCATCATGGAGAGCATCCACGAGCAGTGCGTTAAATACGGTACTCAGCCAGATGGTCATGTTGACTATGTAAAGGGTGCCAACATCGCCGGCTTCATGAAGGTTGCTACCGCTATGCTGGAGCAGGGTATTATTTAATTTCTGGGAAATTAAGTAATTATAGGGGATGCAATCGCATCCCCTTTTTTTTTGTCACTCTTCTCACTCAGTGAGTATCCATCAGGGGTGTGCCGCCTTTCATCCGGGCACTTCGTGCCTTATTACAAAAAAGGAGAGGTCCATCGCTGAGCCTCTCCTTGACTTTTTATGTTGCCAGATATTACTTCAGGAAGTAAGGTTTCTTGTGGTAAGGGTCAATCAGCATAGGGCCCTCGCATCTATGGCCAGAAACGGTTGCCGCAGCCGCAGACTTGGTTGCCGGAGCTGCTGAACCATAACTGTTGGTCTTGTCATAATCGTGGGCTATGAAGTCTTCAATGTCAGGTGTCTCACCTGCGGTAAGCTTGATTCTGCAGTAGATCTTCCAGCGGCTTATGGTGTTGAAGTGAGGAATGTTGTTGATCATGCAGCTGCTGTTCTCAGAGCGGTAGATTCCTACACCGTAAGTGGCGCTTCCTGCGTGAAGGCTGATGTTGCAGGCACTGTATTCAGGCCTGTCTGCAAAACTCTTCCAGTTTTCTCCCTGTACTTTTGGAGTAAGTGAAATGTTGCAGTTCTCATAATCTGAATACCATGCGCTGGTGGTAGTGTTCCACTGAGGAAGGTAAGTGTTGCAGTATGCACCAAGATTCTGCCAATAACGGAATGTGGACTCATTGTCTTTTGGATATGGAGAAGAGCTTGAATAAACATATTCATCTCCAAGAAGTCCGATTCCGTGTCCGCCGTATTCATGCCTGAGGGTATATGCAAATCCTCCATAAGAACCTGAAGCAGGGTGTCTTGCAGGAGTCTGCGCTATGGAGATCATTCCTATCTCGCTGCTCATGTTTCCTGAAGTCCAGATATTGGTTCCTGCATACTGGTTGGCATTTATGACGATGCTGATAGGGGACTTGCTTATGTTTGTCCTGGTTTCATAGTCTGAAGCTCCCTTCATTCCAGGAACATTGTCTGCTACAAATGATATTACAGTGGCAGTGCTGCAACCGATGCCTGTGGAATTTCCGCCTGCCCAGGAACATTTGAACTTGGTGTCAACCTTGGTATGGGCATTGTCCCATTCGGTAGCGCCTTGACTCATGCCGGCTTCATTGGAGTATGCAGCAACCTTATAGACTGCAAAGTAATTGTAATAGTACCGGTAAGGCTGGATTTCAAACAAGGCCTTGATACCTGCATCAACTTCCTGGTCAAACTGCCCGCCGTACTTGTACAGGTCCTGGGTGTAACCGTCTCCGGTATATACAAGTTTGAAAGGTCTGGAAGTAGAAGATACTTCGGTTATGGAGCCGTCTGAATTGACTTCATACAGCCTTGCCTCTCCATCTGCCCAGTAAGATTTGGTGCTTCCCGTTGTGAAAGTTGTCACGTCACTTTCCACTTTTCCTCCGTCGTAGCCGTCATCGGCGACAACCTTGTAGTAGTAGGTGGTATTCTTTTCCATCTCCTCCTTGTTCAAAACAGTAGTCTTGTCGGTAGGGTCAAAGGATGTCCAGGTATTGTTGTCCTTTGAGAGCATTACTGTGTATTTGAGAGCATCTCCGTCCGTGTCTGTTGATGCATTCCAGGAGAATTCGGTTATGGTCTCAATTCCGCTGCCGCTCGGTTTCAGGCCTGAAGGCTTGGTAGGTGCTGTGTTGCTTGCAGCTTCCTTGGTGATTGTCACGTACTTGGTGTTGGAACCGCTTTTGACGGTCAGGAAGGAAGAAGCCTTTGTCTTTTCGGTATAGTTGCCAGTATTGATTGTAACGGTTGCATTTCCGGTTCCGGAAGCGGGAGTTACAGAAGTAAGCCACGCCGGTTTAGGGCTTGGAAGAGTAACGGTCCAGGAACCAGCACAGTTTATCTGGAAAGTTGCGGTCCCCGCAGTTGCAGGAATAGAAACGCTTTCAGGTAAGACAGTGACAGCTGCAGCAGCAGGAGCGCTCAAGGTCACGCTTACGGATTTGCTGCCGCCCTTGATTGTAAGAGTGCCACCGGCTGCCGTAGAACCGGCGGTAACCTTTACTGAACCATTGTTGCTGCCTGAAGTAGGAGTTGCTGTATATCCGCTTGGGGCACTTACAGTCCATGCTACATTGGATGTGATGCTTATGGTTCCGGATGCTCCTGCAGCCAGGGAAAGGGTAGTTGGGCTTACGCTCAGAGTTTCTGTCGTGGTTCCTCCTCCGCCGCCTCCGCTGTTAGGTCCCGGTTTGTCTTTACCTTCTCCTCCGCAAGATATTGCAAGCAAGGAAACTATTCCAAGAGATGCCATCAGGGCAAAAATGCGTGGCTGTCTGAATAATGTTCTCATATAGTTACGGTTTTAGTTTTCTGAATCAATGGTCTAAACTCAATGTAAAAACAAATATAGCAATAATTGTTCCCAAATCAAAAGAAAAAGGCTGACCTTCCGGTCAGCCTTTAACTTCGGTAAAGCAGTAATACTACAGAATGTCGTAATCTACATACATGTTGTACTGGTTAACCAAGTTACCACCATTCTTGTATGTCCACCCTTCAAGCTCGATAGAGTCTCCGCTTACAAGATCCTCGCCTGAGCAAGAAACCTCGCTATTGGCCACTCTGGTAGTGAAGGAATAAACATTTCCCTTATGAGTGAAAGCCCACTCAAGTCTACCTGCAGACCATCTTGTAGCAAAATCATTGTAGCCAGGATACTTGTCAACCAACATAGTTCCGTCACCGATATTCTTGAACTCTATTGAAGCCAAACCATCATACAACACCATCTTGTAATAAGCTGTTGTACCTTTGGCTCTCTGGAGAGTCCACTCGTCGCTGTCAAGATCTGGGATGATAGGTCCGTCAACCCATTTGAATGCCATGGCATTCAAATCTACCTGCCAGCTCCCTGAATAATAACCTTGCTTGTAGTCCTCATACTGAAGGAGCATCTTTCCGTTGCCTTCAATTGAGCTGAAGCAGCCGGCACCGGCCAGATTGTCGTTGAAACTCAACTTGAAGATATACTCAACACCAGGGGTCAGAGCTGAATAGTCATAGGTAAGAGTGACTTGCTTTGAATACTCACCTGCGGCAAAACTGACTTTGGAGGTAGAAACGGTATATACACCATATTCATCGGTCAAGGTAATTGGAACTTCCAAGGCCTCGGTAGCAACGCCTCTCTGTATAGTGATAACAATAGGAGTTTCTGCTTCATCCATACCAAATCCAAAGGCACCCATCTCCCAGGAAACATCCTCGTTTACAACCTTGTACTCTGGAAATTTTGTGGCACAAGATGTAACGAACAATACAGAAAGCAATAACCCAAATCCGTATTTAATAAGTTTCATATTCATCTTTTTTTTTAAGTAATATTACTTGTTTATCTGTTAATAACCAGGATTCTGCTGATCTCTGATCTGAGGGTTGGCAGCGAGCTCATCAACTGGGATAGGAGCTACCCAACGGTGGTCAGAAGCAGAAACTGCGAGGTTAAGAGCTGGTCCGTTGGATCCACCGGTGTGGATGAGCGGAGCAAGCTGAGGATCTGGTCTTGCAGACATTCCCTCACCCCATCTCTTGAGGCAGAACCATCTGAAACCTTCACCGATGAACTCTCTTGCCCATTCTTCCTTGATGTAATCCTTAAGGGCATCGCCGGTAAGGGATACTTCATGGTAAGAAGCAATTCTCTTTGATCCGAGTTTGTCAAGATACTGGCATGCTACTGCATCAGCGCCGCCCTTGTTTGCAAATGCCTCGGCAGCGATAAGAATCTGTTCAGCAAGACGGAAAGGTTTAATCTTGTTAAGGTGTGCGGTTGCGCTCTCAGCCAAAGTAGAGTTTCCAGGGAACTTGTTCATAAGGGTCATTCCTGAGGCAGTTCCAATGGAAGTAGTGACTTTAAGTCCGGTAGAGAACCATGTGGAGAATCTGAGGTCTCCTGTTCCATAGAGGCCAGAAGCCACCCACTTGTTAGGAATCCAGTCCGGTCTGTACTGGTCGTTGGTCGGGTTGTATCCGAAGTAAGAAGGGTCATTGCTGCTAGGTCTTGAATCTATGGAAGCCCAAAGCTGCATGATGCACTCCTGACCAGAGTCATTCTTCCAAAGTTCAGTCATCTCAGCCTGATCTTTGCAGAGGTTGTATTTGCCTCCGTCAACCAGAGCAGTTGATTTGGCAATAGCCTCATCCCAGTTACCCATATAAAGGGCCAGTCTTGCCTGGAAAGCGTGGACGATATCTATGTTAAGTTCGTCAGCGCCTTCTTCACCGGCAAAACCGGAAATAAGAGATTCAGCTTCTTTAGATTCATTGAGAACCCAGTTGTATGAATCTTCAACAGAACTTCTTCCAGGATACTCTTCGATGTTGCCAGTAGGACGGTGCAAATCAACCAGCATGATGCCATACTTGTCTTTGTTTGCAGAATTGTAAACAGGTGCATAGAATTCCAGGAGCTTCAGACCAAGGTAAGCCTTGGTAAAGTGAGCCACTGCAAGAACTCTGTTGAAGCGTTTGAGCTGGCTTGCGTCAAATTCAGATTTGTCAATCTTCCCAGCCTCCTCGATGAGGAAACAAGCGTGGTTTATACCGCTGTAAGCTCCACCCCAGAGGTCAACGAAAGGAGCACCGGAGTTCCAGTCCCATCTGTACTCGGCACCTTCACGGTTACCATAGTCTATTGAAGGGTTGAAGAAGTCAGAAGCAATTTCCTGAGTATAGATATATGAACCGGCTGTATAAGCTCTCATATAAATATACTCATATTTAGCCCAGCCTTCAATCATCTCCAAAGTAGAAGCTGAACCTTCTCTAGGAAGAACTCCCTGTGGCTGTTCATCAAGGTTGCAACTTGTAACCAAGAGAGCTAAAACTGCAAGTGATAATATAATCTTTTTCATATTCTCAATTATTTAGAAAGTTAACTCAACACCTGCTGCATACTGTTTAGTGTTAGGGTAAACAGCGAGCTGAAGGTTAATATTCTGCTCAGGATCCCAACCTGTGTACTTTGTCCAAGTAAGAAGGTTACGTCCTGTTACGAAGAATCTTACGCCTGTAAGCACACCACCCAGCTTGTTGATGGCGTTCTTGCCGAGAGAGTAAGAAAGGGTAACACCCTTGAGTCTTACGAATGAAGCGTTCTCAACCAGACGGGAGTCGAAGCACTCGTCATTTACAACGTAGAGTGGGTTAGGATACTTGGCCTTCTGGCCAGGAGTCTGCCACATCTTGGTAAGGAGCTCACTTGCAAGACGATTGTCTGCAAAGTTGGAGTTGGTGTAGAAGTAACGGTCATTGTTGATCAGATACTTGCCGAAGATACCGGAGAACTGTGCCTGGAGAGCGAAGTTCTTGTACTGGAAGTCGATCTGGAGACCGGTTGACCAAGGAGCATATCTTGACTTGCCGAGGAGAACGCGGTTGTCACCTGAGTAAACGTCTGTGATGTTGCCATCCTTGTCATACCACAGAGGACGTCCGGTTGCAGGGTCGATACCTGCGCTCTTGACGTACCAGAGTTCACCTGCTGAGTGGCCTACACAGTAGTTAAGACCATAGTCAGGAAGCTCGAAGGAGTCACGTCCGTCAAACAGCTTGGTGATCTTGTCCTTGTTGTAAGAAATGTTCAGGCTTGTCTGCAGGAACATGTTCTCGTTGCGAACCCAGTCGTATGTGATGGTAGCCTCCACACCGGTGTTCTTCATGTTACCGATGTTGCCGGCACCGCCGGAGAATCCTGTTGCATAAGACCAAGGAATGTCAAGGAGCATATCCTTTGTCATCTTCCTGTACCACTCTACCTTAGCCTCAAGTCTGTTCCAGAGGCGGAAATCGAGAGCAACGTTCAAACTCTCCACTGTTTCCCAGGTAAGGTTTTCGTTACCAGGGCTGGCGATATAATATGTAGTACCCTTGTACTCAGTACCTTGTCTTACAAGAGCGTGAGCAAGGTAGTTGTCGATACCTGAGTTACCTACAGTACCGTAGTTTGCAGAAAGCTGCAGTTTGTCAATCCAGGAAACATCCTTGAGGAAGTTCTCAGCCTTGATGTTCCACATTGCACCGGCAGACCAGAAGTTTGCATACTTGTTGTTGAAACCGAACAATGAGGAACCGTCACGACGGAAAGAGGCATCTATATAATACTTGCCTTTGTAGTCGTAGGAAACTCTTGAGAAAATAGAGTTGAACTTGTACTGAGACCAGCTCTCTGATATGGTTTTAGGCTTGTCGTCACTTGCATTTGACAAAGTGGTCAGACGACCATCAGACATACCGCTTCCGCTTGCGCCGAAACCTGTAGAGTTGTTGATGATAGCCTCCTGACCAACCAGGGCTGTAAAGTTGTGGTTCTCTGCAACCTGGAACTTGTACTCAATTGTGTTGGTTGAAGTAGCCCTCCAATATCTTCTGAAGCTCTGTTCTGCATAAGGACCGTCAGCATGGTAAATATGAATCCAGTCCTCAGGATCCTGCATATCTCTTCTTGTAAACCTGTAGTCATAACCCTCAAGGCCCTGGGCAAACTTGATTGTCAGGCCCTTCAGAGGAGTTATCTGCTCGTAGATATTGCCGTTGAACCTTACATTGTTTTCCTTTACCTTCAGATATTTGTAACGGTACTTAGGGCTGTATGCTCCGAAGTCATCCATGAAAGGAGTCTCTTCGCCATAGCCGATGAAGTTTCCGGAACCGTCTGTGAGAATCTCGTATGGAGTCCACCAGGTTGGTGCCCACAAAGCGAAGTTCACAGGGTTGTTCCAGTTGTTACGGTTGCCTGAAGAGTAGTCTGAGTTGTAAGGGTTGAGTCTTGACTGCTGGTAGCCGACACCCATTGATATACCGAACTTGAACCAGTCTGTAGCAGTAACGTTCATGTTGACACGTGCAGCATAGCGGTTGTGTGCAGTCAGAGGCTCAATACCTTCCATTCTGTTGGCAGCCAAAGAGATGTAGTAGTCAAGAGCCTTAGTTCTACCGGAAATGGAGAAGTCACCTCCCATAGTAGGGATGTTATGGTTCAAAGACCATTTCATCCAGTCTGTCTCAATCTTGTTTTCAAGTCTGAACTTCTTGTTTGCCTGGAAGTCAGCGTCTGTCAGATAATCAGGGTTAACCATTTCAGCCAGGCGGAACCATTCCTCAGCGTTGACGCGCTTGATAGGGTTTCTTGCAAGGTTGGAAATACCGTAGTTTGCAGAAAGCTTTACTACAGGCTTCTCGCTGGAACCTTTCTTGGTTGTGATGTAAACAACTCCGTTGGCGGCACGTGAACCGTAGATAGAGGTTGAAGAAGCGTCCTTAAGGATGGTAACGCTCTCGATGTCGTTAGGGTTCAGTGTGTTGAAGATGTCTGAAAGAACTGGAGTACCATCCAGAACGAACAGAGGAGTAGTTGAAGCCTGGAGAGAGTTCACACCTCTGATTCGCATTGATACAGTGGCTGAAGGGTCTCCTGAAGAGGTGTAAACCTGCAGACCGGCAACCTGTCCCTGAAGAGCATCGGCGGCATTGATAACCGGTTTGTCCTTGAGGGCCTTGGCCTTTACTGTCTGGGCTGAACCTACCACTGTGGAGATTTTTCTACCTGTACCGTAACCGACAATGATGACATCTTCCAGAGTAGTTGCCTCATTCTGAAGAGCTACATTGATTACGGACCTGCCGTTTACGGCAACCTCCTGAGTTGCATAACCCTGATAGGTGAAAACGAGAACAGCGTCTCTCCTTACGTTGATGACGAACTGTCCGTTAGCATCAGTAGCAACACCATTCGTGGTACCTTTTACCATAACACCCGCACCGATTAAAGGCTCGTTATCAGCCGCATCGGAAACGGTTCCTGTCACTTTTATTGTCTGTGCATAAGCAAGTTGCCCAACACATAACAAAAGTAACGCCAAAACAAATGTAATTCGTTTCATTTGGTTGATTTTTAGTTAATTTTAAGTAGTGTTGTTTATTTGTTAATAATTATTGGTCAGGTTGGCTTTAGTTCTGGGTTGCAAGCTACACATATTTTTCCCAAAAACCAAATAACTGAGGAAGTTTTTGTCATAGCGGTTAGAATCGTTAATTAAAAATGCAACATTTTTGTTATATTTGTGCAGACAATGGGAATTGGACCCTCTTAAACGCGGTTTTAATGATTGGTATTTTTGATTCAGGAGCTGGAGGCCTTTCAGTTTGGAAGGAGCTTGTAAAGTTAATGCCCTCAGAAGATTACTACTATATTTCTGATGCGGCATATTGTCCTTATGGTCCTAAAAGTAAGGAAATGATAATTAAAAGAGCAGTCTCTATTTCAAGATTTCTTATTGAAAGGAAGGCGGAAATAATAGTTGTGGCCTGCAACACGGCAACTGCAGCTGCAATTGAATATTTGCGCCAAACGTTTGATATTCCGTTTGTTGGAATGGAGCCTGCTGTTAAACCGGCAGCTGCAATGACCAAGACTGGGGTAATAGGGGTGCTTGCAACGCAGGGCACTTTCAAAGGCAGCCTTTATCTTGCAACTTCTGAAAAATACGCGCGCAAAAAACAAGTGAAGATCATTGAGCGTGTAGGGGAAGGACTTGTGGAACTGGTAGAGTCTGGGAATACCGATTCTCCTGAGGCAGAAAGACTTGTAAAAAAGTATATTGACCCTATGCTGGAGGCCGGAGCAGACTGTGTGGTTTTGGGATGTACCCATTATCCGTTCCTTGAGAAGCTGATAAGACGCTTTGCGCCTGAAAATTTCAATATTATCAATCCGGCACCGGCTGTGGCAAAAAGAGCTGGTATGCTTTTGCGCCAGACCCGTACAAACGATGGTCATGGGACGTCAGGCACGTCTTGCCTAACTCGCGAGCCCAAGATAACGATTGCTACAACAGGCTCTAAATCAGATGTTTTAAAGAAGCTTGCTGAGACTGTGGTGGATGAAATTGAGGCCAGTTGCTTACTAAATGAAAGCCAAATCTTGGGTTTGAGAAAGAAAAATTTTGTATCTTTGGATATATAATTTGAATTGTTTACTAATGATTATGGATATGGACTTGACGGCTTATTTGTTTTATCTTGTCCCGGCAGCTTCATTGACAGCTTTGGCTTTTGCCTACATTTTCTACAGGCAGATGCTTCGTCAGGATGAGGGAACTCCTAAGATGAAGGAGATAGCTTCCTATGTACGGCAGGGGGCTATGGCTTATCTTAAGCAGCAGTACAAAGTGGTCATCGTTGTATTTCTGGTTTTGGCTGCGGTGTTTGCCTTCCTTGCTTATGGCCTTGGGATCCAGAACGGCTGGGTTCCTTTCGCTTTTTTGACCGGAGGTTTTTTCAGCGGTCTTGCAGGCTTCATCGGGATGAAGACTGCCACCTATGCTTCGGCTCGTACAGCAAATGCAGCCCGCTCATCGTTGAACAAAGGTCTGAAGGTTGCATTCAGGAGCGGTGCGGTGATGGGGCTTACGGTTGTAGGGCTCGGTCTGCTTGATATATCTATATGGTATATGGTGCTGGACTATTTCATCAATCCTTCAGACGCAACCCAGAAACTTACCATTATCACGACCACTATGCTGACATTCGGTATGGGTGCTTCCACACAGGCTCTGTTTGCCAGGGTGGGCGGCGGCATCTACACCAAGGCTGCGGATGTGGGAGCGGACCTGGTAGGCAAGACGGAGGCAGGCATACCTGAAGACGACCCGAGGAATCCTGCAACCATTGCAGACAATGTAGGAGACAATGTAGGTGATGTTGCCGGAATGGGAGCAGACCTCTATGAGTCTTATTGCGGAAGTGTTCTGGCTACGGCCGCTCTGGGTGCCAGCGCTTTCATAGGCCAGGGCGGCATGCAGATAAAGGCTGTCTTTGCTCCTATGCTGATAGCCGCGGTGGGAGTTTTCCTGTCTGTTATCGGTGTTTTCCTTGTAAAGACCAAAGAGAATGCCGGTATGGGCCAGCTGCTCAAATCGCTGAATTTTGGGGTTAATGTATCTTCTGTCCTTATCGCGATATTCTCCTTTGTTATATTGTATGCCCTGGGGCTTTCTCACTGGCTGGGTATATCCTTCTCAGTTCTGACAGGGCTTCTGGCAGGTATTATAATAGGTAAGACAACCGAATATTATACATCTCATTCATACAAGCCGACCAAGAAAATCGCCGAGAGCGCCCAGACCGGCCCGGCCACAGTCATCATCTCCGGTGTAGGTACCGGTATGATTTCAACTGCCATTCCGGTGGTCACGATAGGTGCGGCGATTATACTGGCATACCTTTGCGCTACAGAGTTTTCCTCAGACCTTCTCTCCAAGGAGAACCTTTCATTCGGCCTTTACGGCATAGGAATAGCTGCCGTAGGAATGCTTTCCACTCTGGGAATCACCTTGGCGACAGATGCTTATGGTCCTATAGCTGACAATGCCGGAGGAAATGCCCAGATGAGCGGCCTTGAACCTGAGGTCAGAGACCGCACCGATGTTCTCGATGCCCTTGGAAACACGACAGCTGCAACCGGCAAGGGCTTTGCCATCGGTTCTGCAGCTCTTACAGCTCTTGCACTGCTGGCTTCATATATAGAGGAGATAAAGATTGCGCTTCTGAGGGTTGCAGACACATCCGGTCTCGAAGCCGCCATAAGGAGCCTTAACACACAGACTCTTGCTGTGGACAGCAAAGAAGCTCTCCACAGTGCCGGCTTTGCTGATTTCATGACGTGGTTCGACGTGAATCTCATGAACCCGAAAGTCCTCGTCGGAGTTTTCATCGGTTCAATGCTGGCGTTCCTGTTCTGCGGACTGACCATGGGTTCAGTCGGAAGGGCAGCCCAGAAGATGGTGGAGGAAGTAAGGCGACAGTTCTCTTCAGACAAGGGAATCCTGGATGGAACGTCAACTCCTGATTACGCCCGTTGCGTTGAGATTTCCACCAGGAGTGCACAGCGGGAAATGATAGGATCTTCCTTGCTGGCTATTGCAGCTCCTGTCATAGTTGGCATATTGCTCGGTGTTTCAGGCGTTTTGGGGCTTCTTGCCGGAGGTCTTGGTGCTGGTTTTGTCCTGGCTGTGTTCATGGCTAATTCCGGTGGAGCCTGGGACAACGCCAAGAAATATGTGGAAGAAGGCCATTACGGAGGCAAGGGTTCGTACGCCCACAAGGCTACGGTAGTGGGAGACACTGTTGGAGATCCGTTCAAGGATACCAGCGGCCCGTCACTTAACATCCTTATAAAGCTGATGAGTATGGTTTCTATAGTAATGGCCGGTGTTACCGTAGCTATAAACATATTGTAGTCAACCGTATAGGGCACTGTCGTGCAAGTGCTTTGGATATAGAATTTTGCAAGAAGTAGGAGAATTTATATGCGCCCGTTGAAGTTCAAGCCGGTTTATATCGGCACCATTTGGGGAAGTGAAGACTGGATTCTCTCAGCGATGGAGGGAAGGCAGACCGTATGCGTGGAAGGTCTTGAGGCAGAGGCATCCGTCGTGCCTGAAAATTTTGGTGAAGGTGCAGGCCTTTCTTTGTCTGCTTTGGTAGAAAAGTATGGTGCAAGACTGGTCGGCGACAATGTATGGAATATGTACGGGAATCGTTTCCCTCTGCTGATAAAGTACATCAATTCCAACCAGCAGCTTTCTGTACAGGTCCATCCGGGCGAAGAGATGGCAAAGGAAAAGGGGCTTCCAAACGGCAAGACTGAAATGTGGTATGTACTTGACGCAAAGCCGGATTCGGAACTTTTGCTTGGCTTCTCAAGACGATTCACGGCTCCTGAGTTCAGGACTATAGTAAATAATTCCATACGGGAAAAAGATATAGCCAAGGGAGAAAGGACTTTGGAAGATGTTCTGAACCGCTTCTCTCCTAAGAGGGGTGACTGGTATTTCATCCCTGCCGGAACCGTTCACAGCATCGGGGCCGGAGTGAGGATTCTTGAGATTCAGCAACCGTCAGACACCACCTACCGCCTCTATGACTTCAACCGGGTGGATATAGAAGGCAAACGCCGCCATCTGGATCTGGAAGACGCGCTGAAGGCAATCGATTTTGACGAGAGGCAGGAGGATTATGTTGAGTTCCAGAGGAATGTATTCGCCGATGCCGTTTCCTTGAAATGTAGCGATGCGAATCCTGTCAAAACCCTTTCGGCAAAGGATGTTGATGGTGTGGCAAAGGATGGTTCTGTTTTGGCAAAGGATGATGATCCTCGTGTTACTCCTTTGGCAAGATGCCCTCATTTTGTCAGCAACTTTCTGAACCTTGGAGGAAGAAACACTTCATCAAACAAGACAGAAGAACTTTTCAGGCTCGACAATTCCTCATTCGGTACATTCACGGTGCTTGTCTGTACAAGTGGAGAAGGGACGCTGTTCTACCGGGAGCTTCCTTCCGGCTGCGTACGTAATGGCGTTTCAATTAAAAATGGAGACCTTTACCTGATTCCGGCAGAACTCGGAGCGGTGGATATCCGCCCGGCCGGCGGTCTCCAGATAGTGGAAGCTCATTTGGAGACAGCCGGTTCGGAGAGAGAGTAGTTGCTCTCATTTTCAAAGAGAGAATATCCACGCTGTTTGAAGAGGTGCAATCTCTGCTGCCGCTTAATATATTTAATATCAGCGAAATATAAAAACACCCTCCTGCGAAATCGCGGAAGGGTGTTTGGTTAATATGTTGTAATACAAGTATTTAAGCGGCAGCGCTATTTCAGGTATTCCTCGAGGAAGCTTTCGAGTTCTTCCTCTGAAGGAGAAGCGAGCAGGATCTTGCCTTCGCTGTCAACGAAGTAGCTCTGAGGTATGAAGCTGATGTTGTAAAGTTTACCGGCTTCACAATCCCAGAACTTGAGGTCAGAAACATGCTGCCAAACGAGTTTGTCTGCCTTGATGGCCTCTACCCACTTGTCCTGCTCTTTGTCCAAAGATACGCCGAGGATGCCGAAGCCCTTCTTGTTGTACTTTGCGTAAATCTTTGTGAGGGTAGGGTTGAAAGCGCGGCACGGCCCGCACCATGAAGCCCAGAAGTCAATCATGGTCACCTTGTTGTTAGGATATACATCAGAGAACTTTACAGGGTTTCCTTCAGGATCGTTGAGGGTAAAGTCCGGAGCCTGGTGACCTGGAGCAAGAGCCTCTTTCTTTTCAACCTCTTTTTGGATGTTCTTGAAGAGTCTGTTGTTTGCAAATTCAGGAGCAGCTGCAAACTTCTCCATAATCTTCTTTGCTGAATCCAGACCGATGTATCTGATGTTGCTGGCTGCCTCCTGGAGAGCCAGAGGAGAGAGAGGATTGGCGTCGAAGAAACTGTTGGATATAGCCTCAGCCTTTTCTCCGAGTTCATTCACAATGCTCATGATGGAGTCCTTGACCTTCTTGTCCCCTTCAGTGTACTCTTTTTCAAGTGCGTGCATGTCAACGCCTTCGTAAACGGCTTTGATCAGGTTCTCGAGAGAGTCGCTCTGCTTCTGGATAGGTCCGTCAGACTCGATCTTTGAATGGAAATGGTCTCCGTCTGCTTCGAGATTAATGGTGTAGTTGGCGTTCTCGAGGAAGAATCTGGTAAGGTAAGCAGGCTCCTCGCCATCCTTGACACCTTTTACGGTGAATACGTCAAATCCTTCTATCTGACCGGTGAATACAGCCTTGTTTTCAGCTACGGCTACTGTGTCAGCTACAGGGTTGTCTTTGTCGTTGTTTGTCAGGATGAAGCTTGTAAACTCCCCATCTCCAGCATTTACGGTAACGGTATAGCCAGGCTTTTTCTCTGTGCATGAGAATGCTGCCAATGCGGCTACCGTCATGATGAATATCTTTTTCATGATAAGATTGTAATAATGTTTATGATGTAAATAGTTTTAATCTTTTTGAAGAAGAAGGTCTGCTTCTTGAATCTGGTTTCAAAAGTATGAAATTATCCTGATGTAACGCAAATTGTTACGGGTGTTTTTTATCCGTATCAGTCTGTGTGTATTATTCCGCGATGGTGTTATGCTCGTTAGGGTGAAAAAAAGAGGCTGACTGTGAAGTCAACCTCTTGTGAATTTGCTGAAACCGGTATGTGCACCGGTCTTTCGCTTAGTGCTTTTACTCGGCTGAGATTGCCTGCTGGGCAAGTTCCGCCTGGGCTTTCATCATCTTCTGGTACTCTTCTGCTGAGGTTACTACAATCTTTTCATAGTCTCTCAGTCCGGTACCTGCAGGTATCGGATGACCGCAGATGACATTTTCCTTCAGACCTTCCAAAGTGTCTGTCTTTCCGTAGATTGCGGCTTCGGAAAGAACCTTTGTGGTCTCCTGGAATGAAGCGGCACTCATGAAGCTGCTGGTCTTCAGAGCGGCTCTTGTGATACCCTGGAGAATCTGGTCTGCTGTAGCAGGAACCGGATTACGTGCCTCCACAATCTTGAGAGCCTGTCTCTTCAGAGATGAGTTCTCATCCTTGAGAGTCCTTACCGTAACAATCTGGCCTGGACGGAGGTTCTTGGAATCTCCTGCATTGGTGACAACCATCTTGTCCCAGAGGTCATCATTCTGCTTGAAGAATTCCTGACGGTCAACCAGCTGCTCAGGGAGGAAGCGGGTATCACCCGGATCCACAACCTGGACTTTGCGCATCATCTGTCTTACGATTACCTCGAAGTGCTTGTCGTTGATCTTCACGCCCTGCATTCTGTAAACGGCCTGAACCTCATTGACAATGTACTCCTGAACCTTTGTAGGACCGAGGATCCTCAGGATGTCTGCAGGAGCGATGCTTCCGTCTGAAAGCGGGTCTCCGGCTTTTACATAGTCGTTTTCCTGAACAAGGATCTGCTTGGTCAGAGGAACGAGATAATGCTTTTCCTGGTCTCCTCTGCGGGACTTGATGATGATCTCGCGGTTACCTCTCTTGATCTTGCCCATCTGGACGTCTCCGTTTATCTCGGCGACGATAGCCGGGTTGGAAGGATTTCTTGCCTCAAAGAGTTCGGTTACTCTAGGAAGACCTCCGGTGATGTCACCGGCCTTTGAAGAGGCGGCTCTAGGTATCTTCACGATAGTGTCACCGGCTTTTACTTCCTGACCGTCGTTGACCATGATATGGGCACCCAGCGGAAGGTTGTAGCTCTTGAGGTCATTGCCTTGTGAGTCAACAATCTTGATGACAGGGTTCTTGTTCTTGTCCTTTGAGTCTATGACAACTCTGTCCACGTGGTTGGAGAATTCATCCAGAAGTTCTGTCTTGAACGTCTCGTTTTCAACGAGCTGGTCATAAGCTATCTTACCGTCAACGTCGGCAAGGGTAAGAGCGTTGTAGGCATCCCATTCGCAGATCTTGTCGCCTTTCTTTACGAGTTCGTTGTTCTTCTTGTAAAGAATTGAACCGTAAGGGATTCGGTACTCAGACATTGAAATACCGCTGTCTGCGTTCACTATCCTGAGCTCCGTGCCGCGGCCGATTACGATGGTCTGCTTCTCACCGTTTTCACCGATCTTGTCCAAGGTGCGGAGTTCTTCGAATTCGAGCCTTCCTTCATACTTGGATACGATTTCGTTCTCGGCAACAGAGGCACTTGCAGTACCACCGACGTGGAATGTTCTAAGGGTAAGCTGTGTACCAGGCTCACCGATACTCTGTGCAGCGATGACTCCGACAACTTCTCCCTTCTCCACCATCTTGTTGCGTGCAAGGTTACGTCCGTAGCACTTGGCGCAGACTCCCTTCTTGCTTTCGCAGGTGAGTACGCTTCGGATCTCGACGGCCTCGATAGGGAGGCTCTCGATCTTGGCTGCAATCTCTTCTGTGATTTCCTCACCGGCTCCGATGATCAGTTCACCGTTGGTAGGGTCATAAATCTCGTGTACGGTTGTCCTTCCGAGGATTCTGTCGTAGAGGGTTTCTACAACTTCGTCCTTGTTCTTGATTTCTGTAGCCACAAGACCTCTGAGGGTTCCGCAGTCTTCCTCAGTTACGATAACATCGTGAGAAACGTCCACGAGCCTTCTGGTCAGGTAACCAGCGTCCGCTGTCTTCAAAGCGGTATCAGCCAGACCCTTACGGGCACCGTGAGTGGAGATGAAGTACTCCAGAACTGACAGTCCTTCCTTGAAGTTGGCCAGAATAGGATTCTCGATGATTTCGTTTCCTCCGGTTGCTCCTGATTTCTGAGGCTTGGCCATCAGACCTCTCATACCGCAGAGCTGACGGATCTGCTCCTTGGATCCACGGGCTCCGGAATCCAGCATCATCCATACAGGGTTGAATCCCTCGTTGTCTGCTGAAATCTCGTTTACCACAACTTTACTGAGCTCGTTGTTGACATTGGTCCAGATATCGATAATCTGGTTGTAGCGCTCGTTGTTGGTAATAAGACCGTTGTCAAAGTTGAACTTGACTTCGTCTGCCTTCTTGTAACCGTCGTCTATGAGTTTCTGCTTTCCGGCAGGAACGATGACGTTTCCGAGGTTGAAGGAAAGTCCTCCGCGGAATGCCATCAGATAACCCATATTCTTGATGTCGTCCAGGAACTGGGTTGTCCTCATCACACCGCAAGTCTTGATGACCAGTGAGATGATATCTCTGAGGGCCTTCTTGTTGATCAGAGTGTTCAGGTATCCTACTTCCTTAGGAACCACCTGGTTGAAGAGAATTCTTCCAGTGGTGGTGTCCACAAGATGATAACCCTTTGAAGGATCTGTCAAGTCTATAGGCAGGCGAACCTTGATCTTGGAATGGATGTCCAGTCTCTGCTCGTTGTAAGCTATGATAACTTCCTCAGGAGAATAGAATCTTCCGCCTTCTCCCTTCATGCCGGCTCTTTCCTTTGTAATATAGTAGAGACCGAGCACCATGTCCTGTGATGGAACCGTGATAGGGGCTCCGTTGGCAGGGTTGAGGATGTTGTGGCTTCCGAGCATAAGCAGCTGAGCCTCAAGTACGGCTGCATTTCCAAGAGGAAGGTGTACAGCCATCTGGTCTCCGTCAAAGTCTGCGTTGAACGCGGTACAAGCCAGAGGGTGCAGCTGGATGGCCTTGCCCTCGATAAGCTTAGGCTGGAATGCCTGGATACCGAGTCTGTGCAGGGTAGGAGCACGGTTCAGAAGTACAGGATGACCTTTCATCACGTTCTCCAGGATATCCCAGATAACGGAATCCTTGCGGTCAACCATCTTCTTTGCGCTCTTTACGGTCTTTACCACGCCTCTCTCAAGAAGTTTCCTGATAATGAACGGCTTGTAAAGCTCAGCGGCAATGAATTTAGGAAGTCCGCACTCATGCATCTTGAGTTCAGGACCTACAACGATAACTGAACGGGCTGAGTAGTCAACTCTCTTTCCGAGGAGGTTCTGGCGGAATCTTCCCTGCTTTCCCTTCAAGGAATCTGACAGAGACTTGAGAGCTCTGTTGGATTCGCTCTTGATGGTGTTGGACTTCTTTGAGTTGTCGAACAGGGAGTCCACAGCCTCCTGCAACATTCTCTTCTCGTTCCTGAGGATAACTTCAGGAGCCTTGATCTCGATGAGTTTCTTGAGTCTGTTGTTGCGGATTATAACTCGGCGATACAGGTCGTTCAAATCGGAAGTTGCAAATCTTCCTCCATCCAGTGGAACCAATGGTCTGAGATCCGGCGGGATAACAGGAATCACCTTCAGGATCATCCACTCAGGACGGTTGATCTCCCTTGAATCCCTGAAAGCCTCGATTATGCTGAGCCTCTTGAGGGCTTCGGCCTTTCTCTGCTGGCTGGTCTCTGTTTCCAGAGAGTGGCGCAGTGAGTATGAAATCTCGTCAAGGTCTATCTTGGAAAGGAGCTTGTAGATTGCACCGGCACCCATCTCGGCGATGAACTTTGCAGGATCATCGTCCGGAAGAAGTGCATTGTCCTTAGGAAGAGTGTCCAACAGAGCAAGGTACTCGTCTTCGCTGAGAAGGTCAAGTTCCTTTACGCCGCTTTCGGCGGCTACTCCGGCCTGGATTACCACATACCTTTCATAATAGATGATGGCATCCAGCTGTTTGCTCTTGATGCCCAGGAGCGAGCCTATCTTGTTAGGAGTAGAACGGAAATACCAGATATGAGCCACAGGAACTGTCAGGGAAATGTGTCCCATCCTTTCTCTTCTGACCTTCTTCTCTGTTACCTCTACACCGCAACGGTCGCAGACGATACCACGGTAGCGGATCCTCTTGTACTTTCCGCAGGAGCACTCGTAATCCTTTGTAGGACCGAAGATTCTCTCGCAGAACAGACCGTCTCTTTCCGGCTTGTATGTACGGTAGTTAACAGTTTCCGGCTTCAGAACCTCGCCGTGTGACCTCTCCAGAATCTCTTCAGGAGAGGCAAGGCCGATGGTTATCTTGCTGAAATTGCTCTTAACTTTAGTATCTTTCTTTAAAGGCATATTGTTATGATTTCTTAATTGTCAATTAATCCAAGTGAACACTGAGTCCCAGACCCCTGAGCTCGTGCAGCAGCACGTTCAGAGATTCCGGAATGTTAGGTGCAGGCATCGGTTCGCCCTTGACTATCGCCTCGTACGCACGGCTTCTGCCGGTAATGTCGTCTGACTTGATAGTAAGGATCTCCTGAAGTATGTTGGCAGCACCGAATGCTTCCAGCGCCCAAACCTCCATCTCTCCGAATCTCTGTCCTCCGAGCTGAGCCTTTCCGCCCAGAGGCTGCTGAGTGATCAGAGAGTAAGGACCTGTAGAACGTGCATGCATCTTGTCTTCTACCATGTGGTCGAGCTTGATCATATAAATAACGCCCACAGTCGCCGGCTGGTCAAAGAGTTCTCCGGTACCACCATCGCGGAGTCTGGTTTCTCCGTATCTTGGCAGTCCGGCCTTGTCTGTGTATTCACAGATGTTCTCCAGTGAGGCACCGTCAAAGATAGGGGTGGCAAACTTCAGACCCAGTTCCTTTCCAGCCCATCCGAGAACGGTCTCATAGATCTGGCCGAGGTTCATACGTGAAGGCACACCCAGAGGGTTGAGGACGATATCCATTATGGTTCCGTCTTCCATGAAAGGCATATCCTCGTCGCTGACGATCTTTGCTACGATACCCTTGTTTCCATGGCGTCCGGCAACCTTGTCACCAACCATGATCTTTCTCTTCTTGGCAATATAGACCTTGGCGATCTGCATTACTCCGCTAGGAAGATCATCACCCTGCTGAATGTCAAATTCCTTTCTCTTATACCTGGCGGTAATCTCTTTGTATTCAGTCAGATAATTATGGATCAAATCTCTTACAAGCTCATTCGTATGCTTGTCTGCAGTCCATTTGGACGGATTGATGAGCTCAAAGTTGTCAATATTCTCCAGAACATCTTTCTTGAAGCTGGTGCCCTTTGAAATGACTACGGTTCCGAAGATGTCTGAAACACCCTGGGAAGTCTTTTTGCCGAGAAGGGTCATCATCTTCTCCATGAAGAGATCTTTCAGCTCCTGGCACTTCTTTTCGTATTCCTGTTTTGCCTTTGCGCCTTCTTCCTTGACCTTGGCCTTGAAGTTCTTTCTTTCCTTGTCGGTCATCTTGCCTTGTCCGGCCTTGCAGAAAAGTCTCTTTCCGATAACGGTACCGGTCAGGGAAGCTGAAGCCTTCAGGGAAGCGTCCTTTACGTCACCGGCCTTGTCGCCGAAGATGGCCCTGAGGAGTTTCTCCTCCGGAGAAGGATCGGTTTCACCCTTAGGAGTGATCTTTCCGATCAGGATGTCACCAGGCTGGACAGTTGCACCGATACGGATTATTCCGTTGTCATCCAGATTCTTGGTAGCATCATCGCTGACATTAGGAATATCCTTTGTCAGTTCCTCCGGACCTCTCTTGGTATCTCTTACCTCAAGCAGGTACTCGTCAACATGGACGGAAGTGAGGATATCCTCCCTTACTATCCTTTCGCTGAGAACTACCGCGTCCTCATAGTTGTATCCCTTCCAAGGCATGAAGGCCACCTTGAGGTTCCTGCCAAGGGCAAGCTCTCCGTTCTGGGAAGCATATCCCTCTGTAAGTATCTGGCCCTTGGTTACCCTGTCGCCCTTTCTCACGATCGGCTTCAGGCGTACAGAAGTGCTCTGGTTGGTCTTCCTGTACATAGGAAGGTTGTAAGTGGTGATCTCAGGAGAGAAGCTTATGAACTTCTCCTCTTCAGTCTTGTCGTATTTGATCTTGATCTGGTTCGCATCAACGAACACAACCTCACCGGCTCCCTCTGCGGCAATCTGGGTTCTGGAGTCTCTCATAACCGGACCTTCCAGACCTGTACCTACGATAGGGGCTTCCGGGTTGATGATAGGAATTGCCTGTCTCATCATGTTGGATCCCATCAAGGCACGGTTAGCGTCATCATGCTCGAGGAACGGGATCAGGGAAGCTGCGATTGAGGCGATCTGGTTAGGAGCCACATCGATAAGGTGAACTTCATCCTTTCCAACAACCGGATAGTCAGCCTGCCAACGGCATTTGATCCTGTCGTCAAGAATGTTGCCGTTTTCGTCAAGATTGACGTTGGCCTGTGCAACCATCTGGTTTTCTTCCTCTTCAGCGCTCATATAGACAAAACCTTCATTTGAAAGGTCCACAACTCCGTTGTTAACCTTGCGGTAAGGTGTCTCGATGAAACCGAGATTGTTGATTCTTGCATAAACGCAAAGAGAGGAAATCAGACCGATGTTCGGTCCTTCCGGAGTCTCGATAGGGCAGAGACGTCCGTAGTGAGTGTAGTGAACGTCACGTACCTCGAATCCGGCTCTGTCTCGGCTAAGACCTCCCGGACCAAGTGCAGACAGCCTTCTCTTGTGAGTCATCTCAGCCAGAGGGTTGGTCTGGTCCATGAACTGTGACAGCTGGCTGGTGCCGAAGAAAGAGTTGATGACTGAGGACAATGTCTTGGAGTTGATCAGGTCTGAAGGAGTGAACACCTCGTTGTCTCTCACGTTCATTTTCTCTCTGATGGTTCTGGCCATTCTGGCAAGACCTACACTGAACTGGTTTGCAAGCTGCTCGCCGACAGTGCGGATTCTTCTGTTGCTCAGGTGGTCGATATCGTCAACCGTAGCTTTGGAGTTGATAAGCTGGATGAGATAGCGGATAATCTCGATGATATCCTGCTTTGTAAGTACCCTTACATCCTCTGAAGTGTTGAGGTTCAACTTCTTGTTGAGCCTGTACCTTCCAACTGTGCCGAGGTCGTATCTCTTGTCGGAGAAGAAAAGCTTCTCAATAACGTCTCTTGCCGTTGCCTCATCAGGTGGTTCAGAATTTCTGAGCTGCCTGTAAGTGTATGTGATAGCATCCTTCTGCGTGTTGCATGTATCTTTCTGGAGAGTGTTGTAGATAATGTCAAACTCAGCGGAAACTGCATCTTCGTTGTGGAGCTGGATATAGTCAGCACCGGCGTCAATGATTTTGCCGATAACTTCTTCGGTGAGGACGGTTCCTCTTTCAACCACCACCATATCCCTTTCCATGTAGATGACTTCTCCAGTGTCCTCATCAATCCAGTCCTGATACCATTTCTTGAGGACTCTGGCTGCCAGTCTCTGGCCAATATGCTTCTCAAGCTCTTCCTGGGTCGCCCTTACCTCCTGGGCAAGATTGAAGATGTTGAGTATGTCTTTGTCTGATTCGAATCCGATAGCCCTGAGCAAGGTGGTTACAGGCAGTTTCTTCTTTCTGTCGATGTATGCGTACATCACCTTGTTGATATCGGTCGTAAACTCTATCCAAGATCCCTTGAAAGGAATGATTCTGGCAGAATACAGTTTGGTTCCGTTCTGGTGCATGCTCTGGCCGAAGAATACGCCAGGAGAGCGGTGCAGCTGGGAAACCACGATTCTCTCAGATCCGTTTATGATGAAGGTACCTCTAGGTGTCATATACGGGATATAACCCAGGAACACATCCTGGATTACCTGCTCAAAGTCTTCATGCTCAGGATCTGTGCAGGAAAGTTTGAGCTTGGCCCTCATTGGAACACTGTAAGTCAGACCCCTGTCCATACACTCTTCTTCGGAGTAGATTGGAGGGTCTATGGTATAATCAAGAAACTCCAGAACGAAGTTGTTGCGGGTGTCCCTTATACCTGAAGGTTCCGAATTCTGTGAAAACGCTTCCTGGAAGACCTTGTACAGGCCTTCATTCTTTCTGTTTTCTGCTGTCGTGCCCAGTTGGAAGAACTCTCTGAACGACTTCAGCTGTACCTCGAGAAAATCAGGATAGTCTAGTAGCGTCTTTGACGTTGCGAACGAAATTCGCTGATTATTAATATTTTGAGGCATTTGGACGAAATTAGTTGAATATAAACTTAAAAAAACGACAAAAAGGTTTAGGGCATTTTAGCCCTAAACCTGACTACGTCCTGACAGGCAGGGAGAAGTAGAGACCAAACTTATTTAATCTCAACCTCTGCTCCAACCTCTTCAAGTTTTGCCTTTAAAGTCTCAGCGTCAGCCTTGGAAATCTTCTCCTTAACAGCCTTTGGAGCACCGTCAACGAGATCCTTAGCTTCCTTCAGTCCAAGACCGGTGAATTCTTTCACAGCCTTAACAACCTGAAGTTTCTGAGCACCGGCTGACTTGAGGATAACGTCGAATTCTGTCTTTTCCTCAGCAGCAGCGGCAGCAGGACCGGCAGCAGCAACTGCAACAGCAGCGGCAGCTGGCTCGATACCATACTCTTCCTTGAGAACCTTAGCTAATTCCTGAACGTCCTTTACTGTCAGGTTAACCAGTTCTTCTGCAAATTTCTTAATATCTGCCATAGTTTTTTGATTTTTTATGTGTTAATAATTATTCTCTCTCGGATAATGTTTTTACGATACCTGCAATCTTTCCGCCACCCTGGCTCTGAAGAGCGGAGATGACGTTCTTGACAGGTGACTGCAGCAATGCAACGATGTCTGCGATGAGTTCCTCTCTAGACTTGATATTGCAAAGTGCATCCAAGTTCTCGGCACCTATGTAAGGACACTCCTGAACATAAGCAGCCTTAAGTTCAGGCTTGCCTTTACCGTCTGCGGCACTGAAAGACTTGATAAGTTTTGCAGGTCCGTTAGGAGTGGTAGTAAACATAATTGCAGAAGAACCTTTCAGAACTCCTTCAAAAGCCTTTCTGTCCTCGATTCCACAGTTCTCCAATGCTTTGGCGAACAAAGAATTCTTGACAACCAGCATTTTGATATCCTGCTTGAAGCAGTTGCGTCTCAGTTTAGCAGTAGCGTCTGCGTTGAGCCCCTCTATATCAGTGATATAGAAATTAGGGTTCTCCTTGATGCGGGCGGTCAGATCCTCAATGATCTGTGCTTTCATTTCTTTCCTCATTTCTTTACCTCCTCATCTTTAGGATTATTCAACACCAATAGATTTCATATCCAGCTCAACGCCAGGACCCATTGTTGAAGACAGGAACACACTCTTGACGTAAGTTCCCTTAAGTGCCTGAGGCTTCAGCTTCAATACAGTGTTGATGAACTCGTTGGCGTTCTGTGCCAGCTGCTCGGCAGTGAAAGAGCACTTTCCGATGCTGGAGGATACGATACCCTGCTTGTCAACCTTGAAGTCTATCTTACCAGCCTTGATTTCCTTGACTGCACCGGCCAAATCCATGGTAACGGTACCTGTCTTAGGGTTAGGCATCAGACCTCTCGGACCGAGGATTCTACCTATAGCACCAACTTTACCCATAACAGAAGGGGTGCAGACGATGACGTCAACGTCAGTCCATCCGCCCTTTATCTTCTCTATGTACTCGTCGAGGCCTACATAATCAGCTCCGGCTTCCTTAGCTTCATTTTCCTTGTCTGCTGTACAAAGTACGAGTACCCTGACAGTCTTTCCCGTTCCGTTAGGAAGGGTAACGACACCTCTTACCATCTGATTGGCCTTGCGAGGATCTACACCCAGACGCATAGCTATATCGACGGAAGAGTCGAACTTAGTAAAGGCGGCTTCCTTGATTACGCTGCAAGCCTCTGCCAACTTGTACTGTTTACCAGGCTCAACCTTGGCCTGGGATGCTTTCTGATTTTTAGTTAGCTTACTCATTGCACTTTTATTTAACGTCGGCAGGGAATTCTCCCTCAACAGTGACACCCATACTTCTTGCTGTACCTGCAACCATGCTCATGGCAGATTTGAGGGTAAAGCAATTCAAATCAGGCATCTTGTCCTCTGCGATTTTCCTTACCTGTTCCCAAGTGAGCTTTCCAACCTTCTTTCTGTTGGATTCAGCAGAACCGGTCTGGATCTTGGCAGCCTCCTTGATCATAACGGCAACAGGTGGCTCCTTTACCACAAAGGTGAAGGACTTGTCTGTATAGACAGTTATGATAACAGGAAGTGTCTTGCCTGCTCTATTCTGGGTCAGGGCATTGAATTGCTTGCAGAAGTCCATGATGTTCACGCCCTTGGAACCTAAAGCCGGTCCTACAGGAGGTGAGGGATTTGCTGCACCGCCTTTAATTTGTAATTTGATCAAAGCGGCAATTTCTTTAGCCATAATTGAAAATTTTTACTCTTTAATTACTTGAACAAAATTCAGTTCCATAGTTGTCGGCCTTCCGAAGATCTTTACTTCGACCTTGAGTTTTTTCTTGTCCTCAAGAATCTCCAGAATATTTCCGTTGAATCCGTTGAACGGCCCGTCCACAACCTTTACAGGTTCGCCAACCATGAACGATGGAGTTGCTTCATCCTCGATGTCTATCATCTCGTCCACCTTGCCCAGGATCTGGTTTATTTCAGCCTCCGGCAGCGGATAAGGATTTCTCTTGGCTTCCTTTGAGCGTGGGGATTCCTTTGTAAGGAAACCTGCCACAAAAGGAATATCGCATATCAGGTGCTGGATTTCAGCTGTAAGATTGGCCTGTACAAAAACATACTGAGAGTAGCAGATCTTCTCGACCAGCACTCTTTTGCCATTCTTTACCTGGTAAACCTTTTCAGTCGGTATGAGAACCTGGGGAACGAATTCCTCCTTTCCGGCTCTGCGAACCTCGTTCTGGATATACTCCTGAACTTTCTTCTCTTTACCGCCCTGCACCCTTACGATGTACCACCTAAGCTTCTGCTCGTTCATAACTTGATAATTAGTGCACGGATTATTGGAGCAACCTATAAATTCCGGTCATCAGATTCTTGAACGCGAAGTCCATCACGAATACAAGTACCGCAACGATGAATGTTGCCACCATCACTACGGCTGCACTGCTCTGAAGCTGCGCCCAAGTAGGCCAAGAGACTTTTTTTGTAAGCTCTTTGTATGACTCCTTGATGTAGTTACCTATTCTGCTCATTTAATTTAAAATTACGGAAGCCGAATGGAAGCTTTCGGCTCCCCGTTAACCCGATAACAATCGTAACATTCTTACCAGGAGCAGGGACAGAGCGATTCGAACGCCCATCAACGGTTTTGGAGACCGCTATTCTACCCTTGAACTATGTCCCTAAAAAATTCCCTGAACCTGAATTTCTTCCGGCTTCCAGGGAATTTTGCGTCAAAATCAGCGGATCGGCCGATTAGTCGAGAATCTTGGTTACCTGACCGGCACCAACTGTTCTACCACCTTCACGGATTGCGAACTGCAGACCCTCAGATATTGCTACCGGATAGATAAGGTCTACTGTGATAGTTACGTTGTCACCTGGCATAACCATGTCGTGTCCCTCAGGAAGCTTGATCTCTCCAGTTACATCCAGTGTACGGATGAAGAACTGAGGACGATAGTTGTTCTTGAAAGGAGTGTGACGTCCACCCTCTTCCTTCTTCAGAACGTAGATCTCGGCCTGGAACTGCTTGTGAGGAGTTACGGTGTTAGGTTTAGCTACAACCATACCTCTCTTGAGTTCCTTCTTGTCGATACCTCTAAGGAGAAGACCAACGTTGTCACCAGCTTCACCCTCGTCGAGGAGCTTGCGGAACATCTCAACACCGGTTACAACTGTCTTCTTTGGCTCGTCGCCAAGACCGATCAGCTGAACCTCATCACCTACGTGTACAACACCGGTTTCAATTCTACCGGTAGCAACTGTACCACGGCCGGTGATTGAGAAGATGTCCTCGATAGGCATAAGGAATGGTTTCTCGTTGTCACGAACAGGAGTAGGGATGTAATCGTCCACTGCGTTCATGAGTTCCATAACCTTATCTTCCCACTGAGGGTCACCGTTCAATGCTCCAAGAGCTGAACCCCTGATGACAGGGCAGTTCTCATCGAAATTGTAGAAGCCGAGGAGCTCTCTAACTTCCATTTCAACGAGATCCAGCATCTCAGGATCGTCAACCAAGTCAACCTTGTTCAAGAAAACGAGGATTTTTGGAACGTTTACCTGACGTGCGAGGAGGATGTGCTCTCTTGTCTGAGGCATAGGACCGTCAGTAGCGGCTACAACAAGGATAGCACCGTCCATCTGGGCAGCACCAGTTACCATGTTCTTTACGTAGTCAGCGTGACCTGGGCAGTCAACGTGAGCGTAGTGACGCTTCTCAGTCTCATACTCTACGTGAGCAGAGTTGATAGTAATACCACGCTCTTTCTCCTCTGGAGCGTTGTCGATCTGGTCAAAAGACTTAACCTTACCTTCGTTACCAGCCACTCTCTTTGAAAGAGTAAGGGTGATAGCAGCGGTCAGAGTAGTCTTACCGTGGTCAACATGGCCGATCGTACCAATGTTAACATGCGGTTTTGATCTTTCGAATTTCTCTTTTGCCATAATGATAAAATTAATATTAATTTAATGATTTTGTTTTCTTTGCGCAGAGCCGACAACGGGAATTGGACCCGTGACCTCTTCCTTACCAAGGAAGTGCTCTACCACTGAGCTACGTCGGCCTTAGAGCGGAAGACGAGGTTCGAACCCGCGACCCTCAGCTTGGAAGGCTGATGCTCTACCAACTGAGCTACTTCCGCAACTATTAGTGGAGGGGGAAGGATTCGAACCTCCGAAGGCATGAGCCAGCAGATTTACAGTCTGCCCCAGTTGGCCACTTTGGTACCCCTCCGTCCAGAAATATGTCTTGTTTTGAGCCGATGGAGGGATTCGAACCCCCGACCAGCTGATTACAAATCAGCTGCTCTGGCCAACTGAGCTACATCGGCAGTTAACCCGCGTTTCTCAAAACGGACTGCAAAGGTAGAAGATTAAAATTAATAACCAAAACTTTTTTCAAAAATTTTAAAAAAAGAATTGTATTGCCTTGCAGACAGACTCCGCATCCAGTCCACATTCCTTTAGCTGCTGGGTTACTGTTCCCTGTTCAATGAACTTGTCCGGAATGCCCAGCCCTTTTATTCTGCAGTTTATGCCTTTGGCTGCAAGAGTTTCACATACAGCTCCGTATAAGCCTCCTGCAAGGCAACCGTCTTCTACTGTCACAATGGCTTTGTGGGAGGAAGCGGCTTCCATTACCGCATCTGCGTCAAGAGGCCTGAGGAACCTCATGTTGTAGTGAGATACCTTCGCCGCATCGTCTCCCAGCATTTCAATGGCTTTTGTGACCTGATTGCCTATGGTTCCTATAGAGAGTACAGCAACTTCAGTTCCCTGCCTTAGTTTTACAGCCTTTCCCTTTTCTATCTTGTGGAAGTCTTCCGGAAGTTCCAGCCCCTGGCAGTTTCCTCTCGGATACCTTATAGTAATAGGGCCGGTGTAGTCGTCTTGGGTAGCTGACCAGATCATATCCTGCATCTCGATTTCATCAATAGGAGCCATTTCTGTAAGATTAGGAATGAATCTCAGGTATGCAAGGTCAAACGCGCCCTGATGGGTGGCACCGTCTTCTCCTACCAGACCTGCGCGGTCTATGGTGAAAATCACTTTCAGGTTCTGGAGAGCTACATCGTGGATAATCTGGTCGAACCCTCTCTGAAGGAATGAAGAATAGATGTTGCAGAAAGGGAGCAAGCCGTTTGCTGCCAGTCCTGCGGAGAAGGTGACAGCGTGTTCCTCAGCGATTCCTACATCAAAGGTTCTTTCAGGAAAAGCCTTCATCATGTCGCTGAGCTGGCCTCCGCTGAGCATTGCAGGAGTGATTCCTACAATCCTCTCGTCTTTTTCGGCGAGCTTTACCACCGTGCGCCCGAAAATGTTCTGGTATTTGAGAGGTGCCTTTTCAGGGCGGACTCTCTCTCCTGTTTCTATGTCAAACTTGCCAGGGGCGTGCCATACGCTCTGGTTCTCTTCCGCAGGTTTGTATCCTTTGCCTTTGACGGTTCTGATATGCAGCAGTTTAGGACCTTTAAGCCCCTTGATTCTGTTCAGAGTGTTAACGAGGTCTGAGATATTGTTCCCGTCTATTATGCCAAAGTACCTGAACCCGAGACCGGAAAAAACGGTGGAGTGCTTGAAGAAATAGTTTTTGGTGCTGGCTACCACTTTCTGTATCTTCCGCCTCAGCCAACCGTTGCCCAAGAATCCCCAGACCTTGTTCTTCATGCTGTTGTAGGTCTTGGAGGTGCTCATCTTCAGCAGATAGTTGTGCATTGCCCCAACGTTCTCGTCAATGGCTATCTGGTTGTCGTTGAGAATGACAAGCAGATCTGTGCCGGCTGCTCCTGCATTGTTCATGCCTTCGTAGGCAAGGCCACCTGAAAACGCCCCGTCTCCCAGAACGGCAACAACTTTCGTGTCCTTCCCCTCAAGCTTGGCGGCTGTAGCCAGACCAAGTGCGGCAGATACGGATGTGGAGGCGTGCCCGGCTCCGAAACTGTCATAAGGACTCTCGCTCATCTTGGGAAAACCGGACAGCCCGTCTTTCTTCCTGTTGAGACGGAACAGCTCCCTCCTTCCTGTGATTATCTTGTGGGCGTATGCCTGGTGCCCGACATCCCAGACTATTTTGTCTTCAGGAGTGTTCAGCACATAATGCAGTGCGACCGCCAGCTCCACGCTTCCCAAAGAAGCTCCCAGATGCCCGGGATTGGTGGCGCAACATTCTATCATATATTCCCTGATTTCCTCGCACAGGGTTTCCAACTGTCTTATGGTCAGACTCTTCAGGTCTGACGGTGAATCTATCTTGTCAAGTATTCTGAATTCCATTACAAAATTCCGGATTGTCTAGTCTTTTTTTCCCTTGTCCAGTCCGTATCCTTTCTTGCGGTCCAGCCTCCGGAGGGCGAATGAGAGTATTATGGCGCATACGCCCATGGCTGCAAAGATAATCTGAGGAAGGGTATAATCGTACTTAATGTTGTCAGGATAACTGACGGTTCCGCCCGCGAAAGAAGAAAGGACGCAGTATTTGTCAAGCACCCAGCCTATAGCCATAGGTACCAGCATCAGACCTATGTTCTGTATGAAGAAGGCCAATGCTATAGCAGTGCCATATTGTTTCTGGGGCATTATCTTGGCCAGCGAAGGCCAGAGGGCGGCGGGGAGCATCGCATATCCAAGCCCAAGCAGAAGGAGCAGGATGACTGCCACCCATATCTGGTGCACACCCGGAAGGCCGAAGCCAACGTGCACTATGGTGATTGCAAGGGCTCCTATTATCATAAGTCTCGTTCCTTTGCCCCACTTGTCATAGATGGCTCCGAAAAGTGGGGAGAAAAGGATGCAGCCGAAAGGTATCAGCGATGGGAATATGCCTGAATAAAACGGAGTTACATCGTTGAACTTGTTTACCATAAGGTCTGAGGTAAACTTGAAGAATGGGCTTACAGCAGCGTAGAATATGAGGCAGAGCACGGAAATGATCCAGAACCCCGGATTGGAGATTATGCTCTTTACATCTTTCATTGAGAAGGAAGACTCCTCCTTGGTTCCTTCCTCCAAGGCCTGGGCCTTGAGCTGTTTGTCCAGTTTCTTGTCTTGCAGGCAGTAAACGAAGAAACCAAGCAGCCCGATTATCATCAGGACCAGCCCGATCATCACGGTTGTGGTGACATTGTTCAGCCTTTCTGAAATCATTGGTGAAAAGATCAGGGCAACTCCGCTGCCGAGCCTGGCTATTGAGAGCTGCACAGCCATAGCCAAGGCCAACTCCTTGCCGCTGAACCACTTGACTATAGCCTTGCTTATGGATATTCCGGCCATCTCGCAACCGGTACCGAAAACAGCGAATCCGAAACTTGCCCAGAACACCTGCTTTTTCATTGTCCAGGAGAACAGGCTCACGCTCTCGGCATCCGAAGACGGGATATAGGCCACCGCATAGTATTTCAGGGCAAAACCCAGCACCATGAGCAGGCAGCCCAGGCTCCCGGTCAATCTTATGCCTTTTTTGTCAAGAAGCAACCCGCTGAATATCAGCATCCCCAGAAAAACATTGAACACGCTTTGGGCGGCTCCGAAATAACCATATTCGGTGCTGGTCCAGCCGTTGTTTTCTTCAAGTATGGTTTTCAGAGGAGAATAGACATCTGAAGCCAGATAGGCCGCAAACATTACAAACGAGACTATGAGCAAGGCTGTCCACCTTGCCTTGGATGAATCCCGTAGCAGTTTCTTGACTTTATCCATAAGAGTTCCTCAAATAAAATTCTTCGCAATTTACTCAATATTTTGTAAATTGCGAAGTCAAATACGGACGTAATTGAAGAATTGATCTATAAAAACCATAAACAATGACAACTGAGATAAAAAAGACGCTAAGAGATTCGGCTGCAATGCGCTGGACAGCACTCCTGCTGCTTGCGCTGGCGATGTTCTGTGCTTATATCTTCATGGACATCCTGAGCCCGATCAAAGACTTGATGCAGGAGACAAGAGGTTGGGATTCAACCGCATTCGGCACGATGCAGGGGTCCGAAACCTTCCTGAACGTGTTTGTGTTCTTCCTCATCTTTGCAGGTATCATCCTGGACAAGATGGGCGTGAGGTTCACGGCGGTTCTCTCCGGGGTTGTGATGCTTGTAGGTGCCGTTATAAAATGGTATGCCATAGAGCCAAGTTTCAGCGGCACATCTATTGCTACCTGGTTTGACAACAACCTCAACTACATCCCAGTTTTCGACGAACTGGGAATTTCTCCTTTCTACAGGGGCATGCCTGCCTCCGCCAAATTCGCTGCGGTGGGCTTCATGATTTTCGGCTGCGGGGCGGAGATGGCCGGCATCACCGTTTCAAGAGGTATCGTCAAGTGGTTCAAAGGCAGGGAAATGGCTCTTGCAATGGGTTCCGAGATGGCTCTCGCCAGGCTTGGAGTTGCAACTTGCATGATATTCTCACCGATGTTCGCCAAGATGGGTGAGCACGTTGAAGTGTCCCGTTCAGTGGCCTTCGGCGTTGTCCTGCTGATGATAGCCCTGATAATGTTTATTGTCTATTTCTTCATGGACAAGAAGCTCGATGCCCAGACCGGAGAGGCTGAAGAAAAAGACGATCCGTTCAAGATCAGTGACATAGGCGCAATCCTGCGTAGCAGCGGTTTCTGGATTGTCGCCCTTCTGTGCGTTCTCTATTACTCAGCGATTTTCCCTTTCCAGAAGTATGCCGTCAACATGCTGCAGTGCAACCTTGCTTTCACTGAGGTTCCTCAGGATTCATTCTGGGCTACCAATACAGTGACCATAGTCCAGTATGTTATAATGCTGGTTGTTGCAGCAGCGGCCTTCATGAGCAATTTCTCCAAGAAGAAAGGCATGAAGTTCTTTATGCTTGCCATCGCGATAATAGCTCTTGTCGTATTCTGCTATATGGGTTATATGAGGCAGAGCGCGGAGACTATCTTTGCAGTATTCCCTCTGCTTGCAGTAGGTATCACTCCTATTCTCGGAAGCTATGTCGATCATAAGGGAAAGGCTGCCTCAATGTTGGTTCTGGGTTCTTTGCTTCTTATCTTCTGCCACCTTACCTTTGCCTTCATACTCCCTATGTTCAAAGGCAACCAGGTTGGCGGAGTTATTATAGCTTATGTAACAATCCTGGTTCTTGGCTCTTCATTCTCACTGGTTCCGGCCTCATTGTGGCCAAGCGTACCTAAACTGGTGGACCAGAAGATCATAGGTAGCGCATACGCTCTGATATTCTGGATTCAGAACATAGGTTTGTGGCTCTTCCCTCTGCTTATCGGCAAAATCCTGGACAAGACCAACCCGGGCGTGGAAGATCCTACTCAGCTCAACTACACGGCTCCGCTTCTGATGCTTGCCTTCCTTGGAGTGGCGGCTCTCTTCCTTGGCTTTGTCCTCAAGAGGATAGACCGCAAGAAAGGCTATGGGCTGGAGCTTCCTAACATCAAGGATGAAAAATAAGAAACAACATAAACTGCATTAAGCAGAACCAAGTGAAACAACATAAATAAACATAATAAGATGAACAAAGCAGTTAAACTTCTCCGAGACTCCAAGAGCGCAAGGTGGATTGTGCTTGCCTGTCTCGTGGTCCCGATGTTCGCATCGTATTTCTTTGACGATATGTTCTCAACCCTGAGCCATATCTTCAAGACTCCTGAAATGCTCCAACTCGGATGGGATTCCCAGAACTACGGCTTCTATGCCGGCGGTTATTCCTTCCTGTGCGTATGGGGTGGACTTATCATCTGCGGTATGCTCCTTGACAAGTGGGGCGTCAGGGTGACAGGCTCAATCTTCGTTGGAATGATGGTTGGCGGTGCCGCCATCGTGGCTTATGCCATATCAGAAAGTTTCAACGGAAGCGGCCTGGCAAACTGGATGCACACTTCCGTTGGAATAGCCAAGCCTTCTCTCTGGCTGGCTTATGTGGGCTGCATGCTGTTTGGCCTGGGCAGTGAGATTGCCGGAGTGGCCGTAACACGTTCCATCGCCAAGTGGTTCAAAGGCAAGGAAATGGCATTTGCAATGGGTGCGCAGCTGGCAATCGCCAGACTGGGTACGGCAATGGCCTTCGTGCTTTCTCCGGTGCTGGTTGGAGAACACGCCAAAGACGCTCTCTACACCTTCGCCGAGACTAACCGTCCTGCTCTGGTAGGCCTTGCCATAATGATTCTCGGAATCATACTCTGGAGCGTGTTTATCACGATGGACGCCAAGTTCGACAAGCAGACCGGAGAAACCGATACCAAGGAAACCAGCGAGGACGACAAGTTCAAGTTCTCAGACATCTTCAAGATTCTGACAAACAAGCACTACATCCTCATTTCCCTGCTTTGCGTATTCTTCTACTGCTGCATCATTTCATTCAAGAAGTTTGCTACATCAATCATAATCCCGAGATTCGGACTGGATGTCGAGACCGCTGCCTGGATGGTATCCATGATTCCGTTCTGCACGGTTATCGGAACACCTCTGTTCGGAATTCTGGTTGACAAGATCGGAAAGGCAACCACCTGGATGATTCTGGGAAGCTGCATGGTTCTTGCCGCTCACCTTATCATAGCATTTGCCCCTGAAGGAAGCCAGATTGCAGGTTACGGCGCCATCGGAATCCTCGGAATAGGATACAGCCTTGTTCCTGCAGCAATGTGGCCGAGCGTTCCAAAGATCATCCCTGAGAAGAATCTGGGAACTGCTTACTCACTGATCTACTGGATCCAGAACATGGGTATGCTCCTGGTTCCTATCTTCGTTGGCGGAGTCCTCAAAAAGTATGTGATTGACGCCGGCAACCACGCCCAGGAGATTACCGCTGCCGTAAGAGCAGAGTACATCTTCATCGGTCTTGGAATCGTTGCAGTCATCGTATCTCTCCTGCTCAAGGCTTCTTCAAAGAAGAACCCTCAGCTGGAGCTCGACCTGCCGAACAAGAAGAAGTAGCGGTCCCGTTTCTGTCAGCGACAGGCATCAAGAATTACCCGCCTGGATTGCAGCCGCCTCCAAGGAAAGTTAGTCTGGGTTGCAGGCGCGTCCACCAAGGGAAGTTAGCCTGGATTGCAGCCGCCTCCAAGGGAAGTTAACCTGGATTGCAGGTACATCTACCAAGGGGAAAAGCCCTGCCGCTTAAAGTGCTGATAGTGAATGAATTATTAAAACTCCCTCCCTTGTTTTTAGGGGGAGGGAGTTTTAATAATGTGCTGATTGTGAGCTAATTAAGCGGCAGCGCGTTTGGGATTGCTGTTTGCACGCAGCGCGTTTGGGATTGCTGTTTGCACGCAGCGCGTTTGGGATTGCTGTTTGCACGCAGCGCCGTTTGGATTGCTGTTTGCACGCAGCGCCGTTTGGGATGGCTGTTTGCGGTTTGTGATCAGCTGCTTTGATTGCTTAGAGCTTGATGGTCTGGGAGCGGTCAGGCCCTACTGAAACGTAGGTGATCTTGACTCCCAGTTCCTTTTCTATGAAAGCGATGTAGCGTTTGAAGGCAGCCGGAAGCTCAGCGCCGCTCTTGCACTTGGTAAGGTCTTTCTTCCAGCCTTTGAACTCCTTGTAAACAGGTTCTATGACGGCTGCGGTGTCAAACGGGTAGCGGTCTGTCTTCTTGCCGTTTACCTTGTATCCTACAGCAACCTTTATGGTGTCGAAGGTGTCCAGCACGTCTGCCTTCATCATTATCAGGTCTGTAACCCCGTCAACCATAATCGCGAATTTCAGGGCAGGAAGGTCCAGCCAACCGGTCCTTCTCGGCCTGCCGGTGGTGGCTCCGAACTCGTGGCCTTTCTGGCGGATTTCTTCGCCGACTGCATCGCTGAGTTCAGTAGGGAACGGGCCGCTTCCAACTCTGGTGCAATATGCCTTGAACACGCCGTAAACCTTGCCGATCTTGCCGGGGGCCACGCCCAGTCCGGTGCAGGCTCCAGCGCAAATCGTTGAAGAACTGGTTACAAAAGGATAGGCTCCAAAGTCCACGTCCAGCATAGTTCCCTGCGCTCCTTCCGCCAGAGCTTTCTTGGTGGCGAGCATGGAATTCAGTTCGTATTCGCCGTCAACTATCCTGAACTTCTTGAGGTAGTCTATGGCCTTCATCCACTCGGTTTCCATTGTCTTGAGGTCGAATTCAAGTGCGGCATCCTGGCTCTTGACTTTGCCTTTGAGGTATTCGAAGCCAAACTGCTTGAGAGTTTCCAGGTGCTTTTGCCTGAGGCTGTCGTACCTCTTCTTGAAATCCGGTGCAAGGACATCTCCAACCCTTAGTCCTTTTCTTGCGGTCTTGTCTGTATAGGTTGGGGTTATGCCTTTGAGTGTGGAACCGATTTTGGCTTTACCGAGGCTGGCTTCAGAGGCAGCATCCATCACTCTGTGGGTAGGGAGTATCAGATGCGCTCTTTTTGAGATGATTATGTTCTTGGTCGGATCAACTCCCATCTTGGCTATGGCCTGGCACTCTTCCTGGAAGATTACAGGATCCAGAACCACTCCGTTTCCGATTACGTTAACGGTGTTCTTGCGGAAAACTCCGGCAGGAACTGAGTGAAGTACAAAGCTTTTGCCTGAGAACTGAAGGGAGTGCCCGGCATTCGGTCCTCCTTGGAATCTGCATATTACAGGGTAATTCTTGGCGAGGACATCAACTATTTTTCCTTTGCCCTCATCTCCCCATTGAAGGCCCAAAACTACATCAACTTTCATAAGTCAAATTGAACTTTATTTTGTTTGTCTTGAATAATTGCTTGAGTTTTACAGGATTATCGCGATGATTGTCATTCTCATCATCCCAAAATCAGAATGGAAGGTCGTTGGCGTCTGTGTCGTTGAAATCTTCCTGTGCAGGGAAATCCATAGGAGCCTGTGGTGCAGGATTCTGAGCCGGCTGAGATTGCTGGAATCCACCGCCTTGTGCGGGTTGTTGGAATCCACCGCCTTGAGGCTGATAGTTTTGCTGCTGGTAGCCGTTGTTCTGAGGTGTCTGGTATCCGCCTTGACCTCCCTGGTATCCTCCTTGTGGAGCGTTCGGATTGTCCTGCCTTCTTCCTGTCAGCTGGATATTGTCCGCTACTATTTCCGTACGGTATCTTTTCTGGCCGGTCAGGTCTGTGTAATCGCGGGTTGTGATTCTTCCTTCAATGAATACCTGTGTTCCCTTCTGAATGTACTTCTCGGCGAACTCTGCCAATCTTCTCCAGCACACGATGTTGTGCCACTCTGTCCTTTCAGTCCGGTTGCCGCTTCTGTCTGTGAATACTTCAGATGTAGCAACTCTGAAATTAGCCACCACGCTCCCGCCGTCCAGATGCCTTACCTCAGGCGCTGCGGCGGTATTCCCTAAAATCAATACTTTGTTGAATGACATAATAAAACAAATTTAACCGGGTAAAGTTACTCCAAAAAAACATAAACTGCAACAAGGCAGCCTCAGGATTTTCTACCTTAAAAGAGAAATTCGGCAATAAAAGAAAAAATCCGGCTGAGGTGCAGCCGGATCTTGTATTATAGCTTTGCCAAGGCTCAGAGATGTATCTTTCCTGGCAAGCGCATAGATCAACTAGAAGTTCTTTACCGGAGTAAACTGGGTCTGGGAAAGTTTGTACACTGTCCCATCTTCTAACCAACCTGAACGGGTGAGGTCATAACTTACGTTTGAAGAGCCTTCCTTAACCGACAGGGAAAAAGTCCGGTCTGAACCATAGTTAGTATGGCCCGCAATATATGTATCTGAAACAAGTTTGCCGTCTAAAAGGGCCACACCCGTAAGCTTGATGGTACCTGTATTTGTAGTGGCAGTGTTAAGATTTACATTGTTGAGAAATTCGATAACAACTTCAGTTTCGCCTGTACCGCTCAATTCGATATCTACAGAATGGCTGCCGGAGGAGTTTCCTACCAGCTGAAGTCCTGCCGGAAGTTTCAAGAAAAACACTTGAAGGAATGGGGTTCCACCTGACGGATAACGATCGAAAACACCGTCAGTATATATTGCTTCAGCATAGAGCATATCATATTTGCCGAGATTGGCAAGGCTTCCGTTCCCCTGATTTTCAATGCTTCTTTTCCACCAGCCAGTACCACTTTTTTCCGCAGTATAAGGATAAAAGAAGGTGGGTCTTGCCACTCCTGAAGCAGGTATGTGACTGGTTGCGCAGGAGAAAACACCGGTGTTGGTTCCGGCCCCGGAAACAAGTTCGAATTTGTCGTTGTATCCAACACCATCTATAATGGTACGAACAGAGATGGCGTCTCCTGATTGCCATTTGTGGGTGTACTTGTCTGTGCCGTTGTAATCGACAGAGATTTTTGTAGAAGCCTCATCTGTGCTCAGGGTAATGGTCATTGGACGGGTCGGTGCCTCTTTGGTTACTTTTTCTGCCTTGCTGCAGGAGATGAGTGCTGCGGCTGCGCAGCAAATTCCGAGAAATAATCTTGTAAGTTTCATTTTTGTGCGCATTTAAAGGTTAGAAATCTTGTTCATCACTGTCCGGTATCTCAATACCTTCAGTTGTGCTGGTTGTCAGCAGGCTGTTTTCCGGTTCCAGCTCCTGAAACTCACATTCAGGAGCAAGATAGAATTTTTTGTTTTTCATACGATATAAGGTTATAATTTGTTAATATTCAATACATTATCCTCCCGGGATAAAGAGGAATGCAACCCTCCTTGCTAACAAAGATAGAAAAATAATCGCGAGGGACAAAAAAACAGGCTACTGGAATCTGCTTTCATTAGGAGCTATGCCCGTCATCAGCCTGAAACTCTCCACGGCTTGGTACTTGAGCCACCTTAGGCCGGTTTCCGGGTTCAGGCAAGGGTCCTTGTAATTTGCTTCAATGACCGTGATCCTGCTGTCCGGATTGTTGCATGTCATTTCTTGACCGGTCTGTGAGCAACTTTTGAGTACCTCACTGAAAACTCCGTCGGGAGCCGGGATGGCATAGATGACAAGGAATCTGCCGTCTGTCTTTTTCAGCATGCTGTCAGCCTCGGCGATGTTAATGGCCTTTACCTTTATTTGGTCTGCAAAGGTTTCCGCTTTCTTTTGGGTGCGGTTGATGATCAAGGTTTCCAGGCCTTCGTCCCGGCAGGCCAGGGCTGCTGCCTTGCCGGCACCTGCGCAACCTATGACGAGTGCTGCAACATCTTCAGGAGCATCAGACTCGCTGAGGCCGGTCTTGTATTCCCGGACCATTCTCCTGACTGCCAGGTAGTCTGTGTTATAGCTAAAGATTCTGTCGCCTTTTAAGAGGATGAGGTTGGTGGCGCCCAGAGTCTTTGAAACGGGGTCAGGGTCGGTGACAAACCGCATTGCGCTCTCCTTGAAGGGAGCTGTGACATTTGCCCCGCAGTAGCCTTCTTGCCTTAAGCGTGCAATAGATTTGTCAATGGACAGCTCTTCTACAAGGTCATATACCATAGGTTCTTCTTGCACCTGTTCTTGGTTTCCAGATGCAGAAGGGTATGCAGCCTTGAACAGAACCGGGCTCAGCGAATGCTTGATGGGATTTCCTATGAGAGCAAACTTCTTCATGGCTACTGAATCAGAGTTAACGGTTATTTGCTGAGGTCTTGTTTTAGGAATTGATAAAGTCCGATAAACTTAATGCCGTTTTCGTCTTTATAAGGCATAATATCATCTTTAAGAACTACGATTTTCTGAAAAGAGTCGTGGATTCTTTTCAATGAGTTCAACTCATGTTCCCTTTTTTCATCGGATGAGATTTCGAATGCAGACTGTACATAATACTTTTCGTTTCCATCTGTGGCTATGAAATCTACTTCGTACTGTCGATATTCGGATTTGCCATTTGTCTTTATCCTATGCTCTACAACTCCGATGTCAACGGAATAACCTCTGCCTACCAGTTCGTTGAATACAATGTTTTCCATTAGATGAGACTGTTCCAATTGCCTCTAGTTCAGACGAGCATTCCGTAATCCAACATCAACTGAGTAGTACTTTTTTATATTCTCAAGGTATCTGTGTCCTTTAATGTTGTAGCGTTTAGAAGATTTGAACAAAAAAGCATCTTCAAGGTATTGTATGTATTTTGCTACAGTGTCGTCTGAAATTCTAATCTTACTTACACTCGCCAAGGTGTTTGTAATGCGCGTTATGTTTGTCAAAGAACCGATGTTTGAACACAAAACGTCTATGATTGCTTCAAGTGCCTCGCGATTCTCCACATGATGTCTTTCGATGACATCGTCGATATAGGTCTTTTGCCAAAGTCTCTGAAGATAGGAGTTCTTTTGCTCTGCAGTGTGCATTTGGCGCAGTGCCGGCAAACCACCGTAAGTGTAGTATTCTTTCCATAATTCAGAAATCGGCTCTTTTCTGCCCTGACAGAATTCGCGGAAAGAAAAGGGCAAGACATTTATTTCGTCTCCGCGGCCGCGGAAAAGTGTATTTATATCGTTGGATAGAAACTTTGAGTTGCTACCTGTTATGTAAACATCAACGTTTGGGCGGTTGTTTAGTCCATTTACGATTTTTTCAAAATCTTTAACCTCTTGAATTTCATCAAGGAATACATAATACTGCTGATTCTCAGACAGAATTTTGGAGTATAGGAACTCCTTTAATTCATCCCTGTCAGTAAGTTTGCCGGGAGTCTGATTGTCTTCAATGTCAAATGAAATGCTTATAATATTAGCGGGTGGAACTCCATGATCTAAGAGATAATTCTTGAAAATAGTACTCATCAGAAATGATTTACCCGACCGCCGCGGTCCGGTAATTATTTTCACTAATTGATTGTCCTTTCTGACAACCAATTTATCCAGATAGTAATCCCTCCTTACATAGTCTTTCATAGAATCGTATTTAGAAAATCACTGTAAAATTACAATAAATTTCGAAAATATACAAGTTTAGATAGACTATCTGCCGGAACGTTGGCGGAGGGCTTCGTAGCAGAGGATGGCGGCGGAAACGGAAACGTTCAAGGAATCCAGCCGGCCGAGCATCGGAATCATAATCTTGCGGTCGGAAGCTTTTCTCCAGATGTCGGAGATGCCGTCCGCCTCGCTTCCAAGGGCTATGGCGCAGGCTTCCCTCATGTCTGTTCCGTAGTATGGGACGCTGTCCTGGAGCTGTGCGGTGTAGATCTTTATGCCGTGGGATTTGAGGAAGGCTATGGCGTCTTCACTCTTGCAGCATACGATTGTCTGGGTGAAGACTCCGCCCAGGCTGGCGCGTATGAGGTTTGGGTTGTAGAGGTCTGTCTTGGGATTGGCGAAGATGACTGCCGTTGCTCCGACTGCATCAGCGGTTCTGAGAATCGCCCCCAGGTTGCCGGGCTTTTCAACCGCCTCAGCTACAATGATCAGAGGCTGACGGGTCTTTGAATCTGAGGACTTTGGTGAAGGGTCGAGATCTGAGGTCTTTTGGTCTGAGGACTTTGGAACTGAGGGCTTTGAGTATGTGGTTTTTGAGCCTGAGGTTTCCGGACTGATGAGGTTGTGAAGGTCTTCAAGGGTAGTGTGCCTGGCCTTGGCCAGTGCCAGTATGCCTTCAGTTGATTCCCTGTAGGAAATCTTGGAATATACTTTGGGGCTTACATGAAAGATTTTTTCTTCAGCGATGCCGGCAGGAAAAGAAACACCGTTCAGTATATCATCGCAGAGGAAAAGGGAATCTATCTCAAAGCCGGAGGAGATGCAGGCGGAAACCTCCCTGAGTCCCTCTACAGGGAACAAGCCGGTCTTTTCTCTTTCACGGGCCTTCTCCTGCAACAAAACAACCTCCTTGACCTTAGGGTTCTGCAAGGAGGTTATCATATTCTGCGACAGCTCTTTCATTATGCTTACACTGTATATCTGCTTCAGTTGTGACTTTTGCACTATGCTACGGTGTGTGCTGCAAGTCTAACTTGACGCTGCTTTTTAGCGGTACTGTTCTTTCTTCATCTGTGGGAAGAAGAGCACGTCCTGGATGGATACCTGGTTGGTCATGAACATTGCCAGACGGTCCATTCCGATACCCATACCGCTGGTAGGAGGCATTCCGTATTCGAGGGCGCGTACAAAGTCATAGTCTATGTACATAGCCTCGTCGTCTCCGCCGTTCTTGAGCTTAAGCTGGTCCTGGAACCTGCCGAGCTGGTCTATAGGATCGTTGAGCTCTGAGTAGGCGTTGGCCAGCTCCTTTCCGCATACGAAAAGCTCGAACCTTTCAACCAGGTTGTTGTTGTCTCTCTTGCGCTTGGTCAGAGGAGAGAGTGAAACCGGGTAATCGATGATGAAGGTTGGCTGGATGAGGTTGCCTTCCACATACTCCCCGAAGATGGCGTCTATCAGCTTGCCTTCTCCGAAGCTCGGTTGGGTAGGTACGTTCAGCCTCTTGCAGGTTTCCCTCAGTTCTTCCACGCTCATTCCGGTAACATCTACTCCGGCATACTGCTTGATGGCCTCCAGCATCGGGAGCCTCTTGTAAGGGCCTGCAAAGTCCACTTCATTCTCACCGATGGTGGCCTTGGTGGTTCCGTTCACTGCTACCGCGATCTTTTCCAGCATCTTTTCCGTGAAGTTCATCATCCAGTAGTAGTCTTTGTAGGCTACATAGATTTCCATTGCTGTGAACTCAGGGTTGTGGGTGCGGTCCATGCCCTCGTTGCGGAAGTTCTTGGAGAACTCATATACGCCAGGGAATCCTCCGACAATCAGCCTTTTCAGATAAAGTTCATCAGCGATTCTCAGGTAAAGGTCCATGTCCAGCACGTTGTGGTGCGTGACGAAAGGACGGGCGTTTGCCCCCCCAGGGATAGGCTGGAGGATAGGGGTCTCAACTTCCAGATAGCCGTGGGAGTTGAAGAACTCCCTCATGGTGTTGTATATCTTTGTTCTCTTCTCGAAAACCTTTCTCACTTCAGGATTGACGATGAGATCGACATATCTCTGCCTGTAGCGCATTTCAGGGTCTGCGAAAGCGTCAAACACTTCTCCGTCCTTTTCCTTGACGATAGGAAGAACCCTCAGGGACTTGCTGAGGACCTTGAGTTCCTTTACGTGGATGCTCTTCTGGCCGGTCTGTGTCACGAATGCGAACCCTTTGATGCCGATTATGTCCCCGATGTCCAGAAGTTTCTTGAATACGGTGTTATACAGAGTCTTGTCCTCTCCCGGGCAGATTTCGTCTCTCTTGACGTATGCCTGTATCCTTCCCTCGCTGTCCTGCAGCTCTATGAAAGATGCGGCTCCCATTATCCTGCGGCTCATGAGCCTTCCGGCGAAGGAGATGCTTTTGAACTTCTGCTGCGCAGGGTCGTCCTCTGCTGCTTCCGGGTTGAAGTTCCTGAGGATTTCGTCTGAAGTGGCGGTTATCTCAAACTCTTCTGCAGGGTATGGGTTGATTCCCAGATCACGTATCTGTTGAAGGCTCTGCCTCCTGTTTTGTTCCTGTTCGTTAAAGTTCTGTTCCATTGATTTTTGAATTACCGGGCAAAGGTAACATTTTTTTATCACATATAAATTACATAAATTTGCAGTCCTTGGTTTCATGAAGAATATGGTAGTAAAGACCAGAGAGAAGCAATGGATAGTCAAAGAACCGGGCAACCCGATTTATACCCGGCAGCTGGTTCAGGACCTTGGAATAGACGAGGTCCTTGCTAACCTTTTGGTCCAGAGAGGCATCAAAAACGCTGACGAGGTCCGCCGCTTCTTCCATCCGTCCTTGACTGCACTCCACGATCCTTTCCTGATGAAGGATATGGACATAGCCGTGGAAAGAGTCCGGAAGGCGGTCATGAGCCGGGAGAAGATACTTGTTTACGGAGACTATGACGTGGACGGCACTTCTGCGGTTTCTCTTGTGTATTCATTCCTTCGCAGGCTTACCTCAAATCTTGACTATTACATTCCGGACAGATATGACGAAGGCTATGGCATCTCATTCTACGGGGTGGATTGGGCCGCAGAGAGGAAATGCACTCTGGTGATAGCCCTGGACTGCGGAATCAAGGAAGCGGAAGCGGTAAGATATGCCAAGACAAAGGGCATAGATTTCATCATCTGCGACCACCATCTTCCAGGTGAAGAACTCCCTCCTGCAGTGGCCACGCTGGACCCGAAGAGGGAAGACTGCCACTATCCTTACGATGATCTTTCAGGCTGCGGAGTCGGTTTCAAGCTGGTTCAGGCCTATGCCCAGAAGTACGGGATACCGTTTGAGGAGATAGAAACGCTGCTGGATCTTGTGGCGGTGAGCATTGCGGCCGACCTTGTTTCCGTTACCGGAGAGAACAGGGTATTGGCTTACTACGGACTTAAAAGGCTGAATGAATCGCCGAGGAAAGGTCTTCTCTCCATGATAAAGCTTTCAGGGCTGGAGAAACACAAGATTACCATAGATGATGTTGTGTTCAAGATAGGGCCGAGAATCAACGCGGCAGGCAGAATGGAGAGCGGAAGGATGGCGGTAGATCTTCTGACCTCAGACAACCTTCTTGAAGCCAATCAGATAGCAAAGCAGATCAATGACCATAACAATGAGCGCAAGAGCATAGACCGCGCCATTACCCAGCAGGCTATAGAGATTGTGAGAAACCACCCGAAGTTCTCTACGCTGAACTCTACCGTGGTTTACAATCCTGAGTGGCACAAGGGAGTCGTCGGAATAGTTGCCAGCCGTCTGGTGGAGGCCTTCTACCGTCCTACAATAGTCTTGACCAAATCAGCCAACGGTTTCATATCAGGTTCTGCCAGAAGCATTGCAGGTTTTGACCTTTACGATGCCATAGAAGAATGTGCCGATCTTCTTGAAAACTTCGGCGGGCATACTTATGCAGCCGGCCTTACCCTCAAGGAGGAGAATCTGGAGACATTCCGCCAGAGGTTTGAAGAGATTGTCACAAAGAATATTACAAAAGAGATACTGACTCCTATCATCAACATAGACGCGTTCCTGGAATTCAGGCAGATAACCCCAAGGTTCTTCCGCCTTCTGAACATGTTCCAGCCGTTCGGGCCCGGCAACCAGTCTCCCGTATTCATGACAACCAGCGTTTATGACAACGGCAACGGCAGGATTGTAGGCAATCCGGTGGGGGGCAAAGGCGGACATCTGAAGCTGGAACTCATCCAGGAAGCGGACTCCTTCCGTCCTCTGAGCGCTATCGCCTTCAATATGAGCGAGTATTTCGACCATCTGGCCGCGGGCGAACCGGTAGATATATGCTACAGCATCGCCGAGAACTTCTACCGTAGCAGTATAGCCAACATCCAGCTCAGGATCAAGGATATAAGAGAGGGAAAAGACACTACCCTCTAAAACATCCATTTATAAAAGATCAGAAAGTTTATTATTAGAGGAGCCGACAACATTATTGCCGCTTTGGTTATTCTATAGCGGCAGTTCTTCCTCATTATTAAAACCGAAAGAATAATTCCAATAATTGACATAACTATTTCAATGCATAGAATATAAACAGGAAACCTAATCAAGTATAATCTATCATGACAGAAATAATAACTAAAAAGCGTTTCTACACAAATTATTAGAACGAATGTGTTGATTATCAAGAAGATAACTCCTAGAATCCTATATATTATCAGATTCTTACCGCTCATTATCAGTGTTCTTTTCTTGAAGGGCTTTACAGATGTATCCTATAACATATTCAATCGGAGTCTTCAACTCGATGTCATTGTTCTCAATCAGATCATTAACGGATTTTTCAATAATCGCCCAGTTATCTGATTTCTCGTAGTCAGTATATGGATGGTTCATTGTAATATGTTTCAGTATTCTTTCAATATTCCAGACGGAGGTGTCTATTGTCTTTATTGAGCAGGCTTTGTAGATTGGCTCCCGTTCATGGAGCTTTTCTTTTGCCCAATGTTCAAGGATTTGGAGCTTTTGCTTCTTGGTGGAGTTTGGGTGCTGTGCCAGGAGGTTCTTAACAAGGGGTCTGCCGTCCTGGAGAAGGAGCATCCTTTCTGAGAGGACCTTTGGGCTGCAGGTCAGGAATATGCACCTTGTCTTTTCTTTCAGAATCGCGGAGCAATTAGGATTAATTGGAGTTCCCCCGCCCAGGGAGAGGATGATATCATCTTCTGTTTCAACGATTTGCTTAAGGCATTCTTCCTCTCTTTTTCTGAAGTAGGGCTCGCCTTTTTCCTTGAAGATGTCCTCCATCTTCAGGCCTTCTTTCTGCTCTATGTACTGGTCGAGGTCAATGAGCCTTATGCCCGTCTTTTCCGACAGGGCTTCTCCGGCCAGAGTCTTGCCGGAAGTCATAAAGCCGCACAAAGCTATTATCATATACTGCAGAGTTATGAACTGTAATGCGTTACAGTCCTCAAACATCTAGAAGAGGGTAGGCTCTCCGTCTTCGTCGGAAGGGGTGTTTTCATCAAAATCCCCGTCCGGGAAGTCTATGTCATCCGGGAAATCAAAGTCTGAGGAACCGTTTCCGCCTGAAGGTTCTGCGGTGGAAGATCCGGATGAGTTTCCGGTATCGGTTGAGAGTTCTGATGCCGGAAGTTCAGTTTCTTCAAATTCCTCATCTTCCTCAAGGACAGGAGGTTCTATCAGGACAACCTTCTCTGTCTCATATTGGGTGAGCCTCTTTCCTTTGGCTTTCCAGCCTTTCTCGGCGATGAAAGTATCTACATCTATGGCCTCGTTAGCCCTGCCCTCATGCTTGCCTCCGAACTGGAGCACAATCTGGCTGCCCTTGGCGGAAGTTATGGCAACAAGGTATGAGCCAGGCTCTTCGCTGATGAAGATGTTGGAAGGGTTGTTGTTTGCTTCAAACTTGAATCTCTTCAGGTAGAACTTGGAAGAATCGGAATCGAAGTAAACGGCGGCGTAAATCTTGCCGGAGTCGAACTTCTCAACCTTGACAAGTTCTCCTTCATAGTGGTTGTTCAGGTCTTGGGATGTGGTGGCGTATGTGCCGTTCTTGTAGATTGCAAGTATCCTGTCATCGTCTTTGAACTTACCCAGGTATGTTCCTCTCTTGTCTTCGTTGAGGCGGTTGACATCGGTGTCGAACCACAGAGGCTTGTCTCCGATGGTGGAACCACCCTTGGCCTTCAGTGTTATCTTGCTTATAGGATTCTTGCTCAGGAGGTTGCCCCTGGAGGTCTTTCCCTTGATGGCAAGGGTGGCAAAATCGTAGTCGAACATCAGCTTCTTGAGCTTGAGCCTTGGGCGGAGCTGTACCCTGACGGTTTCAGCTTCTCCGTTGGGGTTGGCGGTGAACCAGAGAACCTTGGAGTCCGGAGTTCCCATGGTCACGTCATATTCCTTGTCTCTGGTTACGGAAGCGACGGCAAATCTCTTGACATAGTTGTTGCCCATCTTGCCGTCGCGGTAGATGACATTGTAAACGGTCCTCAGGTTGTTCTTCAGGAAAACAGCCGCGTGGATGATGCCCTTGCCTACGAATGCCTTGTCCGATATCTTGGTGACCAGATACTTTCCGTTTTGCAGGAAAACTATGATATCGTCTATGTCAGAGCAGTTGCAGACAAATTCGGCGTTGTCGTCTTTCTTGAGGTCCATTCCTATGAAGCCTTCTTCAAAGTTGGCGTAGAGCTTGGCGTTTGCAACCGCAACCCTTGACACCTGGATGGCTTCCAGGTTGGATATCTCAGTGTTTCTCGGATATGCTTCTCCGTATTTTTCTTTCAGGCTCCGGAAATAGTCTATGGTTACCTGCGTCAGGTTCTGAAGGTCTGTCCGGACCTTGGCTATATCCTTTTCCACATTCTCTATCTTGGTGTTACATTCTTTGATGTCGAATCTGGAAATTTTCCTCACCGGTTTCTCGACAAGCTTGAGTACATCTTCTCTGGTGACTTTCTGGTGAAGCAGCGGCTCGTATGCCTTGAGTGCCTTGTGGATTTCATTCACTTGCGAATCCCAGGTCCTGGTCTTCTTTTCTTCCAGCATCTTGTACTTGCCTTCTTCAAAGAAGATCTTTTCCAAAGACAGGGCGTGCCAGGTGCCTTCGAGTTCGCCGAGCCTTATCTCAAGTTCCCTGCGGATGAGGTCTTTGGTTCTTAATGTGCTGAATTCCAGTACTTCAGATACCGTAAGGAAATGCGGCTTGTTGTCTTTTATGACGCAAGTGTTCGGATTGATGGAAACCTGGCAGTCCGTAAAGGCGTACAGAGCGTCTATGGTCTTGTCCGGAGATTCACCGGCAGCCAGCGTCACAACTATCCTGGCCTTGTCTGCGGAAAGGTCCTCAACCTTGCGGACCTTGATTTTTCCTTTCTCGTTTGCGTTGACTATGCTTTGGCAGATAATGCCGGAGTTCTTGCCGTAAGGCAGCTCCGTAATCTCGATGGTCTTCTTGTCAACCTTCATTATCCTGGCCCTGACTGTAATCCTTCCTCCCCTTTTTCCATCCGCATAGCGGCTCACATCCATTATGCCGCCGGAAGGGAAATCGGGATAAAGATGATAATCCTCTCCCTTGAGGAAGGCTATGGATGCATCCAGAAGCTCGTTGAAGTTATGCGGGAGGATCTTGCAGTTCATTCCCACCGCAATGCCGTCCGCTCCCTGGAAGAGAACCAGAGGGAACTTTACAGGCAGTGTGACAGGTTCCTTGTTCCTGCCGTCGTAGGAGTTCATCCATTCCGTTGTCTTTGGATTGAACACAACCTCAATGGCAAAGTTGGAAAGCCTTCCCTCGATGTATCTTCCGGCAGCAGCTTCGTCTCCGGTAATGGTGTTTCCCCAGTTTCCCTGGCAGTCAACCAGAAGCTTCTTCTGCCCGATCTGGACTAGAGCGTCTTTGATTGAAGCGTCACCGTGAGGGTGGAACTTCATGGTTTCTCCCACGATGGTGGCAACCTTTATCAGCGAGCCGTCGTAAATCCTTCGCATCGCGTGCAGAATCCTTCTTTGCACAGGTTTCAGGCCGTCTTCAATGCTTGGAACGGCGCGGTCCAGTATGACATAAGAAGCATAGTCCAGGAACCAGTTCTTGTACATTCCGGAGAGCCTGTACTTGTTGTCTCCGGCCTGGATCAGTTTTGAGAACTTTCCTGCCTGAGGTACCGCCTCTGTGGAATCATCCTGTATATCTTCCTGAATGTCTTCTTGGTAATCTTCTCTGTTGATATCTTCCCTCTCGTTATCTGACATGTCCAATAATCTTTAGTTTCAATCTGGGCAAAGTTACAAAAAATAGTGTTTTGAATCGGCTATTCGTACCTGAGAGCTTCTATCGGGTCAAGTGCGGCAGCCTTCTTGGCAGGGAGATAGCCGCTGGCGACTCCTACCACTATGCAGATGATGACGGCAATGACTACCCAGCCCCAAGGTATGAACGCGGTCGCGTCCATCAGCATAGCTACCAGGTTCCCGGCCAGGATACCTAATATGATGCCGATTATGCAGCCTATTTGAGCTATGGTGATACTCTCTACCAGAAACTGTTGCCTTATGATGGCAGAAGACGCTCCGATGGCTTTCCTGATACCGATTTCAGCCGTTCTTTCCTTTACGCTCACAAGCATGATGTTCATAAGTCCGACAGCAGCGCCGAGCAAGGTTATCAGGCCTATGATGGCGGCTATGATGGTTATGGTCCTGAGGGTTTTGCCGGCTTCCTGGGCCATGGTCTCGTTGTAGCTGATGTAAAAGTCTGACCTGTCGGACGGAGCCAGTCTCCTTACTGCGCGGAATGTGTTTTCTGCCTGGGCATATACGCTTTCGGTGCTGGACTGGGCGGAAACAGGCCTTACTCCTATGGAGAATGAACTGGCGGAGAACCTGGCCCTTCCATTGGTTACGGGAATGATGATACTCTGGTCAACGCTGTTGTACATTCCGCCGGAGGAACTCTTGTCCAATACGCCCACCACCATATAGGAAGTTCCGTTGAGGCTTATGTTGCCGCCGAGCGGATTCTCTTTGGGGTCAAACAGGGTTGACGCGACATTGCTTCCAAGCAGGCAGACGAAGGAAGCGTCAATGATGTCTTTCTTGCTCAAGGCCCTTCCCTGTTTTATGGTCAAGTTGCTGAAAGTGGTGTAGTCTTCATCAGCCATATAGAAAGACGAGTTTGGGCTGGTAGTCCTTTCGCCTCTCTTTATTGCACTCCCTCCCCTGGAAAATACGGTTACCACACAAGGAGTCTCAGGCTTGAAGGCATCTTTAAATGAAGTTGCCTGAAAGTAGCTTATATTCTGGTTGTTGCGTATTCTTCCTGTCCTTTCGCCCGAAGATCGGAATTCCGGCTGAATGTAGAAAGACTGGCTTCCTATGGAGGCAAAACTCTCGTTTACCTGGTGCTTCAAAGCTTCTGTAGCTGTCAGGATCCCCAGCAGGGAAGTAATCCCGACAGCAACCATCAGTATGGTTAGCACACTTCTGAGTTTGTTGCTTTTGATGGATTTTAGGGCAACCTTCACATTCTCCCTGACCACCGGAGACCTCATCACAATTCTCTTTCTGTCCATGACTGGATTTTTAGTCGCGTAAAAGTAGGAAAAATAGTTCAAATCGGCTACATTTGCAGCATTCAATCTAATAAGTAACATCAACTGGCATAATTATATGGCAAGAACAGAGAATAAAGGAAGGTCAGCTTCCAGAACCAGAAAAACATCTGACGGAAGAAAACCTTCCGCAAAAAGACCGTCGCTGAAGACAGGCCGCAAACTTGTATCAAGAGGAGAAGAATCCGAATCTCCGAGAAGATCTTCCTCAGCGATGAGAAAAGCGTCTTCTTCTTCTCCGAGGAGAACATCATCCGCACCGAGGAGAGGTGATACCACCGCTCCGAGAAGAGCGTCATCCGCACCGAGAAGAGGTGATTCCACCGCTCCAAGAAGAGCGTCATCCGCACCGAGAAGGAGTGATTCCACCGCTCCAAGAAGAGCGTCATCCGCACCGGGAAGAGGTGATTCCACCGCTCCAAGAAGAGCCTCATTCGCATCAAGGAGAAGCGGCTCCGCTGCTCCAAGGCGTACTTCTTCCGCATCGCCGAGAAGGATTTCTTCAACTTCCGGCAGGACTTCCTCCGCAATCCGCAGGGCGTTCTCCGAGAGACCGGAAGCTCCAGCCAAGACAAAACGTACCCGCAGCCAGTTTGAAGATGTACGCAGCCAGCTGGAAGACCGTCCTGCTGTTGTGCAAGGCAGAAAGCCAAGAGCTGAGGCTTACACTCCAAAACCACGCAAGCCTAAGGCCAACGGAGAAGAAGGAATCCGTCTGAACCGTTTCATAGCCAACTCCGGAATCTGCTCCAGAAGAGAAGCTGACGAATACATAGTGCAGGGGCTTGTAACAGTTAACGGTCAGGTTGTCACGGAATTGGGAACCAAAGTGTTCCAGAATGACGAGGTTAAGTTTGACGACAAGGTCATCATGGGTGAGGAGAAAGTCTATATTCTGATGAACAAGCCAAAGAATTGCGTGACAACAACTGATGATCCGCAGGGCCGCAAGACTGTCCTTGACCTTGTCGCAGGGAAATGCCATCAGAGAGTTTACCCGGTTGGCCGCCTGGACAGGGATACGACCGGAGTGCTTCTGATTACAAATGACGGAGAACTTACCGAGAAACTTACCCATCCTTCCTACAACAAAAAGAAGATATATCAGGTGTCTCTGGACTCCAATCTCAAGCAGTCTGATTTTGACAAGATACTCAAGGGCATCTATCTTGATGATGGTATGATAAGCGCTGATGCCCTGTCTTATGTTGATGGAGACCAGACACAGGTGGGAATAGAAATACATAGCGGCCGCAACCGCATCGTCAGGAGAATCTTTGAGAGTCTTGGCTACAAGGTTGTCAAACTGGACCGTGTGTATTTTGCCGGCCTTACCAAGAAGAACCTCCGCAGAGGCCAGTGGCGCTTCCTCACGGACAAGGAACTGGCAATCCTCAAGATGGGATCTTACGAATAACAATCCTCTGACCGTATGGAAGACAAAATCAACCGTTCAGGCTTTGTCAACATCATCGGTAACCCGAACGTAGGGAAATCCACATTGATGAACGCCCTGGTAGGGGAGAAACTCTCCATCGTTACCGCCAAAGCCCAGACTACCCGCCACCGCATAATGGGAATCGTCAACGGAGACGACTACCAGATAGTGTTCTCCGACACTCCCGGTATCCTCAAGCCTTCATACGAACTTCAGGAGGCAATGATGAACTTTGTGGACACAGCCATCGGAGACGCTGACATAATTATCTATGTCACAGATGTCTATGAGTCTTCAGAAAAGAACAAGGAGTATGTGGACAAGCTCAACCTGCTGTCAGTTCCGGTGATTGTCGTTGTCAACAAGATAGACAAGATTGAGGAAGTGAATAAGCATAGCCGAGACTCTCAGACATTAGAGAACCTGGTGGAAAAGTGGCACGGTCTTGTTCCAAAGGCTGACATCCTCCCGATGAGCGCCCTGAACAAAATCAATACTGACCTCCTTCTGAACAAGATAGTCTCCCTGCTCCCGCAGCAGCACGCCTGGTATGACAGGGATGTGTTCACCGACAAAAACCTCCGCTTCTTCGCATCCGAAATCCTCCGCGAGAAGATACTGGAGAATTACAGCAAGGAAATCCCTTACTGTACGGAGGTTGTGATTGAACAGTTCATAGAGGAAGAAGAGATGTATTCCATTGAAGCCGTGATAAATGTGGTCAGGGAGTCTCAGAAGGGAATCATCATCGGAAAGCGGGGCATGGCCCTAAAGAGGGTAGGAACCCAGGCCCGCAAAGACATGGAAAAGTTCTTCGAGAAGAAAGTTTTCCTGAAGATCTTCGTCAAGGTTGACCCGTCCTGGAGAGAGAACAAGAAGGAGCTCAAACGCTTCGGGTATATACAGTAACCAATGAAAACACTTTTTTCTTTTTTAGCGGCATTGGTCCTTTCCATTAGTTATGTATTTTCTGCAGACTATACGCTGAGGCTGGACTATATCTTTTCGGGTGATGCAACTCATACGGAGATTTCCCTTGCAAAGACGGGAAGGCTGGAGGGCTGGTGGGGGCGGACCGTCAATACGGACAATCTGCCGCTAAGGGGAAACGGCCAGATAACCGTGAGAGATTCAGCCACAAACGCTGTCATTTACTGCAATTCCTTCTCAACTTTGTTTTCCGAATGGCAGTGCACGCCAGAGGCCTTGCATACCAGAAAGGCTTTTGAGAACGTGTTCCTTGTTCCGATGCCCAAGGACAAGGCGTATGTCACCATCCGGATTCTGGACAAGAGAGACAGCGTGACAGCCTTGATGACTCATCTTGTGGACCCTTCGGATATTCTTATCCGTCCAGTTGTATCTCCTTATACGTTAGACAAATGCCGCTATGTCCACAAGGGAGGAGACAGTAAGGAGGCTATTGACATCGCCATTGTAGGAGAAGGCTATACAAAAGAAGAGATGGAGATTTTTTATCGCGATGCAAAAGAAACCGCAGACCAGATTCTGAGTTACGAGCCTTTCAAGGGCAAGGCGGACAAACTGAACTTCATAGCGGTTCCGGTCGAGAGCAAGGAAAGCGGAGTGAGCATCCCTCTGAAAGGGGAGTGGAAGCAGACGGCCTTTTCTTCAAGTTTCAGCACCTTCTACTCAGACCGTTACCTTACAACCCTGCATCTTTTCGACCTTCACGACGCTTTGGCCAGCGTGCCTTACGAGCACATCATAATTCTCGCCAACACAGATAACTACGGCGGTGGCGGCATATACAACTCATACGTCCTTACGGCAGCTCACAACCGCTGGGCGATGCCGGTGGTGGTGCACGAGTTCGGCCACAGCTTTGCAGGATTGGCAGACGAGTACTTCTATGATGACGGCACAGACCAGTACGACCTCTATACCGAGCCTTGGGAGCCGAACATCACCACCCTTGTAAACTTTGATTCCAAGTGGAAAGACCTTGTCGAGAAAAGCGGGATTGTTACAAAGGCGGACCAGAGGCTGCCTGCCTACAGAACTCTCGTTGAATCTGACTACAAGGTGGGAATCTATGAAGGTGGCGGATATCTGTCCGAGGGTATCTACCGTCCGTATCCTACCTGCAGGATGAGGGACAACACTTATCCTCTCTTCTGCCCTGTCTGCCGGAGAGCAATATCGCGGATGATAGATTACCAGACAATTTCTATTTCAAAGTGAAGATGTAGGTAATGTAGCCTACCTGGGTAGGGGCGTCGGAAGGGGAGAAGCGGGCCTTGAGAGCGGCCTGCTTGGCTGCGTTCCAAAGAGTTGAGTTATTGGTGGTGGTGCCTTTCTGGCCGGGGATGGCGTTGGTCACGACGCCTTGCTCGTTGACCACGATTTTCACTACAACCGTTCCGCTTTCGTTCACGGTATAGGCCGGAAGAGGAAGGGAGCCGAGAGTTGATCTTCCTTCGAGTCTTACGGATGGCTTCCCGTTGAGCTTTCCGTTTTCCGTGTTGCCTTTGGAATGCCCGGCCTTGAGGTCGCCGGATGCTTCTTCAGCAGTCTGCGGCTTGCCGGTGTCTTTCTTGTTGTCTGCGCTCGGGAAGAGGGCGCGTTTGTCTATTTCCCTCTTAGGCTCAGGGATTTCTACATCGCCCTTGCCCTGTGCGGTAGCTGGTTTGCCGGCATTGGACTTGTCGCTCTGCAAAGGAGCCTTGGCCTTCTGGACGATGTTGACTTCCTTTGTCGGATCCGGCTCCGGGGCTCTCGGTTCCTGAGACTTCTTAGGCACGGCTTTCTGCGGAACTTCTTCTATAGGTATTTCCAGCAGGATCCCTTTTTCCGCAGGCGGGGGGTAAACCAGTTTGAACCCAGTAACTCCCAGGACAAAGAGCAGCACCACGTGGAAGGCTATGGTGAGTCCCACGCCTATTTTCTGACCTTCTCTGGTCTGTCTCTGCTGCTTTGTAAGGGAGTACATTTTTCGTTTTTTTTATCGCGATGAATATATTACTCCGGAGAGGTTGCAAGAATTACCTTATACTGGTTTCGCTTTGCAATGTTCATCAGTTCCACAACCTTCTCGATAGGCACGCTCTGGTCTGCCATTATCGTGAAGGTAGGTTCTTCCGTATTCTGTAGAAGCGCCTGGATGGAAACTTCCACCTGCTCGAACGGGGTTTCCTGCCGGTTTCCGTTTATGTGGTAGGAGAAAGTGTTGGTCTCCTGGTAGTGCTTTACAGATACGCTCACCTGAGGCTTGGCCGAGATCTGGTTGGTGCTCTTTGGCAGCAGAAGCTTCAGGGCGTTAGGGTTTATGAGTGTTGATGTAACAAGGAAGAATATCAGCAGCAGGAACACGATGTCGGTCATCGAGGACATGCTGAATGAAGCATTCACCTTGTTACGTTGCTTTATTGCCATATCTGTTTTATATTTCCATATTTCTCGCGATAATGATTATCACGGCGAATATGTTGATTTTGAATCAAGTTAAATGCAAATGACTTCTTGTGTCCTTCTATTTGCCGTTCCCTCCTGGTTCGTGGAGCAGATCCATAAACTCAATGGTGTTGCTCTGTAGGGTGAATACCAGGTCAGATACTTTGGATGTCAGGTAATTATAGCCAAAGTACGCCAAGATACCCACTATAAGGCCGGCTACGGTAGTTATCATTGCAGTGTAGATACCTCCTGAGAGCATCGTGATGTCTATGTTGTTTCCTGCCTGGCTCATGTTGAAGAAAGCCTGAACCATGCCGAGCACAGTTCCCAGGAATCCGATCATAGGAGCACCACCAGCTATGGAAGCTAGCGTAGGAAGGCCTTTCTCCAGCCTGGCAACCTCTATGTTTCCCATGTTCTCTACAGCTGTCTGGATGTCGGTAAGCGGTCTTCCCATCCTTTCTATACCCTTCTCGATCAGGTGAGAAACAGGGGTGTCCTGCTGGCGGCACAGGTTCTGGGCTGCGGAAATCTTACCATCGTGGATATAGTCTCTTATGTCTTTCATGAAGTTAGGGTCAATCTTGGAGGCGCGGCTTATTGTCCACCATTTCATGCCGAAGATATAGATGGCAAGGATGGACAGGAGTACCAGCGGTATCATCAGCCATCCGCCCTTTACGGCCATGTCAATCATCGATAACGATACTTTTTCTTGGGTGGCAACCGTAGCGGCGGCTTCCTGAATGGCCTCTGCGGTTTCTGCCTGAAGTAGAAATGTAAGCAATGTCATATTGTTTGATGTTATTTATATTCTTTTCCTTAAAATTTTCCTTAAATCTTCCTTAAATCTTCCTTAAAATGTCCAACGATAGCAGTTGCCACGATGCTGCCATAGCCCGCTTCATCTTTTTGCCATAGCTCTTTGGGCAAGCAAAAACTGTGCGAGCTATTATCCTCCAAAGATAATGCTAAAAGTTTAAAGTGCTGCTTACTTCGCTGAAGAAAAGAGGTTGGGAGCATTTGAGAGCGTTTCTGCTTCTGGCTTCACTGAAAAAGAGGGTTTGGGAAGGGACACCTTGCACGCTTTTGGGGTGAAAGTGTACCAGGTGGGGTTGAGAATGGGACACCTGGAAAGTTTCAGCTCGACTGGGGAGTTAATGGATGGGGTATGGGTACTTGACATCGCAGAGGAAAAGGGCCTCTCCCGGCACGCTTGCACCTGCAGAGCACCGGTTCTTTTCCTTGAGCATCTCAGCGATCCACTCCGGTTCTTTCTTGTGGACTCCCACTTCCAGAAGGCTTCCAACCATTGCGCGGACCATGTTTCTGAGGAACCTGTTGGCGGTTACTGTATAGACATATCGCTTTCCCTTGCTTTCCCTTGCAAAAGGAGCTGGCAGCGGGGCCTTTTTCCAGGAAGCCTCAGTTACGGTGCAGATGGGGGAGGTTACATCGCTCCCCACCTTTTGCAGACTGGAAAAGTCTTGGGTTCCGATGAAGTACCCTGCTGCTTTGTTCATGGCTTCAATGTCCAGGTCACGGCACTTGAAATACCATGTGAAACGGGTGTCGAAAGGGCTTGGTTCAGTAGTCAGGAAATACCTGTAGGTACGGCTGACGGCGTCAAAACGGGCGTGGGCTTCAGGGTGCATCCTGTACAGCCCAAAAACCTTGATGGATTTGGGTAGAATGGCATTTAATTTGTATAAGAATTGCTGCCTGGATTTTCCACTCAATGCTATTTTGGGAGTGATTTCAGTGTGGGCGATATAGTTTATAGCGTTTACTCCACTGTCTGTTCGGCCACATCCGGTTATCTCGATATCTTCCTTTAGCAAAAGTGAAAAAGCCCGTTGAAGTTCCTCTTGGATACTTGGCGCGTTCTTTTGGATCTGCCATCCACTGAAAGGTGCTCCGTCGTATGATAGGCGTAAAAAGTACTTCATGTGGTAAAGATAGTGCAAATTGAGCGAAAACAAGCTTGCTTGATTTTCCGAGATGCAGCCTATCTTTATGAGCGAAGCGAAAACGATAGTGCAAATTGAGCGAAAACGATAGTGCTAATTAGAATAGTAAAAGATATAAAAGTCATTGAAGATTATGGAGAACGTTAACATCAAAGAACTGAATGACAGGATTCAGAAGGAAAGTGCCTTTGTGGACATCATCCAGATGGAGATGAACAAGGTGATTGTTGGACAGAAGCATCTTGTGGAGGATTTGCTGATTGGCCTTCTTGCAGACGGGCACCTCTTGCTTGAGGGTATGCCTGGCCTGGCAAAAACTTTGGCTATCAGCACTCTCAGCGATATTATAGATGCCAAGTTCCAGAGGATTCAGTTCACTCCGGATTTGCTCCCGTCCGATATCGTGGGAACAATGATCTACAGCCAGAAGAACGAGCAGTTCCAGGTAAAGAAGGGCCCGGTTTTCGCGAACTTCGTCCTTGCCGATGAAATCAACCGTTCTCCTGCAAAGGTTCAGAGCGCGCTCCTGGAGGCCATGCAGGAAAGGGCGGTTACAATCGGTGACCAGACATACGAGCTTCCTAAGCCGTTCCTTGTGATGGCTACCCAGAACCCTATTGAGCAGGAAGGTACTTATCCTCTGCCAGAAGCCCAGATGGACCGTTTCATGCTGAAGGTGATAGTGAACTATCCTAAGAAGGAAGAGGAGAAGCAGATTATCAAGATGCACAATGCGCAGGTCTTCCCGAAGGCCAGCACCGTTCTCAAGCCTGAGGATATAGTAAGGGCCCGCAGCGTAGTCAAGGATGTCTATATGGATGAAAAGATTGAGAAGTACATCGTGGACATCGTTTACGCCACCCGTACTCCGGATGAATACGGCCTGGGCAAGATCAAGGGAATGATTCAGTACGGAGCTTCTCCGAGAGCCAGCATCTCCCTGGCCAAGGCAGCCAAGGCCTTTGCTTTCATCAAGAGAAGGGGATATGTCATTCCTGAGGATGTGAGGGCTGTCTGCTATGAGGTTCTCCGTCACCGTATCGGTCTGACATACGAGGCTGAGGCAGAAGATATCACCACAGAAAACCTTATAACCGAAATCGTTAACGTAGTAGCAGTTCCATAAAGACTGGAGGCTGTCATGGACAATGAACTTCTAAAGAAAGTACGCAAGATAGAGATCCGGACCAGGAGCCTTTCTCACCAGATCTTTGCAGGAGAGTACCACTCCGCCTTCAAGGGCAGGGGTATGGCCTTCAGCGAAGTGAGGGAGTACCAGTTCGGAGACGATGTCCGGAACATGGACTGGAACGTTACGGCCAGGCTCCGCTCCCCGTACATCAAAGTGTACGAAGAGGAGAGGGAGCTTACCGTGGTTCTTCTGGTGGATGTTTCTTCGTCCAGTATCTTCGGAACTTCCACCAAGACCAAGCGGGAATTGGTGGCCGAGATTGCTGCAGTGCTCTCCTTTTCCGCGTCTATCAACAACGACAAGGTGGGGGCTCTGTTCTTCTCCTCAAAGGTGGAGAAGTTCATACCTCCTAAGAAGGGAAGAAGCCATTTGCTGAGAATCATCTCCGAGCTGCTGGAATTCAAGCCTTCCCAGAGCGGAACAGACATTTCAGAAGCTTTGAGGTTCCTTTCCAGGGCAATCAAGAAAAGGTGTACGGCATTTTTGCTCAGCGACCTTCTTGATGTGGACCAGAACGGCAACCCGCGTTATGAGGATGCCTTGAAACTCGCGGCCAACAAGCATGAGATTTCCGCCATCAACATCTATGATCCCAGGGAAAGGCAGATACCTGACCTTGGGCTTGTAAGGGTAAGGGATGCTGAAAGCGGTGCTGAAGGATGGATAGACACCTCCAGCCGCACTCTCAGGGAAAACTACAGCAAATGGAGCCGCAATGTGCTGTCTTCTGCCCAAAGGCTGTTCAACCGCTACAAGGTGGATACGGTAAGTATTTCAACTGAAGATGACTATGTGAAGAGCCTCATAGGGTTCTTCAAGAACAAGTAAGTTTAGGGTATCGGGCAAAACCGATGCAATCAATTGGAGAAATATATGTTGAGAAAGATATTGTTGATATTGGCCGTTGCCTATGGAACCTGTGCCATTGGCCAGAGTGTGGACAAGTCCCGCATTTCCGCAGACTCTGTCCTGATAGGGGATCAGATCGCATGGACATTCGATTTCACTTCGGACGAAGGGGCTCCGGTAGCCATTTCAGAGTACTCAGGCATATTGGCTCAGGATACCACTATCCGCGGAGGAGTGGAGGTGGTCCGGGAGTTTGAACTGGATACGCTGAGCCTGAAAAACGGCAAGGCTAACCTTAGGGCAAAGGTTCTCCTGACATCTTTTGACAGCGGAAGCTATCTGCTGCCGCCGCCGATAATAATACGTTCCAAAGACGGGCGTCCTGATACTTTGAGACTGGACCCGAAATCCTTGTATGTCAATACAATTCCTATAGATACGGCCTCTTTCCAGCCTTACCAGATAAAAGAGCAGGAAACTTATCCGCTTACATTCCGGGAGGTTCTGCCTTGGATTCTCCTTGGCCTTCTAGTTCTTCTTCTGATCTGGGGGATTGTAAGGTTCATCGCGATGAAAAAGAAGAACCGGAACTTCTTCGGAAAGAAAATCCAGGTGGATCCGCCTCATATAGCTGCTCTCAAGAAACTTGAAAAGATACGTTCCGAGAAACTCTGGCAGAGTGGAAAGCAGAAGGCTTACTATACCGGAATCACAGACACCGTAAGGGAATACATCGAACACCGGTATGGCTTCGGAGCTATGGAAAAAACCTCTTCAGAGATAATGGAGGAGCTGAAAGACAAGAATATAGAAGAAAAGATACTCGGCGATCTGGGAGAAATGTTCTCTACTGCAGACCTTGTGAAGTTTGCAAAGCACACTCCTCTGACAGAAGAGAACGAAAAGGCCATTCCTATAGCTGTGAACTTCGTGAACTTCGCGTACATGCAGCAGCTTCAGCAAAGCGAGGCGGCTGCCGGGACTGCCGATAACATTAAGGAAAAGGAGGGTAAGTAATGTTCTTTGAATATCCAAAACTATTGTGGCTGCTGCTTCTGGTTCCGCTGTCCATCCTTATTTATGTGTGGAGGGAAATCAAGGGCAGACATCCTTATCTGATGGTATCTAACATAACTCCTTGGAAAACAGGCAAGGACGGGTGGCTTAAAAAGATAGCCCGCCATATCCCGTTTGTTCTCAGATGCATTGCTTTGGCAGCGCTGGTTCTGGCCATAGCCAGACCAAGGTCTGCTTCCGAGCTGGAGAAGGTTTCTACGGAAGGAATAGACATAGTGCTAAGCATAGATGTTTCTACCAGTATGTTGGCAATGGACTTCAAGCCGGACAGGATCAATGCCGCCAAGCAGATTGCGATAGAGTTCGTGTCCCAGAGACCAGCCGACAGGATGGGCGTTGTGGTATTTGCCGGTGAGAGCTACACCCAGTGTCCGCTGACCACAGACCGTCAGACGCTGATCAATATGATGAAGGATATAAACTGCGGTATAATTGAAGACGGTACCGCCATAGGAAACGGCATAGCTACGGCTGTTTCCAGGCTGAGGGAATCCGATGCCAAGAGCCGCGTGGTAATCCTCCTTACAGATGGCGTCAACAATACCGGAGAAATTTCTCCCCAGATGGCTATAGAGATTGCAAAGACCTATGGAGTAAGGATTTACACTATAGGTATAGGCGCTATGGGAGAGGCTCCTTATCCTACCGAATATGGAGTCCAGATGGTAAAGGTTGACATTGATGAGCCGCTGATGAAGCAGGTGGCTGAGGAGACCGGGGGCAAGTATTTCCGTGCCACTGATAACACCAAGCTGGCGGAAATCTACTCCGAAATCAACAAGATGGAAAAGACCCGTACTGTCGTGGATTCCTATCCTCAGTACAAGGAACTTTTCTTCAGGTTTGCCGTCCTGGCTTTGGCCGCAATATTGCTTGAAGTTGTAATGAGATTGTTTACAAGGCATTTGCCAGATTAGGAGGGACAGTTATGATACAGTTTGCAAAACCGATATTTCTGCTGTTTATATTCGCGATACCTTTCTTTTTCCTCTTCTATGCCCTTTGGCGCAGAGGAAGAAACCGCAGGCTTCGCCGTTTCGGGGATCCGAAACTCATAGATGAACTGATGCCTGAGAGGTCAAAGTCCAAGGGCTGGCTGAGGCTTGTATGCTTCTCTTTGGCGTGGCTCTTTTTGATGATAGGCCTGGCTCGTCCGCAGATTGGTGCCAGACTTCTTGAGAACAGCAACACCGGTTCCGAAATCATGGTGGCTCTGGACGTGTCCAACTCCATGAAAGCCAAGGACTATTCACCTAACCGCCTGGAAAGGGCCAAGATGGATTTGTCCCGTCTTATGGACAAGCTCCATTCTGACCGTATCGGCCTGGTCATCTTTGCAGGGGAATCCTTTGTACAGGTTCCTATTACAGCTGACTATGTTTCAGCCAAGATATTCCTCTCTTCAATCAACACCTCATCGGTGCCGGTTCAGGGAACAGCCATCGGTGACGCCATAATAACCTGCGCACAAAGCTTTTCCATGGATGGCATGCAGGAAAAGGAGAACAAAGCCATAATAGTCATCAGCGATGGAGAAAACCATGAGGACGATGCCGTCGCTGCAGCTGCAGCCGCCAAGGAAGCAGGCATCAGCGTCTATACCATCGGAGTGGGGACACCGGCAGGTGAGCCTATTCCGGATGATGGCGGCGGGCTGATGAAAGACAGTGACGGCCAGATAGTAGTTACCAAACTTGATGAGCAGACACTGAAAGACATCGCTGAGGCAGGAGGAGGAATCTATGTCAGAGCCTCAGACACCAATTTTGGACTTGGAGATATAGTGGAAAAGGTAAGAGACCTTAAAAAGACTTCATATCAGGAAGTTGCCTTTGAAGAGTATAATGAGCAGTTCATGTATTTCCTTGGTATTGCCCTTTTCTTCCTTTTCCTGGAATTCTTGATAGGTGACAAGAAAATGAAAAAGAAACTTTTTGCAGTTGCGTTTATCCTGTTTGTTTCTTCTGCCCAAGTCTTTGCCCAGGCAGACAAGAAAGAGGTCAGGAAGGGTAACCGCTATTTCAAATCTGATGACTTCAAGAAGTCAGAGGTTGAATACCGGAAGGGGCTTTTGAAAGATTCTCTTTCTGTAAAGGGAAATTATAACTTGGGAAATGTCCTTTTCCGCCAGAATGACCTGGAAGGGGCGATGAAGGCTTATGCCTCGATTGCAGACACCGTGTCCAAGCTGCCTTTCTCTCCGGGTTGGGACGGTGTCAGAACTACCCTTCCGGAGCAGAACATGAAGGAAAAGATCAAGAAGGAGGATCCTTTCCTCAAGAGACAGGGGAAGGCCACCACTTCTTCCAAATATTTCTTCAACCTTGGGAACGCGTTCCTTTCCGCCAAGCAGTATGACAAGGCTATGGAGGCATATAAACAGTCCCTTGTAAGGAATCCTGCTGACATGACGGCAAAGGCTAATTATGCTTATGCCAAGAAGATGCTGGAAAACCAGCAGAATCAGCAGAATCAGAACCAGAATCAGAACCAGGATCAGAACAAAGATCAGAACCAGGATCAGAACAAAGATCAGAATCAGGATCAGAACCAGGATCAGAACAAAGACCAGAATCAGGACCAGAACCAGGATCAGAACAAAGACCAGAATCAGGATCAGAACCAGGACCAGAACAAAGATCAGAACCAGAACCCGGATCAGAACCCGGACCAGAACAAAGACCAGAACAAAGATCAGAACAAAGATCAGAATCAGGATCAGGATCAGAATCAGGACCAGAACAAGGATCAGAAACAACAGCCTCAGGGTGGAGGTTCTGAGCAGAAGATAAGTTCCCAGGCAGCAGCCCAAATGCTCCAGGCTCTTCAGGACAAGGAGAACCAGACTCAGGAAAAGGTGAAGAAAGCCAAAGCGGCAGCTGCAAAGAAGAAGAAAAAGGACAAGAATTGGTAAATTTGCGTCAGCGATTTCAATATGAAAAACGGATTTCTTAAAATAACTCTATTTTTGGCTGTGCTCGTGGCAGGCGTCACGGCATGGGGTCAGAACAGTTTCAAGGTGGAAGCTCCCAATGTGGTGGAGCAGGGTGAACGTTTCCTTGTAAGGTTCATAGCCAACGGGGATGTGGACCAGTTCAACCATCCTTCGTTTACCGGTGCGGATGTGATTGCCGGGCCTTCCAAGTCCATATCAAGCTCCACAACTATCATAAACGGAAAGAGAACCAGTTCATATTCTGTGACTTATACCTATGTTTTGGAAGCTTCTGACAATGGGGTTGTGAATGTTTCCGAAGCAAGTGCCGAGATTGAGGGCAGCACATATACCACAAAACCTGTTTCCATAGAGATAGTCGAGAATGCTGCCGGGCAACAGTCAACCCAGACTCAGGGTTCCACTCCGAGCCAGCAGGCCTCATCTCAGCAGAACAATCAGGGCGGTTCGGCTTTTTCTTCAAATGACGAGTCCGCTGTGTCTTACGGCAAGGCTGATCTTTTCCTGAGGATGAGCCTGAACAAGACAAAGGTTGTCAAGGGCGAGCCGATAATCGCGACTCTCAAGATTTACACCCGTTCAAACATCAGGGCTTTTGAAGATATCAAGTGGCCGGTATTCAACGGCTTCTGGAGCCAGGAGACTGAGGCTCCGCAGAATCTGAACTTCACAAGGGAGAAAGTTGGGAACCAGATTTACCAGAGCGCTGTCATACGCAGATATATGCTCATGCCTCAGCAGACCGGAACTCTTACCATAGACCCGTCTGAGATGGTTTGCCAGGTGGAGGTCCTGAGCCGTCCGCAACGGAGCCGGAGCATTCTTGACGATCTGTTTGACATGGATTCCTATTCCCTTGTCAAGAAGAGACTTTCTACAGGCAAGATTACGGTCCATGTATCTGACATTCCTTCCGGAGCCCCATCTTCTTTCGGTGGCGGAGTAGGCAAGCTTTCCATGAATGTCCGCCTTACAAAAGACAGTCTGAACGCCAACGAAGCGGCATCGCTGATAATAGAGCTTTCCGGAAGCGGCAATCTCAATCTTCTGGAGAACCCGTCAGTTGTTCTTCCTTCAGACTTTGAGAGATACGACGCAAAAAGTACCAACAGCTTCTCTATGGGAGCAGATGGCTATTCCGGCAAGAAGACCATAGAGTATCCGTTCATCCCTAGAGGAGAGGGGGTTTATGAAATACCTCCGGTGCAATACTCTTACTTTGACCTTTCCCAGCGGAGGTATCTGACTCTGCACTCTGACACGATTACGGTCAAGGTCGGAAAAGGGTCTTCTTCCAACACTGGCGGAATGTATGTTCCACAGACCCAGAAACAGGTAAGCAACCTCGGTGAAGATATCCGGTATCTCAAGACAGCCGTGCCGTCTATAGGAGGCGGAACCTTCTTTACGGACAACTGGATATATTATCTGGCAGCAGCGTTGCTGGTGGCATTGTTCTTTGTCCTGAGAAGATTCATGGACAACAGGATAGCTCTGGAAAAGGATGTTGTCCGCAGCCGCAACCGCAAAGCCAACAAGGTTGCCCGCCAGAGGCTGAAACTTGCCCAGACATTCCTGTCACAGAACAAGGTACAGGATTTCTACGAGGAACTCCACAAGGCCATCTTGGGCTATACGGCAGATAAACTCTCTATCCAGAGATCTGATCTTCAGAGAGATGTGATACAGGAGACGCTTCTTTCCAAGAAGGTTCCTAAGGATGATATCGATTCGTTGATCTCTCTTCTGGACGATTGTGAGATGGTAAGGTATTCTCCTGAGGGTGCCGCAGGAGCCATGGATGCACAGTACAGGAAGGCTGTGGAACTTATTTCAGGATTTGAAAACAAGCTTTAGGAGGAGACGGACATGAAAAAGATATTGACTGCAATTTTAGTTTCAGTTATAGCCTTTACCGTATCGTCTGCGCAGGAAGAGGCACGAGGACTTGCCTCCATCTGGAAAAGCGCTGAAGATGCCTATTCGATGGGTGATTTTGACGGAGCCATAAAAGAGTACGAGACGCTGGTTTCTTCCGGAGCGGCTTCTCCTTCCCTGTTCTACAATCTGGGCAACGCCCACTACCGCAAGGGCAATATAGGAAAGTCCATACTCAACTATGAGAGAGCCCTCAAGCTGGATCCTTCTGATGCAGATGCAAGGCACAATCTGGAACTGGTCAGGACACAAACTTTGGACAAGATAGACAATGTTCCTCAGTTCATCCTTTTCAGCTGGATTCAGAAGGTCAAATACAGCCTTTCTTCAAATGTCTGGGCTGTAGTTTCACTTGTGTTCCTGGCTTTGGGACTTGTTCTGCTTCTGCTTTACAGATATTCGCGCAGGACATCTTCCAGAAAGCTGTTTTTCATTATCGCGATGATAGCCTTCTTGTATACCCTTGTCTGCTTCCTTTTCAGCTTTTCTCTTGCAAGGAACGCCCAGAGTGAAGACACCGGAATCGTGATTGAAAACATCGGAAGCGTCAAGAGCGCTCCGGCAGCAGGAGGAAACAGCATTTTCGTCCTGCACGAAGGCACCAAGGTAAAGATTCTGGAGAGCGTACAGAACTGGTACAAGGTGGAAATCGCGGATGGAAGGCAGGGCTGGATAAAATCCTCTGACGTGGAGGTAATCTGACGGTGCCGTCTCATGCAGTTTTTTTCGTAACTTGCATACCCGATTGAGTAAGCAAGGATTATTTAGTATGGATATAAAGAAATTGATTATGACTGTGGCTGCCTTTGTAGCGGCTGCAGTTGTTTTGTCTGCACAGGAAATCAAGTCGGAAGTTACGGTCAAGGACGGTACCTATAGTGGAATTAAGATTCCGGCAAAGGCTGACGGGAGCCTCAAGTTTGCCTTGATGAGCGACATCCACATCAGCATCGGAGCTCCAAGCGAGAAGGGCACAATGCAGTGTGTGGAAGACATAAACGCCAATCCCGAGATCCAGTTCGTGATAGTAAACGGAGACATTGCCAACTTCGGCTCTGACGCTGAACTCCAGAGCGCCAAGGACATACTTGACAATCTGAAAGTGCCTTGGTTCATCGTTCCGGGTAACCACGACAATACCTGGAGCGAAAGCGGCACCAACTCCTTTTCCCGGATATTCGGCTACGAGAGATATGAGTTTGAGGCAGGTGGCATAAAGTTCATAGGCACGCCTTGCGGCCCTAACATAAGGATGGCTCCGGCCCTTATTCCGAGAGAAAGCATGCTGTGGCTGGAGGAGCAGGTAAAGAATCTGCCCAAGGAGCAGCCGCTGGTGTTTGCAAACCATTATCCGCTGGACAGCTCCCTGCTCAAGTTTGACAATGTCATAGACCTTCTCAAGACAAAGAATACGCAGCTTGTGGTTTCCGGGCACTGGCACGTGGACAAGGCTATAGACTATGAAGGGCTGCCGGGAGTGATCATACGTTCACAGCTGGTTACGGCAAAGAAGGAGATAGGATATGTAATCGCTGAGATAAAGGGGTCCATGATTACCTTCAGAGACAAGATAGTGGGCAAGAAGAATCCTGGGGAAATCTGGTACACGGTAAGGATGAGCCAGGGCAAGGCCTGGCCGGACAATGTCACTTACAATCATCCGGAGAATGACTTCAACAGCCGTTTCCCTCAGGTGAGGGAGGTTTGGAGATACGAGGACGGTGCAGACATAGGCTGTGCCGCGGCCCTTTACAGAAAGGGGGGGATGGTGTTTCCTTCTGAGGGGTACAATATGCTTCCGTCCGTCAGCGGAGGAGTTAAGGAGGGAGACATTGTAATATTTGCTGATGAGGCTGGTATGATTTGTGGCCTGGATGCAGTGAGCGGAAAAAGAATCTGGGAGTTCAAGACAAAAGGGAAAATATTTTCTTCCCCTGCCGTCAGCGGAAACAATGTAGTGATTGGAAGTTCAGACTACAATATCTATTGTCTGAATCCTGAAAACGGACGTTTGCGTTGGAAGTTAACCTGCGGCAATTCTGTTCTTGGCTCCTCCAACATTTTCAAGGGAATAGTTTATATAGGATCTTCTGACGGCATTTTCAGGGCAATTGACCTTAAGTCAGGAAAGCTGAGATGGAGCTTCAGGAATGTGAAGGATTTTGTGGTGTCCCGCCCTTATGTGGACAACGAGCAGGTGGTATTCGGCGATTGGGGCAACACCCTTTATTCCCTGGACCCGAAGTCCGGCAAGCTCCAGTGGAGCTGGAGGAGCCCGGGCATCCGCAACATGTCTCCGGCACAGGTATGGCCTGTAAAATCGGAGAACAAGATATTTGTTGTCATTCCCGACAGGTTCAGCTATATCGTAGATTCAAGGTCAGGCAAACTCTTGGGCAGGATTTACGGCGGGAGGGAGGCAATAGGCCTTTCTCCGGACAAGGCTGAATACTACATAAAGAGCATGAAAGATACTGTCAGGGCTTACTCCATAAGCAAGATAGACGATGCCGTGAAATCTTCAGGCGAGATTCCTGAGGGTGGTATTCTAACTTTTGATATTAAGGGAGTTACAGCCTGGCAGTCAATTACGGAGATGGAGTATGAAATAGGACCTTCTCCTATAACGGTCAAGGAAGGTGTGGGGAAAGACGGCAAGGGGCTTCTTTTTGTCCCGATGGCAAAGGGCAGCGTTTTTGCTCTCAACTGCTCAGACGGCTCTGTGGCCTGGCAGCATTATATGAGCGAGGCTCTGGTGAACTACGCTCTGCCTGTCGGGGACAACCAACTTCTTGTCAGCACTATGGACGGTATAGTGGCCTTGCTGGAATATTAACGGTAAAAACAAATCTGATGGATCATATTCTGCTTGTAGAATCTGCCACTGACCTCTGTTCTGTGGAGGTAGTGGATCTTGAAGGAAAAAGCAAAGGCTTTTTGCTCAGCGATGTGGCCAAGAGCCACGATACTGCTCTTGCTCCTATGGTGGATGAAGTTCTGAAGAAAAGCGGCGTTGGCATATCCGGCCTTTGTGCCGTGGCTGTAAGCGAAGGCCCTGGCAGCTATATGGGGCTGAGGATAGGGGTTTCCCTGGCAAAAGGCATAGCTTACGGGGCAGGTCTGAAACTTATAGGGGTGAGCACTCTTGCCGCCCTTGCGCAGTGTGCCCTGGATAAGGTTGGGGCCGGAAGCGGTTTTACCCACATAGTTCCTATGATAGATGCCGGAAGGATGGAAGTCTATACAGCCGTTTATGACGGAGCCTGCAACCTTCTGTCTGAGCAGAAGGCTGAAGCGAAGATTCTGGATGAAATGAGTTTCAGAGATTTGATCAGCACCGGCAAGGTCCTTTTCACAGGAAGCGGTGCCCCAAAGTTCGGGAAACTTTTGCAGGAGACTTGTCCCGAGGCCGCATCCAAGGCTACATTCCTGGACATTTCCCCGACCGCTTCCGGAATGAGGTACAAAGCAATAGCGGCCTTCAAAGAAAGCCGCTTTGCAGATCTTGCTTATTTTCAGCCTTTCTACCTCAAGGAATACATCCCCGGGAAGCAGAAAAAGCTATTGTAGGGAGTTTCAATCTATAAGACCTCTGGCCCTGAGCATAGCCTTAGGGTCCGGCTGGCTGCCCTTGAACATCTCGTAGAGGACCATCGGTTCCTCGCTTCCGCCTCTTTCCAGGAAGGTCTTGCGGAATTTGGTTGCTACATCCTTGTTGTAGATGCCCATCTTGACGAAGAAGTCAAATGCGTCTTTGTCAAGCACTTCACTCCAGAGATAGCTGTAATAGCCGGCGCTGTATCCGGAATTGAATATATGGTTGAAATAGGTTGTACGGTATCTTGGTATGATCTCCTTGATAAGGCCCATATCCTGGCATACCTTCTCTTCAAACTTGGCTATGTCTATTCCGTTGAGCTGTTCTTCGTCCAGTTCGTGCCATTTCATGTCCAGGATGGATGCGGCACAGAGTTCTGCGGTCATGAACCCCTGGTTGAATTTGTGTGACTCGATAATCTTGTTTACCAGAGAATCCGGGATTACTTCCCCGGTCTTGTAGTGCTTGGCGTACTGAGCCAGAATCTCAGGCTGGAAGGCCCAGTTCTCGTTGAACTGGGAGAATGTCTCCACAAAGTCTCTTGAAACGCTTGTACCGCTTACAGACGGATAGTGGCATTTTGTGAGTAGTCCGTGGAGAGCGTGCCCGAATTCGTGGAACATGGTCTCTACCTGGTCTATGGTAAGAAGAGCCGGCAGGCTGTCTGTCGGAGCGTTGAAATTTGCTACATTGACAATGATAGGGCGGACTTCCACTCCGTTCTTGTCAAAGTACTGGTCGCGGAAATTGTTCATCCATGCTCCGCCTCTCTTGGTGCTTCTCGGGAAATAGTCGGTGAGGAAGATTCCAAGAAGCGAGCCGTCGGCATCGGTGACTTTGAACACATCAACCTCAGGGTTGTAAACCGGCGCGTTCTCTATAGGTTCCACATTGATTCCATAGAGAAGGTTGGCGGCATAGAATATACCTTTCCTGACATTCTCCATCTTGAAGTAAGGCTTGGTAAGATTCTCGTCAAGGTCGTATTTGGCTTTCCTTACTCTTTCCGCATAATAGAACCAGTCCCAAGGTTCGATTTTGCTTCCTGCAGGAAGAAGACCGGCCTTTATATCCTGGTCCATGATTTTCTGCATATCATAGACTTCCTCCTTGGATTTCTTGTTGGCGGCTGCCATCACTTCATCCAGGAAAGCGTCCACGGTCTGTGGATCGTGAGCCATCTTGTTGTCCAGCTGGTATGCTGCAAAGTTCGGGAATCCCAGAAGCTTTGCCTTCTTTGCCTTCAGGCGGAGAATCTGTAGGCAGATGTCTTTGTTGTCAAATTCGTCTCCGTGGTTCGCACGGTTGGAATAGGCTTCGAACATTGCTTTTCGCCTGTCTCTGTCCGGGCAACTTGCCATTTCGTCTGAATATGCTGATACCGGAATGCCGAACTCTTCCTTGAAAGCGTTGCTTTGGGCAAGGAGGTTGTCACCGAACTTGTGCTGGGCCTGGGAGAGCTGCTGGTTTATCTGCTTCAGCTCTTCCTGGGCCTCTCCCTCAAGGTCCACGCCGTTGCGGGTGAAACTCTGGAAGAGTTTTTTCAGCACCATCTGCTGCTCGCGGCTCAGGTGAGACTGGTCCGCTTCATAGACTGCCTTTACCTTGGTGAAGAAATCCTTGTTCATGAAAATCTCGTCGCTGTGGGCTGTAAGAAGCTGGTTTGCTTCTTCTTCCACTTTGTTCAGAGTAGAGTCTGCATCTGTTTCGGCAATATTGAAAAGCACGCCCGTTACCTTTGCAAGCAGGCTGCCGGAGAGTTCGTAAGCCTCTATTGTGTTCTTGAACGTAGGGGCTTCTGTGTTTTCTATGATTGCAGCCAGTTCTTTTTTCTGCTGCTCTATGCCCTCCTTGACGGCAGGGATGTAATGCTCCGTCTTTATCTGGTCAAAGGGAGGGATTCCGTAAGGGGTGTTCCATTCTGTGAAGAACGGGTTACTGTCTTTACAGGACACAAGCGCCATAAGCAAAACTGTTGAAATTAGAAGTTTTTTCATGATTATTGTCAATTGTCAGTTATTCAACTACTTCAACCCCTTCCAGGTCAATCAGTGTAAACTGGGCGGCTCCACGGTAGTCTGAAAGTATTCCTGTAACATTGATCTTTTTGCTGCCGTTGAGAATCCCTTCATCAAGTTTTATGTCGGCAAATTTGGCGTAGCCGCTGGTACGTATCTGGACTTCTGAACTGCCCATCTTGAAGTACTGGCTGACATAAGTTGCAACAGGTTCAATGGCTTCTTCCTTCCTGAGCTGGGCTACCGTCTTTCCTCCGTCCGCAGTCTTGGCTTCATCCCAGATTCCGGAATCAAGGTACTCTTTCATCTTGTTTTTGGACATCGCCCAAGTGTTTATGCCCCAGGTCTTGTCAGAAAGAAACACTCTGTTGGAAGTGCTGCTCTTGTCACCGTAAGGGTCCGGATAGAGCAAGGCAAATGCCTCGTTTGCGTACTGGAGCCCTTTGAGGGTGACAAGCCTGTCCATATTGGAGGCAAGGTGGAGTTCGCTTTCGCCGATGACAAGCGGCTTTACGGGAGTGTCCATCTTCCCCTTGAAGATGTGCAGGTCTATCAGCCTCTGCAAATCTATGTACGTGGTTTCATATTCTCCTGTAGGGTCGTCAAGACCAATCTGGAGCATTCCTTCGTATGCACCGAGGGTAAGACCGTCTAGCTTTACATATATCCACTGTCCGAGGTGATACTCGTTATAGACGGAACCTTTGCCGATCTTTATCTCGATTGCTCCGGTTTCGTCCTGGATATAGAAATAGCGATAGATGTTTCCGCTCTGGTCGGATGAAGTTACTTGTCCTGAGATGATAAGGTCCTTTTCTATATGCACAGGTTTGCCCTTGTACAGAGCTTTCACGGCTGCAATGGTAGTGTTGGCCTTCATGCCTTCAACAATGTCGGTAAGAGGCTCGTCGTATCCGATGTTTACTACCGGATCCCACTCAGAGCATGATGACAGTGCAATTGCCGCAGCGGCAAAAATACTTGTGATATTCAGTATCTTTTTCATAGTCTTTCTCCCTTAGAATCTGAAATAAAGATTGATCATATAGCTCAAACCCTGCATATAGAAATAATTGGAGTCGAACTTGTAGTAGCGTTCCTTGCTTGTAGTATTGTCCACCAGACGGCTCTGCTCATATCCTCCAGTCTTGATGTTCTTGTTGTTCAGAAGGTTGTTTACATTTAGGTTGAATCCCAACTGGTATTTTCTTCTGATGTACCAGGATTTTCCTACGCTGAAGTTTACGACGAAAGCTCTCTTGAACTTTTCCTGGGCTGCCATGTATTCCACCTCGCCCGGGGTGATTATCTTGTCCGGCCCGGCAGTCGCCATATCTGTCCTGTAAAGAGGATTCATGTCCATATAGGACTTGTCGAAGTAGTTGACATTCGCCTCGAGGAACCAGTAGTTGCGGTTGTAGGAAAGCCCGAGGCTGGATGCCAGCTGAGGGGTTGACGGAACATAGTGCTGCGTGTATTTGTCAACGACATACTTCCCGTCAGCATCCTTGATGTAGTTGCCGCTGTCGTCTTTCTTGAAGACCGGGTGGCTCATCCAGTAAGGAATCATCTCGTCCGAGTGGATGACCTCAGTGGTGTTGTCGAATGTCTGTGTCATTCTCGGATTTGATGTATAGATGTATTCTCCATAACTGCAAGCTCCTACAAGGAACAACCCTCTGATAAGGATAGGGGCCTTGAATCCCATTTCCACTCCGATATGCCTTTCGTCAATGCCGCTCATTGCAAAGTTGGTGAAGGAATTCTGGCTGTCGTCATAGAGGCTCATCAGGTCCGACTGGTCCTTGAGTGTGGCATAAAATCCTGTGAGTCTGAAATTCACGTGGTTGTTGTTCAGGGAGTATGTCACATCCGCCGAGGTGATCTTTGTCTTGTCCAGATGAGGTATGACCGTATTCCTTGTTCTCGGCGATATGAAAGCCTTGTTGAACAGAGGAGCTTCAGTGAAATAGCCTCCGCTGACAGAGAACCGGTGTCCGCCGAGAAGGCTGTAGCTCAGGATAGCTTTTGCGGAGTAAGTGGTGAAGTCCAGTTTTTCGCTGTTGCCGTATGAAGTTATAGGCTTCTTGTCCGGCCCGTACCTTGTGATAAGCTCTCCTTTGTAGATGATCTCCGAACCGTCTTCATTCAATCCGGCGAAGAGTCCTTTGCGGTATTTTCCGGTTCTCCAGAATCTGGTGTTTTCCACCTCTCCTGCCAGGTCTGCCCTGAATCCGCGGTAGCGGAAAGACCATGTCATCCAGCCTGTTGCGTTGCGGACGTTGGCGTTGTAATCGTAACCATATTTGTCTCCGCGATGGAGCACCTGGGCTTGTCCGTGCTTGAAGAAGTAGTTCAAATCGTTCTGGATAAGGGCCTCGTTGGCGGCATAGTCTCTTTCCGCAAAGTTGTCTATGTTCACAAAGTACTCTCCTCCAAGAAGGTCAGCCAGCCTCTTGTAGTTTTCGGTCTTGTTCCATTTGTAGCTGGCTCCGGCGGTAATTGTCCACCATCTGAAGGCTCTCCACCTCATGTTGCCTCCGAAGTTGAGGTCTTTCTGGTCAACTCTCCTCTCTTCAAGGACATATTTCGATCTCAGTCCACTGGCGGTAACACTTGTCTTGTTGACATTTATCAGCCTGTCCCAGTCTATGTGGGCGATGTTCTTCACATTCTGTTCCCAGGAGTCTTTTGCCCAGAGGTATTTCTGATAGTTCAGACGGTTGTAGTCTGTGTTCTCCATCCAGAAATAAGAAGGCAGGTTACGGTAGTAGTCAGGTCTCGGGTCGGCGGCATCGTACCAATCCATAGCGGTATATCCGTTCTTTCCGAACCTGTAGAGAGTTGTCAGGGAAGCCTTGAAGTTGTCATTTGGAGTATAGTCGTACTTCAGTATGGCGATAGGCTCATGGGTCCTTCTTTCTCTTGCATTTCTTCTCTTGCCGTTCTGGTAGCCCCAGTTGGAGTTGTAGAGGTTGTCTCCCATCAGGTCATACACTTCCTGGGTAGAAGCGTTCTGGGCACCTCTCCTTCCCGGAGTGCCAAGGAACGTGAAACCAAGTTTGTGAGATTTGCCAAAACTTTTTTCAACACTGCCATAGTAGCCGAATGAGCGGTAATAAACCCCGTTGATCCAGTCGTTTCCTCCAAGTCTTGCAGAAACGCTGAACGCGTATGCCCAGCCGTTGTCCAGAACTCCGGAAGCGTATGTGAGCATCAGTCTCATCCTGTAGAGGCTGCTGTTGGTCATTACGCTTCCCCTCCATCCCTTGCGTACATTGGAAGCGTTTGCGGGGATGTTGGTAAGACCGTTGTAACCTCCGAAGCCATAGTCGGAAACATCGGCTCCATTGACAGAATATTTGGTTCTGGTGGCTTCATTCAATCCGCTCCACAGGGAGAACGGTGAATAGCCTGTTATGGCGTCGTTCATCTTTATTCCTGCCAGATGGACGTCCTGGGCCTCGCTGTTGAAGCCTCTTGGCTTGAATCTTACTGACGAGAAGTTGTATCCGGCCTGGTTGTTGAACACGTCGTTCTGTCCGTAGAGGATTGTAGGGTCATCGTGATAACCTGAGTCATCCAGGTCAAAGTCCGCCATTTCCTCATCGACTTCAGTTTCCGCCCTTCTGATGACCGGATAGACGGATATGGTGAACATGTCTTTCACATATCCGTTGTTGACGGTTACATTCACCCTGGTAGTCACATAATTGTCTGCGGCAATCACAAGGGTATATACACCGTCCTTGAGACCGGTAACAGAAAACGCTCCGTCTGAGTCAGTGGTCGCAGATGCCACACGAGTCCTGTCCTGCAGAATTGCAATGCGGGCGTTGAACACCGCAGAACGGTCTGTGCGGTTGATTACAGTTCCTTTCACACCGCCTGTCGGAGCCTGTGCAAGCAGGGATGCCGCAAACAACAGAGCGGTTAGAAACAAGGAAATTTTCTTTAGCATATTATTGTCAATATTTATTTGTTACAACTATATAAGTAGGATAATGGTCGCTGAATCCGCCTATGAACGCTCCGTTGGAGAAAGTCCTCAAAGGCACATCTTTGTACTGCCCTTCCTCGGTGGCCATAAACGGCTTGTGGAAAATCCTGCCGTAGAATCTTTTCTTTACTATCGGTACAATCTTCAAAGTGCCTTTTTTGGCTTTTGCAAGATTGTAGTTTACCAGGATGAGGTCGTAGATGTTCCAGGCACCCTGATAGGCCAGTGAACCATACCCGGCCTTGAGCATCGAGATGAAAGGAGAAAAGAACTCGTCCTCCTTCACGTCTTCAATATCTTCCTTTCCTTTCAGATAGACCGTCATGCTCTCGTCAGTTGGGTTGTCGTTCATGTCACCCATGACCACTATCTTGATTCCGGGGAACTCTTCCATCAACTCAGCTGAACGCTTGTAGATGATTTCAGCTCCGCGGCTTCTGAGGTCTCCGCCTTTTCCTCCAATCCTTGACGGAAGGTGGGCCACGAAGAACGCGAACATCTCTCCTCCCAGAAGTCCTCTTGCCATCAGAATGTCTCTTGTGCGGAAAGCAGCCTTGCCGGCTGAATCAAGAGAGAATTCTATCTTGTCGGAGTTGAAGTCGAAAGGAATGCTTTCCTCATCCAGAAGCTCAAAGGCGTTCGGCCGATAAAGCAGAGCCACATCCACTCCTCTGAAATCGGGTCCGTCAAAATGAACGATCTGGAATCCGGCATCCTCTATCTGAGGGTCGTTTACAAGGTCTTCCAGAACGTGGCGGTTCTCAATCTCGCTCACTCCGAGCACGGCGTGATAGACTTTGTTGTCTTCCTTCATGGCTCTTATCACCTTGGCCATATTCTCCAATTTCTTCTTGTACTTGACCTCGGTCCATTGGTTGGCTCCGTCCGGAAGATACTCGAAGTCGTTCTTGCCGTCATCGTGATAAGTGTCAAACAGATTCTCCAGATTGTAGAATCCTATCACATAGCTTCTGAGTTTCTGCTGTGCAGAGCAGTCCGGGCTGTTTGCAATAAACAGCACGGAAACAAGAAGCAATGCTATGTTGTATGCCAGTAGTCTTTTCATAATTGTCTAATTACCACCAGTAAGAAACTTTTGTAGGGTCTTCTTTCTCAACATTGTCAGAAACTGTCTTTCCGGCAACCGTAGCCAGGTTCGGGAACAAGTCCACTCCGATCTTGGCTTCCAGGGCGTCTATGCTCATCACGATGTCAGTCATGGATTTGGTTATGTTGGACTGGGAATAAGCCTTGTGTTCAAAGTACATAGCCAGTCCCATATAACCGCTGTAACCCAGAGTTCCGTTTTTGACATATCTCAGAACAGCTTTGTAGTAACCGACGGGGACCGTTACGGCCTTTCCGTTGTTGTCATAGGCCTTCTTGGTGCTTCCTTTTACTACACAGCCTGTTACAACGTAAAGCGTGTCGCAGCTGGAAGCCCAGCCTCTGACTTTGCTCTCGGCAGTTGCCCAGATCTGTCCGTTGAGGCTGTTGAGCTGAGGTGTCATGTTTGTAAAGTAAAACGTCTTGACATTGTCCGCGTAGGTAAGTCTGTCAGCGGAAGGAATCTGGTGGCCTCTGTCATATCCGCCTTTATAGGCGCTGAACAGTGTCGGCTGTTCTGCGGTAGTAAGCTGTGGATCGTAAGCCCAGAGGTCTGTCCTGTTTCCTGTACCTATCAGAGCCTTGTTAAGAGGGTATGCTACCCAATGGGCTACAAGGTCCGGAGTGCTCCAGTCGTATGAGAAGCTTCTTATGGTCCTTCCGGCTGAAGCGAATTTGTGTGACACGAACTTGTGGTTTGTGCCGCTCAGCACCTCAGGAAGCTCCAGCCATCCCGGAGATGTTCCGGGAGTGGAAGGCGTATCCGGAGTAGCCTCTTTGCCTTTCTGTGTCAAGGTTGCAGTTGCAGTTTTGCCTGAAGAAGTCAACTTCAAGGTTGCAGTCCTGTCTGAGGAGGAAGTGTTTTCAGTGTAGGATACAGAAACGCTTGTGGTATTCCCGCTGCCTTCAGCCGTTTTTCCGTTGTCCTTTGACGGGCTGATTGTCAGCCAGTCGGCGGAAGAAGTCAGTTTCCAGGAACCGCTGGCAGATATGTTGATGAACTGGCTGCCCTTGTTATACTCAACCTCAACAGACCTGAAAGCAACAGACACAACGGCATCGGGAGTAACCGGAGTTTCTTTTCCACCGTCACCGCTGCCACTGCTGCTACCGCCGCCGCATGCTGCTGCCAGCAACATGGTTGTTGCCAGCAGCGCCGCAAGCAGTATGTTTCTTGCTGGTTTCACGGCTATTCAAGAGTTACAGTAAGTTTCTTTACCCTTACCTGTCCGTTGTCAGCCTTGGCAATCCAAGGAGTTCCGGCTGTTCCTGTCCAGGTGATCGTTGTGCCGGAGGCAGTTGCGGTTGCACCGCTTCCGTCCGGTCCCGGAGCAGGTGAAATGATTGCCATTTCTGATGTGTTGCTGGCTCCGGTAGTTTCAAGGACAACTTTCTTGACCTTCTTGCCGCCGGTAGGGGTAATCACCAGTACGGAATACTTGTAGATTCGTATGTGGTCGTTGTTTGCAGTTACAGGATTTGAGCTGCTGGTATTCTTGTAGTAAGCAACTTTAATGGAGTTGTCCTGGGCATAGAATCCGGCACCGTAGGTCTGGTCCGTCTCTGCCGTCCAGGTCTGGTAGTCAGAACCGACAGTCCAGCTTATTTCGCTTCCGGTGTCATCTCCACCTGGGGTTACATCGTCTCCGCCTGGAGTTTCTCCACCATCGTCAACCCTCTCGTAAAGATGAGGCATCAAAGCTCCGTCCTGAGGTGAATCATATACTCCCCAGGATGAATGGGTTGTACTATACTGCATCCACTTGCCCTTGCTTGCATTTCTAATATACAGGCCGTCACTTTCCGTCTGTCCGGAAGTTACAGTCCATTCCTGACCCTCAGTCGGGGTGGCGCTTACGTTGGCACTGGTGTAGGTTCCGGACATATACAGGTATCTTCCGTCTTTCTGCCTGATAGTGTAGAAAATTTCGTTGCTGACTGAGCCAGGGATCTGAATTTCTTCAAAAACAAATTCGTTGGCGTCTGTAGTGGTTGTAATCACATCGTTGGATGCAGATACATCAACCTTAGGCAGATAGCCGAAATTCTTGTTGGCTGGAACCGGCCCTGCGGCAACCTTGCCGTCTGTAGTGACTATCAGATATGCCTTTCCGCTTGTCACGCGGCTTACCTTACGGTAAGTATAGGTGGTACCAGGATCATCAGGCTGGTCATCTCCGCTGTCATCGTCGAGTATGACTCCCTGGGAGAAGTCTATGACAGTTCCCTGTTCCTCTGAAACCACCACTTTGAAATCGTCCAGTCTGTAGGCGCTTGCCACATCGGCCTGGATTCTGAAATAGAGCCCGTTGGTTCCGGCAGGTATGGTGATTGTGGCTTCTGCCAGATCCCATCTTCCGCTCTTAAGGCCGTTAGGGAAGCGGTAGGAGATTTCAACCCACCTTACAGTGTCCTGTCCTACATAGACATGGAATTCCTGAGGGTTGAAGTTGCTGTCTCCCTGGTTGAGATATTTCTCGGAACCGAAGGTTATCTTGTAGTTCAGTTTTCCGGATGCAGGAGTGATGTTCTTGATCTTGAACATGCCGTTTGTTCCGAAGAACAGGTTGTTGACTCCTGATCCTGAGTAGTCTGAGTAGGATCCGTCAGAAGCGCTGTTGGCTCTTACCGTTATGCCTGTAGCATAGTATCCTACATTGACTGTGCCTTCTCCCGTATGGTTCTTCCAGCAGTCGCTCTGGTCTGTAAACGGCCAGCTGTTGCCGGTTCCGTATGTCTGGGTCGCCTTGGTCTTGTCAAAATCGTTGAAATATACAACGGTTTCATCTCCAGGCTGGTCTCCTCCACCGTCGAGGTCGATTCCCTGCTCAAAGTCTATGGCCTGGCCGCTTTCCTCGGAAACTTCTACCTTGAAGTCATCCAGCCTGTAGGCGCTTGCCACATCTGCCTGGATTCTGAAGTAGAGTTCTCCAGTCTGTGCAGGGATGGTAATGGTGGCATCTGCCAGATCCCATCTTCCGCTCTTCAGGCCATTGGCAAACTGGTAGCTGATTTCCACCCACTTGAGAGTGTCCTTGCCTACATATACATGGAATTCCTGAGGGTTGAAGTTGCTGTCTCCCTGGTTCAGGTACTTCTCTGAACCGAAGGTTATCTTGTAGTTCAGTTTGTCTGGAAGTGTGGTTATGCCCTTGATCTTGAACATGCCGTCCCTTCCGAAGAACAGGTTGTTCATTCCGGAACCTGCGTAGTCTGAGTAGGAGCCGTCAGATGCGCTGTTTGCTCTAACGGTAACGCCTGTAGCATAGTACTCTACATTGGCGGCACCTTCTCCTGTCTGGTTCTTCCAGCAGTCGCTCTGGTCTGTGTAAGGCCAGCTTGTGCCGGTTCCGTATGTCTGGGTAGCCTGGGCTTTGTCAAAGTTGTTGTAGTAGAGGATGGTTCCGCTTTGTCCTCCACCGCCTCCGTCAGGATTTGTGCCTTCGTCAAAGTTGAGTGGAGTTCCTGCACTGGTAGAAACGCTGAGGTTGACATCATCCAATCTGTAGGCGCTGGCGATGTCTGCCTTGAAGTAGATGCAGAGGGTGGTTGTGCCTTCAGGAATGGTGAACACTGAAGTTGCCAGATCCCATCTTCCGTCCTTGAAAGATGAAGGGAAACTGTATTCCACCTCAACCATGTGATCCTCGTCATTTCCTACCCATACATGGAATTCTGAAGGATCGAATACGGAAGAACCGTTTGCCTGGTATTTCTCGCTTCCGAACGTAAGCTGAAAGTCCTGGCCCTTGCCTTCTACGTTCAAGTTAGCTACCTTGAAACCTCCTCTGGTTCCGAAGAACAGGTTATTGGTACCGCTGCCCTCGTAGTCAGAATAGTTGCCGTTGGAGTTGCTGTTGTTACGGACGGAGATGCCGCTGACTGTGTATGCGATGTTTTCTATTCCGGTTCCTTCCTCGTTCTTCCAGCAGTCGCTCTGGTCCGTGTAAGGCCAGCTGGTTCCGGAAGTTCCGTAGGACTGTGTGGCGGCTTCCTTGTCAAAGTTGTTCTTGTATATGACCATGTCCTCAGGGTCTCCCCATCCGCCTACCTGGTTGACGGTAATGGTTCTGTAGTCATAGTCCAGGGAAACTTTTACGCTGGCCGTCCTGTTGAAATACTCATTGCTGAGGACAGTGACCCTGATTTCCTGAGGCTGGGTGGAAGCAGGTCCGCTGGCCGGCTCAACATTGATCCATATATCGTCAATGTCAACATGCCAAGGCCTGTTGGTGACAATTGTGAAAGTCTGGGAAGACGCATCGGCGCTGAAATTCAGAACTGCGTCTGAAGGTAGGCCGCTCAGATCGAGATAAGGAATGTCCTGATGATCTTCCTGCGCACAGCCGGCAAACATGATAATGCCGGCTATGGCTGTCAGAAGTAATGCTTTTAATCTCATAAATGTGTGTGTTGTATTTTGTTATATCTTATTCTTGTGTGTTTTCTCTTTGCTGCTCGGCGATTTGTCATCCGACAAGCATCTCCTTCAGCTTTTGCATTCCCACCGTGGCTTTTTCCTTGATGTGCGTGAATTTTGCGCTGGATGCCACATCCTTCGGATCCACAAGGTAAACCTCGCATCCGGGAGATGTGTAGTGTATCAACCCGGCAGCCGGATATACAGCCAGGCTTGTCCCGATTACAATCAGGATGTCAGCCTGCTGGACGGCACGTGCTGCTTTGTCAAGTTCAGGGACAGCCTCCCCGAACCACACTATGTGCGGCCTGAGCTGCTCTCCCTTGGAATTCTTGTCTCCGAGGACAATATCGTCATAGCCTATGTCTGTAGCGCTGTAATAATCTGAATACTCTCCTCTTGCCTTGGTAAGTTCTCCGTGGAGGTGTATGATGCTGGTGCTTCCGGCCCTTTCGTGGAGATTGTCAATGTTCTGGGTTGCAACAGTTACTTGGAAGTTTTTCTCCAGCTCAGCGACTATCTTGTGGGCAAGGTTGGGTTCTCTTGTCTTGAGGTCTCTTCTTCTCTGGTTGTAGAATTCCAGCATCAGAGCTTTCCGTCCGTAGGTGTACCAGCTGTCAGCGGTGGCCACTTCTTCTACAGGGTAGTTCTCCCAAAGTCCGTCGCTGTCCCGGAATGTCTTGATTCCGCTTTCAGCGCTGATGCCCGCTCCGCTCAAAACAACTATCTTTTTCATGTTTTTAATATTGGTCGTTGAAGAAATAGTTCCTGAACCAAAGCTTGAGAAGGGAATCGTTGAAGTCTATGGTGTTCTTGGAAACGAAGGTCACGATTTCCTTCTTGGTCAAGGCTTCCTTTAGCCTGTTGACATTGGCTGAGGAATTAAGTCCGTATTTTTCAAGTACTTCTGTCTTGCTGAAGCGTCTTTCGCCATCCAGGATAGCTCTCAAGAGCTGCAGCTGATGGTTGCTCAGGCCGTAAATCGTGTTGTGGAGTTCATAGTCGTACATGCTGAGAAGGTGCTTGACGCCTCTTTGTATGATCTCCTGGTCCAGGACTTTGTCTGTGAGCAGATAACAGATTTCCGCCAGATGCTGCGCGTACCACGGGTCTCCTTCCAGAATATCGTAAATGGTCAAGGCATCCTTTAGGGAGGCTTCTTTGCCGCCTTGGGCAAAACACTTGACTATGAACTCTGCAAAGACTTTACGGTTGATGAATTTGATGGGAACCTCCGTTACCACATTCCTGAAGAAATGCATTTCCTCGAATATGGAGTACATGGCATTCCTCTTGTCTCCTATTATAATCAGCGATACATCCTTGGCGTCTGCAAAAGCTGATTCAAGCATCCCGAGGATCTTTATCGGCTTGTCAAACAGCAGAATGTCCTGAAACTGCTGGAAGTAGAGGACCAGATGCTTTTTCCTTGAATGGGCCAGGGACTGGGGAAACTTCAGAAAAAGCTTGATCTGCTTGTCCGTCAGGGACTGCTTTGGAGAAGTTTCCATAGGAATGTTCTTCAGGAAAGTTGAATAAGCTTTCTGCTGTTCCTGCGGCTCCAGCAGCGCGGCTGAAACCCCTTTGGCCAGTCTGAACATCAGTTTGTCAACATGACGTATGTTAAACAGGTCCAGCTTGCATACGACAATGCCTTCTCCCTCAAGGTCCATCCCCTTGAGGGCATTATGCACGATAGACCTCTTGCCTATTTTCGGAGGTCCATACAGAAGGACGTTCTTGTGGGCCGAAATAAGCTTCTGGACCCTGGAGACTTCATTCTCCCGGCCCACGAACCTCATTCCGGTTACAATTCCGTTGTATTCGAACGGTGACAGGTAGTTCATATCACATCAATGCATAAGCGCACAAATTTAATGAAAAATTTTGTTTTTTCCTTTCAAAAACACTACTTTTGCCCTCCCAAATTAAAGAAGGCAGTGGAGCTCGTTATAAGAGCCTGCAAACCAGGCCGCTTGCTGTCAAAACCAAAATGTGTTTTATTATGTACGCAATTGTAGACATTGCAGGTCAGCAGTTTAAGGTAGAGGCAGGTAAAAAGATCTACGTTCATCGTCTTGCAGACGAGGTAGGTTCTACCGTAACCTTTGACAAAGTCCTGCTGACTGACAACGACGGAGCAGTAACAGTCGGAACTCCGTATGTTGAGGGTGCTGCCGTAAAGGCAAAAGTGCTTGAGCACCTCAAGGGTAACAAGGTTATCGTTTTCAAGAAGATCGCCCACAAAGGCTTCGACAAGAAGAACGGTCACCGTCAGTACCTTACCAGACTGGAAATAGAATCAATAGCTTAAAGTAAAAGATTATGGCACACAAGAAAGGTGTAGGTAGTTCCAAGAACGGCCGTGAATCACAGAGCAAAAGACTTGGCGTGAAGATTTTCGGAGGCCAGGAGTGCAAGGCCGGCAACATTCTGGTTCGCCAGAGGGGTACAGTTCACTATCCGGGCAGCAATGTGGGAATGGGCAAAGACCATACTCTTTTTGCTTTGACAGACGGAATTGTAGCTTTCAAGGTGAAAGCAGAAGGCAAGTCCTATGTATCGGTACTTCCTAAGGAAGAGGCAAAGAGCTAATCCAGGATTTACCGTATAGTTTGAATCTGAGAAGTGCCCTTTGCTTGCATGGGGCACTTTTTTGTTTGAAATCAACCGCTCCGGAATGCCGGAAAACAAGAAATAAGAATTATGCTTGAACTTAAATTGTTACGCGAGAAGCCTGAATTCGTTATAGAACGGCTTGCAGTAAAGAACTTTGACGCCAAGGAGATAGTTTCCCAGATTCTGGACTGCGATACCCAGAGACGCAGTATCCAGACACAGCTGGATGCCAACCTTGCACAGCAGAACAAGGCGGCCAAGAGCATTGGCGCTCTCATGAAGGAAGGGAAGAGAGAGGAAGCTGAGGCTGCCAAGAAGGAAGTTGCATCGCTGAAGAATATCTCAGCAGAACTGCAGCAGAAACTGGATACTGTCCAGAAAGAACAGTTGGATAAACTGGTTCTGCTTCCAAACCTGCCTTGCGATATAGTTCCTCAGGGAAAGAGTGCGGAAGACAACGTTGTTGTGAAGGAAGGCGGGCACAAAGCTGTCCTTCCTCCAAATGCAAAGCCTCACTGGGAACTGGCAAAGGATTTGGGTATCATAGACTTTGACCTTGGCGTAAAGCTGACAGGTGCCGGATTCCCTGTATATATAGGTAAAGGTGCGAAAATCCAGAGGGCTCTCATATCATATTTCCTGGACCGCAACACAAAGGCCGGATACCTTGAAGTCCAGCCGCCGCTGGTGGTCAATGAAGACTCCGCTTTTGCAACCGGACAGCTTCCGGACAAGGGCGAGCAGATGTATTATGTAGGTCTTGACAAGTTCTATATGATACCTACCGCCGAGGTTCCTGTTACCAATATTTATCGCGATTGCATAGTTCCGAAGAAGAACTTCCCTATAAAGATGACGGCTTATACCCAGTGCTTCCGCCGCGAGGCCGGATCCTACGGCAAGGATGTGAGGGGCTTGAACCGTCTGCACCAGTTCGACAAGGTGGAAATCGTGCAGCTGGCCCTGCCGGAAGAGTCTTACAAGGCCCTTGACGGTATGATCGCCCATGTGGAGAGCCTGGTCCAGGAGCTCGGTCTTCCGTACAGGATTCTCCGTCTGTGTGGCGGGGACATGAGTTTTACATCTGCCATTACCTACGATTTTGAAGTTTACAGCCAGGCTCAGGGCAGATGGCTGGAAGTAAGTTCAGTGTCCAACTTTGAGACTTACCAGGCCAATCGTCTCAAGCTCAGATATAAGGATGATGACGGAAAGATGAAGCTCGCTCATACTTTGAACGGAAGCTCACTCGCTCTTCCGAGAATCCTGGCATCTATACTGGAAGACAACCAGATGGAAGACGGACGTATCAGGGTGCCTGAATGTCTGAGGGAGTTCACAGGTTTTGATTACATAGACTGATCCGCTATTTTTGCCCGAGGACAACAGAAGGATGACGGAACAGAAGACGATACTAGGAATAGACCCCGGAACCAGGATTCTTGGTTTTGGGGTTGTTTCTGTTACGGGCAGAAAGCCGAAGCTTAAGGAACTTGGAGTCATCAACCTCAAGAAAGAGGAGACACATTTTCTTGTGCTTCAGAGGATTTTGCTGGAAGTTTCTCGTCTGGTAAGGAAGTACAAGCCTGACGAGATGGCAATTGAAGCCCCATTCTTCGGGAAGAATCCGCAGACAATGCTGAAGCTTGGAAGGGCTCAGGGGGCAGCCATAGCCGCAGCGCTCCTGAAAGATATACCTATCTATGAATATGCTCCGCGAAGTGTGAAACTTGCCGTGACCGGCAAAGGTTCAGCCTCCAAAGAGCAGGTTTCAGCGATGGTGCAGAGCATACTTTCCTTCAAGTGCGATGTGAAATATCTGGATGCTACAGATGCAGTGGCAATCGCTCTCTGCCATTTCTACACGAAGGGAACTTTGACAAGCGCAGCTGAAGAAGAAGATATTCGTCTCAAGCTATCTTCCTCTTCCTCCCTTAAGGGTTCGGCACTGAGCAGGAGAGTAGGAAAAGCAGGGTTGGAAAACATAAAAAGTTCTTCCCACAAATCAAGCTGGAGCGATTTCGTAAAATCCAATCCATCAAGAACTATTCGTAGTGTCAAGAGTGGGAAAGAAAACCAACAAAAATGATTTTACTTTTAGGATGGCTCCTCGTCTAAACATTGTAATTTGATTTTATGAGAAAGATATATTCTATACTGTCCATTTTGGTTTTAGCTCTGGTTCTAAGCTTTACCAAAGGTTATTCCCAGAACTCACTGAAAGTTATGGTTCTGGACAGTGCCTCAAAGGCACCGGTCGAATTTGCCACAATGTCCATCAAGTATATAGGTGAGGCTCAGGCAAAGCGTTATACTTTGACAGACTCAACAGGCGTAGGTATTATACCAAGTGCTCCTGTAGGACGAGCCACCGTTCTTGTAGAGTGTGTGGGATATGCCCAGAAGACCTTTACCTTTGATGTCCACAGAGGGGCAAATGACATAGGAGTCGTTTATCTCAACGGGCAGAACGCTCTCAGCAGCATCGTGGTGTCTGCCGCAGGAAACCAGATTGTAGTCAAGAAGGACACTATAGAGTATAATGCATCGTCTTTCAAGACAAACGATACAGATATGCTGGAAGAGCTTCTGAAAAAGCTCCCCGGCGTAGAGATAGACTCAGACGGTAACATTACCCAGAACGGCAAGACCATCAACAAGATAATGATAGACGGCAAGGTTTTCTTCATGGATGACCCTCAGCTTGCTTCCAAGAACCTTCCTGCCAAGATCATTGACAAGGTGAGAGTCGTTGAGAGAAAGTCTGATGAGGCTCGTTTTACAGGAATCGACGACGGAGAAGAAGAGACAGTGCTGGACCTCAGCCTCAAGAGAGGAATGGCTGACGGATGGATTGGACACGTTGGTGGCGGTTACGGAACCGAGAAAAGATATGAAGGCCAGTTCATGGTGGGCAGGTTCACTCCAACTATGCAGCTCAGTTTCTTAGGTAACGCCAACAATACCAACAATCGTGGTTTCAACGATATGGCCGGAACAATGATGAGCGCCATGATGGCCGGTGGCGGAATGGGAGGAATGAGTATGGGCGGCGGCCGCGGCGGAGGAGGAGGATTTTCCTGGACCGGCAACGGAGTCACCGCATCCAAGATGGGCGGAACCAACTTCAACTACCAGTCAAAGGACAAGAAGATCAAGATCAACTCCAGTTACCTGTATTCCACATCAGACAAAGATGTGCTTGAGACAAAGGACCGTACAACCATCCTTTCCGAGACTCTCAACCAGAACAACTGGTCAGACGGAAAGCAGAACACCGTTTCTCACGGCCACAGGTTCGACAGCGAGATAGAATACAACCCTGCAGACGGGACTTCATTCATCTTCCGTCCTTATCTCAGGGTCGGCAACGGAGATTTTGACCAGAGGAACAGTTTCTACACTCTCAGGGGAAGCGACTCCACAAACCGCGGTTATTCTTCCAATTACGGAGACAACAATTCTCTCCAGGCAGGCGGAAGGTTGATGTGGAGGCAGAGGCTGTGGAAGCCGGGAAGGACCTTTACCTTGGGCTTGAACTATAATTTCTCCAACAACTCCTCAGATGCGTTCAACATCTCTGAGACAAACTACTTTACCGGCGGCGTGTGGTCTTCAGTGGAGGGCATAAACCAGAAGTACCACCAGAACCAGAGGTCTAACCAGTTCGGAATCAACGCGTCCTATACGGAGCCTCTGGGCAAGAACTACTTCATACAGGGTTCGTACCGTTACAGCCGCAACCACTCCAACACCGTCAAGGAGACAAAGGATTACGATCCTGTAACTGACACTTACTCTATACGCAACGATGAGTATTCCAGCAGCTATATGGGCAACTTCCAGACCCAGAGAATAGAACTTGCCTTGAGGAAGCAGGAGGAAAAGTACAATTTCATGTTCGGAGTGAGCGCCACCCCGGCAAAGACAACCAGCATCGGAAGGGGAAGGGACACTTCCTACAGCGTCACCAACTTTGCCCCGTCCGCAAGACTTGACTACAGGATATCGCAGGACAAGTTCCTCAGAGTCTATTACTGGGGAAGAACCAGCCAGCCGTCCCTGAACCAGATGCTTCCTATTCCGGACAGGTCCAACCCTCTGTATGTTCAGGAAGGAAACGACAAGCTGAACCCTTCATTCTCCCACAGGGTAGGCGGTGAGTACAGAACCAACAACCGCAAGAATTTCAGCTTTTTCGGAATCAACTTCGAGACATCGCTGACCACAAAGAGCATCATCAACCAGAAGAACTATACTTCTGACGGTGTCCAGCACAGCCGCTTCATCAATGCGGACAAGGGTATCTACAACATTTCCACCGGCATATTCTACAACTCCAAGATAGCCAAGAGCAACTTCACCGTCAACGTGTTCTCCCGCATGAGTTTTGGCAACGGAATCAGCTATGTAGCCTCAGGCGGAGACTTTGTGGAGAATGAGACCAAGAACCTGAACATGAACATCAATCTCGGCCTCACATACAGGATAGACAACTTTGAGGCAAGGGTAGGAGGCGGAACAAATTTCCGCAACGCCTGGTACAGCGTCAAGAGCATGGACGATGTCCAGACTTGGAACAACAGGCTCTCCGCCAGCGTTAACTGGACTTTCCTCAAGACCTTCAACATCACGACGGATGTCACCTACAGATTCTACAACGGCTATTCTGCAGGTTTCGGGCAGAACCAGACCATCTGGAACGGTGAGGTTTCCAAGTCTTTCTACCACAACGCTTTCACTTTGAAGGTAAGGGTGTACGATATACTTGACAAGTCCAGAAACACTTACCGCACTACATCAGAAAACTACTTTGAGGATGTTACCAACAATACACTCGGACGCTATGTAATGTTCACCCTGACTTACCGCTTCGGCTCATTCGGCGGTGTCAACATGCGTGATGTACGCCGTGGCGGATGGGGCGGTCCTCCTCCAGGTGGTGGAAGAAGAAGATAATTTGGACAAGAAAAGTTCCATCGGGATAATCAGGATAATTCCCCTTATCATACTTCTTGTGTGTGGTAGGGGGAATTTCCTTATGGGCCAGAACTCTCTGAAAGTTATGGTCATGGACAGTGTTTCCCATACCCCGGTGGAATCTGCCACATTCAGCCTCAAATATATCGGTGAGCAGAATCCGAAGCATTACGCCACAACAGACACTTCCGGCGTGGCTGTGATAATCAACCCTCCCGTCGGCAGGGCGGAGGCCAGGATAGATCTTGTGGGGTTCAGGCCATATACCGCAACGGTAGATGTGAAAAGAGGGGCTAATGACCTTGGCATAGTTTATCTTGGAACTTCCAACACCCTGTCATCCATTACGGTTTCTGCAACCGGGAACCAGATTCTTGTCAAACAGGATACGGTTGAGTACAACGCCTCTTCTTTCAAGGTGGAGGAGAGCGATATGCTTGAAGAACTCATCAAAAAGCTGCCAGGGGTGGAGATTGAGGACGGTAAGATAACGGTTGACGGGAAGGAGGTGAAGAAGATAATGATTGACGGCAAGACTTTCTTCAGCGATGACCCGCAGCTTGCCACAAAGAACATCCCTGCCAAGATTGTGGATAAGATACGCCTTCTGGACCGCCAGAGCGACCAGGCCCGTTTTACCGGAATAGACGACGGCGAAGAGGAAACCGTACTGGACCTCAGCCTTAAAAGCGGCGTGTTTGACGGCTGGATAGGCAATGCTGGCGCAGGTTATGGTACTTCTGACCGTTACGAGGCTGCAATCCTTGCGGGGAAGTTCAATTCTACAAGCCAGTTCAGCCTTGTTGGAAATGCCAACAACACAAACAACTCCGGCTTCAAGGATATGGCAATGGACATGCTGACCTCCATGGTGGGCAACACTGCAACCGGAAATGGAGTCACCACCAGCCGCATGGCAGGGGCTAACTACAACTATGAAAGCCGTAACAAGAAGCTCAAGACAGAGAACAGTTATCTCTATTCGACATCAGACCAGCACCTTGAGCAAACCGTTGACCGTGTCTCTTATCTCAGCGATGACATAACCCAGTATTCCGGTTCATACAATCTCAACCGTAACAAGACCAAAGGGCACCGCTTCAACAGTGAGACAGTATATTCCCCGTCAGACAACACTTCCTTCACGCTGCGTCCTTCTCTCCAGACAGGCAGGGGAGAGTTTTCCAGAGACCGTGACTTCGTCACCCTACGTAATTCAGATTCAACCAACAGGGGCCGGAGTTCATCTTTCGGAGATAATTCTTCAAGCAAGGGCGCTGTGACTTTCATCTGGCGCCAGAGACTCGGAAAACCGGGAAGGACGATGGCTCTTGTACTTAACGGCAATTTCTCAAACAATACCGTTGACGGGTTCAACCGCTCATCTACTGATTATTTCAAAGACAATGAAATCAGCCGTACGAGGGTAATAGACCAATCTTACCGCAGAGACAACAAAAGTTCCGGCTATGCTGTATATCTTACATATACAGAGCCACTTGGCAAAAACTACTTTCTGCAGTACGCCCAAAGATATGCAAGGAGCCATTCCTCCACTCTCCGTAATACATTTGATTTCAATCCTGAGACACAAAAATACGATGTGCCTGATGAAGACCTTACGAGAGATTACAAGGGTAACTTCACAACCCGCCGCTATGAGCTGTCTTTCCGCAAGCAGGAGAAGAACTACAACTTCATGCTCGGGGCCTCTCTTCAGCCATCCACCACAAGCAGCTCCGGGCGTGGCCGAGACACATCCTACACTGTCTGGAACATTGCGCCTACCGCCAGATTCATCCACAAGTTCGACGGTTCCAAGTATCTCAGGGTAACGTATCGTGGAACAACATCGCAGCCGTCGCTCAACCAGCTGCTTCCTGTTACAGACAACACCAATCCTCTGGTTGTACAGGAGGGCAACTCCCGGCTTAACCCTTCCTTCACCCACAACATGAATGTAGAATACCGTACCGGAAAGAGGAACCGCTACCGCTGGTTCAGCGTCACTTTCCGAGGAAAATACACCTCCAAAAGCATCATCAACCGCAAGAGCTATACATCTGACGGAGTGCAGCATCGCCAGTATATAAATTCTGACAAGGGCATCTACAACCTGGATTTCAGGGTGATGTACAACTACAGGATTCCACGGACAGATTTCTACTATAACCTCTGGACCAGGGCAGCCTTGGGAAACGGCATCAGTTACCTCAACGTGAATTCCGCTTTTGAGGAGAACCAGACAACCAACCTGAACCTGAGCCTGAACCAGAAGATGAGCTACCGTATAGATGATTTCGAGGCTACGGTAAACGCCGCATTCTCTTTCAGGCGGACCTGGTACAGCTCAGAATCAGTTGAAAACCTGTCTTTGTGGACCAACCGCATTACTTCCACCCTGAACTGGACTTTTGCCCGCAACTGGAATATATCATCTGATTTCAGCTACCGCTTCTTCATCGGATATGCTGAAGGCTACGGCAGGAGCCAGGCGGTCTGGAACGCTTCTTTTTCACGGACCTTCTTCAAGAAAAAAATGACGGCAAGGATCAAGGTTTACGATATTCTCAAATCCAGCCGTTCAGTTTCCCGCACCAACGCGGAAAACTATTATCAGGATGTAAGGAACAACAACCTTGGCCGCTACGCCATGTTCACGCTTCTATATCGTTTCGGGATTTGATATAGGCCCTCATCTTTTCAATCAGAGCTTTCATGTCCTCCGGAAGAGGGGAATCAAAGTCCATCTGCTTTCCTGTGGAAGGGTGGACAAAACCAAGGGTCTTGGCGTGGAGTCCCTGCCTTGGCAGAATCTTGAAACAGTTCTCTATGAACTGCTTGTACTTGGAATAGATGGTTCCCTGGAGAATCTTGTTTCCGCCATATCTTTCATCGTTGAAAAGAGTATGCCCTATGTGCTTCATGTGGACCCTTATCTGGTGAGTTCTTCCTGTCTCAAGAATGCACTCAACCACAGTTACATAACCGAACCTTTCCAGTACCCTGAAATGGGTTACCGCGTGTTTTCCCTTGTTAGGGTCCTTGCTTACTGTAAACCGCATGCGGTCACTCTCGTCGCGGGTTATGTTGCCGTCTATCGTGCCTTCATCCTGCTCCACGTTGCCCCACACTATGGCCACATATTTTCTCTTGGTAGTATGGTCAAAAAACTGCTTGGCGAGTTTCATCTGAGCTTCCTCGTTCTTGGCAATCACCAGGATGCCGGATGTGTCCTTGTCTATCCTGTGGACAAGGATTCCGTTCTTGCCGCCCAGATGATAGGCCACAGCGTTTACCAGGGTGCCGGAGAAATGTCCGTGCCCCGGATGAACCACCATACCGGCCTTCTTGTTGATTACCAGCACGTCATCATCTTCATATACTATATCCAGCGGAATGTTTTCCGGGCCTATGTCCCTGGCTCTCTTCTCGTAAGGGAACACCAGAGAAATCTCGTCCAGCGGCTTGATCTTGTAGTTTGACTTGGCAACTTTTCCGCCAACCCTAACGTAACCTGCCTCAATAGCCATCTGGACCCGGCTGCGGGATGTCTCAAACATCCTTGATGTGATGTACTTGTCCAGTCTCATCATGGACTGGCCCTTATCTACAGTAAAATGGTAGTGTTCAAAGAGTTCCTCTACATTCTCATCGTCCTGGAAATCTTCCTCGCCACCATCGTCGCTCTCGGGATATTCATCGCTGAGGGATAAAGATTCTACTCCTTCCTTCTCTGAAGAAAGGGCACTCAGCTTGTCTGCCAGCTTCTTTACGGTGTTTTTCTTTTTGGAAGATCCCATCCGGATATAGATTAGAGGACAGGTTCGTCGTCTGATGCCGTTTCCTCTGCAACAGGCTCTGCCGGAGTGTCCGGAAGTTCCTCTTCCTGGGTGTCTTTTGGAAGAACCATTTTAAGAGTGTCTCTCAACTGGTCCTTGGCCTTCACGTTTTTCCTGTTCAGTTCTGCAAGTTCCTTGTTCAGAGTCAGGTATAGAGTTACTCCGCTTCCCATCCTGGCAGACTTCCCTACAGTAGGTTCCGGATCCTGGCGGTAAACTACAGAGTTTATGGTATCTGCGTAGGTCTTGACAGTAGCGTCAAAAAGAATCTTGTTGAGGTTCAGGGAGTTGTATGTAAGTTCGCTCTTTACCCTATGGTACGGCAGAGCAATCAGGTTAGGAATTCTGGTCCAGCAGTTGTCTGCACTCAAACCAAGGGAGAGGTCAATTTCACTTTGTGCAGGTATCTTGGTTCCAGGGGTCAGAGGCCTTCCTTTATAGCTTTGCCCCATAACGCTGTTGGTGGCGATATCAGGAACATAGTTGAGCCTGCCGACCCTTAGGTTGGCAGCCGTGAGATTACTTTCTGCCTGCCTCAGAGAATATCCCACTACATCAGGAGCATTGACCATCATAGGGAGAATGGAGTTGATGGTAACGAGGATATTGCGGTTTTTCTTCACTTTGGATCCGGCGGCAGGAGTCTGCTTTATTACCTGCCCGGCATGCAGTTGCGGTATATAGACTGAGTCAGTGATTTTTATTCTTATGTGGTTGTCCCTTGCTATCTTCCTGGCCTGCTCCACTGTCATGTTGGAGAAATCAGGGACTTCCAGTGACTTTCCGTGTCTGGTTATGCCTTTGAGCATCCAGAACAGAAGCAACACGGTGACAAAAGCTGCAGCAACAGCAAGCAGCAGGTTTTTCAGCCACCAGCTTTTGTACCATTTTTCCTTTTGGTTATTATTGTCTTTTGTCTTCTTGGACCCTTGAGTAGCCATAATACCAGTCTGAATATGATTGCCTACAAATATACAAAAAACCGGAACAGGAACAGGACTCCCATAAAACAAATTCGGCTGACCAAAAGGCCAGCCGCACAAATCTCATCTCTGAAACCCAGACTAGAATCTGTCCTCAGATGAAACTGTCAGTTTTTTTCTTCCTCTGCGACGGCGTGCAGCGAGAACTCTTCTTCCGTTAGGAGTGCTCATTCTCTCTCTGAATCCGTGCTTGTTGCGTCTTTTGCGGATGGAAGGCTGGAATGTACGTTTCATATCTTTAAATCTTTATTATTTCCGTCAATTGGGCTGCAAATATAAGATTTATTTTCCAAAGACCAAAAAAAACTGATTGAAACCATTTTTGAAAAAAACTCAGCAGAATTTGAAAAGCAGTTATCCCCGGATTTTATGACATTTGCATAAAAGATTACCGGATTTAACAACTAAAACAACAACTTTTGAATTATGGAAACTGTTAAACTGTCAAATGGTGTAGAGATGCCTCTTTTGGGATATGGTGTATTCCTTGTTCCTCCTCAGGAGGCTGAACGCTGCGTTGGTGATGCCCTTTCTGTTGGCTATAGACTCATAGATACTGCGCAGGCATACCAGAACGAGGAAGGAGTAGGTACTGCAATAGCCAATAGCGGCATAAAGCGTGAAGACATCTTCCTGGTTACCAAAGTATGGATAGCAAATGCCGGAGAAGAAAAAGCCGCCAGAAGCATAGATGACAGTCTCCGCAGTCTCAAGACAGACTACATAGACCTTCTTCTTATCCACCAGGCATACGGAGATGTGTTTGGTTCCTGGAGGGCTATGGAGCAGGCTTACAAGGCCGGCAAGGTAAGGGCTATAGGAGTTTCCAACTTCCAGGCTGCACGCTTCTTTGACTTTGCGCACTATGTGGATATAAAGCCTATGGTAAACCAGCTTCAGTGCAATGTCCTCATACAGCAGACCGGCATTCAGCCACACCTGTCAGAAACAGGAACAAAGATGATGGCATGGGGCCCTCTCGGAGGGCAGGGCGTGGACGGCATCGTGAAGAATGAATCTCTCTCAGCGATAGGCGCAAGGTACGGAAAAAGCGCTGCCCAGGTTGCTCTCAGATGGCTTACCCAGAGAGGGATAGTGGCAATTCCAAAATCCAGCCACAAAGAGCGCATGGCCCAGAACTTCAATATATTCGACTTTACCCTCTCAGAAGAAGAGATGCGGCAGATAGCTTCTTTGAACCAGCACGATACCGGAACCATAAACTTCCAGGACCCTCAGTTCGTGAAGTATCTGATAGAAACCTACGGTTAGCAAAATAGACGCGGGCTATTTTATGAAAAGGACTTTCTTTTCCTGGAAATACTCATCGGTGAACCATTCTGAAATGTCTTTCTGGAATATCCGGGAAGGTCTTATTCTGCATTTTTTCTGCGCCTCGGCGATTTCTTCTTCCAGACTCCCGCCTTTTAGGTAGAGGATTCCTTCTGTATATCTGTCCTTTACCCAAGGGATAAAGTTGCCGAGGGAAGTGACGGCTCTTGATACAATCAGGTCCGCCTTGTCTTTTTGGAAATGCTCTTTCAGGTCCACTTCTTCAGCTCTGCCGTGGAGTGTTTTTACATTCCCGAGGCCGATTTCATCAGCGATGGCCTGAGCTACCCTGACTTTCTTCCCTATGGAATCCACGAGCAGGAAACTTGCTGAAGGGTAGAAGATTGCAAGAGGAATGCCCGGAAAGCCTCCACCGCATCCGACATCCATCACGCATATCTGGTTGCTGCAGAACATCTGTTTTGAGTTGGGCGAGGCTTGTTTTTCAGCAGTTTCTGCCGGAGCGGAATCATTGCGTCTCATCTTTGCGTCAAGTTCCGGAAGAAAACCCTTGATGAACTTGGCAACGGCAAGGCTGTGGAGTACGTGGTGAAGGTAGAAACTGTCCATATCCTTGCGGCTGATGACATTTATCTTGCTGTTCCAGTCCGCGTACAGAGGGTAGAGCCTTTGTATCTGCTCTATCTGTTCAGAATCCAGGTCAGGAAAGTATTTGAGAATTATCTTAGAATCTGTCTGCGGCATAATAGTGTTCTTGTACGGTGGTTTTATTTGTCCTGCCCCTTCTTTGGCTTCTTGTTTCCGGTATTCTTCTTTGTAGCTGCCGTCTTCCCTGGAGCGTCTTTTTTGCTGCGTTTGGCTCGTTTTTGTGCCAATGGACTGTCTATCAACATCTCCGCCAGAAGGTCCTTGCCTCTTTTTACCCTTACCTTGGCATTGGAGAGGGAAATCTCAAGTTCATCTGCGATGTCATCCAAGGCGTAGCCTTCTATATAGAGCAGCATCACGTCTTTGTAGATGTCAGGCAGGGTGTCTATTGATTCCATGATAGATTCTATCTGCTGGCTTTCAATGAGGTTGTCTTCAGGAGTGTCTGATGACTGGACGTTACGGATTTCTCCTGTGTCCTGGGAGGTGCTTGTTTCTCCGATGGTGTTCCGGCTTCTTCTCAGAAAGTCTGTCAGGGAATTGAGGCCTATCCTGTACAGCCAGGTAGAGAACTTGTACTTTGAGTCATAGGAATCTATTCTCTGGAACGCTTTGTTGAAAGTATCCATGCAGATATCATCCACTTCCTCACTCATTTCCCTTTTCATAGTCTTGAAACTCTGGCTGATGAAGTTCTTGAGCGGAATATAGTATTTGTCGAAGAGTATGGTGAAAGCCAACTCTTCTCCCTGCTTGGCGTAAGTGATGATCTGCCCCACGTCCATCATCACATACTCCTTGTTCTTAATGTGCTTCAAGCCAGTTTTTGCCATATCCACATTCTGCTATGAGGTTTATCCTGAGATTTATGACAGATTCCATCTCTTCCTTGGCAATCTGCATCACTATGTCTTTTTCATCCGGGGCGGCATCGAACACCAGTTCGTCATGTACCTGGAGGATCATCTTGCTGGCGAGCCTTTCCTTTTCCATCCTTCCGGCCACGTTTATCATCGCGATTTTTATGATGTCTGCGGCACTGCCCTGCAAAGGAGCGTTGACGGCGTTTCTCTCGTTGAACTTGCGGACATTGGCGTTGCGGGAATTGATGTCTTTCAGGTACCGCCTCCTTCCGTAAAGAGTCTCCACGAATCCTTTCCTATGGGCCTGTTCAATGGTGTCTTGTATGTAGGCATTGACTCCGGGATACATTCTGAAATAATTGTCTATGAATTCTTTGGCTTCCCGAACTCCAATTTCCATCCTCTCGGCCAGACCAAAGGAGGAAATGCCGTAGATTATCCCGAAGTTAACTGTCTTTGCCTTGCGTCTCTGTTCGTCGGTGACACTGTCAAGCTCCACTCCAAAAAGTCTCGCAGCTGTAGCCTTATGGACATCTTGCCCGCTGTTGAAAGCATTTATCAGATGCTCGTCGCCGCTGAGGTGTGCCATGAGTCTCAGCTCAATCTGGGAATAGTCAGCGCTTACAATGAACCCGTCTTCAGAAGATGGGACAAAGGCTTTCCGTATCTCCCTGCCACGTTCTGTGCGGATAGGGATGTTCTGGAGGTTCGGATTGTAGGAAGAAAGCCTTCCTGTTGCCGTAAGCGCCTGGTTGAAAGTGGTGTGTATCTTTCCGTCAGTACGGCTGATAAGTTGAGGCAGGGCGTCTATGTATGTAGAAAGAAGCTTTTTCAGGTTTCTGTATTCAAGGATGTCTTCAACTATCGGATGGGAAGCGGAAATTGACCTGAGCGTCTGCTCGTCGGTCGGATAACTGCCCCTTATGTTTTTCTTTATGTCCGGACCGAGCTTGAGCTTTTCGAACAAGAGCGTTCCCACCTGCTTTGGAGACGAGAGGTTGATCTGGGAGTCTCCGGCCAGACTTTTGGCTTTGGACTCGATTTCGTTCATCTGCAATGTGAGAGTCTTGCTGTATTCCCGGAGCTGGCCGGTGTCAATCTTCACTCCGGAAAGCTCCATTTTGGCAAGAGTGCCTATGAGAGGCATCTCAATCCCCCGGTACAGGTCTGTAGCCTTCCCCAACTCAGAGGAGACATTATCGTTGACCCGTATCTTTGAAAGTTCTTCTGAAAGCTTATCCTTCAGGTATATGTATAGTAAGCTTTCCTTTGCGTAGGCCTCAATGGCTGCCGGGTCTTCTTCCTGAGGTTCAGAGAAAAGGTCCATCTGTGCAGGCTCATCTTCCTTTGGAGAACTGAAGAGGGAGACATCAATTCCGAACTGCTGTTTTATGACAAATGAAGCCGAATGGCTCACTTCAGGATTGAGAAGGTAGTGAAGAAGTTCAACGTCAAACAGCTCAGACTTTGAGAGTGAATCTACAAACTCTTCAGCGCGGGAGACGCCGGAATTGACGGACCCGTCCGGAATCTCAATACGTTCCATTTCAGAGGCAATGGCCCTGATTGTCTCCTTCAAGGCGAAACCAGTTTTGGCAATAGATGTATTTGCCAGAATATCAATGATATCCTGGGTTACAGATCCACAATATGCCACACCGGACGGTTTCTTCCTGGAAGAATCCTTGTCCGTTGCAGAGAGCAGGATCTTTTTCCCATCGCTGAGTAGCATGATGGCAATTTCTTTGGTCCTGAGCGCTTCTGTCTTGAGGCCAGCAATGTCCACAATCCTTACGAAAGGTATTTCAATCCTCTCTGCAACAGCTGTGTTTTCAGGAATATAGCTGTTGAAATAATTGCCGCTTTCCTCAGCAGGAAAGTCGCTTGCCGGAGTATCGCTTGCCTGAGTGTCGTCAGCCGGAAAATCGTCAGCCGGGAAGTCCCTGTCAACTGAAGCGGGGTCCTGGTTTATTCCTCCGGCGCCGGATGTCGCTGAAGACCCCTCTGAATACCGAGTGATCATTTTCTTCAGCGATGTGAACTCGTACTTGGAGAAAACGCTGTCAACTTCAGTCCGGTTTGCCCCGGTAACCTTTATGCTATCAAGAGTTACAGGGAGTTCTATATCAGTCTTGATGGTTACAAGGAAACGGCTCATATCGAGATGATCCCGGGCATCCTTTATCTTCTCCTGCTGCTTGGCCGGGAGTTCATCCAGATGCTTGAGCAGGTTGTCTATGCTTCCGTAGGTTCCGATCAGCTTCTTGGCGCCAACCTCTCCGATCCCCTTGACCCCGGGCACATTGTCCGAAGCGTCTCCCCAGATGGTGAGTATGTCTATGACAGACTTCGGGTCTTTGATTCCATAGTATGCGCAGATTTTATCTTTGTTCACTATATCTACTTCAGTAGCAGAGCCTTTCGGAAACTTGTACTGGAATATGTTGTCGTCTATAAGCTGGCCGTAGTCCTTGTCAGGAGTAACCATATAGACCTGCGAAGAATCAGATGCCCACTGCCGTGCCATGGAGCCGATGACATCATCCGCCTCGAATCCTTCCATGCCCAAAGCCGGGATGTTGAGAGCTTTGAGTATCTCTTTCAACGGCTCAAGCGCATCCACTACAAGCTCCGGAGCCGCTGGACGGTTGGCCTTGTAGTCTTTGTAAACTTTATGCCGGAATGTTTCTGCATGGAGGTCAAAAGCTACAGCCAAGTGGGTAGGATGCTCTTTGCCGATAAGTTCCAGCACCATTTTGGTGAAGCCGTAAAGGATAGATGTATCTATCCCTTTGGAATTGACAAGAGGATGCCGCATGAAGGCATAGTACATCCTGAATATCTGTGCGTGACCGTCTATGAGAAATATCTTGTTCATGAATATCTATGTGCCTGTTCTTCAAAACTCCTTCAGTTCTTCTTGAACTCCTTCAGTTCTTCTTGAACTCCGTCTATTCTTCTGGGACTCCTTCTGTTCTTCTGGAATTCCTTCAGTCCTTCTTGAACTCCTTCAACCCTCAGAACCCCACTGCTTTAGGGTTAGCGGTTATCTTCAGCGTACCACTCGGCGCAGCTCTTTTCAGTTTCCCACAGCTTTATGCTATGCAGCTGGATGCCTTCGGGAAGGAGGCTTTTGACAATGTCCGCGAAATGAATCACAAGCATCTCGCTTGTAGGCTGGAAATCAACTGTGACAACATTTCCGTAAACTCTTCCTATATCTTCTGCCAGCAATGCTCCTTCCTTCATTACAAGCGCATGGTCAAATTTGTCTATGATGTTTTCGTTTACAATCTTCTTCAAGTCTGTAAAGTCGAGCACCATTCCCTTTTTGGGAGAGTTGTCGTCCTCTATGGGATTGCCTGAAACCGTTACGGCCATACGGTATGAATGTCCGTGTATGTGGCAGCATTTGCCGTCATAGCCGCCAAGGGCGTGAGCGCCCTCGAAGCTGAACTCGCGTGTTATGCGTATTATGCTCATTTATAAAATATTAAATAGAATCTTCGTCTATCGGACCTAACGCCTCCAATATCGAAAGTCAACAGAGGCTTTTTATTTGGACCGCTCAACTGAAGCTTTTACAAACTGGTAGAGCTTGTCACCTCTTAGTCCGATGGCTGCAATCTTGCCCTGAGGGTCAAATACAACGATATAAGGGATGCCGCCAAAACCATAAGCGTCTGATGGAATGTCCTGGGCGTTTACAATCTGGGACCAGACGATTCCATTTTCACGGGCAGAAGCCTTTGTGTCAGCGAGTTTATCCCAAACCGCAATGCTCAGCACGGTTACCTTTTCCTTAGGCAGCTCGTTGAATATCTTCTTAAGGGTAGGAATCTCCTTGATGCACCATCCGCACCAGCTGGCCCAGAAATCTGCGACAACCCATTTCCCTCTTCCTACATAGTTGCTCAGAGATACTTTGCTGGAAGGATTTGAAGGATCCTGCTGGACGGTGAAGTCTATGAACATGTCACCTTGTTTGACTTTGCCGTTCTGGGCATAAGAAGAAGCGGCAGTAATCAAAGACAAGCAAACCACAGCTGCAACGATAATCTTTTTCATATTTCTGCGTTTTTTATAATATGTTAATATTCAATGTTTTGCTTACTTGAGGGGTGCCTGTTCTTGCTACCCCTCATTTGTTTATACTCTTGAAAATGAACTAATTGCTAAAAACGTCACCGATGGTGTTCAAAAGTGTTAGGGCTTTGTTCCAAACAGTTAGGTCTTTGTTTCAAAAGCGCTAGAGCTTTGTTCCAAATGCGTCAATGCTTTTGTTGCTTAAAGCGTTCAGCTTGTTCCGCTATAAGCTGCTTGTCTTCAAAGTAGTTGATCTTCATGGCTCTTCGTACATCATCCATAGTAGATGCTGCAACCTCGCGTGCCTTGCGGCTACCCTTCTGGAGCATGTTGTAAACCTCCGGGATGTCTTTCTCAAACTCCTTGCGGCGCTCCCTGATAGGCTCGAGTTCCTGGTTGAGTATCTTGCCCAAGAACTTCTTGATCTTGACATCGCCGAGCCCACCTCTCTGATAATGTGCCTTGAGTTCATCAAGGCTTGCATACTCAGGAAGATATAGCCCGAAGTGTTCCTGGCGGCAGAAGGCGTCAAGGTAAGTGAACACGGTGTTGCCCTCAATGTGTCCAGGATCGTTGATGCTGATGTGGAGAGGATCCGTGTACATTCCCATGACTTTCTTGTTCACTTCTTCAGCGCTTTCGCTCAGATAGATGCAGTTGCCCAGACTCTTGCTCATCTTAGCCTTGCCGTCAGTACCTGGAAGCCTGAGGCAGGCGCTGTTGGACGGAAGGAGGATATCCGGCTCTACCAGAGTCTGGCCATAGATGCTGTTGAACTTGCGGACAATTTCCACGGTCTGTTCTATCATAGGTTTCTGGTCCTCGCCGGCGGGTACGGTCGTGGCCTTGAAAGCTGTTATGTCAGCAGCCTGGGAAATAGGGTAGGTGAAGAAACCCACAGGAAGCCCGCTTCCAAACACCGGCTGGTTGTCTTCTCCGTGTCCTGAACTGCCTTCAGAAGCGTCCTGCTTCTGGACAGGATTGACAACCCCCTGCTTCATGCTGCCGGTACCCTGCTCCTTTCCCTCTGCACGGTCGGCCTTGCTGAAGCCTCTCATCTGGATCTCTGACTTTACGGTAGGGTTTCTTTGAAGTCTTGCCACTGTAACGAGATTCATGTAGTAGAAAGCCAGCTCCGTAAGTTCGGGAATCATGCTCTGGACAAAAATGGTAATCTTATTTGGATCAAGACCTACACTGAGATAGTCCAATGCTACTTCTATTATATTCTGACGCACTTTTTCAGGATTGTCAAAGTTGTCTGTAAGCGCCTGAGCGTCCGCAATGAACACAAACATATCTTTATAGTCCATTGCATTCTGAATCTCAACTCTTCCTCTTAAGGAACCAACGTAATGTCCAATGTGGAGCCTTCCCGTAGGGCGGTCACCGGTAAGTATAACCTTGCTGCTCATTATCAGAATCAATTATTAATTACAAACATTGTCAAGTTCATTTATACAGCACTGTTACCTGAGTATTCCCGCAACACTGCGGCACAGACAGCATGCTGTACGAATGTATATAACTCCCAAATATAGGAAAAAATAAGAAAGGAGACGAGCAAAAACATGAAAGCCCGTCTCCTTTTCTTCTTACGCCAGAAATAACCGCCACTCGCCTTTTCCGAATTCCAGCTTCAAATAGTGCCCAGCTTCACTCCTGCCCGCTGTCCTTGCGTTTTCGTCCGTCTATCCAGCACCATAGCCTCCACATCAGCCATCCCCAGGCAAAGAACAGTACGAAGTATATCCACTTAGGGATGTTGCTATGATAAGCATCATCCTTTATCACCTTGTCAAAGTCCGGAATGTCTGCATAGTAGTAAGCCCCAGCACCGAAGTCGTGTTTGTCGCTGAGCCCAAGTCTGTTCCTCATTATCCAACAGGCACAAACCAATACAGCTGCAACCATTATGAAGGTTATTGCTTTGTATAATGTTTTATTTGCGTGCCTCATAGCTTGACGTTTTTTCTTGAGAGCCTCGTGATGTCAGTGTTTTTTGCATGCCTCGCGGCTTGACGGTTTCGAGCCTTATGGCTTGGCGGTCTTATGCCTGACCGCACGGCCTGGTGATTTTATGCGTAATCAGTAAATGCTTGTATTTCAACGATATAGTAAATCGAGGGGTGTGCATAAAGGCGTACATAGAATTTACTAATTTGTTGTGTATCAATAAGTTGCTACTTACGGTTTGTATGGGCGTTGCTAGCTTTTGGACTCAGTCCGTTGTTTGGACTATGCAAGTTGCTAGCTTTTGGGCTCAAGCCGTTGTTTGGGCTATGCAAGTTGCAAGCATTGGGCTCAAGCCGTTGTTTGGGCTATGCAAGTTGCAAGCATTGGGCTCAAGCCGTTGTTTGGGCTATGCAAGTTGCAAGCATTGAGCTCAAGCCGTTGCTTGGGCTATGCAAGTTGCTAGTCAGCCTTCATAGCCTGTTCCAGGGAGATGGTGTTTGCTGGAAGGGCTGTGGCGTTTGCTGCGGCAGCGTTTCCGGCAGCTACGGTGTTGGCAGCTGCGGTTTTGGCCGGTGCCGGTGCTTCTACAACCTTAGGCTCGGCTTTCTTGCCGCTGTAGTTGTCCAGCTGAGGGATAGGGAAGAACCTTCCGCTGAGCAGGAACCATACGGCAAAGAACGTGAGGGCTATGTTGAAGAGCTGTCCGATGACATACAGCCACAGTACCTTTCCGCCCTGCATCTTCCGGATGATTTCCCTGAAGTTGGTGTCAAGTCCGATACTTGTGAAAGCCAGGACGAAAGCCCAGTTTTTGTACTGGTCAAGCACCTTGTTGATTGCTCCTACGTTCTCGCTTCCGTAAACCGGGAGGATAATGAAGGAAGCAACCAGTGAGGCTGCGAAGAAACCGATGATGAACTTAGGGAAGCGGTACCAGATTTCGTTGGCGCCTACTCTTTGTCCGTTCTGCCTGTCAACTTTGGTGGCAAAGAACAGAGCCACGAAGAATGCTATGAAGCCAATCAGTATGTTCTGGATGCTCTTGACCAGGACGGCTGCCTGCTCGGCTTCTTCTCCCAGGGCGCTTCCTGCCAAAACTACTGCACCGGTAGAGTCAACGGTACCGCCGATGAGGCTTCCTCCCATGATCTGGCTCATGCCAACCCAGCGGATAATCATCGGCTCAAACACCATCATAAGTATCGTGAATATGATGGAAATTGAGATTGCCAGTGAGAGGTCTTCTTTCTTGGCCTTGGCAGCTGCGCCGGTGGCGATGGCAGCGGAAGTTCCGCAGACACTTGTCGCTGAGGCAAGAGTGATTACAAGAGGCTTGTTGTCCATCTTTAAGATCCTGGTTCCGAGCCACCACATGAAGATTATCACGATAGGGGTTACTATCCAGGCTATTCCCAGTCCGTAGAGGCCGAACTTGGCTATGTTGGAGAACAGGACGGAGAATCCCATCACAACCAGGCCGGTCTTGATGTAGAACTCGGTCCTGATGGCAGGTTTAAGCCATTTGGGAACGCCAACCGTGTTGGAAATCAGAAGTCCTATGATCAGAGCCCAGAAAGCCCATTCCAGGTAGCGGTTGAAGGTGAACTCAGCGCTTACTATCCTGACGATTATAGCCAGGACGAAAAGCCCGAGGAACGCTGGAAGAAACTTGGTAACTCTTTCTCCCTGAAGCTTTATTCCCACTCCAAACAGAAATGCCAGAATGAGGAACGTGCGGGCGAGTTTTGTCCAGAAAACTCCGCTCATCTGGGCGGCCAGAGAGGCCTTCTCAGGCACATCTTCCCAGAGATGCCATTTGGAGAAATTCAGGGCTGTAAAGTCAAAAGCTTTTGAAATAACGGCTATTGCGGCAACTACAATCAGCACTACGCCAATCCATACCGCCAGCCAATCTTCTTTTTTCCACAGGTCGGAAATGGTTGTCCTGTTTCGGATAACCTCAGGTTTGTTTTTAGGTTCCATATTAAAAAGTAAAAGGTTTTACTATAAACACGGGTGCAAATATAGTAAAATATGCTCAACGACAAACAAAATGTCAAGATGGTTCTGGAACAGATTTCAGAGGTTCCGGAACAAAGGTCTATGAATCTTGGGCGACTGGCCGGAGATAAGTAACACATCTCACGGGTTCAGAAAAAGCGGGCAGGTTGTGGCCTTTACCACACGGATGAGGTCAGCTGGAGCTATGCAGATCTGAAGCCCCCTAAGCCCTGCACTGACATACATCTTTTCCAACGAAAGGCAAGACTCGTGTATATATGTAGGAAACTGTTTTTTCATCCCGATGGGCGAGCATCCGCCTCTGATGTAGCCTGTTGTTGGAAGCAGCTCTTTCATGTGGATGAGGTTGCAGCTTTTGTTCCCCGATGCCTTTGAAGCCATCTTCAGATCCACTTCCTTGTCTCCTGGAATCACGCACACGAAATGCCCTGTCCTGTCTCCTTTGAGTACCAGCGTCTTGAAAACCATTGATATGTCTTCTCCAAGTTGCCGGGCAACATGTATGGCATCCAGATGCTCTTCATCCACCTGGTATGGAACCAGCGTGTATTCTATCTTCTCCTTGTCCAGCAGCCTTGCCGCATTTGTTTTCTGAACCTTCATCTTAACGGGCCGTTCGGGTGTTGATTTTTTCTCCTTTTCTGTTCCAGGTGTAAATCCAGCTGCCGTTGCGGGAGGTAAAAGTGTCTCCTGCAACTCCAATTACATCTCCCACGTATGAGTAACTCAGGGTTTTGTATTTCTCTCCCTTGCTGTCCCAAAGGTAAACCCAACTGCCGTTTCTGGAAACGAAGAATGTTGAGCTCCAGCCCTTTACCTCTCCTACGTAACTAGCAGTCAGTGTCCTGTACTTGTTTCCCTTTTCATCATACAAATGCACCCAGCTTCCGTTAGTCTCCACACTTGAAATCATATGTTCTTGTTTTTGTTCTGATGGCATACCTAAATTATTACCGGCAGAAATAAAACCTGCCAGAAAACAAACCAGCGCTATTTGAATAGTAAATATCTTTCCCATAACAATACAAATATAATGAAAGCTTTTAAGCAAATAACGGTGGGATAATTTTCGTAAATTTGTTTTATGTAATACAGCCGAAAAGCTTTTATGAGGATTTCATCTTTTGTCATATCGCCGAGAAGGATTGTGGCGGCCTTTGCTGTTGCGGTGGCTTTATGTGCCTGCGGGCCTGATGCCAAGCCGGATCTGGATCCGGAAGGGCACGGTTCCGGGAAGGACAAGGCTCCTGTTTCAATCGCTGAGGTTTCTGTGGATGCCCAGAGCCTTTCAGCTGCCGTGGTGGCGAAGCTTAGCAAAGACACCATACTTGCAGACTGTAAATTTGTCATCGACGGAGTAGGGGAGTTTGCGGCGGAGAAATCCGGAGCCTCTTTTTCAGCGATTTTGGAAGGCCTTGATTATGAGACGCAATATACGGTAAAGGCTTCCGCAAAGGCATCTGGAAGGCAGTTGTCTTCTTCTGCCGCCTTCAAGACCGGCAAGCATACTTTCAACGAGGGTTTCTGGTCCTGTATGCTGGAACTGTGCGATTCGGACAAGGACGGTAAAATAAGCCGCAAGGAAGCTGCATCGGTTTCAAGTGCATACCTGATTGACCTTGGCCTTGTGTCCGTATATGGCCTGGAGTTTTTTCAGAACCTGACTGATTTGAACTGCGGAGTAAACTCCATTACGGAGATTGACATATCAAAGAATCAGAGGCTTATGCGTTTAGAAGTGAACGAGAACCCTCTGAAGGGGCTGGACATCTCCAAGAATCCGGCGCTGACTTACGTTTCGGCCGGAGGATGCGGACTGGACAAGATAGACGTTTCCAAGAACACGGCCCTTAGGCATCTGGCGTTGCAGGTGAACAGTCTCAAGTCCATTGATGTTTCAAAGCTCACGCATCTTCAGCTCCTGTATGTATCGGCAAATGACCTTACCGAGCTGGACCTTTCCAACAACCTTGATCTCAAAGAGGTGCACACCCACCAGAACCCCAATCTGAAGGTGGTTTACCTTAAAACAGGCCAGGAGATAGCATCTTTCAGCAAAGACCCCTGGACAGAAATCCGTTACAAATAAATATAATGAACAACATAAAGTTTCCTGAGATAGAATTCCTTAAAGCCAAAGTTGAGGCAAAGTGGAAACAGCGGTTAGCCACTCCAAAGGATTTTGAGCTTTTGTCCGAGTCCATAGAAGCTGCCGTGAAGGCCAAAATTTCTCCAAGTACGCTCAGGAGAATCTGGGGGTACGACAACTACAAGTCTGACCCTACTGAAGGCAAGCGCGATATACTGGCCAGGTATGTCGGGTTCGATAATTTCCGCAGTTTCGCAGAATATCTCAAGACTGACAAGACTTTTACATCCGGCTTCCTTTCAACGGATTTTGTAGAGTCAGGGGAACTTGAAAGTGGAGACCACGTGCTTCTGGGCTGGAATCCTAACCGTGTGGTGGAACTTGAATATCTGGGGAGCAACCGTTACCGCGTCCTCAGCAACCGGAACTCCAAACTTCAAGAAGGGGACGAGTTCCAGTCAGTGTCTTTCATAAAGGGATATCCGCTTTACATTTCCCACATTGAGAGGGAGGGTGCCAAGACCAGCATGTATGCAGCAGGCGTAAAGGACGGGCTTACTCTTGTCCGGAGGATTTCGGGTAGCCGGCCTCTATGATCATGTCTGTGGTCTGGCTGAACATTTCATCCACGGTCTTCTCGGATTTTTTAGCGTAAAAAGCCATGACACCGTAAACTATGGCTGCTGCCAGGATGACTATGGCGGCGGCGAAAGGCCATATTCTTTTCCTCGATGCCTCAAGTGCCGCCTTGACTTCTGAGGCGGAGGCATATCTGTCTTCCTTGGCTGGCATTGTGCATTTCTCGGCGATGGATTTATATCTGCCTGGCATCAATGCCATTATCTTGCCCAGAGAATAGATGTCAGCCCTGCAGTCCGTCTCCTCGCCGGCCGTCAGTTCCGGAGATGCAAACATCTGCGTTCCTGCAGGAGTCTTTCCCAGCAGATGGGAGTCTGAGTCCGAGAACCCGAAGTCTATGATCTTCGCGTTTTCTCCGTTGGATGTGACCATTATGTTTTCCGGTTTGAGGTCCCGGTGCACAATCTGCTTGTGGTGCATGTAGTCCAGGGCATCGCAGAGTTCCACCAGTATCTTGCGGGCAGTCTTTTCCGTGAGGCTGCCTTCCTCGATTCTTTCCTGGAGGGTTTTGCCGTCTATCCACTCCATCTCAATGCAGCGTCCCAGAGAGGGGATTTCCACAAAGGCGTAATACTCGCAGATGCCTGGGTGTGAGAGCATATATCCTATCTCAAACTCCTTGCGCAGCAGGTTCTGGTACAGAGAGTCTTCCCTGAGAGGCTCCTTGAGGCATTTGTACAGCCTGTTTCTTCCTCCGCTGCGGCTCCTGTACAGGACAGTGAAGCCGGCCCCCGCGGCGTTGACGGGTTCCAGAGAAGAATACAGTCTGGAAAAAACTTCTGTAGGGCTTCTGAAAAATCCTGATTGAGACTCCATTGCTGACGGTTAGGTTTTGCTTTTGCAAAGATACTCCATGATGCGTAGTTTTCAAAATAGTATATTATTCGTAAATTTACACTTTGTAAAAAACCAGGGGCTTGAGATTTTTTTTCTCCATAATTCTGATAGTTGTTTCCAGCTTGCGTCTCGGGGCGCAGGGCCGGCAGGAAGTGTATTGCTTCAACCAGCGGTACATAGCATCCGAAGGCGGGAAATACGGTATGCTGGACAACCGGAAGAAAGAGATCCTGCCGCTGGTGTATGACGGCATCACCTTTATAACAGACGACATCGCCCTCCTTTACCGTTACGGCAGCTATATGCTCAGCGACAAGTGGGGCCGCATCTTTGCCGAGGGCTCTTCCCGTCAGGAACTGGAGGAAAGCTGCCAGGATCTTTACGACAAAGTCCTTGAAGACGACCGCCAGTACTGGGAAACGGTGCTGGCCGCATATTCTGATTTCTCAGCGATGTGCAGCCAGGTCAGAGGCCATCGCGGAGCAGAAGAAAAACTGCTCCCGCTCAGGAGGAAGATAGAGAACCTGCTGAAGATGAAGCGCGGCTTCATGGATGAAGACCAGGTGGCAAGGTTCCGTCAGATAACCTCCACTTACGGAATGTCAGGGAACAAGGAGATCGGGGATGACAAGCAGAATGAATCTTGAAATGGACAGGACAAGAGCCATATACTTGATGATAGTCTTGCTGCTGGGCTTGGCGGCTTCTTCTGCCCTTCATGCCCAGAACCCGCAGCAGATAAAAAGTGACCCTAAGATGATCTGGGCGGAAGGCTCCACCCAGAAGAAGGCACTTGACGGCATAACTTCCAAACTTGCCTATGCGGCCGGCTTCACCTGTCCGAGAGCAAAGTTCCTGCCACTTATGAAGACCTATTCCCAGGACATCCGCAAGGCAACCCACCAGATTACATACAACGGCAAATATCTGCGTTATCTCTCCGGCAATGAAATCCAGCGGCTCTTCCAGCCAAGGCGCCAGAAGGTAAACGAGCTGAAAGCTTCTGCCCAGGCGGCCAGGCTGCGTTTCTCGTCCTCCGGCCAGATGCAGGATGCAGAAGATGCCCTTACTCTCTGCAGATGGGCCATAGCATACCTGAGCAGCCTTCCTGGCAACAACGCCAGTGAGCTGAAATCTTTGCAGCAGCAGGCCAACTCCCTACGTAAAGCTCTCTCTTCCAGATCCTACACTCCTTCAGGCAAAGGAATCAAAGCCCAGATGGCGCACATTGACCGGGAAGCCGGTCAGATAGAAACCATTCTCGGAATCCGCACCACAAATCCCGCCGCCGTTTCTCCACCGCCCCAAAAGGCAGAGAAAAAAGAACCTGTTTCCCAGCCGGCAACAGAAGCCGTTCTTGCTAGCCGGGATACCTCTGTTGCAATTTTGCCTCAAAGTTCATTGCCTGATTCTACGGCTACTGCAACCAGAGAGCCTGCCACGGCTGCAATAACTGAACCAGCCACGGTTGCTGATGCAGAAACAGATACCTTAACCTCCAAAGCCTCTCAAGAGCAGCCTGTTCCAGCCGCCCGGCCTGAGGCTCCTTCGGTTTTTGCCGTTGCCCAGATAGGATTCTCGCCAGAATGGAATGCCGGGGCAATGCTTGGCGTAAAGTTCCGCAGCAGCGCTTTTGGCATATACGCTTCTTACAGGAGCAATTTCACGTCGGTTTCTTCTGACCTGTCCATTGATTCTTCTGAAGACCCTTCACATCTTACCGGAAGCCACAAGGTTTCTCTGCAGTCCGCCACTGCCGGCTTGCTGTTCCAGCTGAGAGAAACACCTCAATTAAATATCTTCGCCGGTGCCGGTTACGGCAGCAGAAACGTCTGCTGGCAAACCACTTCCGGCCACTGGGCAAAGGTAACGGACCGCACCTCCACCGGACTGGCTCTTGAAGCTGGTTTGCTCTACTCTCCGTTCGGGCTCCACAACAGCCTCTGCCTGAGTGCCGGAGTCCACACCATAAGTTTCAAGACCATAGGCCTCACCCTCGGAGCCGGATTCAGCTTCTGATTTTGTGAATAATCTTCCTCAGCGATGATATATCCTCTCCAGCTCAGCCTTGCTGAAAGCCCTGAACCTTGCCTGCCAGTAGTATGACTTCTCTTTGTCAAAAACATCGCGGTAGATTTCAGACTCCTTGCCTGCCTGGTGCAGAATCTTGTTGTTGCCGTTTCCCATGTGCTCGGCCCAGGTAAGCTCGGCAAGAGGGGAGTCCTGCTTCTGCCCTATGTGGTGAAGTTCGTAAGGGTCTCCATTCTTGTCTCTTGGAGGGTATCCTTCACCGATGAGATCTGCATTGTTGTATTCGGCCCACTTGTCATAGTCCTTCAGCCCCTGCTGAGGAGAATCCCTTAGCCAAGTGTTGCGCCTTATGCTGTAATCTGCCCAGTCTATATCTGTTCTTACCAGAGCCGGCCTTCCGCCAATCACGGCTTCCTTCAGCCCTGCCTTGATATAGATTTCCGCCTCCTCAACTGAACTCAGCGAGTTTATGATGGCGTCCGACCATCCGGTCCTGGCCTGGATGGCTTTTGCAAAACTATTTATCTGTGACATGATCACTATACATAAATCACGAGTCGAAGAATATATAAGGGAATATACTTCAGTCCGGAGAAAAGTTCTTCAGCTGTTTGTAAATAATTTAATTTAAATGACTTATATGGTTTAGGTATTTTTTTGATTAGAACTCATTGTTTTGCAGTATTGTATTGAATACCATCATATAGTTGCTCCTGAAGAAGGTATATGTCTGGACGCTTATATCATGATTAATTGATCCGGACAGCAATGTTCTTTTCATAGGAGATTATTGTTGGATAGTGTATTACCAGGTGTCTTAAATTTCGTTTCCACGACGGTATCTCAAAAAAAATGTATGAATCATTGGAATATTAATCTATTGGTTTTGAGCATTAAGTCGTAAAGAATCCTTTTGTTTTCCTTCCCGCATTTACGTGGTGGTATATCATATGATTCCAAAGAAAGAGGGTTGTTTTTAATAAGTGTCTTGAAGTAATCAATTCTACAGCCTCCTCCACATATATATTTAAGCTCACAAGAACAACATGGTTTGAGATTATTAATATTTGAAAGGAATGAAGCTTTTTCAAGAGCTTTAAATATTATCTCTATGTTGTCCGTTTTAAAATTACCAATTTTTGAAACATCGCCGATTCTTGAACAACAGTATGCATCACCATTGGAAGAAACAGCCAATTCTCCATATAGACAATTGTCTAGTATAATATTGCTTCTTCTTTGCATTACAAAGGGATACAAAGACATGTCTGTTTCATGATAGCTTGAAAACAAACTAAGCATTGTTTCATTGTACTCTTTTCTTTCTTTATCCGTTAATTTTACTTTTCTTCCGTCTAACATTTCAGCTGAGAATCTGATATGAAATAAATCACAATCAGAATATTTAGCAGATAACTCTTTTGCAAAGTCTAAGTAATGCTTTATTTCGGTCTTCAGATTTTTGTTCCACAATGGAGTAACTGCAATTGTTGTGTCGACTTTGAATCTGATGAAAGTTTCAGCACATTCTAAGGCTCTCATAAAGTTCCCCTTTCCTCTAATCAAAGCATTTGTGGTTTCTGAATAACCGTCTATACTAATTTGTACGGAATCAACGAAAGGAGAAATTTCAGAAATAAGTTCCTTTGTCCATAGAGTACCATTTGTTAGCAGGTTATTATTTAGACCTAAATGTTTAGAATATCTGACAATATCAACAAGATCAGATCTTAGTCCTATTTCTCCCCCCGAAAAATTAACGCGTTTTCCCTTGTTTTGTTTGAATGCCTTCAGAATAGTAATAATTGATTTATACGTAAGTTCGTCATGGTGCTTAATACCAGCAAACATGTAGCAGTGCGGGCAACGCAAATTGCATGCATTGGTCAAATAAAAATGCATGGATTTTTCACCTTTGTTAGAACTGACAACCTCTGTGTCTAATACATTTCTAGCTTCAATCTGTGTAATTACATTTTCATAATCTTCTTTAGGTACATTTGTGGAAATTGCTAATGCTTTTTTTAAAGATTGGTTATTAAGATTAATAAAGAAATTAACCTGGGCTTTGTTATCCAAAACTATCCACTTTGCAGTTTCTGGAAAGATGATGAGATACTTTTTAGAAAACTCTACCAGTTTCCATTGAGGAAACTGGTAGAGTTTTCCAAGTGGAACAGATATGCTCTTTTTCATGTTCACAAATTAATAATCAGTTCCTCTGTTAACATGTGTGCAACAACTAAAGAAACATCCCCATACAAGAGTGAGTTTCTCTTTGGGATCATAAGTTTTAACTGTGTACTCAATATTCATAATTGAAAGGTTAATATGGTTAATAAAATGTTTTTCGATTAAGTATAATACTTTATTATATTGCTTTATGAATCTTTGTATTTAGGTTCTACCACTAATTTACCATCATTGTAATCCCATGTTATTTTAGCGCCCTTAACAACACCAACTATGCCAATAACTCCAGCAAAAAAAATAGCTAGTTCAGCTGCTGAAACAGTAAGCGTTGCTGCTGCTGTTGCTGTAAGTCCCATTCCAGCGACAATTCCAGTAGCCGATGCACCAAATGTGAATGGAATTGCTGCAGCAGAAAGTGCAGTTAGTATCGCTCCTCCCCACAATAACCTTTTTTTCTTTTTTCTTTTTTTTCTGATAAGCTCTTCTGCATACGGGCCTATGATAATAATTCTATCAACTCTTTCATTAATAGCTTTTTGGAACTCTTCTTTTGTTTTTACTGTTCTCTCCATATCTGAAGTTTTAAGTTATGTTATGTCGGTAATTGGAGTAGAGTTTAGCTTATAAAGTAGATTCTTTAATCATCGGGTCTGGAATCTTCGTCTGGATACATTAAATCATATCCATCTTCGTATGAGTTTTCTGTTACATCTTCCCAGTTTTCTGGGTGTTCTTCATAGTCGTTGTATTCGTCTTCATCGAGGTCAAATACTGTTCTCTCATCCCTTGCCATAGTTAATGTATTAAGTTTCTAATCGGTTTTTCTTGCGCTTTGTTGTTACGATAAACAATGCCATAAATCTTTTTGTTTTGAAGCAGACTTAGGTAAATGTTGCTTCTGCATACAAAGTTTGGAAATTCTATCGGATTTTGCAGGTTCAAAAAAGTTCAAACCCAACATTTTGTGGCTTTTTAGTTATTCGAGATGTTAGGTTTATTGTTTTGGTGTCGGAAGGGAGAGTTTGTTGGAGTATGAGGGTTCGTTTAGTCCAGAACACGGTACAGCTGATCCACCAGGCTTACCAGGAATCCGGTGCCCAGACCGAGGAAAAGGCCGGCCCAGATGAGCCATTGGAGCTGGTTGTTTATGACGTCCTTGGTCATCTTCTCCACTTCCTCGAGGTCCATTTCGTCAATGCGCTTTTTGACAATGCCGTAGATGTCTATGGTGTTCAGGATATCAGGAGCGCGGTTCTCAATGAAACTGGTGTAGGCGTTGACAGCAGTGTCCTGGAGCCTGAGCAGGAAGTCTTCCTTGTTCTGGAGGAGGGAGTTGAGAGGGGTATTGAGAAGCTTTTCGGCTTTCTTGCTGATGAAGGCGGAGATAGGGGCTGCCTCCAGATCTTGGATCAGGTCTGTGACGGTGGCAGTAAGGTAAGCCCTGATAGAATCGCTGAAGATTGAAAGCAGCCATCTGTTTCTGGTAAGGTGGTCGGTAGCCTTGTCAGCGATAATGCTGGCTATGTCGGATTCCCTGATGCTCTCGAGGATGTTTTCAGACAAGGCCGGAATCTGGGCCATCAGGCTGTCCATGTTGTCTTTCCGGAGGACATCTTCCAGGACTTTCCCCAGAGGCTGGGAGCTGGTCCTCTGCCTTTCCAGGAAACGGCTGACGCCAAGGCTGACTTTTTCCGTCATCTCCTTGGACAGGAGCTCCTTTCTGAGAACGTCCTGGTTGAGGAGGTTGCGGCTTACAGCCTTGGCTATGGCATCAGCAAGTTTTTCCTTGTTCTTCGGGATGACTCCCTGTACGGGAGGTAGTGCTCTGAGGCCCAGGATGTGCTTGGGGTACAAGGGGTGGAACAGCCAGTGTATGGCTATCTTGTTGGTGCCCCAGCCTACGAGGCCGCAGAGCACGGTGTTGAAAATGATTTGAGACCAGTCCATAAGTCAGTTGTATTGCGTCAAGACAATATCCGCCAGGCCTCAAATGACAGGAGGCTTGCCGAAGACCAAGTCCTTCAGTATTTTCCAAATACCTGAGAACAGGTCGCCGTCCTGGCCGGAACCTAATCCTATCTCCACTTTCTTGCCGCAGTTGGGGCAGTTGACCGGTTCTGAATAAATGGAAGCATCCTTTTCAATGTCAGGAGCCTTGAACCTGTGCCCGCAGTGGGGGCACTTTGCGTTTACGAATCCTCTAAGCATGGTGTCTGTTTTTTATCGCGATGAATAAACTCAGTTCTTCTCTTTGAGTGTGGCGGCGTCTTTGGCCGCGTTGTTCAGGAGCACGCCTCCGGTGGCGATGGCAACTATGCCGATGAATACCTTCAAGGTGATTTTTGCAATGTCTTTCATGATGGTTGTTGGTTTTGTTTGGTTGATGGTTGTGAGCCAGTTGTAAGTTTTGGTTGCAGTCCGGCTGTGAGTCTGTGCTTTTGGGCAAGTTTCTTAAGTTACTTTGTTGGTTTCTGGGAACCGAACAGCCTGTCTATCAGGTCGGAAATGGTTTGGCCGAGAAAGCTTCCGGCCTTCATGCCTGCCTTGGCCGCTGCGTTGACGACGGCTACTGTGTTCTCAGGCAGGGTGCTGGTGATTTTTTCAAGTTCTTTCATGATGCTTTTGTTTGATGTTATGTTATCGGTTGGTTGAGCTTGATGCTTGTTTGCAGGTTGTTTGTTTGCTGTTGCGTTTTGTTTCCGGATGCAAAGGAACAGGGTATGTCGGCAGAAACTTGGCAGTAAAAATGTTTTTTGCTAGTTTTGCAGCATGGCAGCAAACTTTTTTGACCGATACATGTGGCTTATAGATACCATCAAGAAAGCAGGCCACATAACCTACGAGGATTTGAGCAGGAAGTGGGAGAACAGCTCTCTGAACACATCCGGAGGACCGCTGGCAGAACGCACGTTCTTCAACCATCGGCAGGCAATCCTGGAGCAGCTTGGAGTGGAGATAAAGTACGAGAAACCATTTGGTTACTGCATTACAAACCACGATGAGGTGGGAAGCCAGGGGCTTAGGAACTGGATGCTCACGTCCATTTCCGTAAACTCCACCCTTCGGGAGTCTGTGAGCATGCGTTCACGGATTTTGTGCGAGGAGATTCCGAGCGGCATCAAGTATCTTTCTCCACTGATAGACGCCATGAAGGAAGGGAGGAGCGTAATACTGGACTACAGGCCCTACGCCACAGGTTACAGAAATGATAATCCTGTCGATGGGACGGAACAGGACTCTGGTAGGAAAACTGAATACAGAGTAGCTTCAAATGCAGGAGATATGTCTGAAGTGGCGCCGTACTGCCTTAAGCTTTTTCATCAGCGATGGTATCTGCTGGGGAAAGTTCTTGGGCGGCGGAACGGCAGCCGTAAGGGTAACAACCTGAAAGTCTTTGCGCTAGACAGGATAGAAGACCTAAAACCAGGCCACGGGAAGTTCCGGCTTCCGGAAGGTTTTGACGCGGAAGAATTCTTCTACGGCTATTTTGGAGTTGTGATGGAAGGAGGGCAGAAGCCTGAGATCATAAAGCTGAAGGTCTGGGGGAGGCAGTGCAGCTATTTCCGTTCACTTCCGCTGCATCCATCGCAGAAAGAAGTTGAGACAGCCCCGGAATGGTCTGTGTTCACGTATTATATGGCTCCAACCTGGGATCTGGCAATGGAACTGATGCAGTATGGCGATATGGTTGAGGTGCTCTCTCCGGAGTCTCTGAAGAACGAGATCATAGACCGCGCCTACAGCATCCTGGAAGCTTATAAAGAGATATGAGAAACAAAACATTTAACGTGCTTTTTGTATGTCACGGGAACATCTGCAGAAGCCCGATGGCAGAGTTCATCCTTAAACATCTGGTACGCAAGGCCGCGGAAGGGGTTACCGAAGAAGCGGTGCCGCAAGGCAGTACGGTAAAGCTTGCAGCTGCGTACCGTAGGGTGCCGGATGTGTATGTAGAGAGTGCCGCGGTTTCCACTGAAGAAATCGGGAACCCGGTATATCCACCCGCAAAACGGTGTCTTTCAGCCCACGGGGTTCCGTTTGACAACTTCAAGACAGCCCGCCAGGTTGTCCGCAGAGACTATGACCGTTTTGACCTGATTGTCTGTATGGACGAATGGAACCTGCGCCTGATAAAGCGTATCATCCCCGATGATCCAGAAGGCAAGATCCGCCTTATGATGTCTTTCACCGGAGAAAACAGGGATGTCGCGGACCCCTGGTACACGGGAGACTTTGAAAAGACCTACCAGGATCTGATGGTTGGGTGCAGGGCGTTGCTGGAGAAGCTCATTACGAAAATTACGTAACGTAAAGTTCGTAACGAAACCTCGTAATGAAGCAAAATGATTAGCGGGCGGGGCGGTAGTTGATGCGGTTGCCGTCGCTGCTCCAGGTATAAATCCAATGGCCGTTTCTGGAAGTGAAGGTGTTGCCGGCTACGCCAATTACGTCTCCTACGTTGCTCTTGGGCAGGAACTTGTACCTGTCGCCCTTGGAGTTCCAGAGATATACCCAGCTGCCGTGCTCGGAAACAAAGAAGGTGGAGCTGAAGCCTTTGACTTCTCCTACATTGGAAGCGGATAGGGTTTTGTAGCGGTGGCCTTGCTCGTCGTAGAGATATACCCAGCTGCCGTTGGTTTCTACATTGGAGATGATTTTCATTTCTTTTTGAGGTAAGTTAGGTTTTGATGTTGATGTATATGATGAGTTGAACGAGTAAGTGTAACTCATTATCGCGATGACTATTGTCAGAAGTTGAAGTGCTTTCATAATAACTGAGTTGAAGGGTTTGCTTTCTGTGTTTCCCCCGCAAAAATCGTACTGAATTTTATTGTTGTTTTCAGAAAAAGAAAAGGCCCGCAGGTTTTGCATATGCTGCGGACCTTTGAGGCATTTGTTGAGGATTGGGGCGTTGATGCTACAGGTTCAGTTGTGTTGCGCAGTAGCAAAGAGCGGCGGATTTAGTAACCAGGATAGCTGATGCCAGGTACAAGACAGCAATGATTGCCGTGCGGGAAGCCTTGCGGTGGCTGTAGATGACGGCAATGGCTGAGGCAAGCATCAGCGCTCCGGCAATGCTCCAGGTCAGAAACGGATAGAGAGTCCTGGAGTAAGCATAACTGTAAACGGCTGAATTCTGGACTGTTATGGCTGCGTCCCAATTATCTGCAAAGACTTTTGCTATAATCAGGAAGACAATAGATATCGCGATGGATATCCCTAGGATCCAGATGACCGTAGAAATGGAATTCTGTTTTGTTTTCATAGGGCTATAAAGATTTGAATAGCTTTCCGAGCATGTAGTCGAAGAAACTTTTGCCAGAGCCTACTCCGACCTGTACCATTTTGCCGCAACGTGGGCATCTGACGGGTTCCGAGAAGACTGTGGCGTTCTTCTCTATGTCAGGCGCAGTGAACTTGTGACCGCAGTTCTGACAGGTAGCATTTACGAATCCTCTAAACATGTTAGAAATGTTTTAAGTTGTTTGTTGTAAGATTCATAACGATGTTATTTAGCTGGCTTTCCCCTTAAGACGGTTGGCATCTTTAGCGGCATTCTTGATGAGTGTTCCTCCTGCAGCAAGAGCAGCTATGCCAAGAAAAACCTTTACTGAAATTTTAAGGATGTCTTTCATGATAATTTATTTTCATGTTTTCGCATAAGAATTTGATGTGTTTGTTGAGACTTTCTTGATCAAGTCTTTCAGTTTTTATCATCGCCGAAGAGTTCATCTATCCAATTAGATATTTCTTGGCCGATTGCTGTTCCGGCCTTCATTCCGACGTTGGCAGCCATGTTTACAATCTGGCCAACAGGGGCAGGTAGTCCGTTTGTGATTTTGTCAAGTGCGTTCATATTTTGTAATCGTTGGTTGTTTCATGATGCAAAGAAAAAGGCCGTGTCTGCCAAAAACGGGCAGAGTTCATCCTGAAACATCTGGTACGCAAGGCAGCGGAAGAGGTTTCCGAAGAAACGGTGCAGCAAGGCAGTACGGTAAAGCTTGCAGCTGCGTACCGTAGGGTGCCGGATGTGTATGTAGAGAGTGCGGCTGTTTCCACTGAGGAAATCGGGAACCCGGTATATCCACCCGCAAAACGGTGTCTTTCAGCCCACGGGATTCCGTTTGACAACTCCAAGACAGCCCGCCAGGTTGTCCGCAGAGACTATGCCCGTTTTGACCTGATTGTCTGTATGGACGAGTGGAACCTGCGCTTGATAAAGCGTATCATCCCCGATGATCCTGAAGGCAAAATCCGTCTGATGATGTCTTTTGCCGGAGAAAACAGGGATGTTGCAGACCCTTGGTACACGGGAGACTTTGAAAAGACCTACCAAGATCTGATAAAAGGTTGCACCGCCCTCCTCAAGCAGATATAAGAAGTCCCCGCCCTGCGATGGTGCTTTGCAACTTCCTCATTTACAGCGTTTCCCCAAAAGCACCCCCTCGTTTTCGGGTAGTGCTTTTAGGGGCCTTCTGATATTCAACTACTTACGAGCCACCATCGCCGAATTGTCGCTATCGCGAGCCTTCATCGCCGAGGTTAATAGGTTGAGGCTTTGCTGAGGGTGATTTTCCACACGCCGTTGACCTTGCGAAGCTGGGAGTCCATCTGAAGACGCCAGGTATGTCTTCCACCGCCATAGACTGCGGCGTTTACCCAGCTTCGGCCGATCATGTGCGCCGTGTCGCCGTTTATTGTAATGGTCAGGGAGTCTGTTTCCACGCTGTAGTAGTTGAGGACTCCGGAGGCTATCTCTGCAAGGTATTCGCTCTTTGGCTGGCGGTGCCCGGTCATGTGGATGAGCACGCTGTCATCGGAGAGCAGGCGGCCGAGCGAGGCGGTGTCTTTGCGGACCATAGCCCTGTACATCTTTTCGTACAGCTCAGCAATCTCCCTTCTGTCAGCTTCAAATACTTGCTCTTGCATGCTATTTACTGGGAAAGCCGATGCCGGACAGCCACTTGGCTACCTTGTCCTTGCCGGTCCTAACATCGTGGCCGTAGATGGAGAAGCCTTTCTGGATGTCTGCCTTCGGGTAGATCTTCTTGAGGTCTCTGACTATGCTGCCCAAGCCGCTTCCTTCGTGTGTGGAGAACGGATAGACTTTCTTGCCGGAGAGGTCGTATTTGTCAAAGAACGTGAACATTACCTGTGGGAATGTGCCCCACCATATAGGTGTTCCTACAAATACAACATCATACTTGTCCAGCCCTTCCAGCTGTCCCTTGAAGGCCGGCTTCTCTCCTGCCTGTTGTTCTTTCTTGGCAACATCTATGAGTTTGTTGTAGGGCATATCGTAACTCTTGACAGCCACTACCTCAAACTGGTCCGCTCCGGTTATCTCTGATATGTAGTCCGCTACAATCTTGGTGTTTCCTACCTCGATGTTTCCGACGCTGTAGTTCTCACCTGCGTGTGAGAAGAAAATGACTATGGCCTTGGACTTCTGTGCCATTGCGCTTCCTGAAATCAGGAGAGCCAATGCTGCGACCAATAAACTTTTAAGTGCTTTCATTGTGTTTTATGCTTTTGTTTTTTGAGTATTATAGGTTCGGCGATGGTGCTTTGCAACTTCCTCATTTACAGCGTTTCCCAAAAAGCACCCCCTCGTTTTCGGGTAGTGCTTTTAGGGGAGTTCTGACACTCAGTCACTTACAAGGCACCATCGCCGAATAGATGCTGTCACCGAGCAAGAAATGCACTAGCGGGCTGCCAGTGAGGCTATGGCTGAGGCTTCCCTGTCTGCGCGGGAGGCTTCTGCTCCGTGGATGGAAGTTCCTTTCTTTATGTCGGCAGTAGGGCAGAGCTGGCGGATGGCTCTTTCGCTGCTGCCCATTCCGCTGCCCTCGTTGGTGCAGAAAGGTACTATGGTCTTGCCTGTAAAGTCAAAACTCTCAAGGAAGGTGTAGCATACCATTGGCATTGTGCCCCACCAGTTAGGGTAGCCCAGGATGATGGTGTCGTACTCGTCTATGCCGGCGAGTTTGTTCTTCATCTCGGGGCGGGCGTTGCCTCTGAGTTCCTGCTTTGCTTCTTCAATGCAGGTCATATAGGACGGGCTGTAAGTCTTTACGGTGTCTATCTGGAACAGGTCCGCGTCAGGAATCAGCGCCTTTATTTTCTCTGCTACAACTTCCGTGTTGCCTTTTGAAAGTGAACGGATGCTGCCGTTTACATAGTTTTCTCCGCGACGGGAGTAATAGGCTATAAGTGTCTTTCCCATTGTCTTTTATCCTTTTATGCAAGTGTAACAAAAATCGTTGTGTTATTTCAAATGGATGAGCCAAGCGTATCGGAGACTTGTTCTCATCGCAGATGCAAAAGTAGGGGATGGCGGGCAAAAAGGAGTTGCACTTTTTCCCGCAGATTGTTCAATAATTTCAGCAGAAGCTGTTTTAAGTCTGCTGAATCTTTGAGGCTTGAAGGATTCTCTTGAGTCTGGAATGGTCTCTTGAGTCTGGAATAGTCTCTTGAGGCTGGTAGTCTCTTGAGGCTGGAATGGTCTTTTGAGGCCGGAGGGGTGCTACTTGCGGAAGTCTGACGGGGAGGTTCCCAGGTATTTGCGGACGTAACGGGTGAAATAGGACTGGGATGAAAAGTTGAACATCTCAGAAATGTCCGTAAATGACAGGTTCCTGTCTTTGAGCAGGCGTCTGATAGCCAGAGCGGTGTATCGGGAAATCCAGTAGTTGGCGGGGAAACCGCTGACCTTTTTGCTTACATCGGACAGATATTTGGTTGTAACGCACAGTTTGTCAGCATAATATCCCAGATCGCGATTATGATAATAGTCTCCGTTTTCCAGAAGTGAGAGAAAGCTGTCCATCAGTTTGGTGTACTGGTTGCTGATGGTCTGGCCGCCATAGTTTTCTGCGTGGAAGTCAAAGAAGTCTATGATCATGCACTGTATGGCGTTGATCATAGCCAGTCTGTGGAAATGGTGGTGCGGCACTGCCAGACGGCTTTTGATGTAGTCAAAGTTAAGGCGGCAAACATACTGCTGCTCAGGGTTGAGACGGATGACCGGATTGTTGAACAAGGCCAGATGCCCCTTCATCCCATAATTGCTTTCAGGGGTGCAGACTTCTATGAAACTTTGGCTTACATAAATGGTTGTACACTGGAAGTCTGGGCTTTGTACAATGTTCTTTATCAGACCGCTGCGCTGGTTCAGGATCATGCAGTCTCCAGCCTTGAAAGTATGGCTTCTGCCGTTGAATGTGAATGTACATTCTCCGCTGTAGCAGTAAGAATGGAGGAGATAGTCAGAAAGGCTCTCGTCACCGATGTTGTCAAGGTTTTCTATTACAATTACATCATCCGTTTTCATGCTTCAAATTTAAGAAAAAACATCATTTTGCTTTCGCGGTATGATTTTTTGTTAATTTTATAGTCGGATTTTCCATCTGAAACTTGCTATGATGAATTCTTAACTGTAAAAAATATGAAAAAGATTGTTATGAGCGTTTTACTGTCTATGGCCTTGTTTGGATTTGCAACGGCTCAGGATAACGGTGGTCGCAAGTGGCTAACTCGGTATAATATAGATCCTATGAACTCAAATCCGGTTTTTACCCGTCCAGACCACGAGAGGGACGAGAGCCGGGTACAGGGAGCTGGCATCTGCATGAACGACGGCTTGGCTTATAACCGCCGTTACTATAATTTTGGAAGTGGCTGGCACTATGAACCGAAACTGAGTCTGTGCAAAGAAGAAGAAGCTGTTTTCCAGAAAATTACCGGCGAGTTTACTATAGAGGATGGCAGCTTTAGAGTGCAGACAGCAGGCCAGATTCTGAAGTATGGAGTTATTCCGACAGATTTCGGCTGCATTGTAGCATATCGTGTCTGGGGATGGGGAGTAGACGGCTATCAGCAGATAAATCATTACTATGCTACTTTTGACCATAAAGGCAATCTGATAGATGCGTTCTATGCCGGACATAGCGAGTGGATGAACGAGATACTCAAGACAGAGCCACACGGAAACTACTCGCCAAAGGAAAATTTCGGAGGCGGAAGCATGCAGTTCTCAGAAGACAACAAAACACTCACCAAAACAGATTATTACTACTTCAAGACTCCGGACGACAAGAGCGACAAGTGGTATGACACCACAGTTTTCAGTATCTCGGACAAGGGAATCTTCTCGGAGGCTTCACGCATACAGAAAGGAAAGCCTGAAGTCAACCAGCTTGCCGAGGAGCTTTATGCCCTGGAAACCCTTCCGCTCAGCGATAAGGACGTATTCAAGAAGTGGAACACATTCGTCAAGAAAGCCAAGAACAATGCTTCTCTTCAGCCGAGAATTGCTCTGGATATTCTTCGTCTGTATGCAAGCCGTCAGCAGGAGTTCATGGCTTGGACAACAGCCAACAAGAAAGAAAGTGTTCTTATAACTGCCCTGAAGCCAGGTTTTGAAAAGCTTGGAGAGCGTTTCGGTATGGGAGCACCTCAGATGATTATGGCAAAAAGCCTACAGATGTGCACTGACAACACAGTCCGCAATTACTGGAAGAACCTTAAAACCTTCAAGAGCCTGTTTGAAATCTACGACTGATTTCAGACGGTTTTTGGTATTCGCCTTGCCATTCCGATTGCTCCGGTAGGGCAGACCATACGGCACAGGTGGCAACCCACGCATTTCTGGCCGATGATCTTTGGCTGGCGGTCTTCTCCGAATGATATTGCCTGGTGTCCGCCGTCGCGGCAGGAGATGTAGCATCTTCCGCATCCTATGCAAACGCTGCGGTCTATGGTCGGAAAGACTTTTGTGTCACGGTCAACTTCCGCTGTGGTGGCGAAAGTCTTCACCTCCTCTCCCACAATATCTTCCAGGCGCTCTATGCCTCGCTGAGCCATATAAGTCTGAAGGCCTTCCTTCAGGTCGTCGATGATTCTGTAGCCATATTCCATGACAGCCGTGCAGACCTGGGTGTTGCGGCATCCAAGCTGGATGAATTCCAGGGCGTCTTTCCAGGTGTTTATTCCTCCGATTCCGGACAGCTGGAGGTTTTTCATAATATGGTTCTGTGCCATTTCCAGTATGAACCTCAGGGCAATAGGCTTGACCGCCTTTCCTGAGTAGCCTGAAACAATCCTCTTGCCGTCTATGGCAGAACCTGTGGACATCGTAACGGATTTGATAGTGTTGATAGCGGAGATTCCGTCCGCGCCGGCAAAGTGGCAGCTCAAGGCAAACTTAGCCATCGAGTCCACGTTAGGAGTCATCTTCGGGATAACGGGAATTTTTACGGCATTCTTCACATAGGAAGTATAGATGGCAACCAGTTCCATGTTCTGCCCTACATCGCTTCCCATTCCGGAGAGCCTCATCTGCGGACAGGAGAAGTTGAGCTCAACGGCATCTACACCGGCTTCTTCCGCCATGCGGGCAAGATCTATCCACTGCTCCTCTGTGTTGCCCATTATGGAAGCCACCACAATCTTGCCGGGGAAGTTTCGCTTCAGGCTGGAGAGAATCTGGAAATCAACAGCAGGAGGATTTTCAGACAGCTGCTCCATGTTTCGGAAACCGGCAAAGCTTCCGTCTGGATTTTTCACCACATCAAATCGCGGAGAAACTTCCTTGATTTCCTCCAGGCAGATTGTCTTGTAAAATACTCCAGCCCATCCTGCTTCAAAAGCCGCAGCAACCATCTCGTAGTTGGTGCAGATGGCGGAAGAAGCCAGGAAGAACGGGTTCTCGCACCTCAGGCCGCAGAACTCAATCTCCAGAGACGGGAGTTTTCCTCCAGTTTCTTTGCCGCAGTTCAGAAGTCCCCCTTCCTTGTCACTCTCAGTCTTTGGTTTATTACAATACTCCTCAGCGATAATCTTGGATATCTCCCTTAACCTGATAGGCCTGTCATAATGTATGCAGGCATTCTCTGCAGCTGCGAGCTCTTCTTCTGAAGCATCCTTGAGCCACTTCCAGGAATTGGAGGCATTGTCAAACCTTATTGCTCTCAATGCCCTTGCAGGATCAGCAGTTTTGCAAGCTTTTGAACAAGGTGCGTTTTCGCAGAGCAGACATCTCTCTGCCTCTTCCATAAGGTGTAATCTCTTCATAGGTGTGGCGGTTAAAATATTTGATATTAATGATTTAGCGGTTTGTTTTTCAACGATTTATATGCCACCGTTATTTGACAATGCGGTAATAGTTTTCTTTGCGTGGCTTTGCGGCTCTCGGCTGACCTTCCGGATATCCGAGCGCCAGGGCTCCGATGCCCGTAAGGCCTGCCTTGATGAGTTCTTCAGGAATACCCAGCTTACGCATAAGCGACTTGCCTTCTTCTGTGGCGAACATCTCCATCTCGCGGTTGATCCAACAGCTTCCCAGCCCGATTGCGTAAGCGGCATTCATCATGTTGCCTAGGACAAGGCTTCCGTCCTGGATGGAGTTTCTCCATTTTGCAGGGTCTGAACCAAACACCAGAACGATTGTGGGAGCTCCATAGTACGGGTCTGATGTAGAACCCATTATCTCGGCATTCATCTTTCTGAGTTGAGTAAGGATCTCCGGGTTCTGGACTGCTACAATCCAGGAATCCTGCTTCCCCATTCCGTTGGGAGCAAAAGTCCCGGCCTCGAGCACGGCCTTCAGTTCCTCATCCTTGATCTGTTCCGTCTTGTAGCTGCGGACACTTCTTCTTTCTTTTAGAGCTTTGAGTACAACGTTATCCATAATCTTGTCTTTGTTCTCAGTTTCTTGAGCGTAAAGGGCTGCGGTTGACAAAAACAACAAAGCAGCAAAAAATGCGAGTTTTTTCATGGTGCTATGGTGCTGTGTTTATAAATTCTTCAAGGTCTTTGGGGTCAAATCCTTCAGTAATGGCTTTGATGGTGCCGTCTGCATTCACGTACAGGCACATCGGAGTAGCGGTAACATTGTAGATTATATCTGTCTTGGAAAGCTGGCCTTCCATATCTGAGACCGGATTGTATTCGGTCATTCCGTAGAAGTCAGCGGCCTTTTTGAACTTCTCGTAATTGTCTTCGGAGAAATAAGGAATGAAGGCAAAATCGCTGAGCCCTTTGACTTTCTGTTCGATTTCGTTTTTGTAAAAGTTCTTGAAAGCAAGCGGATTCATGTGGCCGCCCATGCAGTCGTAGCCGTCAAGTATTATGAACAACCTTTTGCCGCGGACACTTTTCCAGTTGAACTTCTTGCCGTCAAGGGTGTAGCAGGTGAATTCCCATATCTTGTCTCCGGCTTTCAGCGGCTCTACTGTCAGGTATTCTTTAAGTCTTTGAGCTGCTTTGCTCTTCCTGAGCTTTGGGCTGATGTTTGCCAGAATCTTCTTCAGCGAATCTTCTGTGTAGCCTCTTTTAACACGGTAAACATCGCCCAGTGCGGCTTCAGATTTCAGGCAATATTCTTCTCTCAACAGATTTAAGTCATTGTCTATCTGGCCAGAGCGGTTTTGTGAAACAGCAATCAGAGAATCTGAGTATGACATGAGAGAATCTCTCAGGTGGTTGAGGGAGTCTATCTGCTTCTTGAGCTTCATAGCCCTTATCCTTACAGGAGGGATGTTAGCGTTGTGCCACTTCTGGTTGTCAGAAAACTGCTGGTATAACGCCTTTTTCTTCTGTTCGTATTCTTGGTCTGTTTTGCTTTGGGCTCCAAGTCCAGAAGCTGATAATGTCAACAAGACAAAAACCGCCATAAAGGCCAGCAACATCCGGCCCGCTGATGAAAACGCTGAACGTAAGACTTTCATAAGTTCTTGTTTAATTGATATATAGTTTAGACACATTCTTATCAATGATTTTTGTTTGTAAGCTACTCTTTTTGGCGAGTTAATAAAAATGTTTATGTCATGTGTTATGCTGAATGCGTTTAAGTTGTTGTTGAGACATCTATTTCGTATTCTCTGCAGATGCGGCCAAGTTCTTCTGTGAGGCGCTTTTCGGAAAGCCGTTTGTGGTCCGTTATGAAAAGCAGCATTTCGTTGGTTGCTTGCGGATGGCCTTTGAGAAGGTTAAGTGCAACGAGGCAACATCCGTAAGAGAAGCGGCGTTCTTGCATAAGTGAGTATAGAGCGGATTCTTGGTAAGTCATGGAGTTTTTATTCGGCGATGGCGTTTTTGTTCGGTGATGGCGTTTTTATTCGGCGATGGTATCTTGTAAGTTATTGATATTCAGCATATCCCCAAAAGCACCCTGTGTTTTTGGCGGGGTGCTTTTTGAAACTTATTGATATTGAGAGTCTTGCAAAGCACCATCGCCGATCCGTGTTTTCTTTGTGGTAGCTTTCTTGGCGGCGGTTTTCTTTGTGGTAGATTTCTTGGTGGATGGCTTCTTTGCGGAGGCTTTCTTTGTGGCGGTCTTGAAAGGGAGACGCTGCTGCTCGCTTTCCATATCGAGCAGGTATCTCTTTACGCCAAGCCCTCCGGCATAGCCCACGAGGTTGGTTTTGCTTCCTATGACTCTATGGCAAGGTATGATGACGGACAGCGCGTTGTCCCCGCAGGCGTTGGCTGCTGCCCTTACGGCTTTCGGGAATCCTGCCATTGCGGCTATTTCAGCATAGGAAACGCTTTTGCCGTAAGGTATGTCCATCAGGCTTTTCCAAACAGCGTTCTGGAATGGTGTCCCGGCCATCTGATAAGGAATGCCGAAGCGTTTGCGTCTTCCGTTGAAGTATTGGCCGAGCTGTTTCATCGCCGAGACAATAACCTTTGAAGGTTTTTCCACGCGGTTTCTCTTTGCCGGCAAGTTTGTTTTGGAGAGTCCTTCCTTTTCAGAAGCTTCTCCAGACGGGATGGCTGTTTCTGGGCTTAAGCTGGAAGATTCAGGCATTATGAATTCAATGTCAAGTGCCTTGGAAAGTCTAGAAAGGGTGTCAGTAAGATTCTTGCTTCCAGCCCATTCGCACAGGCAAAGGCTTCCTCTCTTGGCGGCCAGGTAGAGCTTTCCGCACGGGGAATCGTATTCGAAAATCTTGACTTTAAGCATAACTTCAGGCATGGCCTTTTTGCCATTTTCCCAAAGTTACGAAAAGTTGCCGAGAAATCAGCAATTTACTTGTAAAGCTGGGCCATGTTTTCTATCTCCGTCTTGATTTCTTCCAAGAATTCCTTTGGCGAGAGAACTTTCACTCCTGAGCCGTAACGTAGAATCTCTTGCTTGAAATCGTAGGTAGGGGCAAGATAGTACTGGAAAACGGTTCCGTTCTCATCTTCTTCCTTGATTGTTTGCGAGTTGTGAAGTGGCAGACTCTTGAAATATTTGGCCTGAGTTGAGTCCGCCCATATTTCTATGAAGCAAGGCTTTATGTCTTTATCGGCGATGATACCGAAGTATTGGGAGAAATACTCCTCTGCCTTAAACCTTTCGGGAACCTGGAGTTTGGTTTTGCTTAAGCTCAGCTCTTGGATTCTGTCAAGAGAGTAGATTCTCGGGTTTGATAAGTATTCGCTTTTTGCCAGCATATACCACCGTTGCTTGAAGAGTTTCAGACACCAGGGGTGAACGATAAATGAAGAAGGGGAGTCTTTAAAGAAACTCATATATGTCATCTCCATGGCCCTTTTGCCTTTGATGGCGTCAATTATGATGTTCAGCCATTTGCCGCCGGAAGGAATGCTTTCCAAAAGTATCTTGTCATGAAGCCCTGAACTCTCTTCCAGAAGATTGTTCACCTGAAGGCAGTCCAGCATCCATTCCCTGAAACTGCCGTCTTCCAGGCTGTCGGTATCTATGTAGTAACCATCTGGACGAGTGTAGCTTATCTTTATGCCGAAGGTTTCTTCAATGGCCATTCTGTGGTTGTGGAATGTGCGTTCGTAAAGGTTGTCGCGAGTTTCATTCAAAGGGCTTTCCTTCCACTTTCGGTCAAGCTCTTTGAGCGTTATAGGGCTGTTTGTCTTGATGGTGCTTATAAGCCAAATGTACCGGTTGAAGTAATGCTGTGCCATGCCTTTTTTGTTTTTCGGTGCAAATATAAAAAAATACTCTGCCAAAATCAGGCAGAGTATTTTCCTAGTATCCGATTTTTTTCTTGGATTGCGGTTTGCCGCTGATTGATTCGGCTAGGCACATTTCCCTCAGCTGGGCGTATGTGGGTTCCTTGCCGCTGATCAGCGCCGCAACGGTCTTCTTGCGGGCGATGTTCTCAATCTGTCCGCCTGAGAAGTCAAACTCCGCCGCCAGTTTCTTTGCCTGGGAAGGCTTGAGTTCTGGAATCATGGATTTCCATATCTTGCTCTTCACCTTGGCATCTGGCTTTGTGAAGCGCAGCTTGTAGAGGAAGCGCCTGTCGAAAGCCTTGTCGAAGTTGTCGGTCAGGTTGGTGGTTGCAATGAGTATGCCTTCCAGCTCCTCCATCTCCTGAAGGATAATGTTCTGGATGCTGTTCTCCATTTTGTCCACTGCTCTCTCTGCCCCGCTCTGGCGGATGCCGAAGATGGCGTCAGCCTCGTTGAAAAGCAGGATAGGGGTTTTGCCGCCGGACTTTACGCATTCGCGGTACTGCTCAAACACTCTGTGGATGTTCTTTTCGCTCTCTCCCACCCAGCAGCTCTTGATTTTGGAAACGTCTATGCGGAAGATGTCCCTGCCGCTCTTTCTGGCAATCTGATAAACGGATTCGGTCTTGCCCGTTCCTGGAGCGCCGTAGAAAATGCAGGTGAAACCGGTTCTCATCCCCTTTTTCTTCAGCGATTCCATAACATTGTTCAGGCGCGTCTCCTCAAACAAATCTTCCAGAGTCTGGATCTGCTTCTGCTGCTCTTTGCTGAAAAACAGCTCTTTTGCATCAATGTCGCTGGCCTTGAGCATGGCAGATGCACTAATCTTGTTCTTTGCGTCTTTCTTTTCTGTATATCCCAGGTCCTTGTAAATCTCCTCTTTCACCTCATCTCTGATGTGAAAGGCGTCTCTGCTGAAAATTCCCCCGTCTGCCACAGGTTCAATTACCTTGTTCTTCTGCAGCGTCAAATGTTCGTTTTTGAACATATTACGTATGATAGACAAATCTCCGTCCTGATAATAATCTTCAACATCATCCCAGGTGACGCAGTCATCACTGTTGAACCAGAAACGGCAAATCAATGCATAAAGAAGGATTATCTCCAAATCGCCTGAATTCTTGAGATACTTTCCGCAGCATTCGCACACGCTGTTCTTGTTGTTGTGAATCAGAAAGTCCATATACTCAAGAAACTCGTCCTGATTTATCTCCCTCTCATCAGACAAATCTTTCAGTTTGTTCTTGATGCGAGAGAGAACTTCCCGTGCATCCAGGCCGGTAAGCGGTTCAGGTTCAAGCGGCTTGTTTTGCTTGACTGCATTCATGGCGGCTGGTGAAATGGATATGCCGCGGTCTGAATACTTTATGAATCCGGCTTTCTTCAGCCCTTCAAAGTCAGATGTAAAAGAGATATACTCCAGATAATCAATGCCGATGATGCCGGCAAGATCATCGTCGCTGATTCTGTAGGAGCCAGATGCTCTGACCAGAGCTGTAAGAATGACTGCTTGCATCTCGGTAACATTCATCAGGCTGCAAATATGCAGCAGCTCTTCTCCAGCAGACTTCTTTATGTCTGCGATAACTTCTGCTGCGTCTTTTCTTTCGTCTTTCTTGCGCCATTGATTTCCGTTCAAGGCCTTGTCAATGGAGCGAATGCACTCGATAATCGTTTTTTCCTTCATACTCATATATAAGCAATCTCCCTTGTTTATTTATCCATCCGTATCTATATACCATCTTCACTCGAGATTATTTCATCGGCGATGAAGATTTCTTTCACTGTACAAAGGAAAGCGCCACCTCTGCCAAATAGTGGCAACTCTGTAAAAAACTTGCAAATTCTTTTGTCTGCCCGATAAATGCAGAGGTGAGGGGTAAAATTGCCGCTGCAATGGAAAATCATTAAATTCGTACGCTATGACTGAATACATCGCTGATGAAGCCCATTTCGGCAAGGTTATAGAAAGAATAACCAAGGTCAAGAAATCTTTGTGGATAGGCACGGCAGACCTGAAAGACCTGTATGTAGAGGAAAAGCCTTTTCTTGGCGTTCTGGCTGAACTTGTTTCCCGGGGGAAGGAGATACGCCTGCTGCACGCAAAGGAGCCCGGCGTCAATTTCCGAAAGGATTTTGACCGTTATCCTATTCTCCGTACGGGCATGGAACGTTCTCTTTGCCCTAGAGTGCATTTCAAGCTGATTATCATAGACTTGGCAGTTGCTTACATTGGATCTGCAAATCTTACAGGAGCCGGTATCGGGATGAAAAGCACAGCCAACCGCAATTTTGAAGCCGGCATCCTGACAGACGATCCGGTTTTGGTGGAAGCTGCCATGAACCATTTCGATTCCGTCTGGGCCGGCTCCAGGTGCAAGCATTGCGGAAGAAAGAAATACTGCCCAGACCCTATAGTCTAGGCAGAAGCGTTTACTCAAAGATGTTCACGTAGTGCTTGATGTCTCTTTTCCTTGATAGGAAGCGGGTAGCAGCCATTTGAAGCACGGAGCGCCTGTGGTCTGACTTTTCCCAAAGATCCGTATGCGTGGCAAACTGCGTGAGGTTATTATAGAGTTCCCAGGTTGTCATGCTCGCCATTGCAAGGTGTTGAGTCTTGTCTGTAAGGTCGTGTCCCATGCTCTGATAGAGCTTTAGTTCGTCTTCGTAAGGAGCAATTTCCCTGATGAGCTTTTCTCTCAGGCCGGCATTTGAAAGCAGGGCGCTTACATAATGCAGCTCTGCGATGGAAGCCTTGGTATTCATGGCCAGAAGAGCGTGCTCGCGGAATTGGCTGAAGTCCTGCTCAAGCAGATTGTTATCTTGAGGTATGGCTGTCAGTGCCTTGAGGGCGATGTCATTTACTGCGTGTATGCGGCTGACGGAATGAGAGGAGGTGTCTATCTGCCCGTTCTCGCATCTCAGCCTTACGTAGTAACGGCCAAGTTCTATGGTTCCCAGGCTCCATTTAAGGTAGTAGTCATTAGTTGCGAAATCTTCTCCCTTAACCAGTTTGACAACTTTGGGAGCATCGCTTCTCATCTTGAGCATCAGTCCGTTGCGGCCAAAGTGGTCTCTTTCCACAGAAAGCGGCTGCATATTGTTCTTGTCCATAAACAGTTCCGCTACATTAAAGAAATCTTCCGTGTTGATCGGATTCTCCTTGAGCACCACGGCATCGGTAAGGATCTTCTTTCTCGTGTCTGCCACCAGCGCCACTTTGGTTTCCCTGGTCATAGACGTGGCTGTTGCCAGGTAGTTCCAGAAACCGTGCATGTTGTTTTCTCCGTAGGCTTCGCTGACGTTTTTCTTCTGCTTTTTCTCAAGCCCGATCAGCTTGTCCAGAACCTGGCCGGCCTCCTGGCTGGCCAGAGTTTTCACTCCGCATACTGAAAACATCTGGTTGTCTGATGTCTGAGTTTCTCCGGATGACTTTCCAAGCATGCGGATCTGCGAAAGGTCCACAACCTTGTACGGGTTCTGCCTCTTGCACTCATCTTCTTTGAGTCTCTTGAATTCTTCTGTTGTCATATATCTATGGTATTGAGTGATTTATATTTCTTCGCTGAAGAGCATGTCAAACTTGTCCGCATATTCTCTCATGCTTCTGGAGGCGTCGCTCTGGAGTTTGCGGATCTGCTTGTCCTGGCTGAACCGGAACTCGTCGAAGAAGACGTCTCCCGTGGTGCTCAAATCGTAGAATAGCCTTACTCCCACATCGCCCCTGCGGTGCTTGGAGAAAACAACGTATCTGTCCGAATAGATGTTCTTTGGGTTCTCCAGGCGGAGTTCCATCATTGCGGTAATGGAGTGCTTGAGCCTGTTGGATCCAATGAAGTTTCCGGTCTTGGTCACCTGCTGGATAGTCAGGAACGTGGTATTGAGTCCGGAGCGGTTCTCTCCTTTGTTCTGCTGCTTTATCAGCTGGATCAGAAGGCTTTCTGTCTTTTTGTTGGTAATGTTCTTCTCTTCTTTGATAATGCCTTGCAGCTCTATGAAGGAGTCTATCGCCACCACGTCCCAGCCTGTGGCAAGGATATTTTCCAGGTTTTCAAATGTGCTTCCGCCGCCACTCTGGTAGTCCGGTTCCACGAAGAGGATGTCCAGATCCTGGAACTTGGGGTATCTATGGACGTAGATTGCCAGGTCTATCTCGTTCATTTCTGCGCTCACGAAAAGGCAGCGAATATCTTTCTGCTCTCTTTTCAGATTGGCCAGCATGTCCAGGATGACAGTGGTCTTGCCCACTCCCGGATCGCCGATAATCATATAGTTCACGCCCTTAGGAAGGCCCGAATAGCTGCATAGCACTTCGTCCATGGCCGTTCCTGTCTTGTAGTTGATAAACAGAGACGGATCAAACTTCACGTCCCGCATCCTGACCGTCTTTACATTTTCCATATCGTTCATGTTTTTTCTTCTTGCTTTCCTTTAGCAAACCTATGCAGTCTCTTTGCAATAAAACGGCATAGTTGTGTTCGGCAAAAATTTTTACTTGCAAACTTTCGTTTAATTGCACCAAAACTCAGTATTTTTGCAAAAAGGTTTCTTATGGCGGGACTGAAGGTTTATTTTGCAGGCTCGATTCGTGGAGGACGGGCGGATGCGGCTCTCTACAAGCGCATTATAGAGTATATTCAGAAGACGGATACTGTTCTTACAGAACATGTGGGGGATCTGTCTTTGAGCGAACACGAGGGTTCAACTCCCAAAGGTTTTTCAAAGGGAAGAAAGGATGTTGCCATTTATCTTCAGGATACCGGCTGGCTCAGCGATTCAGATCTGGTGATTGCCGAGTGTACCACGCCGTCTCTGGGAGTAGGGTATGAACTGGCCTTTGCCGAGAAACTCGGAAAGCTGGTGCACATCTTTTATAACAAAGCAAGAACTACTCTTTCCGCTATGCTGACCGGAGACAAGTACTTCATCATTCATCCATATAAAGCTGAGGAGGAAATCTATCCCGTCTTGGACAGCATTCTTCAGCGATAGATTACAGTATTTTAATTGCGATTGCGGCGCAGGCTTCTGCATCTGCCAGAGCGTGGTGATGATGCTCCAGGCAATAGCCGCAGGCCCGGGCAACGGTCTGAAGCTGATGGTTTTCAAGATCCGGCATCACTCGTCTTGAAGCCCAGAGAGTATCGTAGAAATCATACTCAGGATAGTCCATCTGGTAGCATTGGAACACTGCCCTCAGGCAGGTTTCATCAAACGCCTTGTTGTGAGCTACAAGCGGCAAATAGGGGCGTCCCAGCCTCTTGGCGTCTTCATCGCTGAGCAAAAGTAGCTCCTCCACTTCTTTCCAGACCTTGGGGAATACCGGAGCCTCCTCCGTGTCTTTGCGCCGTAGCCCGTGAATGCTGGTATTTAGACGGTTGTAGTAGTTGGGCTCTGGCTGGATAAGCGAATAAAACGAATCCGAAATCTCTCCATTCCTGACTATTACCACGCCCACGCTGCAAACGCTAGTGAACTGAAAATTAGCCGTTTCAAAGTCTATTGCCGCAAAATCTCTCATATCAGTTTCAAATACACTTGATTTGTTTGTTGCGGCAAAAGTAAACCCCCAGTTTGCCAAATACTGGCAAAGAATGATTTATTTTCCCTTCAAGTTTATTTTCGAGCGCAGGCGGTATAGAACCTTGCAGGTAGGGGTGATGGCTTGAAGAATATCTTCCGTAGGCTTGTAGGCAGAGGGTGACTCGTCTATTGTTTCCGGGCAGATGCTTGTGGAGTACACGCCCTGCATTTCCTCTTTGTAGCCTTTCATCTGTAGCTGCCTGTGGGCCTGGGTTCTGGACATAAGCCTTCCGGATCCGTGCGGGGCGGACCAGTTCCAGTCTTCGTTGGACAGGCCCTGGCAAATCGCTATGCCGTCTCTCATGTTGAACGGCATTACCATCAGCTCTCCCTCATACGAGCGGATAGCTCCTTTCCTAAGAACCATATCTCTGAAGTCCACGTAGTTGTGGACTGTGTTGATTATGCCGTCCACCTTGCCTCTGCAGATCTTGTGCATTATTTCCGCTGCCTTGTCCAGTATCAACTTGCGGTTGTACTTTGCGTAGGCCTGGGTGATTACCATATCCGTAAGGTATGCCCTGAGTTCATTTCCCAATAGATATCCGCCCTTGGCTGAGGCTATCCTGTTCCACTTGCCGAAAACCTTGCTGCCCAGGCCTCTGGAACCGGTATGCACGGTAAAGGCCCAGCGGTCTTCCCCCTCTTCGTACTCCATGAAATGGTTTCCGCCGCCCAGGGTTCCAAGAGACTTGAGGAAAACCGCCGGCTGAATGCCCACTGTCTTCATCCAGTCAAAGGCCTCCTGCTCGCTGTTCCACTCTATGATGTCTATTCTTCCTCCTGACGACTGGTAAGCGCGGTTGAGTTCCTGGCGCATGAACTTCAGAAACGGCTTCATCTCAAACTGCCTGTCTTTGTGTATGTCAAACCCCATCGGCACCTCTTTCCTCAGGCGATGCTCAAACAGGGCGTAGTCTTTCTCGGGCAGTGGCCTGTCGAAGATTTCTGTGTCTATTCCGCAACCTATGTCTAGCCCCACGTGCTCAGGGTTCACAAAATCTTCCACGCGGCAGGTATAGCCTATTACAATGCCTTTTCCCGCGTGCACATCCGGCATTATCCTCATCTTGCCACCCCTGAACAAAGGATTGTCCAAAAGCTCCCGGATCTGCTCCATGGCCGAGTCTTCCACCTTGTCTGTGAAAATCTTGCAGTCTTTGCAAAAATGTCCCCCAATCTTTGTTGTTCCCATAATTTCAAAATCCTTTCTACTCTATATACCCATCGCGATGACAATTCTTTCAAAAAAATAACAGCCGTACTGTTTTCAGTGCGGCTGATATTGCAGGTTTTTGTTTTTGTCCCGAATCCGTACTCGGACAGGAACGTCTTGCCAAGTGCTTCTGCAATTGCAAGTCTTGCTCTGCAGAGTCTGGAGTAGACTGCATTCTGGGAACAGTCGAGAAGCTGTGAAATCTTCTCAGGCTCAACTCCTTGAATGCTCAATTCGAGGACCTTGCGCTGGTTCTTCGGCAATTTGGCAATCTTGCTCTTGATGTAGGACAAGGCCTCCTTGCTTTCAAACTCGCGGTCGGAACCGAATTCTTCACCGCCTTCACACTCTGCCGGTTGGGAAGACAGGACAGAGTTGCGTCTGGCAGTTTTCCTGAAGACATTCTTCTCGCAGCTGAGCGCGATAGCGTATCCATACGCCTGGGGACATCCGAAACTTCTCTGCGGATCATATGACCCAACCGAGATTATCGCCTTCTTGAAGGCTTCCTGACGCAGGTCTTCAATCTCCTGGTCAGAAAGGTGTCTCCCGCCCTTGAACCGGTATCTGCTTATCTCCTTGCTGATACCCTCAAAGATGTCTTCAAAGCGGACTGCCGCTCCGCTTTTGGCGGTGAATGTGTCGTTGGTTTGAAACATCAGGTTATTGCTCATAGTTTTACATGATTATGAGTCAATGAACCTAAAAACTCCGCTCCAACGCTCAAATCCTTCCCTAAAAAAATCGTTACGGCACTAATAATTACGAGACTTTTCGCCGATGGTTACATAGATTTCCCGAAAAATGTTGAAAAATATTTCACCTTGCCTGAATCCGGCAGAACTAAAACTCTTGTTCTTGTTCTTTGAAGAAATCGTGGAGGATTCTGATATTAGGTATATCGGTCCACCTTGTAACTTTTACGGGATATGAATCCAGATCATATATCTTGGCATTCCCGATAGAAAGGAAAAACGGAGAGTGTGATGATATTACGAACTGGCAGTTGTAGAACCTTGCCATTCCTGCAATCATTTTTGCTACAAGTTCCTGGTTTTCCGAAGACAGAGAATTCTCGGGTTCATCTAGCAGATACAACCCGTCTGGCTGAATGGTGTCGTCGAAAAACTTTAAAGCGGTCTCTCCGTTAGAGAGTTCATTGTTATTCATTCCCATAGTTTTTCTCACAATGCCAGAAGCGGATTTGTTCTTGTTTTTTGCATCTGCATAAAAGCAATAAGCCTTGACGCTTTCCTTGTTTTCAAAATCAACAGGTGGCGGAGGAAGAAGAGGATCATGTTTAATTTACTATTATACGCACTTTTGATGATGCTCCCCCAGAAACCAAATCACCGGATGGGCATCTGCTGCTCGAGTGCTCAGAAACTGATTTCTTCTCTGTGTTATGTATCAGCGAAACCCTACTGTATCATTCCGCATACATATATGTGAAGTTATCTTCTTCTGGAATAAAGAATTCCTTGAGACTTCCTGAATCAGGTGTCAATGCCCGTCGCTATGCGCCAGTACTGCTTACAAATGGATTGACAAGTTCATTCAAGACGGACGACTCAAGCGAACGTGCAAAGGCTACTATGTGAAAATTTAAACTATTACTAAACCGGGCGAAAGCCCACAAAAATGTAGTGTATGAAAAATTTTATTATTCCTATTGATCATCTTGTGATGTTGGCTGAACTTGATGATAAGGAAGCTGGGCAGATGGCAAAAGCCATCGCCCAGTATGCCAACAAAGGTATTGCTCCTTCGTTCAGCAATAGTGCGCTGAAAGCAATCTTCACTCTGTTTCGCTCCAGCATTGAAACGCAGCGTGAGTCTTCTGCAAAACGCAGCGAAATCAATACGACCAATGCCATGGGCAAGAAGTCGGCTACAAAGAAGAAGGCTGTCAAGAAAGTAACTGCAACTGATAGCGAATCGCAGCAAATCGCAGACGATGCTACCGAAGCATCAGAAGCTGTTGAGGAATCGCTCCCACTTGATGCAATCGAAGCGGTATATCCCAAACTCGGTACCTATCGCAACGAATCGCTCTCCATTTGGGAATCCTTCAGCGAAGAGAAGAAACGTAAAGCCATCGGTTACGTTCAAACCTACATCAGTCAAACGCCTAATGCCATTGACCAGATGTATCTGAACAGATACCTTGGAGCTGAACCTTGGGAGAAGTAAGCCGTAACGAGTCTGCTTGCAGACATTATAACCCTTTGGTGTAGCCTAATACACCAAGCGCACTTGGCTGTTAGGCTC